>NZ_JAPWIB010000009.1:0-6362 GCF_030587305.1 Janthinobacterium sp. SUN206 | reverse complement strand
TAGCAAGTTGGTCCCACCCCTTCCCATCCCGAACAGGACCGTGAAACAACTTTGCGCCGATGATAGTGCTGCAACCAGTGTGAAAGTAGGTTATCGTCAGGCTTGTTATTCGAAAAAACCCCTCCGGTGATCCGGTTGGGGTTTTTTTACGTCTGGCGGTTTTGCCCGGTGCGCGCTTTTTGTCGTGCGTACGGCGAAGTTGCGCGAAGTTATAGCTCGCGAGCGCTTTTTGCGGGGGGAAGTGTGCCGCAAAAATGCCTATCTTGCCCGGCCCATGTTGCTAACTGCGGGCACCGTCATGTTCTCTTCATATTCACACTGTACGATGGCTTGCATGGCTGCTGCCCTTGGGTGGCCAGTCCCTTTCATCCCATCAAGTAAATGTGTGCATCCATGTTGGCCAAGCTTAAACTCGTCAAAACTCCCAAAGGCATCGATAGCGTCTTGATGCTGTCGGCCATGCTGATACTCTGGATCGGCAATTACAGCAACCTCGATCTCATGATCGCCGACAGCATGTTCGACGGGACGCGTGGGCAATTTGCCGGCACGGGCAGCGCGTGGGCGGGCAATTTCCAGCTCGGCATGATCTCGCTTGGCTGCGCCATGATCTGCCTGGCTATCTGGGACACCTTGCATCCGCTGGCTCGGCTGGCCTCACGCCGCAGCGCCTTGCGCGTCGTGGCCCTGTCGGTCGTCTTGGTGCCGCTAAGCATTTACTTGCTCTCTTCTTTCAGCGATGTGCCTTGCCCCACGGATTTGCTGCGCTATGGCGGACTGGCGCCATACACGCGCCTGCTGGAAACATTGCCCGCCAATGCATCTGCCATGGTTTGCCTGCCCACCATGCAGGCGAACACTGCCTGGTGGATGCTGGCCTTGCCATTGTTTTGCCTGCCCGGACGGCCACGCACGGCGTTTTTGCTCGCTGGCGTCATGCTGCTGTGCGGTTTGGCGGCAGGCTGGCAGCAACAGTTGCAAGGTACGCAATTTTTCACGCACACCTTGTGGTCTGCCTGGATCGCCTCTTTCCTGATATATCTGCTGCATAATCTGCTCCAGGCCGAGGACGCGTTGGCCTGAAACATAAAAGTACGTCACAATCTGCCTGTCTAGTTGTCGTTTCATACAAAAACAGGAGCACCATGAACGAGCAGATTGCGAGAGAAGTGGTATTGGTCCGTGCTATCGAGACGGCCGACCAGAAAAAAGAAGTCCTCAGCGAGGATGACCGCATGTATGCCAGCCGCAGCGCGCGTGAGCTTGCGCAGTGGCAAGCTTCGGGCAAGCAGGCCGAAGTGACGGGTGACGATTTCCTGCAGCAGCGCTCCGAACTGATCCTCAAGCGCATCACCGAACGCACGCCTGCCTTCGCCGCTTTCGCGAAACGCCGTAACGGCATGAAAGCCCTGGCGCTGGCCTTGCCCTTGTTGGCCCTGCTGCTGGGCGCCGGGCTCGACCGCATCACGGATCCCCATCGCGTGGATCTGCTGTCGGCGCCCTTGCTGCTGATCATTGCGTGGAACGTACTGGTCTACCTGGGCTTGCTGATCTGGCTATGCATCCCCTCGCATTCCCTCGGCTGGCCGAAAGCAGGGCTGGTGCGCCACCTGAGCGTGGGCCGCCTGGCCTTGCCGCGCAAGTTGCCGCACGCTTTGTCCTCGGGTTTGCTCAGCTTCATGGGGGAATGGGCGCACCTGAGCGCCAAGCTGACGGCCGCGCGCCTGAGCCGTACCATCCACTTGAGCGCCGCCATGTTTGCCATCGGCGCCGTCGCCTCGTTGTATGCGCGCGGTTTCCTGTCGCAATACGCAGCTGGTTGGGAAAGCACCTTTTTGAGTGCCGGCCAGGTGCACAGCCTGCTTTCAACCCTGTTTGCGCCGGCTATTGCCCTGTTTCATTTGCAAGGCTTTTCGCTGGCGGAAATCGAAGCGCTGCGTTTCCCGCAAACGACGACCGTCGAAGGTGGCGCGCGCTGGGTGCATTTGTATGCGGCAACGATTTTCCTGCTGGTGGTCGTTCCCCGCCTGATCCTGGCATTGCTCAATAATTGGCGCGCCGCGCGCCTGACCAGGCACTTCCCGTTGGATCTCGATCAACCGTATTTCCGCAAGCTCAATGAAAGCATCGGCGTGGCCACGGGCGGCATGCTGCGCGTCTTGCCATACAGCTTTACTGTCGATGAGGCGCGCCACAAGGGCCTGGGCCAGTTGTCCATCATGCTGTTCGGCGAGCAAGGGCGCATGATGCTGCGTCCGTCGACGTCGTATGGCGAAGAGCCGCAGGACGTTCTGCGCGGCACGGACCTGAATGATCCGCAAGTCAATATCACGGCCGTGCTGTTCAACCTGACGGCGACGCCGGAAAAGGAAAATCATGGCGCCTTCCTCGATTACCTGGTGCAATCGTCGACACGTGGCATCGCCGTCCTGATCGACGAGTCCAGCTATCTGGAGCGCGTGGGCGAGCAGGTGGATAATGGCGCGCGCCTGGCGGAACGAGTCGCCTTGTGGCAGCAATTCTGCCAGTTCCACAAAACCACGGCCACCCTGGTCAATTTACTCAATCCTGCCTTGCACCCGCTCGATGCTGGTGTCGGGCTGAAAGTATCGGCAGCAGCATGAGTGTGAATGTGAATAAAGAAGTGCAGGATGATGCGGTGCAGATTCAGTTCGCGCTGATTTCGCACACGAACAATGGCAAGACGACACTGGCGCGTACCCTGGTGGGTGTGGATATCGGCGAAGTGCGCGACGCCGCCCACGTGACCGTGTTTGCGGAATCGCATACCTTGCTGGCGACACCGCAGGGTGATGCCCTGCAATTATGGGATACGCCAGGCTTCGGCGACTCCGTGCGCCTGCTCAAGCGCCTGGGGCAGTCCGGCAATCCCATCGGCTGGTTCCTGCGCGAAGTGCTGGACCGTTATCGCGACCGCCCGTTCTGGCTCAGCCAGCAAGCGTTGCGCACGGCCAAGGACTCTGCCGACGTGGTGCTGTACCTGGTCAACTCCTCTGAAAATCCCCGGGACGCGGGCTACTTGCCGGCGGAAATGAAAATCCTCGCCTGGCTGGACAAGCCGGTGGTGGTCTTGCTCAATCAGATGGGACCGCCGCGTCCGGGTAATGAGGAGCACGGTGAGCAGGCGCGCTGGCGCGAGCATTTGCAGCAGTATCCGATCGTGCGCGACGTCCTGGCGCTCGATGCCTTTGCCCGCTGCTGGGTACATGAGCGCGTGTTTTACGAAGCCGTGGGTAAATTGTTACCGCAGTCACAGCAAGCTGGCTACGCGCGGTTATTTGCTACCTGGCAAACACAAAATACGGCGCGTTTCCAGCAGGCCATGCATTTGCTGGCTACGCAGCTGGCCGTGGCTGGGCAAGATCGCGAGGCCATCGAGCCGGCGTCCAGGGGTTTGCTGAAATCGGCCTTGCAGGTCGTGGGGATCGGCAAGAATGCAGAGCAGCAACGCCAAGAAAAGGCCATGGCCAGCCTGGTGGCGCGCCTCAATACGCACAGCAGCGTGACTACGCGTGAACTGTTGATCTTGCACAAACTCGATCCGACCGACGCGCATAAGATTAATAGCCGGATACGGGAAAATTTCGCCGTGCGCGCGCCGATCGACAAGGCGCAAGCGGGGCTCTTGGGCGCCATGATTTCCGGTGCCGCGACGGGGCTATCGGCCGACCTGATTTCCGGCGGCTTGACCTTGGGTACGGGGGCCTTGCTTGGCGGCGTGGTCGGCGCGCTGACGTTTGCCGGCGCAGCCTGGGGTTTTAATTCAGGTACGGACCGCAATGAGCCCACGATGCAATTTACCGATGCCTTTTTGCGGACCTTGGTAGTGGCGGGCGTGCTGCGTTACCTGGCGGTGGCGCACTTTGGCCGTGGCCGCGGCAACTTTGTCGAAAGCGAGGCGCCGGCCTTCTGGCAGGATGAGGTCGAGCAGGCGGTAGCGCGCCATGACGCTGCTCTGGCCGAGCTGTGGAAAGACGTGCGCCGGGAAAAGTCGCCGGAGCAAGCCGCCGAGCGCGTGCTGCCCCTCCTGTCGTCCATCACCTCCGATACCTTGGCGCGCCTGTATCCGGATGTGGCGCGCCTGGTGTAGATACCTGGTGTCGATTATCAGGCACGGGCTTGCAGCCACTGCTCCAGACACTGCACGCAGGCCCTGACCTTGGCCGAGTTCGACAGCCGCGAGGTGGTCACCGCCCACACGTCGGCCGCCTGCTTATACGCGGGCAAAATGCGCACCAGCTTGCCTTGCGCCAGGCTGCTTTCCACATTCCATGCCGAACGCAAGATGATGCCGTGGCCATCCAGCGCCCATTGATGGACGATCTCGCCATTGTTGGCCGAGAGCGGTCCGTCGACCTTCACCGTTTCCACTCCTTGCGGTCCCTGCAGTTTCCAGCGCCGCCCATCCTGGTCGCGTTCGCGAATGACGATGCAGTCATGCTCGCGCAACTGCGCCAGGGTGTCCGGCGTTCCGCGTCGTGCCAGGTAGGCGGGCGCGGCGCACAGTACGCGTTGGTTGCTAGCAATACGGTGGGCGATCAGGTCCGGTTCATGGACCACGCCGATGCGAATGTCGAGATCGAAACCTTCGCCCAGCAGGTCGACGGGCCGGTCGAGCAATTCCAGCTGTATTTTCAGGCCTGGGTACTGCCGTGCCAGCTGGGATAGGGCTGGACCGAGCCGGTTGCGTCCGAATCCGGAACTGGAGCAGATGCGCAGCACGCCTTGCGGCTGCAGTTTCGACTGCGCTACCGCTTCACCCATTTGCTCGACATCTTCCAGGATGCGTTGCGCCCATTGCCGCACGATCTCGCCGTGATCGGTGACGCTGACCCGGCGAGTGGTCCGGTGCAGCAAACGTACTTGCAGCGCCGCTTCCAGCATGCCGATGCGCTTGCTGACGACGGCCTTGGAAATGCCCAGTTCCAAGGCTGTGCCGGCGAAGCTGGTTTTATGGGCAACCTGGCAAAACAGGCGTAAGTCTTCCAGCAGCGGCGTATGTTTCATTGATTGACCACGAAATGTGAATACTTGGGTTATGAATTACCCGATTGTATTCTCATGCGGTGCCAGTATCATCAATGCATCCATCTAGCATCTATCTATAACAGGAGAACCCCATGCCCACACACCGAATCGCAGTCATCGCCGGCGACGGCATCGGCAATGAAGTCATGCCGGAAGGGCTGCGTGTCGTCGAGGCCGCCGCGCGCCGTTTCAATATCGACCTGCAGTTCACGACGATGGCATGGGCCAATTGCGACTATTACCTGGAACACGGGCAAATGATGCCCTCGGACTGGTTTGCCCAGCTCAAGGATTTCGACGCCATCTATTTTGGCGCCGTGGGCTGGCCGGACAAGGTGCCCGACCACATCTCCTTATGGGGTTCGCTGTTGAAATTCCGCCGCGAATTCGACGAATACGTGAATCTGCGTCCCGTGCGCTTGATGCCTGGTGTGCCGTGCCCGCTGGCGAATAAAAAGCCGGGCGATATCGATTTTTATGTGGTGCGTGAAAATACGGAAGGAGAGTATTCATCCGTGGGCGGGCGCATGTTCGAGGGGACGGAGCGCGAAACGGTGCTGCAGGAATCCGTTTTTACGCGCAAGGGTGTCGACCGTATCCTGAAGTATGCGTTTGAGCTGGCGCAAAGCCGGCCTAAAAAACACCTGACATCGGCCACGAAATCGAATGGCATCGCCATCAGCATGCCGTATTGGGATGAGCGGGTGGAAGCCATGAGCCCGAGCTTTCCCGATGTCCGCTGGGATAAATACCATATCGACATCCTGGCGGCCCGCTTTGTATTGAGCCCCGAACGTTTCGACGTGGTGGTCGCTTCGAATCTGTTTGGCGACATCCTGTCCGACCTGGGGCCCGCCTGCACGGGGACGATTGCCATCGCACCGTCGGCCAATATCAATCCGGAGCGCACTTTTCCTTCCGTTTTCGAGCCGGTGCACGGTTCCGCACCCGATATCTATGGCCAGAATATCGCCAATCCGATCGGCATGATCTGGTCGGGCGCCATGATGCTGGACTTCCTCGGCAATGGCGATGCCAATTACACGGCGGCGCATGATGCGATTGTGCGCGCCATCGAGCAGGTGCTCGAGCATGGTCCGCGTACGCCGGACATGGGGGGCAGCGCCAGTACGACGGATGTCGGCATGGCGGTTGCAGAATTGCTGAAATAAAGCTTGCTGCCCGTGAGTGGCTTTGCTATAGTTCGCCTCCCCAATGAGGCGCAGTCAAATGCGGCAGTTGAGGATCACCGGAAACGGCGATGCAGTAAAAAGAAGGTGTTGACGGACGTAGCGAAATGCTTCATACTCTTC
>NZ_JAPWIB010000008.1:0-22085 GCF_030587305.1 Janthinobacterium sp. SUN206 | reverse complement strand
ACATCAAATGCCCACACTTATCGACTGTTAATTGTTAAAGAACTGTATTCGGTTACTGCTTTCGCGCTATCGACAAAGCGTTGTGTTTGTCAGCTGCGAAGAAGGAAGAGTATGAAGCATTTCGCTACGTCCGTCAACTCCTTCCTTTTCTCGTCTCACTCGGCATTTGCATGCGTCGTTCAGCGAGGGGGCGAATTATAGCCGTGCCCTGCACACCCCGCAAGCGCTATTTTTGCGCCAGATCAAAGGCAATAGGCCTGGCACCGCAATTGCTTATATGAACACATGCACCGACCACCGAGGGGAGCAACTCTGGGCCAGGCAGCAACACTGGGGATAGCCCGGTTCGCTTTGCTTTGCTCCCATCTGTGACAGGTGCTACATTATGGAACACTCTCGATATTCAAAAGAGCGCCGCAGTACAGGGCCCAACGGAGGCAACGAGATCATGTATCAACCGTCAGCTACTTACCGTAGCGCACCGTTTTCGTCCATCGCGGACGCGAACATTTTGCCGGCAGGACAGGACAACGTCCCCGTCATCATTGAAACTTCCCACCAGCGTTCCGTCGCCTTTGGCCTGTCGCCCACGGCCACGCCCGACTTCACGCCGGCGGGCAAGTCCGACCTGTCCTTGCTGATCGAGCAAAACCGCATGCTGCACACGCACGCGCTGCCGGCCATGGAAACCCTGTACCAGCAAATCGTCAACACGCACAATATGGTGATTCTCACGGATGCCAACGGCGTGATCGTGCATTCGCTGGGCGACGATGATTTCCTGGAGAAAGCCAACCGGGTCGCCCTGCAGCCAGGCGTGGCGTGGTCGGAACAGAGCCGCGGCACGAATGCCATCGGCACGGCGATCACGGAAAAAGTACCGACATTGGTCCATGCGGACCAGCATTACCTGGCCGCCAATCATTTCCTGACGTGCTCCGCGGCACCGATCACCGACCACCGGGGCAACGTCATCGGCGTGCTGGACGTCTCGAGCGACCAACGCAGTTTCCACAAGCATACGATGGCTCTCGTGCGCATGTCGGCGCTGATGATCGAAAACCAGCTGTTTTCCGCCACCTTCGAAGACGCCATCACCGTGCACTTCCACGCGCGCCCCGAATTCATCGGCACCTTAATGGAAGGCATCGCCTCGTTCACGCCGGGCGGACGGTTTTTATCGGCCAATAAAAACGGCTTGTTCCAGCTGGGCCTGTCATTTGCCGCCCTGCAATCACATACCTTCAGCTCCCTGTTCGGCTTGCCAGTGTCCGCCCTGTACGACCATTACCGCACTGCCGCACCCGGTTTGCTGAACCTGTGCATGCACAGCGGCGTGCGCGTGTATGGGCGCGCGCAGTTGCGCCTGTCCAATAGCGTCTTCCAGCACGGCTTTACTGCCAGCACCGACCATAGCGATATCAATGCCGTGCCGGCCCAGATTCCCGCGTCCGCCAGCCATGCGGCCAACGCGGCGCGGCGCCTGTCCGGCTTGCGCTACCTGCGCACGGGCGATCCGCAACTGGAACTGGTGATCGAAAAGGTCAACAAGGTGCTGGGGCGCGACATCCCCATCCTCGTCATGGGCGAAACGGGGACCGGCAAGGAATTGCTGGCGCAAGCCATCCACAACGACTCGCCGCGGGCCATGGGACCGTTTATTGCCGTCAATTGCGCATCGATCCCGGAAACCCTGATCGAATCCGAACTGTTCGGCTATGAAGACGGCGCCTTTACGGGCGCGCGCAAGAAAGGCGCGATCGGCAAGATCCTGCAAGCCAATGGCGGCACCCTGTTCCTCGATGAAATCGGCGACATGCCGTTTGGCTTGCAGGCGCGGCTATTGCGCGTGTTGCAGGAACGCATGGTCACGCCCCTGGGCAGCAGCAAATCGATCACCGTCAACGTGGAACTCATTTGCGCCACGAATCACAACTTGCGCGAACGCATGGCCAAGGGACTGTTTCGCGAAGACCTGTATTACCGCCTGAATGGCCTGGTGGTAAAACTGCCGCCGCTGCGCGAACGCACGGACCTGGACACGGTCGTGAAAAAAATCCTCGCAACAGAAGCGCCCGACACGCGCTACACGGTGGCGCCGGACATCCTGCGCATGTTCCACCAGCATAAATGGCCAGGCAATTTCCGCCAGCTGACCAATCTCTTGCGCACGGCCATCGTCATGGCGGGCGACGAGCATGAAATCTGCTTGCGCCACATGCCTGATGATTTCCTCGACGATATTGAGATGACGCAAGCGACTGCCGCCAGCGCCAGCACGGACCGCATGATCGCCGCCGGCGCCAATCTGGAAGAGATGGAGCAAAGCGTGATCCTCAAGTCGCTCGATGCCCACGGCGGCAACGTCTCGGCCACAGCGCGGGCCCTGGGCGTGTCGCGCAACACGATCTATCGCAAGGTGCCGCACCTGAAATAGCCTAGAGTAAACGGAAAAAACCGGGCGACATCGCGCGCCGGCCCTGCTTGTCGATGGTCATCAGGTCGACGCCCTCCATGTGTGCGGCCATGGCATGCGCGCGTGCGGCTCCTGTGACCATGAAGGTGGTCGACAAGCCATCGGCAAGCAAACCCGTGGGCGCCAGCACGGTCACGCTGGCCAGTTCACGCGGCGAATCGCCCTTCGATGGGTCGAAGATGTGGTGATGCACGAAATCGGGCGTGAACGTGCATTCGTAGTCGCCCGACGTGGCCACGCTGCGCCCCTCCACTTTCAAGGTGGCCGCCAGGATTTCCGCGTCGCGCGGATCCTGGATGCCCAAGGTCCACGGACGGCGCACGGAACGCTGCCCACGCGCGATGAATTCGCCCGTATCGAGCAGCGCGTGCCGCACGCCGCGCGCCTGCACGGCTGCCAGCGCCATGTCTGCCGCGTAACCTTGCGCCAGGCCATTCAAGGTCAGTGCCATGCCAGGCTGCAGAAAACGCACTTCCCGGCTATCCCACGCCAGTTGCCGCCAGCCTACCCGCGCCTGCGCCGCGCGGCGCAAGGCGTCCGTCGGCAAGCTGGCCTGGTTTGCCGCCGCGCGAAACAGCTGCCACAAAGGTTGCACCGTGATATCAAAGGCCCCATCGCTCCATTGCGACAAAGCATGCGCCTGCGCCAGCACGGCCAGCAGGTGCGCATCCGGCCGGGTCAGGCGGCCGTCACGGTTCAGCTGGAAGACTTGGCTGGCCGGGCTGTAAATACTCATCAGGCGGTCGATATTCCTCGCTGCATGCAAGGCGTCCTCGATGGCCAGTTCGGCCTGGCGCTGATCGTGGTGCAACACGGTGACGGCGATGGTCGTGCCAAACGCCAGCGCGGCACCGCGATAAGGGCGCACGCCGGACGCCGTGGCCGTGCCCCGCGCCATGCTGCCCGGCAATGACAAGCCCGCCATGCCGGCCACGCTGCCGATGGCGGCGGAAATAAACGTTCTACGCAGCATTGCTGCTCTCCTCTGGCGTGGCCCGGACGATGGGAATGGTGCGGGCACGCTTGATTTCCAGCATCAAGGGCGCGCATTTTTCATCGCTGGCGTAAATCACCACGCAATCCATGCACTGGAAACACTCGCCATAATCGACTTTCCCGCCAGGCGCGATGGCGTGATGCTCGCAACGGTGACGGCAAGTCTGGCAAGGCGTGCCGCACTCCTTGCGACGGGGAATCCAGTTGAACAGGCGAAAACGTCCCAGCAGCGCCAGCGCCGCGCCAAACGGACACAGGTAGCGGCAAAAGAATTTGTAGGAAACACTACTGAGCAGCAGCAAGCCCACGGCATACGCGACAAACGGCCAGGCCCGCACGAAGTTCAGGGTAATCGCCGTCTTGAACGGTTCCAGTTCCACCAGCTTGTCCGTGATCTGGCTGGAAAACACACTGCTGCCCAGAATGGCCGCCAGCAAGCCATACTTGATCCATTTCAAGCGCCCATCCAGGCGCGGCTTGATTTTCCATTGCGGCAAGTGCAGCCACTGGCCCAGCTTGCCGGTGAATTCCTGCAGGGCGCCAAACGGACACAGCCAGCCACAAAACGTGCCGCGCCCCCAGATCAGCAGGCTGAGCAGCACGAACGCCCACAGGATCACCGTCATCGGATCAAACAGGAAAAAGCCCAGGCTGCGCCCGGCCAGCAGGGCCTGGATGACACCCGTGATATTGACGATCGATAACTGCCCCTGCGCGTAATAGCCGATGAAGCCCACCGTAAACAACAGGAACAGGCGGCGGAACCAGGAAAACTGGCGGCCATCGCGCACGAGGCGTTTCTGCCATGTCAATGCGCCGGCCAGCAGCGCCAGCCCGGCGAGCAACAGCAGCAACTCCGTCTTGCGCCCTTTCCACGTGCCGCGCCACGTGGCATCGTCGCCTTGCGGCGCCGTGTAAAAATCGGCCGGCAGGCGGTAATTGACATCCACATTGCGGGCAATGCGTTCCGGATACACGATGCCCTTGTTGCGCGTGATCGGCATGGTAAAAGCCAGCGGACTGGCCGCATCGAGCCCCGCCTGGCTGATGACGCGCAAGACGGCGACATTTTCCGTCGGCAACAGCGTCGTATCCGCCAATTGCAATTCCAGGTCCAGGTCGCGCATGTCGATGGGCAAGCCATCCTGTTTCAGCAATAGCCGGTCCGGCACCGTGCCGCGCACGAAATCATCGCCCAGCACGCTGTAGCGCCCGCGCGACATGACGAGGATGGCGTGGTCGCCTTCGTCCAGCCGGTTGCACAATTTGTTCCAGCTGCGTTCCGTCAACAGATTGCGCCCCACGCTGGGCACGGACACATACGCCAGGTACAGGTCGATAAACACTTCATCCGGCGCGCGCGTGGCTTCCCCATCGAGTCCCGCGCCGGGGCTGCCGGCAAACAGGCTTTCAATCTCCTTGTTGCTCAAGCGCAGATGCTGGATCAAGCCCTGCTTTAACATTTGCGCGACATCAAGCTTTTCGAACACGTCCATGCGGATGCGCGCGATCTGGTCCGGGTCACGGCCTTGCGCAAAGCCCAGTTTTTTACGCGACACTTTCAAGGCCGAGGCCAGCACGCTCTGGTTGATGATGCGCACGGAGGCCGTGGCCTTCGACACACCGTCGATATCGGCATGGCTGGCATCCGTGGCGCGTTTCGTCCGGGCACCGATGGCGATATTCTGTTTCAGCGACAAGCCCTGGTACTGTTTGACGAACTGAAACAGCGGCGCTTCGCCCAAGCCATCGAGAAACACGGGTTCGTGCTGCGACAGCACGGCCACGTCCAGAAAACTCCCTTGGGGATTGATAGCGATCAATAAGTTGACGGGAACGCCGGAAAAGCCGGGGATCGGCGCCAGGTCCACGGATTCAAATACGTAGCCGACCAGCTCCGTGGCCGTGGCGTTTTGCCGGAACAATGGCCAGACGGGCAAGTCGGTCTCCTTGTCGCCCACGACGATGGGAGCAGGAAAACGCCGCGCCAGCTCGGCCTTGGCGAGCACGCCCGCCCACGCCTGTCCCAGGATAAACAGGAATAGCCAGCATGCTATGAACAACCGCATTATCCGCATGCACCACGCTCCGTGCGGCGCCTTGTCGCAAGGCGCCGCGTTCATGTATCAGAAGAAAATAATGCCGCCCAGGGACACGCCATTCATCTTCGCTTCGCCGCCCGTAAATCCTTTCGAGCGCGTCTGGCCCAGCTCACCCACCAGGGTGATCGCACTGTTGAGCGAGTAATACGCGCCCAGGGTCAGGTTGGCGTTCGACTTCAAGCCGCCCGTGCCGGCCGTGTTGTCGTCGTTCTTGCTGATGCCGTAGGACAAGCCCAGTTTCAGCTTGTCCGTCGTCTTGTACGTGCCTTGCAGCAACCAGTTCTTCGACTTGGTATCGCCCTGGTCCGCATCGGACAGGATGCCCAGCCCCTTGCCACCCTGGAAGTTGAGCAGCACGCCAGCCGGGCCCATCTGGTACGAGCCGCCCACTTCCACGCCGCGCATGGTCAAGTCATCGACGCCCGGCGTTTTCGACGTGAATTTTTGCGACTTCACGCCCAGCCAGGCTTTCAAGCCTTCCTGCGCATACGTCAGCTGTGCCTGCACTTGCGGACTCGACTTTGAAGAATAGGTCGAGCCTGCCACGATGGGCGTATCGGAGACGGGGCTGACCAGCGCCACGTCGGCGCCAAAGCCGCCCGACTTCGGCGAGCTGTACATGATCTGGCCATAGTTGCCCAGATAGGTGTAGCCGGCGCCGATATGGCCCAGGGTCACCCGGCCCCGCTGCGTCGCCTGCACGGGTGCGCCTGAACCCAGCAAGGTCATGTCGGACAAAATCGCATTCGCGCCGAAGATGCCATAGTCGCGGCCCAGCTTGAAAGTGCCCATGTGTTCATTGCCAAACGTAAAGAATGCCTGGCGCACATCGACCACGCTGTTCTGGCTGATGGCGCTGTCCGTGGCCGTCGAGTTGTAGATGCCGATCAAGGCTTTCACGTCGTACTCGCCCAGCCGCGAACTTGCCGAGGTGATCAAACCATTCGGCAGCAAGCCATTGCCGATGGTCGTGCGGTCCTTCTCTCCACCGCAACCGAGCGCCTGGCCGCCCAGCGCCAGCCCGCCCACCGTATCGCCCGAACACGACACTTGCGTGTAGTAGGCGTTGACGATGCCGCCCACCGACACGGTCCAGTCGCCAGCCTTGATATCGACGGCTTGCGCCTGTCCCACCGCTGCGATTGTCATGACACCGAGGCTCCCCAGCTTGATCAATGTATTCATTGCTTCTCCTCTTTCTTCTCTGTTTTTAGTGTGCACACCAGTGATTGATGTACCTCAAGCTTTGGCAATAAGCGTGCCCAGCGCGACCCAGAGGGAGAAAGAGAAAATACGTATTTGACTTGTGCAGCAGCGGATCAATCGCCACTGTCGGTGTTCATTTATTGACCGCAAGCAGGCATATCGGGCATCCAGGTAAACAAAAAACTGACGGCCTGGGCCGTCAGCAAAAAGAAAACACCCGGCGGACAGGGAGACACCCATCCGAGTGGCCCGGATGCTTCACCCCGTTACTTCGATGCCAGCTTGAAGACCCACACGGAACCGCCCTGTTCCAGGAAGTTGACCTTCTTCGCCACCTCGCCGCCCCACAGCGGCACGGCGCCACCCCAGCCGGACACGACGGCAACATATTGCGTGTCGCCATCCTGCCAGGTGACGGGCGGCGCCACGACGCCAGAGCCCGTCTGGAATTTCCACAATTCCTTGCCCGTCTTCGCGTCGACGGCTTTCAGGAAGCCTTCCGGCGTGCCGTAGAACACCAGGTTGCCGGCCGTACTCATCACGCCACCCCACAGCGGCGCGTTGTTCTTGATTTCCCAGACGATCTTGCCCGTCTTCGGATCGACGGCGCGCATGGCGCCGATGTAGTCGTCAAACAATGGCTTGATGGTGAACCCCGCGCCGAGGAAAGCGCCGCCCTTCTTGTAGCTGATCGGCTCGTTCCAGATATCCATGCCCCATTCGTTCGCGGGAACGTAGAACAGCTTGGTTTGCGGCGAGTACGCCATCGGCATCTGGTTTTTGGCGCCGAGAAAAGCGGGCGCGGCAAACACGGTCGTGCCCTTCTTGCCTTCCTCTCCCTTGGTGGGGTCGCCAGGGCGGCCGGCGGCAATGAAATTCGGCCGTCCCGTCTTCAGGTCGATACTGCTGGCCCAGGTGATTTTCTTCACGAATGGAAAGGCGTTCTGCAGCTTGCCCGTGTTGGCGTCGATCACATAGAAGAAGCCGTTACGGTCGGCCTTGCCGCCATAGCGCTTGCCATCCATGTCAAAGGTGACGAACTCGTTGGCGCCATCGAAATCCCAGGCATCGTTCGGCGTGTTCTGATACGCCCACTTGATCTGGCCCGTTTTGACGTCCAGCGCCACGGTGGATGACGAGTACAGGTTGTCGCCGGGACGCAAGTGGCTGTTCCACGGCGCCGGGTTGCCCGTGCCAAAGTAGGCGAGCTTGGTTTGCGGATCGTAGGTGCCGCCCATCCAGGTCGAGGCGCCGCCCGTTTTCCACAGGTCGCCCGGCCACGTCTTGTTCGCCGTGCCGGACACGCCGTTGTCGATGGCCTTGCCATCCTTGTCATAGCGGTGACCCATATGACCTTCCACCGTCGGACGGCTCCACACGAGGTCGCCCGTCATCGGATTGCGCGCTTCGACCCGACCCACGATGCCAAATTCCCCGCCCGACACGCCCGTCAGCAGTAAGCCTTCGGCGATCAGCGGCGCAGCCGTCATCGAGTAGCCGGCCGCGTAATCGTCCACTTTTTCTTTCCAGACGATCTTGCCCGTATTCTGGTCCAGCGCCACCAGGTAGGCGTCCAGGGTGCCGAAAATCACCAGATTGCCATACAGGGCTGCGCCGCGGTTGACCACGTCGCAGCACGGCATGATGCCGTCCGGCAAGCGATGCTCATATTTCCACAGCTTGGCGCCCGTTTTCAAGTCGACGGCAAAGATGCGCGAATACGATGCCGTGACGAACATCTTGCCGTTGTGAATCAACGGCTGCGATTCCTGGCCCCGCTGTTTTTCGCCGCCGAACGAGAACGACCACGCTGGCACCAGCTTGGCCACGGTCTTGTCATTGATCTGCGTCAACGGCGAATAGCGCTGGCCTTGCGTACCCATGCCAAACGACAGGACGCTGGCCGGATTCTTCGCCGTGCTGTCGAGCATGGCATTGGTGACATTGCCCACGTCGGCCGCCTGGGCCAGCGATGCCAAACCCAAACCGATGAGTATCCCCATGATTTTTTTCTGCACAATCATCTCCCTCTGTTTTATTAGTATGTGTGTATCAAGTCTTGCGGTGCTCATGCGGCTGGGCATGCAACAGCGCGCACTCTTCATCGGTGAACAGGCGCGAGCGCGTCAAAAAGCGCTTGCCCGTGCCGTTGTCGAGTGAAAACATGCCGCCATTGCCATCGACCACATCGATAATCAACTGGGTATGCTCCCAGTACTCGAATTGCTCGAGTCCCATGTAGAACGGTGTGCCATTCAAATTGCCGAGATAAATGTCGGTGTCGCTGACATCGAACTCGCCCAGCGCGTAGCACATGGGCGCACTGCCGTCGCAGCAGCCGCCCGACTGGAAAAACATCAGCGGGCCGTGACGCTGGCGCAACTTGTCCATCATTTCCAGCGCCGCATCGGTGGCGACCACCCGGGCAATTGCTGCACTCATGGCATCCCTTTCTGCGCGCCGCGCCTGGACTGCAGGCGCGGCGCCTGTTGCCGGTTTAGAAGAAGCCCAGCGCTTTCGGGCTATAGCTCACCAGCAAGTTCTTCGTTTGCTGATAGTGGTCGAGCATCATCTTGTGGTTTTCGCGGCCGATACCCGATTGCTTGTAGCCGCCGAACGCGGCGTGGGCTGGATACAGGTGGTAGCAATTGGTCCACACGCGACCCGCCTGGATGGCGCGGCCCATGCGGAAGGCGCGCGAACCGTCGCGCGTCCACAGGCCGGCGCCCAGGCCGTACAAGGTATCGTTGGCAATCGCCAATGCGTCGGCCTCATCCTTGAAGGTGGTCACGGACACGACGGGTCCGAAGATCTCTTCCTGGAAGATGCGCATCTTGTTATTGCCCTTGAACACGGTCGGACGCACGTAATAGCCGCCTTCCAGGTCGCCCGCCTGCGTATTGCGCTCGCCGCCGGCCAGCACTTCCGCGCCTTCCTGGCGGCCGATATCGAGGTAGGACAGGATTTTTTCCAGCTGCTCCTGCGACGCCTGGGCGCCGATCATGGTGGCAGAGTCGAGCGGATTGCCCTGCTTGATGGCAGCCACGCGTTTCAAGGCCCGTTCGATGAATTTCTCGTAGATCGATTCCTGGATCAGCACGCGCGATGGGCAGGTGCACACTTCACCTTGATTCAGCGCAAACATCGCAAAACCTTCCAGGCACTTGTCGAAATATTCATCATCGGCATCCATCACGTCTTCAAAGAAGATGTTCGGCGACTTGCCGCCCAGCTCCAGGGTGACGGGAATCAGGTTTTGCGCCGCATAGCCCATGATCAAACGGCCCGTGCCCGTTTCACCCGTAAAGGCGATCTTGGCGATGCGCTTGCTCGACGCCAGCGGCTTGCCCGCTTCCAGGCCGAAACCATTGATGATGTTCAGCACGCCAGGCGGCAGCAGGTCGCCGATCAGCTCGATCAACACCATGATGGAAGCCGGAGTCTGCTCGGCCGGTTTCAAGACGACGCAATTGCCGGCGGCCAAGGCCGGCGCCAGTTTCCACACGGCCATCAGGATAGGGAAATTCCACGGGATGATCTGGCCCACGACGCCCAGCGGCTCATGGTAGTGATAGGCATAGGTTTCCGCATCGATTTGTGCGACGGAACCTTCCTGGGCGCGGATGCAACCGGCGAAGTAACGGAAATGGTCGATGGCCAGCGGAATGTCGGCATTCATCGTTTCGCGGATCGGCTTGCCGTTGTCGATGGTTTCCGCCGTGGCGATCAGGCTCAGGTTCTGTTCGATGCGGTCGGCGATGCGGTTCAGGATATTGGCGCGCTCGGCAGGCGAAGTCTTGCCCCATGCCTCCTTGGCGGCGTGCGCGGCGTCCAGCGCCAGCTCGACGTCTTCCGTCGTGGAACGGGCGATTTCGCAAAACGGCAAGCCCGTGATCGGCGTGATGTTAGGAAAGTATTCACCTTTTACTGGTGCAACGAATTTGCCGCCGATGTAATTGTCATAGCGTTGTTTGAAGGGATTGGCTACGCCCAGTTTGCTGATGTCTGCGAGATTCATGTCGTCCTCTATCGGGTTAATTAGAATGGAAATACTTAATTAAAATCAAACGTCCTGGTACAGATGGGGTGAGTACACGGAGTCTTCCGCAAATGCCGTGCCAGCTCGCCATCCCACTACAAACTTAGCCGGTTTTGCCCCCGTTACAAGGGCGTGGCGTCAATCCCGGCCCGCTTTTCAGCGCATGCCCCGGACTTGGGTGGGGGCGTGGCTCTGTTTGCGTTTTGAACAAGGTGGCAGCATCCTGTTCCAATCCGGGCCAGCCCTGCTTTGCCGCCACGCCGCCGCTGCACAATGGAACAGGTGTACCAGACTGGAACACCTGCGCCTGTGCCATGAAGGAATCAACGAATCACCACGCCCCATGGCAATTCACCCACGGCAATATCGGCCACCTTGCGCGCGCTGGCCGTGTCGATGACGGACACGCTGTTCGAGCGGCCATTGGCCACGTACAGCTTGGCGCCGTCCGGCGTGATGGCCATGTTCCACGGGCGCTTGCCGACGCCAATCGTGGCCGTGACCTGATTGCTGGCCGTGTCGATCACCATCACCGTTCCGTCGATACCGTTCGAGACATACACTTGCTTGCCGCCGGGATGGACGGCGATGCCATTCGCATTCTTGCCCGCTGGAATGGTGGCAATCGCCTTGCGCGCGGCCATGTCGATCACGTAGACGGCATTGACCAGTTCGCACGCCACGTAGGCGCGGCCCGAGTCCGGGCTGAAACCGATGCCGCGCGGACGCAGCCCCACGGCGATGGAAGCGACCTGCCGGCGTTGCGCCACATCAATGACATCGACTTGCTCCGCCTCTTCCGCGCTGACCAGCAGCCAGCGCCCATCCGGGCTGAAGACGGCGTGTTCCGGATTGCGTCCCTGCACCTTGATATCGGCGAGCAAGGTACCTGTCTGGCCATCGAGCAAGGCCACGCTATTGTTTTCCTCGACGGCCACAGCCACGTGACTACCGTCTTGCGAGGCGCTGACGCCTTCGGGCGACTTGCCCAGCGCCACCGTGCGCACGGGCGCACCGCCAGCGTTATCGATCAGCAGCAAGGCGCTGCTGGCGGCATCCGTGACAAACAATTGCCGCCCTGTGGGATCGGCAGCGATGCCGCGCGGACGCTTGCCTGCGGCGATCTGGCGCACCACCTGGTCGGTCGCCGTGTCGATCACACTCAAGGTGCCCGACTTTTCATTGGGAACATAGGCAAAGGGAGCGGCATGGACCGCGGTGCTGACGAGCGCCGGCAGCAGCCAGCACACCTGGCGCAAGCGCGAGAAGAAGTTGGGCATAATCACCTTTTCAATGGCAAAACGAGGGAAAAGCGCGCCGCATCGGCGCCTCTGACAATTACCGTATGCAAACGCCGTGCCACTGACACGCGTATAATTTCAGCCCACCAATGGAGACATGGCAGGCATATTGCTTGATACACCTACGCAGACCTGTACCGCGCACGCGATCAAGCAGGCTTTTATTCACATTGGAGAATCCGCATGCAGCATCGTTTCCGCCTGAACACCATCGCCAGCCTGTTTGTCGCCGGCAGCGCCACCCTCGCCCCTCACGTCTTTGCCGCCGAGGCAGCTGACCCGGCCAATGGGCAATTCATGGATACGGTGGTCGTCAGCGGCAGCCGCATCGCCCACCCCAGCCAGGAAGTGCCGGCCTCGATCGACGTGGTCGACAGCGCCCGCATCCAGGATGGCCAAATCCGCGTCAACGCGTCGGAAGCACTGGCCGCCGTGCCGGGCCTGGTCGTGCAAAACCGCCAGAACTACGCGCAAGACTTGCAAATCTCGTCGCGCGGCTTCGGCGCCCGCTCGGCCTTCGGCGTGCGCGGCGTCAAGCTGATCAGCGATGGCATTCCCGCCAGCATGCCCGACGGCCAGGGCCAGGCCGCCACCTTCAACCTCGATACGGCCGAGCGCATCGAAGTGCTGCGCGGACCGTTTTCTGCCATCTACGGCAACCATTCGGGCGGCGTGATCCAGCTGTTTTCCAAGGATGGACAAAATCCCCCTTCCGTCGAGCTGAATGTGACGGGCGGCAGCTACGGCACCAGCAAGGTGGACTTGACGGCGCAGGGTCAGGCAGGCGGCATCGGCTACGTGCTCGACGGCTCGCGCTTCCGCACGGACGGTTTCCGCGACCACAGCGCCGCCACGCGCGAACAGGCGTTCGGCAAGATCACCGTCAAGCCCACCGCGGACAGCAAGCTGACCATCGTCGCCAACAGCCTGCATCAAGGCAATACGCAAGATCCGCTGGGCGTCACCTGGACCACGTTTGCCCGCGACCCGCGCGCCGGCGAAATCGACACGACGGACACGCAAAACCCGAAACGCACCCTGGCCGAGCGCTACAACACGCGCAAGAGCATCGATCATCAGCAGATCGGCGCCACTTATGAACAGTCGTTCGGCGATGACCGCCTGCACTTGATGGTGTATGGCGGCAACCGCGACGTGATCCAGTACCAGGCGTTTACCAAGGGATTCCAGGCGCCGCCTAGCCATTCGGGCGGCGTGGTCGATTTCCAGCGCCAATTCTATGGCATCGACACCAACTGGCTGCACGTGAACCAGCTGGCCGGAGGCAAGCTGAGCACGACTATCGGCATCGACTATGGCCGCTCCAGCGACGACCGTACCGGCTATGAAAATTTCATTGGCAATAGCTTTGGCGTAAAAGGCAAGCTGCGCCGCGACGAGCAGAATGTCGTCTCCAGCCTCGATCCGTATATCCAGGCGGAATGGCAAGGCGGCCCGTGGCTGCTCAGCGCAGGTGTGCGCTACAGCAAGATGAAAGTGGCTGTCGACGACCATTTCCTCAGCAACGGCAACGATAGCGGCAGCCTGGAATTCAGCCACACGACGCCCGTGCTGGGCCTGCTGTATAAACTGACGCCGAACGTCAACGTCTACGCCAGCGCCGCGCGCGGTTTCGAAGCGCCCACCCTGAATGAACTGTTTTACTCGGGCACAGGCGGCGGCTTCAATTTCAACTTGAAGCCCGCCACCAGCACCAACCTGGAAGCCGGTGTCAAGGCCAGGATCGCCAACAACACGCACGTGAATGCGGCCTTGTTCCAGATCAAGACCAATGACGAACTGGTGGTCGACAAGTCCAGCGGCGGGCGCACCAGCTATCGCAATGGGGGTAAAACCTTGCGCCAGGGCATGGAAGTGTCGCTGGATTCGAACCTGCCATATGGCTTCACGACCAAAGTGGCGCTCACCAGCCTGCATGCCGTGTATGACCAGGCATTTGGCGGCGTGCGCGAAGGCAGCCGCTTGCCGGGCGTACCCAGCGCTAACCTATTCGCTGAACTGGCCTGGAAAGACACGCTCGACCGTTTTGGCGCAGCGCTGGAAAGCGTGGCCAGCAACCAGGTCTACGCGGAAGACAGCAACATCGAAAAACCGGCGCCCGGCTACACGGTATTCAATGCGCGGTTCAACGCCAGGCAAAACGTGGGCAATTGGCGCTTCAAGGAGTTTGCCCGCCTGAACAACCTGTTCGACAAGACCTACGTGGGTTCCGTCATCGTTGGCGATAGCAACAAGCGCTACTATGAAGCGGCGCCGGGACGTAATTGGTTGCTGGGCGTTAGCGCCCAATATAGTTTCTAAAACTAAAAAGCCCGCGCCTCTTCCGATGCGCGGGCTTTATTGTCATGCAACATGGCCTGCTACGGCCGTGCTTCCTTCACCCCATATTTCTCGAAGATGGCTTTCAATTCGCCGCTGGCCGCCATTTCGTTCATGGCTGCCTGCAGCAACTTGCCCACGTCGAGCTGCTGGCGGCTGACGGCCAGGCCCACCGCCCAGCCCGCACGCGGCAGGCGGGCGAACGCCACTTCGCTCATGGGGAAAGCGGGATCGCTTTTCAGTACCGATTCGATTTCCGAACGGTTGGCCAGCACGGCATCGAGCTTGCCCGTCTGCAATTGCTGCAAGGCTTCGGCTGCCGTATCGAAGATACGCACGTCGTCGCGGTACTTGCCATTGTCTTCGCCCAGCATCAGCATGGCCGCGATCGACACCTTTTCCACGCCGATGCGCTTGCCGGCCAGCGAGGCGACGCCATCGAATTGCGGCACGGCTTGCGCACTGCGCGCCAGGCGCACGGTTTCCACATAGTATGGCGCGAAGATCTCGACCTTGTCGTTGTCCGCCATCAACCTCTTGTCGACCGGCACATGCAACATCACATCGGCGGGGCCATAACCGAGGTAATGTCCCTTCCACACCATATTGCGCAAATCGTCGTTGAGGTTTTCGCCGGCGGGAAATGGCAGCAAGCTCAGTTTCAGCCCCAGCTTTTTCGCCAGCGCTTCGGCAATATCGATATCGATGCCCGTGCCCTTGTCGGAAAACGGCGCGAATTCGTTGTACACAGCCACTTTCAGGCTGCCCGACTGCTGCACCTTTTGCCAGTCGGCGCGCGCCGGCGCGGCGGCACACAGCGCCAGGCAAGCGAGCGAAATCATCGCGCGCGCGCCCCGGAATTGAATTGAACGCATGGGACTCCTTCGTGATCAGTTCGACTTAATTCGACTCGCGGCGCGTTTCCAGATAGGTCTTGATGGCCCACATGGCTTCCTGGTTGAACACGCCTTCGAACGGCGGCATGTACACGGCGCCATTGCGCACTTTACCGTGGCGGATGGTGGTCAGGTAGTAATTGTCCGTTTCCTTGTAGCACGCCTGTTTCTTTGTCTCATTCTTGATACCGAAGCAATCACGGTCCAGCTGGCGCAAGTCGGGCGCGATGCCGCCGGAGATGGCTTCGATGCCGTGGCAACGCGCGCAATTCTGGTTGTAGGCCGATGTGCCCACCGTCAAGGCCAGCTTGTTGCCCCGATACGGGTTTTGCTCGAGCCACTTGTCGCCCACCTTGGGCAAGCCCGTGGTGTCGACGCCTTGCGGCGTGACATTGCCGTGCGCATAGGCATGCGGCAAGGTCAGCAGGGAAGTGAGGGCAACGGCGCCGGCCGCCGCCACGCCGAGCAGGGTACGAATGGAATAGGTCATGCTGGTCTCCTTGGTTTTTTAGTCAATACCAAAGAAGAGCAAATGCCATGCCATGCACATATGCCCCACATCCGGCCGCCCATGTATCAATTTGGAACAGCTGCAACACGTAGTTGTGTCACCGCGCGCCTCAGGCGGCGGCCACCGTGCAGATGCTGCCGCGCGCCTGCTGCTCGAAAGTGATACGCACGGGCAAAAATCGGGCAATCACCTCCGCATTCGTCAGCGCGTGCTGCGATACCTTGTTGCAGCTGAAGGTACCGCCGCCCGCCAGCGCCATGGGCAGCAAGAGCTGGTCGGCCAGGTGCTCGCCGACGGCCGCGTCCGTCTTGAGATAGGCGCGCACCTCGTTCAACAGGCGCTTGGCCACGGACTCGGCCAGCAAGGACTTTTCGCCGAACGAAGTAAATACTTCCGTGACATGCTCATGCTCCAGGGTCAGCAGCAGGACGTTGCCCGGTCCCTGCTCCGCCGGCAAGCCGACGAGGCGCAGCTGCTTGCCGCTCCAGCCCATGCCGCTGGCGACACGCTCGAGCTCGCGCTGCGCCACCTGCACATGCACGCCCGCCACCACGCTTTCCGCATACCCCGCCTTCCGTTCACCGCGCTGCAGCAGTTGAATCGGCTGCAAGCGCCGGCACGGTTGCACGGTGGCCGTCACCTCGCCGCCGCCCGCAGGATGAAAGCCGTAGCGTTGCAGCGCGATCTCCACCTCGGCGCCCATCTGCTGCAGGATGCGGCCATACGCGCGCTGCAAAAAATGCACGGGCGGCGCCATGGCATTGTGCGTGCCGCCAGTGATGCGCACGGTGGATGGCCCATCCGCATGCAGCAGGGCCGGCAGCAAGGTTTGCAGCACCAGGGTGCAGCTGCCGGCGCTGCCGATGGCAAAGCGGTAATCGCCGCCGCGCAGGGGGCCGGGAACGAATTCCAGGCTCGACGCGCGCAGCGCCACCGGCGTCGTGCGCGCCCCGCAAATGGCGGTTGCCGCCTGCACGGCCAGCAGATGCTGGCGCAGCAAGCCGGGCTTTTCCCGTCCCGCGCGAATGTTACTCAGCCGAAACGGTTGCCCCGTGATCATCGACAGGCTCAGCGCCGAACGTAAAATCTGTCCGCCGCCTTCGCCTTGCGCTCCATCTATTTCTATCATCTCTATTTTCTCTCTCTTATCCTTTGACGCAGACGACCTGCTTCAAGATATGCACGACATCGACCAGCTCGCGCTGCGCCAGCATCACCGCATCGATATCCTTGTAAGCCATCGGGATTTCATCGATCACGTTTTCATCCTTGCGGCATTCCACGCCTTGCGTGGCGCGGATCTGGTCATCCAGGTTGAAACGCCGCTTCGCTTCCGTGCGGCTCATCGTGCGTCCCGCGCCGTGGCTGCAGCTATGGAAACTCTCGGCATTGCCCTTGCCGCGCACGATAAAACTCTTCGCACCCATGGAGCCGGGAATGATCCCCAGTTCACCCGCGCGGGCCGACACGGCGCCTTTGCGCGTGATCAATACATCCTTACCGAAGTGCTGCTCCTTCTGCACATAGTTATGGTGGCAGTTGACGGCCTCCACGTGCGTCTGGAACGGTTTATGGATGACCGTGCGCACGGCGGCGATCAAGTTCTGCATCATCACTTCGCGGTTGTTGCGGGCGAAACGCTGGGCCCAGCCCACCGCTTCCACGTAATCGTCGTAATGCTGCGTTCCCTCGGCCAGGTAAGCCAAATCCTGGTCGGGCAGGTTGATGAAGTGGGTGCGCATATCCTGCTTGGCCAGTTCGATGAAATGGGTGCCGATGGCATTGCCCACGCCGCGCGAACCGGAATGCAGCATGAACCATACGGAACCCTGCTCGTCGAGGCACACTTCGACGAAATGGTTGCCGCTACCCAAGGTTCCCAGGTGGCGGTAATTGTTCGTATTTTTCAGCTTTGGCGTTTTCAGGCAAATCGCATCGAATTCATCCTTCAATTGCAGCCACGCCGCATCGACCACCGATGGCGGCGTATGCCAGGAACCTTCATCGCGGCCGCGGTGGCCGCGCGTCTTCGGCGACATCCCGTGCGGAATGGCGCGTTCGATGGCGCTGCGCAGCGGTCCCAGGTTATCGGGCAGATCGTTCGCCGTCAGCGTGGTTTTCGCCGCCATCATGCCGCAACCGATATCCACGCCCACGGCCGCCGGAATCACGGCGCCCAGGGTGGGAATCACGCTGCCGATGGTCGAGCCCTTACCCAGGTGGACGTCGGGCATGACGGCGATATGCTTGTAAATGAACGGCAGGGTCGCCGTGTTGCGCAATTGTTTTTTAGCCGCTTCTTCGACAGGCACGCCACGCGTCCACATTTTCACTGGACGGCTGCCTTCGGTATGCAGGACTTCGTATTCTTCGTTTTTCATCGCTATTCTCTTCTTCTATTGTATAGGGGGTGATGACCAGGGTTGGTGAAACAGTTGCCGACGTATCGGCCCAGGATGTAGTTCCACCGGCATTCATCAGTACGACAACCCGACAAGGGGGGACAGGATTTCTGGCAGACGCACTGCGCCTGCCAGGCCGGTTTGACGCGGCTGATCGATGTAATCCTGTCGGCATTCGGGGTACTACGGCGCATGACAAGCGTGGACAGGACGTCTTTTATGTAGTCCTGTCCGCATTCATGCGCTTTGCTTCAACAAGCTGGTGCCGCGATATCGATGGCGGCGATTTCTCCCACCCAGTGGGCGGGGTCCAGCCGGCCGGCGGCAAAGGCGGCGATGATCTTGAAGACGTCGTCGGAAAAACCGCCGATATTCAGAATATCCTCGCGCTCCATCGCCTGCGTGGTGGCATGCGGCGAAATATCGATGCACACCAGTTTTGCTTGCGGATTGCGCTGCTTGAAGACATTCCACTGTCCCATCGTCGCCGTGGCGCCGCTGCGTTTGGCGTCGATCCACGATTCGTTATCGGACACATAGATCACCAGGTCGGCCAGCTCCTTCCTGCTGTTCATGCGCAGCAGCGGCGCGCTGCAATTGGTACCGCCGCCACCGATGGCCGCCAGCCTGGCCGCGTTGCTCATCACGCTATCATCCGCGCCGAGTCCGCACTGCACCACGCTGTGCTCGAACGGCAGCACCATGGCATCCGGATTCTTGCGCAACATGGCCGCCGCCACCAGCGCCGCCACATCGATGCAGCGCACGCTGGACGTGGCGCTGACGCGAAAACCACTGACGGGCGAGGACATCGAACCGGAAACATCGGGGCACACCACCACCTTGCCAGCGATCTGCGGCACGTTCAGCAGCGATATTTCGAGCGCCTGTTCCAGCGCTTCGCGCACGATGGCCGGCACATGCTCGCCGGCCGCCATGCAAGCCGACATCAGCTGGTACGGAAACACCCGTGCCCGGCCAATCGCCTCGGGATCGCGCAGCTTGGCGGCGATCAGCTCCGGCATGCCGGCTATCGCATACACGCCGTGGCGGCCAAAGGTATTCAGATTCATGCGCACCATCTGCCAGCTGCCCTGGCGGGCGATCTGCGCCCAATCCTGTGCGCTCAAGGGCAGCGCCGTCAGCATCTGGAAGGGCACGTCCGGTATCGTTTGCGCTGGATCAAGCTTGTAAGCTTCGAACGCGGCCAGCGCCGGCGGCAAGGCCGCGGCATCGTACGGCTTGCCGATCAGCCAGGCGAAGAAGGCCGCGCGCCACGCTTCCTGCGGTTTCGGATGCACCATCTTGACCACGTCGGCCAGCGATGGCGCATTGCCCACGGCCGCGGCCAGCAATGCTTGTTCCGACGCGCCGTTCAGCCATGCCTGCACCAGCTTTTTCGGACGCGATCCCAGCGACTTGCGGCCCACTGCCCCCGAGCGCATGATTTGCACGAAGTTACGCAGCATCTTGCCGTTGTTAATCACACGCTGAAAGGCCGGCGCACATTCCGCGGCGCCCTGCCCCGCCAGCATGGCCACCAGCAAGGCCGGCATGTCTTTCATGTAGCCCCGTTCGCGGCAGTACACGGCCGTCTGCGCAATGAAGGCCGGCTCGACCGCCTGGCACAGCTCGCGTACTTTCGCCAGTTGCGCTTCGGCGCCGGCATAAAACGTCGCATTCAGGCAACCGGTGGCCGCGTACTGCGCCAGCTGATGCCGGGGCGTCAGCGCGTAAGCGGATGCGCCTTCGGCATTGCGTGCCAGCGCCGCTGGCATGGTTGCTGTCTGTTGCGCGCTCTGGAATAACTGGGCGTTGGCCATTTTTCGTCCCTCTCTGCTCTCTACGTTTATCTCGTTGGTATCTCCTCTATTGCAAGCGCTGTGCCAGCTTTCAATATTTCCTCAAAAATTCCCATAACTCATTGATTTTATTAAATAATATTTAAATACAAGCTGTTCACTGAAAATATCCCTGTCACTGCAATTTGGAATACAATTATCTTTTCAGATAAATTTTTATCCCAGATATGCAAGCAAAACGCACCGTCGTCATCGGTTTTCTCGGTACGCAGCTCGACAATGGCAGGGGAGCGGCACGCTGGGAAAAGTGGCGTCCCAGCATCGCCCTGACCCAGCACGAAGACAAGATCATCGACCGCTTCGAGTTGCTGTACGCGGGCAGCCAGTTCGACAACCTGGTACGCCAGGTGTCGCAGGATATTGCCAGCGTCTCGCCTGAAACCAGGCTGATCTCCCATGAACTGCCCATCAGCGATGCCTGGGACTTCGAGAATGTGTATGGTGCGCTCTATGATTTTGCCAATAGCTACCCCTTCGATCCGGACAAGGAAGACTATTGGATCCACATCACCACCGGCAGCCACGTGGTGCAGATATGTATGTTCCTGATGACGGAAGCGCGCTATTTTCCCGGCCGTCTCGTGCAAACGTCGCCGCCGAAGCGCCAGGCCACCGGCAATCCCGGCAGCTACGCATTGATCGACCTCGATCTGTCGCGCTACGACCAGATTGCCCAGCGTTTTACGCGCGAGCAGGCCGAAGGCGTGGCCTTCCTGAAGTCCGGCATCGCCACGCGCAATGCGAAATTCAATGGCATGATCGATGAAATCGAGCGCGTCGCCATCAAATCGAAAGCTCCCATGCTGCTGATGGGACCTACCGGTGCCGGCAAATCCTTCCTCGCGCGCCGCGTGTATGAACTGAAAAAATCGCGCCACCAGATCGATGGCAAATTCATCGACCTCAATTGCGCCACCCTGCATGGCGATGGCGCAGCCTCCACCTTGTTCGGCCATATCAAGGGTTCCTTCACAGGCGCAGGCTCGGATCGGCCCGGCTTGCTGCGCAGCGCGCACAAGGGCTTGTTGTTTCTCGATGAAATCGGCGAACTGGGGCTCGACGAGCAGGCCATGCTATTGAAAGCGATCGAGGAAAAACGCTTTTTCCCCGTCGGTGCGGACACCGAGGTGCAAAGCGACTTCCAGCTGATCGCCGGCACCAACCGGGACCTGGGCAAAGAAGTGATGGCCGGCCGCTTCCGCGAAGACCTGTATGCGCGCATCAACCTGTGGACATACGAATTGCCGGGCCTGGCGCAGCGACCGGAAGACATCGAACCGAACCTGGAATACCTGCTGACACAATACAGCGCGGAAACGGGCGAACGCGTGCGCTTCAACAAGGAGGCACACGAACGTTTCATGCGTTTCGCCACCCTACCCACCTCGGCATGGAAGGGTAATTTCCGCGATTTATCCGCCGCTGTCACGCGCCTGGCCACCCTGTCGGAAGCGGGCCGCATCACGGATGGCGTGGTCGAAGAGGAAATCAGACGCCTGAAACGGCTATGGCAGCATCATGACAAGCCTGCCGGGGGCATGGAAATCGACCTGGCCGATATCATGGGAAGCGAGGTAGCCGCGCAGCTCGACCTGTTTGATGCGCTGCAGTTGCAGGCAGTGATTAAGATTTGCCGGCAATCGAACAATATGTCCGATGCCGGCCGTACCCTGTATGCCGTATCGCGCGCGGCGAAAGCCAAACCCAACGATGCAGACCGGCTCAAAAAATACCTGGCCCGCTTTGACCTTGATTGGGATAGGGTCTGCCAACTTAATTAAATGAAAAAAGCAGCGCTTAGCGCTGCTTTTTTTACGCCTATCTGCTGACAAAACCGCCAGACGTAAAAAAACCCCAACCGGATCACCGGAAGGGGTTTTTTCGAATAACAAGCCTGACGATAACCTACTTTCACACTGGTTGCAGCACTATCATCGGCGCAAAGTTGTTTCAC
>NZ_JAPWIB010000007.1:0-240049 GCF_030587305.1 Janthinobacterium sp. SUN206 | reverse complement strand
ACTTATCGACTGTTAATTGTTAAAGAACTGTATTCGGTTACTGCTTTCGCGCTATCGACAAAGCGTTGTGTTTGTCAGCTGCGAAGAAGGAAGAGTATGAAGCAATTTGCTACGTCCGTCAACCCCGTTTTTCAGCGCATTGCGCTTAAAAACTTTTCTCACTTCACGCTGCATTTGCATGCGTCGTTCAGCGAGGGGGCGAATTATAGCCAAGCAACAGCGTGTCCGCAAGAGCCATTTATGGCAAGACGAATGATTTCACCAAGGTCAATTCGCCGGCGGCCCGCATCGGCACCTGGAAGCTCTGCAGCTTTTCACGTGGCGTGCCTTCGTTGGTGATGACCGATATGCGGGCGACGGTCAGCATGGCGGTGTTCTCGCCGCTGCCGTAGTAATTCACATAGACGTGATAATTACCCTTCACAGGCGCCGAACTGGAGAAAATCTCCGGGCCATAGCCGGTGGTCACGTCCACATCCAGCGCGCCACCATCTTTCAGGACGCGATTGCCGTACCAGGCATGGCCGCCGTCCGGCGTGACCACGTGCATATCGAGGTCGGTGCCGGCGCTGTCCCAGGACAGCACGATGCGCAGGCGCGCCTGGGTCTTGCCCTGGTAGCTGTCAACAAACTGGGCGCGCGCGCGGCTCCGGCCATCCGGCGAGCGCACTTCCACGCTGTTCGAGCCGCTGCCAAAGCCATACGGACGGCCATAGCTGCCATCCTCTCCCACTTCCATCGGCATCGCCACGCCATTGACCACCAAAGTAGCGGGCTTGCCCTTGACGGCGCCTGCGATGCGTCCCCGTATCTGCGCCGTCTCGGCCTGGCCCGGCTGCAGGTTAACCGACGCGGCGGGGTAGTTGACCGCTTGCGTGTATTGCTCGCTGGCGCCGGCCGAATTGCGCCAGCCGCTCCTGGGGGCGTCGATGGTGACCTGGGCCTGCGCCCAGATTGGCAATAGCATTAGCGGAATCGAGCAGCGGATATAAAAACTCACAGGGCCTCCAGGTTAAGGTCGACGAGCCGGCGGGCCAGCCGCTCGACATATTCTTCGTCCTGGCCGCGCGGATGGTTGCGCAGACCAAGATGCAGGTATTCATGGGCCAAGGTGATGCGATCCTCGCGCGTGGCCAGCGGCCGCATGAAGATGCGGTTGCGCGACTGCTCCGAATACGGCGCGCCGCTCTGCAAGGCGCAGACCAGCGGCGCTTGCGACGGCGCCTCGTAGCCGGCCTCCCGCAGCAGCACGCGCTGCCAGCGCGGCACGGACCGCGCCAGCCAGTCCTCGTTCTGCGCCAGGCGCCGGCAACGCGCGCCGGTATTGCCAAAGGTACTCAGCGCGCCACCAGGATACGCCGCCGCCAGCAATTCATCATAGTGCTTGCCTTGTCTGGCCTGGCGCACCGCCTCGCTCCACGCCATCGTCCCCTCGGACGGCTGGTTACTGTGATAGCGCACGGTGACGCCATCGACGATCAGCTGGTCGGTCCAGCGCGCAATCGCCAGCGCCGCCGGCGTGGCGGGGCTGGGACTGACGCGCTGGGTCGCGCTGCTGTCGGCGATCTGCTGGCAGCCCGCCACCGTCACCGCGTTCTGCTGCAGATACGTGCGCGCGGCGATCGCCAGCGCCTTGGCCGCTTCCGGCTCGCCGGCGTTCGCTTCGCGGTCGAGCACGCGCGCCACATATTCATTGACGCCGAAGCGGCCGCGCAATTGCGGGCGGCCGCCCTTTTCCTGCAACAGCATCAGTTCACCGGTGCTGCGCAAGGCGAGGTTCTGGCCATTCTCGAATTGCACATGGTAGCGGCCATTCAGCGGACCAGTTGCGGCCACGCCACGCTCGCCGCGCACGGCGCGGATCGGATAGCGTTTGAAGTAATCGACGACCACGCAGCCGCCATCGTCGGCCGCGCCCAGTTTCGGCAAGCTGGCGGCCAGCCTGGGCGCCCACTGTGCAAAGACATTGCTGCTGCCGCCCGCGCCGCCAAACCAGATCGGCGTGCCGTCGGCCAGCCAGCCGGCCGCGCCGCCGATACGCTCTTCTGCCTGACCCTTTTTCTGCTCGTGCCAGGAATACGTCTTTACGCGCAGCTGGCTGCCGAACCAGCGCGCCGTACCGGCGCCGCGTCCGTCCAGCACCACGCGCAGCAGCGCAGCCTCGGCATCCACGCGGCTGGCGGCCGGGATGCTGTCCAGCGCGCGCAGCAGGCTATCCAGACGCACCGTGTGCGCCGGCGCCATCTGCGCGGGATCCGCCAGCCAGGCAAAGTCGCCGGCCGGCGCGCTCCCCAGACGGCCGGTCCAGTAGTTGCGCCATGCCGCCGGCGCGATCATCAAGCGCCTGGGCGAGAAAAATGGGCCGCAGGACTGCGCCAGCGCCGCATCGTGACCGATGCTCTGGCCCGCATCGCAGCAATACACTTCTTCCGGATCGCGGCCACCGCAGCGGTAATCCGGCATCGCCACCTTGTTATCCGTCGCGTATATATATACGAACAGCTTCCACAGGCTGGCCAGCGGTATTTGCCGCGCGCCGTCAAACGGCGGCGAGAGGGGCTGCGCGGCGCCGCCCTGACGCAGCTGCCGCACTTCGATCTTGCCATCGCGCCACCAGGCCACATCCAGCGATTTTGCCGATGGCTGCGCCCAGGCTGGCGCGGCCAGTAGCAGCGTCACCAACAATGCGGGAATTGCCACACGCATCACTCGACCTTCAGTGCGCGCGTGGTCTTGCCGCCGCCCTCGAACGCTTTCTGCTCCGGCTGATACATGCGGTAAAAGCGCGCAGGCGGCAGCACATAACTGCCCTTCTGCGCAAAGCGCAGCAAATGGCGCACCGTCACGTCGCCGGCCAAAGGCTCGATCGGCACGGCATAGCCGTCGCGGCGTTCGGTGTGGCGCGCGCGTTCCAGCGCGGCCGGCTTGTCACCTGCCATGACCATGCCCCATGTCGTCGATTCGACCATGGCGCCCGGTGGCAGCGCCACTTCCAACAAACCAAAGCGGTGCTTCGCTCCCGGTGCAGCCTTCAAGGTGATTTCATCGAGGTACAGCGCGTCCGTGCTCAGCACCTCGCCCGGCTTGACCAGCTCCGTCGTGTAGCCGCCCTTGCCCGCCTTCATGCGCAGGATGCGGCGCTCGACGGCAACCGGCAAGGTTTGCACTTCGACGGCGTGGCTGTCGTACTGCAGCACGGCCACCGTGCCTGCGGGCGCCGGTGCAGCGAGACGCAGTTTGTCGGGCTGGCCCTTGGCGTCGTTCCAGCGCCAGACCGGCTGGCCGCTGCGGCTGTCGCGTTTTTGCCAGGCGCCGTCCAGCGTGACGGCCGGCCCCTTGCCGAACGATGCGCCACCCAGCTTCTTTTGCACCCACATCAACGTCATCGCGCGGTCCAGGGTCGGCATCTCGGCGCGCACGCCAGCCAGCACCGCGTCGGCCTGCGATGGCGGTACTTCGCCGGCCAGCATCAGCAAGGCTTGCGCCACCGGCGCTTTCGATTCGCGCAAGACTTGCCAGGCGCTGGCCACTTGCAGTTGCAGCCCATGCGGCAAGGCGATGCCATTCTGGCCGGCCACCAGCGCCACCAGGCCCAGCGACATCGCTTGCGCTTCGCGGTCAAGGGCTCCGCCCAGCAGCAGGCTGCTACTGTCGCCCGCCTGGCGCGGCTTGCCGCCCAGGACGGCGATGGCGCTGTCGTCCACCAGGCCGGCTGCCAATGTCTGCGTGGGCAAGCCCATTTCGCGCGCCATCCACAGCACCAGCGCGCGGTCGCCCATCGCATCCTTCAAGCCATGTTCGCTGTAGACGGCCAGCAGCTTGTTCCAGTGCTCGGGCGGCAGCTCGATGCGCAGCGCGCGCGCCGCGTACCAGTCCGCGTAATAGGCGTAGGCCGTCATCAAGGCATTGCCGGCCGTGGCATTGCCCCACCAGCCGAAGACGGCGTTGGGGCCGGCCATCGACACCAATCGCAGGCGCTGCGCCGTCAGCAGCGTTTGCAGACGCTCACCCGCTGCGCCGGCGTCCGGCCCCAGGCTTTGCGTGGCCAGCGCCAGCGGAATCAAACGGCTCGCTGTCTGCTCCACGCAGCCATATGGATAGTCGATCAGGTCGTCGGCGATGCGCGCGAACTGGCTGGCTGCACCTTGCGCGAACGAGACGCGGATATTGCGCGCGTCCGCCGGCAGCTTGAGTGGAATATCACTCGTGGCGCCATCGAGCGGCAGCACCAGGGTGCGCGGGCTGCTCCAGGCGGCGGGCAAGGTTTGCATGGCCGTGTCCAGCGCGTCGACCAGCTTGCCGTTCTGTTTCAACTCCAGGCGCAGCGGCCCGGTAGCGCCAGCAGCGAGCGGAAACTCGACGTAGTTGACGCCCGGTTTGGCGGACAGTTTTTCCGTCTTCGGCTGCGCACCGCCGGAGAGAACGACGTCGAGCGCCTGCTCCTTGCCAGTCTGGTTGAACACGGCCACCGAGGCACGCGGCGCGTCGCCGGCGCGCATCCAATCGGGCGCCGTCCACTTGGCATAGAAGTTCTTGTCCGACCGCAGATAGGCAGTGCGCTGGCCCACGCGCCCCTGCTCGTCCATCGCGCGGCCCGTAATCCTCCAGCGGGTCAGCGCGTCAGGCATGGTGAAACTCACGCGCGCATTGCCATTCGCGTCGGTCTTGAGCGATGACGCCCAGTACGCCGTATCGATATTGTCGCGGCGCGGACGTTCGAGCACCTTGACGCCGCGCTCGTTGTAATTGTGGCGCGCGGGCGCGCCGGCGGTGCGGCCCTGCGCCATGTCGTAGCTGATGAAAGACAGGCTGGCCGTGGTGCGCACGTTGTTGCGGCGCGGATGGTAGAAGAAGTCGCCGATATCCGGCGCGATTTCCGGCTGCAGCACATAGATCATTTCATCGACCACGCCCAGCGCCACCATGGTGCTCAGCGGCTTGCCGTCCAGGGTGGCCTTGACGTCCAAGGTCACCTTCTCGCCGGGCTGGTAGACCTCCTTGTCGCTCTTGAATTGCAGCGCGATACGCGGCTCGATCACTTGCAGGCCCGCATTCTCGAAGACGAAGTCGCCATTGCGCGTATACGCCACCGAGAACGTCATGTTCGGGCCATGCTCCTCCCTGACGGGGATGCGCACGCGCCACTGCCGCGGCGCCACGCGCTTCGCCTGGTACCAATCCGCGGCGCCGGCCATCAAGCCATGGTGCTCCACCTTGTCGCGTTCGAGCGTCAACAGCGCCTGGTCGACCTTGTCCGAGAAAGTGATCAGCGCCTCGGCGGTGTCGCCCGGACGATAGCGGGCGCGGTCGAGCACGATCTCGATGCTGCCCGGCGTCGTTTGCACGCCATCGCCGGCAACCCAGTGGCTGGCGGCGGCCAGCAGGTTGCCCCGTTCGTCGCGCAGCGCCAGCTGATACGAACCCGATGCGGGGAATGTCACGTCCCAGCCCTTGGCGTTTGGATCGAACGCGCCCTCGGTCTTGCCTTGTTTTTCCAGCTGCACCATCTCCCAGCGCACGGGCTTGGCCGCGCCCTGGCCGTCGGCCAGCAAGTCGAAATACACGGACTGGCCCGGATCGGAAAACTGGCGCGCGGCCTTCAACTGGTAGCTGCTGCTCGAGCGTTCTATCATCAGCTCGCGCGTCGCCTTGACGCGGTAGGCCGCGCCATCGGTCGCCAGCACAGTCAGGATGTAGCGCGAAGGGTCGGCGGCGGGCGGCAAGGTGAAGTCCACATTGCCGCTGCCGTCGCTCGTCACTTCCTCGGTTTTCAAGGCCACCGGGAACAGGCCGCTGTAACGCAACTCGCCCTCGACCATGGTGTTTTGCTGGCCGCGCAGCGACAGGGTCATCTTCGCGTTTTTCACCGGCTTGCCATCGGGGTAGCGCAGCGCGATGCTGCCCTTGACCGCCTCGCCCGTCTTGAATTCCGGCTTCGCTGGCTGGACGTTGATTTCAAAGTGCGGCTTGATGTATTCGGCCACGCGGAAGGCCGCGCCATATGCGCCATCCTTGTAATTGAAGCGCAGTTCATAGCCGCCGGCGGTGGCTTCCGTCGGCAGGCGGAAGCGCGTGTCGGCGCCCGTGTCGCCGGACAGCTGCAGCGTTTGCGTCAGCAGCGGCGTGCCATTCGGATTGAGCACGGTCAAGCTTAGCGGTGCGCTGGCGGCCGCCTGCGAGTTGCGCGCCGACGTGAATTCGCGGCCCACAAACTTGACGTTGACCTCGTCGCCGGGCCGGTACAGGGGCCGGTCCGTCACCGCATAAATCTTGGTGTTATAGATTTCACTGTCATAGTAAAAATTCTCGGACACGAACACGCCGCCGGCACGGTCCTGGCCCAGCACATACGTGTGTTCGGGGCTGCCGCGCTCGAGCGATGCGACACCGTCGGCGCCCGTGGTGGCCGACTGCAGCACGCCGGTGCCGTCGGTCCACGCCACGCTGGCGCCGGCCACGGCGGCGCTGTTGTCGCGCCGCGCCGTCCACACCAGCATCTGGCCGGACGATACCTTGGTGACGGCCACCGTATCCGACACGAACACCAGGGTGGTGGCGCGGTGTTCGCCGATGATCGCTTCGATCAGGTACAAGCCAGGCTGGCGTTTGCCCAGCGGGATCATCACGTTGCCGGCACCGGCGACGATGAAATCGCTGCTCGATCCATCGAGCTTGACGCCTTTCGGCGGTGTGATGGCCTTGGCTTGCCAGATCGGATAGCGGAAGCTGTCGACCAGCTCCATGCCCTTGATCGGCTTGTATTGGGGATGGTTGGCGAACACAGTGCGCCGGCGGATCGCGTCATTCGTCGCCAGTTGCGGCTGTTCCTTCGTGACCGCGAGGCGCGCCTCGCCGGAAAACAGCTTGCGCCAGGCCAGGCGCGACTGCTTCCACCAGCTATCCCACAGAAAGCTCAAGATGTTGGCCAGGCCCTCGCCCTGGTAATTTCCCTCCACCTGGATGCGGTGCAGATTGCGCTGCTTTTTCAGGAATTCCATCGGTTCGGGCACGCGGTAGACGACGATGTCGGCGCCCGAATACGCTTCCAGGTTCATGCGCCCCATGTCGCGCCCCGGCACTTCCAGGCGCACGCGCGCTTCATCAAGACTGCCGTAGCTGGCGTCCGACAGCAGAAAGAAGGGTTCGCCCTTGAAGGTGGCGTAGTTGCTCGGTTCGCGTTCCTGCGCCGAGGCGCCACCAATGAGGACCAACGCCAGCAGGCTGGAAAATAACAGCTTCATGAGAAGCTTCATGACAGGAACGCCAGCCGGAACACACCGGCGAAATTCGGATTGTTGACCACAGGTTGCCACCGCGTGTCCTTCCAGCTCGTAAGTTCTTTGATATCGACGGTCCGCAGACCATTGTCGTCGGGGGTGACGGTGCCGGTGTGGTAGGCGATGCGCGCCCCCATCCAGACCATCAGATGCTGTTCATCGCCCTGGTCGAAAAACAGCAGGTCGCCGGGCAGCGCCTGGCTGATTTCGCGGGCGATGAAACGGCTGTTGTGCTGCACCAGCGCCAGTGCCGTGACGAAGTGGCCGACCGTGCCATCCGTCTGCACCCAGCGGTTGCGCAGGGCCGCCTGGGCCGCGCTCAATTCCAGCTCGGGCGGCAGGCGCCGGTCGCTGGCGATGCCATTTGCACGTAGCCACTTCGCATCATGCACGGTGAGCGCCTCATTGACGGCAAAGCGCACGAGGCCCGCGCAATCGCGGTGCGTCCAGCGTGGCGACGGCCCCCGTTCGATCTGCACATTGACAATGCGCAACATCCAGGCCTGGAAGGCGCGGCTCTGGGCCTGCGACAGCTGCACTTGCGGTTCGGCGGCCGCGCGCAGGGCCCACGCCCGGGGCATTGCCACGGTGGCGGCGCAAACCGCGAGCCAGCGCAAGGCCGCGCGGCGCGCGTGCCGCACCGTCATCGCGCAGTCTCCTGCCATTCCAGCGCTTCCCATGACGTTCCACTGGCTGGCTGCCGCTTGAGCACCATGCGCAGCGGCGGATATTTTTTCAAGGCGTTCAGGCGCGGCACCAGGTGTTCGTTGGCGGCCGCGCGCAGTACCGGTTCGTTATTCGCCGGCAGGGTATCGAAGGCTTCCAGCTGGATCAGCCGGGCCAGCGATGCCGGGGCGATCAGGCCGATGGTATGCGCGCCATCGGGCAGCAGGTCGCTGGCCGCCGGGGCCTGCTTGCGGCGCACGGCCAGCACCTGGTCCACCAGCTTGCCGTCGGCCGAGAAGACAACCGTATTGCCGGCCACGGCCAGCGCCGGCGTGGACTGGCCCAGGGCCGTGGCGACGCTGCGCTCCCAGCGCACGAACCCACCTTTAGCATCCTTGCCGGTAGTCTTGCGCACGGGGTCCTTGCCGCCGATGGCCGCCTCGAACAGGCTGCCATATACAGCGTCATCCCCGGCCTGCGCGCTGCGCGTGGCGACAAACACCGGCGTATGCAGGCGCGAAGTGCCGTACCAGCAGGCGGCGGCCGGCCCTTGCAAGTGCCCGGCCAGCGGCACCACCGGCTCGGAAGTCTTGCTCCCCAGGCGCTTGAGCACCGGTTGCAGCGCGGCCCAGTCCACCGGCACGCTGAAGCAGGCGCTGGGACTGTGCGGCAGCACGGGCCACAGGGCGCTGCTGTCATAGCCGCCGTTTTTCAGCTTGTCCGCATTGAGCAGCACCTTGGACTGCCAGGCGCCCTTCTGAAAATCGAAGCGCAGCGCTTCGAGCGCGCCGAAGAAGGGCTGGTAGCCGAACGACAGGAAATCCGCCTTGACGGCGATGCTGTGGCCCTCGGGCGGGGCGCCGTCGAGATGGAATTGCGCATGAAAGACGTTCTGTTTGGCTGCTTCCGGCGCCAGCAGGCTGGCCACGGTTTTCTCGGCCGTGCCATCGCCGCTCTTGCCGTCGCTGCCGCCATACAGCATGCCGGGATGGGACAGGATGACCAGGCGCTGGCCGTGCGCGGCAAACAGCAAGGTGCGCTGGTAGGCGTAATTGAGCGCATACACGGGCACCTGGCCGCCATCGACGCGCAAGCTGCCGGCCACGCGCATTTGCGTATCCTTCAAGGCGATCTTGCCCGCTTCCTCGAGCAGGCGCGTCAGCTGGTTGCGCGACACGGCGATGGCGAAATGCTTGAGCGAGCCGTCGGCGTCGCGCCACAGGGCCACTTCCGCGGGCTGGTCCAGCACCATGCGCAGCAGCTGGTCGCCCCAGCCCAGTTCATGTTCGTAGGCGATGCGGCGCAAACTGCCCTTGAGCCCCAGCCGGTCTTCGCTCTGCTCGTAATAGAACAGGAAATCCTCGCGCAGCACGTCGCGCGCCAGCGGCACCGTCAGCAAGTCGCGCGGCAAGGTCGACAGGCTTTTCGTGCGGACCAGCGCGTCGGGCCTGGATAAGTCCAGCTTCAGGCCGTTGACCGGCCCCAGCATGCCCCAGCCGAAGACCCGGTAACCGACCAGCGCGGCAGCCACCACGGCCACGCCAGCCAGCGCCCCGAGCAGAACTTTCTTATTGAGTACTTTTTTCGCCAGCACCGTATATCCCTTTTACCCGCCGTAGCATTGACAAGTTAGTAATTATTGACAAATGGTAACATGGCATTTGTGGCCGCAGCGCACAGCTGACGCGACAGCGTAAAATAGCGGTTTCGCCGTTTCAATCGCCTCCCATGACCATCCTGCTCTCCACCCTGAACGCCCGCTATACCCACGCCTCGCTGGGATTGCGCTATTTGCTGGCCAATATGGGGCCGCTGCAAGCGCAGACGCGGCTGCAGGAATTCGTTATCGGCACGAAAACGACGGAACTGGTCGAGCGCATCCTCGTCAACAAGCCGCGCATCATCGGTTTTGGCGTGTATATATGGAACGTCGAGGAAACGACGAAACTGGTGGCCATGCTCAAGCGCGTGGCGCCTGAAGTCATCATCGTGCTGGGCGGGCCGGAAGTGTCGCATGAGGCGGGCGAGCAAGAGATCGTCAAGCTGGCCGACTACCTGATCACGGGCTGGGGCGACGTCACCTTCCCCAAGCTGTGCGGCGAGATCCTCCACGGCCCGAAGCCGCTGATGAAGATCCATGCGGGCGTGCAAGCCCCGCTGGCGGAACTGCAACTGCCCTACTCCTTGTATACAGACGACGATATCCGCCACCGCACGATTTACGTGGAAGCGTCGCGCGGCTGCCCGTTCAAGTGCGAATTCTGCCTGTCGGCGCTGGACAAGACAGCCTGGCCCTTCGCGCTGGAGAACTTCCTGGCCGAAATGGAATCCCTGCATGCGCGCGGCGCGCGCCTGTTCAAGTTCGTCGACCGTACCTTCAACCTGAACATCAAGACCAGCCTGAAGATCATGCAGTTCTTCCTGGACAAGATCGAAGCGAATCCGGACGATCCGATCTACGCCCACTTCGAGCTGGTGCCCGACCACTTGCCCGACGCCTTGAAGGAAGGCATCAGCAAGTTCCCGCCCGGCGCGCTGCAATTTGAAATTGGCATCCAGAGTTTCAATCCGGACGTGCAATCGCTGGTCAGCCGCAAGCAGGACAATCAAAAGGCGGCCGACAACATCCGCTGGCTGTGCGAAGAATCGAACGCCCATTTGCACGTGGACTTGATCGCCGGCTTGCCGGGCGAGGATGAAGCGAGCTTTGCGGCCGGTTTCAACAAGCTGGTGGCCCTGAAACCGCATGAAATCCAGTTCGGCATATTAAAACGGCTGCGCGGCACGCCCATCATCCGCCATACGGAAAACTATGGCATGGTGTTCGACCCGCACCCGCCGTACACCATCCTGGCGAACAAACAGCTCGATTTCATGAGCATGCAGCGCCTCGTGCGCTTCGCCCGCTACTGGGACCTGGTGGCCAACTCGGGCCGCTTCGCCAATACGGTGCAATGGATGCTGGGCGATGCGCCGTTTGAAAACTTCATGGACTTTTCGAACTGGCTGTACGCCCATACGGACGCCACCCACCGCATCGCCATGGAGCGCCTGGCCAAGCTGGTGGCGCAATGGTTGCAGACGCGCGGCATGAGCGCGCTTGAAGCCAATGCCCTCGTGGCCAGCGACTATGCGGGCGGCGCGCAAGCCAACGCACATGCCAAGCCAGCCGAAGTGAGTACTAGCAATGCCAAGGTGCGCCCGGACGTCGCCCTGCCGCAGCGGCAGGCACGCCACCTGGCGTCCTGACAGGCCGGCGATTGAACAGCGGTGGCGGTCTGCGCCATTCTCCCTTAAACTGGCACGATGCCGACTGTACAATCGCCGAAACTGACCCTCTCCCAGACCAGCTCCCAACAGGGAGCCCTTGTCACTGCCAGCGGCACCTGGCAGGTGCACGCGCTGGCGCATGACAATGCGATCAAGGCCATCGATGCCCAGCTCAAGCCCTTGCAGGGCGATGCGAAGGCGCAATGGGACCTGTCGGCCATCGACAGCATGGACCATATCGGCGCCCAGCTGTTCTGGAATGCCTGGGGCAAGCGGCGTCCCGCGCAACTGACCCTGGCGCCGTCGCAGGAAGAGTTTTTCCGGCGCATCGAAGAAACGGGGCCGCTGGAAACGCCACCCTCGCGCGCCAACCGCCTCACGCCCGTGATGAAGCTGGGCATGGCTATTTTGCTGTTTTTCCAACATTTGAAGGGTTTTATCGCCCTCGTAGGCCAGGTGACGCAGGATATCGGCCGCTTCGCGCGCCATCCGATGCGCGGGCCGTGGCGTGAAATTTCCGCCAATATCTTCCATGCGGGCTTCCAGGCGCTGGGCATCACGGCCCTCGTCGGCTTCCTGATCGGCGTCGTGCTGTCCTATCTGTCCGCGCAGCAACTGCGCGCCTTTGGCGGCGACATTTACCTGGTCAACCTGCTGGGCATGAGCGTCATCCGCGAACTGGGGCCATTGTTGGCCGCCATCCTCGTGGCCGGCCGCTCCGGTTCGTCCATCACGGCCCAGCTGGGCGTCATGCGCGTCACGGAAGAGCTCGACGCCATGCTGGTGATGGGCATTTCGCACGGTTTCCGCCTGATCATGCCGAAAGTGCTGGCCCTGGCCATTTCCATGCCCCTGCTCGTCATCTGGACGGATACGGCCGCGCTGATCGGCGGTATGGTGGCGGCCAAGGTGGAACTGAACCTGTCGGCGCGCTACTTCATCCAGAAGCTGCCGGACGCCGTGCCGCTGGCCAATTACATGATCGGCCTGGGCAAGGGCGTGATTTTCGGCATGCTGATCGCGCTGGTCTCATGCCACTTCGGCCTGCGCATCAAGGCCAACACGGAAAGCCTGGGGCGCGGCACCACCACCGCCGTCGTCACGGCCATCACCGTGGTGATCCTGGCCGACGCCGTGTTCGCCATCGTCTTCAATGGAGTGGGCTACTGATGGCGGACGACACCAATATCGCCTGTGGCACGGGCAAGGAAGGCCAGTTCAACCTGCATGGCGACGCGCCCGTGGTGGACATCACCAATCTGTGGACCAAGTTCGGCCGCACCGTCGTGCACCAGGACTTGAACCTGGAAATCGAACGGGGCGAGATCCTTTCCATCGTGGGCGGCTCCGGCACGGGCAAGACGGTGCTGCTGCGCCAGATGCTGGGCCTGGAACATCCGGCGCGCGGATGCGTCAAAGTCTTTGGCGAAGATATCAACCAGGCAAGTTCCGACCAGCTGCAGCAATTGCGCAACCACTGGGGCATGCTGTTCCAGCAAGGCGCCCTGTATTCGGCCCTGACCGTGTTCGACAACGTGGCCCAGCCGATGCGCGAATTGCGCGTGCTGCCCGAGGCGCTGGTGCACGACGCGGTACTATTGAAAATGAATATGGTGGGCCTGGGCCCGGAACATGCGCTGAAAATGCCGTCGGACTTGTCGGGCGGCATGATCAAGCGCGTGGCCCTGGCGCGCGCCCTGGCGCTGGAACCGAAGCTGCTGTTCCTCGACGAACCGACGGCCGGCCTGGATCCGGATCTGTCGGAAAGTTTCGTGTCCCTGATCCAGTCGCTGCACCGCGAACTGGGCTTGACGGTGGTGATGGTCACGCATGACCTCGACACTTTGTTCGCCCTGTCCACGCGCATCGCCGTGCTGGCGGAAAAACACGTGATCGCCATCGGCCCCACGCGCGAAGTGATCGAAGTCGACCACCCGTTCATCAAGCAATTTTTCCTCGGCGACCGCGGCAAGCGCGCGCTGGCCGTCCTCGACGAGAAACAGGCGGCCGGCAAGGCGGCGCAGCCGGGCGACGACGCCGGCACAGACAAGAAAGCGGAGAAGTAATGGAAAACAGATCACATGCCCTGATGACGGGATTTTTTACACTCACCCTGCTGGTGGCCGCCATCCTGTTCGGCGTCTGGTTCAACCGCGACCGCGTGGAACGGGTGCCGTATCTGCTCGCCACCACCCTGTCCGTGCCTGGCCTCAATCCGCAAGCGACCGTGCGCTACCGGGGCCTGGAAGTGGGCAAGGTCGACGCCATCGACTTCGACACGCAAAAAGCGGGACAGATCCTCGTGCACATCAGCGTGGCGCCCGACACCCCCGTCACCAACACCACCTTTGCCACCCTGGGCTACCAGGGCGTGACGGGTATCGCCTACATCCAGCTCGACGACGAGCACGTGGGCTCGACACTGCTGGGCACCAGCAAGGACAAGCCCTCGCTGATTCCCCTGCGCGCGGGCTTGCTCGACCAGCTGGAAAAACGCGGCAAGCGCATCCTCGACCAGGCCGAACAGATCACCAACAAGGTCAACAACCTGCTCAGCCCCGACAACCAGGCGGCCATGCTGGGCGCCTTCAACGAAGTGGGCAAGGCGGCCAAGGCCTTCGGCGCCATTCCCCAGCAGCTGGAACCGACCCTGACGCAATTGCCGCAGCTGACGGAACAAACGCGCCAAACCTTGACGGCCGTCAGTACGGCCAGCAAGAACGTGTCGGACTTGACGGCCACATGGAAAAAGCTGGGCAACGATATCCAGGCGCCCGGCGGCGTGCTCGAGAAGGTCAATGGCACGGTCGACCGGGTCGGCAATTCCGTGGAAACGGTGGCCAATGGCGTGTCGCTGGAAGTCTTGCCGCAGGTAATCGAACTGAGCGGCGAGGCGCGTTCCTCGATGCGCGCCCTGAAAACCACCATGAGCACGCTCAATGAACAGCCGCAGAGCATCTTGTTCGGCGCCCCAGACATTCCGCCCGGCCCGGGCGAGCCCGGTTTTTCGGCGCCGGGCAAATAAGGAGATTGCACGATGAACTTCCCCCGCTTTTCCCCTGTCAGCGTGCTGACCCTGGCCACGGCATTGTTGCTCGGCGGCTGCGCCAGCCGCGGCCCCGTCCCCACTTTCTATGATTTCGGCCCGGCCGCGCCGTTGGCAGCCGCGCAACCGGCCACGCCAGCCGTGCCCGTGCTGGTGATCGCCGACGCCAACGGCCCATCCTGGCTGGACAGCCAGCGCATGTATTACCGCTTGCTGTACGCCGACGCGCAGCAATCGCGGCCGTACGCCTACAACCGCTGGAACACGCCGCCGCTGCAGCTGCTGAGCCAGCGCCTGAAGACGCGCGTGGCGCAAAGCGGCGTGAAAGTGCTGTCGACCACGGACGCGGCCGCCGGCATGCCCCTGCTGCGCATCGACGTCGATGATTTTTCGCAAAACTTCGATACGCAGACGCAGAGCAGCGGCCACGTGTCGCTGCGCGCCTCGCTGTTCCGCGGCCACCGCCTGATCGACCAGAAAACCTTCAGCCGCAGCGGCCCGGCAAGCAGCGCCGACGCGCAAGGGGGCGCGCAGGCGCTGGCGGCGGCCTCGGACGCCATCGCCGCCGACCTGCTGACCTGGTTGGGCACGCTGACCATCCCGAAAGAATGACGGCGCCAGCTTCTCCCGCCAGTCCGGCGGCACCACTGCCGCCCGTCCGCTCCTCGCCCGTGTCGCGCGCGACCCTGCTCGCCTACGTCTTCCTGATCGTGTACGCCAGCTGGTTTCCATTCACGGGCTGGCACAGCAATGGCTTGTCGCCGCTGACGTTCCTGGAAAACACGCGCATGCCCCGTTACTGGACGGGCTTCGACGTGGGCATCAACGTCGTCGGCTACATCCCGCTGGGCGCCTTGATCGTATATTCGCTGTTTCCAAGGATCACAGGTTTCTTTGCAGTCATCGTCGCCAGCCTGTGCGGCGTGCTGATTTCCGGCAGCATGGAAGCCGTGCAAACCTATTTGCCCAGCCGCGTCTCGTCAAACCTGGATTTTTATACGAACTCGGCCGGCTGCTTCATCGGTTCCCTCATCGGCGCCTTGACGGCGCGCAAGCTGCTCGACCATAGCCATTTGTACCGCCTGCGCCAGCGCTGGTTTGCCCAGCACGCCAGCCAGGGCCTGGTGCTGGTGGCCCTGTGGCCGCTGGCGCAAATCTATCCGCAAGGCTATCTGTTCGGCCTGGGCCAGCTGCTGCCCATCCTGTCGGACTGGCTGTCGCGCCTGGCGGGCATGGAGATCGACCTGGCCACCTATCTGCGGCCCGACGTGATCTTAACTGTCGAGCAATATTGGCTTTCAGAAACCATCATCACAGCCTGCGGCATGACGGGCGCCGTGCTCACCTTGCTGTGCCTGCTGCGCCGCGCCGCGCCCCGCGCCGTGCTGATGCTGATCCTCATCGCCGCCGCCCTGACCGTGCGCTCGATGGCCAGCGCGCTGCTGTTTTCGCCGGAAAACGCCTTCGTCTGGATCACGCCGGGCGCCCAGGGCGGTTTCCTGATCGGCCTGATCATGCTGGGCGGCCTGGCGTTCGCGCCGCACGTGGCGCAACGCCGCATCGCGGCCGCCACCTTGCTGCTGAGCCTGGTAATGGTGAATACGACGCCGATCAACCCGTATTTCATGTCGACCTTGCAAGGTTGGGTGCAAGGCAAGTTCCTCAACTTCAATGGCGCGGCGCAATTCCTCGCCTTGCTGTGGCCCTTCATGGCCCTGTGGTTCCTGTGCCTGCCCTCGCACCGCCTGAACCGGCAGGAAGACGCGCAGCGCCAGCGTCGCGAAGACCACCCATAAGCGTTATCATGGCGCATTGATGAATCAGCAGGAGCATAGTATGAGCGACGCACCGTATTTTGAACGCCACGTTTTTTTCTGCATGAATAAACGTGAAGACGGCCGCAACAGCTGCGGCGACCATGGCGCGGAAGCGGCGCAAAAGCATTGCAAGCGCCGCATCAAGGAGCTCGACATGAATGGCGCGGGCAAGATCCGCATCAACCAGGCCGGCTGCATGGACCGCTGCGAAGAAGGCCCGCTGCTGGTGATCTACCCGGAAGCGACCTGGTACACCTATGTCGACACCAGCGATATCGATGAAATCATCGATACGCACCTGGTGGGCGGCAAAATTGTCGAACGCCTCAAGATTTAATGCCAATTTAAGAGATACCCACCAGTATGAGCATCATGAACAGAAACTCGGAAAAATTTACCCTCGCCGGCCATGCAGGCAGCATGGAAGGCTTGCTCGATTTCCCGGCAGACACTCCGCGCGGCATCGCCCTCGTTGCCCATCCGCATCCGCTGTACGGCGGCACGATGGATAACAAGGTCACGCAAACCCTGGCTCGCGCGTTTGTCGCCCTCGGTTATGTGGTGGCGCGCATCAACTTCCGCGGCATCGGTGCTTCCGAAGGCGTGCATGACCATGGCGCGGGAGAGACGGACGACATGCAATTGCTGTATGAACACATGCGCGGCCTGTATCCGGGCTTGCCCGTGGCCTTGTCCGGTTTCTCGTTCGGCACCTTCGTGCAATCGAAGCTGCAGGAACGCCTGGCCGCCGCCGGCACGCCCGCCGAGCGCCTGGCGCTGATCGGCAGCGCGGCCGGCAAGTGGGCCATGGCGGACATTCCCGCCGACACCATCCTGATCCACGGCGAACTGGACGACACGATTCCCCTGTCCGCCGTCTTCGACTGGGCCCGTCCACAAGACATTCCCGTGATCGTGATCCCCGGCGCCGACCATTTTTTCCACCGCAAGCTCAATCACATCAAGAACCTCGTGATTGCCCTGTGGCATGGTGACAAACCCGCAATAGCAGCAGATGATCATTGAAGTGTGGGCTTACTAGCGCCTCCACGGCTATAATTGATCCGTTTTTTCCACGCGGCCATGCAGGTAGCAACAGCATGGCCCTCAGCCTTCATCTTTTTCTCGCAGACCAGCCCCATGAAAAAACTTTTAGCGGCACTGGCCTCCAGTGTATTGTTCTTTTCCGCCGCCTACGCCCAGAGCGTTCCAGCCCCGACCATCGCCGCCAAGTCCTGGCTGTTGCTTGACGCCACCAGCGGCCAGATCATTGCTTCGCAAGATCCGGACGCGCGCATCGAGCCGGCTTCGTTGACCAAGATCATGACGGCTTACCTGACGTTTGCCGCCATCCGCGAAAAGAAACTGGCGCTGGACCAAAAAGTGAATGTGTCCGTGCGTGCCTGGAAAGTCGATTCGAGCAGCTCGAAGATGTTCATCGACCCGGCCACGCCCGTGTCGATCGACGACTTGCTGCATGGCCTGATGATTCAATCGGGTAACGATGCCGCCGTGGCACTGGCTGAAGCCGTTGCCGGCGATGAAGGCACCTTCGTCGTGCTGATGAACCGCGAAGCGCAACGCATGGGTCTGAAAAACACGCGTTTTGCCAATCCGCATGGCTTGCCTAGCCCAGATAACTATTCCACAGCACAAGACCTGTCCGTGCTGGCCAAGCGCGTGATCGCCGATTACCCGGAATTCTACAAAATCGATTCCGTGAAAAGCTTTACGTACAACAAGATCACCCAGCCTAACCGCAACCGCCTGCTGTGGCTGGACCCAACCGTGGACGGCATGAAGACGGGCCACACGGAAGCGGCCGGCTATTGCATGATCGCCTCGGCCCGCCGTCCAGGCGGCACGGGCGAGCGCCGCCTGATCTCCGTGGTGCTGGGCACCACGTCGGACCAGGCCCGCACGCAGGAAAGCCAGAAGCTGCTGAACTGGGGCTTCCAGAACTTCGATACGGTCAAGCTGTACTCGAAAGGCCAGGCAGTGGCCACGCCGGAAGTATGGAAGGGCTCGAAAGGCACCGTGAAAATCGGTTTCGCCCGCGATGTGCTCGTCACCGTACCAAAAGGCACGGCTGCCAAGATGAAACCTGTGCTGGAACGCAAGGATCCGCTGGTCGCGCCACTGGCTGAAAACGCGCCTGTCGGCAAACTGAAAATGATGGTCGACGACAAGGTCCTGCTGGAACTGCCGGTCGTTGCACTGGAAACCATCAACCAGGCCACGATCTTCGGCCGCGCCTGGGATTCGATGCGCCTGTGGTTGAAATAAGCAGTTAGCGTCCCCCATAAAAAATGCCCGCAGATGCTGCGGGCATTTTTTTCGTCTTGCGTTACGTCAATTACTTCGTCGGCGCATCCTTCAAGTGCGGCTGGCGCGCCACGGGCGGGAAGGTGCCGTGGCGGCCTGCGGCAAATGTCGCTTCCGTCTGCGATGGCTCCACCGGCACGGACACCTTGCGCACCTTGGCCACCTGCGCCGCCGTCACGGGCGTGCCGCGGTTGCCCCAGCTGGTCTGGATGAAGGTCACCACCTGGGCGGTCTGCTCATCGTTGAAGATGTCGGCATACGGCGCCATCGTCAGCGCCGACGGCGCCGTGCGCGTGGCGGGCACGGCGCCGCCCGACAGCACGATGTTGATGGCAGACGTGGGATCGTTCGTCTGCAGCACGGCATTGCCGGCCAGCGCAGGGAAAGCCTTGTCGTAGCCCTTGCCGTCGGAACGGTGACAACCGGCGCAACGGTCCAGGTACAACTGCGCGCCCGTGGAATTGACGATGCCGCTGAACAATTGTTTGCCCAGCTTGTCGTCCGCCACGAAGGCAGGCGTGGCCGGATTCGATGGCGGCAACGATTTCAGGTATTTCGCCATCGCCGCCAGGTCGCCATCCGTCATGTGCTGCATGGAGTGGGCCACCACGTCGTTCATGGCGCCGAACGAGGCCGTATGGCTGTTGCGGCCCGTCTTGAGGAATTCGGCGATCTCCGCCGCGCTCCAGCGCGCCAAACCGCCGCCGTGTTCATTGCGCAGCGAGGGCACGGACCAGCCGTCGATCACGCCGCCGCCCGCCAGGAAGGTGGTATTGCCCTCGTCCGTCAGCGATTTTTCCTGCATGCCCACGCCGCGCGCCGTATGGCAGGCGCCGCAGTGGCCCAGGCCCTGCACCAGGTAGGCGCCGCGCAGCAATTGCGCGTCGCCCGTGACCGGCGTTTTATACGGCTGCGGCGTGGGAGCGAAGGCCCAGCGCCAGATGGTCAAGGGGAAACGCATCGACAATGGCCACGGGATGTCGGCCGCCTTGTTCGGTGTCGGGTCCGCCTTCACGCCATGCATGAAATAGGCATACAGCGCCTGCATGTCCGCCTCGCTCAGGCGCGAGTACGACGGATACGGCATGGCCGGATACACGGTATAGCCGTGCTTGGTCACGCCCGTGCGCATCAGCTTGTCGAAATCGGCAAAGCTCCAGTCGCCGATGCCGGCCTTCTTGTCCGGCGTGATGTTGGTGGAATACACCTTGCCGATCGGCGTTTCCATGCCCAGGCCGCCCGCGAACGGACGGCCTTTCGTGCCGGCCGTATGACAGGCGATGCAATCGCCCGCACGGGCCAGGTATTCGCCCTGGCGTATCAGCTGGGCGTTCGGAGTGGTGGCAGCGGCCGTGGTGGCGGACCAGGCAGTGCCGGAGGCGAGCGCCAGCAGCAGCGCGCCCACGGTATGGGTGAATGTGTTGTTCATCTTCTTGTTCTTTATCAAGCGACCAGGGGACGGGGATCTTTCAGGTATTGCTCGCGGATGGCCTTGGCCGACCAGTAGGTCAGCGCGCAGGCGAGGCCCGTCGGGTTGTAGCCGATGCCGACCGGGAACACGCTGGAACCGACGGCAAACACGTTGTGCACGTCCCAGCTCTGCAGGTAGCGGTTGACGACACTGGTCTTGCGGTCCGCGCCCATGGCCGTACCGCCCGCCCAGTGGGTGGTCTGGTAGTTGCGCAAGTCGAGGTGGTCGCCCACGTTCTTGACGGACACCTTGATAGCTTCCGGATTCATGGCCTCGGCCACCTTCATCATCTTGTCGGTGACGAAACGGCTCATCTTGATGTCGTTTTCCTTCCAGTCGAAGGTAAAGCGCAGCAATTGCTGGCCATACTTGTCCGTGTAGGTGGGGTCGAGGTCGACATAGCAGTCGCGATACGTCATGTTGGCGCCGTGGCAGTCGAAGGAGACCGTGTTCAAATAGCTCTTCTTGACGGCCTTTTTCCAGGCCGAACCCCAGGCGGGCGTGCCGTCCGGCGTGGCGATGCCGGAAATCGGCTTCGAGCCGGCCGGGTTGCACCAGGCGGGCGAGCCGCCCACAAAACCCAGCGGGCCATGGTCGAAGTTGTCGCCATTCCAGTCATCGAGCGCGACGCCGGTGCCGCCGGCGCCGATGAAGGGGTTCGTGTTCGTGTCTTCCTTGAAGAAGGTCTGGATGGTGGACATCATCTGGTAGGCGATGTTGCGTCCCACCACGCCTTCATTGCTGACGGGGTCATATGGCTTGCCGATGCCCGACAACAGGAACAGGTGCGCATTGTTGTAGGCAAAGGCGCTGGCGATGACCAGGTCGGCCGGCTGCTCGACGGCCTTGCCGTCCGCATTGATATAGGTCACGCCCGTCGCGCGTTTTTTGCTGCCGTCGAGGTTGATGCGCACGACGTTGCAGTTGGCGCGCAATTCGAAGTTGGCCACCATGCGCAGGGCCGGCATGATGTTGACGTTGGGCGAAGCCTTGGAATAGTTGTAGCAGGCATAGCCGGAGCAGAAGCCGCAGAAGTTGCACGGCCCCATCTGGCAGCCGTACGGATTCGTGTACGGACCGGACGCGTTCGACGAAGCGTTGACGAACGGGTGGTAGCCGACGGCCTTGGCCGCGCGGCGGAACAGTTCGGCCGTGTACGGCACTTTTTGCGGTGCCAGCGCGTAATTGTCGGAGCGGTCGCCCTCGAACACATTGCCGTCGCCGACGACGATGCCGTTGACCTTATATGCCTGGCCCGAGGTGCCGAAGACTTTTTCCACAAAATCGAAGTGCGGCTCCAGCTCGGCGTAGGTCACGCCAAAGTCCTGGATCGTCATGCCTTCGGGGATGAATTTCTTGCCGTAGCGGCGTTCGTAGTGGCTGCGGATTTGCAGCTCTTCCGGCAAGACGCGCCAGTGCATGCCTGACCAGTGCAAGCCCGCGCCGCCCACGCCCGTGCCGGGCTTGAAGGCGCCGATCTGGCGGTAGGGCACGGCCACGCCCGTGATGCTGTGGCGGAAGGTGAACGTGCTTTTCGACATATCCTGGAACAGCTTGCTGCGCTGGATGTAGGTCAGCTCGTCGAGGGTCTTCGGATAGGCGCCGTCGGGATAGGTGTCGCGGTACTCGCCGCGTTCCAGCGCGACCACGTTCAGGCCCGCTTCTGTCAATTCCTTGGCCATGATGGCGCCGGTCCAGCCGAAGCCCACAATCACGGCATCGACAGGCTTCATTTTTACATCTGGTTTGATATCACTCATGATGATTTTTCTTTTTCTTTGATCTGCTACAAAAAGTCTTATGCGATAGAAACAGGGGGCAGCGGGTATTTCTTGCCATACTGTTCCACCCAATCCATGTAGTCGGCGCGCGCGCCGGGGAATCCGACCATCTTCCAGGCCAGCATGTCCTTGTTGCCGCCGTGCACGGGATCGCAAAAGTAACCTTCGCGCGTGTTTTGCAGCAGCTGGTTGAAGAAGACTTTGGCGGGCACTGCGCCGATGTCCAACGTCCCCTTTTGCAATTGCGTGATGACGGCGTCGCGCTCGGCCCCGTTCAGCTGCACGAAAGGCTTACCGGACTGTTTATGGACGGCTGCGTTGACGCCGGCCAGGGCGCTCTTGTACAGCTCGCGCGGCGCCATGTGGAACTGGTAGCCGAACTGTTCGATCGACGGCACGAACGGTCCCTGCATGTACCACAGCGCGCCATACGCGTAGGGCGTGTTCATCTGCGCATCGATGAATTCATGCGCGCCCGATTCCAGCGCGCCCGGCCCTTCGCCGTCGGCGGGGATCAGGCGGTCGACCAGCGCCGTCAGGGTGGCCCATTCGGTGGCGTCGAAAAAGCGCGGTTTGTAGGCAGGCTGGTCCTTGGAGACGGCCATGGCCAGACCGCCGCCGGCGCCGGCCAGCAAGGCCACGGCAGGCGCGGCGCCGACGGCCTTGCGCAGGAAGTTACGCCGATGGGGCGAAATCCCGATGATTTTCATAGGTTTTCCTCAGGCGGCACGAGCCGCCACAGTGATGGATGTGGAAGTCAGAAAGAAAATGCGGACACGCGCCGCGGAGAGTGCAGATTTCACGTAGAGATGACTGGAGTATCGCGGCGCGGCGTACCTGCCTGTCGGTTAATTGATCAGGATGATTGACAAGCAGTTGCTTTGCATTTACGGTGCGCATCGTACCATAATTAAAAGAAACATTCAGAGACAGGTTAGACGTGATCAAAAAAGAGGCAGTGGCGCGTGGCCGCCCGCGCAAGGCAGGCGTGGAAGATGCGGTATTGGAAGCGATCGTCATGCTGGTGCGCCTGCATGGGCTCGACGCGGTGACGATACAGATGGTGGCCGACGCTGCCGGCGTGGGGCGCCAGACGATCTACCGGCGCTGGCCGCGCCGCGAAGACATGCTGCTCGACGCGCTCGTCAAGCGCACGGCGGAAAAGCTGCAGCGCGCGCTCGACATGCCGGACGGCCAGGAAATCGAGGCGATCTGCGCGCGCATCTTCGACAACCTGAACGCCGACGGCCGCTTCACCTGCGATTTACTTGTGCTGATCCACAACGATGCGGCGGCGCAACTGCGCTTTCGCGAGCAGATCGTCGCGCCGTGGATCAGCCTGGTGGTGCAGCGCCTGCTCAACATCGGCGTGCGCGCCGACCTCGACCTGCGCCTGTTCGCCTTCATGCTGCAATCGGCGCTCGTGTACCAGATGCAGCTGGGCGGCCAGCTCGATGCGGCCTTGCAGGAACGGTGTTGCCGCTTTATCCGCAGCATGCTCTAGATTAGCTGGCTATAATCGTGGCGAGTCCCCTCACGCCACCATCAGAAAGCCAGCCCATGAGCCATGTATTTCCCGCCAGCCTGCAAGCGCCGCGCAGCCGTTTGAGCAGCAACGGTCCCGAACTGTCGCGCATCGTCGCCGGCATGTGGCGCATCGGCGAGTGGAATATGTCTGCGCAGCAACGCCTGGCCTTCATCGAGCAATGCCTGGCGCTGGGCGTATCGAGCTTCGACCATGCCGACATCTATGGCGATTACAGCGCCGAAGGCCTGTTCGGCGAAGCGCTGGCCCTGCAGCCGGGCTTGCGCGACAAGATGGAGCTGGTCAGCAAATGCGGCATCAAGCTGCTGTCGCCGCACCGTCCCGGCCATGCCATCCATCATTACGACACGAGCGCGGCGCACATCACCAGTTCCGTGGAACACACCTTGCGCCAGTTGCAGACGGACCGCCTGGACTTGCTGCTGATCCACCGCCCCGACCCGCTGATGGATTTCGACGAAATCGCCGGCGCCTTCACGCAATTGCAAGCGGCGGGCAAGGTCTTGCACTTTGGCGTGTCGAATTTCAGCCGCCACCAGTTCGAATGCCTGCACCGGCGCTTCCCGCTGGTGACGAACCAGGTGGAATTTTCGCCGCTGCACGTGACGCCGCTGTTCGATGAAACTTTCGACGGCTTGCAGGACGTGGGCGTGGCGCCGATGATCTGGTCGCCGCTGGCGGGCGGGCGGCTGTTCCAGGGCGGCGATGCGAATGTGGAGAACTTGCGCAATGTCATCAAGCAGATCGCGGATGAACTGCAGCGTCCGTTTGCCAGCGTGGTATTCGCCTGGATCATGCAACTGCCATGCCGCCCCCTGCCGCTGACGGGCACGGGCCGCATCGAAGCCGTCGGCGTGGCCGTGGAAGGCACGCAATTTTCGCTCAGCCGCAGCGACTGGTTCGCCATCCTGCGCGCCGCGCGCGGGCACGAGGTGGCTTAGTCTATCTCGTCCGGGTCGTTGAAGACTTGCGGCAACGCAATACCCCGCCAGCCCAGGTGCCACGCCAGGTTGAGCGCCAGGGTGGCGCCGATGTAGACGGCGAAGAACAGCGCGAAGAAGCTGGTCTTCAGCCACACCAGCAGCGCGACGGCGACGATCAGCACCAGCAGCGCGGCCAGGCTTTTCTTTTGCTTGGAGCTGGGGAAGCGCAAGGTCGACACCATCAGGCTGCCCACACCCACCAGCAATAGCATCAGCAGATAGCTGTGCAGCATGGAATCGATGGGTGCCGGCCAGGCCACCACGACGGCCGCCACGCAGGCGGCCCCGGCCGTGATCGGCATGCCGACGAAATACAGGGGATCCGTCCGTCCCACGTTCACATTGAAGCGCGCCAGGCGCATGGCGCCGCACGCGACAAAGAAGAAGCTGGCCATGCCGCCAAAGCGCAGCAGCAGCGGATCGTGCACGCCCATCTGCACGAAGCCATAGCAGTACAGCAATACGGCCGGGGCGCAGCCGAAATTCATCACGTCGGCGATGGAATCGAGCTGCACGCCGAACTGCGAGCTGGTGTTCGTCAGGCGCGCCACGTAGCCGTCGAGCGCGTCGAACACGCCGGCCAGCACCAGCAGCGCCGCCGCCAGCCGGTAGGCATCCGCGTCGCCGACAGTCGCGTTATCGACGGAAATGACGATGCTGGCAAAACCGCAGGCTATCGAAAGCAAAGTCACCATGCTGGGCAAGGCGTATTTGGCGCGCTGCAGGCGCGACTTGGGCAATGTGTTCAAATTTGTGGGCAATCAAAGTAGCGGAAATGAGGCAACGCAGCGGCAAACGCTGCACTATGCTCATTCTACCCTGTGCAGCTGCGGCACCGTCTGCGCACGAGCACGCGACATATCTTGTCATTGATGCTCTACGGCACATAAAAATGCCTTAGAATCGTTTCACAGGGCAGCACGCCGGCCCCCACCGCTGCCCGCCTACCTATACAGGAGTCAACTTGATTGTCTCGTCACTGCGTTGGAAGTACTGGATACCCGCCCTGCTGAGTGCAGCCCTGCTGAGCGCCTGCGGCGGCGGCGATAACGGCGGCAAGACGTCGCTGAACACCTCGCCCCAGGCCGGGCAGCTGACACAGGAGCCGGGCGCTCCCGTCCTCAGCAACAATATCGCCACCGATGGTTTCAACTGGATCAATTACCGGCGCAGCCAGATCGGCCTGGCGCCGCTGGTGCGCAATAGCCAGATCGACAACGCGGCACTCGGCCACTCCAATTATCTGAACAGCAATAATGTGGTGGTGCACAATCAAGTCAAAGGCAAGCCCGGCTTTACCGGCGAAACACTGTATGACCGCCTGACCGCGTCCGGCTATGGCGTCACTTCCGTCTGGGGCGAAGTCATCGCGGGCATGGCGACCAATTCCGGTTTCTACATGGCGGAAAACCTGATCACGGCCGTGTATCACCGCTTCCTCATCTTTGAACCGGTCTTCAAGGAAGGCGGCGCCGGTGCGGCCGTCAACAACAGCGGTTACGCGTATTTCACCACCGACCTGGCGGGCAACAGCCGCTACGGTCCCGGCTTGCCGGCCGGCCAGATCGTCAGCTACCCGTTCGACGGACAGACCAAGGTCGCCACCAGTTTCGCCAGCAATGAAGAGGAACCCGATCCCGTGCCCAACCAGGACGTGGTCGGCTACCCCATCAGCGTCCATGCGAATTTCGACGCCACCCTCAGCGTGACGGCGTTCACCGTGCGCCAGCGTGGCGCCGGCGCGGACCTGGCGGTACGCCTGCTCAGCAAGGAAACCGATGCCGTCAATACATCGCGCTCGGTGGCCGCCATCATCCCGCTGGCCCCCCTGCTGGCGGCCACCACCTATGACGTGAGTTTCATCGGCAAAGTCAATGGTGCGAGCGTCACGCGCAGCTGGTCATTCACGACGCGTTAGTCTGGCAGCGTCTGCCAAGCGGACGCAGTAGCGAGGGCAACTGGATGTAAAATAGTGGATATTGCATGAATGCAATTGACAAGTTTTGGGGCCCTCTGCACACCAGGCATGATGAAACCACACGCCACTTGCGATGATGATGCCGCCCTCGCGGCATCCGACATGGTCCGCATTCTCGATGTCGAGAACGGACTGGGCCGCATCATGGGCGACCGCATCCTGTACCTGAAAATCCTGCGCCGCTTCCTGCATGACCACGGCACCACGCCGTGCCAGATCCGCGCCGAATTCGACACGGGCAACTATGCCTCCGCGCGCCTGAAGGCGCATACCTTGAAGGGCGCCGCCGGCATGATCGGTGCGCACCACGTGCACGGCCTGGCGGAGACGCTGGAGTCGGCACTGCGCGCGCAAGCGCCCGACCTGGCCCGCCAGATGCTGCAGCTGGAACTGGCCCAGGATCAATTGCTGGGCGCGGTCAGCAGCATGCTGGGCACGCCGGAGGCGACCCATACGGCGGCGCAGGACGTGGCGCCCGATCCGGCCGCGCCCGCCATCCAGCTGCTGCTGGCGCGCCTGGCCAGCCACCTGCGCGAAGGCGACGGCGCGGCCATCGACATCCTGGAAAACTCGGCCAGCCTGCTGGCGGCCAGCCTGGGCGTGCACGTCTACCAGGAAGTGGCGGCTGCCGCGCATGAGTTCGACTACGACGGCGCGCTGGCGGCGCTGTTGCGGCGCCGCTAGCCGCCCCCCTCAAGGGTGGTATTGCGCCTCTTCCGCGTAAGCCATGCCACAGCTCTTGCCGCAAAAGCGGCGCACGGCGTCGAGCGGCTTGTCGCAGTACCAGCACGCGCCTTTCGGCGGCAAGGTGGCGATCAATTCCGGCATGGCGGGCAATCGTCGCGCCACGACCTCATCCCCGCATTCCACGACATCCGGCTGTTTGCTGTCCATGGCGCTTCCTTTCCTAGCGGCACTTCAAGGCCGCTCAGCAAGATTACGTCAGCGCAGTTTGAAGCCCATGACATTTCTCAACGGCGGCCACGCTTGCCCCATCGGCGCCTTGAAATTTCCAAACGACAACGTTGTCACTTCACACTACAATCGGTGTTCCGTTCACTTGCGCGCCTGCCATGAAACACATCCCCCTGCTGCTCTCCTGCTTGCTGCTCAGCGCCTGCGCCACGCGCACGCCCACCGCCTACACCCTCAATTCGGGCGCCGAACGCACGCCGGAACAATTGGCGGTGGTGTTCGAACACGCCGACCTGACCTTGCGCATCGACCCGGTCAGCCGCAGCATCGCCGGCGACGCGCGCCTGACCTTCCTGGCGACGCAGCCGATCTCGCGCTTCGCGCTGGACCTGGACCGCAACCTGCCCGTCGATGCCATCGAAATCGACGGCAAGGCGCTGCGGCCGCAAGACTACGCCAATCCGGACGGACGCCTGAGCATGACCTTGCCGGCCCCCCTCGCGGCCGGCGCGCGCACCACCATCCGCGTCGTCTACCACGGCGTGCCGCACGTTGCCGTGAAGGCGCCGTGGGATGGCGGCATGGTGTGGTCGAGCACGGCCGATGGCGCGCCGTGGATCGCCAGCGCCGTGCAAGGCGAAGGCTGCGACCTGTTCTGGCCCTGCATCGACCACCCGATGGGCAAGGCCCAGCTGATCGACCAGCACATCCAGGTGCCGGCGCCGCTGGTGGCGGCCGGCAACGGCGTCGCGCTTGGCATGGATGAGGCCGACGGCTGGCGCACTTGGCACTGGCGCGCCAAGCACCCGAGCACGTATGGCATCGCCCTCAACGTGGCGCCCTACCGCAGCTTGCAGGGCGAGTATGCCAGCCGCTACGGCAACCGCATCCCCCTGCAATTCTGGTATCTGCCGGAAAGCGAAGCCAAGGCGGGCGCCCTGTTCGCGGAATTGCCGCCCATGCTCAATTTTTTTGAAAGCGTCATCGGCCCCTACCCGTTTGGCGATGAAAAGGTCGGCATCGCCGAAACGCCGCACAAGGGCATGGAACACCAGACCATCAATGCCTATGGCAACAAATTCGCCAAGACCAGCTATGGCTACGACGAGCTGCTGCAGCATGAATTTGCGCACGAATGGTTCGGCAACCAGCTCACCAACAGCAACTGGGACGATATGTGGCTGCACGAAGGTTTCGGCACCTACATGCAACCGCTGTACATGCAATATCTGCGGGGGGAGCAGGAATATTTTGCTGCGTTGCAGCAAATGCGCGCCGGCATCGTCAACAAGGCGCCCATGGTCTCGGGCAAGCCGAAAAGCGAGGAAGAGGTCTACGACCTGAAAAAGGGCGGACCGGGCGGCGACATTTATGTGAAAGGGGCGCTGGTGCTGCACACCTTGCGCGGCCTGATCGGCGACGACGCCTTCTTCCGCGCCGTGCGCCTGCTCGTCTACGGCACGGAACAGCCGCAGCCGGGCCAGTTCCAGCCCCGCTATGGCAGCACGCAGGAATTCATGGCCATCGTCAACAAAGTCACGGGCAGCAATTACGACTGGTTTTTCCAGACCTATCTGTACCAGGCCGCGCTGCCGGAGCTGTCCGCCGTGCGGGACGGCGACACCCTGCGCCTGCTGTGGAAGACGCCTGCCGACCTCGCCTTCCTGATGCCGGTGGAAGTGCGTATTGGCAAGGAAATCCATACCGTTTCCATGGCGCTGGGCTTTGGCGAACTGCCCCTGCCGGCTGGCGCCACGTACACGCTCGACCCGCGCTCGCGCGTGCTGCGGCGGGCCGAGCATATCGAAGCCTTCCAGACATTCAGGGAAGAGCAGGCCAAGCGCAAGAAGAGCTGAGCTGCAGCAAGCCAGGGCGGCCGCTATTTCCGGAAACTGCGCACCGCGTCATTGGCATTGTCGGCAATGACTTTTTCCAGCTTCGGCTGTCCCGCATACTTGGCGGACAGCCGTTTCCACTGCCGCTGCGCCTGGCCGCAAAAAGCGGCCACGGCTTGCGTGATCTCGCGCTGGCGCGCCTTGTCGTTGTCATCCCACTCGCCGGCAAAATGTTCGCACATTTGCGCATGATCAATGAACTGCACCACGTCGCGCGGCAGCTTTTCCTCTGCCTGAGTCAGCAAGGGCAGGCAGCACAGCGCGGCAGCGATCAACATTTTCATCGTGTGCCCTTACTTGCCGATGCAGAAACGGCTGAAGATCACGCCCAGCAGATCGTCAGGCGAAAACTCGCCCGTGATGCTCGACAGCTGCACCTGCGCCAGGCGCAGTTCTTCCGCAAACAGGTCCAGCGACTGGTCGTCCTGCGCCGCGTGTTCGGCGGCGATGTCCAGGTGCTTGCCGGCCGATTTGAGCGCGATCAAATGGCGTTCGCGCGCCAGGTACAGCGATTCGCCCGTCTGCTGCCAGCCGGCGATGCGCAACAGCTCGGCACGCAGCAAGTCGATGCCGATGTGCTCGTGCGCGGACAGATACACGTGGGTGGCGTCGGGCAGGCTGTCGACGCTGGGCTTGTGGCCCGACAGGTCGATCTTGTTCCACACGCGCACCACCGGCACGCCCTCGGGGAAGGCGGCGACGATGGTTTCATCGGCCAAGGTGGGGCCATGATCTGCGTCAAGCAAGTGCAGGATCACATCGGCCTTGCCGATCTCGCCCCACGTGCGTTCGATGCCGATGCGCTCGACGGCGTCGATGGTGTCGCCCGCGCTGCGGATGCCGGCCGTGTCGATGATGTTGAGCGGAATGCCTTCGATCTGGATGGTTTCGCTGACCTTGTCGCGCGTGGTGCCGGCGATCGGCGTGACGATCGCCACGTCGGCGCCCGCCAGCGCGTTCAGCAACGATGATTTGCCCACGTTCGGCTGGCCCGCCAGCACGACATTGAGGCCTTCGCGCAGCAGCGCGCCCTGCGCCGCCTGCGCAAACACTTTATGCAACGCTGCGATGACGGCTTTCAATTGGCCGCGCGCATTCGATTTTTCCAGGAAGTCGATTTCCTCTTCCGGGAAGTCCAGGGTCGCCTCGACCAGCATGCGCAGTCCCGTCACCTGTTCGACCAGCGCGTGGATGGTGTTCGAAAACGCGCCCGACAGCGATTGCGAAGCGGACTTGGCGGCCGCTTCCGTGGAGGCGTCGATCAGGTCGGCCACGGCTTCGGCTTGCGCCAGATCAAGCTTGTCATTCAAAAACGCGCGACGCGTGAATTCGCCCGGTTCGGCCAGGCGCAAGCCGCTGTCACGGCCCGCTTCCAGTACGCGCGCCAGCAGCAGCTGCAGCACCACGGGGCCGCCGTGGCCCTGCAATTCCAGCACGTCTTCGCCCGTGTACGAATGCGGGCCCTTGAAATGGATGGCGATGCCCTGGTCGATGATGGCGCCGTCGCTTTCCGTGAATGGCAAATAGGTGGCGTGGCGCGGTTTCAGCGCCTGCGCGCCGAACAGGGCCGTCATTAACGGAGCGAGGTTTTTGCCGGAGGCGCGTACCACGCCGATGCCGCCGCGCCCGGGAGCGGTGGCGATGGCGGCGATAGGGGAAGAGTCGAGTTTCATGGGGATATTGTAGATTATTCGGGAAAGGCTGCGGGAGCCGCACTATTTTCAGCGACAAACCGGGTGCACATGAAGGGGGCAGTGGAAAACCGGCAAAACCCACTTTTTTTGACATCGTAGCCACTGGGTAGGATGTCAAAAAAAAGCCCGCGCGAGGCGGGCTTTCGATTCGCTGGCCGGACTTACTTGACGGCAGGCGCGTATTTCTTGGTGATCACCCATTGCTGGCCGATCGACAGGACGTTGTTGACGACCCAGTAGAGTACCAAGCCCGACGGGAAGAAGAAGAACATCACCGAAAATGCCAGTGGCATGAACAGCATCATCTTCGCTTGCATCGGATCGGCCGGGGCCGGGTTCAGCTTGGTCGTGATGAACATCGAGATCGCGTACAGCACGGGCAAGATGCACCATGGGTCATGCTGGGCCAGGTCGGTAATCCAGCCGATCCATGGCGCGCCGCGGATTTCCACGGACGCGTTCAAGACCCAGTACAGGGCGATAAAGACGGGCATCTGGATCAGGATCGGCAGGCAGCCGCCCAGCGGATTGATCTTTTCCGTCTTGTACAGCTCCATCGTGGCCTGGTTCATCTTTTGCGGATCGCCCTTGAAGCGTTCGCGGATCGCTTGCATCTTCGGCGTGACCAGTTTCATCTTGGCCATGCTGCGGTAGCCGGCGGCCGACAGCGGGAAGAACAGCAGCTTGATCAGGATCGTGAAGGCGATGATGGTCCAGCCCCAGTTGCCCAGCACGCTGTGGATCTGTTCCATGACCCAGAACATCGGCTTGGCGATGATGGTCAGCCAGCCATAATCCTTGACCAGTTCCAGGCCAGGCGAGACGTTTTCCAGCAGGTGCGCGATTTGCGGACCCGAGTACAGCTTGCTGTCCATGCTGGCCGAAGCGCCTGGCGCCAGGGTAGGCAGGGGCAGCACGTTGCCGATGGCGTACAGGTTGGGGCCGACCTTCTTCGTGAAGATGTCGCGCTTGGCGTTCTCAGGCGGAACGAAAGCGGACACGAAGAAGTGTTGCGAAATCGCAAACCAGCCGCCATTCGCCGTCGCCGGGTGCAGGCCCTTCATGGCATTGTCGTTGCCCTTCTTCTCGTCTTCCAAGGCCGCTTTTTCGATTTTCTCGAACGTCAGCTTCTGGTACTTGTCTTGCGGCGTGTACAGGGTCGGGCCCGTGAAGCTGCTGTTGAAGAAGGAGTCGCCGACCGGCTTGTTGCCGTCATGCGTCAGTTGCAGATACAACTGCGGCGTGACAGGGGCCGCGCCCACGTTGGACACGTCATGGCGCACGTCGATGACGTAATCGCCGCGCTTGAAGGTAAACGTCTTGGTCAGCTTGACGCCGCCTTCGACCGCTTCCATCACCAGTTGAATTTGCTTGCCATCGGCCAAGGTACGCACGCCAGGCTGCACGGTGAAACCGCTCGCATGGGTAGGGAAGGGACCGCCGACCAGGCCCGATTGCGCCAGGTAGGTGTGGTTCGCGCCTTCGTCGAACAGCACTTCGTTTTGCTTGCCGTCGTCCGGCTGGCATACCTTGAACAGGCCGAAGCAGCCGCCAAACCAGCCCGGATTACCCGCGCCCTTGAATTTCAGCAATTCCAGACGCTTGACCTGGCCGCCCAGGGTGTCGATATCGACCTTGATGACGTCGGTGGTGATGGTAATCACTTCGCGCTTGAACGCGGCGGGATCGACAGCGTCACCCGGCAGGGCAGGCACGCCTGCCGCGGCTGGCAAGGCAGCCGTCTTGGCAGGGGTCGCAGGCGCCTTGGCGGTTTGTTCCGTGTTCGCGGAGAACATCGACGGCTTGCCGTTCGAGATCATCCATTCGTTCCAGAGAATTACCAGCGAGACGGAAAACACGATCCACAGGATGGTACGTTTATTGATATCCATTAGGGTATTTGTCAGGAGTGGTTGCAACCGCAAGCGGTCGTTGAAGATTGTTTGCAATCGGCCGGCGGCACCGGGTCGACGCCCCCTTCATTCCAGGGGTGGCAACGGCACAGGCGCTTGGCAGCCAGCAGGCTGCCCTTGGCAGTACCGTGCACGCGCAGCGCTTCCATCGCGTAATGCGAACAGCTCGGATAGAAACGGCAATTCTGTCCCAGCATGGGGCTGATCAGCAACTGATAAGCGCGCAGCAGGAACAGCAGCAGGGTTTTCATGGCGCGGATGGTGGTGGCGCAGCAACAGAACGGGCCTGGGCGGCGATTTGCGCCGCGAACAGGCGGCTCAATTCCTCGCGCAGCTCGGCTTTGAGCTGGGTCGTGGTGGCCGGGCCATCCTTGCTGTTGACGGCGCGCGACAAACGCACCACGCAGTCGACCGGCGGCATCGCGCTGTTGCGAAACAGCTCGCGCGTGACGCGCTTGATCGTGTTGCGGGTCGCCGCGCGCGGCGCGAAACGCTTGGCCACAACGACGCCCAGCCGCGCATGCGGCAATTGATTGTGTCGGGTGTACAGCACAAAATGCGCTGTTTTTTGCGAAGGGCGCAAACGAAAAACGGATGAAAATTCATCCGTTTTAACGATACGCCGAACGCGCGCGAAGTCGTGTGAACCTTCGCGTTGATTGCCGACTGGAGTACAGCTAGCCACGCGATCAGCTGTCAACGACAAGCCTAGACGGCCAGACGTTTGCGGCCCTTTGCGCGACGTGCGTTGAGCACATCACGGCCACCACGGGTAGCCATACGAGCGCGGAAGCCGTGCGTACGCTTGCGGCGAACGACGGAAGGTTGGTAAGTACGTTTCATGTTGGTCTCGCTAAAAACAAAAAAAATGCAAAATCGGGTCTGACGTCCCGTCAGTTTTTGGTGCCAATGACAATCGCGCACTTATGCCAAGGCACAAGCTGGCCAATCTCATCGCCCGCTTAATCCACGCTTAGTCCATATTGTCGTTCCAAATGAATAAACACGGAATACGGGCGGGGAACCCTGAATTATTCAGCATATGCCCCCCTCTTGTCAAGGATTGCCGTGATCGCCCAGAAATTTGCGCGCCGCCCCCCATCTGCCGGCAAGGCCCCGCCACAGGCCGCGCCAGCACTGCCTGTGACGGGATAACCGGGGGATAAGTCGCCTCTTATGCACACGGCGCCCCACCCCGCCACACAAAAATAACAGCCGTGCCTGTGGATAACTTTCGCAGTCGGGAGTAGAATAGCGCGTTACGTGTGGCGAGCCCTCGCGCGACGCCGGCCTTGCAACACGGTGAACGCAGGGCAGAATCGATACGCCCTCCCACACCTTTTCACATAGACATACATGGATAATTTCTGGCAGGCCTGTTCCGCGCAGTTGGAACTGGAGCTGACACCGCAACAATTCAGTGCGTGGATCAAACCGCTTATCCCTCTCGATTACGAAGAGGGCAAGCTGCGCATTGCTGCGCCCAATCGCTTCAAGCTCGATTGGGTCAAGACCCAGTTCGCCAGCCGCATCACTGCCCTGGCCATTCAGTACTTCGAAGCGCCGACGGAAGTGCAGTTCGTGCTCGACCCGCGCCTGGCCTTGCCGAAGAAACCCGTCACCGCCAGCACCCCGGCCAGCGATCCGAACGGCGGCGCGCCCAGCGCGCGCGCCGCGGAGCCGCAGCCGAGCGTGCCGGAACTGAGCATCGGCGCCGCGCCGCGCCGCGAGCAGAGCCGCATCAACACCGACCTGACCTTCGACAGCTTCGTGACGGGTAAGGCCAACCAGTTGGCGCGCGCCGCCGCCATCCAGGTGGCGAACAATCCGGGCGTGTCGTACAACCCGCTGTTCTTCTACGGCGGCGTCGGCCTGGGTAAGACCCACTTGATCCACGCCATCGGCAACCAGGTGATGGCTGACAATCCTGGCGCGAAGATCCGCTACATCCACGCAGAACAGTACGTTCGCGACGTAGTGACCGCTTACCAGCGCAAGGGTTTCGACGACTTCAAGCATTACTATCACTCGCTCGACATGCTGCTGATCGATGATATTCAATTCTTTGGCGGCAAGAGCCGCACGCAGGAAGAGTTCTTCTATGCCTTCGAGGCATTAATTGCCGCAAAGAAACAGATCATCATCACCTCGGATACGTATCCGAAGGAAATCACGGGCATGGACGACCGCCTGATCTCGCGCTTCGACTCGGGCCTGACGGTGGCCATCGAACCGCCGGAACTGGAAATGCGCGTGGCGATTCTGTTGAAAAAAGCCAAGCAGGAAGGCGTGACCTTCTCCGACGACGTGGCCTTCTTTGTCGCCAAGCACTTGCGTTCGAACGTGCGCGAACTGGAAGGCGCGCTGCGCAAGATCCTCGCGTATTCGCGTTTCCATGGCAAAGATATCACCATCGATATCGTCAAGGAAGCCCTGAAGGACTTGCTGTCGGTGCAGAATCGCCAGATTTCCGTGGAAAACATCCAGAAAACGGTGGCCGACTTCTTCAATATCAAGGTTGCCGACATGTATTCGAAGCGCCGCCCCGCGAATATCGCCCGGCCGCGCCAGATCGCCATGTACCTGGCCAAGGAATTGACACAGAAGAGCCTGCCGGAAATCGGCGAGCTGTTCGGCGGCCGCGACCACACCACGGTGCTGCATGCCGTGCGCAAGATCGCGCTGGACCGCACCAAGAACCCGGAATGCAACCATGAATTGCATGTGCTGGAACAAACGTTAAAAGGCTAAGCGCCGCTTGGGCAAGGCTGGCTCAAAACGTGCTTTACCCTTATTATCTGGGAGAGCGCCGCAGCCGGCCTGCCGGGGCTCCCCTTGCAATGATTGTTAAATTACTACGTTAAACTTCATACCTATACATTGAGGATAAATATGCAATTGGTCAAAACCACCCGAGATACCCTTCTCCGGCCACTGCAGATCGTGAGCGGTATTGTCGAGCGTCGGCACACTATGCCGATTCTGGCCAATATCCTCATCCGCAAAGACGGTGAAAATGTCTCCTTCCTGTCGACCGACACCGAAGTGCAGATCACCACGCACGCGGAAATCGGTTCCGGCGCGGACGTCACCGGCACCACCGTGGCCGCGCGCAAGCTGCTGGACATCCTGCGCGCCCTGCCCGAATCGGGCGACGTCACGATGACCCTGCTGAACAAGCGCCTGACCGTGCAAACGGGCAAGTCGCGCTTCGCCCTGCAAACGCTGGCGGCGGAAGAGTTTCCAACCGTGCAACAAGCGGAAAGCTACAACGCGTCCGTCACCCTGCCCCAGAAAACCTTGAAGCACCTGTTCAACATGGTGCATTTCTCGATGGCGCAGCAAGACATCCGCTACTACCTGAACGGCTTGCTGCTGGTTCTGGATGGCAACAATGTCATCGCCGTGGCCACCGATGGCCACCGCCTGGCGTTTTGCCAGGTGGCTACCGAGCAGACGTTTGCTCGCCAGGAAGTGATTATTCCGCGCAAGACCATCATCGAACTGCAGCGCCTGCTGGAAGAGAACGATGAGCCGGTGCAACTGGACATCGCCGCCAACCAGGTGAAACTGACCTTTGCCGACATCGAGCTGATCTCGAAGCTGGTGGAAGGCAAGTTCCCCGACTACACGCGCGTGATTCCTAAAGGCTACAAAAACGACTTCACCATCGGCCGCGATGAACTGCTGCGCTCGCTGCAACGTGCCGCCATCATGACCAGCGACAAGTTCAAGGGCGTGCGCTGCATCATCACCCCGGGCAGCATGAAGATCAGCTCGACCAATGCGGACCAGGAAGAAGCCGTCGAAGAGCTGGAAATCGATTACGGCGGCGACTCCGTCGACATCGGCTTCAACGTGACGTATCTGCTGGACGTGCTGAACAACCTGAAATGCGAATACGTCAACATCGCGCTGGGCGACTCGAACTCGTCCGCCCTGATCTCCATCCCTGACAATGCGGACTTCAAGTACGTTGTCATGCCGATGCGCATTTAAGCGTAACCCAATGCAAAACTGGGGTCTGATCCGACAGGGTCAGGCCCCGCAATCAGCAATCGTTATTTGAGAAAGCAGTCCATGTCCGAGAATCCACAAGACACCCCGATCCAGGCCAAAACGGAAGAATACGGCGCCGCCTCCATCCAGATCCTGGAAGGCCTGGAAGCCGTACGCAAACGCCCGGGCATGTACATTGGCGACACCTCGGACGGCACCGGCCTGCACCATCTGGTATTCGAAGTGCTGGACAACTCGATCGATGAATCGCTGGCCGGCCACTGCACGGAAATCCACGTCACCATCCACAGCGACAATTCGATCTCGATCACCGACAATGGCCGCGGCGTGCCAACCGGCCTGAAAATGGACGACAAGCACGATCCGAAGCGTTCGGCGGCGGAAATCGTCATGACCGAACTGCACGCGGGCGGCAAGTTCGACCAGAACTCGTACAAAGTATCTGGCGGTTTGCATGGCGTGGGTGTGTCCTGCGTCAATGGTCTGTCGAAATTGCTGAAACTGACCATCCGCCGCGATGGCAAAGTGCATCACATGGAATTCGTGCGCGGCGTGCCCCAAGACCGCCAGATCGTCATGGTGGGCGACATCGCCACCTCGCCGATCAAGGTCATCGGCGAAACGGACAAGCGCGGCACCGACGTGCATTTCTGGGCCGACGAAGAGATTTTCACGCATGTGGAATTCCACTACGAAATCCTGGCCAAGCGCATCCGCGAACTGTCCTTCCTGAACAATGGCGTCAACATCAAGTTGTCGGACCAGCGCACGGGCAAGGAAGAAGTCTTCGCCTTCGAAGGCGGCACGCGCGGCTTCGTCGAATACATCAACAAGGCCAAATCGGTCTTGCACCCGACCATTTTCCAGGCCACGGGCGAGCGCATGTCGGACCAGAACACGAATATCTCGGTCGACGTGTCGATGCAGTGGAACGATGCCTACAATGAACAGGTGCTGTGCTTCACGAATAACATCCCGCAACGCGACGGCGGCACCCACCTGACGGGCTTGCGTGCGGCGATGACGCGCGTGATCAACAAATACATCGATGAACACGAGTTCGCCAAGAAGGCGAAAGTGGAAATCAACGGCGACGACATGCGCGAAGGCTTGACCTGCGTCTTGTCCGTGAAAGTGCCGGAACCAAAATTCTCGTCGCAGACGAAAGACAAGCTGGTGTCGTCGGAAGTGCGCGGCCCCGTCGAAGAGATCGTCGCCAAGACGCTGGCTGATTACCTGCAAGAAAAACCAAACGACGCCAAGATCATTTGCGGCAAGATCGTCGAAGCGGCGCGCGCCCGTGAAGCGGCCCGCAAGGCCCGCGACTTGACGCGCCGCAAAGGCATCATGGACGGCCTGGGCCTGTCGGCCAAGCTGGCCGACTGCCAGGAAAAAGACCCCGCCCTGTGCGAACTGTACATCGTCGAGGGTGACTCGGCAGGTGGCTCGGCAAAACAAGGGCGCGACCGCAAGTTCCAGGCGATTCTGCCGCTGCGCGGTAAAGTCTTGAACGTGGAAAAAGCCCGTTTCGAAAAAATGCTGTCGTCGGAGCAGATCACCACCCTGATCGCCACGCTCGGCACCTCGATCGGACCGGACGAATTCAACGTCGAGAAACTGCGCTACCACCGCATCATCATCATGACCGATGCGGACGTCGACGGCGCCCACATCCGTACCCTGCTGCTGACCCTGTTCTACCGCCAGATGCCGCAACTGGTCGAGCGCGGCCACATCTACATCGCGCAACCGCCGCTGTACAAGGTGAAGGCGGGCCGCGACGAGCGCTATCTAAAAGATGACGCCGAGGAAGCGAGCTACATGATGACCGTGGCGCTGAACACGGCCGTGCTGGTGCCGCGCGAAGGCGCGGAAGGCATTTCCGGCGAGACACTGACGGAACTGGTGCGCAAATTCAACCTGTCGAACACCATCATGACGCGTTTGACGCGCGTCATCGACCGCGCCGCCCTGACGGCCATCATGACCGGCGTGCAGCTGGACCTGTCGACCCTGGACCTGGCGGAAACCTCCGCCCTGGCCCTGCAGACGGCCATCAACGACAGCGCCGTGCGCGTGCATGTGCGTTCCGACGACTTGTCGGAAAAACACAAGCTGCACATCGAGCGCATGTACCACGGCAACGTCAAAGTGACGGCCATCGACGCCGACTTCGTGCAAGGCCCGGACTACGCCGTGCTGAGCAGCGGCGCCGCCACCTTCGAAGGCTTGATCGGCGAAGGTGCGTTTGTCCGCCGCGGCGAAGGCGAGCGCATCAAGGAAATCGCCGTGGTCGATTTCCACCAGGCCATGCAATGGCTGCGCGACGAAGCCGAACGCACCGTCTCGAAACAGCGCTACAAAGGTCTGGGCGAAATGAACCCGGATCAACTGTGGGAAACGACGATGGACCCGACCGTGCGCCGCTTGTTGAAGGTACAGATCGAAGACGCCATTGCGGCGGATCAAATCTTCACGACCCTGATGGGCGACGACGTGGAACCACGCCGCGCCTTCATCGAAAACAACGCGCTGCGCGCGGGCAATATCGACGTGTAACTTTATCTAGTTATACAAACTCGACAAGTTTGAATTATAGTGAAATATCCACAATATTAATTACAAAAAAGCCAACCGTGGAGGTTGGCTTTTTTTTCACCATAATATTCTGTGTCTTTACGCTCTGACTAACAGGATTACCACTCTTAAGACAGTCCTCATTTGCTGATATAATTTTCACCGCCTTCGTGAAATATTATCATAAAATCAACAATATCAAACGTAGCTTAAACTAAAAGTTACTCTGAAATTGTTACCCTGTCATTAATAACTTTGGTAATTCAAAATCTCTTGCCAATCGATGGGGCGCAGGGCTATAGTATTGGTATATATTTTATTTCGAATTCGAAACATATCCAATACCAACATGAGTATCCCAAATTTTCTCTCTGTCAAGAATGTGGCTGAACAACTTGGCGTATCACAACAGTACGTTCGCTCGCTTCTCAGATCATGCCAACTTGAAGGCCAGCAAGTCGGTAAACAGTGGTTAGTGTCCCCAACTTCGCTGGAGTCTTACGTAAATAGTGAAGGTGTAGAGCCAAAAGATCATGTGGCGCGACGCACCGGCCCGCTTCCCAAGTTGAAAGCCCTCTCCTTTTTCTCTGGAGCGATGGGACTTGATCTCGGATTGGAGAAAACCGGAATTCACGTTCTCCTCACCTGCGAAGTTGATAAACATTGCCGTAAAACAATCGCCACCAATCGCCCCGATGTCGCGCTTCTTGGTGATGTCTGGCAGTATTCTGCACAAGATATTCGGCAGGCTGCAGGCCTATCCGATACAGATGATATTGACGTGATCGTGGGGGGCCCTCCTTGCCAAGCCTTTTCGACCGCGGGATCTCGCAGAGGATTCCAAGATGTTCGCGGCAACGTCTTTCTGAAATTTATTGACCTTCTCCTCGAACTGAAGCCGAAATATGCAGTCATTGAAAACGTTCGCGGCCTACTCTCTGCTCCACTCGCACATCGCCCTCACGCCGAGCGCGGGGAGGAGTGGGCACCCGGTTTTGAGGAAAAACCGGGAGGAGCCCTACTTCACATCATTCAAACACTGAGGGCTGGCGGCTATGGTGTCTCCTTTAATCTCTACAACGCTGCAAATTTCGGCGTCCCGCAAAGCCGCGAACGTGTAGTCTTGATCTGCTCCCGCGATGGGAATAAGCTTCCGCATTTAAAGCCAACACATAGTCAGAATGAAACCTTTGGCCTTCCAAAATGGAAGACCTTCCGCGAAGCCGTTGAGGGCATCGAAACTCTTGGCTGTGATCATGTCAACTTTCCTGAAGATCGGCTCCGCTATTACCGGCTTCTTGGACCGGGACAGTATTGGAAACATTTGCCCGAGAATCTTCAAAAGGAAGCTCTAGGTAAAAGCTATTATTCCGGAGGTGGCAAGACCGGCTTCCTTCGCCGTATGGGCTGGGATAAACCTGCCTGTACTTTGGTTACCTCGCCCAATATGCCTGCCACAGATATTTGTCATCCAGTCGAGGATCGACCGCTCTCCATTCAAGAATACAAGCGTCTTCAAATGTTTCCAGACGACTGGCAACTTGGTGGCAAACTCGTCGATCAGTATCGACAGGTCGGCAATGCCGTCCCCGGCGGTTTGGGTGAAGCTGTAGGACGCGCAATTCTTGCTCACATGGCGGGTCATGATATCCAGCCACCTCCTGGCTTCCAATTCTCCCGCTACAGGGACACGGATGAAGTAAGTTGGGAGGCTGCAACGCGGAAGATCCTTGGGCTCGACCCTGTAGATATCAAGCCAACAAAGATCAAGCCGAAGGTCAAAAAGATTGTTGTTGAGGCACCGCAAATGCAACTCTTCGAGAAAGAACCCACGTAACGGATGCTCATAATTGCAAATTCTACTTTAATGCTTCGAGATATTCCTTTACAAATTTTTTGAAGCCAACTTCTGAGACAAGTGGACGTATTTCCTCATCCGGGAATGCTTCCCAATTGGCTCCCCGTCTTTTAGAAAAGGTACGAAACCATTTTTTGATGTCAGTTCCATTCCGAATCGCTGAGCTCGAAGAGTTCTCGGAGTTATCACGATTTTTAACTTGAAGAAGTGTCCAGACATCCTCAAGGCCGGTAGGCGGCTTGATCAGATCAACGGCTTTCACCGTCGAACCTGAACACCAAATCCAGCCTCGAGGTTCCATGATGCTTGCCAAATAACGTTCTAACAAGTCGCCAACGAGATTTTCTGCGCCCATCGAAAGAAGATGGTCGTTCTTGGCTTGTACCAGATTTTCTTCGGGAACATTAAAATAGGTATGTAGGATAAAACTAACCATTTCGTCAGGAACGGTAGCCGGAGGTGCCGGGGCCGTTGGGACGCGACTGGCCGAAAAATTAGAAGCCTGCGCCCGGATGTAGGCTTCAGTACCAATATCTGGAGGATTTTTCCCGCGCATTTTTGACGCTGCGCCTGGATTTATCATCAGTAGTTTGATTAGGTTTACGTATTTGTCCGCCAGAGGTGGGTTGATCGCCGCCATCGCAGCTCTTGCAAACGCCTCTGAATTTGCACTAAATGCCATTTTTTTCCTTTTTCTAAAGAGAAAGACTGTAACTGCTTCTTAAGGTTAACGACTATCAAAAAAGTCACGAAATATAACATTCCGCACTTTTAACTTGGAATGTGTACATTTAACAACCTTCACAATTGATCCCGCTTTACTGGTTTACAGGTACCAACCCTGATCGTATTAGTAGCCCAATGAGTGTCGTAATTTAGCTCAAGCACAATCTGATATCTTTCTGTCCCCTATCGATGCGGATACAATCCTCAGTAGCACCCAAAGAGATCTGCAGATATCTTTACTTCCCCACCACTACCCCCAAGAAACCAGTACACTAGTTCCTGAGCGCAACTAATTTTGTGCGCGCGCCATGCCGCCTGCCGTTGCCGGGAGGCGTCCCTGCCGCAAGGCGTGTTGTCTGCCTGGACAAATGCAATGTTCACTTCGCGCAGCCTGTCTCCTGCCTTCTATTACCTGTTCTTTTCAGGAGAACGGGAGCAGCAGCAGCGCTTTTTCAAGGAACTGCATTTCATTTCGATAGCCATCCTGACGTTTGGCCTGGCTTGCTGGCTGGTCACATTCAGCCTGACCTTGCCGCGCGCTTCGCTCGATCATGCGCAGGCGGCGCTGGGCTTGACGGGCATGCTGGTCGGGCTGCTGCTGACCGTGTATGCGAAGTCCTTGCAAGCCATCATCGCCAGCGGCACCATCAGCGTGCTGTTCATCGCTTTCAGCTTTCGCGTGCTGATGCTGGGCACGGAAGATCCCGCTTTCTGGGTCTTGCCGCTGGGCGTGATGATCACCCTGACGACGGCGCCCATCTTCAGCGGCATCGCTTATTACCTGGGCGTATCGCTGTGCGTGTGGGCCATCCTGGGGCTGGGGCAGTTTCCCGTGCATGCGGGCCAGGCCGACCAGCATTGGCCCGTGCTGGCCGTCACCATCAGCGTGATCATCGGCCTGGCGCTGAATATCTATTTTCTCGTCTTGCGCATCAACAACTATCGCGCCCAGCGCGAACTGGCGACCATGGCCTACAAGGATGGCTTGACCGGGCTCAACAACCGACGCATGTTTACGCAAAGCGCCCGTACCTTGCAGCGCACGGCGCATACGCCCGCGTATTTTTTAATGATCGACATCGACGACTTCAAGCAGATCAACGACGTGTACGGCCATGACGTGGGCGACGAGGTGCTGAAAAAGATCGCCGAGGTGATCGGTGAACTGTCGGGCGAGCACCTGTGCGGCCGCCTGGGCGGCGAGGAGTTTGCCGTCATTTACCTGGGTGAAAAGAATGCCGCCTGCGCCTTTGCCGCGCAGCTGGTCGACAGCGTCGAGGCAGCCTTCGTGCCGGAACGCAAGGTGTCCGTCAGCATCGGCATGGCCGAACTGATCAAGGAAGCCGACTTGTCGCACAGCTACCGGCGCGCCGATGAATCCTTGTACCAGGCCAAGAAAAGCGGCAAGAACCGCTACGTGCTCAACGCCGCCTGAACGCCACCGTCCGGCGCCGCATCGAGCAGCGCCAGCAAGGCTTGCGGTGAAATCTTCCAGGGATCGCGCTGCTCGGGGTCCACTGCATACCAGCTGTCCTGGCCACCGATCTTGAGGATGGTCAAGGGGATATCCTTGCTCTCGAAGAAAGCCAGCATGCGGCGGATCAAACGGCTCACCTTGGCGTGCTCGTCCGTATACAAGGAGCAAGTATAGAAACAGCCCTTCTCGCCCATGTGCAACAGTTTGGCCGAGCCGAGGCGCGAGCGGCCCAGGTACTTGTGCAGGAACTCGGTCACTGCCTCATCATCGACGGGAATACTGCAGGAAATAGTGATCTGGGCCATGACAACGGGGGACAGTGATTCAATAGCCAAGCTTAGCAGAAAGAGATTCATTCCTGAAATGCTAAGATCGCGGCCCGCGCATGCCGGCAAGCCCTCCGGCATGGCGTCTCGACAAGGATAGTCATTGAATACCCCAGGAAAAATCACTGTTCGCATGCTGTCGCTGTGCGCCGCCCTGTGCCTGCCGCTTGCCAGCATGGCGCAAGCCATTCCTGCCGAGGATGCCGCATTCGTGGCCGCCACCGTGCCCGTGCCGTCGCCGCCGTTGCGCCTGAGCGCGCATCCCGAAATCCGCGCCGACGTCTTGAAACTGCTCGGCTACGCGCGCGGCAGCTATACGCAGGGCAACACCCTGATCGCGCGCCAGGTGCTCGACAGCATGCAGTCGCTCGACGACATCACGCGCACCATGCTGCCCGACGGGCGCTCCGTGCTGGCCTCCATCGATGCCAGCACGCACGGTGCATGGCGCGCCGCCATGCTGTTCGACCCGCAACGCAAGCTGCTGGCCCTGGGCCTCGTCAACGGCCATTGCCGGGCGGCCACCGGCGACGCCGCTCCCGCCTGCCTGCCGTCCACGCACGCCGTGCTGACGGTGTTCCTGCCGCCGGGCGCAGAGGACGAGATGGCCGCGCCGCTGCTCGTGTGGGCGCGGCAACTGCCGGCCATGCTGGCACAGGCCGCGCCGGAACGGCGGCAAAGCATTGCTGCGGTGGAATACATCACGACCCGCCCCGGCCAGCCCGGCTGGGAAGCGCGCGACGTGCCGCCCGGCTTTCCCGCCAGCTTGCTGCACCTGCTGCTGCCGAATGCGGAATCGAGCAGCAGTTCCAGCGCCGGCAAACTCATCGCGCCGGCGGGCCTGGCGGGTTTGCCCATGCGCACACAAGCGGCCGAGGCTGACGACGAGCCCCTGCCCGATGCCGACATCACCCTGCGCAGCTATGCCGATTTCCACTGGGTGCTCAACACCTACGCCAAACTGGCCAAGGGCGCACAAGTGAAGGGCCATGACGACAAGGTCGTGTTCACGGGCAGCGATGCGAGCGGCCGCTATACGGTGACCTTGCGCGAACCCGACAAGGACGATGGCGTCTTCATCACCGTCGCCAGCTGGCGGACCCAATAAGCGGGGGAAGAATGGGAAAAGCATTGCCATTACGCACAAGAGCATGGCATTTTGGCATTTTGCGGTATGATTTCCGGCCGTGCGGCGCGGCCCGATCCCTGCCTTGCCCACCCTGCCCTTCAAGCCAGTCACGCTTGCGTCGCATCCTGCCCTAAGGAATTCATATGTTCGGTTTTAACTTGCGCGTTGCCAAGATGGTGTGGACGGCTTTCCTCATCGCCTTCCTGCTCTTTCTTACCTACAAGGTCTCGTCGACCCTGATCGTCGTGGTCTTTGCCATTTTCTTCAGCTACCTCGTGTATCCGCTGATCGGCCTGCTGGAACGCCATGGCCCGAAGCGCTTGCCGCGCACGGCTGCCATCGGCATCGTCTTCCTCGTGGTGATCTTGCTGGTGGCAATACTGGGCTCCATCTTCGGCGCCCGCATCGAGGAAGAAGCCAGCAAACTCAGCGCGCAATTGCCGACCCTGCTCAAGGGCAATAATTTTGCCGAGCGGATTCCTTTGCCGGAATTCATGGAACCGTTGCGCGCGCGCCTGCTATCGTTCATGCAGACGCAGCTGAGCAGCGGTACGGGACAAGCCATGCCGCTGGCGAAGGAACTGGGCTTGACCGTCATGCATGCAGCCAGCAACCTGATCTATCTGGTGCTGGTGCCCGTGCTGAGCTTTTTGCTGATCAAGGAAGGACCGGACATGCGCGACGGCTTGCTGTCCCTGCTGAACCGTCCCAACAAGAAGTTGTGGGGCGCCATCATCGACGACCTCGACATATTGCTGTCGCGCTATGTGCGCGCCCTGCTGCTGTTGTCGATCGCCACCTTTGTGTCCTACAGCATCGCCTTTTCCCTGATGGGCGTGCCGTACAGCCTGCTGCTGGCCGGTGCGGCCGCCTTGCTGGAATTCATCCCGTTTGCCGGCCCGCTGGCCGCCGCCGTCATCGCCGTGGTCGTGGCCGGTTTCAGCGGTTTCGAGCACGTGTTCTGGCTGATCGGCTTTATCGCCGCCTACCGCTTGTTCCAGGATTACGTGGTCAACCCATACTTGATGAGCGAAGGCGTGGAAGTGAGCCCGCTGATGGTGATCGTCGGCTTGCTGGCCGGCGACCAGCTGGGGGGCGTGGTGGGCATCTTCCTGTCCGTGCCCGTGATGGCGGCCATCAAGATCGTCTTCGTGCGCGCCCGGGCGGCGCTGCAAGCGCGCCATGATGCACTGGAGAAAGCGGAACAAGCGGCAGAGGAAGCGCGCGCCCAGGCCCTGGCCGAGGCGGCGCGCTTGCAGGAACAGGGCAGCAAAGTTGCCCTGGAAGCGCAGTAACGCAAGCAGTAACTTAGAACTCTTCCCACTCGCCGCTGTTATCCGCGGCAGGCTTGGCCGGACGCGGTTTGGCGGCGGCAGCAGGGGCAGCGGCGGCACCGGCCGGCGCCAGGCGCAACGCCGGGCGTTTCAAGGCCGTGCTGGCGGCGGCCACGACAGGCTTGCGCAAGGCAGGCTTGGCCGCTGCCGGACCGCTATGGTTGGCGTCGAGCTTGAAAATGCTGACCATTTCGGCCAGCGCCGCCGCCTGCTCCTGCATCGATTCCGAGGCGGCCGCCGCTTCTTCCACCAGCGCCGCATTCTGTTGCGTCACGGTATCCATTTCCGCCACGGCTTGATTGATCTGGCCAATGCCCAGTTCCTGCTCGCGGCCGGCGGCGCTGATTTCGCCCATGATGTCCGTCACGCGGCGGATGCTGGAGACGATTTCATCCATCGTCGTGCCCGTCTGGCTGACGAGCGCGCTGCCGGCGCCCACGTTCTGCACCGACGCTTCGATGAGCACTTTAATATCCTTGGCGGCGCTGGCCGAGCGGTGCGCCAGGTTGCGCACTTCCGTGGCGACGACGGCAAAGCCACGGCCTTGCTCGCCGGCACGGGCCGCTTCCACGGCCGCGTTCAAGGCCAGGATATTCGTCTGGAAGGCGATGCCATCGATCACGCCGATGATGTCGGCGATCTTTTTCGACGATTCGCTGATGGTGCCCATGGTATCGACCACTTGCGCCACCAGTGCGCCACCCTTGACGGCCACGTCCGATGCGGAGACGGCCAGCTGGTTCGCCTGGCGCGCATTGTCGGAATTCTGCTTGACGGTCGAAGTCAGCTCTTCCAGCGAGGATGCCGTTTCTTCCAGGCTCGACGCTTGCTGCTCCGTGCGGCTCGACAGATCCAGGTTGCCCGAGGCGATTTCATTGCTGGCCGTGGCGATGGCGCCGCTGCCGTCGCGCACGCCGCGCACGGTGCTCGACAGGCGTTCCTGCATTTTCTGCAAGCCCGTCAGCAAGGCGCCCATCTCGTCGTGGCGCGTGATGACGATGTCGTTGGCCAGGTTACCGTCGGAAATGGCGCCAAAATGGCGCAGGGCCTGGTCCAGCGGGCCAAAGATGGCGCGCAGCAGCAGGATGCTGGAAATGATGGTCAGCAAGGCGCCGACGATCATGCCGCCGATGGCCATGGTCACCTGCGTGTGGTAGCTGGACTGGCTTTCCGCATACATCGCGGCGGCCGACGTGGCCTGGTATTGGGTCAATGTTTCGGCGGCCTGGTCCAGGGTGCGGTACAGCGGCGTCAGCCCCTTCATCATCAAGCCGTCCGCTTGCTCGATGTTGCCTTCACGCAAAGCCTTGCTCATGACCAGCACGCCGTTGTTGATATAGTCGCTGCGCTTCTTGTCCATATCGTCGGACAGGCGCTTTTCATCCGCGCTTTGCGGCAAACCCAGGTACACCTTCCAGGACTTGTTGGACGCTTCCAGGAATTGTTCCGCGCGGGCCAGGGTATCCTTGGCATCCGGCGCATCCGGGTGCACCATCACGCGATCCATCGTGAAACGGGCGCGGCCCAGGGCAATTTGCGATTCGCCGATCGCTTGCGTCGATGCCAGCTGATTGCTGTAGACCTCGTTGAGGCTGTTGTTGGCCGATTTCAGGCTGATGATACTCATGACGCCCAGTACAGCGATCAGCAAGCCCAGCACACTCATGGTGGCGATCAGGCGCATTTTTATTGTTATGTTCGACAACATGCAGTTTCCTTGGTAAGGGCGCAACCATGCCTGCGCATGCCGGACGAGATAGCGGCAAACGCCAGATGGGCGGGTCACGTGAATTGTTCAGGACAGGTCGATACGGCGTGTGCGGCAGCAGGGGGGAAGGCGGCCCGCGCATATCGTCAGGAGTGCAATACAGGGCAACGAGGTTGAGGTTTCCCGTACTTTTAATTTCCTGACTGCAAGATACAGGGAAAGATTACCAGTAGCAACATCCAGCATGGATTTTCACGATTTGTAACAAGTGGATGATGTTTTTTGCGCAGAACTGGCATTCCGCTGTCGTGCGCGGTCGCGGCGGAATGCCATTTATGCTAGTCAGCAAGTTAATACATGGTTTCTTCGATTAGCTGGCCATCGTCGCGGAAATACTGGAAGCGGCCCGTTTTCTTGCCCATGTCGTAGGCGCCGATCTGCTTCGGTTTTCCGTTCTGGAAATTCTCGACGTTGACGCCATGCAACACGCCCTGCTGCCAGTTGCGGTGAAATTGCGGCAATTCGCCATCGGGATAAAACAGAGTTTCTGCGCCATCGCGCTCGCCGTCGACAAACGCCCCCTGGTAGCGCCGCTTGCCATCCGGATAAAAACTCTCCATCGGCCCTTCCAGCTTGCCCAGGCGGTAATGTTCGACCAGTTCCAGCTGGCCATCGGCCCCGTATTGTTCCAGCTTGCCTTCCGGTTTGCCATCGAGCATGGTCAGCACTTGCCAGCCGCCGTCCGGCGTCGCCTTCTTCCACGGCCCCTGCTTGACGTCGTCGACATAACCGCCGCCACCGCCAGGTTCCACCCACTGGCCCTGCTTCTTGCCGTTCACATAGTTGCCCTGCCATTGCACCACACCATCGATGCGGCGCTCGCTGGGGCCGTCCAGGCGATCTTTCACGAAATGGTCGTAACCGGTGAAGCTGTGCATGTCCGCTTCGCGCCATTCGGCCACGCCAGGACTCACTTCCCAACGGCCCGTACGCTGGCCCTTGAGCATCTGTCCCGTCGTCGTTTCATCGCCGCTTTCATACGTCCATGGTCCTTCCGCTTTGTCGTCGACAAAGGCGCCAGACGAGCGGATGGTGTTCGGCTCTTCGTAGTGCCATACGCCGATACGCTTGCCATGCGCATACTGGCCGCGGGCAAACACGCTGCCCACGCAGCAATTCACGTCATATTCGATAAACAAGCCATCCTGGCTGGCGGCAAAATGCTGCGGCTGCGTTTCCCAGGTGATCCACTTGGCGTGATAACTGGGCGCGCGCCCCCCTTGCCAGCCCTTGCCCAGCAGATAGGTGACCGTGAGGAAATGACCATCTTTCTCCTGGAAAGTTTTTTTATAGGCAAACGCGGGCTTATCGGCCGGCTTGCCGGGCAATAACTCGCCATCGATATTGAAATAGCCGACCAGGGTGCCATGGCCATGCTCGATGGCGTCGAACTCGGCCACGCCCGTGGGCGCGTAATCGATGCTGTAGTCGATCAGCTGCAAACGGCCCAGCGCGGCGCGCACCCGCGCTTCATCCATGACCTTGGCGCCGCGCACGAGGGCGTCCAAGGTGGGCTGCAGGGCGGCGACCTTGAACATCTTGCCGCCGCTGGATTCGTAGCGGTAGGCATGCAAACCATACGCCATGCCACTGCCAGCGCTGCGGCTAAGCACGAACGTCGTTTCACCTTCGCTGTCGAGGTCAACCTGGAACACGGCCGCGATGCTGGCCTTGCCATACTTGTCCAGATTCATGCGCTTGTCGCTGATGCCCTTGCACTGGCAATAGTAGCCGTTGACTTCGCCGTTTTCCCGCAGGAAAGCCAGCACCACGCCGCCGTCGCGGCGCTCAACAACCTTGGCGGTGGCCATGGGGACGCCTTCATAGAAACGCGCCGCCTGCGCCGGCACCGCATTTCCCAGCGCCAGCAGCGCCCCCATCGTGCTCATCCAAAATGTTTGCCGCATGTCAACTCCACTGCCGAAAAACCGCCATTATGCATGGCTGTTCAGGCAAGACCGGACACGCGAGGACGCTGGCGCCACAGGGGCCGCTGCACCGTCTGCGCCAGCAGCACGCCCAGCAGCGAAATCCCGCCGCCGACCAGGTGGTACACATGCATGCTTTCGTGCAACCAGACGATGGCCAGCAAAGCCGTCAGCAAAGGCAGCAGGTTGACGTAAATGCTGCAGCGGTTCGGCCCCAGCAGTTTTACGCCTTCGATCCACAGGTAGGACAGCACGATGGACGAACCGATGCCCGCATAGCCGATCAGCGGCAAGGTGGTGGCGTCCAGCCTGGCGCTGCCGGGCGGCAACAGCAGGAACAGCGGCAGCATGCAGGCCAGCGCCGCCAAGGCCTGGCAATAAATGGCTTGCCAGGCGGGAATCGATAAACGCCAGCGGCGCAGCAGCACGCCGTACAAAGCGAAGATCAAGCAAGCCAGCAGCATCAGTGCATCGCCCGCATGCACGCCCTGCTGCAGCAAGGCCAGCACGTCGCCGCGCCCCACCAGGTACAGCAAGCCGCCAAACGACAGCACGCCGCCGGCCGCCATGCCCAGCGTCAGGCGCTCGCCCAGCAGCAGCACGCTGAGCAGGGCCGTCATCAGGGGCGCCAGCGCCGTGACGATGGCCATATTCGTCGCCGTCGTCGATTCGGCGGCGCGGTAGGACAGGCTCTGGAACAGGGCCATCGACATCACGCCGCACAGGGCCAGTTGCCACCACTGGCGGCGCAGGGCGGCGCGGTTGCGCCACAGGGGACGGGCGATAAACGGCGTCATCACCAGCAAGACCAGCACCAGGCGGTAAAAAGTGATGGCCGTGGGGGCGATGCTGGACGCGGCCAGCTTCGAGACGACGACGTTGCCGGCCCACAGCAGCATGGCCAGGAACGGGTACAGATAGGCGCGCACGGGCATGTGTCACTCCGAGAATAGTTGCGGGGAACCATCATGCCGCAGGCGCGCCGCGCTTTCTCGCGCTAAGATGTCCACACCTATCGCAAAACTGACCCTCTTTCATGGATTGTTCCTCGCCCGCCTTTCAGGAATTGCTGCCCGTCACGGCGCGCGCCATGGCGCTGGCCGTCGACTATGCGCATGGCCACGTGATTTCCGTGCACCGCCACACGCATGCGCAATTGCTGTACGCCATCGAAGGGGTAATGACCATCGAAGCGCAGGGCGGGCGCTGGGTGGTGCCGCCCACGCGCGGCGTGTGGCTGCAGCCCGGCATCGCGCACCAGGTGCGCATGAGCGGCGCCGTGAAAATGCGCACCGTCTTCATCGATTGCGCCAGCTCGCCATTGCTGCCGCGCCATAGTTGCGTGCTCGACATCAGCCCCCTGCTGCGGCAACTGATCGTGGCGGCCGTCGACATCGCGCCCGATTTCACGGAAGGCAGCCGCGACTGGCATCTGCTGCAATTGCTGTTGCACGAGCTCGACAGCCTGCCCGTGCTGCCCCTGTACCTGCCGCTGCCCATCGATGCGCGCCTGCGCGGCATTTGCGCGCGGCTGATGGAGCAACCGGGCGAACAGCAGACGGTGGCGTACTGGGCGCAGGAATTGGCGATCACCGAGCGCAGCCTGCACCGCTTGTTCCAGAAACAGACGGGCATGCGCTTTGGCCAGTGGCGCCAGCAGGCGCGCTTGCTGCGGGCGCTGGAACAATTGGCGCACGGCAGCAAGGTCATCGACGTGGCCATGGACAATGGCTACACGAGCCAAAGTGCGTTCACCGCCATGTTCAGGAAGCACTTCGGCACCACGCCCACCGCGTTTTACCAGGCAAAAGTCATCGCTGCGTAAAAAAAATGCTGCTATGCATCAATAATCATGGGCGATAGCCGCCGCTCTTGTTATCATCGCAAGCCTTATCGCACCGCGCCCATCCTGGCAGCGGTGTTGACCTCAATCACACCACCATGACACAGAATTTCTTCCAGACTTTTATCCTGCTCTTGCTCGTCACCGATCCGTTCGGCAACGTTTCCCTGTTCGTCAATGCCCTCAAGCGTGTGCCGGTCGAGCGGCGCTGGAAAGTCGTGGTGCGCGAGTGCATGATCGCCTTCGGCATCTTGCTGCTGTTTATGTTCTTCGGCCGCCATTTCCTGAATGCCTTGCAATTGTCGGAAGTGGCTCTGCGCATCGGCGGTGGCGTGATCCTGTTCCTGATCGCCATGCGCATGGTGTTTCCGCAGCCCAACGCCGGCAATAGCGACCACGAGATGGGCGGCGAACCGTTCATCGTGCCGCTGGCCATCCCCGCGCTGGCCGGCCCGTCGGCCCTGGCGACCGTCTTGCTGTTTTCCTCGCATGAAATGAACGACGTCATCGCCCACGTGGCGGGCTTGACGGCCGTGGCCGCCGTCTGGCTGGCCGTCTTCCTGTGCGCGGAACGCTTGCAACGGGCGCTCGGTCCAAGGGTCATGACGGCGTTCGAGCGCCTGATGGGCTTGATCCTGACGGCGATGGCCATTGAAATGTTGCTCGCCGGCATACGGGCGTTCCTGAAATCCGTTTAACATAGTCATTCATCCACTGAAGGAGTCCAGCATGAGCCGTTGCGCCCACCTTTGTCTGATGGCCGATTACAACCAGTGGATGAATGCCAAGGTCTACGCGGCGGCGGCCAGCCTGCCGCCCGAAGAGCTCAGCCGCGAACGGGGCGCCTTCTTCGGCTCCCTGCTGGCCACCCTGAACCACGTGATGGTGGGCGACACCCTGTGGCTGCAGCGCTATGCGAAGCACCCGGCCGGTTTCCCCCTGCTCGACCCCATCCGCGCCATCACGCCGCCCGCGTCGCTCACGCACCCGCTGTTCGCAGCCGAAGATTTTGCCGCCATGCACGCGCACCGGCAATGGCTGGACCGGCTCATCGTCGACTGGGCCGCCTCCATCCGGGAAGAAGACCTGGACCACTTGCTCGATTATCGCAACAGCAAGGGGCCGAACCGGCGCGAATTTTTCAGCCTGCTCATGCATTTCTTCAATCACCAGACCCATCACCGGGGCCAGGCCAGCACCCTGCTGTCGCAGGCGGGCGTGGACATCGGCGACACGGATCTACTGTTTCGCATCCCCAACCATATTCAAGACTGACGATGGGCGGTAGCGCCACGCCTTGAGCAAGATCAAGCCCAGCGCCAGCGCACCGAACAGCCCGCCGCAAGCCATCGCCCCCTGCATACCGTAGCGGGCGATGGCCACGCCGCCCGCCAGCGCGCCCATCGTCACGCCCAGGTTGATGGCGGCGATATACACGCCGATGGCAAACGCGGGCGCCTCGCGCGCTTCGCTGCTGAGCCACACTTGCGTGACGATCAGTCCGCTCGTGTGCGCCGCGCCCCAGAACAGCAGCAAGACGGCCAGCAGCGCCCAGCCGAGACCAGCTCCCGCATGGCGGTACAGCAGCCAGTACGCCAGCCCCAGCAGCAGTGGCTGCAGCACCACCGTGCGCAGCACATGCGTGCCCAGCTGGCGTCCGGCAAACAGATTGCCCGCCACGCCGCCCACGCCAAACACCACCAGCGCCAGCCCCGTCTGGCGCGCCGACAAGCCCGCCACCTGCTGCAGGTAAGCGGCCGCATATGCATACACGGCAAACATGGCGGCAAACACCAGCACGGCGGCGGCAATGGTGAACCACAGGGCGGGCTTGCGCAGCACGGCCAGCTGGCGGCCATACGTCATCGGCGCTGCCTGCGGGGTGTCCGGCAAGAACACATATAGCCCCAGCGCGGCCAGGGCATTGACGAGGGCGCAGGCAAGGAACGATGCCTCATACCCATATTGCGCGGCGATCCAGGTGGTCAGCGGAATGCCCAGCACCATGCCCATGCTGGTGCCCGTGAACGCATGCGCGCCGGCCCGCGCCGCCTCGCGTGGCGGATACAGGGCGGCGGCTGCCACCATGGCCAGCGAGAAATACACGGGATGGAACAGGGCCGGCACGATGCGCAGCGCCAGCAACAGTTCGAAGCGGGGCGCATAGGCCGAGGCCACGCTGGCCAGCGCGAACACGAGCAGGGAAACGATCAGCACGTTCTTGCGGCGCCAGCGCGTGGCCAGCAGCACGAGGAAGGGGCCGCCCACGGCGATCACCAGGGCGAACAGGCTCACCAGCGAGCCCGCCTGCGCGGCCGTCACGGCATAACGCTGCATGATCATCGGCAAGATACCCACCACGCCAAACTCGATGCAATACACGCCGAACAAGCCCAACGCGAGGAAAACGATGGGGTGCGGGCGGGTCATTGCCCCTGCTCCACGCCATACACTGCCTGGCACAGCTCCGTCACGAACGGCCCCGCCATGCCCTCCAATGCCGTATTCGTGAACGCCACCACGGATAATTCTTGCGCAGGGTCAACAAACCACGAGTGGCCATACGTGCCGCCCATGCGCCAGCTGCCCGCCGACTCGGGCGTGGCGGCGGCAAGCGGGTCCGTCAGCACGGTAAAACCCAGACCGAAGCCGCGGCCGGGCCAGAACGGCAAGTCGAAATCCCCCGTCTGGCTTTCGCCCATCTGGCGCGCCAGCGCTGGCGGCAACAGCGGCGCGCCGCCCAGCCGCAAGGTTTCCAGCAGGCGCATGAAGTCAGGGGCGGAACCGACCATGCCGGCGCCGCCGGACGGGTAGGCGTGCGCATCGCGGGCACGGGCCGGCGACAAGGTAAAACCTGCCATGCCATCGAGAAACGGCAGATAGTCTTCCCCCGCGTCCAGCAAACGGCGCGGCCGGGATTCTCCCGCTGCGCGGTCCGCATAGGCGACGGCCAGGCGCGCCGGGTCCGCAGTAAAAAAACCCGTGTCGCGCATGGCCAGCGGCGCCGTCACCAGATATTCCACGGCGTGCGCCAGCGGCAAGCCCGTCACCGCTTCGATCACGGCGCCCAGCACGTCGGTGGCGATCGAATACGCCCAGCGCTCGCCCGGCGCATACGCGAGCGGCACGGTAGCCAGGCGGCGCAGGTTGTCCTCCAGGGAAATACGGGACGCATCCATGCCATCCGACACCCCCGCCTGCGCATACGCGCCGCCCGGCGGCTGGAAGAAGCCGTAATCGAGGCCAGCCGTGTGCGTGAGCAAGTGGCGCACGGTCATCGCCGCCACGGCGCCGTCCGGCTGGCGCGGCGCAAAATACGGCAGCCAGCGCGCCACCAGGTCGTCCAGGCCCAGGCGCTGCTGCCCCACCAGCGCCAGCGCGGCCGTCGAGACGATGGGTTTGCTGACGGACGCCAGGCGGAAGATGGCGTCCTCAACCATGGGCGTGCCCGCCTCGCGGTCCAGGTGGCCGGCCGCGCGGCGATACACGTCCTGGCCACGGTGGCGCACGAGCACCACGGCGCCCGCCAGGCGCTGCCGCTGCAAAACAAGGTCCAGCAAGGCATCGATGCGGCCGGACAAGGCCGCAGGAGAGAAGTTGTACATCATGGCTGAGCCTTTCAAATGATCAGGCTGCCAAGGTAAGCCAGGCGCGATCAAAGAAAAACAGGCTATAGTTTCTGTCTGTGCGGACGTTGACATCCGCAATCAACGGTGATGAAACGGAAACGACATGGATAACCTGGCGGGATTCACGGCCTTCGTGCAAGCAGCCGAAACGCGCAGCTTCGTGGCGGCGGGCCGGGTGCTCGGCATTTCCGCCTCGGCCGTGGGCAAGAGCATCGCGCGGCTGGAAGCGCGCCTGGACGTGCGCCTGTTTCAGCGCAGCACGCGCAGCATCGCGCTGACGAGTGAAGGCACCGTGTTTCTCGAACGCTGCCGGCGCATCCTGGGCGAGATCGAGGCGGCCGAGCAGGAATTATCCAGCAGCAAGAGCGCGCCCCGAGGCAGGCTGCGCGTCAGCCTGCCGCAAGTGGGCAGCCTGCTCAATCCCGTGCTGGCGGCCTTTGCGCGCGCCTATCCGCTGGTGGAACTCGACCTCGATTTCAGCGACCGCCGGGTCGACGTCATCGAGGAAGGCTACGACGCCGTCGTGCGCGCGGGCGAAAGCGCCGACAGCCGCTTGATGAGCCGCCAGCTGGGCCAGTTCCAGCTGCAGCTGGTGGCCGCGCCCGCCTATCTGGCGCAGCACGGCACGCCGGCGCTGCCCGCCGACCTGGCGCAGCACACTTGTTTGCTGTACAAGTTTCCCAGCAGCGGCAAGGTCGAGGCCTGGCCTTTGGCCGAATGGCCCGCCTTGCAAGCGGCGGGCTTGCCGGCACTGCTCAACTGCAACAATGTAGAGACCCTGCTGCACTTTGCCGAAAGCGGCCTGGGCATCGCCGCCCTGCCCGACTTTGCCGTGCGCGCGGCGCTCGCTAGCGGCCGCTTGCAGCCGGTGCTGGACGCGCACCGCCGGCACGACGGGACCTTTCGCATCCTGTGGCCCAGCAGCCGCCACCTGACGCCGAAACTGCGCGCCTTCATCGACTTCCTGGCCACGCACGTGTTTCCGGAAAGCTGAGTCCGCATCCTGCGCCGCGCTCGTTGTTTCCACACGACAACTTATTTAATTTGCTACCAATTTTTAAACTTTTCGGGGACTTGATACAAGTTTTTGTATTGCAGTGCGGAATTTTGAGGAACAATTACAGGCTGGTCGCCCTTACGTATAAACCCGTAGCCCTGGCCTGTCGACGTTTTCCTTCACTTCCGCAACACGAAAGCAATCATGTCACTCACACAATTCAAAATCGGCACCCGGCTCGGGATCGGGTTTGCTGTCGTCCTCGGCCTGCTGGTGGCCGTCTTGCTCGTCGGCCTGTATTCCATGGGGCAATTAAGCGCGCGCACGCACGACATCGTGGCCGACAAGAACGTCAAGATGGCGGCCGCCAATACCATGAGCGACAACGTGCGCAACATTACCTTGGCGATCACGAGCATTGTGGTGGCGCCGACGGAAGCGCTGGTGCAGGCGGAACTGGCCAAGATCGGCGAAGCGCGCAAGAAATACGGCGCGGCCAAGGAAACCTTGCAAAAGAAGATTTCGACGGACAAGGAAACGGCGCTGATGGCCGAACTGGACGCGGCCCTGAAATCGGGCGCGCCGCTGAACAACAAGGTCATCGAACTGCGCAATGCGGGCCAGACGGAAGAAGCGATCGCCTTTTTGACGCAGCAGGCGGCACCGAGCCTGAAGATCGTGCTGGGCGCGCTCGACAGCCTGGTCGCCTATGAAGCGCAGCAGGCGGCGCAGGCGGCGACGGACGCCGAAACGCTGAGCACGAGCGCGCGCGCTTCCATGATAGCCCTGGGCAGCGTGGCCGTGCTGCTGGGCGCGTTCGTTGCCTGGATCATCACGCGCTCGATCACCCAGCCCATCAATGCGGCCGTCAGCGTGGCCGAAACCGTGGCCTCGGGCGACCTGTCGTCGCACATCGTCGTCAATTCCAGCGATGAAACGGGCCGCCTGCTGGGCGCCTTGAAAGCCATGAACACGAGCTTGCTGGGCGTGGTGGCGCAAGTGCGCCACGGCACGGAGGCGATTTCCACGGCGTCGAGCGAAATTGCCGCCGGCAACCTCGACCTGTCGTCACGCACGGAAGAGCAAGCCAGTTCGCTGGAAGAAACGGCGTCGGCCATGGAAGAGCTGACTTCGACCGTGAAACAGAACGCGGACAATGCGCGCCAGGCGAACCAGCTGGCGAAAAGCGCGTCGGAAGTGGCCGTGCGCGGCGGCAGCATCGTTTCGCAAGTGGTCGACACCATGGGCACCATCAATGCATCGTCGCGCAAGATCGTCGACATCATCGGCGTCATCGACGGCATCGCCTTCCAGACCAACATCCTGGCCTTGAACGCGGCCGTGGAAGCGGCGCGCGCGGGCGAACAGGGACGCGGCTTCGCCGTCGTGGCCACGGAAGTGCGCAACCTGGCCCACCGTTCGGCCTCGGCCGCCAAGGAAATCAAGGAATTGATCGCCGCGTCCGTCGCCAACGTGGACACGGGTTCGCGCCTCGTCAATGAAGCAGGCCAGACCATGGGCGACATCGTCGACAGCATCGTGCGCGTGACCGACATCATGGGCGAAATCACTTCCGCCACGCACGAGCAGACCATCGGCATCGAACAGATCAACATGGCCATTGCCCAGATGGATGAAGTGACGCAGCAAAACGCGGCCCTCGTGGAAGAGGCAGCCGCCGCTTCGCAAAGCATGCAGGAACAGGCGGGCGAGCTGGCCCACGTGGTGGGATTCTTTAAAACCGGCAACCATGTCGCCAGCGCACCCAAGTTGACGCCGGTACGCACCGCAGCGGCACCAGCGGCGGCAAAAATCGCGCCTCCCGCAACCCGGCCCGCGCCCGCGCGCAAGGCCGTGGCGGCCGCGCCGGCACGCCGCAGCAATGCCAGCGCCGAGAGCGAATGGGAAGAGTTTTAACCAATAGCAACATCCTCACCACGGGAAAGCCAGGCAGGAAGTTGCTGCCTGGCTTTTTTTCGTCCGCAATCATCACTTTTTTTGCGGCAAAGCCCGCGCAATAGACAAAAGTGCAAAACGTGCACCGCGCATACGCTTTACAATCCTCGCTCGCTTTACAAAATATTGGTCATCATGAATCAGGCAGAACAGCAGCGCCTCCTGGCTATCCTGGAGTATTGGCACAAGATCGAATTCTTTATCCCGTTTGACCTGAATCAAATCACGGACGTTGAAGACCCGTCCACCGTGCGCCTCCTGCAGCGCGAACAGCTGGCGCAATTGCCGCCGCAGTTCGCCACGCAATGGCAAGTGCCGTCCGACCGCGAGATCGACGGCTTCAGCCTGTTCCTCGGCGTGTTCGACAAGGCCGAAATCAACAAGGCTTGTCCGCCGGCCAACGGCCCGGAAAACATTGCCGAAACAGAAAAAACAGAACTGCTGGGACGCTCGTGCTTTGCCCGCCTGAACCTCAATGCGCTGGGCGAGCCGCAGTTCGATCCCGTCTCCGTGTCGACCTTGCCGTGGGCCCTGGGCCGCGCCCGCACGCCGGACTGGTCCGGCCTGAGCCTGGACGCCTTCAGCGACAGCCAGCTGGCGCTGCAAGACAGCCTGCGCAACTTCGCGGCCAGCCGCGCACCGCAGCCGGTGACGGACGAGGCGGGCAATGTCTCGTCGCCCCTGTCCGGCATGGAAATCGCCGCCCTGGCCGACCTGCTGATGGACTGGGCCGGTTTCCGCCCGTCCGCCGGCCAGCCGCTGGCCGTGCTGGAATTACGCACGCGCAAGAAACGCGTGGCCGCGACGGACGCCGATACGCTGGAGGCCAGCCAGAACCGCACGCTGGACTTCGGCGACGCGGTGGAACCCTCGATCGATATCCTCAACAGTTTTTACCTGGATGACCTGGAACAAATCATCCGCGCCTTGCGTGGCGGCAAGCTGCCCGCGACGGTCGCCGCCTATTTGACGCCGCTGGCACAGGATGAACGCATCGACCTGTACAGCCCGGCCGGACGCCAGGCGCTGGCCGCCATGCTCAATCCGGCCCATATGAACCGCGGACACTGGCTGGAAGACGCCAGCTACGCCATGAGCCTGATGCAGCAGTTCGCCATCCACGGCGCGCGCACGGGCTTGCATGAACGGGGCATTTTTTCCCTCAACGGCCCACCGGGCACGGGCAAGACGACCTTGCTGCGTGAATTGTTCGCCGACAACATCGTGCGCCGCGCCAGCGTGCTGTCTTGCCTGGACCGCGCCGGCGACGCCTTCATCGGCAAGGTGGCCGTGGCCTTCGAAGGCGTGCGCGACCCGATTACCATCGCCCGCTTGCGTCCGGAACTGACGGGCTTTGAAATGGTCGTCGCTTCGTCGAATAACGCGGCGGTGGAAAACATTTCCGGCGACCTGCCAAAACCGAAGCAGCTAGGCAAGGAATGGGCGCGCACGCGCTATTTTGAAAGCGTGGCGCGCCGGGTCGTGGCCGATGGCAATGGCGCCAACCGCGCCCTGGGCGAGGCGGAAGCGCCATGGGGCTTGATGTCCTGTGCGCTGGGAAACAGCGCGAACCGCCGCCGCTTCGTCAGCAATTTCTATGACGACGACTGGGACAAGACCACGCCGCGCAAGACGCCGAACGCGCAGAATATCCGCCAGTGGCTGGCCAGCTACCAGGGCGTCAGCTTCGCCCAGGCCGCGCGCGAATTTCGCGAGACGGAACACGTGGTGGAAAAGGCCCTGACCGAACACGCCCAATACGCGGCCCTGTGGCAAACCGTGGGTACCTGCACGGAAGCCGATTTCATCGAGGCCAGCCAGCACGCGCTAATTGCCGCGGAACAAGAAATGGATGCGGCCAACGGCGCCCTGTCCGGCGCGCTAACGCAGCAGGACACCTTGCTCGCCAGCAAGAAGGATTTGCTGGAAGAGGAACGCCTGGTGGCGCTGACGCAGCCCGGTTTCTTTGCCCGCCTGTTCCGCACGGCCCCGGCGCGCGCCTACAAGGATGCCGTCGTGGCCAATGCCGAAGCGCAACGCCAGGCTGCGCGCGACGTGTCCGCCATCAAGCTGCTGCTGAAAGGCGAACTGGAGCCGCGCTGCGAGCGCGCCCGCAACAGCCTGCACATCGCCCTGCGCACGGCGCAATCGCGCCAGCGCGAATGGGATGACAGCACTGAACTGCTGCGCCGCGCGCGCATGCGCTTCCCCACCATCGTCGCTCCGGAGTCACTGGAAGCGCTGGACGGCGACGCCCTGCAAATTGGCGGCCTGTGGCATGAACCGGCGCTGGGCCGCCTGCGCTCGCGCCTGTTCGCCAAGGCCCTGGCCCTGCATGAAGCGTGGCTGGCCGAGGTGGCGAAGAAGGGCGGACCCGGCTTTGGCGGCAACTTGCTGGCCGTCTCCAAATTGCTGAAAAACAAGCGCGCCTATGACCAGTCGCATATCGCCATGGTGTGGCACAGCCTGTTCATGGTGGTGCCCGTCGTGTCGACCACGTTTGCCTCGTTCGCGCGCCAGTTCCAGGGCATGGGTCCCGAATCGCTGGGCTGGCTGTTCATCGATGAAGCGGGCCAGGCCGTGCCGCAAGCGGCGCTGGGCAGCCTGTGGCGCGCCAAGCGCGCCGTCGTCGTGGGCGACCCGCTGCAGATCGAACCCGTATTCACGGTGCCGGGCCGCCTCGTGCAAACCTTATCCGCCCTGTCGCCGCACACGCGCGATGGCAGCTATGCGCCAACGTCCGTGTCCGTGCAGACCCTGGCCGACAAGGCCAACCGCTATGGCGCCGTCGTCGGCGCCGGCAGCGCACAGCCGCTGTGGATAGGCAGCCCCCTGCGCGTGCACCGCCGCTGCGTGGAACCGATGTTTTCGCTGGCCAACAGCATCGCCTACGAAGACAAGATGGTCTACGGGCTGGCCGAGCGCACGCCGCCGGCCGGCGCGCGTGGCCTGACGCGTGGCCCAAGCTGCTGGATCGACGCCGTCGGCCCCGTCAGCTACAAGCAGGTGGTGCCCGTGCAGCTCGATTTCGTGCTGGAAGTGCTGTTGAAACTGTACCGCCGCGACGGCAAGTTGCCCGACATGTATGTGATCACGCCGTTCAAGGCCGTGCGCAACGAATTGCGCTCGCGCATCGTCAACATGGACTGGGACCGCCGCCTCGGCTATGGGAAGGCGCCGACGGCGCGCGAATTGCGCCAGTGGAGCAGCCAGATGGCGGGCACCGTGCACACCTTCCAGGGCAAGGAACAAAGCGTGGTGATGCTGGTCCTCGGCGCCGACGACAGCACGGCCGGCGCCGCCCAATGGGCGGCGGCCACGCCGAACCTGCTCAACGTGGCCCTGACGCGCGCGCAACACCATGTGTACATCGTCGGCAACCCGCTGCTGTGGGGACAGTTGCCGCACTTTGCGCCCGCCTGCGCGCAATTGCCGCATACGGGCATGCATGAGTTTTTGGTGGAAATGGGGTAAAACACCTGAGCAAACCTGCTGCGCATCGCGATTTGCCGCCTCCGATGCCCACTGCCTCGGGGGCGCCGTGCCTGCGCACAGTTCCGCGTCTCGACACAATGGGGGCGCCGAACCTCTCTTGTGCTCGCTACGGTTTTATCAGGCGTTCTCAACGGGGAAAACAAGGGTAAACGTCGTGGCGGCCGCGTCGGACGCCACGCTCGCGCTGCCGCCATGCAACTGCATGATCGCCGTGACGATGGCCAATCCTAATCCCGTGGAAGCGGCCGAATCGCTGCGGGCCGGGTCGGCGCGGTAGAAGCGCTCGAACAGGTGCGGCAGGTGGCGCGCGGGGATGGCGGGACCGAGGTTGCTCACGCTCAATTCCACACCCTCGTTCGTCGCGTGCGAACGCAGCAGTATCGTGCTGCCGGGCGCCGCATGGCGGATGGCGTTCGACAGCAAATTGCCCAGCGCGCGGCGCAGCAGTTGCGGCTCGGCCGTCACCGCGCCGCTGCCGTGGCAAGCCAGCGCCAGCTCGCGCTCTTCGGCCAAGCCTTCAAAGAAATCGGCCAGCCTTAAAAACTCATCCTGCACGGGCAAGACTTGCTTGACGAGCACCATTTCATCCTGCTGCGCCCGCGCCAGGAACAGCATGCTGTCGATCATGCGCGACAGCCGCTCCAGCTCTTCCACATTCGACGACACCAGCTGTTCATACTCGTGCGCACTGCGGGGGCGGGCCAGCATCACCTGGCTTTGCCCCAGCAGATTGGTGACGGGCGTGCGGAATTCATGCGCGAGATCGGCGGAAAACTGCGACAGCCGCGCATAGCCTTCCTGCAGCCGCGCCAGCATGGCGTTCAGCGCCTGGATCAAGGGCAAGAGCTCCGTCGGTGCCCCGCGCGCATCGAGTTGCTGCTCCAGCTTGCCCGGCCGCACGAGAGCCGCATGCGCGGCGATATTGCGCAGCGGCCGCAATCCCCGCAACAACATCACGCTGGCCAGCAAGGCCGCCACCAGCGCGCTGACGGCCACCGATACGACGATCTGCCAGCGGTAGGCGGCAAACATGGCCGTGCGGTCGCCATAGACCCGGGCGACGGAAATGTCGGCCATCTGCGCGGGATCGCCGATGCGCGCGCTGGCCGCCACGACCCTGGCCGGATAACCGTCGCGGCTGATCCAGCTGACGATGTCGCCGGCCGTCACGGGGACATCGACGGCCACGGGAACAGCATGCGCCACCATCTCGCCGTGCGGGTTGACATCGATCAAACGCGTGCCATCGGCGCGCACGATGCGCACCAGGGAATTCTCTTGCCCGCTCATGGTGTCGCGGAAATACTGGGGCCGCTCGCGGATGATATCGAGGGTGCCCGCATTGCCCAGCAACTGCTGGATTTGCCGCAGTTTTCCCAGCAATAAAATGTCGTCGCGGCGCTCGATTTCCGCCACAAATGAACGGTACAGATGCATGCCCAGCCCGGCCGACACGAGCGCCACGATCAGCACGAACACGAGCGTGACGCGCAGGGTCAGCGAGCGGCGCAGTTGCGAGAATTTCATGCGCCGGCGCCGCTGTCGGGTACGGTCGGCGCGCGCAATTCGCAGACATAGCCCATGCCCCGCAAGGTGTGGATCAGCTTGGGTTCGAAGGGGTCGTCGAGCTTGCTGCGCAGGCGGCGGATGGCCGCATCGATGACGTTGGTGTCGCTCTCGAAATTGATGTCCCACACTTGCGAAGCGATGATGGAGCGCGACAGCACTTCGCCCTGGCGCCGCGCCAGCAGATGCAGCAAGCCGAATTCCTTGGCCGTCAGGGTGATGCGCTGGCCTTGCCGGCTGACCTTGCGTTTCATCACATCGATTTCCATGTCGCCGATGCGGATGACGTCGTCTTCACGCGGTGGCCCGCGCCGCAACAGGGTGCGGATGCGCGCCACCAGTTCGGCAAATGCAAACGGTTTCACCAGGTAATCGTCGGCGCCCAGTTCCAGCCCTTTCACGCGGTCCTGCACCTCGTCGCGCGCCGTGAGGAAAATCACGGGCACATCGGCGCCGCCCTCCTGCAGCCGCAGCGCGCGCAAGACTTGCCAGCCATCCATGATGGGCAGCATGACGTCGAGCACGATCAGATCGGGCGCCTCGCTGCCGGCCATGTGCAGGCCGTCGCGGCCGTTGCGCGCCAGGCTCACCGTGAAACCGGACTCGGCCAGGCCGCGCAACAGGTAGTCGCCCGTCTTCGGTTCGTCTTCAATGACCAGGATGCGCATGGCGGCTTTCTAATGGGAATATGAAACCATTTTACGCCGCACGCACGCCGCCGCGGATGATAAAAATGTCATGCGGCGATCATCTTCCCGTAGGGCAAGCCTGGCCATACTGGCGTCATCTTGTTTCCTGGACGCCACATGAAAGCCCTTATTTTTGGCAGTACCCTGCTGTGCCTGCTGGCCAGTCCCGCCCACGCGCAATTGCGCAATATCAATGACCTGTCGCTGGCGGCGGCCAACAAGCTGGCCAGCGCGGCCATGGCCGCGTGCCAGGCGCAGGGCCGGCATATCGTCGTCACCATACTGGACCATGGCGGCAATGTCGTCGCCGTGCAGCGCGCCGACGGCGTCGGACCGCACAACACGGAAGCCAGCCGGCGCAAGGCGTACACGGCCTTGTCCACCAAAAACGATACCTATGCGCTGGCCGTGGCCGCCCGCAACAATCCGGACATGAGCAATTTGACCACCGTGCCGGAACTGTTGCTGCTGGGCGGCGGCTTGCCGTTGATGGCACAGGAGCAGGTGGTCGGCGCCATCGGCGTCGCCGGTGGCGGTGGCGCCCTGCAAGACCGTGCCTGCGCCCAGGCGGCGCTGGCCGCCCTCCCTGAACTCGATTCCACCCCACCTTGAAAGCAACAACGATGACTTGTCTGAAAAAAATCACCGCCGCCCTGGCCTTCGCCAGCCTGTCCAGCACGGCCCTGGCCGCCGCCAATCCCTTGAGCGTGCACATCCTCGACTTGCAAAGCGGCCAGCCGACGGCGGGCGTGACGGTAACCCTGGAGCACAAGAAGGGAGATGACTGGAAGCAATTGAGCAGCGCCGTGACGAATGCGCAGGGGCGCATCGCGGCCATGTATCCGGCTGATGCGCCCATGCAGACGGGCGACTACCGCATCGTGTTCAAGACAGGCGAGCACTATGCGCGCCTGAAACAGGAAACTTTTTTCCCGGAAATCCCCGTGCAATTTCACGTGGAAAAGACCGACCAGCACTATCACATTCCCTTGCTGCTCAGTCCTTTCGGTTTTTCCACTTACCGAGGAAACTGACCGTCGATCACGCCACCGTCTTCGCCGTCTGTCCGAACAGCACGCTTTTCGCGTCGCCGCTGACGGTGGGCTGCACATTGATTTCGGCCGCCCGCGCATAAGCGCGCACGGTGGCGGGACGGGCGGCGATGGCCGCGAACCAGCGCGCCAGGTGCGGGAAATCTTCCAGCTTCTGGCGCTGGCGGGCGTGCGGCACGATCCACGGGTAGATCGCCATGTCGGCGATGGAATAGTTGTCGCCGGCCACGAATGTACGGTCCGCCAGGCGCTTGTTCAGCACGCCGTACAGCCGGTTCGTTTCATTCACGTAGCGCGTGATGGCGTATTCGATGGGTTCCGGCGCATATTGCACGAAATGGTGGTTTTGCCCGGCCATGGGCCCCAGGCCGCCCATTTGCCAGAACAGCCACTGCATGACTTCGGCGCGTCCCCGCACGTCGTCCGGCAGGAATTGCCCGCTTTTCTCGGCCAGGTATTGCAAAATGGCGCCCGACTCGAACAGGGACAGCGGTGCGCCGCCATCTGCCGGCGCCTGGTCGACGATGGCGGGGATGCGGTTGTTCGGCGCGATGGCGAGAAACTCGGGCTGGAACTGTTCGCCCTTGCCGATATGCACGGGAATGAGCTTGTAGGGGATGCCCGCTTCTTCCAGGAACATCGTCACTTTGTGCCCGTTGGGCGTGGTCCAGTAATACAGGTCGATCATCGTGGTCTTTCCAGGTAGATAAGTAGGGCAGGCGGCCTCCGCATCACTATTGTCGCGCCGCAACTGATATGCATGGATATAATGCCACGTAAGCGAAAAACAAGACGGCGCCCAAGCGAGGCAAGCGCCCACTCGCGCCGTCACGCAGGCATCCCGACATTCCAGAGCACAAACAAAGAAAGCCGACCATGCGCAAACTCCTGATCGTCACGCTGTCCGTCCTGCTGTCAGGCTGTGTCCAGGACTTCGCCATCTACATGTTCGATGGACAAGACCATTCCCTGACCGTGCGCCGCCAGCAACGTTATTTTTGGCAAGATACCGTGGAAGTGCAGCTGATGGCGACCAATTTGCCGCAATGCCAGCGCCTGCATACCTTGTCGACGGATGCGCCGGCCGACATCACCGTCGAGCTGTTTGCGGCCGGCGACGGCATATGGAATATCCGCATGGGCAAGCAGCTGTGGCAGGCGGAAACGAATACCTGCAATGAGCTGACGGAAATGGAAAACGACCCGAAAGCCGACCTGGGCCAGCCGATCGGGCAATTCGTGGTCGTCGATGACAAGCTGGAATTCGAACCGGCGCCGCAAGCGGCGGCGCCCGCCCAGTAAGTCCTGAACGAAACCCCTAGCGCGCTGCCAGGCTGCGCAGCGGCTTTTTCGCCACGACGCGTGGCGCGCCAGCCGAGCTTGCCGCCAGGCGCGGCGCCGTCCCCGATTCCTGCGCCGACAGCTTGAAGCGCGCCACCAGTTGCGCCAGCACGGCCGCCTGGTCTTGCATGCTCGACGCCGCTGCCGCCGCCTCTTCCACCAGTGCCGCATTTTGCTGCGTCACGCTATCCATCTCCGTGATCGCCTGGTTGACGTGGCCGATGCCCGTGCTTTGCTCGTGCGAGGCGGCCGTGATGTCGGCCATGATGTCGGTCACGCGCGAAACGGAAGCGACCACCTGGTCCATGGTCGTGCCCGCCTGTGCGACGAGGGTGCTGCCGGCCGCGATGCTGTCGACGGAAGCGCCGATCAATTCCTTGATTTCCTTCGCCGCGCCGGCCGAGCGTTGCGCCAGATTGCGCACTTCCGACGCCACCACGGCAAAGCCGCGTCCCTGCTCGCCCGCGCGCGCCGCTTCCACGGCCGCGTTCAAGGCCAGGATATTCGTCTGAAAGGCGATGCCGTCGATGACGCCGATGATGTCGACGATCTTGCGCGACGAAGCGTTGATGGTATCCATGGTGCCGATCACTTGCGCCACCACGGCGCCGCCCTGGCGCGCCACGGCGGAAGCGGACTGCGCCAGTTCATTCGCCTGCACGGCGTTGCCAGCGTTCTGTGTCACGGTCGACGTCAGTTCCTCCATCGAGGCGGCCGTTTCTTCCAGCGAACTGGCTTGCATTTCCGTGCGCGCCGACAAGTCCATATTGCCGCTGGCAATCTCGCTCGATGCCGTGGCGATCGTCTCGGCGCTGTGGCGGATCTCGCTGATCGCATCGACCAGGTTGGCCTGCATGGTTTTCATCGCGTACAGCACGCTGTGGCGGTCATTGGCATGCGTGCGCACGGCGCCGCTCAGATCGTTATTCGCGATCTTTTCCGCCACGTCGGCCGCATACTCGGGATCGCCGCCCAGCGCATGGCGCAGGCTGCGGTTGATCACCACGACGACGGCCGCCAGCAAGCCGCATACCAGTACCAGCACGCCCAGCGAGGTGAGCAGCGACTGGCGGAAGGCCGCATCGATATCATCCATGTACACGCCCACCACCAGGGTCCAGGCCCATGGCTTGTAGGCCACCACGCGGCTCATCTTCGGTTCGGGGGTTTTCTGGCCAGGACGGGGGAAATAGTAATGGACGAAGCCCTTGCCCGCATCGCTCTTGCCGACGGTAACGATGTCGCGGTACAGATAAGTACCGTTGGCATCTTTAAAATCCGACATGTTCTTGCCGTTCGTTTGCGGCGCGGCAGGATTCATCACGACGACGGCATCGAGGTTGATGATGGACAAATAACCGGTCTCGCCGAAACGCATGCTCTTGATGACGGCCGTGGCTTGCTTCTGCGCTTCTTCCTTCGTCAGGGCGCCGCTGGCGGCCAGGTCGCCGAACATCTTGACGGCGCCCAGGCCCAGGTCGGCGGCATTGCTCAGGTCGGCACTGCGCTCTTCGATGCGGATCTTGCGCACTTCCAGGGCGTTATAGACAAAAATAACGGTGATGCACAACAGGCTGCAAATCAGGGGAATCCATAACTTTTGCTGGAACGTCAATTTCTTCATGCTGTGTCTCCAACTATCTATTTGCGGCAAAGGGGCGTGGCCCGCTTCCAGCTCGGCTGGCCAGGAATGCGGCGGCGACGGTGCTCTGGCGGCACCGTTCAGACTGCTTCAGCATACGCTCGAACGACCGATATTTACAATGCCGGGAAGCAATGAATTTTGCCCAGTGTTGTTAATGCGTTGCGACAATTGATGAGAATTGATGGTGCGTTGCAATAAAATTGGGGCCAGCGGCCGCCGTTCTTTTGCGCTACAGTCACTCCCATTCCCCACCGCGCAAGGAGTTCCATGTCCACCACCATGAGCTGGCAAGGCTTTGCCATCCTGTCGGCCGTGTTCGCGGCCCTGACGGCCATCCTGGGCAAGCTGGGCGTGGCCCACCTGAACAGCAACATGGCCACCTTGATACGCACGGGCGTCATCCTGCTGGTGACGGCGGCCATCATCTCGCTGCGCGCGGAATGGCAGCGCCCCGCCGGCGGCAACTGGGTGGGCTGGACCTGCCTGATCGCCTCGGGCGTGGCCACGGGCCTGTCGTGGCTATGCTATTTCCGCGCGCTGCAGCTGGGGCCCGTGTCGCTGGTGGCGCCCGTCGACAAGCTCAGCGTGGCGCTGGTGATGCTGGCTGGCTGGCTGGTGCTGGGCGAACCGTTCACGCTGAAAGGGGCCCTCGGTGGCGGCCTGATCGTGCTCGGCTCGCTGATTTTGCTGCTGTGACGCATTCCACGGCACGCGGCGGCGCGCCTGTGTCAGAATGCACGCCGCATAGATCGAATCACGAAAGAACAGCATGACCAAGAATGAAGCCATGAAACGCATCAACGACCGCCTGGGCAAACCCACCCTGACGGACAAGAACACGCACTTTGCCAGCGTCGCCAGCTATGGCACGGACGAAGGCTGGTGGCTGAAGATCCCCTTCCTGACGTTCAAGCAGGAATTGCACTTCATCCTCAACAATGAAAAAACGAAAAGCTTCCAGCACCTGAAGATCGGCGCCAACCAGATCCTCAGCCCCGGCATGAAGTTCCGCAGCACGGGTGGGGCGGCCGACGCCTTCATGTCGGCCTCGGCGCCGAAACGCCTGGTCGACTTGCTCGACGGCGGCAGCAAGTACAACTTCACCAAGCATTTTATTAATGACTACCGCTACTGATGCGCAGCCGTGCTGCCGCCGCCCGGCGGCAGTTGCGGCGGCAGCCACGCCCTGAGCAAATGCTGGGCGATGTCGAGCGCATCGTCGCGGCTGGTGCCGAAATGCAGGGGATAGCCCCAGAACTTGCCAAATAGAACGGCAAAGGCCTTGCCGGCCAGGCGCTTGGCGGCGCTCGGTTCGATCAGCACCATGCCCTGGATATACGCGCGGATGGCGGCCTTGTTCTGCTTCATCCACAGCGATGCGCGCTTGCGCTCCGCCTGCGGGTGTTCATGCCCGTCCTCGTCAAAACCTTCTTCGCTGAGGATGACAAACGCCTGCCGGCGCGCCAGCAGCGCGTCGAACTGGGCAAACAGCACATCGGCCTGGGTATCTGCCGCGCCGTCGCGGCGCATCCAGACGAGGGGGAATGTGGAAAAATCGAGTTGCATGGGATGACTCCTTCAAGGGGGTTGCCGTTCCTCCTCACCTTCATCAGAACACTGGCGGCGGCGGTTGCCGTGGAAGCGGGGCTGCGGATGCCCATACGATAGCGTTGGCAGTGCTGCGCGTCATTGCATAAAATAGCCACAATATTATTCAATCCAGCCAAAGTCTTCCCATGCCCCATCCCCTCTTGCCCAGCATGCTGACGGCCCGCCTGGGCCTGGACGACGACGCCTCCATCCTCGATTTCGATGTCGATGGCGTGCTGCGTCCCTTGCTGGCCGTGGGCCTGGCCAGCGTGCCCGAGGATGCGGAACAGGCGCCGCACCAGCACCGCAAGGGACAGCTGCTGTATGCCACGCGTGGCGTGATTCATTGCGAGGTGGAAAGCGGCGTGTGGATCGTGCCGCCCCAGTGCGCCGTATGGATACCGGGCGGCCTGATGCACGCGGCGCAGGGCGTGGGCGAGGCGCAATGTTATTGCCTGTTTGTCGAGCCGGGCATGGCGCCGGCCTTGCCCGCCGTCTGCTGCACCGTGGCCGTCTCGCCATTGCTGCGCGAACTGATCACCAAGGCGGCCGGTTTTCCCACCCTGGCCGCGCTGCAGGGCGCGCAGGAACGCCTGGTGTTCACCCTGCTCGATGAATTGGCGGCCGCACCCGTGGAAGACTTGCATTTGCCGATGCCGCGCGATGCGCGGCTGCGCCGCCTGGCCGCCCTGCTGCTGGCGCACCCTGCCGATAAACGCACGCTGGCCGAGTGGGCCAGCCGCATCGGCATGAGCGAGCGCAGCATGACCCGGCAATCCCTGGAGGAAATGGGCATGAGCGTGGGCCGCTGGCGCCGGCAATTGCACGTCATCCTGGCCTTGCAACGGCTGGCGCAAGGGCGCAGCGTGAAAGCGGTAGCGCTGGAACTCGGCTATGAAAATACCAGCGGTTTTGTCACCATGTTCCGCAAGGCAGTGGGCAAGCCGCCGGCCCGCTACCTGGCGGAACGGGAATCCAGGAGAATATAAAAACGCATAAAAAAAGGCGGCATATGCCGCCTTCGTCCTGCATCATCGCTTAAATCATCATACTTCGCGCGCCAGTGCCAGGAACTCCGTGCGCAGCGCCAGGTTCGGCTGCATCTCGCCCAGCATGGCCGAGGTGATGGTTTCTTCGCCCGGCGTGCGGATGCCGCGGCTTTCCATGCACAGGTGGCGGCAGCGTACGACCACGCCCACCGACTTCGGTTCCAGCACTTCCATCAAGGCATTGGCGATCTGCATCGTCATGCGTTCCTGCACTTGCAGGCGCTTGGAGAAGCAATCGACGAGGCGCGTCAGTTTCGACAGGCCGACGATCTTGCCGTTGGGCACGTAGCCGATGGTGGCCTTGCCGAAGAACGGCGCCAGATGGTGTTCGCAATGGCTGTAGACGGGGATGCCGCGCACGACGATCAGCTCGTTGTACTGTTCCGCGCCATCTTCAAAGGCTTTCAGCAAATCGACCGGGTCCTGGCCATAGCCGGAGGTCCAATGCTTCCAGGCTTTTGCCACGCGCGCCGGCGTTTCCAGCAAGCCAGGACGCTGCGGATCTTCACCAAAGCTGCTGATGAGCCGGCGCCAGTCGTTTTCGGAGAATTCTTGAGACATGCTAAACCACCCTAAAATTTGCAATTGCCGCCAGTATATAGAAAATGCGGCAAGCTGCCTGAGCAGCCCCCGCTTTACGGCACTGCCGGCGGGCGGTGCGCCTGCACCAGCAGCGCGGAAATCGACACGCTGGAACTCGCTTCCGGCCAGGCATCGCCGGGGCCGAACCAGCGCGCCTCGGCGATCTCGTTCTCGTCGAGGCGGATCTCGCCATCGAGGTAATCGGCCGTAAACGCGATCATCAGCGAATGGGGAAACGGCCAGGATTGGCTCATGAAGTACTGCAGGTTATGCACGCGCAAGCCCACCTCTTCCATCACTTCCCGGTGCACGGCTTCCTCGATCGATTCGCCCGCCTCCAGGAAACCGGCCAGGGGACTGAAGCGCTGCGATGGCGAATGCTTGTGCATGGCCAGCAGCACTTGCTCGCCCTTGCGGATGAGTACCATCATGGCGGGCGAAATGCGCGGATACGCAAGCATGCCGCAGGCGGCGCAGGTGAAACAGCGTTCGCCGCGCGTGCGCTGCATGGGCGTGGCGCACACGCCGCAATGACGGTGCGTGCGCGCCCACTCGGCCAGTTGCGCGGCGCGGCTGGCCAGGCCCAGGAAAGCATCGTCGACGGCATAGAACAGCGAGCGCATGCCGTGCCAGGCCAGGGGGCCGTTGGCGGGCAAGGCATCGTCATCCGTCCAGACGGTCTGGCAATAGCGGCCCTGCCACAAGCCCACGGGCTGGGCGCGGCTCAGGTCGATATCGAGCGTGGCCGCCTCGGCGGCAGTGGGCAGGGTCAGCTCGGGGGTACGCAACAATAAACGCCCGCGGTGAAAGACGAAGGTGAGCGTGTCGGCTGCCGCCGGGGCCGGTTCGGGAACATCGATCAGGGGGACGAAGGCATCGGGTGTCTGCAGCATGCTTGGCGGAAATTTGTAAAGGTTGCTCATCATACTCCCGCTGCCGGACGCTTGCGCGCGTAGCAGCGGCCATGCAGCAAAGCAAGCATTCATGGGCCATGACAGTGTTTTTTTTACGGCACACCCAATCCGTTGCGTAAACGAGACTGATAACGATTCTCATTTACGAATTAGCGCCCAATAATTACAATGTCTGCCAACCCGTCCATCGCCAGCCACTTGCCCGCTTGCCACAGCACAGCGTCGCGCAGCCAGCCAGGAACCACTACCTGACCTTATCGAGAGAGCAAGATGGCAATCAAGAGCCGCAAACACGTCCAATCCCGTTTCAACCAGCACATCGGCGCCGCCCTGGCCGTGATGCTGCTGCCCGTTGCCGCCCAGGCCGCCGATCCGGCCGGCCAGAGCGCGCCCGCATCGCAGCAAACCCTGAACGAAGTCAAGGTCATTGGTTCCAAGGAAAATGATTTCAAGGCCGAGAAAGCCTCGTCGCCGAAATACACGGAAGAGCTGGTCAACACGCCGCAAACCATCGTCGTGATCAAGAAGGAATTGATCGAACAGCAAGGCGCGCTGACCCTGACGGATGCGCTGCGCAACACGCCGGGCGTGGGCACTTTCTTCCTCGGTGAAAACGGCAACACGAACACGGGCGACGCCGTCTACATGCGCGGTTTCGATTCGTCCGGCAGCATCTATGTCGATGGCGTGCGCGACGTGGGCTCCATTTCGCGCGACGTCTTCAACATCGAACAGATCGACGTCTTGAAGGGCCCGGCGGGCACCGACAGCGGCCGCGGCTCGCCGACTGGCTCGATCAATCTGGTCAGCAAGACGGCCACCATGGAAAACAAATTCAATTCGCTGCTGACGGCGGGCAGCGGCAAGCAGAAACGCGCCACGGCCGACTGGAACCGCATCCTCGACAGCGATACGGGCACGGCCTTGCGCCTGAACCTGATGACGCAGGACAGCGGCAACCCGGCACGCGATGAAGTCAAGAACAAGCGCTGGGCCTTCGCGCCCACCGTCACCTTCGGCATCGGCAAGCCGACGCGCATCACGGCCAGCTACCTGCACGTGGATCAAAACAACGTGCCCGACGGCGGCGTGCCGACCATCGGCTTGCCCGGCTACTCGACGCCGGACGTCCCAACGAAGGATCAACCGGTCATCCGCAGCTTCCTGAACAACGCCGCCAGGGTCGATCCGAAGAATTTCTACGGTTCTACCTCGGACTACGACAAGATCAAGGCCGACATGGGCACCTTGCGCATCGACCATGATTTCTCGCCCAACGTGCAAATCCAGAACACCACGCGCTACGGCAAGACCAAGCAAGACTACCTGCTGACGGCCTTCATGGGCAGCATGGGCAACCTGAAAACACCGGTCACCACCGATCCGTCGACCTGGACCCTGGCGCGCTCGCTGCGCACCGTGAAGGACCAGGAAAACACGATCCTGACCAACCAGACCGTGGTCAGCGCGCAATTCGACACGGGCGTGCTGAAGCACTCCGTGGTGGCCGGCGCCGAGTTCACCAGCGAAAAACAGACCAACTACAGCTATGTGCCCGCCAGCCTGGGCACCTTGCCGGCAGCGAACCTGTACAAGCCGAATCCGCGCGACACCGTCACCGGCCACAACCCTGTGCGCAGCGGCGCCTTCACCGAAGGCGAAGTCAACACGCAAAGCCTGTATGTGTTCGACACCATCAAGTTCGGCGACAAGTGGCTGTTCAACGGCGGCGTGCGCTTCGACCATTTCAACACCACGTATGACGCCGTCGCCCTGCAAGGGGCCGTGACTGCGCCTGCGGTACAGCCATTGCCAGTGGGCACGCTAATTCCCACCCACCTGACCCTGAGCGACACCCTGGCCAACGGCAAGATCTCGGCCATGTACAAGCCGACGCCGGACAGCAGCGTGTACGCCTTGCTGGCCACGTCGAAAGCACCGCCAGGCACCAATTTTGCCCTGAGCACCGCCGCCAGCAGCGCGCAAAACCTGAACTATGACCCACAGGAAACCATCACCAAGGAAATCGGCACCAAGTGGGACTTCCTGAAGCAAAAACTGTCGCTGTCGGCCGCCGTCTACCAGACCACCGTCAAGAATGAAGTGGAGCAAGATCCCGTCATCTCGACCATTTATTACCAGACCGGCAAGAAACGCGTGCAAGGCCTGGAACTGGGCGTGGTGGGCGAAATCATGCCGAACTGGCTGGTCAGCGCCGGCTACACCCGCATGAATACCAAGGTCGAGTCGAACAAGGTCTTCACGGCCAGCGGCGACAAGAACCTCACCTACACGCCAAAACAGGCGTTCACCAGCTGGACTTCGTACACCCTGCCATTCGGCCTGAAGATCGGCGGCGGCGCGCGTTACGTGGGTGAAATGCTGCGCGGCACCGACGGCGCCGTCGGCACGCCGGCCCGCGTGGATGCCTACTGGGTCTTCGACGCCATGGCAACCTACACCGTCAACAAGAACCTCGACGTGCAGTTGAACGCCTACAACCTGGCCGACAAGACCTATGTGGCGGCCATCAACAAATCCGGCTTCCGCTACACCCCGGGCCAGCCACGTTCGTTCAGTCTGACGGCGAATATCAAGTTCTAACGTCAAGAGAACACGCATTGCGTCACATCAAGCCCCTCTTCGGAGGGGCTTTTTTATTGTCCTGATAATCTTGTCTTTTTGGCGCACCGTCGCCCTGCCGCGACTAGCGTATGAAAAGTCATACAGCGATGTCCCGCCGCGTCCAATATTTCGCGCAAGCGCGCCAAGTTGCGACATCTAAACAACAAAAAAGCATCCTTAAATCAACAACTTAAGAAGTTAGGTTCCAAATTCCCATTTCAGGCATATCCTTTGCTATGTACAGGTTTTGCTGCAAATAATCGCTGGCACGCAAGGGCTTGTTTTTGAGAAATATTGACTCCAAGCTTGAGTTGCTCGCTATCAATAATCCGCTCACAGCGGCGTTTCACCGGAGGAGTCAAAATGAAAAAGAAACGGCCATTAACCCTGTACATCCTGATTGCCATGATCCTCGGCATTGCCGTGGGCTATGGATGCAACACCGCTTTCCCTGATGCCAAGCTCAGCGCTCAAATCGCTGGCAATATTTCCATCGTCACCGACGTCTTCCTGCGCCTGATCAAGATGATCATTGCGCTGCTGGTGTTCTCCACCCTGACCGTCGGTATCGCCCACATGGGCGACGGCAAGACGGCGGGCCGCATCGGCCTGAAAGCCATGTGCTGGTTCGTGGTGGCCTCGCTGGTGTCGCTGGCGCTGGGCATGGTGCTGTCGAACCTGATGCAGCTGGGAACCAACCTCGGTTTGCCATTGCCGGACATCCACGCGTCGACCAATCTGAAAACGGCCGCCTTCACCTTGAAAGATTTCTTCACGCACCTGGTGCCGAAGTCGCCGATCGAGGCCATGGCCAACAATGAAATCCTGCAAGTACTGGTATTCTCGATCTTCTTCGGCGGCGCACTGGCCGGCCTGGGCGAATCGGGCAAGACCCTGACGGCCGTCGTCGACCAGCTGGCGCAAGTCATGCTGCGCATCACCGGCACCATCATGAACCTGGCCCCGCTGGCCGTGTTCGCCGCGATGGCTTCCGTCATCACCACCCACGGCCTGGGCGTGCTGGTCACGTTTGCCAAGTTCATGGGCGGTTTCTACGTAGGCCTGCTGTGCCTGTGGGCCCTGCTGATCGGCGCCGGTTTCGTGGTCATCGGCCCGCGCATCTTCAAACTGGTCGGCCTGATCCGCGAACCGTTCCTGCTGGCATTCTCGACGGCCAGCTCGGAAGCGGCCTATCCAAAACTGCTGACGGCGCTCGACCAGTTCGGCGTGGACCGCAAAATTTCCAGTTTTGTGTTGCCAATGGGCTACTCCTTCAACCTCGACGGTTCGATGATGTACTGCACCTTTGCCGTGCTGTTCATCGCGCAAGCCTACGGCATCGACCTGTCGATCGGCACCCAGATCACCATGCTGCTGCTGCTGATGCTGACCTCGAAAGGCATGGCCGGCGTGCCGCGCGCCTCGCTGGTGGTGATTGCCGCTACCCTGAACCAGTTCAATATTCCGGAAGCGGGCTTGCTGCTGCTGATGGGCGTCGACCAATTCCTCGACATGGGCCGTTCGGCCACCAACGCGGTCGGCAATGCCGTCGCCACGGCCGTCGTCGCCAAGTGGGAAGGTGGCCTGGCCACCGAGGAAGAAGCCGCCGCGGCCAACGCGGCCAGCCTGAACACGGAAAGCCATTGGGGCGAAGCGGATCACGCTAGCAAAGCCTGATAGCGCCATGGCCCGCCACAAGCGGGCCATTTATTTGTTGTCGATGTTGAGTAACAAGCAGTCAGGTAGTGCGATCAGTAGTCATTCCAACTTATTAGAGAGATTTTCATGAAAAAAGTCCTGTTTACCCTGCTGACCCTCGGCGCAGCCTCCACTGGCGCCATGGCCCAATCGAGCGTGACCATCTACGGCGTGGCTGACGCCGGCCTGGTGTTCGACAAGGATGCGGCTGGAGACCGCCTGAACCGCGTCGCTTCCGGCGTCGCTTCCGGCTCGCGCATCGGCTTCAAGGGCAAGGAAGACCTGGGCGGCGGCCTGGCCGCTACCTTCGTGCTGGAAAGCGGTTTCAATATCGACACCGGCACCTCGGGCCAGGGCGGCCTGCTGTTCGGCCGCCAGGCATATGTCGGCCTGACCGGCAGCGCCGGCGCCGTCACCCTGGGCCGCCAATATTCCCCGTACTACCTGGCCCTGCGCGACGTGGCCGATCCGTTCGTCATCGGCCTGGCCGGCACGGCATCGAACCTGATGGTGACGAATATCCGCGTCGATAACATGGTGCAATACACCACGCCGACCTGGAGCAAGCTGTCGGCCGACCTGGCGTATGGCTTTGGCGAAGTGGCCGGCGACAATGCGAAAAACCGCAGCATGGGCGGCGCCGTGCATTACATCGACGGTCCGCTGAACGTGACCCTGACGCACCACCGCAAGGAAAATGCGCTGGCGACCCAGCAAACGCGCAACACCCTGCTGGCCACGCGCTACGACTTTGGCGTGCTGCAAGGCAACTTCGGCTACGCCGACAACCGCGCCCTCGACAACAGCAAGAGCAACGACATCCTGGTCGGCTTCAGCGCACCGTTCGGCGCCACCAAGCTGGTCGCGTCGTACATCCGCCACAACGACAAGAGCAATGCCAACCGTGACGCCCAGCAATGGGCCATCGGCGCGTTCTACGCCCTGTCCAAGCGCAGCGACCTGTACACCGGTTACGGCCACATCAGCAACAAGAACGGCGCCACCTTCGTTGTCGGCAATGCCACGGACAATGGCACCGGCAACAGCGGTTTCAACCTGGGCATGCGCCACACGTTCTGAGGACGTCGTCCAAAATCTACTGCGCGGCGCGCTTTGCGGCCGGCGATGCTCACCGTACGTAAGTACGGTTGCGCTTCTCGGCCACAAATCACTGCCGCTCGCTACGATTTTGTCGGACGTCGTGATGTTTGTGGAATACGCGTCAAGTACGCTGCAGGCCGCCGGATTACTTTCCGGCGGCTTTTTTTATGTTGAAGTACATCAAGATGCGATACTGTGGGTTCTTGCAAGTTGGCAGCTGATTTTATGAATAGCAGTATTACAAAACCCTCCCTTTCCTGGCGCCAGCGCCTGTCGCAACGGTCGGGCCGCGAAACGCTGGCCTGGGGCGTGGTGCTGGCCGCCTGTCTGGCCACCGTCTGGCTCGTGTATTTCTGGACCGAACGCATCGCCATCGGCAAGCTGCAGGCCAGCGGCGCGCAGCGCCTCGAGGTATATGTCAGCAGCCTGGAAAATGCACTGGAAAAATACGATTTCCTGCCCAAGACGCTGGAACTGAACCGCGACGTCATCCGCCTGCTGCAGCATCCGGAAGACCCGGTGCTGGTCGATACGGTCAACCATTACCTCGAGCAAATGAATGCTCAGGCGAAATCATCGACCATTTTCATCAGCAACCTCGACGGCAACACGCGGGCCGCCAGCAACTGGCAGCAGCCCGATAGCTTTATTGGCGACAATATCTCGTTCCGCCCCTACGCCCAGGACGCGCTGCGCGGCACGCCGGGCCGCTTCTATGGCGTGGGCACGACGCGGCTGGAACCCGGTTATTTCTTTGCCCACGGCATCTACCAGAATGGCCACATGCTGGGCCTGGCAACGGTGAAGGTGAACCTGGAAAACCTGGAAAAACGCTGGGTGCAGGGCGCCGACAAGGTCATGCTGGCCGACGAGCACGGCGTGATCTTCCTCAGTTCCATGGCGGACTGGAAATACAAGACCCTGGCACCGCTGTCGCCCGCCATCGTCGAAGAACTCAACCGCACGCGCCAGTATTATTCGAAGCAGCTGGCAGCCATCCCCTTCGTTTCCGACCGCCAGCTGGGCAACGGCGCCCGCGTGATCAGCGTGCGCGAGCAGGAACACGCCGACACGCCGCAGAAGATCAGCTCCAGCGTCATGACGCAGATCAAGCTCAAGTCCCCGCAAGGCTGGACGTTCATTTACCTGTCCGACCTGGCGCAGGCCAAGGCCAGCGCACGCGCCGCGGCCGCCTTCTCTTGCGTGCTGCTGGGCTTTTTCATGCTGCTGTTCTTTTACCTGCGCCAGCGCCGCGCGGCCGTGGCGCAAAAATTGCGCGCCCGCGAAGATCTGCAACATGCGTACGACAACCTGGAAGCCATGGTCGAGGAACGCACGTCGGAACTCAATGCCATGACGCAAAGTCTGAGCCAGGAAATCGACGTGCGCAGCAAGGCCGAGCAAAAACTCCACATCACGCAAAACGAACTGTTTCAAGCTGGCAAGATGGCCGTGCTGGGGCAAATGTCCGCCAGCATCACGCATGAACTCAACCAGCCGCTGACGGCGCTGCGCACCATGTCCGACAATGCCGTCATCCTGCTCGAACGGGGACGGCTCGACGACGCGCGGCGCAACTTGGCGAAGATCTCGCAAATTGCGGCCAGGATGGGGACCATTACGGGTCAATTGAAGATTTTTGCACGCAAGTCGACCACCAGCCTGACCTCCGTCTCGATCCCCACGGCGATCAGCAACGCCCTGTTCCTCGTCGAACGCCGGCTGCAGGTGGAAAATGTGCGTTTTACTTTGCAATTGCCGCCCGAAGACATCTTCGCCATGTGCGAAAGCAACCGCCTGGAACAGGTGCTGGTGAACCTGTACGCCAACGCGCTCGACGCCATGAACGGCAGCGACGTGCGCAGCCTGCGCGTGGCCGTCGAATGCACGCAGGAGCACGTGCTGATCCACGTGGCCGACACGGGACCTGGCCTGTCGACGGAAGTGTGCGAACACCTGTTCGAACCGTTCTTCACGACCAAGCCGCAAGGCCTGGGACTGGGACTGGGGCTGGCCATTTCCGAACAGATCACGCGCCAGTTCGGCGGCGTGCTGCGCGCCGAAAACGCCCCCGGCGGCGGCGCCATCTTCACCATCGAACTACAGATTGCAACGCAGGAGGAAAAACATGTTTGACGGCTTGAAGGTCTTGCTGGTCGAGGACGACCCCACCGTACGCGAAGGCAGCGAGCAGGCACTGCAGCTGGCCGGCTTGGACGTGCTGGCGTTTCACTCGGCCGAGCTGGCCTATAAACTGCTGACGCCGGATTTCCCCGGCATCGTCGTCAGCGACGTGCGCCTGCCCGGCATGAGCGGCCTGGAATTGCTGCAAGCGGTCAAGACGCTGGACGCCAACCTGCCCGTGATCCTCGTCACGGGCCACGGCGACATCACGATGGCCGTGCACGCCATGCGCACGGGCGCCTACGATTTCATCGAAAAACCGTATTCGTCCGAGCAACTGGTCGACGTCATCCTGCGCGCGCTGGAAACGCGGCGCCTGACCCTGGAAGTGCACAGCCTGCGCCGCCAGCTCGAGGACGGCGGCGGTATCGAAGCGCGCCTGCTGGGAAATTCCGTGGCGATGCGCGACATACGGCGCCTGATACTCGACGTTGCCAACGAACCGGCCGACGTGCTGATCTATGGCGACACGGGCACGGGCAAGGAAATGGTGGCGCGCTGCCTGCATGACTTCAGCCACCGCCGCAAGCACAACTTCGTCGCCGTCAACTGCGGCGCAATTCCCGAAAGCATTTTTGAAAGCGAAGTCTTCGGCCACGAACCGGGCGCGTTCACGGGCGCGGCCAAGCGCCAGGTGGGCAAGATCGAGCACGCGGATCAAGGCACTTTTTTCCTCGACGAAATCGAATCGCTGCCCCTGTCCCTGCAAGTCAAATTGCTGCGCGTGCTGCAGGAACGCTATATCGAGCGCCTGGGCTCGAACGTGCCCACGCCCGTCGACGTGCGCGTCATCGCGGCGGCCAAGCTGGACCTGGAAGACTTGTCGCAGCAACAGAAATTCCGCAGCGACCTGTACTACCGCCTGAATCTGATCGTGCTGCATCTGCCGCCGCTGCGCGAACGGCGCGAGGACATTCCCATCCTGTTCGAACACTTCGTGCTGGCCGCCGCCGCCCGCTACAACCGCGCCGCGCCCGTCGTCTCCAGCGCGCAGATGCGCAACCTGATGGCCCATTCCTGGCCCGGCAATGTGCGCGAGCTGCGCAATATCGCCGACCGCTTCGTGCTGGGCATCGCCGGCGGCGCCTCGAGCTTGCTGGCGGCCGGGCTGGCCAGTCCCCTGTCGCTGGCGGAACAGGTCAACGGCTTCGAACGCGCACTGATCGAACAGGAACTGCGCGCATATTCCGGCAACGTCAGCGAAGTGAGCGCAGTGCTCGGCTTGCCGAAGCAAACCTTGTACCACAAGATGCAGAAGTACAACCTGGTGGCCGAAGAGTTCCGCTGATCAGCCGACCCGGCCCGTGCGCAAGGGCGTGACCCAGTCGGGCCGCCCGTTCGCCAGCGCCAGCCGTGCCGCCTTTTCCCAGTCATATGCCACGGCGTGCAACTGCGCCGTCCAGGCGCCATCGGTGCCCTGTTCGGCGATGGCATAGCGCGCATGCGGCGTGCCGTTTTCCATCACGTGCGGATAACCATGGTCGTCGTCGTAGGCTTGCAAGCCCACGCTGCCCGGATTGACGACCAGCCGGCCATCGGGCAAGCGCACCTGGCGCGGCATGTGCGTGTGGCCGCACAGGATCAGGGCCGCGTCCGTCGTCCCCGCGCGCTCGGCCACCTCTTCCGGCGTGGCGGCGCGGCTGCCTTGCGGCGTGACGCTGTCGAGAAAATACACGAGATCGCTTTGCGGCGTGCCATGCACGAGCAGCACATCCTTGCGCAAGCGCAAGGTGGCAGGCAGGGCATTGATCCACGCGAGTTGCTCTGGCAGCAGTTGCGCGCGCGCAAAGGCGTCCGACACGCCCATGCGGGCCGGGTCGCCAAACAATTGCCGCTCGTGGTTGCCGCGGATGGTGGGCAAGTCCAGCCCCATCAGGCGCGCCGCCGTGGCGCGCGGCTGCAGATGGCCCGAGACGATATCGCCCAGGTTGACGATCATGTCCACGCCACGCAGGGCGATGTCGGCCAGCACGGCCTCGAGCGCATCGAGGTTGCCGTGGATATCGGAAATGGCGGCGATTTTCATGGTGTGACTCCCTCCCGTGCGCACCATTCTGCGCGCGTCAGCCGATACAGGCAATGCGTGCGCAAACGGTGGCCAGGCGGCAGGGCCGGATGCTCGAACGTGGCCGCATCGCGATGCATGCCCAGGCGCCCCATCAGCGCGCTCGATCGCACGTTGGGCAAGGCGGTGAACGAGACGATTTCCGGCAATTGCAAATGGGTAAAACCCGCCTGCAAGGCGGCCTGCGCCGCTTCCTGCGCGTAGCCTTTGCCCCAGTAATCGAAGGCCAGGCGCCAGCCGATTTCCACGCATGGCGAACACGGCAATTGCGCGTCGGGAATATGCAGTCCCGTCATGCCAATGAAGGTATTGCTTTCGCGCAAGGACACAGCCCACCATCCCCATCCCCGCTCGGCGATGAGGCCGCGGCAACGCTGCGCCACGGCGTCGCTGGCCTCGCGCGACAGGGTGGCGGGAAAGCAGGCCATCACGCGGGGGTCCCCGTTCAGGGCCGCAAATGGCGGAGGTCACTGTCGCGCCATTGGCGCAGCAGCAAGCGCGGCGTCGTCAGTTCGATGATCTGTTGCACGTTTTTTCCTCTCTTGACTAATGGTGACATCGGGTAGGACAAGTCCGACGGCCAGTTGCGTCGTGCGGCTACGTGATCCAAAAGTAACAATTGCTACCATTTCCTCATTGCATTATCGCATCACGCCAGCCGCCCCGACGTCGCGGCCCGTTCACTTTATCTTGAGGAGTAGCCCCATGTTTGCCACGCCCGTCCCCGCCCGCCTGACCCCGCCACGTTTGCGCCATCTTGCCTTGCGCAGCACCATGATGCTGGGCGTGCTGGGCGTCGCCACGGCCGCCGCCACGGCGCGGGCGGAACCGTCGCCCGCGCTGGATCGCGTCAGCATCTCGGTAGGGGCGTTTTCCGCCGATCCGCGCATCAATATCGGCGCCGACACGCAGTTTGGCCGCATCGATGCGCCCGAATCGAAACAAAGCCACACGACCATCCCCCGCATCAAGGCGGACTTGCTGATCGGCGACCGCCATGGCCTGGCATTCGACTACTACCGCTACGACAAATCCTACACGCCAAGCCTGACAGGCGACACCATCATCAATGGCCAGCCCGTCACGGGCACGGCCACGGCGAATGCCGATTTAAAACTGGACCTGGCCAAGCTGGCCTATAAATGGTGGCTGGGCAGCGGCAACGACACCTTCGGCATCGGCCTGGGCGCCGCCTACTACCACGCCAGCCTGAACGGCACGGCCACCGGCATCGTCAATGGCGAGACGGCCACGGCGCGCGATTCCATCGGCGAGCACGCGTTTGCGCCGCTGCTGGAAGTGGGCTGGCGCCATGCGTTTACACCGGACTTGCGCATGTATGCGGAAGCGTCGGGCATCAAGAAAAACGGCGGACGCATCAACGGCCACATCTACGGCGGCAATATCGGCGTGGAATGGTTTCCGTTTAAAAATATCGGTTTCGTGGCCGACTATGGCATCTCGAAAATCAAGCTGCACCGCGACAGCGAACGCGATGCCGACCTGAACGTGCGCCTGACTGGGCCGTCAGCGTATGTGAAAGTGCGCTTCTAAACGCGCTCAAGCCGCCGGTTTCAGCAAGGTCAGCTGAAACTGCGGCAAGGCAGGGTCGTCATACGCCTCGACCCTGGCAAACGGCAGACGCGCAAACGCGTGACGCCAGAACGCGCAGGCAGCGGCATCGTCGCGAAACGTCGCCACCAGCCACGTCTGCGCGCTGTCCAGCAGCACCCTGCGTACCACTTCCAGCGCCACGCCCCGGCGCCGGTATTTCTTCAGGATAAAAAAGTCGCTGAATTCCTGCACCGGCAGCTCACCCGCCATGCCAGGTTCCGTGAGGAAAAAGCCAGCCAGTTCGCCATCGACCTCGATCCAGCTGGCCGTGTGGCCGGCTGCGTGCACATACGACGCCAGTCCTGCGTCGCACACGTCATAGCGGCCATCGGCCAGCAGCGCCTCGCCGCTCCAACTAGCATTGTCGTAACAATACAGCTGGAACAGCCGGGCCAGCGCTGCCTCTTCGCCAGGCACGATGGCGCGCAAAGTCATGTTTCCCGGCGTTGCACGCATATCCCCATCCTTTCCGCACCATGGCGTCATTGAAGCTGGCGAGTGTAGCACCGGGGCATTCATCCCGCCCCTCCGGTATTTCATCCCTGCATTTCCTTCCTTGGTCACAAAACCGTTTTTTCCATCAAGTTGCCTATATACCATTCCCTTTCATTAACGTCCGCCATCGCGGTTGATAAAGACAAGGGTGATCCCCTTTCACAGGCCGGCAGGCACGCCTCTGCCGGCGTTTAGACCCACGTCCTGGAGAGTGCTGCATGCTAAAGATCAAACAGTTGAACAAAACGTATGCGAATGGCGTCAAGGCCATCAACAATGTCAGCCTGGAGATTCCCAACGGAATGTTCGGCTTGCTGGGGCCTAACGGCGCGGGCAAGTCCTCGCTGATGCGCACCATTGCGACATTGCAAGATCCCGATAGCGGCAGCATCCATTTCGATGGCGTCGATGTGCTGCAGGACAAGGCCGGCCTGCGCCGCCAGCTCGGCTATCTGCCGCAGGATTTCGGCGTGTATCCGAAGGTCAGCGCGGAAACCCTGCTCAACCACTTTGCCGTCTTGAAAGGCTTGACGGAGAAGGGGCCGCGCAAGGAAGCCGTGGAAGCCCTGTTGCAGCAAACCAATCTGTGGGAAGCGCGCAAGCGCAACCTGGGTACGTATTCGGGCGGCATGCGCCAGCGCTTCGGCATCGCCCAGGCGCTGCTGGGCGCGCCGCGCCTGGTGATCGTCGATGAGCCGACGGCCGGCCTGGACCCGGATGAACGCAACCGCTTCCTGAACCTGCTGGCGAAGATCGGCGAGCAGGTGGTGGTGATCCTGTCGACGCACATCGTCGACGACGTGACGGACCTGTGCCCGCGCATGGCCATGATCGTCAAGGGGCAAGTGCTGGTGCAAGGCGAGCCGCAGGCGGCCATCGACACCCTGCTCGGCAAGGTGTGGCGCCGCAGCGTCGGCATGGACGAGCTGGCGCAGTACCAGCAGTCGCACAATGTGCTGTCGACGCGCCTGGTGGGCGGCAAGCCGCAGATCAATGTGTATGCCGACAGCCAGCCCGACAGCGGCTTCGTGCAGATCGCCCCGGACTTGGAAGATGTGTACTTCTTGCATGTGCGCAACGCTGCCCGCGACGGCGCCGCCGTTCCCGCTGCGGTACCGGCCGCCATCGCGGCGTAAGGAGCGCGCCATGTGGAAGGAATTTTTCAAGTTTGACCTCGGCTATCAGCTGAAACAGCCGCTGCTGTGGGTATTTGCCGTCATCCTGGCCTTGCTGGCCTTTGGCGCCAGCAGCAGCGATTCGATCCAGATCGGCGGCGCCATCGGCAACATCAACCGCAATGCGCCCACCGTGGTGGCGCAGCTGCTGACGATGTTCAGCCTGCTGTCGATGTTGCTCATCACCATCTTCATCGCCGGCGCCGTGCTGCGCGACAGCGAAGTGGGCATGGCCGACATGCTGTTCGCCACGCCCATGCGGAAATGGGACTACCTGTTCGGCCGCTTCGCCGCCGGCTTTGTCGCCTGCCTGGTCATCTTCGCCTGCATCGCCTTCGGCACCATGCTCGGCCCCTTCATGCCCTGGGTCGATGCGCAGCGCGTGGGCGCGTTCCCGCTGCAGGCGTATGTGTGGAGCTTCGCCGTGATGGTGATCCCCAACCTGCTCTTCATCGGCGCCCTGCTGATGCTGCTGGCGGCCACCACGCGCTCGATGATGCTGGTCTACGTGGGCGTGCTGGGCTTTTTCGTGCTGTGGGGCACGGCCGGCGCCTTTACGCGCGACATCAACAACGAATGGATCGCCGTCCTGCTCGACCCGTTCGGCATGCGCGCCCTGGGCCGCATGACGCGCTACTTCACGTCCGCCGAAGCAAACGCGGGGCTGCCGCCGTTTGCCGGCTTCCTGCTGGCCAACCGCCTGCTGTGGCTGGGTATCACGGCGGTGCTGTTCGCCGCCACCGTGATCCTGTTCAAGCCGCAGCGCGCGGGGACGGGAAAACGCCTGTTCGGCAAGCACAAGGCCGAAACGAGCGGTCCCGCCGTCACGGCGCCGCGGGACCTGCCGCGCAGCGTCCCAACCTTGACGGCCGCGACGGCCTGGCGCCAGTGGTGGCAAATCCTGCGCTTCGACGCCGTCGGCGTCTTCAAGAGCCTGCCCTTCCTCGTCATGCTGCTGTTCGGCATGATCAACCTGATCGCTGCCGCGAATGTCGGCAAGAACATGTATGGCACGGCCGTGTATCCGATGACACATTTGCTGTTGCAGCAGATTAGCAACAGCTTCAGCTTCCTCCTGATCATCATCGTCACCTTCTATGCGGGCGAACTGATCTTCAAGGAACGGCAAGCGCGGATCGCCGACGTCAGCGACGCCATGCCCGTGCCCGACTGGGTTCCCCTGCTGGCCAAATGCACGGCCCTGATCGGCGTCATCGCCGGCTACCTGCTGGCGGGCGTCCTCACGGCCATCGGCTTCCAGCTCGTCAAGGGCGGCGCGCCCGTGGAACTGGGGCTGTACCTGAAAGGCACCCTGCTGGGCGCCCTCTTCTTCGTGCTGATGGGCTTGTGCGCGCTCACCCTGCAAGTGTTGTCGAATAACAAGTTCATCGGCTACCTGCTGGTGATCCTGCTGATGGTGGCGCAAGCCGTGCAGGGCATGCTGCACTTCGAACACAATCTGTACGCGTTTGGCGGCACGCCGGCCATCCCGTATTCGGACATGAATGGCTATGGCCACTTCTTGACGGGCTGGGCCTGGTTCGCGCTGTACTGGAGCCTGTTTACCGTGGCCCTCGTCATGCTGTCGCAGGCGTTCTGGGTGCGCGGCCTGCCGAACGGCTGGCGCGCGCGCGGGGGCCTGGCCCGCCAGCGCCTGCAAGGCCGTGCAGGCGCCGCGCTGGCCGTGGTGCTGCTGTGCTGGGCAAGCACGGGCGGCTGGATCTTCTACAACACGAACGTGCTGAACAAGTACGAGACGTCGAACATCCGCATGGACAAGCAGGCGCGCTACGAAAAACTATACCAGCGCTACCAGCACTTGCCGCAATTAAAAATCACGGATGTCCAGGCCGATGTGGATATCTATCCTGAGCAACGTAAAGTCTTGATCAAGGGCCATTATGTGCTGCAAAACAAGACGGCGCAGCCGCTCGATACCCTGCGCATCCAGCTCGACCCGCAACTGAAGACGACGTGGTTGAACTTGCCCGCGCACAAGGTCGCACTCGACGACAAGGAGCTCGGTTTCAGCATCCTCAAGCTGGCGCAAGCGCTGGCGCCCGGCGCCACCCTGCCGCTGGACTTCACGGTGACCGTCACGCACCAGGGTTTCACCAACAGCGGCGCGCCGGACCAGGTCAACCTGAACGGCAGCTTCTTCAACAACCAGGCTTATTTCCCCCACTTCGGCTATGCGAAGGAAATGGAATTGCTTGACCGCAATGAACGCCGCAAGCGGGGCCTGGGCGAACCGCAGCGCATGGCCAAACTGGAAGACACGTCCGCGTATGGCAACACGGTGCTGGGCGGCGATGCCGACTGGATCCATTTCGACACGACGGTGTCCACCAGCGGCGAGCAGATCGCCCTGGCGCCCGGCTATCTGCAAGGCAGCTGGGAAAAGGATGGCCGCCGCTATTACCGCTACAAGATGGACCAGCCGATGCTGCCGTTCTTTGCCTACCTGTCGGCGCGCTGGGAAGTCAAGAAAGGCGCGTGGCGCGGCTTGCCAATCGAAATCTATGTCGACAAGAAACACGGCTACAACACGGATCGCATGATCACGTCCGTGCAAAAGTCGCTCGACTACTACAGCACCGAGTTTACGCCCTACCAGCACAAGCAGGTGCGCATCCTGGAATTCCCCGGCTACCAGAGCTTCGCCCAGTCGTTTGCCAATACGATTCCGTATTCGGAAGGCATCGGCTTCATCGCCGACCTGCGCAACAAGGAAGACATCGACTATGTGTTCTACGTCACGGCGCATGAAATGGCGCACCAGTGGTGGGGCCACCAGGTGATCGGCGCCAATGTGCAGGGCGCCAGCATGCTGATGGAATCGCTGGCGCAATACTCGGCGCTGATGGTGATGGAAAAGGAATACGGACGCGACAAGATGCGCCGCTTCCTGCGCTATGAACTGGACCGCTACCTGAGCGGACGCGGCGGCGAAGCCATCGAGGAATTGCCGCTGGCACGTGTTGAGGGACAGCAATACATCCACTACAACAAGGGCAGCCTGGTGTTCTACCGCCTGCGCGATGAGCTCGGCGAAGCTGCCTTGAACCGTGCCCTGAAACGCTATCTGCAGGACAAGGGTTACCAGCAGGCACCGTTCACCACGTCGTCGGAATTGCTGGCCTACATCCGCGCCGAAGCACCGCAGGACAAGCAAGCCCTGATCACGGACCTGTTCGAGAAGATCGTCTTCTACGACAACCGCGTCACCCAAGCGACGGCCGTCAAGCGCCCGGATGGCCAGTGGGATGTCACCATGCAACTGCACCTGGCCAAGCTGGAGTCCGACGGCAAGGGCAAGGAAAGCCCGCGCGCCTACGACGAACCGGTGGAGATCGCCATCTTCGCGCGCGCGCCGGGCGCCGGGGAGAAGGATGAAAAAGTCTTGTTCACCGACAAGCGCATGTTGTCGGGCAGCGACCCCGTGGTCACCATCACGGTGAAGGAAAAACCATTTGAAGTGGGTGTCGATCCGTACAACAAGATGATCGACCGGGTCTCGCGCGATAACCGCAAGGAAGTCAGCGTGAATTAAGGCTGTAACGGAACCTTGATGCAACGCAAACAGGCCGCCCTATCCGTGATAGCGCGGCCTGTTTTTTTACGGCGGGCTCGGTACTTTTTCAGGCCAGAAAAAAGATCTGGCGCAGCGCACAGCCCACCTGTACCACACAGAACACCATGGCAAGGAGCAAGAGCCCCAGATGGATCTTTAAAAAGATATCCAGTCGTTCCCGGCCGGCCACGGGCGGCACGGCGGCCGTTTTAAAACGCAGCCCTTTTCCGGCCAGTAGCAATAACACTATGCTGACTGGAAAAGATTGCAGAAAAATATGTCCTGGATACAAAGTCCACGCCAGTCCGATCAGGATGGAAATCAATGCCAGCACATCGCACAAGAGAAATAGATATTTTCTTTTTTGAAAATTCGCCAGCGATGCAAGCAGCCATCCCTTTTCCTTGCCGAATATGCGTTCCAGAACCAGCCATTGCGAACCTGATGAATCGACAGCTATATGCATTGCAAGATTTTTCTTCAATTGAGCCAGTGACATTATCTTCGCACCAATAGCCGCAATATACGCACAGCATATTGCGGCCACGTTACGAGCAGCGGTATCCATCAAGCGGGCATGTTCAACCCGCCATTATCTGTCCGCTTATGCCGAACAATAGGAATTATAGGCATACATCACGCCCGCGCCAATCAAGATGCCGCCACCGAGCGCCTGGCCGCCTGGCACGGTAGCCACGCCCGCACCGACAGTGCCGACACCGCCCCAGAAACCTGCCGTGGCGGTATATTCGCTCGACGACATGCTATCCGAACAAAATGCACGACCGCCCGAGATGTCTTGAATTTCCATTTCCGATAAAACTTGCATTCTTACTCCATTAATTACATCAGCATGGAAAATGTCCATGCGCCACGTCTGCAGAAAACACGATATCGGTAAATAGCATGTCTTCCATCAGATTCGTATTCATCGCATGCGTGAATTACATGCAATGCAGCCCTCCGATAAAATTTATTCAGAGAAACATTGCAAACAATATACCATCGCATAAACAATCGCCCAAATAACTTTATTGGCGAAATAAACAATGGCAAAGCGATTATTCTCCTTATGCGAAAATATCATAAGAATATTTGTATTTCGTCTTATTCAAACCGGGGTTTGAAGAGAAGCGCAATCCGCACCATGCGATGGAAATGCGGATGGCGCTGCGGTACAGGCAAAGCCTGGCGTAAGATGGACGGTATCGTCGGCGAGTGCGCCGGCACCACGTTCAAGGGGAATTGCCTATGCTGCATCGTCACCTGCCCATCCGCGCCAGCCTGCTGCTGGCGGCCCTCGTTTTCACGGCGCCCGCCTGGAGCGCCGATGCTGTCCACAAGGAAACAGTAGAACTGACGGCAGGCCAGGCTGCGCTCAGTGTGAAAGGCAAGATCAAGGGCTACGCCACGGCCGAATACACGCTGGCAGGCAAGGCGGGTCAGACTCTCGGCGTCAAGCTCAAGACCAATCAACCGTCGAATTATTTCAACCTCCGTCAAGCCGGGCAGGAGGACGCCCTGTTCATCGGCTCGAGCGGCGGCAACAGTTACGAGGCAACGCTGCCGGCCGATGGCGAGTACACGGTGCAAGTGTATTTGATGCGCAATGCGGCGCGCAGGAATGCCGTGGCCAGCTACAGCCTGGAGATGCGGCTGCGCAATTGAGTCTCCGCGGCCATGACAGCGCAAGAGGCGGGAGCGCCGCCCCTGTCTTATCTGGCCGGATGCACTGCCTGGCGTCGGGCGGCCACGAGCGATTCCAGCACCAGGCCCGTCATCACGGCCAGGACCGGCATCATGGGCTCACGGTATCGGAAGATCACGTAAAACAGCATGTGAACGCCCGTGTAGCACGCAAGCGCCAGCCAGAGCAGGGCGACCTGCCGATTCCTGAGCCTGGGCATCAGCACAGTCCCGATAGCACCGGCAATCAGGAGCAGGAACTGTATCGCCCACAGCAGACGCACAAGCTTTTCTGCCGGCGACTGGTTGCCTTTTCCCGCATGCAGGGGAGGCGTCCAGAAGTACGCCGCTTTTTTCACCGCCAATGCCAGGAACGCTGCCGGGTGGGACTTCACCCAGGATATAGCCTCCTGTTTCAAGGTCTCGGAAGCCTGGACTTCCCCCGTTTTCCGAAGGGCATCCCAGGTGGCGCCGCGTGGTGTTTCCGAAATGGAAATGAACATGCCCGTCGCTGCCGGGTTGTTACCCAAATACAGATTGAAGCCGCCATTGGTATTCAAGACAGGGGCGCCTATCACTTGCATGTTCCGGAGCAGCCATGGGCTGGAAATCACCAGCGCCGCTGACAGCGCGAGCATGGCCAGGCTTGCCCGCCGAACCGTCGATGCGGGAGACAGCAGCAACGCCCATGCAAGGACTGCAAGCAGTGACAAGGCGGCATTGCCCGTCAGCGCCAACAGACCGAAGAGTGCCCCGCACCCGATCGCCACGGTCTTCGAGGGCTGGCGTGCCAGTCTCAGCGCACACCACATGACACCCAGCATCAAGGGAATCATCAGGTTTTCCTTCGCCAGGTAGATCCCGTAGATGCCACCTGGCAGATAGAGCGCCCAGGCAGCCGCGGCGATGAGACGCCCCGACCGGCCTGCGCCAGCCTCTTTGGCCACCAGGTAGCACAGCACGATTGCCGCGCCTCCCAGGCACATGTTCACCAGGCGAACCGCCAGCAGATCGTCGCCAAAAAGAAAAAAAACAGGCGCGAGTATCAACAGGGGATAGCCCACGTTATACATCGCGCGGTTGCCCATGCTGTCGACGATGCCATTCCCGCCAAGCAAGTTGAGCGCCATGCTCCGGTAAGCAAGTTCATCGCCTTCCGGCACATGCTGGAAGCCCGCAATCGCCGCCGCCCTCAGGGCAAGGCCGATGCCGGCGATGATTGCCAGCCACAGCCAATCTCGCTGTTGTTGGGCATCATGCTTGTCCTTCATCAACTCCTCCCCACCAAAAACACCCCGGCACAAATCAGCGCCACGCCCATCACACGGGGCAGGCTGACCTGCTCGCCCAGCAGGCAGGCGATTGGCAGGGTGAGCACGAATCCCAGGCCTGCCAGGGGATAGGCCTTGCTCACCTCCCATTGCGACAGTACGCCTAGCCAGGCCACCGCCCCCAGGCCGTACAGGAGGAATCCCCCCAGCACATACTTGTCCGTGAGGATATGCATGAGGGTCATGAATGACTTGGGCTGCGCCATCATCGCCTGCACCCCGTCACCGGACATGCCGGTCTTCAATGAGAACTGCGCCATGACGGATAGCGCGATGCTCAGGATGGCAATGCAGAACGTGTTCATGGGTAAGTACCCAACACCAGAAAATGCGCCCCCAGCATGACGGCCACCATGGCGCAGACGGTCATGCGGCTGCCGTGGTCCTTGAGGGCGTAAATCACCGGGTCATCGTGCATTTCACCTCGGGAAGTTTTCACCCACAGGCGCGCAAGCCAGTAAATCAATCCCAGGGCGACCAGCCACAGCATCTGCGGGGTGCCGTAGCGCACCTGCGTTTCCGGTGCACTGATGAACAGCCCGAACACCACCACGGCGGAGAGTGCCGCCCCGCCCCCCAGAGGCCACAACACGGCCAGGTCGCTCACCCGGTAATCCCGTCCACGCGTGGCTGCCTTGCCATTTCCCTCCAGGGTGACCAGCTCCGCACAGCGCTTCACCAGGGCGAGGCTGAGGAACATGAAGACCGAGAAGGCCAGCAACCAGGAACTCGTGGCAGTGCCAATGGCAACGGAACCGGCCAGGATGCGCAAGGTATACAGCAAGGACAGCATGAGCACGTCGATCAGCACGTATTCCTTGAGCACCCAGCTATACGCACTGCTCAGCACCAGGTAAAGCAGGAGCATCAGGAGGAAGGCATTCGACACGGACCAGGCCAGAACGAGGGCCAGGAGCAAGGCCCCCGCAGCCACGACCAGGCCCTTCAGAATCGGCAGGCGGCCGCTGGCAAAAGGGCGAAGCCGCTTGCGGGGGTGCGCCCTGTCGCTTTCCAGGTCCCACAGGTCGTTGACCATGTAGGTGGCGGAAGCCGCCAAGGAGAATGCCAGGAAGGCCACGCCCATGGTGCTCATCTTGCCCAGGTCGAGGAAGGAAAATGCCGTCAGCAGGGGCACGAACAGCAGCAGATTCTTTAACCACTGGTGGACACGCAGGGCTTTGAGCCACACGCCAAGCCCGCCGCTCGCTCCCGGAAACTCGCGTTCGATCGGAACGTGCCGCCGCACGGCTTGGGTCGTATTCCAGGCGACATCCACCAGCACCGCAGCCTTGGCGGCTTGCCAGATGGGAATATCTGCCTTGCTGTCGCCGGCATACACAAAGCATGGCCCGACCTGCTCCCGGATGGCTTGCAGCTTGGCCTTGCCCTTGAGGTTGCGACCGTCCTGCGTCGCCAGCACCTTGTCGAACAGGCCCAGGTGCCCGGCCACGTTGCGGGCAATCGAATGGTGGGCCGCCGTCGCCAGGACAATCATGCGGCCCTTGCGCTTTTCCTCGCGCAGGTAATCCAGCAGGCACGCGCGGTAAGGGAGGTGTTCGCCCGAGATGCCGGCACGCGCCGCAATGGCTTCCTTGAAGCCTGCCCGCCCTCGCATGAGCCAGAACGGCATGCGGAGCACATTAAGCGGGGAGTGTTTCACCACCTGGATGACGGATTCCAGCAGGGTATCGGTTGGCGTCAGCGTTCCGTCAAGATCGACAACCAGGGGCGCTTTGGTCGAAATAGCCACCATTTTCTCCCGATTCTGGTGTGGCATAACAGATGGAGTGCTGAAAGCAGTGATTAAATTATAGGGGGAGCCACGATGGCGATAACCAACATATATCAAGGAAGGGAGCGGTTATCTGCTTGAGCTGAACGCCCGTAGCACCTGAAAGAGACCCGCAAAAAAAGAGACCCGCAACAACAAATAAAAACGCCTCGCAAATCCAGGATTTGCGAGGCGTTATGTGGCAACGAGCCGTAGTGCGTCTTAGAACGGAATATCGTCATCCATGTCCGAGAAGTTCGGCGCCGGCTTCGGTGCCGGACGTGGCGCCGGGGCTGGTGCCGGACGCGGGGCCGGTGCCTGGCGTGGGGCCGGGGCTTCGTAGCCGCCGCCACCGCCGTAGCTGTCATCGCCACCGCCGGCGTCGCCGCCCATGCCGGAACGGCCGCCCAGCATTTGCATCTGTTCCGCGATGATGTCGGTTGCGTACTTCTCGACGCCGTCCTTGTCCGTGTATTTACGGGTTTGCAGGCGGCCTTCCACGTAGACGGACGAACCTTTTTTCAGGTATTGGCCGACGATTTCCGCCAGGCGGCCGAAGAACGAGATACGGTGCCACTCTGTCAATTCTTTTTGTTCGCCCGTGTTGCGGTCCTTCGATTTGTACGAAGTGGCCACGGCGATGTTGGCGATCGCGTCGCCGCTAGGCATGTAGCGGATTTCCGGGTCACGGCCCAGATTGCCGACGATGATGACTTTGTTGACTGATGCCATGAATAACTCCTGATGAACTGCAGCGGGAGCCGGTGTCCCGCGCGTTAGTTTAGTGTACTAAACGAGGATTATAAGCGACCACGCGGCGCAAAGCACCCGCTTTCTGGCGGACGCCCTCTCCCGTGCGGCAGCACGTTTTTTTCACGGCAGGTGAAAACAAGAAACTTGAATACTGGTATTATATACAGTGTTTGAACGTCTGCACGCATCTGTATCAAACTTTGTCAGGGCACGTTCGCCTGGCGGCGCAATCCGCCCATGGCTGCCTCAGGCATGCAGAGCAAAACCCGGCTATAGTAACAGGTTGACCCGTTGTGGCTCCTCATCTGCACCCAGGCACAATGCGCCGGCCGCACCACTCACTGAAAGCAAGGCAATCACATGGAACAGATCCGCATTCGCGGCGCTCGCACGCATAACCTCAAGAATATCAATCTCGATTTGCCGCGCAATAAGCTGATCGTGATTACCGGCTTGTCCGGCTCCGGCAAGTCTTCGCTGGCCTTCGACACCCTGTATGCGGAAGGCCAGCGCCGCTATGTCGAGTCGCTGTCGGCGTATGCGCGCCAGTTCCTGCAACTGATGGAAAAACCGGACGTCGACCTGATCGAGGGATTATCTCCTGCCATCTCCATCGAACAGAAGGCAACTTCGCACAACCCGCGCTCGACGGTGGGAACCGTGACGGAAATCCACGATTATTTGCGCCTGCTGTATGCGCGCGTCGGCACGCCCTACTGCCCCGACCACCCGGAAAACGCGCTGGCCGCCCAGTCCGTCTCGCAAATGGTCGACGCCGTACTGGCCATGCCGGAAGACACCAAGCTGATGATCCTGGCGCCCGTCGTCGCCAACCGCAAGGGCGAACACGTGGACCTGTTCGAGCAGATGCAGGCGCAGGGCTTCGTGCGTTTTCGCGTGCAAAGCGGCACGCACGCGGCCAAGATCTATGAAGTCGATGACCTCCCGAAATTAAAGAAAACGGAAAAACACACGATCGACGTCGTCATCGACCGCGTCAAGGTGAACCAAGAGATCAAGCAACGCCTGGCAGAAAGTTTCGAAACGGCCCTGCGCCTGGCCGACGGCCGCGCCATTGCCTACGAAATGGATACGGCCCAGGAACACGTGTACTCCAACAAGTTCGCCTGCAATGTGTGTGGCTATTCCCTGCAAGAACTGGAACCGCGGTTGTTCTCGTTCAACAACCCCATGGGCGCCTGCCCCGAATGCGACGGCCTGGGACATATTGAATTCTTTGACCCGAAACGCATCGTCGCGTTCCCGAACCTGTCGCTCGCCTCGGGCGCCGTCAAGGGCTGGGACCGCCGCAACCAGTTTTACTTCCAGATGCTGTCGAACCTGGCCGCATATTACGAGTTCGACCTGGACATGCCGTTCGAACAGCTGGCACTGAATGCCCAGCAAGCCGTGTTGTACGGTTCCGGCAAGCAAGTGATTCCGTTTACCTATGTCAACGAACGGGGCCGCACCGTCATCAAGGAACACACGTTCGAAGGCGTGGTCAACAATCTGCAGCGCCGCTACCGCGAAACGGACTCGATGGCCGTCAAGGAAGAGCTGGCCAAGTTCATCAATGAAAAATGCTGCCCCTCATGCGATGGCGCGCGCCTGCGCGTGGAAGCGCGCTTCGTCAAGGTCGGCACGGGCAAGCAGCAGCGGGCCATCTATGAAGTGGCGGAAAAACCGCTGCGCGAGACGCTGGAATTCTTTGAAAAACTGAAACTGACGGGCGCCAAGAAAGAGATCGCCGACCGCGTGGTCAAGGAAATCATTTCTCGCCTGAAATTCCTCAACAATGTGGGCCTCGATTACCTGTCGCTGGACCGCAGCGCCGACACGTTGTCCGGCGGCGAAGCACAACGCATCCGCCTGGCGTCGCAGATCGGCTCCGGTTTGACGGGCGTCATGTATGTGCTCGATGAACCGTCGATCGGCTTGCATCAGCGCGATAATGACCGCTTGATCGAAACCTTGAAACACTTGCGCGACATCGGCAACAGCGTGCTGGTGGTCGAGCATGACGAAGACGCCATCCGCACGGCCGACTATATCGTCGACATGGGCATCGGCGCGGGCGTGCACGGCGGCGAAATCATCGCCGAAGGCACCTTGCCCGAGATCTTGAAGAACAAGAAATCGCTGACGGCGCAGTACCTGAACGGCAAGCTGAAAATCGCCGTGCCGGCCAAGCGCCACGCCAGCAATCCGGAAAAGCAGTTGCTCATTACTGGCGCGACAGGCAACAACCTGAAGAAGGTGTCGCTGAGCTTGCCGGTGGGCTTGATGACGTGCGTCACGGGCGTGTCCGGCTCGGGCAAGTCGTCGCTCGTCAACGATACCTTGTATCCTGCCCTGTCGCGCCATTTGTATGGTTCGCAGACGGAACCGGCGCCGCACGACTCGATCAGCGGACTGGAACACTTCGACAAGGTCATTTCCGTCGACCAGGCGCCGATCGGCCGCACGCCGCGCTCGAATCCCGCCACGTACACGGGCTTGTTTACGCCGATCCGCGACCTGTTCTCCACCGTGCCGACGGCCAAGGAACGCGGTTACAGCGCGGGCCGCTTCTCGTTCAACGTGAAGGGCGGACGCTGCGAAGCGTGCCAGGGCGATGGCGTGATCAAGGTCGAGATGCATTTCTTGCCCGACGTCTACGTGCCATGCGACGTGTGCCACGGCAAGCGCTACAACCGCGAAACGCTGGAAGTGCAATACAAGGGCAAGAACATCACGGAAGTGCTGGGCATGACGGTGGAAGAGGCGCATGAATTCTTCAAGCCGGTCCCCTTGATCGCGCGCAAGCTGCAAACCCTGCTCGACGTGGGCCTGGGCTACATCAAGCTGGGGCAAAGCGCCACCACCCTGTCCGGCGGCGAGGCGCAGCGCGTGAAACTGTCGCTGGAATTGTCCAAGCGCGACACGGGCCGTACCTTGTACATCCTCGATGAACCGACGACGGGCTTGCACTTCCACGACATCGACTTGCTGCTCAAAGTCATCCACCGCCTGCGCGACCAGGGCAACACCCTCGTCATCATCGAGCACAACCTGGACGTCATCAAGACGGCCGACTGGATCGTCGACCTGGGTCCCGAAGGGGGCGCCGGCGGCGGCCAGATCATCGCCACGGGCACGCCGGAAGACGTGGCCCTGAATCCGGCCAGCGTGACGGGTAAATACCTGGGGCCGCTGCTCAAGCAATAAGCCGCACCTCCCGCTCGATCCCCCGGCGAATGATCTTGTCCGGGGGATTTTTCTATGGGAAACTATTTTCTCTGGTCACAGCACCGGCTTTCAGAGAAAACATGCCGCACTTCCCTTCACGTTTATCCAGCTGGGTTCGCCATTGCATAACCACGTCATGGTTGCTGTCGTCCAGCGTGGCGGTGGCGTGTTCCTGCATGCAGGGGATATCCGGCGAGTTCCTCCATGCGGCACCGGCCGCATCCGGCAAGCCGGCCGTGGTCACGGTGCCTGCCAATGCACGCGGCATCCTGTTTCTTCCAAATCAATCTCCCGATTTCCTGCTCAGGGATCAGGATGGCCATATCCTTGTCGGCCCGCCAGTCCCCCTTTCCACCAAGCGGTTTCGTATTATCGAGCGCGGTACGGGGCGCAAGCTGACACCGGTGGCGGTACGATTGCGCGTGGAAAAACAGATGGGAGTACAGCCCTATATTTACTATCTGGCCAGCCCGGAAATGCAGCAATGCGCCGAAGAGAAGAACGCGTCCATGCCGATATGCCGCAGAGTGAAAGCCATGGAACGGAGCTGGGACAAACCGGAACCGGAGGGGCCGAGCGATGCCGTCAAGCGCTTCGCCATGCAGCAGGGCTTGCGTGAGGTCAGCGAGGAAATCGATGCCTCCTATGGCTTATACAGGATCGAGGCGCGCGAAGGCTTCAAGCCTGGCAAGCTGTACGACATCAGCTATCGCTCTACAGGGCGCAAGCTAACAGCGGTGCTGCGCATGGGCACCACGCCCTTGCGCATCAATGCCCCAGGCCAATTTTCCATTCGCACAGACGGCGCACCGCGGCGTGAGCGTTTGCAGATGGCGCAGGGTGGCACTTGCTCCAGGACCACCAAGCTGGCCAGCCAGCCCTTGCAACTGGCTTGGCCACCAGCCTACGACGCGTATGAGTCGCTTGTGATGTACTTCATGCGGCACAAATTACATCAGGAAGACAGGCAGCAAACCGCGCCGCCAGGACGCTTTTTTTCATTCCAATACTGGCCGTCCCTGTGTACCGACATCGCCCATGGCAGCAGCTTTCATGGCAATGGCCGCGAACTGGCGGTCGGCGATTGCCAGGCGCCTGCCGCACGCGAGGTCAAGGCCTACGCAGGCGTGCTGGAAGTGGAGGACCGCTTGCATGAGACAGCGCCCCTGTCCGTCACATTTCCAAAGGCAAAGCCGGATGAATGTCCAGCAATGATGGACGAGGTCTATCCGATTTATTTCGTGCCGGCCCAGACAGGCTAGACGCCTCGAACGCGCCATAAAAAACGGCGCGGATTGCTCATGCAATCCGCGCCGTTTCTCTTTTTGCTAGCACCCCAGTCATTGCCGGCGTGTCATTTATCTCACGCCAGTCTTTGCCGGCGTGTTTCTCCCCCACTACAACTCTTCACACCTGACAAGCTTGTCAGGCGCCGCTTGACGCTAACTTACGCACTCAGCCGCTTTTCCAGCGCCGCCTTGTGACCTGCCAATTCCTGCGGCAGATGATACGCGAGTTTTTCAAACAACTCCGTATGCAATTTCAATTCTTCCACCCACGCGGCCTTGTCGATCGAGGTGATGGTGTCGAACTGTTCTTGCGTGAATGGCAAGCCATCCCAGTTCAGGTCGCCATACTGCGGCGTCGTGCCGAACAGGTTTTCCACGCCGCCCGCCTTGCCTTCGATACGCTCCAGCATCCATTTGAGTACGCGCATGTTATCGCCAAAGCCAGGCCAGACGAATTTGCCAGCCTCGTCCGTACGGAACCAGTTGACGCAATAGATCTTCGGCAGGGCAGCCGGGTTGACCTTGCCCACCTTGACGCCCATGTCCAGCCAGTGCTGGAAGTAATCGCTCATGTTATAGCCGATAAACGGCAACATGGCAAATGGATCGCGGCGCACGACGCCCATCTGGCCCACGGCCGCGGCCGTCGTTTCCGAGCCCATGGTGGCGGCCATGTAAACGCCCTCGACCCAGTTGCGCGCTTCGGTGACGAGCGGCACGGTGGTGGAGCGGCGGCCGCCGAAGATGAAGGCCGAGATCGGCACGCCGGCCGGGTCGTCCCAGGCCGCGTCGATGACAGGGTTTTGCGTTGCCGCAACCGTGAAGCGCGCGTTCGGGTGCGCCGCCTTGGTGCCGGACGCTGGCGTCCAGTCCTTGCCCTGCCAGTCGATCAGGTGGCTTGGTGCTTCTTTCGTCAAGCCTTCCCACCAGACGTCGCCATCGTCCGTCAGCGCCACGTTGGTGAAGATCGTGTTGTCGCGCATGGACGCCATGCAGTTGTAATTGGTTTTTTCGTTGGTGCCCGGCGCCACGCCAAAATAACCGGCTTCCGGATTGATGGCGTACAGGCGGCCGTCGGCACCCGGCTTGATCCAGGCGATATCGTCGCCGATGGTGGTCACTTTCCAGCCGTTAAAACTTGCCGGCGGAATCAGCATGGCGAAGTTGGTCTTGCCGCAAGCGGACGGGAACGCTGCCGCCACGTAGTGTTTCTTGCCTTCCGGCGATTCCACGCCGAGGATCAGCATGTGTTCGGCCAGCCAGCCCGGGTTGCTGTCCGATGCTTGCGCTTCCTGGTAACCCATGTTCGAAGCGATGCGCAGGGCGAAACATTTCTTGCCCAGCAAGGCGTTGCCGCCGTAACCCGAACCGAAGGACCAGATTTCGCGCGTTTCCGGGAAATGCACGATGTATTTGGTGCTGTTGCACGGCCATTTCACGTCGGCCTGGCCGGCGGCCAGCGGTGCGCCCACGCTGTGCACGCACGGCACGAACTCGCCATCCGTGCCCAGCACGTCGTACACGGCACGGCCCATGCGGGTCATGATCTTCATGTTGACGGCGACATATGGCGAATCGGACAGTTCCACGCCGATGTGCGCGATCGGCGAACCCAGCGGGCCCATCGAGAAGGGCACGACGTACATGGTGCGGCCGCGCATGCAGCCATCGAACAGGCCGTTCAAGGTGTGGCGCATTTCGCCGGGCTCGGTCCAGTTATTCGTCGGGCCGGCCGCTTCTTTCGTTGCCGAGCAGATATACGTGCGGTCTTCGACGCGGGCCACGTCGCTCGGATCGGAGCAGGCCAGGTAGGAATTCGGGCGCTTTTGCGCATTCAGTTTTTTCATGGTGCCGCTGGCAACCATTTCAGCGCACAAGCGCTCGTACTCTTCTTGCGAACCATCGCACCAGTAAATACGCTCTGGCTTGGTCAGCGCAGCAATGTCGGCCACCCAGTTGATCAGTTTCTGTTGTTTAATATAAGCTGGGACGTTGAGTGCGGCGACGCCACCCATGACGGGCTGATTCATATTACCTCCAATACCAATAAAAGAAATTCCGGTCATTCCGGCAAGACAGGCAGCATCGTTGAGAGGTGGCTGCGGCTCACTGCGGGCGGTATGCTCACGCGGGCAGGGCTCTGGTGTCGTTTACCTGGATCATGCACCCAGGCTGCAGGAACAGTTTGCGCTATAACTATAATCAGGAAGCTTCAAAAGTGCCGGCGATTGTACACCCGCGTAACGGCTATTCTCGCAAAAATGTAGGAGAATAGCTTGACTAATGTAGTAGGCTATTCAACATTTCCCGTATCCTGTTATTTCCCTACCAAATCCTCACTCAAATCGGCCATCCACCATGAAAATTGCCATACTCGATGATTACCAGGATGCCGTGCGCGGCCTCGATTGCTTCCAGTTGCTCGATGGCCACGAGGTCAAGGTCTTCAGCAACACGGCGCGGGGCCTGGGCCAACTGGCGATCCGCCTGGCGCCATACGACGCGCTGGTGCTGATCCGCGAACGCAGCAGTTTCAACCGCGCCTTGCTGTCGAAATTGCCGAACCTGAAACTGATTTCGCAAACGGGCAAGGTCAGCGGGCACATCGACGTGCCGGCCGCCACCGAGCTGGGCATCGCCATCGCGGAAGGCATCGGCTCGCCCACGGCGCCGGCCGAACTGACGTGGGCGCTGATCATGGCGGCGCAGCGCAAGATCGTGCCATACACGCAACATTTACAGGAAGGGCTGTGGCAGACATCGTCGCTGGAGCCACAGCGCAATACGCTCGGCACGGTATTGAAAGGGCGCACCCTGGCGATCTGGGGCTACGGCAAGATCGGGCAATTGATCGCCGGCTATGGCCGCGCCTTCGGCATGACCATCCTCGTGTGGGGCAGCGAAGCGAGCCGCGCGGCGGCCGTGGCGGCCGGCGATACGGCGGCCACGTCGCGGGAAGCGTTCTTTGAACAGGCCGACGTCTTGACCCTGCACCTGCGCCTGTCCGATGCGACGCGTGGCCTGGTAACAGCCGAGGACCTGGCGCGCATGAAGCCGACATCCCTATTCGTCAACACGAGCCGCGCCGAGCTGGTGATGGAGGGCGCGCTGGAAGCGGCGCTGCCGCAGGGGCGCCCGGGCGCCGCCGCGCTGGACGTATTTACGGACGAGCCGCTGCCGCCAGGCTCGCCATTACTGCTGCTGCCGAACGTGCTGGCCACGCCGCACCTGGGCTACGTCGAGCGTGACAGCTATGAACTGTATTTCCGCTACGCCTTGCAAAACATCGTCGATTTTGCGCAAGGTCAATGCACGCGCCTGCTCAATCCCGAGGCGCTGGCGCATGCGCGGCAAGCTCCTCAGGAACGCTGAAAACCCTTCAGCAGGTCCGGCTCGCCCGTGATGCGGATGGCGGGCGCGGGCAGCACGTGCCGGCCGCGCCACAGGCCGGCCCAGCCGGGCGGCCAGGCGATGTCCGGCCCGCTGTACGGCGCCACGCCGGCGCGCACGGCGACGACCGGCACGGGCGGCATGTCGGGCAAGGGCTCGCCTGGCGTGCGCTGCATGTCCAGGCTGTACATGTAATGGGGCAATAAAGCATCGCAGACGCGGCCAAACCAGTCGCTATGGTCATCGTCGCGTCCCAGCGCCTGCGCCAGGCCCTGCGGGTCGAAACGGGCCAGGGCATCGATCAGCTCGCCAGTGGTGGCGCCCGGCGTATCGCCCCAGCCCATCACGGGATTGACGTTGTAATCGGCGCCCGAACCGTACCAGCCTTCGCGCCAGGGCCGCTGCATCCAGTCGCGCGGCCCCGTAAACAAATGCCAGCGCCAGTGCAGGCCGGACGGCTTGGGCCACGAGTACAGATACAGCTTCTGATAGCCGGCCTGGTGCAGTTCGCGCACCATGGCCATCAGGCGCGCATGCGGCATGCGGTCCGGCGGCGCGCGGCGAAACAGGATCGCTTCGCCATCGGCAAACTGCACGTCGTCGGTCGACAGGTTCAGGTCCAGGGTCCGCGCTTCGCTGCCGAAACGGGCGGCGATCCAGCCCGTCAGCAAATTGACGGACGTGATCACCCCGTAACCGCGGTGGCGGTGAAAAATGACGGTGCCGGGAGCGAGCGCTTTCATACGGAGTCGGGGTGGCAGGCAAACAAAGAAACCAGTGTACTCACAGATGACCAAATTTTCCAGATGCGGCGCGGTAGCGAGGCCCAGGCACGCTGGCCCATCTGCGGCGGCATTCACGCAACGCTGCCAATCCACGCTATCATGCGCGTCATTCTCCACTGACATCGTGACCACATCATGACTTTGCGCATACTCGCCACTGGCGGCACTTTCGACAAACACTACAACGAATTGAACGGTACCCTGGGCTTTTCCGACAGTCATTTGCCGGCAGCGATTGCCCGCGCGCGCATGACGGCGCCCGTGGCGCTGGAGCAATTGCCCCTGCTCGATTCGCTCGACATGCAGGATGCGGATCGCCAGCGCGTGCTGGCCTCGTGCCGCGCGGCACAGGAAAAAGCCATCGTCATCATCCACGGCACCGACACCATGCGCGAAACGGCGCAGGTGCTGGGCGCGGCGAACCTGCAGCAAACGGTCATTTTGACGGGCGCCATGATTCCCTACGAAATCGACAACTCCGATGCCCTGTTCAACCTGGGCTTTGCCTGCGGCGTGGCGCAAACCTTGCCAGCCGGCGTGTACGTGGCCATGAATGGCCAGATCTTCGCCTGGGACAATGTGCAAAAGAACCGCGCCGCCGGCGTGTTCCAGCCCTTGTAAGCCGATGGCAGGACAGGGGGTAAAAGCAGACCGGCCCGCGGCCTGACTGGCCCTCTGTCACAATTCGACCAGCCCGTTTTCAACGGGCTTTTTTTATGTCTTTTTGCCTTTCACAAATTCTGCGAAACCACAGAACTCGTCGAATTATTGCAGGTAAAACATCAAATTGCCAATATAATAATTTTGTGTTGTAAAAAAACGCCATTGATCATTTTTAAAAACACCGATATTATTAAATATAAAACTGCAATTTAACAATTAAATTAAATATTCTTCTGTATCCATAATTTATTGCCAAATCCGACACGGTTGATATGCATTTTTTCTTGCTGAGACGACATAATGTTCGCCTCGACAAGTCAAAAGTGCATTTATAACAATATTGCGCTAAGTAGTCTTCCACCTCCCACCGACGTGGTTCCGCCTACCGTACACGAGCACCGCTGGCCATCTACCCGATGGCCAGAGCGGTGCTCGTGTACTGCTTGTCGTTATTAAAACTACTACGGAGTAATTGTTACAATGGCATTTAAAGAAAAAATTGGCGTGCGCAGCGTACGCCTGGCCCTGACCGTTCTGGCAGGTAGCGTCTTGTTCTCTGGCCAATCCATGGCGGACGAAGCAATTCAAAAAGTTGAAATTACCGGTTCGAGTATCAAGCGTATCGCTGTCGAAGGCGCCTTGCCTGTGCAGCGCCTGACGCAAGAAGCGATCGCCAAATCGGGCGCCACTTCGGTAGCCGACCTGATCCAGGCCCTGCCAGCCATGCAAGGCTTCACCATCGGCGCAGTCGCAGCAGGTTCCGACTCGGGTGGCAATACCAGTGCTTCGCTGCACGGTATCGGCGAGTCCTACACCCTGGTACTGCTGAATGGCCGCCGCATCGCGCCACAAGGCTCCGGCACCACGGTCAACCTGAACGCCATTCCGATGAGCGCCGTTGAGCGCGTCGAAATCCTGACCGACGGCGCTTCGGCCCTGTACGGCTCGGACGCCATCGCCGGCGTACTGAACTTCATCCTGAAGAAAAACCAGCAAGGCGCCACCCTGGAGGCCACCTACGGCGGTCCGGAAGACAAGGGCGGCAACGCCTGGAACACCAGCGTCACCTATGGTTTCGGCGACCTGGACGAAGACCGTTTCAACGTGCTGGTATCGTACCGCCACGATGAGCAGTCGAAACTGATCGCGACCGACCGCGATTTCGCCAATACCTCTTTCCTGAAATTCAAACGCGGCGGCAACAACTACATCTGGGACCGCACCAGCACCTCGGCATCGCCAGCAGGCGCCACCGTAGCCTACAAAACGAAGAACAGCGCATCGACTTCCTTCACGCCTTACTTGCGTCAAAACGGAAGTTGCCCTGACGATTCCTTCGTCACGACCGGCAATTCACGCGCTTGCGGCTTCGACACGGGTTCCACCGTGGAAATCGTGCCACAATCGAAACGCGACAGCCTGTTTTCCAAAGCAACGTACAAGCTCAATGACAGCCTGAACGCGTTCGCCGAACTGGCCTATTCGCGCTACGACCTGACGGCGCGTATCGCCGCCAACCCGATCCCCATCTCGATCGCGCAAACGGTAAAGAACCCTAAAACCAACCTTGACGAGCTGGTGTTCAACAATCCAGCTGCCTACGCGAAATACGTGCAACCTTACCTGACGCCAGCGCAACAGGGCGATCTCAAATCGGTCACGGCCAACTACCGCAGCACCGACTTCGGTTTGCGCGCAAGCCAGACCATTACCCAAACCAAACACATGGTGGTTGGCGTGGAGGGCGAACTGGGCGCGTGGAACTTCGAAAGCGGCCTGACCTGGTCGCAAAACTCGATCGACGAGCGTTACACGGGCGGCTACGCGACAAATCAGGGCTTCAATGCGATCCTGGCCAATCCGGATTTCGATGCGTTCGCGTTGGGCCAAAAGCCATCCGTGCAAGCGCAAGTCGCCGGCGCGCAGTTCGTCGGCTCCGTGCGTACCGCATCGACCACGATGCGCGGCGTCGACACGCACGGTTCGCGTGAACTGTTCTCCTTGCCAGGCGGCAAGGCCAGCCTGGGTATCGGCGGCGACTACCGCACCTACCGCTATGAGCAGTCGCCAGGCGCCACCGGTGACGATATCTACAGCTTCAACACGAAAGCTGCCTACGACATGAGCCGCGACACCTACGGCGCGTTCGTCGAGTTGCTGGCTCCTCTGACCAAGTCGTTCGAAATGACCGTCGGTGGCCGTTACGATGCTGTCAAGGCGATCGATGACAAGCTGAACAGCAAAACTGTCGGTAAAAAAGACAGCGCCAATACCTACAAGGTATCGGCACGCTGGCAGCCGGTACAAACCGTGCTGATCCGCGGCTCCTACGGCACGGGCTTCAAGGCGCCAAGCATGCTGGACATCGCTCAGCCACTGGTCAATGCCGGCTTTACCGCCAAGAAATTTACCTGCCCATACCCAGGTACCGAGTTCTGCCGCGGCGAACCAATTCAATACAACGCCGTATCGGAAGGCAATCCAGAACTGCAGTCGGAAAAATCGAAACAGTTCACCCTGGGCTTCCGTGTTGAGCCTAGCTCGGCCTTCTCGTTCGGCGCCGACCTGTGGGATGTGAAACTGCGCAATGCCGTCTCGGAAATCACCGAAGATCAGGCATTTGGCGATCCGGTCAAGTATGCGACAAGCTTCGATTACTACAAGGAGCCATCGACCGGCAACACCTACTACGCGTTCAAGAAACTGTCGGTCAACGTCGGCAAGAAGGAATACCGTGGTATCGACTGGGATCTGTCGGCCAACCACAAGTTTTCCTTCGGTAAGCTGACCGCCCAATTGAGCGGTACGCACATGTTGCACGCGAACTACACCAAAGCAGGCAGCAACAACGTGTTCACCAGCAACATGAACTTCTTCGGCGACACCAACGAAGTCACGTTCCGCAACCTGATGAAGCTGACGACGACCCTGGATACAGGCCGCCTGAGCAACACGGTAACGGTCAACTACCGTAACGGCTACACCGATGCGGCAGCAAGCGTGTACAACGAGGACACCAAAACCAAAATAGACGACTTCCGCCTGCAAGTACCGTCGTACACGACGTTCGACTGGCAAGCACGTTTCGCCTTTGACAAGCAAACCACGATCCGCGCAGGCATCAAAAACCTGTTCGACCGTGCACCGCCGCTGTCGCTGCGCGCTTCGTCGGGCCACCAGGTTGGTTTCGACCCACGCTACGCCGATCCAATGATGCGTTCGTTCTACATCACCGGCAACTACAAGTTCTAATTTGACGTTGTGAATTAGCTTGTCCGAAAGCGCCTTGCACTTCACCGTGCAAGGCGCTTTTTTTATCTTTTCGCAATCCACAGGCGAAAAAAAAGGAGCCGCAGCTCCTTTTTCGTACCGGCATGACTGCGCTTATGCAGTCGCTTCGCCGCCCAGGGCTTCGACCACGTCGGCCATCAGCTTGCTCAACTCGCCCGTCATCAGCATCACGTCGCCGTCGAAACGCTCTTCATCGTTCTTCGTGCTCGATTCCGTTTCCTTGATCACGTCCAGCGGCTTGACGCTCTTGATGGCCAGCGATTCCGTCAGCACGAACGAAATCTTGTCGTTCCACGTCATGGCCAGGCGCGTGCACTGCTTGCCGGCCGCGATGTGGCGGCGCACGTCGTCCGCTTCCAGGGTGTGGCGCACGTAGCGCACGGTGGCCTTGCTCTCGCCCGTGGCGCGCAATTCCGTATCCATGTCGACCGTGAAGCCGGCCGGCGCATCGTCCGCCTGCAGCCATTCCGTCATCACCGCCACGGGCGAGCGCTGCACGCGCAGGCTTTCCAGCGGCAATTTATCCACGGCCTTGAGCAGCAGCTTGATGACTTCATCGGCCTTTGCCGGGCTGGCGGCATCGACCACCAGCCAGCCATTGACGGGGTCGATCCACGTCCAGACATTGCTGCGGATGCTGAAGGCGCGCGGCAACAGCTCGTCGGCCACGCGTTCCTTCAATTCCTTCATGGCTTTCTTGCCTGGTGCAAAGCCTTGCGCTTCTTCCATCTCGGCAGCGCGGGCCTTGGCCACCTGGTTGATGACGGTGGCTGGCAACAGTTTCTTTTCCGTGCCCAGCAAGATCAGCATCTGTTTGTTGACCACGTGGACCAGGCCGCCGTTCGGGCGTGGCGTATCCCAGCCCTGGCGCATCAGATCCATGCTGGTCGCCGGCGTAAATTTGTTCGAGGACAAGGCCTCTTCCAGTTGTTCTGGCGTATAGGCCCATGGTGCGGGCAGGCGGTAAATCTGAAGATTCTTGAACCACATAGTTTTTGTCTTCCGTTTGTTTCAGTAGTGCCAGGGGAACGCCATTCTACACTTTCGACACGGGAATGCCGTCAAAAGCGCGGACTGGCGCGGTGTTGTTGATGCGTGGGGAATGCCGCTACAGGGCGGGAAACAGTTCCGCCTGGGCCGGCGCCTGCCGCATCACGATGGCCGGATCGGACAAGGTCGAGATGCGCACGCCCAGCAGGCGGATTTTCTTTTCAAATGGCACGCGCCGCAAGCAATCGCGGCTGGCCCGCAGGATGGCGGCGGCGTCCGCCGTGGCGCTGGGCAAGGTGATGTCGCGCGTGACGGTGCTGAAATCCTCGAAACGCAGCTTGATGCCCACCGTACGCCCCGCCAGCGACTGTTTATCCAGGTCGCCCGCCACCCGCGTGCACAGGCTTTCCAGCTTTTCCGACAGCGTGGCGCGGTCGCGCACCACCTGCAAGTCGCGCTCGAACGTCGTTTCGCGGCTGACGGACTTGGTTTCCCGGCTCGTCTGCACGGGCCGCTCGTCGATGCCCAGCGCCGCCTGGCGCAGCCAGCCCGTGTACAGGTCGCCAAACTGCGTGCGCAGCATGGCCAGGTCGGCTTGCGCCAGCTCGCCGATGGTGATGATGCCCAGGGCTTCCAGCTTGGCCGTCGCCTTCGGGCCGATGCCGTTGATCTTTTTCGCCGGCAAGGGCCACACGCGCGTGGCGATATCCTCGGGCGACAAAATGGTGAGTCCGTCGGGTTTTTCCAGGTCGGAACAGATTTTCGCCAGCAATTTGTTGGGCGCCAGGCCAATCGAGCACGACAGGCCCGTCGCCTCGAACACGGCCGCCTTCAGGCGCGCTGCCATGGCCGGCGCCTGCTCGCCGTGTTCCGTCAGGTCGACATAGATTTCATCGATGCCCACGTTCTGGATGATGGGGCACAACTGGGCCACGGCTTGCTTGAAGCGGGCCGAATACTCGCGGTAGGCCTCGAAATCGGCCGGCAGCAGGATGCTGTCGGGCGCCAGCCTGGCCGCCTTCATGATGCCCATGGCGGAAAACACGCCAAACGCGCGCGCCGCGTAGGTCGACGTGGTGACGACGCCGCGCCCCACGTAATCGCGCATGCGCGCAAACTGCCGCGTGCCGTCAATCTGCAGCACGGGCTGCTGCAGGCGCCCGCCGCCGATGACGACGGCTTCGCCGCGCAATTCCGGATATTTCAACAGTTCCACGGAGGCGAAGAAGGCGTCCATGTCCAGGTGGGCGATCCAGCGGCGCGCGGCGGGTGCTTCGGCAAGTGTGGGGGCAGATGAAATCAAAAAACACCTCGCGGCGGATCGGCTTGCCTTCATTGCGGCAAGATACTGTGTATGCATACAGTATTACCGGAAATGACCGCGGATGCAAGTTGAAACGCACGGGACCCGATGGCGACGATCAGCGGTTGCTTTTCTCAATAGCAAGATTACAATCCTGACACAACTATTCAAAGGAGTTGCCTTGTCCACAGCACATCATGCTTCGCGCCGCCGGTCCGTCTGGTCATCCATCCTGCCGGCCCTGCTACTGTCCACGCTGGCGCCATCCGCGCTGGCCGCCGACACCACCACCACCACCACGGCCGTCGCTCCCGTCGCCGCCAAGACAGCCTGGCAGGAAACGCGCCACGGCACGGTCGTGACGGACGACTACCGCTGGCTGCAAAAGAAAGCCGATCCTGCCGTGATCGACTACCTGAATGCGGAAAACGCCTACACGGCAGCCGTCACGGCGCCGATCCAGCCGCTGGCCGACAAGGTAACGGCGGAAGTCAAGGGACGCATGCAGGAAGTGGACTTGTCCGTGCCTGCGCGCCAGGGCAATTTCTACTATTACACACGCATGGAAGCGGGCAAGCAATACCCGATTCACTGCCGCCGCCCCGTCGGCGCCAGCGGCGCCTATGATGCGCAGGCGGCAGAGGAAGTCTTGCTGGATCAGAATCAATTGGCCGAAGGCCACAAATTCTTTGCCGTGCGCGCCTTCAGCGTCAGCCCGAATGAACAGTTGCTGGCCTACACCACCGACACGACGGGTTTCCGCCAGTACGAGCTGCACGTCAAGGATTTGAAAACGGGCAAGTTGCTGGGCGACAGCATGCCGCGCGTGACATCGCTGGCCTGGGCGGCGGATAACGCCACCCTGATGCTGGCGCAGGAAGATGCCACCACCAAGCGCTCGGACCGCTTGTTCCGCCTGGCCCTGGGCGGTGCGCCGCAACAGGTCTACCACGAGCCTGTGGAGCAGTTCGCCATCAACGTGGGCCGCACGCGCGACAAGCAATTCTTCGTGCTCACCTCGGGCAGCACGGACACGAGCGAAGTGCTGCTGCTGCCAACGAGCAAGCCGCAAGGCACGTTCCAATCCGTGCTGAAACGTGAAAAAGGCCACCGCTACGGCATCGAGCACCGCGACGGCCAGCTGTATATTCTGACCAACAAGGGGGCGAAGAATTTCCGTGTCGTCAGCGCGCCATTTTCCGCGCCGCAGCCGAAGCACTGGAAGCCGGTCGTGCCGCACAACAAGGATGCCGTGATCCAGTCCATCGACGTTTTCCAGGGCTACCTGGTGGTGATGGAAAAAGCACGCGCCCTGAACCGCGCCCGCATCTTTGATTTTGCGCAAAAGAACTGGAAGGCGGTGCAGTTCGACGACCCCGTCTACCTGGCCACGGCGGCCGGCACGCCGGAATTTTCCGCCACGCAATTTCGCATGTCCTACCAGTCGCCCGTCACGCCACCCACCGTCATCGACGTCAGCATGCAGGACGGCAAGCGCACGGTGCTGAAACAGCAGGAAATCGTCGGCGGCTTCGACAGCAGCCGCTACACCACGCAGCGCTTGTGGGTGAAGGCGCGCGATGGCGTGCAAGTGCCGCTGTGGGTCGTCTACAAGAAAGGCGTCAAGCTCGACGGTTCCGCGCCGCTGCTGCTGTACTCGTACGGCTCCTACGGCATTTCCACGGAAGCCACTTTTTCCATCAGCCGCATCAGCCTGCTGGAACGGGGCGTCATCTATGCGCAAGCGCATATCCGCGGCGGCACCGACATGGGCGAAGCCTGGCATGAAGACGGCATGCTGATGAAGAAGAAAAACACCTTCAATGACTTCATCGACAGCGCCGACTACCTGGTGCGCGAAAAATGGACCAGCCCGAACCGCCTCATCATCCAGGGTGGCAGCGCGGGCGGCTTGCTGATGGGCGCCGTCGTCAACATGCGCCCCGACCTGTTCCACGCCGTGCACGCGGCCGTGCCGTTTGTCGACGTGATGAACACCATGATGGACGCCAGCCTGCCCCTGACGACGGGCGAGTACCTGGAATGGGGCGACCCGAACCAGAAGGCCGCGTACGACTACATGCTCAGCTACTCGCCGTACGACAACATTGCGCGCAAGAACTATCCCGCCATGCTGGTGACGACGGGCCTGAACGACAGCCAGGTCATGTACTGGGAACCGGCAAAATATGTGGCCAAGCTGCGCGCGTATAAAACGGACAGCAATCCCCTGCTGCTGAAAACGAATATGGGTGCCGGCCACGGCGGCGCGTCGGGCCGCTATAACGCCATCGCCGAGAATGCGTTCAATATGGCGTGGATGCTGTCGCAATGGGGCATCACGGAATAGGAGCCCTGAGAAAAAGCCCATGGCAGCGTTACATTGCCCTGCACTTTTTTCAGATGCTCCCAACCGCATTCGGGCAATAATGTGAAAAAAGCGCTTGCACAAGGATTTTACCCGTCCTATAATAGCGCCTCTTCCAGACGTGGTGACAAACGTCGGGATGGTTTTCTGAGACAAGCAACGGGTGCTTAGCTCAGTTGGTAGAGCGGCGCCCTTACAAGGCGTAGGTCGGGAGTTCGAGCCTCTCAGCACCCACCAAATCAGAAAACTGTCCAGTGCTTCATGGATCAGCAATACAGATCATACGAGCTTGGAGTGGTAGTTCAGTTGGTTAGAATACCGGCCTGTCACGTCGGGGGTCGCGGGTTCGAGTCCCGTCCGCTCCGCCAATAAAAGAAAAGCCCTTTGGTTCCTGGAACCGAAGGGCTTTTCCCATTTCAGAAGCCAAAAACACGTCCATCCCCCCTCGCCTGAACTTTTTTGCGCTTTTCAGCAAAAAAACTGCCATTCCCCCTCAAGAATAGTTGCACAAGCATGAAAGCGCCCCCTATAATAGTGCCTCTTCCAGACGTGGTGACAAACGTCGGGATAGTTTTCTGGGTATGCGGGTGCTTAGCTCAGTTGGTAGAGCGGCGCCCTTACAAGGCGTAGGTCGGGAGTTCGAGCCTCTCAGCACCCACCACCAAACAGAAAATTATCCAGTGCTTCATGGATCAGCAACACAGATCATACGAGCTTGGAGTGGTAGTTCAGTTGGTTAGAATACCGGCCTGTCACGTCGGGGGTCGCGGGTTCGAGTCCCGTCCGCTCCGCCAATAAAAGAAAAGCCCTTTGGTTCCTGGAACCGAAGGGCTTTTCCCATTGTGGGAGCGCAAATGCACTAGAATCAGTGCTCTTGCCGACTCCGCCGCTCCTGCCTGATGCGCCTGCCCCGCAGCTTTTCCCCCTACCTCGCCCTGCGCTTGCGCCTGGCCCATCATGCTTTGCTGCAATTTGCCGCCAGCCTGGCCAGTTCCATGGAAATTCTCGTGTTCCTGGCCGGTCCCGTCCTGCTGGGCCTGCTCAGCGTCATCGCCCTGCCGGGATTTCTCGCCATGAACCTGCCCTGGCCAGCGGCCCTGAGCTTGCTGGCGGCGCAAATGCTGCTGACATGCCTGCCCGCCTGGCTGCTGCGCAAGCGATTGTTGCCGGCCAGTACCGCCGCGTGGCTGCGCCAGCTGCCCTTGCCGCGCCACCTGCGCTGGCAAGCCGACATCGCCGTCGCCGGCCTGCTGATGCTGCCGCTGGGCCTCGCCTATGCCGTCTCGGCCACCATATGGCTGCTGCAGTCGCCTCCCTGGCTGCGCCCCGTTGCCGCGCCCGGCATGGCCGCCACCCTCGCCGTCTGGCTGCTGGCGTGGCTGCTGACGGCGCGCATCGTGGCGCAACGCCTGCGCGCGCCGCGGCCCGCACACAGGGCGCGCGCCCCCACGATGACGGCGTATGTGCCGCAACGGCCCCGCTGGCGCACGATATTCCTGTGGCGCCAGCTGTTCTGGCTGCCGTTCTGGCGCAATGAAAATGTGATCGGCCTGCAGCAAAGCGTGCTGCTGGCCACGGCTGGCGCCAGCATGCTGGCCTGGCTGCTGCGCGCGCCGCTCGTACCCGCGCCGCTGCTCGGTTTGCTGGCCAGCGCCAGCCTGGTCATCGTGACGGACCGGGGCGACAAGGCCGTGCGCGAGCAGATCGCCGTGCTGCGCCCCGCATTGGACGCCTGGCCCCTGGCCAGCACGGCCTTGACGCGCCTGGCCTGCGCCGCCAGCCTGCTCCCCGCCTTTGCCGTGCTGCTGGGCGCTGGCATCTTGCTGTATTGCATCGATCCCGCCGCCCTGCAGCGGCGCGTGACCGGCGTCTACGCCCTCACCGCCAGCGCGGCCCTGCTGGCCATCGTCGGCCTGCCCCGCCTGACGCCGCGCGGGCGCGTCGCCCTCGTCGTTTTCTCCATCCTTGCCTTGAGCGCCATCGGAAGCGAACTATGGAATTGAACCTGCCTACTCCCGTGCTGCACCTCGAGCACCTCGATTTTCACTTCCCCACACACAACGTCTTCCAGGGCTACAACCAGCAATTCGGCCCCGGCGTCACCTGGCTGCGCGGCGCGAACGGCGCCGGCAAGACAACCCTGCTGAAGCTGGCGGGCGGCGCCCTGCTGCCCGCGCGCGGCGCCATCCGCCTCGATGACGTCGACAGCGTCGCCATGCCGCTGGCCTACCGTGCCCAGACTTTCTATTGCGGCGGCGACACGCCCGCCCTGCCCTGGCTGCAAGTGCACGAGTTTCTCGACCTGCACCTGGCCCTGTACCCAGGCAGCGACCAGTCGCTGCTGAACGCGGAATTGCACGCCTTTGCCATGACATCAACCTTGCAGCAAAGCATCACCGCCCTCTCGCTGGGCCAGCATAAAAAGCTGCAACTGGCCCTGGCCCTGGCCTTGCCCGTGCGCCTGCTGCTGATCGACGAACCGTTCAACGGCCTCGACGCGGCCGCCATGGCGCACCTGCGCGCGCGCCTGGCCGAGCCGTCCCGCCTGGCGCGCCAGTGCATCGTGCTGACCAGCCATTTGGCGCCGGACGTGCCGCTGGCGGCGACGCTGGAAATATAGACAGGAAATACAGCTTTGCAGATCGACCAAGGACAGCTTACGATGCCGTGTTGCAAAAACCGGCGATCCCGGTGCAGCCATTACCCATAACACGGCGCGCTTATTCACCGCGCCTGGCTTATTCTTGGAGATTACTATGTTGAACACCCACCGCCGCGCCCTGGCGATTTTGTGCGCCGCCTTCGCCACCTCGGCCATCGCGGCCGGCCCCACGGGCACGGCTACCGACTATGGCAGCAGCGCCCCGCACGCCGCCGCCCAGCGCACCATCGAGCTGCAAGCCGACGCCCGCCACATCAACGTCACGCACGGCGAAACCGTCACCATCGCGCGCGCCGGCCAGCGTTTTACGTGGCACGTACACACCTTCAACAACAGGACCGTCTTCGCCCTGGCCGACATCGCGCCGAAGGACATGCCCGTCGACGGGATTCAAGTGTATGTGGCCGGCAATCCGCTGTACGCGGGCAGCTAAGTTTCTTCTATGCATAAAAAAAACCGGAACCACCTTGCGGCAGTTCCGGTTTTTTCTTGATACAGCTCAATAGTTACGCCGTCAGTGCTTCCTTGGCGGCAGACTCTTCGACCACTTCCTCGTCATCCGAGCGGATCAGGTGGTCAAAGGCGGACAGGGCTGCCTTGGCGCCTTCGCCGGTGGCGATGATGATCTGCTTGTACGGCACCGTGGTGACGTCGCCGGCCGCAAACACGCCGGGGATCGAGGTCTGGCCGCGGGCATCGACTTCGATTTCGCCGTGGCGCGACAACGCTACCGTGCCTTTCAGCCATTCCGTGTTCGGCACCAGGCCGATTTGCACGAAGACGCCTTCCAGCCCGACCTTCTTCGATTCGCCGCTGACCCGGTCCGTGTAGCTCAGGCCATTGACGATCTTGCCGTCGCCGTGGATCTCGGTGGTTTGCGCCGAGGTGATCACGGTCACGTTGGGCAGGCTGTGCAGCTTGCGTTGCAGCACCGCATCGGCGCGCAATTCCGCGCCGAACTCGATCAGGGTCACGTGTTTCACGAGGCCGGCCAGGTCAATCGCCGCTTCCACACCCGAGTTGCCGCCGCCGATCACGGCCACGCGCTTGCCCTTGAACAGCGGGCCATCGCAGTGCGGGCAGTAGGCGACACCGTGGTTGCGGTATTCCTTCTCGCCCGGCACGTTGATTTCGCGCCAGCGGGCGCCGGTAGCCAGGATGACGGTCTTGGCTTTCAGGATCGCGCCATTCGCCGTTTCGATCTGCACCAATTTGCCCGGCGTCAATTTCGCGGCGCGCTGGGTGTTCATGATGTCGACTTCGTATTCCTTGACGTGCTGTTCCAGCGCCATGGCGAACTTCGGACCATCCGTTTCCTTGACGGAAATAAAATTCTCGATGGCAAGGGTGTCGAGCACCTGGCCGCCGAAACGCTCGGCCAGCACGCCCGTCTTGATGCCTTTGCGGGCCGCGTAGATGGCCGCTGCCGCGCCGGCAGGGCCGCCGCCGACGATCAGCACGTCGAACACGTCTTTCTTGTTCAGGGCTTCCGCCTGGCGGGCGCCGGCGTTGGTGTCGAGCTTGGCGAGGATTTCCTCGACATTCGTGCGGCCCTGGCCGAAGTGTTCACCGTTGAGGAACATCATCGGCACGGCCATGATCTGGCGCGCTTCCACTTCTTGCGGGAACACGCCGCCATCGATGGTGGTGACCTTGATGCGCGGGTTGATCACGGCCATGGCATTCAATGCCTGCACCACTTCCGGGCAGTTATGACAGGAGAGCGAAATAAACGTTTCAAACTCGTAATCGCCGTCGAGGTTGCGGATCTGCTCGATCACGGCATCGTCGAACTTGATGGTGTGGCCGCCCACTTGCAGCAGCGCCAGCACCAGCGAGGTAAATTCATGGCCCAGCGGCACGCCGGCGAAACGCACGCCGATATCGGTGCCTGGGCGGTTGATGCTGAACGACGGGGTCCGTACGCCAGCGTCAGTGCGCTCGACCAGCGTGATCTTGTCGCTCAACAGGACTATTTCCTGGAGCAATTCTTTCATCTCGCGGGCTTTTGCGCTGTCATCGAGAGAAGCGACCAACTCAAGCGGATACACCACTTTTTCCAGGTAGGATTTCAGTTGGGTTTTGAGGGTGGCGTCTAACATGATGTTTTCCTTTTCTACAAATATTTAGGCGAATGCCGGGCCGGACACCCGGTCCGGCATCGCGGTAACTACTTGTTTGCTGCTAGATGTTGCAAGGTTTCAAGACTTAGATCTTGCCAACCAGGTCCAGCGATGGGGTCAGGGTCGCTGCGCCTTCCGTCCATTTGGCTGGGCACACTTCGCCTGGGTGGTTCGCCACGTACTGAGCGGCTTTGACTTTGCGCAACAGTTCCGCTGCGTCACGGCCGATGCCGTTGTCATGCACTTCCAGCACTTTGATGAAGCCGTCCGGATTGATGACGAAGGTACCGCGCAGTGCCAGGCCTTCTTCTTCGATCATGACTTCGAAGTTGCGCGACAGGGCGCCGGTTGGGTCGCCGATCAGTGCGTATTGCACTTTCTTGATCGCGTCCGAGGTGTCGTGCCAGGCTTTGTGCGCGAAGTGGGTATCGGTCGAGATACCGTAGACATCGACGCCCAGTTTCTGGAATTCAGCATGGTGATCGGCCAGATCTTCCAGTTCGGTTGGGCAAACGAAGGTGAAGTCGGCTGGGTAGAAGACGAATACCGACCACTTGCCTTTCAGCGACGCTTCCGTCAGGTCGACGAATTTGCCATTGTGGTAAGCGGTTGCCTTGAATGGTTTAACTTGGGTATTGATCAGCGACATAGTCATTTCCTCTCGTGTGGTGAATCAGTAAGACTCTAGTGTAAGGGGTTTTAACCCATATGCAAAATTGATTGTCACAATAGTTTCAATTAGTTTTAGCTATCATGACGCCATGGGAACTCCATGATAGGCAGTTCCCACGGGATTGGATAGCGGTGACAGTGGATACCCCTGCCGCCGCCAGGTGTTCAGTTCTTAGTTTTTCAGCTCTTCCGGTACCTTGCCGCCGTTTTCCGCCAGCTTGATCATCACCTGGCGGTGCAGCCAGATATTCATGCTGGCCGAATCGTTGGTGTCGCCCGTGAAATGCAGCTCTTGTGCCAGTTCCTTGCGCGACGCCAGGCTGCTGTCCAGTTGAAGCAGTTTCATCAGGTCAACGATGGACGTGCGCCAATTGAGTTTTTCCGCGTTCTTGCTGGCCAGGTCGACCAGCACCACTTCCACGTCCACCACCGGCACGGCAGCCGCTGGTGCAGCGGCCGGTGCGGCGGCAGCTGGCGCGTCGGTAGCGGCGGCTGGCGTGGCTGCCGGGGCAGCGTCGGACGAATGGTGGAAGATCTTGTTGTAGATATTGCTGAAAATGCCCATGAGGTCACCTCGAGTTGAGTGAATGGAAGAAATACTGCCTGCGCTCCCGGTGTAGGTACCGGTGACAGCAAAGCCGGGCGCAGGCGCCAGCCCGTCGAGTATAAGCCCGTTCAAGCCGGGAGCCCTGTCCCGCAGGCGTGCATGCCATCTGGTGGCAGGCGACGCCTGTTTCAAGGGTGCAAGGGCCGCTGCGCGCGCAGCAGCGCGTCGAACGCTTCGATGGCCAGCGGCGGCGCAAACAGCTCGCCTTGCGCAAAATCGCAGCCGATCTCCAGCAGCCGCGCGCGCTGCTCGTCGGTCTCCACCCCTTCGGCAATCACCCGCAAGCCCAGCTTGTGGGCCATGGTGACGATGGCTTCGCACAGCACCAGCTCGCTGGCGCCGGGCGCCAGCTTGCGCACCAGCACGCCGTCGAGCTTCAGGTAATCGATGCCGCATTGCTGCAATTGCGTCAGCGAAGCATGGCCGCTGCCGAAGTCGTCCAGGGCGATCTGCAAGCCCGCTTCGCGCAAATGCTGCAAGCGGGGCGCCATGCTGGTGCCGCCAGGTAAAAGTACATCTTCACGCATGTCGAGCACGATGGCCGAGGCCGGCACACCGAGCGCCGCCAGCTGGCGCAGCCAGGTGCCGGGCGCCTCGACTTCGCGCTGCAATTCCAGCGACGACTGGTTCAGGCACAGTTGCAGCCCCGGCAAGCCGATGGCATGGCCTTGCGCACGCCAATGCAGCAATTGCGCCGCCGCCGTGCACAGCACCCAGTCGCCGATCTCCACGATCAGGCCGCTGCTTTCGGCCAGCGCGAGGAAATCCGGCGGACACACGAGGCCACGTTGCGGATGGTGCCAGCGCAGCAAGGCTTCCGCCTTCTCGATGCGTCCGCCATGCAGCGCGACGATGGGCTGGTAATACAGCTGCATCTGCTGTTCGCGCAGGGCCGTGCGCAAGTCCGCCCCCAGGCGCATACGGTTGACGGCCGCCACCTGCATGGCGGGCGTAAAGTAGCTGTAGCGGTTGCGCCCCGCCCCTTTCGACACGTACATGGCCTGGTCCGCGTGCTTGAGCAATTCCTCGATGGTGCCCGCGTCGTCCGGATACAGGGTGATGCCGATCGAGGCCGAGACGAACGCCTGCTCCTGCCCCAGCAGGAATGGCGCCAGCAAGCCGTCGAGTATCTGCCGCGCGATGCGATCGACTTGCTGCAGATCATCGAGGTCGGACAGGATCACCGTGAATTCATCGCCGCCCAGGCGCGCCACCGTGTCCGTCTCGCGCACGCCCACGCGGATGCGCCGCGCCGCCTCGATCAGCAGGATATCGCCCTGGTGGTGGCCGAGGGTGTCGTTGACTTCCTTGAAATGGTCGAGGTCGATGAACAGGATGGCCACGCGGCTCGTATCGCGCCGCCCCTGGGCCAGCGCCTGGCGCAGGCGTTCGTGGAACATGCGCCGGTTCGGCAATTGCGTCAGGGTATCGAAGTTGGCTTGCTGCCAGATCAGCGCTTCCGTTTGCCGCTTGTCCGTCACGTCTTCCAGCATGCACAGGTGGTGCGGGCCGCCATGGCGCGCCGTGGCGATGGCCGTCACCGAAGCGTCGACCCACACCACGCCGCCATCGGGCCGGACGATCCGCTTGGCGTGGCGAAAGCCCTGCAAGCTACGCGCCAGCAACTGCGCCACCTGCTCCTGCTCGCCGGGCACATCGTCGGGATGGCTGATCTCCATCCAGCTCGTTTGCTTCATGTGTTCCAGGCTGCGCCCGCTGATGGCCAGGTAGCGCGGATTGATGTCGAGAAACTGTCCGCTCACGGTATCGATCAGGGCGATGCCCATGGGCGCTTCCTCGAACATGGTGCGAAAGCGCAACTCCCCCTGGCGGATGGTTTCCTCCGTGCGGCGGCGCTCGCGGGCCAGGTTGTTGAAGTGAAAGGCCGCCGACACGGCCAGCAAGCTGCCCGCCAAACCCAGCGACAGGTATAGCCAGCCCAGGTCGGCGCCCGGCACGGGGCGATACAGGAAACCCTTGTAGGCGCGGCTGTCCGTGGCATTGCGCGGCAGCACGCCCATGCTGGCATACGTGTCGGCGATGTGCTGCCAGCGCTGGGGATTCATGTAGCCGAGCTCCACCAGCACGGGCTGCAGCAGCAACTCCATCTGCTGCGCCTCGTACAGCAGGTGCGCGCGGTCGTGGCGCTGGCTGTACTTGACGTGGATCAGTTGCGCCATTTCCTCGCGGTGCGCCATCGCGTATTGCCAGCCGCGCAGGCTGGCCGCGCGGAACGCTTTCACGCGCTCGGGATGGCGGCGCAGTTCATGCTCGCTGGTAAACAGGTTGTCGCCGTAGAAATCGATGCCGGCCGTGCGCGGCGTAAACTGATAATAGGGAAAGCCCGCCCGGTCCAGGTAGTCCGGTTCGTTGGTGGAATACGCGGCGACGGCGGCGACCTTGCCATCGATCAAATCTTCGATGCGGTAGCTAGGCGGCAAGTGGCGCATCTGCTGCGGCGCGACGCCCATTTTCGCCAGGAACAGCGACACTTCATCGGCGGCAAGGGCCACGTCGCCGGCCGCGCCGATCATCACGGGCGCCCCCACCAGCTTGCGCACGTCGGGCGCGCCGCCCTGCTGGCGCATCAGCAGCACGCTGGGCGAATGCTGGAACACGACGGCCAGCACCACCAGGGGCTTGCCGGCCAGTCGGCTGAGCAACAAGGTGCTGTTGCCCACGCCATAGTCGGCCTGGCCCGCCAGCACGGCCGCCTCGGCCAGCGGCCCGCCGCCGCCTTCGACCAGCCTGACTTCCAGCCCCGCCTCGCGGTAATAGCCTTGCTCGATGGCCGCGTAATAACCGGCAAACTGGAACTGGTGCGTGAAATTGAGCTGCAGGGTAACGGGTTCCAGCGCCCGGGCTGGTGTGGCCAGGCACAGCAGCAGGAAGACAAAGCCACGCCAGGCGCGCGCCAGCCTGCCGGCGAGCGGCAAGACAAGGCGGAAAGCGTCGCGGGCTTTCATCGGCATGGCGGAACACCACAGGAAGCTGCCGAGCTGGCAGGGGTAAGGCTATTGTAGCCGCCCCTTTTGCCAATGGATAACTATTTCAGTGAGGACAATAGCGTTGATGTTTTTGGCAAACAATGTCGCCATTGTTTGCGCTAGAACACGACGCCGGCCACCAAAATGATGTTGGCGTACGGACTGCACTCGCCCGTGCGCACGATGGCGCGCGCGCCCTTGCTCAATTGCTTGAACTCCTCATGCGTCACCTGGCGCGCATCGGGCAGGGACAAGGCCGTCACCTGCGCCGCCATGGCTGGATTGTGCTGCGGCAACTCGCTGGCGAGCAAATGGTATTCCACCTGCATTTCAGTCAATACCGTGTTGACGGTATCGATGAAGCCGGGGATGCCGCGCGTCAGGGCCAGGTCGATCAGGGGCACGCCCGGCTGCGACGGCAAGCCCGCGTCGCCGATGACGAGCATGTCGCCATGGCCGAGCGAAGCGATCAGTTGCGACAGTGCGATATTGAGCAGCGGTGATTTTTTCATGGGCGTCGTGTCGTTAGAACAGCTCGTGCAAGTGGGGGATCGAGGTTTGCGCGCCCGGCTTGGTGACGCTCCAGGCGGCCGCGCGCTGGCCTTGCTGGATCGCTTCCGCCTCGTCCATGCCGGACGCCAGGCCCGCCACAAAACCGCCGATGAAGGTGTCGCCGGCGGCCGTCGTGTCGACGGCTTGCACCACTTCGGCGGGGAAGGTGAAGTCGCCGCCGTACAGGGCCGCGTGCACGCCCTTGGAACCGAGGGTGATGATGACGTTGTCGCTGCCCAGCTTTTGCAGTGCGGCGGCCAGCGCCTTGGCATCCGCGCCATCCGGGCTGACGCCGGCCAGCATGGCCGCTTCGATTTCATTCGGTATCAGGTAGTCGACCAGTTCCAGCACGCCGTCCGGCAGGCTGGCCGCCGGGGCCGGGTTCAGCACCACGGTCTTGCCCAGCGAACGGGCCAGCTTGATCGCATGCACGACGGTGGCCATCGGCGTTTCCAGCTGCAGCACGACGATATCGGCCTGTTCGATCAAGCCTTGCGCCGCATCAATGTGTGCAGGGCTCAACAGATCGTTGGCGCCGCCGGCGATGACGATGCTGTTCTGGCCATTGTCGTCGACGAGAATCGAGGCGATGCCGGACGCCACGCCCGGCAAGGTGGTGATGTGGCTGTCGATGATGCCGTCGCCGACCAGCGCCGCGCGCAACGTCGCACCGAACGCGTCGTCGCCCACGCAGCCGACCATGGCCACTTGCTGGGCGCCCGCCACTTTGCCGCTCAGGCGCGCGCAGGCCACGGCCTGGTTGGCGCCCTTGCCGCCAGGAATGGTGCGAAAGGCGCCGCCCGTCAGGGTTTCGCCGGGGAGGGGCATGCGCGGCACGCGCAAGACCAGGTCCATATTGATGCTGCCGATAACCACGATCATGATGTCATTCCCATCAGTTCAGTTGCAGGTGAAGAAGTAGGTGCGGAAGAAGGTAAACTGACGGCCGCGCTGGAGCCGCGCACGTGCAATTCCGGGGCGATGCTGCGCTGCTGGCGCGGCAAGGCGGGGTCGGCGATGCGCGCCAGCAGGCAGGCGGCCGTGATGCGGCCCAGTTCGCGCGTATTTTGCGCCACGCTGGTCAGGGCCGGATGCACGAAGCTGGCCAGGTCGATATCGTCGAAGCCGACGACGGCCAGTTCGCACGGCACGGCGATGCCGCGCTCGGCGGCGGCGCGCAAGGCGCCGAAGGCCATCAGGTCATTGCAGCAGAACAAGGCATCGGGGCGCTGGTCTGGCGGCAGCGCCAGCAAGTCCAGCGCGGCCGCATAGCCGCCCGCGCTCGTAAAATCGCTGTGGCGGCACAGGGCGTCGGCCAGGACCACGCCGGCGTCCGCCATGGCGCTGCGCACGCCGGCGATGCGGTCGTTGGAAATGCTCACTTCGCGGGGACCGGCGATGCAGGCGAGGCGCCGGCGTCCCAGGCCCAGCAAATGGCGCGCGGCCAGCACGCCGCCGGCGCGGTTGTCGACGGCCACGGCATCGATGGACAAGTCGCTGGGCGCGCGGTCGAGCAGCACGGCCGGCACCTTCATCTTGCGCAGCAATTCGCCGTCGCTGTCGGCCAGCGCGGACAGGATCAGGCCGTCGCAGCGCTTGGTCAGCAGCACGTTCAGGTAGTCGCGCTGCTTGACGGGGTCGTCATCGGAATTGCACAAAATGACGCTGTAGCCGGCCGCGTAGCAGCTGTCCTCGATGCCGCGCGCCACTTCCGAAAAATACGGGTTCGTATTATTCGGAATGATCAGGCCGATGGTGCCCGTGCTGCGGCTGCGCAGGGAACGCGCCAGCGCGCTGGGCACGTAATGCAATTGCTCCGCCGCCGCCAGCACGGCGCGGCGCGCCTCGTCGCTGACGGGGCGGGTATTGTTGAGGACGTGCGACACGGTGGTAAACGACACCCCCGCCGCCTGCGCCACTTGCTTGATGGTTGCCATGGGCGATGTGGCGCTTAGGCGCGTTCGCCGCGGCGGCGGTAGGTGTCGAGCACCACGGCGGCGACGATCACCAGGCCCGTGACGATGCGTTTCACGGGTTCCGACACGCCCACTTGCGCCAGGCCCGCTTCCAGCACGGAAATGATCAACACGCCGATAAAGGTGCTGATGACGGAACCGCGCCCGCCCATCAGGCTCGTGCCGCCGATCACCACGGCGGCGATCACTTGCAATTCCATGCCCACGCCGCCGTTCGGGTCGGCCGCTTCCAGGCGCGACACCTGGAACAGCGCGCCCACGCCGGCCAGAAAGCCCATCAGGGCAAACACCAGCACCTTCGACGGTTTTGTATTGATGCCGGACAAACGCACGGCTTCCTCGTTCGTGCCGATGCCGATCCAGTGGCGGCCCAGCACCGTGCGCGTGAGCACCAGGTGGCCGATGACGACGATGGCGATCGAGGCGATGAAGGCGGGCGACAGGCCGAACGCGATTGGCGAGCTGATGCCGTCAACGGCGCTGCCGATGTACTCCGTGCGCGAGTTCGTCACTTGATACGCCATGCCGCGCGCCATTTCCAGCACGCCCAGCGAGACGATGAACGAGGGAATGCGCCAGCCGACGGAAATGAGACCCGTGGTGGCGCCGCACAGGGCGGCGACGAACATGCCCAGCAGGGCCGCGCTCCACACGGGCCAGCCCCAGTGCACGACGGCCAGCGACAGCACGGACGCGGCCAGCGCCATCACGGAACCGACGGACAAATCGATGCCGCCGATGATCAGCACGAACGTCATGCCGACGGCCATCACCACCAGGGTGGGGATGTTGTTCGACAGGGTGCTGAGGGTGGCGAGCGTGAAGAAGTTTTCGCTGGCAAACGAGAACAGCACGCACATGGCGACCAGGGCGCCGATCAGGCCCGCATAGTTTTTCAGGTCGGCCAGGCTGCGCTGCAGATACGAAGGAGAGGAGTTGGTGGTCATGGGAATCTTTCCGGCGGATCAGGCCGCAGCTGGAGTGGAAGTGGGGGTCAAATAGCCGGAGAAGGCGGCCGACAGCAGCGCGTCCTGGCTCCAGGCGCCGCGCTCGAAGGTATCGACGATGCTGCCGGCGCTCATGACGGCGATGCGGTCGCAGATCAGCATCAGTTCGCGCAAGTCGCTCGAGACGATGACGAGGCCCTTGCCCTGGCGCGCCTGTTCGGCCAGCACCTGATAAATATCGAACTTGGCGCCGATATCGATGCCGCGCGTGGGCTCGTCGAACAGCATGACGGGGCAGTCGCGGTACAGCCAGCGGGCGATCACCACCTTTTGCTGGTTGCCGCCGGACAATTCCGCCACCGTTTGCGCACTGTTGCGCGAGCGGATGCCCAGGCGCTGGATATAGTCGTCGGCCACCGTCGCTTCGGCCGCGTCGTTGAGCCAGCCAGCGCCGCTGACGGTGTCGAGCGAGGCCAGGGTCGTATTCACGGCGATGGACTGGCGCAGCAGCAAGCCTTGGCCCTTGCGGTCTTCCGTGATCATGGCGATGCCCGCTTGCACGGCGGCCTGCGGCGAGTGCAAGGCGGCGGGCGTGGCGCTGTCGCCGAGGAACACGTCACCGGCGTCGGCGCGGTCGGCGCCGAAGATCAGGCGCAGCAATTCCGTGCGGCCCGAGCCGATCAAGCCGGCGATGCCGAGGATTTCGCCGGCACGCAAGTCGAACGAGGTCGGGTTGACGACCTTGCCGCGCGCCAGGCCCCGCACGCGCAGCAGCGGTGCGCCGATGGTGCGGCCGCTCAGGTCGACGGCGTCGTCGGCCGAGCGGCCCACCATCAGGCTGACCAGGTCGGCGGCGGAGTGGCCCGCGATATCGTCGTCGCACACGAGCTGGCCGTCGCGCAGCACGGCGATGCGGTCGGCCACGCGCTTGAGTTCTTCCAGGCGGTGGGAAATATAGATGATGCACACGCCGTCGGCTTTCAGGCGTTCGATTTGCAGGAACAGCAATTCCACTTCGCGGTGCGTCAACATGGCCGTCGGTTCATCGAGCACCAGCAGGCGGCAAGCGCCAATTAAATTGCGCGCGATCTCGATCATTTGCTGGTGGCCGATGCCCAGTTCGCCGACCAAGGTCCACGGGTCGAGGCCGCCCAATCCCACTTTTTCCATCTGTTCGCGCGCGTCGCGCTCAAGACGGTTGCGGTCGATGAAGCCGAAACGCTGCGGCAAATTCTTCAGGTACAGATTTTCCGCGATCGACAGGGTGGGAATCAGGTTGAGTTCCTGCATCACCATGCGGATGCCCAGCGCCTCGGCGGCGCCGCGCGAGGCGGGCTGGTATGGCTTGCCGTCGAGCAACATCGTGCCCGTGGTGGCTTGCTCCAGGCCGCAGATGATTTTCGACAAGGTGCTCTTGCCCGCGCCGTTTTCGCCCGTCAGCGCCAGCACCTGGCCAGGGGCGAAGCGCAGGCCCACGCCACCGAGGACGGGGCCGACATAGGACTTGCCGATGTTATCGAGCGTTAACAAGGGGATGGCGGCTGGCGCCGGTGGAATGTCGGTGGGCATGATAAAACTCCGCGGTAGTGGCGGCGGGGCCGGCGGCGCCTGCTCGGTGAGCAAGCGGGCGCCGGCCCCGGCGGGATCAAACGATCAGGACTTGGCGCCCTTGGCGACCAGTTCGACCTTGGTTTCGATGACGCCACCAAGCTCGGCCTGTTTCTTCTTCTGCGCCAGGGCTTTCAGCACGGTCTCGATGCCGAACACGGCTTGTTGCGAACCGAACTGGTCGGCGGTAGCCAGCACGCGGCCATCGGCCAGCATCGGCTTGATGGCGTTGATGTTGTCGTAGCCGACGACGAGCACTTTGCCCGTCTTGCCGGCCGCCTTGATGGCGGAAATGGCGCCGATGGCCATGTTGTCGTTACCGCACAGCAAAGCCTTGATATTCGGATTGGCGTTCAGCATGGCGGCCGCCACCGTGTTGGCGGGGGCGATTTCCCACTGGCCAGACTGCACACTGACGACTTTCGCACCGGCTGCCGTCATGGCATCCTGGAAACCCAGGGTGCGCTGCTGCGCATTGTAGGTGGTGGACACGCCTTCGATGATGCCGACGGGGTCGCCCTTCTTGATTTGCTGCGCCAGGTAGTCGCCGACCACCTTGGCGCCCTTGCGGTTGTCCGGGCCGACGAACGGCACGGTGATGCCCTTCTCTTTCAGGGCGCCCGCGTCGAGCTTGTTGTCGATATTGACGACGATGATGCCCGCGTCGATGGCTTTCTTCAGCACTGGCACCAGCGCTTTCGAGTCGGCCGGCGCGATCACCAGCGCGTTGACGCGCGAGACGATCATTTGCTCGACCAGCTTGATCTGGCTCGACGTATCCGTTTCATCCTTGATGCCGTTCGACAGCAGGTCGTACTTGGCGGCATTCGCCTTCTGATGCGCCTTGGCGCCATTTTCCATGGTCAGGAAAAATTCATTGGCGAGCGACTTCATCACCAGCGCCACCTTTGGTTTGGCAGGTGTCTGCGCCATCGCCGGCACGGCGGGCAAGGCACACACCAGGACAGCGGCGGCAATCATTTTCAGGCGAATACGGGATGTCATGAGCGTCTCCAGAGTTGTTGGTCAAGCACGTGTACTGCATGCTTTTTAGGAAATTCGTTGCGCGCAAACGTTTGCGCGAAGCGAATAGTGCCTCAATGCCCCATATCAGTGCAAGCAAAACTGTATGTGCGGTGCAGCAAAAAGGGAGCGTTCAGAGGGAAACAGGCAGGCTGATGCCATCAGCCTGCTGGAGGGAAATACGCGGAAGTCAGGACTTTGTTGCGGGACGGGCGCTGGCCCACTGCACGGCCAGCACGCTGGCCAGCACCAGCAGCAAGCCCAGCATCGACCAGCCCGTCATGGCCTGGCCCAGCAAGGCCCAGCCCAGCACGACAGCCATCAGGGGGCTGAGCAAGCCCAGCGAGGACACGGCCACGGGCGACAGGCGGGCGATGCCGCGGAACCACAAGGCATACGCCAGCAGGGCGCCGGCCAGGCACAGGTAAGCGTAGGCCAGCACTTGCTGCCAGGACAGTGCCGGCAAGGGCGCGTCGGCCAGCCAGGCGACGGGCGCCAGCATCAGGCCGCCGAGCAGCAATTGCCAGCCCGTCAGCGCCAGCACGGGCAAGTCCGGCTTCCAGCGCCGCGTCAGATAGGTGCCGGCCGCCATGCAGGCCGTGCCGCCCAGCGCGGCGGCGATGCCGATGGGTTCCCACACCGTGCGCGGCGACAACAGCAAGACGCCCATGCCGGCCACGCCCAGCACGCTGGCGCCCAGGGCCAGGCGGGCGGGGCGGCGCCCTTCCACGCCCCAGGCGAGCCCCATCACCAGCAGCGGCTGGATGGCCCCCACCACGGCCGCCAAACCGCCCGGCAAGCGGTAGGCGGCGACGAACAGCAGGGCCTGGAACACGCCGATATTCAGCGCGGACAGGATCAGCACGCGGCCCCAGTCGCGCCGCGCGGGCAGGCGCCGCATCAGCAGCAGCAACAGCATGCCGGCCGGCAACACGCGGATCAGGGCTGCCGTGAAAGGACGGTGCGGCGGCAGCAGTTCGGACGTGACGATATACGTGGAACCCCAGATCAGGGGCGCCAGCGCCGTGAGCAGAATATCGCCCCAGGCGGGGCGGGCAAAGGAAGAGGCCATGAAACTATCTCGACATTAAGATAAAAGACCAGTGTGGGCGCGAACTATCTTGATGTCAAGATAAATACCTGCCTCCCCTTCCTGGTCGGCGGCGAAAAAAAACCCGGCATGGCCGGGCTTCTGGAATGCTGCAAGGCGGCAAGCTGCGCCGCCGGCTTAGCCTCTTAATCGCGCATGCGGCGCAGCGTCGTCACCCGCATGCCGCCCATGCTGATCTGCGCCGTGCTGCCATCGTCGCTGACGATAATGTCCATGGCCGTTTCGCCCGCGCCTTCCGGTGCGATCGTCACGGTATTGCCGTTGGTGGTGAAGGTGGCCTTGGTCGAGGTCCCGTTATTGATCACGCTGTCGCGTGTAAATTCCAGGACATTGCCCATCGCCGCCTGCCATTTCCCCACCGCCGGGTGGCCGCCAAAGCTGAACACGCTTTTCAGCTTGTCCAGCATGCCCGCGCCCTGCCCTGCCCGCGCTTTGCCCATCACACCGGTCATGGCCGCCTGGCTCATCTGCGCTTGGTCGATGACTTGCCACTGCTTGTCGACCAGCGCCAGCGGCAGCCGCACTTCCAGGTCGCCGTCCGGCAAGCGTTGCAGGATCAATGCGCGGTCCGGCGACTTGGCGAACCACGCCGCCTCATCGGTCAACGCCAGGGTGGCCTTGGCCATCGCCACTTGCTGTTCGCCCAGGTCGCGCACCTGATCGTAGCCGCTGACCTTGGCCACTTTCACGCCCTTGGCCACGCACAGCTTGTCGCCGCGCAAGGCCGCCTTGCCCGGCGCGGCCAGCGCGTAGACGAATTGCGATTGCGCAACCCAGCCGCCGCTGCTTTGCTCGACGGGTGCGCTGTACAGCCCGCTACGCACGAGGATATCCAGCCATTGCCGAGTAGAACTGTCGTACGACGCCACGCGGATCTCTTCCTTCTGATACGGCAAGTTGGCAAGGCACAGCAACTTGTCGCGCGCCGCCTCGTCGGCCGCCAGGTGGGCATCGATGGCGCGGCTGAAACTGCTGGACGAGGCTGCCTCTGGCGCCAGCAACCACGCCAGTGCGCCACCGGCCACGACGACCACCGCCAGCACGCCGCCGGCAAGGAGGAGGTGGCGCCGCTGCACACCGGTCGGCTTGACGGGCGCGACGGGCGACGGCGACGGCGCAGGTGCGGGCGACGGCGCGGCGTTCACGGCCTTGCCGCATTCATCGCAAAAACGCGCGCCGGGAACATGGGCGGTGCCGCATTGGGTGCAGAAGTGAGCCATGGCGTGCCTTTACTTGAGTTTATGCGCGCATTCGCCGCAAAACACATCATCGGATGCGACCGGTGCCTTGCAGCTTGGGCACTGCAGGCTGTCAACCGGCGCGGCGGCCGGTGCAGCGGCAGCGGCTGGCGCGGCGGGGGCGCTCGCCTGCTCGGCCAGGGCACGCGCGCGCTCGCGCGCTTCCTCGGCTTTTTTCTTGACCGTGGCCAGGCCGTCGTTCAGGCTCGCTTCCGAGGCGCCGAAGTCGACATTGCGCGTGGCGTCCAGGTAAATGATGCACACGCCCTTGGTAAAGATCAGGCCAGGCACTACGGCCGCGGCCGCCATCAGCAAGCCGCCGCCCAGGCCGGCTGCGACGATGTAGCCGGAACCGGAGCCGCCGCGACCCAGCCCCGCAGCCAGCGCATACATATTCATCTCGCCCAGGCTGAGGATGCCAGCCGACATGCCCGTGGTGAGCGACACGCCGGTACCGAGCACGCCAAAGATCAGCAGGGCCACAAACGCGGTGATCAGGAACAGCAGCACTTCCAGCAAGATCACGGACACCAGCTTGGTGCGCACGATCTGGTTCAGGCGGGCAATGATCTGGAACACGCTGGCACCCGACCAGGCGGCAGGGCCGGCCAGCGGCAGCATCACGTAGAACAGTGCAAACACCAGCACGCCCAGCACGATGGCCGACAGCGGGAAGACGACCGCGTACAGCACGGGGCCGAGCACGGGGATCTTGCAGACGAACAAGATGATGGCGATGGCGATCATGGCCGCCAGCACGATCAGAAATTCAAGGAAGACGACCGCGATCAGGCGGTGGCTCGTGTACAGCGAAACGAGCACGGCATCCACCAGGCTCATGCCCGGCTGGCCTTGCGCATCGCGCATCAGCAGGATGCCCACGGCATTGGAACCGTAGAACATCACGAGGAAGGCCATCAAGCCGCCCAGGAAGGCCAGCAGCGCACTGCTCATGCCGCCGGCAAGCATCGTCAGCACGCCACCGACGAGCACGGCGCCGATGAAGGTCAGGGCCAGCAAGGCAATCGCGCGGAAGTTCCTGATGGCGTCGGTCGCTTCGATCAGCGAGCCCACGGCGGAGGAAAAGGGAAGAGGTTTAGCTGCTTCTGTGGAAATGGTCATGTCTAGCCTGAAAGGGGGAAATCGGAAGGGGACGGCCTGCCTGGCCGCCCCGTGGTAGCACGGTGTTAGTAGGCCAGCGCCAGTTGCAGCTCGGATGCCGGCGCCTGGCGCTGGACGATCTGCAGCTTGACGTCCTGGCCACCGACGCGCTTGCTATTCAGGTACAGGGCCGTGCGCACCGGGTAAATGCCCTGCGGCACGCCTTCCGGCATGGGAATCGAGAAGCCGCCCTTGTAGGCGCCGCTGCCGTTATTGCTGCTGACCACCTTGCGCACGGTTTTGATCAAGTCGCCATTTGGCTTGTACAGGCTCAATTCCTCTTCCACCAGCGGGTTCGGATCGCGCGTGCCGGCCGCCACTTCGATATACGAATTGGTCTGCGCCTTCTGGCCCGGACGCACGGAGGACGGCGTAAAGCCCGTCTCGTATTTCACCAGGGTCGACTGCTCGGGCAGCTTGCCCTTGTTGGCCACCTTGTAGTCGGTCTGCACCTGCTGCGCCGTCTTGACTTGCTGGCTTTGATAATTCAAGGCCACGCAAGCGAGCGCGCCCAGGCTGGCGCCCAGGGCCGCGCCGCGCACGGTGTTGTTGCCGCCGCCCAGCAAGCCGCCCACGACGGCGCCGATGCCGGCCAGCATGGCCGTATTGCATTCGCCGCTGGCCGCGTCCGTGCCGGCGGTAGTGGTATTGCCGGTGGCGCCAGGGCCGCCCGGCGCGGCGCAACCGGCCAGCATCGAGGACACGACCAGCATCGCCACCAGGGGCTTGGCCATTTGTTTCAGGTTTTTCACGTTATTCTCCGGAAAGGTCAAAATAGGGGGAAGGCAAGCAGCGCGGCTTACTCGATCTGGATTTGCGACAGCGCCTTGTCCTGCGCTTCTTTCGCCTTGCGCTTGATGTCGAGCGCGTAGCGGTTGCCCGTGTCCATGCGCAACACGGCATTCGCGTTGGCAATGGCACAGTCGTATTTGCGCTGGCTCATGCAGTGGCTCGCTTCCGACAGGCTGTCCGTGATCACGCTTTCGAGACCGGAAGGCTTGCTGACAGGCGCGGCCGGCGGCGTCACCTTGATGGGCCTGGCGGGTTTTTCCGCGACAGGTGCCGGTGCCGGTGCAGGCGCTGGCGCTGGCGCCGGCGCCGGTGCAGGAGCTGCCGCTGGCTCAGGCTCAGGCTCAGGCTCGGCAGCAGGTGTCGCGGCATGGTCGGCCGTCGTGGCGCCATCGAGCGCAGGGTCGCTGATGGCCAGCGGCTGCTCGGCGGCAGCCGTCGTTTCTTCGGCGGGAAGCGTCGGCGTGGGGACTGGCGCGGGTTCGGCAGGCTTGGCTGACAGGTAATAGTATCCGCCTGCCGCACCCAATACCACCACCGCCGCGACGGCTGCGACGATCAGCTTGATGCGGCTGCCACCGGCCGGGCTGTCGGATGCCGCTGCGGGCACGCTGGCGGGTGCGGGAGCAGGTTCCGCTGCGGGGCCAGGATCGGCACGGCGCTTTTCCAGCACTGGCGCTGGCGGCGCGACAGGCTCCGCCACGGGCGCTGGGGCAGGCTCAGGTTCCGGCTCAGGCACGGGTATGGATGCAATGACGGGCTCAGTGACGGGCTCGATAAGCGGCTCGATCACGGGGGCTATCACAGCCTCGATGACCGGCTCGATAACCGGCTCGATGCGCGGCTCGATGACCGCTTCCGGCAGCGGCGGCGGCGCCGCTGCGGCAACGGGCGCCACGGCAAAGCTGAATGCGCACTTGGGGCAGAACTTGGCGTCCGGCTTGCAATCATGGCCGCACTGGCCACAGGCTTTGCCTGGCACGGGAGCGGCGGCGGCAGGAGCAACGGCAAACGTCGTGCCGCAGGAAGAGCAGAATTTTGCGCCCGGCTTATTCTCGGCCTGGCAGGAAAGGCATTTCAATTGGCATCTCTTTTCATCTAAACGCTGGAAGTCGCGTACGCTGGCGCTTGCCAGAATGGCAGCATTGTTGCCGTACGGCTAAATATTCAACGAGTATATTTTCAAACACCAAGTTGCCACAAGGGAAAATTGCCTTTTGCTCTATTCAATTTTTAAATATTGGTAAAAATTCCGCCATCAAGGCATGTCGCGCCCCATCCTGGTGCGCAGATAACAAAAAACCCGGCAACGCTGTCTGCGTTGCCGGGTTTTCAGGCGATGCCCGGGGTGCCGAGGACGGCTTACTTGCGTCCGCCCCGTGCCGGTGCGGCATGGCCGCCCTTGGCTGGCGGCTTGCTGCCACGGCCCATCGGCACGGCGGCCGGCTTGGCCTTCGTCTTGATGGTCGACAAGATCGATGGACGCACCTTCGATTCGACGGCGGTCGCCTTCGGCGCCGCGGCCGTGCCGCCCAGGGCGATACGGTTCTTGCCCGGCGTAACCTTGAACTTGTCCGGCGTGCCGGCGCCATGCGTCTGGCGGCTGCGTTCGCCGGCGGCCAGGCCGCCCGACTCGGACGAGGTCCAGGCGGGAATCAAATGCTTGTCGCCATTGCCGATCAAGTCGCCACGGCCCATGTTGACCAGCGCTTCGCGCAGGATAGGCCAGTTGGCCGGGTCCTGGTAGCGCAGGAACGCTTTATGGGTGCGGCGGATCTTGCCGCTGCGCGCCGTTTCCACCACTTCCGAGTCTGCCGTGACCTTGCGCAAAGGATTCTTGCGCGTGTGATACATGGTCGTCGCCATGGCCATCGGCGTGGGCATGAAGGTTTGCACCTGGTCCAGCTTGAAATTGTTTTTCTTCAGCCACAGGGCCAGGTTCAGCATGTCCACGTCCGTCGTGCCCGGATGGGCGGCGATGAAGTAGGGAATCAAATACTGCTTCTTGCCTGCTTCCAGGGAGAAACGGTCGAACATTTCCTTGAACTCGTCATACGCGCCGATGCCGGGCTTCATCATCTTCGACAAGGTACCCTCTTCCGTATGCTCGGGCGCGATTTTCAACAGGCCACCGACGTGGTGCGTGACCAGTTCCTTCACGTACTCGGGCGAACGCACGGCCAGGTCGTAGCGCAAGCCCGAGCTGATCAAGACTTTCTTGATGCCGGGAATGGCGCGCGCCTTGCGGTACAGGGAAATGAGCTTGCTGTGGTCCGTGCCCAGATTCACGCAGATGGACGGGTACACGCAGGACAGGCGGCGGCACGAGACTTCGATCTCTTTTTCCTTGCAAGCGAGGCGGTACATATTCGCCGTCGGGCCACCCATATCGGAAATGGTGCCCGTAAAGCCTTTGGTTTTATCGCGGATATGTTCAATCTCGCGCAAAATCGACGGTTCCGAACGGCTCTGGATGATGCGTCCTTCATGCTCCGTGATCGAGCAGAAGGTGCAGCCGCCGAAGCAGCCGCGCATGATGTTGACGGAAAAGCGGATCATTTCCCAGGCGGGGATATGCGCCTTGCCATAGCTCGGGTGCGGGGCGCGCGCATAATTCATGTCGTACACGCCATCCATCTCGTCCATGGCCAGCGGCAGCGGCGGCGGGTTGAGCCACACGTCGCGTTCGCCGTGCGCCTGCACCATGGCGCGCGCATTGCCGGGATTCGATTCCAGATGGAACACGCGCGAAGCGTGCGCATACATGACGGGGTCATCCTTGACGACGTCGTAGGCGGGCAGGCGCACCACCGTCTTGTCGTGCTTTTCCTTGGCCATGGCCAGGCGTTCTTCGCGGCTCATGATGCGGATCGGCTTGATGACTTCGGCCGACTTCGACGCATTTTCCGTGGCGCAGGCGGTCTTGTCTTCCTGCACCATCTCGTACGGGCTGTAGTGCGGATCGATCTTGCCGGGCACGTCGACACGGGTGGAATTGTGCACGCCCCAGTCGTCGCCAGGCAGCCAGCCGGACGGCACCATGAAGGCCGTGCCGCGCAAGTCGCGGATATCCTTGATCGATTCGCCGGCAGCCAGGCGGTGCGTCAGGTCGACCAGCGCCCGCTCGGCATTGCCGAAGATCAACAAATCAGCCTTGGAATCGGGCAAGACGGAACGGCGGACCTTGTCCGACCAGTAATCGTAATGGGCGATGCGGCGCAGCGACGCTTCGATGCTGCCGATGACGATGGGCACGTCGGGATACGCTTCGCGCGCGCGCTGGGCGTACACGGTGACGGCGCGGTCCGGGCGCTTGTTCGGTTCCGCGTTCGCCGTGTAGGCGTCGTCGGAGCGGATCTTGCGGTCGGCCGTGTACTGGTTGACCATGGAATCCATGTTGCCGGCGGTAATGCCGTAGTACAGGCGCGGCTTGCCGAGGATGCGGAACGCGTCGGCCGACAGCCAGTCCGGCTGGCTGATGATGCCGACGCGGTAACCCTGCGCTTCGAGCAGGCGGCCGACCAGGGCCATGCCGAAACTCGGATGGTCGATGTAGGCGTCGCCCGTGACGAGGATGACGTCGCACTGGTCCCAGCCCAGCGTGTCCATCTCGGCACGCGACATCGGCAGGAAAGGCGCCACGGCAGCGCGGGCAGACCGCTTGGGAACGGTCGCAAATAAATTGGTAGGGGAGCTCATAGGGTACGGATTGTACCGGAATTGGCCATTTCCAACCTGACGGCCTGCTTTTTACTGTTGGATTTCAGTACAAAAAACGTTTAATTTTCAATTACTTGGGAGAAAGAGGCCCTTGGGGTCAGACCCGGCGGGTCTGACCCCAGATGTTGCTTTAGGGTTAAATTAAATACCCATATTGGCTAGAATCTCACCAAGTTCTCGCAGCGCCGGCTCCAGTTTCGGATGCTTGACGGCAAACTTGGCCGACAATTCCTGGCTGCGCTCGGCCAGCCCATAGGTGGTCGACTCTTCTTCCTGCTCCTGCGCGGCGCGCTTTTCCATCAGCAACTTGATGTCGACATCGAGTTTTTGCAGCAAACCATGCAGTTCTTCATCGACGGGGCCGCTGGTTTCCAGCGTCGAATGCAGTTGTTGCAGCGATTCCTTGAGTTTGCTATCCATGTTTTTTCCTGTCAGTCAGTAAATTGCGTGTCCAGAAACAATTGTTCCACCTTGCTCCTGGCCCACGGGGTCTTGCGCAAAAACTTCAGGCTCGACTTGATGCTGGGATCGCTGATGAAGCAATTGATATCGATGTGCTTGGCCAGGCCGTCCCAACCGTAGTGGGCGTGCAGGCGCGTCACGATACCTTCCAGGGTAATGCCATTCAAATCTTGCTGACTCATATACTCTTTCGACTGCCTTCTTGTTTACATCTTACTCAATTCTACGCCGCCGGCACGGAAAGCTTGCGTGCGCCAGGTCAACGCAACGCAAGCTTCTGATGGGGACGTCTTACTTGGCGTTCAAGCCACGGCGTTCCAGCAATGGTTCCACGGTGGCATCACGGCCGCGGAAGTCGCGGAACAGCTGCAGCGCATCGACGCTGCCGCCGCGCGACAGCAATTTGCTGCGGAACCAGTCGCCATTCTTGCGCGTCAGGCCGCCGTTTTCCTTGAACCAGTTGACCGATTCCGCGTCCAGCTTTTCCGACCACAGGTAGGCGTAATACGCCGCCGAGTAGCCGCCGGAGAAACTGTGCGAGAAGTAGCTGGTGCGGTAGCGCGGCGGCACGGGCGCGTAATCGACGCCCGCATCCTTCAGCGATGCCGCTTCAAAGGCCAGCACGTCGGTCGGAACCTGGCTCGGCGCCAGCTGGTGCCAGCGCTGGTCCAGCAGGGCCGCCGACAGGTATTCCGTCGTCATGAAACCCTGGTTGAATTTCTTCGCCGCCGTCACCTTGTCGAGCAACTCCTGCGGCATGGCCGCGCCGCTCTGGTAGTGCTTGGCATAGTTTTGCAGCACTTCCGGCCACACGGCCCACATTTCATTGACTTGCGATGGATACTCGACGAAGTCGCTCGGCACGCTGGTACCGGCAAAGCGCGGATATTTCACGTTCGAGAACATACCGTGCAGCGCATGGCCGAATTCATGGAACATGGTCGTCACTTCATCGAACGTCAACAGCGTCGGCTGGCCGGCGGGTGGCTTCGGAATGTTCAGCTGGTTGGCGACGACGGGATGCGTGCCCATCAGCATCGACTGCGACACGTATTCATTCATCCACGCGCCGCCATGCTTGTTGCCGCGCGCATAGAAGTCGGCGATGAACAGGGCCAGCGGCTTGCCGTTGGCGTCCAGCACGTCGTAGACGCGCACGTCCGGGTTGTACACCGGCAAGTCCTTGCGTTCTTTGAAGCTGATGCCATACAACTTGTTGGCGGCAAAGAAGACGCCGTTGTTCAGCACGCTGTTCAATTCCAGGTACGGTTTCAGCTCGTTTTCATCGAAATTGAAACGCTGCTTGCGCAGCTTGTCCGTGTAGATGGCCCAGTCGGCTGCTGCCACCTGGAAACCGCCCTTCTCGGCATCGACGATTTGCTGCAGGTCGGCCGCTTCGCGGCGCGCATTGGCGACGGCCGGTTTCGCCAGTTCCGACAGCAGGGTGTTGACGGCCGTGGTCGTCTTGGCCGTCTGGTCTTCCAGCGAGTACGCGGCGTAGTTGGCGTAACCGAGCAGGGTGGCCCGTTCGGCACGCAGCTTGGCCAGCTTCAGCACGATGGCGCGATTGTCGAACTCGCCGCCCTGGCTGCCGCGGTTCAGCGACGCCTCCATCAGGCGCTGGCGCGTCTTGCGATCCGTCAATACCGCCAGCGGCGGCTGGCCGCTGGTGTTCACGAGGGCGATGACGAACTTGCCGTTCAAGCCACGCTCCTTGGCTGCCGTGGCGGCCGTATCGATATCGCTGTCCGTCATGCCGGCCAGCTCAAGACGCGTGTCGACGACGATGCTCTTGGCATTCGTTTCCTTCAGCACGTTTTGCGCGAAGGCCGTTTCCAGGCCCGCCTGTTCGGCGTTATAGGCTTTCAGTTTTTCCTTGTCCGCATCGGACAGCTTGGCGCCGGCGCGCACGAAATCCGTATGATAGCGTTCCAGCAGGCGCAAGGATTCGGCATCCAGGCCCAGCTTGTCGCGCTTGGCGTACAGGGTGTCGATGCGGTTAAACAGTTTCGGATTCAGGGTGATGGCGTCGCCATGCGCGGCCAGTTTCGGCGACACGTCCACTTCCACCGCTTCGAGCACGCTGTTCGTGTTGGTCGACGTCATGTTGCTGAAGATGCTTTGCACGCGGTGCAGCAGCTGCCCCGTGCGCTCGAGGGCCACGATGGTGTTCTCGAACGTGGGCGCCTGGCGGTTGCTGGCGATCGCGTTGACTTCGGCCAACTGGCGTTTCATGCCTTCGGCAAACGCCGGCGCGTAGTGTTCATCCTTGATCAGGCCGAACTGCGGCATCTGGAATGGCAGCGGGCTCGCTTTGAGCAGGGGGTTCTGGGCGCTGACGGCGGCGGCAGGCGCGGTTTTTGCAGTGGCGGCAGCCATGGCGGACGGGGCGGCGTGGGCCAGCATGACGCTGGCGGCGATGACGAGCAGTTGTGGACGGATCATGACATCTTTCAGGAAGCGCGGGAAGAACCGCGATCGCGTCGCGGGCCAGTGGCAGATCATAGCAGCCTGTCACACAGGCGTCATCCAACATGGGCGATCCTGTGGTGCATCACGCCAACTGCGCGGTTTACCACGGTTTACGAGCAGAATCGCCAAATAAAAATGGCCGCCCGTTGCGGGGCGGCCATCGATATTCAGCACCGGCCAGGCCGGTGACGGGGGATTACTTGGCGTTCAAGCCACGGCGTTCCAGCAGCGGCTCGATCTTCGCATCGCGGCCGCGGAAGTTGCGGTAGATGTCGAGCGCATCGGCGCTGCCGCCGCGCGACAGCAGTTTATTGCGGAACCAGTCGCCGTTCTTGCGCGTCAGGCCGCCGTTTTCCTTGAACCACTCGACCGTGTCGGCGTCGAGCTTTTCCGACCACAGATACGCGTAGTAGCCGGCCGAATAGCCGCCCGCGAACGCGTGCGAGAAGTAGGTGGTGCGGTAGCGCGGCGGCGCCGGCGCGAAATCGACGCCCGCTTCGCTCAAGGCGGTTTTTTCAAACGCCAGCACGTCGGTGGGGATCTGTGCCGGGGTCAGCTGGTGCCAGCGCTGGTCCAGCAGGGCCGACGCCAGGTATTCCGTGGTTTTATAGCCCTGGTTGAAATTGTCGGCCGCCGTCACTTTCGCCAGCAGCTCGGCCGGAATGGCCGCGCCCGTCTGATAGTGCTTGGCATAGTTTTGCAGCACTTCCGGCCACAGTGCCCACATTTCATTGACTTGCGACGGGTATTCGACGAAATCGCGCGGCACGCTGGTGCCGGCAAAGCGCGGGTATTTCACGTTCGAGAACATGCCGTGCAGCGCATGGCCGAATTCGTGGAACATGGTGTTGACTTCGTCAAACGTCATCAGGGTCGGCTGACCCGCTTCCGGCTTGGGAATGTTGAGGTTATTCGCGATGACCGGCTTGCGGTTCAGCAAGGTCGACTGGCCCACATAGGCATTCGCCCAGGCGCCGCCGCGCTTGTTGCTGCGCGCGTAGGGGTCCAGGGTAAAGATGGCCAGCTGCGTGCCGTCTTCATTGAAGACGTCGTACACCAGCATGTCGGACGTGTAGACGGGCAAGTCGGTGCGCTGCTTGAAGGTCAAGCCGTACAATTTACCTGCGGCGAAGAACACGCCCTTGGTCAGCACGCTGTGCATTTCAAAGTACGGTTTGAGTTGATTTTCATCAAAGTTGTAGCGTTCGGCGCGGACCTTGTCGCTGTAGAAGGCCCAGTCGGCGGCGCCTACCTTGAAGCCGCCTTTGCCCGCATCGATAACCTTCTGGATATCGTCCGCTTCACGGCGCGCATTGACGACGGCCGGCTTCGCCAGCTCGCCCAGCAAGGCGTTCACGGCGGTGGTGTCGTGCGCCGTCTGGTCTTCCAGCGAGTAGGCCGCGTAGTTCGGGTAGCCCATCAGCGCGGCACGTTCGGCGCGCAGTTTCGCCAGTTCCAGCACTTCCTGGGTGTTGTCGAACTCGCCGCCACGGCTGCCGCGCGCTTGCGAAGCGGCCATGATGCGTTCGCGCACGGCGCGATTGGTCAGCAGCGACAGCGGCGCCTGGCCCGTCGTGTTGACGAGGGCGATCACGTATTTACCGTCCAGGCCGCGCTTCTTGGCCAGGCCGGCAGCCACTTCGATGGCGGCCGGCGACAGGCCGTCCAGTTCTTCACGCGTATCGACGACGACGGCCGACGCGTTCAATTCTTTCAGCACATTCTGTGCGAACTTGGTCGACAGGGCAGCCAGCTGGCCGTTGTAGGCGCGCAGCTTTTCCTTGTCGGCCGCCGACAGCTTGGCGCCCGCGCGCACGAAGTCCGTGTGATAGCGTTCCAGCAAGCGTTTCGATTCCGCATCCAGGCCCAGCTTGCCGCGCTTGGCGTACAGGGTGTCGATGCGCTTGAACAATTTGTCGTTGAGCATGATCGCGTCGCTGTGGGCCGCCATTTTCGGCGCCAGTTCGCGTTCCAGGCCCTGGATCGTGTCATTCGTGTTCGAACCGGACATGACGGAAAACACGGTACGCACGCGGCTCAGCAGCTGTCCCGAGCGTTCCATGGCCACGATGGTGTTGTCGAAGGTGGCTGCTTTCGGGTTATTCGCGATGGCATTGATTTCCGCCAGGTTGGCGGCCATGCCTGCCGTAAAAGCCGGCGCGTAGTCGGCGTCCTGCACCTTGTCGAACGGCGGGTAGTTGAATGGCAGGCTGCTGGCCTGCGCAAACGGGTTCGAAACGGGCAGCGCCGCGGCCGCGGTAGCGGCGGTGGTTGGCGCGGTGGTGGCGGCAAAAGCGGCTGGCGCCAGCATCAGGCTGGCGGCGATGACGAGCATTGTTGGACGGGTCATGTCTACTTTCAAGGAACGCAAGAGAGCCGCGATTGTGTCGCGGGCCAGCCTGAAATAATAACAGCCTGAAACACTTGCGTCACCAGCAACTACCGATGGTAGCGCGCCCGCCAGTGATGAACGGTTTTCATGCGTCCCGCATCACGATGCCGATTTAGTAATGCGGCGGACGTTCGTTGACCAGCCCGCCATTCGCCTGCTGCGCCCCGTCGCGCACGTGCTCGCCCAGCTTGTGCAGCATGGCTTCCAGCTGGTCGATGCGCTTGCCCTGCTGGTACACCATCTGGTTCAGCGACTCGACCAGGTCTTCCTGCTGCGCCAGCTTGATTTCGATATCGACGAAACGTACTTCCATCTGTTCTGCATTGTCCATGGTGCTTCTGCTCATTTCTGACTGAAAGCGGCATTCTACCGCCGCCGCGGCGTGCGCCAGGACAAACTCCGTCCATTCACCGTGGACAGGCCCCGATTTCTGTTTATTCTTCCTGCATGGGTTCAAGCCGCTTGACGAATGAGAACAAACGATTACAATGGTTGAACCAACACCAACACCAACCGAGCCACTGCTGATCGACACGCGCAAGACGGCCGAATACCGGCGCTGGGAAGATTCCCTGCACGATGTGGCGGCCGCCGCCATCGATGCGCGCATCAAGCATTTGCAGCACGGTAAAAAGGGCGACTGGCGGCCAGTTGGCGAAGGCGTGTGCGAACTGCGTTTTTTACAGACGGGACCGGGCTGGCGCGTGTATTTTCATGAAACGAACCGGGGCACCCTGATCTTGCTGCTGTTGGGCGGCAATAAATCCAGCCAGCAGCGCGACATCAGGCAGGCGCAAGCCATCCTGCGGGAGCTGAAAGCCCGGCAGGCGGCCCTCAAGAAAGCAGCGGCAAGCCCCTCGACAGGAGTACGAAAGAAATGAACCACGACATCGACCACGACACCTTCGACCTCGACGACCTGGAAGCATTGGGACTGAGCAAATTCGACCCGACGCAACACCTGACCAGCAAGGCCGCCGTGGCCGCCTACATGAGCGAAATCGTCGCCACCGGCAATGCCGAACTGTTCCAGTCGGCCATGAACGACGTGGTGCGCGCCTACGGCATGGGCAAGGTGGCGGCCCGTGCCGACATCACGCGTGAAGGCGCGTACAAAGCCTTGCGCGAAGGCAGCAAACCGCGCTTCGAAACCATTTTAAAGATGCTCGATGCGCTGGGCATGCAGCTGGCCATCGTGCCGAAAACCACGCCGGACGGCGCCGCGGAAGCCTGAACGCCGCTTACACTTTCGGCGCGGCCAACAGCGCCTTCATGCGGGCCAGCCGTTCTTTCGGCGAAATCACTTCCGCCTCCGTCGGCACGGCGTCGCCCACGTCGAGTTGCATTTCCTTGATGAAGCGCGACGGGTCGCAATGGACTTGCTCGCCAGCCCGCTTGCGCTTCTTGCACCAGGTGACGTGCAAGGTGCGCTGGGCGCGCGTGATGCCCACGTACATCAAGCGGCGCTCTTCCTGGATGCGCGCGGCGATGGTTTCGGCCGGCGCATCCGCGTCGCCCTTGTGCGGCAAGATCCCCTCTTCCACGCCGACCAGGAATACGTGCGGAAATTCCAGGCCTTTCGACGCGTGCAGGGTGGACATGCGCACGGCGTCCTGCTCCTCGTCCTTGCCTTCCAGCATGGTCATCAAGGCCACCATCTGCGTCAATTCCAGCACGTTCTTTTCTTCGCCGTCGCGGTCCTTGCCGCCCCGGCCCCGTTCTTTCAGCCAGTTGACGAATTCCAGCACGTTCTGCCACTTGCTTTGCGCTTGGCGTTCCTCGAAGGCATCGTACAGATACGATTCGTAGTGGATTTCCTTCATCATGTCGTCCAGCACTTCGGCCGCGTTATCGCCGCTGCCGGCCGCGCCGGGACGGCTGGCGCGCGATTCCAGGTCGTTGATGAAGTTGCAGAAGTCGCGTAACGGCCCCAGCTGGCGGTCCGTCAGCTTGGCCTCGATGCCGCCTTTAAAAACGGCCTGGAACAGCGAGCACTGCCACTGGCCCGAAAACGCGCCCAGCACCTCCAGCGTCGACTGGCCCACGCCCCGGCGCGGCGTCGTCACGGCGCGAATAAACGCCGGATCGTCGTCTTCGTTGGCCAGCAGGCGCAGGTAGCTGATGATGTCCTTGATCTCGGCCTTGTCGAAGAAGCTCTGGCCGCCCGAGATCGTGTACGGGATGCGCTCCTTGCGCAGGCACTGCTCGATGATGCGCGCCTGGTGGTTGCCTCGGTACAAAATGGCGTAGTCGGAAAATTTGTTCTTGCGCTCGAAATGGTCGGCCGAGATCATGATGGCGACCTGCTCCGCCTCCTGCTCGTCCGTCTGCATGCCCAGCACCTTGATCGGCTCGCCCAGGCCGTGCTCGGACCACAGCGACTTTTCAAACAATTTGGGATTGTTGCCGATGACGGCATTGGCCGCATTGAGCACGCGCATGGTGGAGCGGTAATTTTGCTCCAGCTTGATCACGCGCAAATCGGGGAAATCCGTCTCCAGGGTCTTCAGGTTTTCCACGGTGGCGCCGCGCCACGCGTAGATCGCCTGGTCATCGTCGCCCACGGCCGTAAACATCGGCTTCTTGCCGATGCCCGTCACCATCAGTTTCACCAGTTCGTACTGGCACGTGTTCGTATCCTGGTATTCGTCGACGAGCAGATAGCGCAAACGGCGCTGCCACTTGTCGCGCACGGGGCCGTTGTTGCGGAACAGTTCCACCGGCAAGCGGATCAGATCGTCGAAATCGACGGCCTGGTAGGCGGACAGCGTTGCCACATAGCTGCGGTAGATGCGCGCAGCATTCGCCTCGTCCTCATCCTTGGCTTGCGCCAGGGCCATATCCGGATCGATCAGGCCATTTTTCCACAAGGACATGGCGTTCTGGATGCCACGGATCACCTGTTTATCGGTGGTAATGGCGAGATCTTGCACGAGGGAAAAACAGTCGTCGCTGTCCATGATGGAAAAGCGGTCCTTCAGCCCCACGCCATTGGCTTCCTGGCGCAGGATTTTCACGCCCAGCGAGTGGAAGGTCGACACCGTCAACTGCTTGGCCTGGCGCGGCTGTTTCAACAGCTTGGCGATGCGTTCCTGCATCTCCAGCGCCGCCTTGTTGGTGAAGGTCAAGGCGGCGATGGTGCGCGGGTCATAGCCCCGGTCTTCGATCAGATGGGCGATCTTTTGCGTGATCACGCGCGTCTTGCCCGAGCCGGCGCCCGCCAGCACCAGGCAGGGGCCGTCGAGGTAGGTTACCGCTTCGCTTTGGGGCGCATTCAGACCGAACTGTGGTGCTTTGGACATCAGGGTATTTCCGCAGGGAACAGCAGCCCATTGTAACAGCGTCGCGCCCGCCTTTTGCACGCTGGCGCATACCCGAAAAACAGGCAACGGCATTGATATATCGCCATATGCCGCCATCTGGGCCGCTGCAATGCGTGCGGCGATGCCACGCCTGGAGTACCATTCCGCCTATATCGCCCCTGCGCGCCCACTTACCGAATGGCAGTCCCATGAAATTTGAACACCTGATTGAAATCAACGATCCCTTGAATCCGCTGATCGACACCTTGACCCTGGAGCAAGTCTGGCGCGGCCTCGTCTTGCGCGCCGAATCGCCGAAACTGTTCGTGCCGCACCTGGACGAATGCCAGATCAGCGAGCGCAGCGAAGCCGGTTTCGCGCGCAGCCTGCGCTATGGCGAACTGGTCATCAACGACAAGGTGGTGCTGGTGCCGCAACTGCAGGTGCGCTACGAAGTGCCGGCGCAAAAGGATATCAGCGCCTCCTCGCTGGTGATGACGATCGAGATGCCCGACGAAGCGAGCCTGTGGGTGCGCTTCCAGTACGACGACGGCCACGACGCGGCCACCGATGCGGCCAACGCCCTGTACGACGACTTCCGCCGCTCCGCCTACAAGGAGTCCGACATTGACACCGTGCGCATCATGCGCGAACTGGCGCTCGAAGGGCGGCTCGATGCGGGTCTGCTGAATTAAACTATTCATGTAGAGAGTGTCTGGAAAACGTTCAGGGCTAGGCGCATTGCCGAAGACAGTACGAAAGTACGACCAGGCAATGCAACAACGCCATGGACGTCTTTCCAGGCGCTCTACACCCTGGCGCTGCGGCCCCATAGCTGGTCGGGCCGGAACTGCAAGCCCGCCTGCTCCGCGCTGAGCACTTCGCGGATGGCGTGCAAGTCCACGCGCGTATCGCGCCGCAGCGGCACGTCCAGGCGCGCGCCGCGGGGGCCGATCAGCGATTGCACGTGGGGCGTGGTGGCATTCAAGCCCTTGCGCGTGACGACGCCGATTTCTCCATTCAACAGTTTCACGAAGGTGCCGACGGGGTAGATGCCCAGCTCGCGCACCAGCAGCGAGGCCAGCGGCGCATCCAGGGTGGCCTTGTCGGCCATCAACATTTCGCGCAGGGCCACGTTCGGCAGCAAGGGCTGGCGGTAGCTGCGCTTCGAGACGCGCGCGCAATAGCGGTCGGCCAGCATGATCAGGCGGGCGCCGATGCCGATCGCCTCGCCTTGCGTGCCCAGCGGATAGCCGCTGCCGTCGATATTTTCATGGTGCTGCAACACGGCTTGCAGCCAGACGGCGTCCGTCACGCCCGTCGCGCGCAGCAAGTCGACACCGGCTTGCGGATGGGCGCGCAAATAGGCGCGTTCCTGCGCATCCAGCGGCCCCGCCTTGTGCTGGAAATCCGCATGGCGTTCCAGCATGCCCACATTCATGCTCAGCGCGGCCAGCACCACGCTGCGGATCACGCCCTCATCGAGTTTCAGGGCGCGCGCCAGCAAGGCCGTGATGACGGCCGTGTCAACGCTGTGGCGCACGGCAAAGTCGCCCGCGCCCTGATTGTGCAAGATGCAGGCCAGCGCCACGTCGGCGTCCAGCACGACAGCTTCTTCCACCAGCTGCGCCAGCGCGGCCAGCGGCAGGTGGCTGCCCGCTTGCCCGGCGGCAATCGTTGGCAAGACGAGGGCCAGGCCCGCCGTGACGAGGTTCAGCATGCGCAGGGCTGACGGCGCTTCCGTAGCCGTGCGCGGCACGTCGGCACTGGCATCGGCGATGACGCCGCGCGCCAGCAGCAATTCGATCTGGTTCTCGCTGCTGATGACATGGCCCAGCCTGGCCAGCAAGCCGCCCGTTTCGCCGTGCACGTCCCAGGGCAAGGCCACGCCCAGTGCGAGTTCTCCTGCGTAAATGCGCCGAATTTTCACATCGTCTCCATCATCGCCTGCACCCGCCTGTTTTTACCATCCTGGCATCAGCGGTATGTACCGATTGAAATGTTTTTTGCTTTTAATCAATATTTCAATGTGGCAGCGATGATCGCGCAATCATGTGAGCTTGTCTACAAAATTATGTAAATCGCAAAGTTGCATTCAAGGGCCGGGGGTACAGTCGGCGCAGCCGGGCGCGTGTTCCGGGTCTTTTTCCAGGTGCAGCGCCAGTTCGCGCAAGGCCGTGCGCACGCCTTCCTCGATGACGGGGTGGTAAAACGGCATGTCGAGCATGGCCGGCACCGTCAGCTGCGCCTGGCACGCCCAAGCCAGCAAATGGCCCAGGTGTTCCGCCCGTGGGCCGATCAGCTCGGCGCCGAGAAAGCGCTTGCTGCCAAATTCCGCATACACGCGCAGCAAGCCCTGGTTTTGCAGCATCACGCGGCTGCGGCCCTGGTTGCCGAACGACACGGCGCCGACGGCGAAACGGCCCGCGTGGCTCACGCACAATTGCTGGTACGTCGCGCCCAGGGTGGCGATCTGCGGCTCCGTGAAGGCGATGATCAAAGGCGTGCGGCGCAAACCCGGTTTGACGTCCGGAAAGCGCGCCGCGTTGTCGCCCGCGATGCGGCCCTCGTCGGCCGCTTCGGGCAGCAGCGGCAGCGCATTGTCGGCATCGCCGGCGATGAAGATGGCGCTCTTGCCGCACTGCATGGTGTGCGCATCATGCAGGGGGACACCATGACGGTCGAGCTCGATTTGCGCCGTTTCCAGGCCGATCTTGTCCACGTTCGGGCGGCGGCCGACGGCGGCCAGCAGATACTCGAACTGCTCGGTTTTTTCCACGCCCGCGGCATCACGGCTGGTGAGCAGGATGCCCTTGCCATCGGGCGTTTTTGCCACGTGCGCGACGCCGGTCATGAAGCGGATATCGAGTTCGCGCGCCAGCACGGCGTCCGCCTCGCGCAGCACCAGCGGGTCCGTCAGCTGCGCGACTTTATTGCCACGCGCAAACAGGGTCACGCGCACGCCGAGACGTGCCAGCGCCTGGCCCAGTTCCAGGCCGATGACGCCGCTGCCGACCACGGCCACGGAAGCGGGCAAGTCCGTCCACTCGAACACGGCGTCGCTGGTGATGACTCGGTCTCCCGCCGCCTGCCACTCGGGCGGCACGATGGCCGTGGAACCGGTGGCGATCACCACGCTGGCCGCTTCCACCAAGGTATGTTCATCCACCTGCAATGTGCCGGGGGAAATAAAACGCGCATGGCCGCGCAGTTTTTCTTCGTCGGCAATGGCGTTGACGCCGTCGAGCACGAAGCCGACAAAACGGTCGCGCTCGCTGCGCACCCTGGCCATCACTTGCCGGCCATCGATGCGCACGGGGCCAGCATGCACGCCAAAGGCCGGCGCGGCAGCCACGGCATGGGCCGCCTCGGCCGCCGCGATCAAGAGTTTGCTGGGCATACAGCCCACCCTGGCGCACGTCGTGCCGTACGGCCCGCTTTCTATCATCAGCACGCGCTTGCCCTGCATGCGCGCTGCCCTGTGCGCCGTCATGCCGGCCGTGCCGCTGCCGATCACGGCCACATCCACTCGTATCGTCTTCATGCCGCTGTCCATCCGTTTGAGGTTGCTCACAGCGTTCGATACTACCCGTTTGCTGAAAATAAGGTTTTACTTTGCAGCAATATATGCATTAGTATAACTAATCATTTTCAAAATTTATAAGCTGAGCTAATGGGATCACTCGATTATCGCGCGCTGGCCGTGCTGGACGCCGTCGCCAGCCATGGCAGTTTCGACAAGGCCGCCCTGGCGCTGGGCATCACCCAGTCGGCCGTCTCGCAGCGCATCAAGGCGCTGGAAGACGCCAGCGGGCGCCTCTTGATCATCCGTGGCCAGCCAGCCGTGCCGACGGGCCTGGGCCAGCGCCTGATCGTGCATCACCGCAACGTCAAGCTGATGGAAGCCTCGCTCGACATCGACCTGGGCAACAGCGTCAGCATGCCGGAAATCGCCATCGCCATCGATGCCGACAGCCTGGCCACGTGGTTCCCCGACACGTTATCAGCCCTGCTGGCGCCGCCGCGCTGCCAGCTCGACGTGCGCCTGGCCGACAGCGACAGCGCCTTGCAGATGGTGCGCGACGGCTCCGTGTTCGGCTGCGTGGCGGCCGAGTCCGGTACAGCGATCGATGCGGCGGCCGCCACCAGCGTCACGCCGCTGGGCACCTTGCGCTATGTCTGCGTAGCCACGCCCGTGTTCGCGGGCCACTGGTTCGGCGACGGCTTTATTGCCGAAGCGGTGCAACTGGCGCCGGCCGTCGTGGGCCAGCACGGCTTGCTGGCGCGTTTCCTCGCGGAACAATTGAGCATGCGTGAACCGTTTCCGCACCACACCTTGCCGGTGGAAGCGGCGCGCCGCGGCTGCGTCCAGGATGGCCTGGCCTACGGCTTGATGCCGCAGCGCCTGGCCGCGCAAGCGTTGGCGACGGACCGTCTCGTCGATCTGATGCCGGGCAGCACCCTGGACGTACCGCTGAGCTGGCATGCCTGGACCCTGGACACGCCGTTTACCAAGCTGCTGTCCGAGCAGATCGTCAAGTCCGCGCGCGACTACCTGAACTAATTCAGTAACTTGATTTAAATATCCAGCGGGTCCACTTCCAGCGACCATTTCACGCGCGTCTTCATGGCGCGCAATGCCATCAGCCATTCCTTTAAAAATGCTTGCAGGGCGGGACGCGAGGCGGACTCGAGCAGCAGCTGGGCGCGGTCCACGTTGTAGACGCGTGTCATGCTCATGGGAATCGGGTCGTTGATGGTCACCTGCGGGTGTTCCATGCACTCCTTGGCCGCCTGCAGGAACTCGATGGCCGTGGCCAGCTCCGGGGCTTCCGCGCGCAGCAGGGCCTGGAACAGGTACGGCGGCAGCGCCGCCTGCGCCCGCTCTTCCAGCAAGGTGGTAGCGAAGTGATCGTAATCGTGGTTGACGACGGCGTCGTACAGCGGATGGCGCGCATAGCGCGTCTGGATCAGCACTTCGGAAACGCTGCCCCCTTCCGTCTGCGCGGCGCGCCCGGCGCGGCCCGCCACCTGCATCAGCTGGGCGAACAGCCGTTCGCTGGCCCGGTAATCCTGGGAAAACAGGGCCGTGTCCGGATTCAAAATGCCGACCAGGGTCAGCTTTTTGAAATCGTGGCCCTTGGCCACCATCTGCGTGCCGATCAGGATATCCACTTCGCCCCGGTGCACGGTGTCGAACGCTTCCTGGGCGCTGCCCTTCTTGCGCGTGGAATCGGCATCGATGCGCAAGATCCGCGCCTCTGGAAACAATTGCTGCAAGCCCTCTTCCACCCGCTGCGTGCCCCGTCCCAGCGGCTGCAGGTCGACGTTGCCGCACGTGGGGCAATGGCGGGGAATGCGCAGTTCCAGGCTGCAATGGTGGCAGCGCAGCCGGTGTTCGGGCTTGTGCAGCACCATGAACGAGGTGCAGCGCGTGCAATTGCTGATCCAGCCGCACGATTCGCAGCAGATCACGGGCGAATAGCCGCGCCGGTTCAAGAACAGCAGCGACTGTTCCCCGCGCTCCATGCGCAGTTTCAAGGCGGCTACCAAATGCGAAGTCAGGCCATCTTTCGGCCGGTCGCGCTCCATGTCGAGAATCTTGACGCGCGGCAACACTGCATTCTTGACGGCCCGTTCGCGCAACTCCAGCTTGCGGTAGCGCCCCGTCTGTGCATGGTGCCAGCTTTCCAGCGACGGCGTGGCCGAACCGAGCACGATGGGAATCTGCAATTGCCAGGCGCGCCACACGGCCAGGTCGCGCGCCGAATAGCGCAAGCCTTCCTGCTGCTTGTAGGAAGGATCGTGCTCCTCGTCGATGACGATCAATTTGAGTTTCGGCAAGGACGCCAGGATGGCCAATCGCGTACCGAGCACGATGCGCGCCTGGCCCTGGTGGGCGGCCAGCCAGTGCAGCATGCGCTCGCCTTCGGACAGGCTGCTGTGCAGGGTGGCCAGCATGACGCCGGGAAAGCGCGCGCGGATATTGCCTTCCAGCTGGGGCGTCAGGTTGATTTCCGGCACCAGGATCAGGATTTGCGCATCGTCCTCGCGCGCCAGCACCTGGGCGCACGCTTGCAGATACACTTCCGTCTTGCCGCTGCCCGTCACGCCGTACAGCAGGGTCGGTTTAAAGCCTTGCGCGCCGCCGATGGCGTCGGCCGCCTCTTGCTGGGCAGGATTCAGGGCCGGCATGTTCAGGGGCGTGCCGTCGTGTGCGTCGGCCAGCTTGCCCAGCTTCTTGATGGCGCGGTCGAGCGCCACGGTGGTGAGCACGCGCAAATTCTTCGGCAGGCCCGGCAGCGCCACTTCACCGAGCGGACGCTGGTAGTAATCGGCGGCAAAGGCGGCCAGCGCCAGCCATTGCTCCGACAGGGGTGCCAGCTGGCTGCGCACGGCCAGCACGTCCTTCAATTTCGCGGCGGGCACGTCGGTGCTGTCGGACACGCCGACGATCAGCCCCATCACTTCGCGCCGGCCGAACGGCACCAGCGCCAGCTGCCCCACTTGCGGCAGAGGCACGGCAGCGTCCGCATCCGCCGCCGCGTTCCAGCGGTAGTCGAACAGGGCGTTCAAGGGCGTGTCGAGCGCGATGTTCAGGATGCACGACGTCAAAATGCACTGCGACATGGGGGTAGGGCCTATCTCAATAAAAAAGCGCGCCGCAGAATCGATGGCGCGCGGGATGTCCGGCATCAAGCCAGCGGGCCATGATACTTGTTTCGCCCCTCAAACGCCTAACGGCAGGCAGGATGGTGTGGCATCCTGCCTGAAGAAAATTCTGTGGATAACTTTGTGGACAAAGCAAAATTAACTTTCAGAAAAATGTGGACAGAAAATTTCGATCGCCGTCAAGAGCGGCACGCAAGAAAAATTAAGTATTTAAAATCAACGACTTAAAAATTGACGCCCGGGAGGCTGGAAAACCGCAGGGCATTTCCGCCGCTGTGCATAACTGAACCATTTGTAATTTATTTATACAGAAATCAGCCCGCTTTTGCGGCGGCCGATCCGGAAAACCGGCGGCGGCATGCTGCAAAGTTGACAATTGCCGGGCAAGCGTTCGTTTTTACCTGCCGGGCGACGAAACATTGTTCAATTATCATGCAGTGCAACATGCACTTCAGGTGAAACCTGAACATCGGCGCTAAGTATCGGTTAACAAAATACTTTTCAATTTTATCCACAGAATCTGTTGATAACTTTGTGGACAATGAAGGAATAAGGCAGGCGAACGAAAGAATAACCTTATCAATAGCAACAAAGTCCGCCGAACAAGGCTTTTTTTATGTCTTAATAATCAAGCACTTGCAGAGCATCCCCGGGCATGGCTTTTCGACTGCCTCTTATTTCCGCAGCAAAAAAAATTGTGCATAAGTCGGTATTTCTTGCGAAGGCGCAGCAAAGAAAAAGGCAGGCTTCCGCTGGAAAGCCTGCCTTTCTGCCCCTGCGCCAGGGGAAAACGGCTACTTACTGGCCGCTGCGCATGGCGCGGCTCATGCTGTGCACGGCTTCCACCATGGCTGCCACCGATTCCGGCGGCGTGAACTGGGAAATACCGTGGCCCAGGTTGAACACGTGGCCCGTGCCTTCCGACGGCGCGCCGAAGGCGTTGAGCACTTTCGCCACTTCGGCGCGGATCTGCTCGGGGCTGGCGAACAGGATGGCCGGGTCCAGATTGCCCTGCAAGCCCACTTTATGGCCCACCAGCTGGCGCGCGCGCGTCAGGTTGACGGTCCAGTCCAGGCCCACGGCATCGGCGCCGATGTCGGCGATCTGCTCGATCCACTGGCCGCCGCCCTTGGTAAACACGATGGCAGGGATTTTCACGCCATCCTTGTCGCGTTTCAATTGCGCCACCACTTGCTGCATGTAGGCCAGCGAGAATTCCTGGTAGGCGCCATCGGCCAGCGCACCGCCCCAGGAATCGAAAATCATCACGGCTTGCGCGCCGGCATCAATTTGCGCATTCAGGTACTGCGCCACGGAGGTGGCGTTGATGGCCAGGATGTGGTGCATCAGGTCCGGGCGGTTGTACAGCATCTTCTTGATGGTGTGGAACTCTTTCGAGCCGCCGCCTTCCACCATGTAGCACGCCAGGGTCCACGGGCTGCCGGAAAAACCGATCAGCGGCACGCGGCCGTTGAGTTCCGTGCGGATCTGCGTGACGGCCTTGAAGACGTAGTCGAGCGATTCCAGATCCGGCACTTGCAATGCCTTCACGTCCTGTTCCGTGCGCAGCGGGCGCTCGAACTTCGGGCCTTCGCCATCGGCGAAATACAGGCCCAGGCCCATGGCGTCAGGCACCGTCAGGATGTCGGAAAACAGGATCGCCGCGTCGAGCGGGAAACGCTCCAGGGGCTGCAGGGTCACTTCCGTGGCGTAATCGGGATTCTTTGCCAGGCCCAGGAAGGAACCGGCCCGCTCGCGCGTGGCGCGGTATTCGGGCAAATAGCGGCCTGCCTGGCGCATCAGCCAGACTGGGGTGTGCTCGGTCGGCTGGCGCAGCAAGGCGCGCAGGAAAGTATCGTTCTGGAGCGGAGCAAATTGTGGCATGGAAGGCAATCAATAGCTTGGAGAAGCGGTATTATCGCATCCAATCGCCGCCATTTCATTGATTCCGGTGCCGCTTTGCAGCATTTGCCACGCACAGCGATGACTTTCGTTGTGCCAGCCCTTCCATTATGATGATGCACGCCGCCGCGCGCCTTGACCCTGCCTGGCGGCCCTTGATCCCCTCACTATACGGAGCCCGCATGACCTCGACCGCATCCAGCACCCCTTATGGCATCTGGCCATCGCCGATCAGCGCGGCCATCGTCGCCGCCGGCGCCTCGCCGCTGACGCAGCTGGCCCTGGGCGGTGCGGATGACGGCGACGTGTTCTGGCTGGCCGGGCGCGCCAGCGAGGCGGGCCGCAACACCCTGCTGCGCCAGCGCGGCGCGCGCGTCGATGAATTGACGCCGGCACCCTTCAATGTGCGCACCCGCGTGCATGAATATGGCGGCGGCGCGTATGCCGTGGCCGGCGATACCGTCTACTTTTCGCATTTCGCCGACAATTGCCTGTACCGCGTGAGCGGCGACGCCGCGCCCGCAGCGTTCACCACCGGCGGCAACACGCGCCATGCGGATTTCGTCGTCGATGCGGCCCGTTCCCGCCTGATCGCCGTGCGCGAACAGCATCCGCAGGAAGGCCATGCCCTGCCGGAAAACAGCCTGGCCGCCGTCGGCTTCGACGGGCGCGAAACGGTGCTGGCGCGCGGCCACGATTTCTATGCGGCGCCGCGTTTGTCGCCGGACGGCAGCCAGCTGGCCTGGATCAGCTGGGACCACCCGCGCCTGCCGTGGCAAGGCACGGAACTGTGGCTGGCCGACGTGCAGGCAGATGGCAGCCTCGGCTCGCCGCGCCTGATCGCCGGCGGCGCGCGCGAGTCGATTTGCCAACCGGAATGGTCGCCGAACGGCTTGCTGCACTTCGTGTCCGACAGCAGCGGCTGGTGGAACCTGTACCGCCTGCACGGCTCCGACATCGAGGCGCTGTGCCCGATGGAAGCGGAATTTGCCACGCCGCACTGGACTTTCGGCGGCAGCATGTACGGTTTCCTGTCCGACGACGAGATCGTCTGCACGTATATCCAGGCCGGCATCAGCTACCTGGCGCAATTGAACGTGGCGGCGGCCAAGCTGGAGCCGATACCGCACCCGTACCAGGAAATCCGCGAGCTGCGCGTGGGCCCCGGCTTCGTCGCGCTGCTGGGCGGCAGCCCCACCATCGCGCTGGAACTGGCGCGCATCGATTTGGCCAACCATGAACTGGAAGTGCTGGCGCAGTCGATCGCTGCCCTGCCTGCGCTCGGCTACCTGTCCGTGCCGCGCAGCTTGAGCTATCCGAGCAACAATGGCCGCACGGCGCACGCCTTCTTTTATGCGCCCACGAATGGCGACATGCAGGCGCCGGCAGGAACGTTGCCACCCGTCATCGTCATCAGCCACGGCGGCCCCACCAGCATGGCCAGCAATACCTTGAAACTGGCGACGCAGTACTGGACCAGCCGAGGCATCGGCGTGCTCGACGTCAACTATGGCGGCAGCAGCGGCTTCGGCCGCGAGTACCGCGACGCGCTGCGCGGGCAGTGGGGCATCGTCGACGTGGAAGACTGCATCGCCGGCGCGCGCTACCTGGCCGCCAACGGCCTGGCCGACCCGGAACGCCTGATCATCCGCGGCGGCAGCGCGGGCGGCCTGACGACCCTGTGCGCACTGACCTTCCACGACGTCTTCAAGGCGGGCGCCAGTTACTACGGCGTATCCGACCTGAAGGGCCTGGACAACGATTCGCACAAGTTCGAATCGCGCTACACCGACTACCTGATCGCTTCGCAGCCGCAAGCCGAGGCGCTGTACCGCGAGCGCTCGCCCATCCACCACACGGATAAACTGTCGCGCCCGATGATCTTCTTCCAGGGTCTCGATGACAAGGTGGTGCCGCCGCAGCAGTCGCAGCTGATGGTCGACGCCCTGCAGGCGCGCGGCGTGCCCGTCGCGTATGTCCCGCTCGAAGGCGAGGGCCACGGCTTCCGCAAGGCGGAAAACATCGTGCGCACCCTGGACGCGGAACTGTATTTCTACCAGCGCGTGTTCGGCCTGCCCGTGGCGGCTGGCGAACCTCCCGTGCATATCGCCAATTTGCCCGCATGACCGAGCAAAATGTCGACCAGCATCTGTTGGACGAGTTCGCCGCACTGGAGCAGCATGAGCAAATGATCCTGGCCCTGCTGGCGATCACGGGCGAACCGGTGGGCAAGCATGCCGTGTATGAACACTTGCAGCGCGCCAATGTCGTCGAACCGGACGGCACGCCGTTTTCCCTGCTGGTGGTGACGAACATGCTGCTGCGGCTGACACGCCTGGCGCTGGCGTCGGAAATCGTGGGACGGGGCTTCGCCTGCGAAGCGAGGCTGCGCTGGCCCGCCATGCGCGCGGCCATCGAACACCTGGTGTTTCGCGACCTGTGCCAGGCCATCGAGCTGATCAATCCCGTGCGCCGCAACTGGGATGGCTATGTGGAGCTGCGCAGCTACCGCCAAGGCGTGGCGCGCCTGCGCATCGCCCTGCTGCGCAATGACGAGGTACGCCACGTGGCCGCCATCCTGGCCGCCTGCATGGCGTGCTATGAAGCGCAGCAGCTGCATCCGCTGATCGAAATCTTCGGCCGGCCGTTCGAGCCGGAAATGTTGTCTTTCGTCATGCCGCAACTGCAGGATGACATCCTCGCCGTGCTGCTGGGCAATGCGCCGCGTGAGCCGGGCACGGCGCACGCCATCCGCGCGTACGCGCGCGCCCACCACGCGCGCCAGGCGGCGGCCGGCGACCATATCGGCGCCGCCCTGCCGCTGGCCCTGGCCGAAGACGCCCTGCTGTGCGGCGAACTCGACGCGGCTGCGCGCTACCTGGCAGGCCAGCAGGGCCCGCAGGTGCTGTTTCTCGACAGCAGCATCGCCCTGTTGCGCGGCGAACATGCGCACGCCGTGGCGGGCTTCGAGACGGCCTTGAAGGGCTTGCGCAAGGAAACAGGCAAGCGCAAGCTGTGCTTCACGGGCATTGGCGGCCACTTGTACGTGCTGGCCTTGCTGCGCAGCAACGACGCCAAGCTGCTGAAAAGCGCGGAAACTTACCTCGATATCGCCCTGCACGCGCAGCCGAACCACGACAGCATCGTCTACCAGCAACTCAATACCCTGCGCCTGGTGCGCGCCGGCGTGCAGCTGGCGGAAAGCATCCCCACGCGCAGCTGGGAAACGGCACTGCAGGCGCAACTGTTCCAGGCCTTGTTGTACTACTGGCTGGCCTTACCGCAGTTGAGCGAACGCAAGGATCAGCTGCGATCGCTGGTGCAGCAAGCCGACGCGGCCGGCTACGATTTGATCGCCGCGCAGGCGGCCGGCTTGCTGGGCTTGATGGGCGAGCCGCAGCAGGAACGCTATGCGACGGCCAAGCGGGCGCAACACGGCTTGACGGACATGGCGCCGTGGTTCGAGCGCCAGGAAGCGTGGCAGCGCCAGCTGAGCGCGCTGATCAACCTGCAGCAGAACGCACCCGCCGAGGCGCTGGGCGGCGTCTCGCGCCTCGTATGGCTGGTGGCGTTCGACCCGCGCTTCGGCCTCACGGCCGTGGAAGTGCGCGAGCAGAAGCGCGACGCGCGGGGCGGCTGGAGCAAGGGCCGCGCCATGGGCCTCAAACGCCTGGCCGAGGAAGCGGGCGACATCGATTTCCTCACGCCGCAGGACGCGCGCGCGGCGGGCAGCATCGCGCCGTTCAAGCAATACTATTCGTCGGCGCCTCGCTATGAAGTCGAGCTGGACAAGGCCGCCATCTTGCTGGTGGGCCATCCGCTCGTCTTCTGGCTCGACCACCCCGACACGCGCGTGGAACTGATCGCCGGCGCGCCCGAGCTCCTCATCAAGTCGCACGAGGGGCAGCTGTGGCTGGGCATGCAGCCGCCATTGCCCGACAACGGCAGCAATGTCGTGGTGCAGCGCGAGACGCCGACGCGTTTGCGCGTGGTGCACATCCTCGACGAACACCGGCGCATCGGCGCCATCGTGGGCCTGGGCCTGTCCGTGCCGCTGCATGCGGAAAAACAGGTGATGCAGGCCATCGGCGCCATCTCGTCCATGGTCACCGTGCAATCGGACATCGGCGGCGGCGCGGGCGATGCGGAAGCGATCACGGCCGACCACCGCCTGCACGTGCATCTGCTGCCCTACCAGCAGGGTCTGAAAATGCAGATTCTGGTGCGCCCCCTGCTCGACAACGGCGCCTATTACGCACCGGGCAGCGGCGCCGAAAGCGTGTTTGCCGACGTGGCGGGCCGGGCCGTGCAAGCGCGGCGCGACTTGAACGGGGAACGCGAAGCGCAGCGCCAGCTCATCGGTCGGTGCCTGGTGCTGGAAGAGGCGGAAGAAGAGCATGGCGAGTGGCTGCTGGGCCAGCCTGCCCTGGGCTTGCAATTGCTGGTGGAATTGCAGGCGCTGGAGCCGGACGGCATGGTGCTGGCCTGGCCCGAAGGCGAAACCATGCGCGTGTCGAAACGCATCGACAGCGGCCAGATGCGCCTGAATATCAAGAGCGAGAAAGACTGGTTTGCCGCCAGCGGCGAAGTGCAGATCGACGAAGACAAGGTGATGGATTTGCGCGCCCTGCTGGACTTGATGCAGAACAATAAAAGCCGCTTCGTGGCCCTGGGCGACAACCAGTTCCTCGCCCTCAGCGACGAATTGCACCGCCGCCTGTCGGAACTGGCCGCGTATGGCGAAGCACATGCCGACGGCGTACACATCCACCCGCTGGCCGCCTTCGCGCTGGAAGAGCTGGCCAACGATGCGGGCGGCGTGAAGGCCGACAAACTGTGGCGCGAACACTTGCTGCGCCTGCGCGCCCTCGACGACTATCAGCCGCAACTGCCCAGCACCTTGCAGGCGGACTTGCGCGACTACCAGCTGGCCGGTTTTAACTGGCTGGCGCGCTTGGCGCACTGGGGCGTTGGCGCCTGCCTGGCCGACGACATGGGACTCGGCAAGACCTTGCAGGCGCTGGCGCTGATCCTGGCGCGCGCGCCGCACGGCCCCACTCTCGTCGTCGCCCCCACATCCGTATGCATGAACTGGATCAGCGAGGCGCAGCGCTTCGCGCCCACCTTGAACATCAAGCTGTTCGGCAGCGGCGACCGCGCCGACATGCTCGATACCTTGCAGCCGTTCGACGTGGTGGTGGCCAGCTATGGCTTGCTGCAGCAGGAAGCGGCGCTGTTTGCCGGCGTGCGCTGGCATACGATCGTGCTCGACGAAGCGCAAGCCATCAAGAATGGCGCCACCAAGCGCTCGCAAGCCGTGATGGCCCTGCAGGGGGACTTCCGCATGGTGGCCAGCGGCACGCCACTGGAAAACCACCTTGGTGAATTGTGGAACCTGTTCCGCTTCATCAACCCCGGTTTGCTGGGCACCCTCGACCAGTTTAATTTGCGCTTCGCCGGTCCCATTGAGAAAGATCAAGACAAGCGGGCAGCGGCCGGCGCGCGCCTGCGGCTGCGCCGCTTGATCGCGCCATTCATCCTGCGCCGCACGAAGACGCAAGTGCTGTCGGAATTGCCGTCGCGCACGGAAATCGTGCTGGAAGTGGAATTGTCGCCGCAGGAAACGGCGCTGTACGAATCCCTGCGCCGCGAAGCGCTGGAAAAGCTGGCCATGGTGGAAGGGCCGGCGTCGAAAAAGGCCATCCAGATCCTGGCCGAGATCATGAAGCTGCGCCGCGCCTGCTGCAATCCGCAACTGGTGGCGCCCGAGCTGGGCCTGGCCAGCAGCAAGCTGGCGGCGTTCGCCCAGTTGTTGTCGGGTTTGCTGGAAAACCGCCACAAGGTGCTCGTCTTCAGCCAGTTCGTCGACCATTTGACCCTGATCCGCCAGCACCTGGAGCAGCATGGCGTCAGTTACCAGTATCTCGATGGCAGCACGCCCATGCAGGAACGCAAGCGCCGCGTCGACGCCTTCCAGGCGGGCGAGGGCGACGTTTTCCTCATCAGCCTGAAGGCGGGCGGCATGGGCATCAATTTGACGGCGGCCGATTACGTGATCCACATGGACCCGTGGTGGAACCCGGCCGTGGAAGACCAGGCGTCGGACCGCGCCCACCGCATGGGGCAATTGCGCCCCGTCACCATTTACCGGCTGGTGGCGAAGCACACGATCGAGGAAGGCATCGTCGAATTGCATCAGCACAAGCGCGACCTGGCCGACAGCCTGCTGGAAGGCAGCGACGCGGCCGCGCGCATGTCGGCCAATGACATGTTGGGCATGCTGCAAGAGGGGTTGAAGCAATGAGATTGAAAAAATGAGCGGCGCCACCGCGTTCCATGCGATGATCGTTTTTCCCTGTTTTGATGCCACGCCATGACCGACTATATCGCCACCAGCGCCGGCCAGCGCGCCACCTTTTTATGCGGCAAATCCTGGACCGCCTACGTCAGCACCTTCCTCATCGCCGTGCTGCTGTTTTTCGCCGCCCTGCCGCTGGCCTTCAAGTACAACGCGCGCGCCGCCTTCGTCGTGCTGATCGGCTCGGCCCTGATCGTCGGCTACCGCCTGCTGACCATCCGCAGCTATCAGCTGTACTACGACGAGGCGGGCGTCTGGCTGGCGTCCGGCATCTTGCCGTGGAAAAAGAAACTGACGGGCGTCAAATGGCGCGACATGGATGAAGCCGTCTATGAAACGAACTTCTGGAGCTGGCTGTTCCAGTCCTATACGGTACGAGTCAGCCAGCGCTACACGCAGGAAACGGAAATCCACGCCACCGGCATGGCGCGCGGCAAGGATGCCGTGGCGGCCATCAATGCGCGCCACCAGGAATTGCTGCACGGCAGCGCCATCGTGGTCTAGCGCCGCGCGCTCCCGGCGCAAAAAACTGCGCAGCGGCGGCAATTAATGCTAATCTTTGGGCCGCCCAGGCAAGCAAGGCCAACCTTTCAATAGTTGTTTGTTACTTATATTATCAGTTTATTATTTTCTGATCAGGACAAACAGCAAAATATTCAAGAGATAAACTATGCTGATAAAAAATAAAGTTGCGCTCGCCGCATTGATGATGGCCTTTACCCTGACACCGGCCAGCGCCGCCAAGAAGCCGCAGAAGCAAGGCAAGGCCAGCACCAGCAGCAGCAAGAAGAAAACCGTCGGCAAGAAAGCGGCCGTCGTCAGCGCCGCCACGGCAGCCACGGTAGCGGCCGTCGCCAGCGAGAACAGCAGCGACCGCTCCATGAATAACCTCAGCGGCCAGTTCCTCACGGCCCTGTGGCGCCTGGACCCGGAAAGCGCGATTTCGGTCGGCAAATACGATGGCGCCGCCAACCTGAGCATTCCCGACGCGGCCAGCCGCCAGAAGCAACTGGCCTTCATCGAAGAATGGCTGGGTAAATTCGGCAAGCTGAATGCGAGCAAAATGTCGGACAAGCAACGTACCGACCTGGCCTTGCTGACGAATAAACTGCAATCGGACCGCTGGTATCTGACCACCTTCCGCGAATTCGAATGGAATCCCGCCCAATACAACGTGGCCGGTTCCATCGACTTCATCCTGAACACGGAATACGCGGCCCAGCCGCAGCGCCTGCGCACCTTGCTCAAGCGCATCGCCACCGTGCCGCAATACTATGCGGCCGCGCGCGCCAGTATCAATCACCCCACGCGCGAACACACGCAGCTGGCCATCGCCCAGAGCGCCGGCGTGCTCAGCGTGCTTGACGACCTGAACAAGACGGCACAGGGCTCCATCCTGACGCCGGTGGAAAAACAGCTGTACACCGTCCGCATCGCCGCGGCCCGCACGGCCGTGCAAGGCTACGCCGCGTGGCTGACGGAACAGGATGCCGCGCTGGCGCAGAACGGCAACGCGCGCTCCTTCCGCATCGGCAAGGAGTTGTATGAGCAGAAATTCGCCTACGATATCCAGGCCAGCGTGAGCGCCGAGCAGATGTACCAGAAAGCCCTGGCCGCGCGCGAAAAGCTGCTCGAGCACATGGATAGCCTGTCCGACGAGCTGTGGGTGAAAACCATGGGCGCCACGGCCAAGCCGGCGGACCGCACGGCAAAGATCGGCATGGTGATCGACAAGCTGTCCAGCAACCACGTGGCGCCTGCCGATTTCGTGCCGGAAATCCGCCGCCAGATTCCCGAACTGCAGGAATGGGTGACCAGCCACAACCTGCTGACGATGGACCCGAAAAAGCCCCTGGTCGTGCGCGAAACGCCCGCCTACCAGCGCGGCGTGGCCGGCGCCAGCATCGAAGCGCCCGGCCCGTATCGCCCGCAAGACCGCACCTATTACAACGTGACGCCGCTCGACGGCGAAACGCCGGAACAGGCGGAAAGCAGCTTGCGCGAATACAACCACTGGATCTTGCAGATCCTGAATATCCACGAAGCCATCCCCGGCCACTACACGCAGCTCGTGTACGCCAACAAGTCGCCGTCGCTGGTCAAGTCCATCTTCGGCAATGGCGCCATGATCGAAGGCTGGGCCGTGTATGGCGAACGCATGATGCTCGAGTCCGGCTATGGCAATAACGCGCCGGAAATGTGGTTGATGTATTCGAAGTGGAACTTGCGCAGCGTCACCAATACCATTCTCGACTACAGCGTCCACGTGCTGGGCATGACGGAAGCGCAGGCGCTCGACCTGCTGACGCGCCAGGCCTTCCAGACCCAGCGTGAAGCCAAGGAAAAATGGCGCCGCGTGCAGCTGAGCTCGGTGCAACTGACCAGCTATTTCAGCGGCTACAGCGAAATCATGGACTTGCGCGAACAGCGCAAGCAAGCGCTGGGCAACAAATTCGTGCTGAAGGATTTCCATGAGCAATTCCTCAGCTACGGCAGCGCACCCGTGAAAGTCATCAAGGAATTGATGAATTAACTGGCGCTCGCCGTCAGCTTGCAAAGGGCGCCGCGGCACCCTTTTTGCATGCGCTTGCGCCGCCGCAAACCACTGGAGCGCCTGTCCATTAAGCTGATGGGAAGGCAGGCGCCATCGCACTCCTCACTGGCAATTGCCGATTTTCCTGCTAGGCTGGATACAGGAGCGTCCATGCATATGCCCATCCAGTTCGACACCCTCGATTACGCCAAACGCCTCACCTCGGCCGGCGTGCCCACGCAACAGGCGGAAGCGCATGCGACGGCGCTGGGTGAAGTACTGGGTTCGGCCGTGGTCGTGCATGGCGAGCTGGCGGCGATGGAGCGCAATCTGCTGGGGGAAATCAAGCTGGTGGCGCAAAAGGTCGATACCAGAGTGGATGCGCTGGAACTGAAATTCGATACCAGAATAGATGCACTGGAGCAAAAATTCGACGCCCGCCTGGAACGCATGGACTTGCGCCATGGCGCCGACATGAAACACGTGTACTGGATGATGAGCACCCTGATCTTGCTCAACCTGGGCATCCTCAGCAAGCTGATGCTGCAGTAAGCACGCACTCACTTGCGCAACCATGAAAAAGCCGCTGCTCCGGAAGGAGGTCAGCGGCTTTTGCCTGCGTATCTTGCACGTGTCAGCTTGCGTCTAGGACGCCTCTTCCGGCGCCTGGGTAGCCCTGACGAAGATGGGCGCCACCAGCAGGCCCAGCTCGAACAGCAGGCACATCGGGATGGCCAGCGAGAACTGGCTGACCACGTCCGGCGGCGTGACGATGGCGGCGATCACGAAGGCGCCGACGATGATGTAGGGACGCACTTCCTTGAGTTTCGCGATAGTAACCAAGCCCATGCGCACGAGGATCACCACCACCACGGGCACTTCGAAGGTGGCGCCAAAGGCCAGGCACATCGACATGACGAAATCGAGGTAGTTTTCGATATCGGGCGTGACGGCGATCGACGAGGGCGAAAAATCGCTGATGAAGTGGAACACGCGGCCAAACACAAAGAAATAGCAGAAGGCCACGCCGGCCATGAACAGCAGGGACGACGAAATGACCAGCGGCGCGATCAGGCGCTTTTCATGCGTGTACAGGCCGGGGGCGATAAACGCCCACATCTGGTACAGCACCCAGGGCAAGGCGACGATGAAGGCGATCACCAGCGTCACTTTCATCGGCACCAGGAACGGTGAAATGACGCCGGTGGCGATCATTTTCGAGCCGGCCGGCAGCGAGGCGATCATCGGTGCCGCAATAAAATCGTAGATATGCGAAGGCCCGGGCCAGTAAAACAGCACGGCGCAGACGACGGCGATACCGATCGAGGCCTTGACCAGGCGGTTGCGCAGCTCGACCAGATGCGAGATAAAGGTTTCTTCCACCGGAGATTTGCTACTCATGAGTAAAAGGAGGAGGAGCTGGCGCGCGGACGAAAGCGCGCCACGCGGGCGGCCGCCGACTGCACGTGCAGCTTGCCGCCATGGCGCTGCTTGTACCAGCCGGGGATGGCGGAATTGCGCACCAGCTTCTTGCGGCGGAATTCGCGCGCCTTGCGGGCCAGGTCATCGTTGGTGGCGCGCAGCATGGCTTCATGGGCGTCGTGCTGCCCCTCATACGCACTGGCATCGCCGCGCCAGGCGCTTTCCACCTCGGCCAGGTTGCCGGAGATCGAGTTTTCCACGCCATGCATGGATTTCTCCACGCTTTGCTTGACGGAATGGGCCGCATCCTGCACTTCCTTCTGCAGGTTTTTCAGCTCTTCCATTTCAATTTCGCGCGAGACTTCGGATTTCACCTGGTTCAGATAGCGTTGCGCGCGGCCATACAGGGTACCGGCCATGCGCGCCACTCTCGGCAACTTTTCAGGGCCGATGACTATCAACGCAACCACGCCGATGATGGCGATTTTAGAGAGACCGAGATCGATCATAAGCGGACAAGGGCTGTTACCGGACGAGGCAAGCGCCCCGCCACGCTATCAGAACTTGCTTTTCTCTTTCGTTTCGACGTCGATGGTGCTTTTGTCGGCCACTTGCGATGGCGCAGCAGGAGGGGTATTGGCTGCCGGGGCGTCATCTTCGCCCTTGACGCCATCCTTGAAGCCTTTGACGGCCTTGCCGATATCACCGCCGATATTGCCCAGTTTCTTGGTGCCGAAGACCAGCATCACAATGACCAGAACGATCACCCAGTGCCAAATACTCAATGAACCCATCACATTCTCCTTGCGGGACGGTGCCCGAATAGCGTCGACCAATGCCGGTAGTATACACGCGAACCCGGCGCGCAGCGAAATCAGTGTTGACCGCGCCAGGGGCGGGGACCGCCGTACACATGCATGTGCAGGTGATACACCTCTTGCCCGCCGTTCGGGCCGCTGTTGATCATGGTCTTGAAGCCCCCGGCAGGCGCACCATCGGCGTCATACGTGACGGCGCAGCCGAACTCGGCAGCAAGCTTCGGCGCCAGACGCAGCAGCTTGCCCAGCATCTCCGTATGGCTGTCATCGCAGTCGGACAGGCTGGCCACGTGGCGCTTCGGGATCAACAGCAAATGCACGGGGGCGGCCGGGTTGATGTCCTTGAAGGCCAGCAAGTCCTCGTCTTCATACACGATGGTCGAGGGAATTTGTTTTGCAGCAATCTTGCAAAAAATACAGTTATCCACGCACGCTCCAATAGATCAATGTTTGTCTGTTTCGCCGGCGTCGCGCAGCTCATCCTTGCGTGCCGCCTTTTCTTCCAGGCCGGACAAGCCTTCGCGGCGCGCCAGCTCGTCGAGCACCTGCTGCGGCGTCAGGTCGAACTGCGCCAGCATCACCAAGCTGTGAAACCACAGGTCGGCGCATTCGTACAAGACCTTCGACGGGTCGTTGTCGCGACGCGCATCCTTGGCGGCCATCACCGTTTCCGTCGCTTCTTCGCCGATTTTTTTCAGGATGGCGTCATCGCCCTTGGCAAACAGGCGCGCGACATAGGAGGTGGCGGGGTCGCCGCCGTTGGCCAGCTTGCGCGATTCGATCACGGCGGCCAGGCGTTTTAACGTTTCACTCATTTGCTCTTGCTTTCCGCGTAAATCGTCTCGGGGTCTTTCAGGACGGGGTCGGTGACTTGCCATTCGCCCGTTTTTTCGTCGCCTTCGAATTTCTGGAAGAAGCACGAATGGCGGCCCGTATGGCAGGCGATGCCGCCGGCTTGTTCGATTTTCAGCAAGACCACGTCTTCGTCGCAATCGAGGCGGATTTCCAGCACCTTTTGCGTGTGGCCGGACTCTTCGCCCTTGTGCCACAGTTTCTTGCGCGAACGGCTCCAGTACACGGCTTCGCCCAGTTCCACCGTGCGCGCCAGCGCGTCGCGGTTCATCCAGGCGAACATCAGCACGTCGTTGCTGCCCGCTTCCTGCGCGATCACGGGCACCAGGCCGTGCTCGTCCCATTTGACCTTTTTCAGCCACTTGGCATTGCTTGCTACGATGGTTCCGTTTTGCATGTTCTGTATCCCGGGTACTATTTTATTTACGCCAGGCGCATGGGAATGCCCTGCTGCGCCATGAACTGCTTGGCTTCCTGCACCGTGTGCTGGCCATAGTGGAAGATGCTGGCGGCCAACACGGCGTCCGCGCGGCCCACCTTGATGCCATCGACCAGGTCTTGCAAGCCGCCCACGCCTCCCGAAGCGATGACGGGGATGCTGACGGCGTCGGACACGCCGCGCGTCAGGCCCAGGTCGAAGCCCACCTTGGTGCCGTCGCGGTCCATGCTGGTGAGCAAGATTTCGCCGGCGCCCAGGCTTTCCATTTTACGCGCCCAGTCAAAGGCGTCCAGGCCCGTGGCAGTGCGTCCGCCATGGGTAAACACTTCCCACTTACCGGGCAACACTTGCTTGGCGTCGATGGCGACGACGATGCACTGCGAGCCATGCTTTTGCGACGCCTCGTACACGAGTTGGGGATTCGTCACGGCCGAGGTGTTGATGCTGACCTTGTCGGCGCCCGCGTTGAGCAGCCGGCGTACGTCTTCCACCACGCGCACGCCGCCGCCCACGGTCAGCGGAATGAACACTTGCGACGCCACGGCTTCGATGATGTCGAAGATCAGGCCGCGGTTGTCGCTCGAGGCGGTAATGTCGAGGAAGGTGATTTCATCGGCGCCCTGCTCGTCATAACGGCGGGCAATTTCCACCGGGTCGCCGGCGTCGCGCAATTCCGTGAAATTGACGCCTTTGACAACGCGGCCATTGGTCACGTCCAGGCAGGGGATGATACGTTTTGCAAGCATGATGGTATCCAGATTGTCGCCAGGCCAGGGCGTGCACGCGCACACCCCGGCCGGGCTGGCTTAAACGGCGGCGTCGGTCAGTTCGTCGGCGCGTTCCTGCGCCTGCGCCAGGTCGATCGTGCCTTCATAGATGGAACGGCCGCAGATCACGCCTTCGATGCCTTCGGCCTGGACCGCGCACAGCGCTTCCACGTCGCCGATATTGTGCAGGCCGCCCGAAGCGATGACGGGGATCTTGACGGCTTGCGCCAGATTGACGGTGGCCTCGATATTGATGCCGCCCATCATGCCGTCGCGGCCGATGTCCGTGTAGATGATCGATTCAACGCCGTAGGCTTCGAATTTTTTCGCCAGGTCGATCACTTCGTGGCCCGACATCTTGCTCCAGCCATCCGTTGCCACTTTGCCATCTTTGGCATCGAGGCCGACGATGATGTGGCCCGGGAAGGCGCCGCAGGCGTCGTGCAGGAAGCCGGGGCTCTTCACGGCCGCCGTGCCGATGATGATGTAGGTGATGCCGGCGTCGAGGTAGCGCTCGATGGTGTCGAGGTCGCGGATGCCGCCGCCCAGCTGCACGGGGATTTCCTCGATGTCATTTTCCACGGCGAAATCTTGCACGGCCTTCAGGATGGCCTTCACGGCGCCTTCGTTCTTCGGCTTGCCGGCAAAGGCGCCGTTCAGGTCGACCAGGTGCAGCCGGCGCGCGCCTTGCATCAGCCAATGGCGGGCCATCTCGGCCGGGTCTTCGGAAAATACGGTGGCAAGTTCCATATCGCCTTGTTTCAGGCGTACGCAGTGACCGTCTTTCAGGTCGATGGCGGGAATGAGCAGCATGGTCAGTGTGATTTAGAGTGAGTGAGAGGCGGAAAAAAAGCCGGATAGCTAACGTTAAGGTTGCCAGTGAACGAAGTTCTTGTACAGCTGCAAACCAGCGGCAGCGCTTTTTTCAGGGTGAAACTGTGTCGCGAAAATATTATCACGGGCGACGGCACAAGCAAACGGCGCGCCATAGACAGTCTCGCCCACCGTGTGCGCCGCTTCTTGAGGTTGAGCAAAATAGCTGTGCACAAAGTAAAAATAGGCGTTGTCGGCGATACCATCCCACATGACATGGGACGCCGTTTGCCGCACTTGGTTCCAGCCCATTTGCGGCACCTTGAAGCGCGAGCCGTCTTCCTGCACCTGGCCGTCGAGCTGGAAGCGCACGACTTTGCCTGGCAGCAAGCCCAAACCGGCCGCATCGCCCTCTTCGCTGCCGTCGAACAACATTTGCTCGCCGATGCACACGCCCAGCACGGGCTTGCTGTCCGCGGCGCGCAGCAGCGCCTCGAGCACGCCCGATTCGCGCAGGCTGCGCATGCAGTCGGGCATGGCGCCCTGGCCCGGCAAGACGATGCGGTCGGCGCTGTCGATGTCTTGCGCCAATCCGGAAATGCGCACGTCGGCTTCCGGCGCCACGGCGCGCAGGGCCTGCGCCACCGAGCGCAGATTGCCCATGCCGTAATCCACCACCACAATTTTATTCATGTTTGATCCCGGAATCTACAATATAGCGAGAGCGGCGCTTACAGGCTGCCCTTGGTCGATGGAATGATGCCGGCCGCGCGCTCGTCGAGCTCGGCAGCCATGCGCAGCGCGCGGCCAAAGGCCTTGAACACGGTTTCGCATTGATGGTGGGCATTCGTACCGCGCAAGTTGTCGATATGCAATGTCACGCCCGCATGGTTGACGAAGCCGCGGAAAAATTCCAGCGTCAGGTCGACGTCGAAGCCGGCGATCATGGCGCGCGTAAACGGGATGTGGTATTCGATGCCCGGGCGGCCCGAAAAATCGAGCACCACGCGCGACAGCGCCTCGTCCAGCGGCACGTACGCATGACCGTAGCGGCGGATGCCCTTCTTGTCGCCGATAGCCTTGGCCACGGCCATGCCCAGGGTGATGCCCACGTCTTCCACCGTATGGTGGTTGTCGATATGCACGTCGCCCGTCGCTTCGATATCCAGGTCGATCAAGCCGTGGCGGGCGATCTGATCCAGCATATGGTCGAGGAAGGGCACGCCGGTATTGAGCTTTTGCTGGCCCGTGCCATCGAGGTTGAGGGCGACGCGAACTTGCGTCTCATTGGTGTTGCGCGTGATTTCTGCGGTGCGGTTCATGGGAGGCTCTGGCGATAGGCTAAACGAGGGATGCCTTGAAGGCATCGTAAAAAAGGGAATTCTCTTCCGGGGTGCTGACGCTGATGCGCAGGCAATTGGCCAGCGCAGCATGCATTTTACTCATATTTTTAATTAAAACCCTGCGGGCAAGCAGTTTTGCGCAAACATCGTCGGAATCAGCCACACGAATCAGAAGAAAATTTGCCTTCGAGGGAAACACGGTCACGCCCGGCAGCTCCGCCAGGCGCAGCGCCAGCGTATCGCGCGCGCTGTTGAGCAGATCCGCCTGGGCATTCAACACATCGAGGTGGTCGAGCGCGAATTCGGCCGCTGTCTGCGTCAGCACATTCACGTTATACGGCGGGCGCACTTTTTCAAATTGCGCCAGCAGGGCCGGCGCGGCCGACATGTAGCCGAGGCGGATGCCGGCCAGGCCCAGTTTCGACACGGTGCGCATCACCACCAGGTTCTCGAACTCGGGCAGGCGGCCCATGAAGCTGTGCTGCGCGAACGGCTCGTACGCTTCGTCGACGACGGCGATGCCCGTGTCGCCCAGGGCGGCCAGGATGCGTTCGATGTCGGCGCTGGCAAACAGGTTGCCCGTCGGGTTGTTCGGATAGGCGAGGAATACCAGCGCCGGGCGATGCTGTTCGATGGCCGCCAGCATGGCGTCCATGTCCAGGCTGAAATCACTCTTCAAGGGCACGCCGACGAAATCCATGCCGGCGAACTGCGCCGAGCGCGCATACATGACGAAGGCCGGCACGGGCGCCAGCAGCACGGCGCGCTTGCCCGGCTCCTGGTGGGCGCACGCCATGGCCAGGATGGAAATGAGCTCATCGGAGCCGTTGCCCAGTATGACGTCGAAGCCGGCGGGCACGCCCAGCTTGGCGCAGATGGCCGCCTGCAGGCTGGCGTACGACGGCGGATAGCGGTTCAGCGCCACGCCGGCCAGGCGCGCGCCCAGCTCTTCGCGCAGCTGCGCCGGCAGCGGATACGGATTTTCCATCGCATCGAGTTTGATGTAACCGCTGGCATCGGCTACCTGATAGCTTTTGACGGCCCGCACATCGGACCGCACGGTGTTGCTGATTAACTGATCGAGGAAAGACATGCTGCAAACACTCCTGATGGAATTAAATGGAGACTAAATGACGACGTCTTCCGGCACGGCGGCGCTGCGCGCCTTGCGGGCCGGCGCTTTTTTCGCGGCGGGCGGTTTTTTCACGGCAGCCGGTTTTTTACTGGCCGCCTTGGCGGCCTTGGGCACGGCGGCGGCGGCGCGGCGCTTGGCCGGCGCCTTCTTTTCCGCCTTCGGCACGGCCGGTTCGGCCAGCTCCTGCGCCAGCGCCGCCAATCGCTGTTCGATGATGGCGCAGTAATCGGGATTCAGCTCAAAGCCGACGAAATCGCGCCCGCAGCGCTTCGCCGCCAGGGCCGTGGTGCCGCTGCCCATGAACAGGTCGAGCACCACGCCGCCGGGCGGGCACGAAGCCTTGAGCATGCGCTCGATGATTTCGAGCGGCTTTTGCGTCGGGTGGTCGGCCCGTTCCGGGTGTTCCTTGTGCAGGCGCGACACGCTCCACAAGTCTTTCGGGTTGTAGCCCACTTCCAGCCATTTGGCGCCGATGAAGATCGAGCGCGAACGGGCTTTCTTGGTGGCCGCGTCGTAGGCGATGCGCACCGCGTCAAGGTCGAAGTAGTAATCCTTGCGCTTGACGAAGAAGCCGATGGTGTCGTGCACCGATGAAAAGCTGCGCACGCTGCCGCCCATGGACGGCACGCGGCGGTCCCAGATGATTTCATTCATCATCGCCATGCGCTGTTTCAGCATGACGAAGATCTCCGGCGAATAGCGCCAGGTCAGGAAGATATACAGACTGCCGTTGGCTTTCAGCTTGGGCAGCGCCGCATCGATCCACTGCTCCGTCCAGCGCAGGTAGTCGGCCACCGACTGCTGGTCCGAGGCATTGCCGTAATCCTTGCCCAGGTTGTACGGCGGATCCGTCAGGATCAGGTCCACCGAGCCATCGGGAATGCGCGCCAGCCCCGCCAGCGCATCTTCGCAATAGACCCGGTTGACCCAGTCCGGCTGCTCCGCCATATTCGTCATGGCTGCGGCTTCAGACGCAGTTCGGCGCTGCGCGCGTGCGCCTGCAAGCCTTCGCCATACGCCAGGGTGGCGGCGACGCGGCCCAGGGTTTGCGCGCCCGCTTCACTGACGTGGATGATGGACGAGCGCTTCTGGAAGTCGTACACGCCCAGCGGCGACGAAAAGCGCGCCGTGCGCGAGGTCGGCAGCACGTGATTGGGGCCGCAGCAATAGTCGCCCAGCGATTCGGACGAAAAGCGGCCCAGGAACATGGCGCCCGCGTGGCGGATCTGCTCTGCCCACTGCTGCGGGTTTTCCGCCGAGATTTCCAGGTGTTCCGCGGCGATGGCATTGGCGATCTCGCACGCTTCTGCCATGCTGCGCACCTTGATCAGCGCGCCGCGGTCGGCCAGCGAGGTACTGATGGTGGCCTGGCGCGGCATCGTCGGCAGCAGCTTGGCGATGCTCTCCTCGACTTGCGCGATGTAGTCCGCGTCGGGGCACAGCAGGATCGCTTGCGCCAGTTCGTCGTGCTCGGCCTGCGAAAACAGGTCCATCGCGACCCAGTCCGGGTCCGTCGTGCCGTCGCACAGCACGAGGATTTCCGACGGTCCGGCGATCATGTCGATGCCGACGATGCCGAACACGCGGCGCTTGGCGGCGGCCACGTAGGCGTTGCCGGGACCAACGATCTTGTCCACGGCGGCAATCGTCTGCGTGCCGTAGGCCAGCGCGCCGACGGCTTGCGCGCCGCCGATGGTGATCACGCGCGTCACGCCGGCAATCGCGGCGGCGGCCAGCACCATCTGGTTCTTCACGCCATCGGGCGTCGGCACGACCATGATGATTTCGCCCACGCCCGCCACGTGCGCGGGAATGGCGTTCATCAGCACGGACGACGGGTAGGCGGCCTTGCCGCCCGGGACGTATATGCCGACCCGGTCCAGCGGCGTGATCTTCTGGCCCAGCACCGTGCCATCGGGCTCGGTGTAGGTAAAGCCGCGCAATTCCTCGCGCTGGCGTTCGTGGAAGGCGCGGATGCGCTGCGCGGCGATCTGCAGCGCCTCGCGCTGGGCCGACGGCAAGCCGTTCAAGGCTGCCTGCAATTCGGCTTGCGAAATATCAAACGCCGCCATTTCCGCCGCGCCGCCATGCGGGATGCGGTCGAAACGGTTGGTGTATTCCAGTACGGCGGCGTCGCCGCGCGTTTTCACATCGGCCAGGATTTTTGCGACCGACGTTTCAATCGCTGCATCGGTGCCCGCCTCGAACGCCAGCAGCGTATCGAGCGATTGTTGGAAACCATCCTGGCTTGAATCGAGCTTGCGTATCTGTATCGGCATAATCGGCTTTCTGCTACTGAAGGTATCTAGGCTTGCGAAGCGCGTTCAAACGCCTCGATGATCGGCTGCAAGCGCTCGCGCTTGAGCTTGAGCGCAGCCTGGTTGACCACCAGGCGCGACGAAATTTCCATGATGTGCTCGACCTCGACGAGGTTGTTCGCGCGCAAAGTGCTGCCCGTGCTGACCAGGTCGACGATGGCGTCCGACAGGCCGACCAGGGGCGCCAGCTCCATCGAGCCATACAGCTTGATCAGGTCGACGTGCACGCCCTTGGCGGCGAAATGCTCGCGCGCCGTGTGCACGAACTTGGTGGCCACGCGCAGGCGCGCGCCCTGGTGCACGGCCTTTTCGTAGTCAAAACCGGCCTGCACCGCCACCGACATGCGGCAAGAGGCGATATTCAGGTCGATCGGCTGGTACAGGCCTTCGCCGCCGTGTTCCAGCAAGACATCCTTGCCCGCCACGCCGAAATCGGCCGCGCCGTACTGCACGTAGGTCGGCACATCGCTGGCGCGCACGATGATGACGCGCACGTTCGGATCGTTGGTGGCCAAAATCAGCTTGCGCGAGGTCTCCGGGTTTTCCAGCACCTTGATGCCGGCCGCTTCCAGCAGCGGCATGGTGTCCTCAAAAATGCGGCCTTTCGAGAGCGCCAGTATCAGCTGCGAATTGTCGCCCGTGTTCGATCCGTTCATGCTCGTTCCTTGTTATTTAATGCGTACGATGTTCGCGCCGACGGCCGACAATTTCACTTCCATGCGGTCGTAGCCGCGGTCGAGGTGATAGATGCGGTCGATCAGGGTTTCGCCATCGGCAGCCAGGGCCGCGATCACCAGCGACGCCGAGGCGCGCAGGTCGGTCGCCATCACGGGCGCGCCGCGCAGCTGCTTGACGCCGGCGATGATGGCCGTGTTGCCCTCGATGGTGATGTCGGCGCCCAGGCGGTTCATTTCCTGCACGTGCATGAAGCGGTTCTCGAAAATCGTCTCGGTGACGCGGCTGGCGCCATTGGCGATGGTGTTGACGGCCATGAACTGCGCCTGCATGTCGGTCGGGAAGCCCGGATATTCCGTGGTGCGGAAGCTGACGGGGTTCGGACGGGCCGACATCTCGGCGCGGATCCAGTCGGCGCCGAAGGTCATCGTCAGGCCCATGGCGCGCAGCTTGTCGAGCGCCGCGTCGAGGATATCGGTGCGCACGTTGCGCAGGGTGATATCGCCGCCGGTGGCCGCCACGGCGCACAGGAAGGTGCCCGTTTCGATACGGTCGGCGATCACCGCGTGCGAAGCGCCGTGCAGGGCATCGACGCCCTGGATCACCAGGCGGCTGGTGCCGATGCCGTCGATCTTCGCGCCCATGGCCACCAGCAGGTGGGCCAGGTCGGTCACTTCCGGTTCGCAGGCGGCGTTTTCCAGGATGGTCTCGCCTTCGGCCAGGGTCGCTGCCATCAGCAGGTTCTCGGTGCCGGTGACGGTGATCATGTCGGTGACGATGCGCGCGCCTTTCAGCTTGGCGCACTTGGCGTAGATGTAGCCCGCTTCGATGCGGATCTCGGCGCCCAGCGCTTCGAGGCCCTTGATATGCTGGTCGACGGGGCGCGAACCGATGGCGCAGCCGCCCGGCAGCGACACCTTGGCTTCGCCGAAGCGCGCCAGCAGGGGGCCCAGCACGAGGATCGAGGCGCGCATGGTTTTCACCAGTTCATACGGCGCTTCCAGCGTGTCGATGGCGCTGCCGTTGAGAACAACGCGGTCGCCGTCCTGCTGCACTTTCAGGCCCGTCTGGCCCAGCAGCTTCAACATGGTGGTCACGTCGTGCAGGTGCGGCACGTTCGTCAGGTCCAGGTCGCCCGCGGTCAGCAGGCCGGCGCACAGGATCGGCAGGGCGGCGTTTTTCGCGCCGGAGATGGCGATGTCGCCGTTCAGGCGGTTGCCGCCGTTGATGAGGAGCTTGTCCATGTGCTTATCCTTGGAATTCTTCAGGTGTCAGGGTTTTCATCGACAGCGCGTGGATTTCTTCGCGCATGCGGTCGCCCAGCGCCGCGTAGACGATCTGGTGGCGCTGGATCAGGCGCTTGCCGGCAAACGCGGGCGAAACGATCACGGCCTGGAAGTGCTGGCCATCGCCCTCCACTTCGAGGTGCGTGCATTCGAGGCCGGCCGACAGATAGCCGTGGATCAGTTCTGGAGTGGTGGTCACGATAAGTCCTTGATATTGAATAATGTAGTGATGTGATGTGCCGCAATCAACGGCGCAATGAGTGTCGTAATCAATGTCGCAAACGATAGCCGCTCTTCAGCAGGCGGATCGACGCCAGCGCCAGGATCACGAGGAAGCCGGCGACGATGGACACGCTGAGCCACGGGCTGACGTCGGACACGCCGAAGAAGCCGTAGCGGAAACCGTCGATCATGTAAAAGAAGGGGTTCAAATGCGATACCGTCTGCCAGAACGGCGGCAGCGAGTGGATCGAATAGAACACGCCCGACAAGAAGGTGGCCGGCATGATCAGGAAGTTCTGGAAGGCGGCCAGCTGGTCGAATTTCTCGGCCCAGATGCCGGCGATCAAACCCATGGTGCCCAGCATGGCGGCGCCCAAAAAGGCGAAGACGACGATCCACAGCGGCGCGACGAACGACAGGTCGGCGAACCAGCACGTGATGGCAAACACGCCAAAGCCCACGGCCAGGCCGCGCGCGACGGAAGCGAGTACATACGCCGAGAAGATTTCCCAGTGCGACAGGGGCGTGAGCAGCACGAACACCAGGTTGCCCGTGATCTTGGACTGGATCAGCGAGGACGAGGAATTGGCGAACGCGTTTTGCAGCACGCTCATCATCACCAGGCCGGGAATCAGGAAGGCCGTGTAGCTGACGCCGGGGGTGGGCTCCACGCGGCCGTCGAGCACATGGCCGAACACCAGCAGGTACAGCATCGACGTGAGCACGGGCGCGGCCACGGTTTGCGTCGCCACTTTCCAGAAGCGCAGCGTCTCTTTGTAGACGAGGGTGCGAAATCCTGTCGAAATCATACGGTACCTTTATCCATGATCTGCAAGAAGATATCTTCCAGGTCGGCTTGTTGCAATTGCATTTCATCGATCTCGGCGCCGGCTTCGCGCAGGCGGGCGAGGATTTTTTCGACTTCGCTGTATTCGTTGACGCGCAGGCTGAACTTGTTCGGCGCCTGTTGTTCTTCCGGGTGCAGCACCAGGTGCTGCAAGTCGGCCGGCAGGCTGCCATTCTTGAGGTGCAGCTGCAGCTGCGAGCCGGCGATGCGGCGGATCAGGGCCGACATGGTGTCGAGCGCCACCACCTTGCCGGTTTTCAGCATGGCCACGCGCTGGCACATGGCTTGCGCCTCTTCCAGGTAGTGCGTGGTCAGCACGACCGTGTGGCCGCCTTCGCGGTTCAGGCGCGAGATGAACTTCCACAGCGTCTGGCGCAGTTCCACGTCGACGCCGGCCGTCGGCTCATCGAGCACGATGACGGGCGGCTTGTGCACCAGCGCCTGGGCCACGAGCACGCGGCGCTTCATGCCGCCGGACAGGGCGCGCATGTTCGTGTCGGCCTTGCCGGTGAGGTCGAGGTTTTCCATGACCTCGTCGATCCACTTGTCGTTGTTCGGCAAGCCGAAATAGCCGGACTGCAGGCGCAGGGTTTCGCGCACGGTGAAAAACGGGTCGAATACCAGTTCCTGCGGCACCACGCCCAGGTTGCGGCGCGCATTGCGGAAGTCCGTGACCACGTCGTGGCCATGGATCTTGACGGTGCCCGCGTCGGGGCGTATCAGGCCGGCGATGATGGAAATGAGGGTGGTCTTGCCGGCGCCGTTCGGGCCGAGCAGGCCGAAAAACTCGCCTTCTTCGATGGCCAGCGACACGCCGCCCAGCGCCTTGAGCGATTTATAGCTCTTTTCTACATTCGTTATTTGAATTGCGGTCATGTGCTTGTTTCAAGTGTAATGCGTCTGGTGTGATGCGCCAGTTGCCGGTGCAATGCTGGCCGGCTGGCCGGTGCAGGGCGCCCCTTCCGCAGAGGGTGGCGCAACAGTCAATTATAGTTGGAAACTTCGTGGAACACTTGGAGATCAATCCGGCGGCGCTGCTGGCCTGCCGGCTTGAAAGCTACTGCTGATGCGGGGAGTGGGACAGGATCAATGATGATGCAGGTCGGACGGGCTGCGTTCGGCGTGGCCGCCGGTGCTGGCGCAGTCGTCGGTCGTCAACGTGCTCGAAACGAGCGAGCAGACGCCATACAGCTTGGTAAGGTTTTTCAGGTTGTCCGGCAGGTTTTTCAGCTCCAGCACGCCGCCGGCATCCTGCGCGGCGCGCTGCCACGTCAGCATGACGGAGACGGCGGCCGAATCGACGGCTTTGACGTTGCGCAAGTCAAACTTCGTCTGACCCGAGCGGATGGCGTCCAGACCCTGCTCCAATGCCGAAGTGGCATTGTGCACGGTCAGGGAAGTCAGGGACTGCAAGGTGTCGAGAGAGTCGGGCATGGCGTCGGGCTGCGCTGGTCTGGAGCTGGGTCAGGAGCTATATGATAGCCGATTATTTGGCTTTGGCAGCGGGACGGCTGGCCAGGGCCTTGTTTTTTGCCTGCAAGGTCTTGATCAGGCCATCGATGCCGCCCTTGCTGATCTCGCTGGCGAAGCTGCTTTTGTACGTTTCCACCAGCCACGCGCCCAGCACGTTGATGTCATAGATCTTCCAGCCGGACGGGGTTTTCGCCACGCGGTAGTTCAGGGGCACGGGTTCGCCGCGCGCCACGTTCACCTGCGAGCGCACTTCCACTTCCGTGTCGGCCGGGTCGGCGCGCAGCGGCTTGAATTCCACGGTTTCGTTCTTGATCTGCGACAAGGCGCCCGAATACGTGTAGATCAGCAGGGTGCGGAATTCGCTGGACAGCTGCTTTTGCTGGTCCGGCGTGGCGTCGCGCCAGAAGCGGCCGGCGGCCAGGGCCGTCATGCGCTGGAAATCCACGTACGGCAGGATCTTGCTTTCCACCAATTCGGTGACGCGCTTGATATCGCCAGCCTGGATGGCCTTGTCGTTCTTGGCCGTCTCGATCACGTCCTGGCTGATGCGTTTGACCAAGACGTCCGGCGCTTCCACGGCGGGAGCGGCCTGGGCGGCGGTGGCAAAGGCGATGGTGGCCATCGCCAGCAGTTGTTTCATCAATTTCATGGTTCTACCTTTCATGGTGTTGCTATGCACCGGCTGGCGTCGATCGCAGCCGTGGTGTTTCTTTACCGCAGTTTACTCCTGAGGCCTAGCCTGGGAAGCCACGGTATTGCTACCAGATGTTACGAGGTCCGCCGGCGCCACATCGGCCGCGGCCGTCGCAGGCGGTGTTTCCGCTGGGACAGGCTGCGGTTGCGCCTCATAGGCCGGCTCGTAATCGCTGGTGTCGTTTTTTGGCACTTTGCGGTCGCGGCGGTCCGTATCGCCATCGAACACCTTGCTTTCGCGCGCCTGCAGGAAGCCGTCGCGGATGAATTCATAACGGTCCAGTGCGGCCGCTTCCATCAGGTTGGTCGCGTCGAGCAGCGCGGCGCGCTTGTCGACCACGCGCGTCACCGTGCCGATATTGCGCACCGAGACAGGCTCCTTGTAGCGCCATGGGTCGCCCGTGATATCGAGCGGCAGGGCCACCGTGTCGCGCACGGTCGATGGGCCCAGCAGCGGCAGCATCACGTACGGACCAGGCTGGACGCCATACCAGCCCAGGGTCTGGCCAAAGTCTTCGTTATGCTTCGGAATGCCCGCCTGCGACGCGATGTCGATCAGGCCGAAGATGCCGAAGGTCGAGTTCATGCTGACGCGCACGACGTCTTGCAAGCCCGCCTCACCCTTGCCTTGCAGCAAGTTGTTTACGGCGCTCCACACATCGGACAAGTTGCCGAAGAAATTGCCCACGCCCGTTTGCACGAACGATGGCGTGACGGTCTTGTAAGCCGTGGCGACCGGTTTCAGGGCCACCTGGTCGACGGTGTCGTTGAACTTGAACATGGCGCGGTTGTAACCCTCGAGCGGGTCGCGCGGATTGGTGCCGGTGGCGCAAGCGCTCACGCTGGCGGCGATGGCCAGGGCCAGGCCGATACGCGCCAGGCTGCCTTGGGATTGTTTGGTCGACTCGCTCATTTGCTGTCCTTTCCTTCCGCTGCCTTGCTGTAGATGAACTGATTGATCAGGTCTTCCAGCACTGTGGCCGATTGAGTACGGGCGATCTTGTCGCCCTCCGCCAGGTTCGCCAGATCGCCGCCTGCTTCCAGGCCGATATATTGCTCACCCAGCAAACCGGCCGTCAAAATCTTGGCCGAGCTGTCTTTCGGAAATTTGTAGCCATCTTCGATGTCGAGTTTCACCAGCGCCTGATACGTCTTGTCGTCAAAGCGGATCTCCGCCACGCGCCCCACCACCACGCCAGCACCCTTGACGGGCGCCTGCGGCTTGAGGCCGCCAATATTGTCGAACTTGGCACTAATGGTATACGTCTTGCTGAAAGACAGCGAGCTCATATTGCCGGCCTTGAGCGCCAGAAACATCAATGCCGCCACACCCAGCAAGACGAACAAGCCGACCCAGACATCCAAAGATTTACGTTGCATAAACAATCCTAAATAATTTTTACTTGCTGCCGCCTGCGCAACATCTTGCCCAGGCCCGCTGTTTTGTCGCTGATTGGCAATTACTTGCTAAACATCAACGCCGTCATCATGAAATCGAGCCACCACACCATCAACGATGAAATGACCACCGTGCGCGTGGTGGCGCCGGACACGTCTTCCGGCGTCGGCTGTGCCTGGTACCCCTGGAACAGCGCGATGAAGGTCACCGCAATACCGAACACCAGGCTCTTGATGGTGCCATTGCCCACTTCTTTCCAGACATCCACGCCGCCCTGCATCTGCGACCAGAACGAGCCTTCATCAACGCCGATCAGCACCACGCCGACCAGGTAGCTGCCGATGATGCCGACGGCCGTGAAGATGGCGCCCAGGATAGGCATGGCGATCACGCCGGCCCAGAAACGGGGCGCCAGCACGCGCTGGATCGGGTTCACGGCCATCATTTCCATGGCCGACAATTGCTCGCCCGCCTTCATCAGGCCGATTTCCGCCGTCAGCGAGGTGCCGGCGCGGCCGGCAAACAGCAGCGCCGTGACGACGGGGCCCAGTTCGCGCGTCAGCGACAGCGCCACCAGCAAGCCCAGCGACTGCTCGGCGCCATACGTGGTCAGGGTGTAATAGCCTTGCAAACCCAGCACCATGCCGACAAACAGGCCGGAGACGGCGGTAATCACCAGCGAGCGGTTACCGATAAAAAACAGTTGCTCAATCACCAAGCGCGGACGGCGCCACAGGCCGCCCGACGAGGCGATGATGATGAAAAACGAGCGCACGGCAAAGCCGAGGTCTTGTACCGAATTGCGCAACCATGCTCCGATCGCCGCCAGGAAACGCGCGATCATCGGCCGCCCCCCGCCTGCAAGCCCAGGTCGTCGGCCAGCGACTTGCCCGGATAATGGAACGGTACGGGGCCATCGGCCTCGGCATTGACGAACTGCTTGACGTACGGATGCGTCGACACGGCCATCTCGGCCGGCGTGCCGTGCGCCACAATCTTGCCCGATGACAGAAAATAGACATAATCAGCGATGGCGAAACACTCCTTCACATCGTGCGATACCAAGATAGACGTGGAACCCAACGCATCGTTCAGATTGCGGATCAAATTCGCCGTCACGCCCATGGAAATCGGGTCCAGTCCGGCGAACGGCTCGTCGTACATGATCAGTTCGGGGTCGAGCGCGATGGCGCGCGCCAGCGCGACGCGGCGGCCCATGCCGCCCGAGATCTCGGCCGGCTTCAATTGCGCCGCATTGCGCAGTCCCACGGCGTGCAGCTTCATCAGCACCAGGGTGCGGATCAGCTCTTCATTCAAATCCGTGTGTTCGCGCAGGGGGAACGCCACGTTCTCGAACGCCGTCAAGTCTGTAAACAACGCACCGTGCTGGAACAGCATGCCCATCTTGCGGCGCAGTTGATATAGCTCGTCGGTTCCCAGCGTATGCACGATCTGGCCGTCGACATTCACGGAACCGGAACTGGGACGCAGCTGCCCGCCGATCAGGCGCAGTACGGTCGTCTTGCCACTGCCGGAGCCACCCATGACGGCCACAACTTTTCCACGTGGGAAATCCATTTGAAGGCCCGATAAAATCGAACGTTCTCCATAGGCAAAGTGTAAATCACGGATCTCAACAAGATTTGGCACGACGAAACTCACTATTTTAATGGCGTATTGTAGTGCAGAAACGCCAACCTCTGCTGAGACACCCCTCGGGACAGCCCCGTAAAGGGGAAGAATACAACACTAATGAATCGAAAGTCAGATATTGTAGTGGAAATTTGGCCCGCACATCGCGTCCCTGTCCGGCGATGTTCACAGCTATTGACTTGACAAGTAAAAATAACAAGGGCCACGCCGCATTCCGCGCCGTGGCCCTGGCAAAAAAACGACCAATTGCTCGTTAATTTTAGCGCGGCAGCAGGGAAGCCCCCATCAGGAACTCATCGACGGCGCGCGCGCACTGGCGCCCTTCGCGGATGGCCCACACCACCAGCGACTGGCCACGGCGCATGTCGCCGGCGGCAAACACCTTGGCCACCGAGGTCTGGTAGCAGCCGGCACCGTCTGTTGTCGCTTTGACATTGCCGCGCGCATCCGTGTCGACGCCGAACGCTTCCAGAACTTGTTGTACTGGGGAAACAAAACCCATGGCCAGGAAGACCAGGTCCGCCTTCATCTCGAATTCCGAGTTCGGCACTTCGCTCATCTTGCCGTCTTTCCATTCGACTCTGCAGGCGATCAGCTTTTCCACCTTGCCGCCCTTGCCTTCGAAACGCTTGGTGGCCACGGCCCAGTCGCGCTCGCAGCCTTCCTCGTGCGAAGACGAGGTGCGCAGCTTGGTCGGCCAGTACGGCCAGACCAGCGGCTTGTTTTCCTGTTCCGGCGGCTGCGGCATCAGTTCGAACTGGGCCACCGAGGCGGCGCCATGGCGGTTCGACGTGCCGACGCAGTCGGAACCCGTGTCGCCGCCGCCGATCACCACCACGTGCTTGCCCGTGGCCTTGATCTGGTCCTTGAGCTTGTCGCCCGCGTTGACCTTGTTTTGCAGCGGCAGGAAATCCATGGCGAAATGCACGCCTTTCAGCTCGCGGCCCGGCACGGGCAAGTCGCGCGGCTGCTCGGCGCCGCCGGCCATGATGACGGCGTCGAATTCTTTTTCCAGGTCTTCCGGGAAAATGGTTTCCTTGGCCCAGTTGTTCACATGGGCAGGGAAATCCTTGCCCACCAGTACGCTGGTGCGGAACACCACGCCTTCGGCTTCCATCTGTTTCACGCGCAAGTCGATGTGCGACTTTTCCATCTTGAAGTCGGGGATGCCATAACGCAACAAACCACCGACCCGGTCGCTCTTCTCGAACACGGTGACGGCGTGGCCGGCGCGCGCCAGTTGCTGCGCCGCCGCCAGGCCGGCAGGGCCGGAACCGACGATGGCCACTTTCTTGCCGGTACTAAAACCGGCAGGCTGCGGCGTGACCCAGCCGTGCTCCCAGCCCATGTCGATGATTTTATGTTCGATGGACTTGATGCCGACCGGATCTTCGTGGATGCCCAGGGTGCAGGCCGATTCGCATGGCGCCGGGCAGATGCGGCCCGTAAACTCCGGGAAGTTGTTGGTCGAATGCAAGATGTCGAGCGCTTCGCGGTAGGCGCCGCGGTACACCAGGTCATTCCAGTCGGGAATGATGTTATTCACGGGACAACCCGTGGTGCAGAAGGGAATGCCGCAATCCATGCAGCGCGCGCCTTGTACGGTCGCTTGCGCGTCCGACAAGTGCAGCACGAATTCCTTGTAGTTCTTCAGACGCGCGGCAGGCTCCAGATAGTGTTCGTCCTGGCGCTTGAATTCCATGAAGCCGGTAATTTTACCCACGATGTTTCCTTTGTATTTGCTGGCTGGGAGCGGCCGGGCCGCTCCCTGTCATTGCTCTATGCGATTGATCTTGGCTGGCTCAGGCGGCGACGGCTTGGACTTCCATGGCGGCATCGGCAGCCATTTCAATCAGCGCACGCTTGTATTCGTTCGGGAAGACTTTCACGAACTTGCCGCGCGCCGCGGCCCAGTCGTCCAGCAAGACGCGGGCGCGGGTGCTGCCCGTGTGCTTGAAGTGACGCTCGATCAGGCGCTTGAGGATGACTTCATCCGCTTCCGGCACGCCGTCGCGGTGCTGGGTATGCCAGGCGTCGCGGTCCAGATGCTGCTCCGCCGCGGAGACGACCTTGTCCAGGCTGACCATGGCCGTGTTGCACTTGCTGGCAAAATCGCCCGCCGGGTCATACACATAGGCGATGCCGCCCGACATGCCGGCCGCGAAGTTGCGTCCCGTGTTGCCCAGGACCACCACCGTGCCGCCCGTCATGTATTCGCAGCCATGGTCGCCCAGGCCCTCGACCACCGTGGTGGCGCCCGAGTTGCGCACGGCAAAGCGTTCGCCCGCCACGCCATTGAAGAAGGCTTCGCCGGCAATGGCGCCGTACAGCACCGTATTGCCGATGATGATGTTGTCCACGGCCCAGCCACGGAATTCCGTATTCGGCCGCACGATGATGCGCCCGCCGGATAAGCCTTTACCCACGTAATCGTTGCCCTCGCCCACCAGGTCGATGGTGATGCCGTGCGCCAGGAAGGCGCAGGCCGACTGGCCCGCCGTGCCTTGCAGCTGGATGTGGATGGTGTCGTCCGGCAAGCCGGCATGGCCGTATTTCTTCGCCACTTCGCCGGACAGCATGGTGCCCACCGTGCGGTTCAAGTTGCGCACGGGCGAGATGAAGGAGACGCGCTCGCCCTTTTCCAGCGCTGCGCGCGCTTGCGCGATCAGCTTGTGGTCCAGCGCTTTTTCCAGCGCATGGTCCTGGAATTCCACGTGGCGACAGGCCTGGCCATCCGGGGTTTCCGGCTTGTAGAAGATGGCCGAGAAGTCCAGCCCCTGCGCCTTCCAGTGCGAAATCGCCTTCGATTTGTCCAGCAAGTCCACGCGGCCGATCAGCTCGTCATACGTGCGGATGCCCAGCTGCGCCATCAATTGACGAGCTTCCTCGGCAACGAAGAAGAAGTAATTGACGACATACTCGGGCTTGCCCGAGAACTTGGCGCGCAGCACCGGATCTTGCGTGGCCACGCCCACCGGACACGTATTCAAGTGGCATTTGCGCATCATGATGCAGCCTTCGACCACCAGCGGCGCCGTGGCGAAGCCGATCTCGTCGGCGCCCAGCAAGGCGGCGATGACCACGTCGCGACCCGTCTTCATCTGGCCGTCGGCCTGCACGCGGATGCGGCTGCGCAAGCCGTTCAAGACCAGCGTTTGTTGCGTTTCTGCCAGACCCAGCTCCCACGGCGTGCCCGCATGTTTCACGGACGACAGAGGCGAAGCGCCCGTGCCGCCGTCGTGTCCGGCGACGACCACGTGGTCGGCTTTCGCCTTCGTGACGCCGGCAGCCACCGTGCCGATACCCACTTCCGACACCAGTTTCACGGAGATCGAGGCGCGCGGATTGGCGTTCTTCAAGTCATGGATCAGCTGCGCCAGATCTTCGATCGAATAGATGTCGTGGTGCGGCGGCGGCGAAATCAGGCCCACGCCCGGCACGGAAAAGCGCAGGCTGGCGATGTATTCCGACACTTTATGGCCCGGCAACTGGCCGCCTTCGCCCGGTTTCGCGCCCTGCGCCATCTTGATCTGGATCTGGTCGGCCGAGTTCAGGTAGGCCGCCGTGACGCCGAAACGTCCCGACGCCACCTGCTTGATGCGCGAGCGCATGGAATCGCCTTCCTGCAGCGGAATATCGACGACGATCTGCTCGGCGCCCACGACGGACGCCATGGTGTCGCCCTGGCGGATCGGGATGCCCTTCAATTCCTGCGTGTAGCGGTTCGGATCTTCGCCGCCTTCGCCCGTGTTCGACTTGCCGCCGATGCGGTTCATGGCCACGGCCAGGGTCGCGTGCGCTTCCGTGCTGATGGAACCGAGCGACATGGCGCCCGTGGCGAAGCGCTTGACGATTTCCTTGGCCGGTTCCACTTCATCGAGCGGGATGGCCTTGGTCGGGTCGAGCTTGAATTCGAACAAGCCGCGCAGGGTCAGGTGGCGACGGCTCTGGTCGTTGATGATTTGCGCATACTCTTTATAGCTGGAGAAATTGTTGCTGCGCGTGGAATGCTGCAATTTCGCAATCGCATCCGGCGTCCACATGTGGTCTTCGCCGCGCACGCGGAACGCGTATTCGCCGCCCGCGTCGAGCTTATCCACCAGCACGGGATCGTTGCCGAAAGCCAGCGCGTGCAGGCGCAGCGCTTCTTCCGCCACTTCAAACACGCCGATGCCTTCCACGTTCGAAGCCGTGCCCTTGAAGTATTTGTCCACCAGCGACTTGTTCAAGCCGATGGCTTCGAAGATTTGCGCGCCGCAGTACGACATATACGTGGAAATGCCCATCTTCGACATGACTTTCATCAAGCCTTTGCCCACTGCCTTGGTGTAGTTGTAGATGGCTTTGTCGCCCGACAAGTCGCCCGGCAAGCCGTGCGCCATCTCGACCAGGGTTTCCATGGCCAGATACGGGTGGACGGCTTCCGCGCCGTAGCCGGCGAGCAAGGCGAAGTGGTGGGTTTCGCGGGCCGAGCCCGTTTCCACGACGAGACCGGTGGACGCGCGCAAGCCCTTGCTCACCAGGTGCTGGTGCACGGTGGAGGTGGCCAGCAGCGCGGGGATCGCCACCTGGTCGGCGCAAATGGCGCGGTCCGAGACGATCAGGATGTTGTGGCCCGACTTGACGGCGTCGACGGCTTCCGCGCACAGCGAGGCCAGGCAGGCTTCCACGCCTTCCTTGCCCCAGGCCAGCGGGTAGCAGATATCCAGTTCGTACGACTTGAACTTACCGCCCGTGTGGGCGCTGATGTTGCGCAAGCGGGCCATGTCGTCAAAGCCCAGCACGGGCTGCGCCACTTCCAGGCGCATCGGCGGATTGACGTTGTTGGTATCGAGCAAGTTCGGTTTCGGGCCGATGAAGGACACGAGCGACATCACCATCGCTTCGCGGATCGGGTCGATCGGCGGATTCGTCACTTGCGCGAACAACTGCTTGAAGTAGTTATACAGCGGTTTGAGCTTGTTCGACATGACGGCCAGCGGCGAGTCATTGCCCATCGAGCCCGTCGCCTCTTCGCCGGCCACGGCCATCGGCGCCATGAGGAATTTCAAGTCTTCCTGCGTGTAGCCGAACGCCTGCTGGCGGTCCAGCAACGATGGCTGCTCTTTTTCGCCCTGGGCGCGGTCCTGTTTCGCCTGCCCTTCGGCCAGCTTGATCTCGTCGAGCTTGATGCGCACCGAGTTGATCCACGCTTTATATGGCTTGGCGTTGGCGTAGGTGTTTTTCAGTTCCTGGTCGTCGATGATGCGGCCCGCTTCCAGGTCGATCAAGAACATCTTGCCAGGCTGCAAGCGCCATTTCTGGATGATCTTCGATTCCGGGATCGGCAGCACGCCCGATTCGGACGCCATCACCACCAGGTCGTCGTCCGTGACGATGTAGCGGGCCGGGCGCAAGCCGTTGCGGTCCAGGGTACCGCCGATGTGGCGGCCGTCCGTGAACGCCATGGCGGCGGGGCCGTCCCACGGTTCCATCATGGCCGCGTGGTATTCATAGAAGGCGCGGCGGTTGTCATCCATCGTCGTGTGGTTTTCCCACGCTTCCGGAATCATCATCATCATCGCCTGGGCGATCGGATAGCCGGCCATCAGCAGCAGTTCGAGCGCATTGTCGAAGCACGCCGTGTCGGACTGGCCTTCATAGATCAGCGGGAACAGCTTTTGCAGGTCGTCGCCCAGCACGGCCGACTTCATCACGCCTTCGCGCGCGCGCATCCAGTTGAAGTTGCCTTTCACCGTGTTGATCTCGCCGTTGTGGGCGATCAGGCGGTATGGGTGGGCCAGCGGCCATTCGGGGAAGGTATTCGTCGAGAAACGCTGGTGCACCAGGGCCAGGGCCGAGATGCAGCGCGCATCCTGCAAGTCCTTGTAGTACACGCCCACCTGGTCGGCCAGCAGCAGGCCTTTATAGACGATGGTACGGGCCGACATCGACGGCACGAAGAATTCCTTGCCGTGCAGCAGTTTCAATGCCTGGATGGCGTGGCCCGACGATTTGCGGATCACATACAGTTTGCGCTCGAGCGCGTCGGTGACCATGATGTCCGGGCCGCGGCCGATGAAGATCTGGCGAATCACCGGTTCCTTGGCGCGCACGGTGGGCGACATCGGCATGTCCGTATCGATGGGCACGTTGCGCCAGCCCAGCACAACCTGGCCCTCGATGCGCACGGCGCGTTCGATTTCCTGCTCGCAAGCGATGCGCGATGCGTGTTCCTTCGGCAGGAAGACCATGCCCACGCCGTATTCGCCAGGCGGCGGCAATTCCACGCCCTGCTTGGCCATTTCTTCGCGGTAATACTGGTCGGGAATCTGGATCAGGATGCCGGCGCCATCGCCCATCAGCGCATCGGCGCCCACGGCGCCCCGGTGATCGAGGTTTTTCAGAATCAGCAAACCCTGTTCGACGATCGAATGGGTCTTGTTGCCCTTGATATGGGCGACGAAACCGACGCCGCAGGCATCGTGTTCATTGGCTGGGTCGTACAGGCCTTGCGCTTTCATGGGCTTCTCCGCTGCATATGACTATCGAAAAACTAGAGTAGTGCAACGCAACAAAAAACTCAACTACAACAATTAGGGTCGGAGTCGAATTAAATTCGATTCCGTCGCTCTAAAAATTTAATAGGGACATAGTCGAAGCAATTTCAATAAAAGCGCGGAAAGGAACCATTTTTTGTTTTAAATGCGAATGCTTTTTAATTAGCGGCCGCGTCGGCCACGATTTTGCGGGGACGGCCCCGCTTGGCAGGCAGCACTTGCCGCTGCATTTTCTGCTCCAGCGCCTGCTTGAAAGCGTCGGAACCCAGCGGCCAGCCCTTCAATACAGCCTGTTCCACCACTTTCACCTGGCTGCTGCCCAGGCCTTGCTCGAACAGGCGCAGATACGCCGCCTCGCGGTCGAACGGCGTATTGCCCAGCGCCCAGTACAGCGCATGGTCGGTGATGACGGGATCGGGACGCACGCCCGCATGGTGGGCATAGCTGGACCAGCTGTAATCGAGCGCCTGGCCCGCCAGGCCCGTTTGCACGGGCACGCATTCCAGGTAGCGGCAGCACGTGAGGAAGAAATTGTCGGGATCGATGACGGAAGTTTTGTAGCGTCCCTGCCACAAGGCACCTTCGCGGCCGTATTTCTGGTTGAAATACGGCACGTAATAGCGTCCCAGCCACTGCATCAGCTGCCCCAGGCCCGTCGCATCGGCCGGCGTGGCCAGCAAATGTAGCTGATCAGGCAATAAAACATAGGCGTGAATGGCCACCTTGAACATTTTCGCCCCCGTTTTCAGCCAGGACAGGAATTGCGCGTAGTCCGCCGCGTCCTGGAACACGGGCTGGCGGTTGCTGCCGCGCTGAATCACGTAATGGGGCAGTGCTGGAATGATGAGGCGGGGCAAACGGGCCATGGCAGAATCGGTAAAAAGAAGGCTAAGGCCTTGATTTTACACACTTGCGAGCGCAAGGCACGACTCTGACCCTGTTTTATTTGAAATGCGGAAAAAAACCGTTGACTCTGTCCCTTTTATTGCGCCAGCCACTTGCGGGCGGCGCAACAAGGTCATCAGGACAGGTTGAAACTGGCCGACAGGCTGTAGCCTTCGCCATACGCGCTGCGCAGCGGCAAGTCCTGGCCCAGGCCCGTCTTGGCTTTCTTGCGCAAACGATACACGAGCATGTCGACCCGGCGGCCCGCATCGGGATCTTCGCCACCCATGCCGGCCACGATGACGTCGCGCGGCACGGGGCGGGTATTAATGGTGAGCAAGTGCAGGAAGTTGAATTCCTTTTCCGTCAAGGCGATGACGGCGCCCATCAACTCAAGTTGGCGAGCGCTTACTTTCAACGTCCACTTGCCCGGCTCGGGTACGGGATCTTGCGGCCCCACGCGGCGGTCGAGCGCTTCGATGTGGGCCGCCAGTTCGGGGAATTTGATGGGCTTGGTCAGATAGTGGTCGGCACCCAGGCGCAAGCCCAGGATGCGGCTGTCGAAAGCGACACGCCCCGTCAGCACCAGCACGCCGATTTGCGGATATAGCTGGCGCATGCGGGGGATGACGTTGAAGCCGTCTTCATCGGGCAAACCCAGGTCCAGTACGACCACGCCGACATTGCCATGGCTCAACGCCGTCCACATACCGCCAGCGGAGCTGGTGATATGGACTTCGTGTTCGAGCTCAACGAGGAACTCCGCCATGTCTTCGGCGTAGTCGAGATTGTCTTCGACGATCAGTATTTTCGTCATTGCTACGCCATTCTTCCGTTAGTGAGCACACCGAGGGCAAACCATGCCATGCACTTCTACACCATGATGGACGGCACAATAGGTTTACGTCAAGGAATTATCACGGTTGCCTTCAGCGGAAGCAAGGCTTTTCCTTGTCTAGACAGGAAGCGGCAGCCAAATGCGGAAAAGTGCCCCGCCTTCGGGCAGATTATGCCCCTGCAAACTCCCGCCATGCACGTCCACCACGGCGCGCGCCATGTACAGGCCCAGGCCCGCGCCCGGATGCGTGGCATTAGTTCCACGGAAACCTTTTTCGAACAATTGCGCCAGTTCTTCTTCCCGCAAGCCGGGCCCCGCATCGCGCACGCACAGCGCCACGCCGCCCTCGGGCACCAGCCTGGCCGACAAGGTGATGGCGCTGCCCGGCGGGCTGAACTTGACGGCGTTGTCCAGCAGGATTTTCAGGCTCAGGGCCATGCCGGGCACGTCGCAGCGCAGCCTGGCCGGCAAGTCTTCGTCGAGTTCCAGCTGCACGCGGTGGCTGGCAGGCACGGTGGCGGCCGCCTGCTGCAGCAAGGCCAGCGGCGCGATGCCGTCGGCGGCCCGCTCGCGGCCGATGGCCGCCATGCGTTCGGGCGACAAATAGTCGTCGATCATGGACAACAAACGGTCGACGGCCGTCTGGATTTTCACGTAGCGCTTGCGCGTGGCCTCGTCCGCCCCGGTGGACGTCGAGACGAGGCGCTGGATGGCGCCGTCGATGGTGGCCAGCGGCGTGCGGAATTCATGCGACAGCATCGAGGCAAAGCGCTTCTGCTCCTTTTCCCGCTCGGCTTCCTGCGCCTGGGCGGCGCTGACGTCGCGCAAGGTACCCGCCAGGGTCACGCCCCGCCCTGCCGCCGCGGGCACGATGGTGGAATGGATTTCCAGGGCCAGCAGGTGGCCGTCGGCGTGCGGCAATTCCACTTCGCGCAACAGGGTCAAACGGCTGGCGTCACCGTCGCGCCAGCGCTGCAGCCGGGCCGGCACGTCCGCCGCCAGCTGCGCCGCATGCGCGCGCAAGGCCGGCAAGTCGTATCCCGTCAGGCGCTGCGCGGCGGGGCTGATATAGATCAATTCGAGGGTGGCGGCATCGAGCAGGAAGGCCGCGTCGCGGCCGTGTTCGGCCAGCAGACGGAATTGCGCTTCGCCCGCCCGCGCGCGCAGCAGGGCGCGACGCAACTGGACGAAGCGCAGCGCCATGAGGATGGCGCCGGCAAGCAGCAGAAGGAGAAAGGGCAGCATGCGTTATACCTGGCAAGAAAGAATCGCCAAGTATAAGCGTGCGGCAACGTTAATCTTCCAGCGGGGCGAAAATCTGCTGCAAGTCTTCCTGCGTGAGGGCCATCTTTTGCGATTCGCCTTCGGCCAGGATCGATTGCGCCAGTTCCGATTTCTTTTGCTGCAGCAGCTGGATTTTTTCTTCCAGCGTGCCCTTGGCGATCAATTTGTAGACGAACACGGGCTTGTCCTGGCCGATGCGCCAGGCGCGGTCCGTGGCCTGGTTTTCCGCCGCAGGATTCCACCACGGGTCGTAGTGGATGACCGTGTCGGCCGCCGTCAGGTTCAGGCCGACGCCGCCAGCTTTCAGGCTGATCAGGAAGATCGGCACGGCGCCCTGCTGGAAGGCCGCCACTTGCGCGCCCCGGTCCTTCGTTTCGCCCGTCAGCAAGGCGTACGGGATGTCGCGCGATTCCAGTTCTTCCTCGATCAATTCCAGCATGCTGGTAAATTGCGAGAAGACGAGAATCTTGCGCCCTTCGTCGAGCAAGTCTTCCACCATCTGCATCAGGTCGAGCAGCTTGGCCGAACCGGCCGATTGCTTCTTCGCCGGCAAGGATTTCACGAGGCGGGGGTCGCAGCACACTTGCCGCAGTTTCAGCAGCGCTTCGAGGATGACGATCTGGCTGCGCGCCACGCCCTTCTTGTCGATTTCTTCGCGTACTTTTTGATCCATCGCAAGACGCACGGTTTCATACAGGTCCCGCTGCGGCCCCGTCAATTCCACCTTGCGCACCATTTCCGTTTTCGGCGGCAATTCCTTGGCCACATTGTCCTTCGTGCGGCGCAGCAGGAAAGGCTTGATGCGGCGATTCAAGAGCATGCGGCGCAGCGGGTCATCCTGGCGCTCGATCGGATGGCGGAACTGCGTGTTGAACGTCTTCTCGTCGCCCAGCAAACCCGGCAGCAGGAAGTGGAATTGCGACCACAGCTCGCCCAGGTGATTTTCCAGCGGCGTGCCGGACAGGCACAGGCGGTGGCGCGCGCGCAGCAGGCCCGCGCTTTGCGCCGCCTTGCTGCGCGTATTCTTGATGTAGTGCGATTCGTCGAGGATGACCAGGTGGAAATCGTGCTCGCGCAAGGTTTCCTCATCGCGCGGCAACAGGGCGTAGGTGGTCAGCACCAGGTCGCATTGGTCGATCTGGTCGAACTGCTGGGCGCGGTCCTTGCCTTGCAGCAGCAATACCTTCAGACCAGGCGCGAACTTGGCCGCCTCGTCCTGCCAGTTGCCCATCAAACTCGTCGGTGCAATCACCAGCGCCGGATGCGTCAAACGGCCCGCCTCCTTTTCCACCAGGATATGCGCCAGGGTTTGCACGGTCTTGCCGAGGCCCATGTCATCGGCCAGGATGCCGGCCAAATCATGATCGCGCAGGAATTGCATCCACGCCAGGCCATCGGCCTGGTAATCGCGCAGGGTCGCCTGCAGGCCGGCTGGTGCCGCCACTTTTTGCACGGCGCCGAACTGGCTCAGCTTGCGGCCCATGGCGCGCAGCTGCTCGCCGCCCGTCCACTGCATGTCCAGGCCGCGCGCCAGCTCTTCCAGGCGCGCCGCGTCCAGGGTCGACATGCGCACCGCATGTTTGATCTTGTCGCTGAAATACAGTTCCCCCAGCGTGTTCAGGATGGGACGCACCCTGCCCCACGGCAGGGCCACGCGCGTGCCGTCCGACAAGGTCGCCAGCATCTGGTCATCGTCGGCATGCGCCTCGATGACTTTCGGGTTGAAATCGTTGGGCGCGTTGCGGATCAGCTGCACCAGCACGGGCAGCAGCGGCACGCGCTCGTGGTTGACGACGATGCCCAGTTCCAGCTCGAACCAGGCGTTGCCGCTGTCCGGGTCCTGGTCGTCGATTTCCGCGTACCAGTCGCCCACGTCGCTCACGTCGTAGCGGTACTTGGCCGTCTTTTCCACGATCCAGCCCTGCGCCAGCAAGGCATCGATGCCGGACTCGGCAAAACGCAGCCATTCCGCCTGGGAAGGCAGCTGCAAGGCGCCCTTCAAGCCGCTCAAGGGGGCGGAGCCCGGCTTCTTGAATTGCAGCTCGGCCAACGTCGCCAGCGCGCGCGCTTCATCGACCGTGTTTCTCTGGATAATTTCCGTCACATCGCCCACTTGCCGCACCACGCGCTGCGACGGGTCGAACGAGACTCTTTCGCCATCGTAGTCATAGGACAGCACGGCGAAGTCGCTCCAGCGCTGCGCGCCGCCATCGGCCAGCATGGCGCTATCGAGCAGCAAGACCGGTTGCGCCGGCACATCCTTGCGCAAGCGCTGCGGCAACGGTTGCGGCAGCGGCATCAAATGCTGCAAGCCCTGCGCCAGCAGCAGTTGCGACACGCGCACCTTGTCGTTCGCGTTCAGGGGCGGCGCCTGCGCCACCAGCGCCTGCAAGTCGGCCAGGGAAATGTCGGAGCCGCCCTGGTTCAGTTCCAGCACGCCGCACGACAGGTTGTCGATGTACCACGGCGGATCGGTGGGCAGCATGTAGTCGATCTGGTCGGCGCCATGGTGCTTCGCGCCTTCCGGCGGGTCCACTTGCCAGCCCAGGCGCATGGTCTTGCCTTCGTCGCGCCAGAACAGGCGCGCGGGACGCACGGGACCTTCCTTCAACGGATACACGAGGCCATTGCCGACGTCGGCCCAGGAATTGGCCCACAACAATTTATCCTGCTCGGCCAGCATTTTCAGCAGGGCCGCGCCCACCTTGCCCTTCGGCTCCGTGGCGCTGCCCGTCTGCGAATTCTGCCCGCTGCGCATGGCCACGAAGAAACGCACGAGGTCTTCGTCGGCTGGCGTCAGGAACGTGGGGGGCGCCGACAGCAGGGAAAAGATTTCGCTGATGGGAGAAGCCGCCGCCACGTCGCCATTCGGCCGCAGCCGCGCCTTGTACAGGCACAGGGCCACGTGGCGGCCACCGCTGGTGGGCGCCAGCACGTAGATCAATCGATGCTGGTTGAGTTTGGGGTCCGGTTCGGCAATGCTCAGCACGGCTTTCGGATGGGCGGCTGCCTCCACCCGCTGCAGCCAGGTGGCGACGGCATACGGCAAAGGCGCTCCCGGCGCGCTGGCCGGGGCAACTGGGGTTTCACTGGTTTCGTCGCGGGTAAAATCCATGGGGCGCATTTTTGTGTAAAGGTCGTATCCAAATCGGCAACAGGCAATATTATCCGCCATACAGCCGTTGCTGGCTTGATTCACACACGCTCTTTGAGCAGTTTTAATGCGCGATGCCTAAAAAATAAGTATTTAATACGACACTTGGGACCCGCAGACGGCAAAAAAGGCCCGTCACGGGCCTTTTTTGCCGCCGTTGACCCGCTTATCAGGCCGGCACAGTTTCTTCTTCTGCCACGTTGACGGCTTCGACGAGCGGAGCGGTGCTCGTATCGGCCGGCGTAAAGTTGCGCAAAAACAAGAAGAACTGGCCCATCATCTGCGTCCACAGTTGCAGATTGATATTCAGGTACTCGCGGCTGACGCCGCCGGCGACCAGCACATCCATTTCCAGCACGACGAAATCGCCATGCTGGGCCACGCGGGCAAAACGCTTGCTGCGGTGCCATTCGGCCAGCAAGCCGGCCGGCAAGTCGCCGCCCTGCACGCGCAGCGGGCAGCTCAGGGTCAGATCCGCATACTGGCCAGGCGATGCTTCATTGCCCCACAGCACCTGAAAGCCGATGCCATGGCTGGCGCTGTGCAGGCGCAGGACACCGTCGTGTTCGATGCTGGTGACGGCGCAGCCGGCCGCCTTGATGGCCTCGGCCGTTTGTTCCGCATTCAGGGTGGTCAGCAAGCTATTCGTGTTTTCCATCGTCATTCCATTCATTTCGAAAAGTAAAATTATTGGGGGGCCGGCGCGGGGGCGGCCGGCGTTGCTGCCGCTTCGGTTTGACGCGCATCAAAGCGCCCCTGGTACAGCTGGTCGCCGTACTGCTGGGCAATCTGTTCGAGTTTCACCCGGCTTTGCGCGGCGAACGGCTGGCGTGCCTTCATGACGTCCAGCACGTCGAGCCCTTCATACGCTTGCAGGATTTCCTGCCCGGCCGCATACAGCTGGGCATTCTTGCTTTCGCAGCGCGCCAGGGCGCCCCGCTGCGACGCCACTTCGCCGTCGAGGCGCGCGCGCTCCGCTTCCAGCTGCTTGCCCGTGGCGGCCAGCTGTTCGCTGGCCTGGCGGTACTGCGCCAGGCTGGCGCTTGCCTCTTGCGCGGCGGCGGCGCTGCGCTGTTGCTGCTCGCCCAGTTTTTCCCGTTGCGCGCGCTCCTGCGCCAGTTGCGACTGGCTGCGCGCCAGTTCCTTTTTCAAGCCATCGCTGGCAGGCGCGGCGACGGGCGCCGCCTTGGCGGCAGGCACGCCCTTGGCTTTCAGCAATTCCAGCTCGCCGCGCGTCTGCTGCAGTTGCGCCGTGACATTGCGCAACTCGGCGCGCAGGCGCTCTTCCATGCTCTGGCCCTTCTGTCCCTGCGCCTGGGCCGTGCCGGCGGCCAGCAAGCTCAGCAACAGTAGCGGCACGCGCATTTTGTTGGATATCAACATCATGGCTCCTTAAAAACGCGCGTTCAATTCGATTTGCAGGGTGTCGATCGACAGTGCCGAACCGAACACTTCGCGGCTCGACGTCCAGCGGCCGTTCAGCCAGGTATTCTTGTCGAGCGCATACGCGCCGCCCAGGTAGTAGCCGCGCGCATTCGTGCCGCCCAGGTGGAAGGTGGAATCGTTGTAAGCGTCAGGCAAGGCATCCGGTTCGATGCGCTTGTAGCCCAGCAAAACGTTCCAGTCGCCGCGCGCCGCCGGATTCGCCTTGCCCAGGGTTGCCTGCAGCATGTAGGCATTGCCGCCGCTCCGGAAATCGGCTTGCGACACGCCGCCCGTGCCGCCGAAGTTGTTCATGATGCCGCCCTTGGCGCGCGCCCACATTTCGCTCTTGTCGTAGGCCATGTTGCGCACATAATCGCCTTCGATGCGCAAGTCCGTGCCGCCGGCCACCTTGCTATCCCAGCGCGCATTCAGGTTGGCCAGGCGGAATTTCGACGCCAGGCCCACGAATTGCGGCTGCGGCGTGTTCGCCGGGTCCAGCGGATTCAGGGCGATATTGCGCAACAGCATCAAACTGTTGCCCTTTTGCATGCTCGACGGACGCGACCAGTCCGTGTTGCAGCCATCGGCGCCCGCATACAGCGCACACGGCTGCGAATACTCGCCGCTGATGTTGCGGAAGTTGTAGTAGGCCAGCGCGCCGCGCAATTGGTGGTCGCTGTTGATCTTCCACGACGCGCCCACTTGCGCGCCCAGCAGCCATTTGTTTTCGCTGGACATCTTTGCCTGGCTGCGGCTAGGCGCATTGTCGGACGAATACTCGAGCGGAATCAGGCCCAGGGTACCGAACACGGTGACGTCCTTGCTGTCGCCCACCGGTTGCTGCACCTTGGCGGCGATGCCGTCGAAATTGAGTTCGCTGGAAAACAATTCATCACTGGAAACAAACGGATTGTCGAAGCGGCCCGCCGTCAGTTTCAGCCAGGAAGCGGGCTGATAGGACAGCCAGGCCTGGTCCAGCCAGATGTTTTTCTTGCCCAGGCCGCCGCCCAGGGTTTGCGTGGTGGACACGGGGCTGTCGTCGTTGCCGCTGGCCAGGCGGATGCCGGCCTGCGTGCTGTCGGAAATGTCGGCCAGGATGCCCAGGCGGGCGCGCGCGCGCAGCAAGTGCTTGCGGTCTTCGCGCGTGTTCAGCAGGGCCGGCAAGGCCAGGTTGGTGTTCGAATTGACGTCGTAGCCGCTGCCGCTGTTGAGCGAGCGCCAGTCGATCTCGATATTGCTGTTGGCCATGTCGTAATAGCGCGATTCGTAGCGCGCACGCACGTCGCCTTCCACGCGGATGCGCTTGGTCCAGGCCGGCGTTTCATTCGGCGCCGCCCAGCCGCCCGCCTTCGCCTCGGCCATGACCTGGCCCTTGATTTCGTCGCGGATCTGCTCGCGCACGGTTTGCGAAATGTACGGCACGCGCACGTCGCCCGGCTGTACCTGCGCCAGGGCCGCCGGCGCTGCCGCCGGACGCGCTTGCGCGGCGGCCAGCGCTTCGCTTTGCGCCTGCGCCAGCAGCGCTTCGCCGGCATCCTTGTTGAGGGCGCCGCTCTGGATCAGGCCGCGGATCAGTTTGACCATGGTGCTGTCGGCCGGTGCTTGCGCTTGCACGGCGCCTGCTGCCACGCTCAGGGCCAGGGCAGCGAGCGCCAGCGGAAGGCGGCGCAGGCGCTGTGGGGAAGAAAATAAGGAATTCATTGTTTCTCTCGAAAAAAATTAATATGAATTGGGGGCGCTATGGCCGGCGGCCTTTGATGGAAACGCGGGCCGGGAAACGCAGGGACGCCGGCGGCCGCTCGTCGGCGCGGAAGTCGCGCACCATGGCCAGCACTTGCTCGTCCGTCTGCGCATTGCCCGTGCCTTGCACCAGCTGCACTTTCGTCGTCTTGCCTTCCGTATCGAGCCACAGGTCGACGCGGATGTCGGCAAACGCCAGCTGGCGCGTGCGCGGATCGCGGGCAAAGGCCAGCTGCAGCGCGTTGGCGACATAGCGGCCATACGATCCCGCGCCGAGTCCGCCGCCACCGCCGCCGCCCGTCATGCCGCCGCCGCGTCCGGCCTGGATGCCGAAGGCGTCGCTGCCGGCCTGCGCCGCGCCATCGATGGTGACTGGGTCGCCCTTGTCCGGCGACGGGCTTTCCGGCGCGTCATCCATGGGCTTGTCGGCCGGCGTCGGTTCCGGCTCCGACACTTCCGGCACCACCTTGTCGGGCGTCGGTTCCGGCAGTTTTTCCGGTTCCGGCGGCGGTGGCGGCGGAGGGGGCAGCATCAGCATCGGCGGGGCCGCCACTTCGCGCTTGGTCGCGACCGTGTCCGACAGCAAATACCAGACCAGCGCGGCCAGCGCACCGGCCAGCAGCGCGCCGCCGGCCACGCCGCCCCAGCGGCGCCACCACTGCGCCGCGCCCGACGGTTCCGAGGCGGCCATCTTCATCATGTCGTCACGCTTCACCTTGCGCTCCTCATGCCGGCTTGCCGGTCACCAGGCCCACCTGGTTCAGGTCTATGCGGCGCAGCAAGTCCAGCACTTCGACCACTTTCGCGTATTGCACTGCGGCATCGCCGCGCACGATCACGGGGAAGTCGGGCGTCAGGGCCTTTTCCGTGCGCAAGCGCTCTTCCAGCTCGGGCAAGGTGACGGGATAGGCGTCGAGGAAGACCTGGCCCGCGTTGTCGATGGTGATGGCCTTGGTCTTCGGTTTTTCCAGCGCCATGGCCGAACTGGCCTTGGGCAGGTCGACCTTGATGCCGGGAATGCTGGCATTGCTGGTCAGGATGAAGATCACCAGCACCACCAGCAGCACGTCGACGAAGGGCGTGATGTTGATGCCGCCGCTACGCTTGCGGGGGGTAAACTTGGCGGAGGTGGCCATGGTTATGCGCCCCTCACGCCTGTTGCAGCACGGGACGCATCTGGCGTCCGTCGCCCTGCTCTTCAGCCAGACGCGTGGCGAATTCGTCGACGAAGACGGCCATATCGGCGACGATGGCGTCAGAACGCGACGACAGCCAGTTGTAGCCGAACAGGGCGGGAATCGCCACGCCCAGGCCCGCAGCCGTACACAGCAGCGCTGCCGCCATGCCTGGCGCCACCGAGTTGATGTCCACGGCGCCGGCCATGGCCGCCACGACGAACACCAGCATGATGCCGATCACGGTGCCGAACAGACCGACGTACGGCGCGCCTTCGATAGTGGTCGAGAGCCAGATCATGCGTTTCGACATGCGCTCGCTTTCGCGCACCATCACGCCATCCATGGCGGCGCGGATGGCGCCGATCGTCGCGTTGGACACGGCGTTCAGGTCGTAGCCGCGGTCGTGGCGGCGGCGCATCTCGTCGATGGCCACGTCATACAGGCGCCACAGCGAGGAATCCGTCTTCACGGAAGTGCTCAGCTTGCCGTTGCGCGCCAGGTGGTCCAGCGGCGCGCCGGCCGCTTCGTGGAACGACTGCATGAATTGCGCATTCGCGCGCGAGATGGCGCCATAGCTGCGGCCCTTGCCGATCATGATGATCCACGACAAGACCATCATCAGGCCCAGCACGCCGACGACGATCCACGCGTCGAGCGGCATGGCGGCGATGATGAAGCCGAAATGGCTCTTGCCGGCCTGCTGTTCGTCGGCGCCAAACACGGCCAGGCGCGATTCGGAACCTTGCGAGACGGCGTCGGCCAGCAGCAGGGCGTCGGGACGGGCCGTGCGCGACAGGCGCAGCTCGTCGATGGCACCCGTGAAGTTGTTCAGGGTGGCGGTGCCGGAAGCGACCGGCGCCGCATCGGCGCCGACCGACGCGGCGCTGGTGAAGGCTGGCAGCGCGGTGGCCAGCGACACGGCCGGACGGCCGCCCACGTACAGGGCCACGTTGGCTTTATCGGCTTTCACAGCCAGGTGCGACCATTGCGCGGCCTGGATCGGTTGGCCGGGCTTGCTGCGCTGGCCATTCACCTGCACGAAAGGCACGCCCTGGTCGATGCCGATCAGCAATTCGTTGGCGCCGTCGCGGCGCGCATACAGCACTTGCTGCGGGCCCAGGTTGTCGGGACGCACCCAGGCGGAAAAGGTGAAGGGCGCGCCGGCGGCCAGCGCCAGCGAAGGCGAGGCAGGCAGCATCAGCGGTGCCGTACCCAGGCGGGCGCCGGCGCCGATGACGGAACCGTCCAGCGCCGGCACGGCTGTCTGGGCATGGTTGCCGTAGGCGGTGCTGTCGCGCGAAGGCACGCCAGGCTCGGTGAAGTGGTACACGAGGCTGTAATCGGGGTCGAAGGTGCGCTGGCCGTTGCCGGAAGCGGGCGCCTTCGAATTGCCGTAGTACATCCACAGCTGCTGCGGCGTGCCGGCCGTCAGGGCCGGTACATCGACCCAGATCAGGGCGATGCCCAGGAGCGGGTTGAACTGTTCGATCTGGTGGTTCAGCACCGTCTTGTCGTCGCCCGCCACGAAGCGCAGGTCGGCGCCGTTGTCGCTGACGCCTTCGAAGTTGAAGTTACCAGAATGCAAGCGCAGCAGCACGGGAATGCGGCCGGGATCGCCGCCCACGGCGCCCGCCTTCGGGCCGGCGTCGACGGTGACGGGTTTGCGGTAAGCCCAGTCGGGCTGCCACCAGGCATGCGCCAGGCCGGGAACGAGCGTGCCCAGGATCGTGAGCAAGAAAAGAAAACGTTGCATGACAGTGATTCTCCGAAGAAAAGTCTAAAAAAGTGCAGTGCTGGTGAGCTGGCCCGTCAGTAGCTGGCCGACAGGTTGAAATTGATGCGGCGCACGTGTTTGTGCGTGCGCGGGCCATCGCGCAGCGGGTAAGCGAAATCGATGCGGCCATTCAGGTAGCGCAGGAACTGGAAGCTGCTGCCCACGCCCACGGAGGCCAGGCCGAACAGGTCTTTCTGCTCGATCATCGGATCGCGCAGACGCAGGCGCGCGCCATCGGCAAAGGCAAACAGGCGCCAGTTTTCCAGGTGGCTGAAATACGTCAGCTGGGGCGTGCGCCATTCGACGGTGCCGGAAACGCCATAGTCGCCCGTCGCTTCGGCCGACAGGTAGCCGCGCACGGAATTGGCGCCGCCGGCGGCCATCTGCTCGCCCGACACGAGCGCCGCGTCAGCCAGCTGGCCCGACATGCGCCCGTGCAGCTGCGCGCCGCTGCCCAGGGTGTAAGTGGCGTTGGCGTCGCCCTTCAGCACGAGGAAGCTGGGCGAGGCCTTGTAGCGCTTGTTGTCGTAGGCGGCGCTGTTGCTGCCATAGCCGAACGCGGCGCGCGTGCCGGCCACCAGCGACAGGCCCAGGCCGTACGTCGCCGCATCCGTCTGCGCAAAGCCGTTATACGACACGCTCAGGGGCACGTACTTGAGCGGAATATTGCTGCCCGTGCCATTGAGCTTCAAGGCTTCCTGGTTATCCTTGAAATCGATGCCGGCAGAAAAGCTGTGCCACCAGATGCCGCTGTTGGGCACCGTGTAGTTGACTTTCATGCCCAGCGCGTGGCCCTTGCCCAGCACGCTGGTGCCGCCCGTGCTGGCGACGTTGCTGTTCGACTGGTAGCCGGTCGCTTCCACGCTCCAGCCCTGCGTGCCGATCGGCGCCACGTACGAGGCGGACCACACCTTGGTCTGGTTCAGGTCGCCCGGCGTGCCGAAAAAGCTGATGGTGGCGCTATGCCCCATCTGCCACAGGTTGTCGTGACCGACCGACATGCTGCTGCGCAGCTTCTTGGTATCGGCGCTGTAATCGTTGTTCAAGCCGACGCTGGCGCGCCACGGGCTGCTGTCCTCGACCTTCAAGTCCACGTCCATGGTGCCGGGCAGGCTGCCCTGCTTGACCAGCGGCATCACCTGGCGCTTGGGACCGCGGTTCAGGGCCGTCAGCTCCACTTGCGCCTGCGTAAAGTCGGGCACCTTGCCTTCCGTCAAGGCCGGCACTTGCTGGCGCACGTCGAGCGGCGAGTTGTATTGCGCGCCGACGACGCGCAAGCGTCCCACCTTCGTTTCGCTCACCTGCAGCACCACCACGCCCTGCTCCACCTGCTGCTCCGGCAAGTCCACGTAGACGGACTGGTAGCCGCGGGCTTGATATGCCGCAACGAGGGCGTCGCGCGCCCCTTCCACGTCCTTCAGGGTGCGGCCCGGCCCCAGGAAGGGCGTCACCGCCTCTTCGATGGCACGCGCATCGAGCACGGTATTGCCGCGCACCAGGTATTCCTCGATCGTCACCTGCCGTTCCGGCGCGGCCACAGGAGCGGCCGCCGGGACCGCGTCCTGCGCGCGCGCCATGCCGGGCAGCGCCAGCATGGCCAGGCACAGCATCGTCAAGGCGGTTGCAGGCGCCGCTGGCGGCACGCCCCTGCCCTTGGTTGTCATTTCACGCATCTTCCATTCACCTTAAAATCAAACGGTTGCCCTGTGTTGCGGCGCTGGGCCGGCGTATTTTTGTTGCTAATGCTGATCTACTGATGCCTAGACAGCCGCCGCGCGCGGCGACTGCCGAATGTCATCAAATGTTCATAAAACTCCGCTCAAGGCTGCAAACCGCGCCGCTCGTTCGGCGTGAGCGCCTGCAGCTGCGGCGCCGTCAACGGCCCCGCCCCCAGCACCTGCACCACACCGGCCGGCTGGTAGCTGGACGCCTGCGGTTCGCCGCCCGTGTGCTTGCCAACACCGGCTTCGTCCGCCTGCTCGTTGCCAAAGCCCAGCACCTTCACCGTGAACAGCGACGGCTGCGCCTGGCGCGTGGCAGCCCGTTCGCGCTGCAGCACGTCCTGCGCCGCGGTGACGGCTTGCGTGGCGGCCGCGCTGGCATTGCTGAGCGCCCCCACGTTCACCGAGGCGATCACGGGCATGCCCGTGGCCTTGCCCTGCACCTGGATGTTTTCCGCGTTGACCACCTGCAAGGCCGCCAGGTTGACGTTACCCGAGACGCGGATGCCCGCCTCGCCCGCGTCGATGGTGCCCAGCGGGGCGATCAGGTCGATGTCGCCGGGCGGCACCTCCGGGATCGGGTTCAGGGTGGCGATGCCGGCGCCCGTCGTCGGCGTGCTCGGCGACAGGCTGACGAGGCCGATGCTGTCGTAGGTGCGGCGCTGCGGCGTGTAGACGACGGTGGACTTGGTGCCGCGGCCCGCATTGATGTCGCCCGTGGCCGACCAGGCCAGGATGTTGCCGCCGAATGTGGTGAAGATGCGGCTCTGGCCCAGCAGGATGCTGTCTTTCGCATACATCTGGATCTCGCCCGCCCCCTGCGTCAGCACGCCCGAGCCTTCGCCCGGCGCATAGCCGCCGTCGACGCCGATCAGCGCGCGCCCGCCCGGCACCGCGATGCCGATATCGCCGCCGAAATCCGTGTGGATGCCGGCATCGTTGACGATCACGTGCGGCACGTTGACGGTCGGACGCCCCGCCTCGGCCCACTCCTGCGGACTCAGGTAGCGCACGCCCGCGACGGGCCGCTTGGTATAGATGCCTGCGTAGTCGTTGACCGTGTACAGAGCGCTGCTGAACATCGTCAGGTCGCCCTTGTACTCGATCTTCTTGCCCGCCTTGTCCTGCGTCGGGAAGAGGGTGGCGATGGCTTCGCGGCCGCGCAGGTAGCTGCCGCGGCGCACGCCGTCCGGATCGTTGTACTCGCGCCCGGCCGCCTTCAGTTCGGCAAAGTAGACATTGCTCAGGTACACCTGCTGCTGTTCCTTCGGCAAGGCGGCAAAGAAGCTGCGCGCATCGGTGGCCGGGTCGTAACGGATACCCAGGCCGCTGTCGCCGCCAAAGCGCGTCGTCAGCCAGTTCACCAGGTGCAGCTGGCTGACCTGCGCGTATTCGCGCGCCAGGTCGCGCCGCACGCCGCCCGTTTGCGAGCCGGCCTTTTCCAGTTCCGCCTGCTTCGTGCCGAGGAAGGCGGCAGCGCCTGCCTCGTCGCCTTTGTAGCCGAACTGGCCGCGCAGCCAGTCGGCCAGGGTCAGCTTGCCGCCGTAGACGTACACGGCGCTGCCGGCCTGGTCGGCCAGCGGACGGCCCGGGTCGGCCAGCTTGGCCGGGTCCAGGTAGCGCGCCGCGAAGGCCGCGTAATCGGGGCCGTTGCGGCCCACGCCGGCGGCCACGCTGATGCCGGCGCCATTGCCGCGCTCGCCGGGACCGGTGCTGACGATGGAACCGAGGCTGCGCAGCTCGCCCTTGTCGGCCATGTACAGGTCGCGTCCGGCGCTCACATTGAGCTGGCCCGGTCCCGCCACATAGAAGGTGCTGTAGCGGATATCGCGCCCGGCGCTGACGACGGAAACGTCATCGGCGTGGCGGTGCACGAACAGGTTGCCGCGCGCCGACGAGCTGCCGGTGACGACCGGCTTGTCCGGAAAATCGGGCCGGCCGGCAAAGGCCTGGCTGGTCCATCCGGCCGCGCCGTCCGGCACGCCCTCGACGCTGCCGAGCGGCGTGCCCGAGTTGACGATATCGCGTCCGGCGCGCACGGCCACGGCGCCGCCGCCCTCGTACCACAGCCCCAGGGCGCCGCTGACGCCCTTCAGGTTGCCCCGATACACGATGCCGCCCGTGCGCAGGCCGACGATGTCGCCACTGCTGGCATAGAAACGCGCGGGCAGCTGGCCTGCCGGCACATAGTCGGACACCGTCGGCGGCGTCATGCTGAACAGCGGATACAGTTGTTGCCCGGCATCGCTGGCACCGTTCGGGGTCGAGCCGAACCATTTCAGCGCACCGGGCGCCAGCGCATCGGCGCTGACGTTATGCAGCGGCAGCAGGCCGAACCAGACCTTGTCCAGGGCGCCGACGAAGCCCGGATTGAACGGATTCGGCAGCAGGCGCGGGTCGGCGCCCGATGGCGTGATCGGATAACCGGCCGCATGGATGGAGTCGGCGGCCAGCATTTCCAGCTGGCCCGTGCCCGTCCTGACAAATTGCGGCGCCACCGGCGACGGCGCCAGGATCACGCCGTTTTGCGGCATGTCCACCTTGCCGCCATCACCACCCAGCCTGCCCAGGCTGGCATTGCCGTAGTACAAGCTGCCGCTGGCGGCCACGGCGCGCAGCACGGACGGCATGACGAAGCGCCCGTCCGTCGGCGCGTGGTTGTCGCCGATCGTCGAATTGATCCAGGACGAGGTGGGCGTCAAGTTGCCGCCCGCGCTGAACAGGTCGATGGCCGTGGCCGGCGTCCACAGCGAGAACCAGCTCCAGCCTTCGCCGGTGCGCGCCACGCCCTGGTAGTTGAACGGCGAACCGTTGCCCAGCTGCTTCACGCGGCCCGCATCGGCCGTGCCGCCCAGCACCAGGTCTCCGCGCGCATCGATGCGCACGCCGCTGTCGCCCGGCACCAGGATAGGCCCGCCGCTGGCGATGGACGTGCCCGCCGTGTAGGTTTCGTACGGCCGCGATTCCGTCGGATCGGCGCGGTCGAAACGCAGTTCGACGCCGCCCACGGCGCCCGCCTCCATGCGCAGCGCGCCACGCAGGTTGGTGAAGGTACTGTTGAGCGTGGGATACTGGCGCTCGAAGCGCGTATCGACATTCGCGAAGTCTCCGTTGCGGTCGAAACTGCGCACCGCGGCGACCGGATTGAGGCCGCCGCCGATGCGGATGTCGAGGTCGCCCCCGCCCGTCAGCAGCAGCTTGCCGTCCGGCGTCACCCTGCCCGTGCTGCCCACGGCCACGTTCAGGCCCTGGCTGCGCGGCGCGAATTCGCCGGCCGGGTCGGCACGCGAGGTCAGCATGCCGGCGTCGCCGCCCGCCTGCAGCAGCACATTGCCGCCGCCCAGGGTGCCGATGCCCGTAAAGCCCGACAGCACCGGCAAACCGGCAAACAGGTCGGGACCTTCCGGGCGCGCGACGTAGGTGCCGAAATTGATCCACCACGCCGTCGGCACGCCCGCGCCCGTGCTGCCGCTACCCTGGCGCCACAGCCAGCTGCCGATATCGCTGGTATCCTGCTGCGCGTTGAGGAAGCCGATGGCATCCTCGCGGCGTTGCGTGGAGGTGCCCAGGGTATCGCCCTTGACGTCGCCCTGGGCGCGCAGCAGCAGATTGCCACCGTGCTCGGGATACCAGGCGCGGTACAGGCTCTCGCTGCCGCCATCGACAAATGCTGTAAAGTCCTTGCCCAGTGCACCGAGCAGCTGGCCCTTGGCGTTCAGGCCGCGCGGCAAGTTGAACAGATCCTTGCCATCGACCAGCGGCGAGGCCGACTGCGTGCCCGCCGTGTAAACGCCATACAGCGAACGCATGTCGAAGTCGCCCGCGGCCAGCAAGTCGAGGTCGCCCGTGCCCGTGCGCAGCACACTGAACAGGGGCTGGCGCGCCGGTTCCACATTGGTCACATATTCGGGCGGCGTGCCGTCCGCCACCTTGATCACATAATGGGCATAGTACTCCAGCATGAACTCTTCGCTGCCAAACCACGTCTCGATATCAACCTCGCCTTCCGGCATGCCCTCGCTGATGGCTTGTTCACTGAAGATATATTTGCCCGGCAAACCCGTACCCGGCTTGACCGACGTCTTTTCCCCCATGCCGTAATGCGTATCGGCCAGCATCAGATGGGCGTCCTTCGCATGCGGCCGCAGCGCGCGCGTATCGGCCGCGGCCGTATCGGCGCCGCCCACCAGGCGCAGCGACCACGCTTGCGAACCCTGGGCCAGCATGGGCGCCAGCGCCAGGTTGCGGCCCTGGCTGCCGCTGCCATCCTCGCTGCGCAGCGCCACCATGGTCGCGTCGCCAGGCAGCTTGACCAGCGTGCCGGCTGGCAGCACGCTGCCCTTGTCCAGCGCCAGCGCGGAGGCCAGCACCACGCCATTGATGGCATTGACGCTATCGCCCGTGTCGCGCGGTTGGCCTTCCGGGAAGGGCAAGGCCACATTCGCCGGCCACACCATGGCCGCCACCTTGGCCGCGCCAGGCAGGCGCAGGCCGGCATCGAGCTGCATGCCGCTCGATAAGGTCAGCGCCTTGGGCAAGACGGTGCCGGCCGCGTACAGCACGCTGCCGTCGGCATTGCGCACGGCACCGCCCAGCACGCTGCCTGCTGGCAAGTTCAACTCCGCCGTCAAGGTGGCGCGCGCCGCCAGCAAGGTGCCGCTGCGCAACTCCATGGCTTTCATCGGGACGGCAAAATTGACGCTCGTGCCCGATTTGAAATACGTGTCCTCGGCCAGGGTCACCAGGCCCGCTTGCGGCACGACGACCTCGCCGCCCCACGGCAGCCGGCCCTTCACCAGCTGCCAGCCCTTGTTATCCACCGTGACGGGCAGCTTGCTGGTATCGAAACCATCGGTGATGCTGCCAAAGACGCTGAGCTTGCCACCGGCGCGCAGCACCAGCGCACCGGCCTCGCCCGAGCCGTACACGCCGCTCAGGCGCGCCAGCGGATTGACGCCGTCATAGCGGTGGCCGGACAGGTCGATGTCGCCATCGATATGCAGGTCGCCGCCCGGCGTGGCGCTGACGATCTCGACGCCGGGACGCAGGTGGAAGGCGTTCGCATCGCCGCGCAAGCCGCGCAATTTGTTGTTCATCAAGTTGCCGTTCGCCAGCGCATTGACCATGAAGGCCTGGCTGTCCCCGTGCTTCTCGTCCAGGTAAGCCTGGTTGATGCTCTGGTAGCTGCGGCCATCCGCATCCTTGCCCTTGCCGGCCGGGGCATCCTTGTATTGCCAGAAGGCGTTGACGTTGACGGTGCGCACGCCGGCGATGTTCAGCGCGCCGGCCGCGTCGATGTCGATATCGTTGCCCGTGGCGCCACCGAGGCGGCGCGCATTCAGGTCGATGCTGCCGTAGTTGCCGCCGCCTTTGCCTGCCTCGCCGCTGCGCAGGTCGAAGCGCGCGCCGTTTTCCAGGGTCAGGCGGCCGCCAGGCGACGCCAGTTCGATCACGGCGCGGTTCGGCGCCTCGATCACCTGGCCATAGCTGTCCGTGCGCAGCACCGTGCCGTGCGCGTCGAGCACGGCACCGGACTGGATGGTGACGCCGTCGCGGCCGGCCAGGCGGATGCTGCCCACCTGTTCGCCGCTGGCGTCGATGCGGCCATGCACCGTCAGGCTGCCGCCGTCGACGGAGACGCTCACTTCGCGCGCCTTGAGCTCGTCGCCGATGGTCAAATTGCCCTGCTTGAGCTGGAAGCTGCGGCTGCCGAATACCTTGCCCGTGTTCAAACGCTGGTTCAGGCCGGCGAAGTCGCCGATCCGCTGGGCGCGGATGTCCGCACCGCCGGCCGCGTAGCCTACCTGGGTGCCGCCCGCGTCATAGCTGCCGCTGGCGCCGCCCAGCAAGGTGCCGCGCAAATCGACGCTGCCGGCAGCGTCACCGGTGGCTGTCGCGCTGAGCTTGCCGGCGCGGTTGTTCACGGCCGACACGTCGATCACGGAGGCGGCCGCCTGGCGCACATCGCCTTCGCGGCTGTCGAGGATCACGTCGCCGCCCCAGCTGTATTTGCTGGTGTCGTAGAAATCGATCTTGCGCCCCGCCAGGTCCAGCTTGGCCTTGTCGCCCAGCAGCACATCGCGCTCGGCCGACAGGGTCAATTTTCCGCTTGGTAAGACCACCGACGTATCCACGCTGACATTGTTGCCGCTCAGCGCCACTTCGGCGCCCAGGGCGCCGGCCAGCGCCGCATTCGTCGGCGAGGCGGCGGCCGCGCCTGCCGGTGCACTCACCTTCAGGTCGCCGCCCGCCGTGATGCGGTTGACGGAGCCGGCCGCGCCCGTCAGCAGCGGCGTGTTGATCAGCAAATCGCCGCCGCTGTAGCGGTAGCCATTGGTGGCCGTATCCCACGCGCTTTGCGACTGGTAGACGGACAGGCTGCCCTTGTTGTTGGCCGTCAGCTGTTCGCTGGCGTTCAGCGCCACCTGGCCGAAGCCCAGCACCAGGCGGTCCAGCTTGTGGATGGTGTCGGGACGGCTGTCCGGCGTGAAGCCGAACTCGATGCGCTTGGCATCGACCTGCAGGCGGCCGCTGCCCGTGCCGGGGCCATTCGCAACCACGGCGCCGGGCGCGTTCGTCGCGCCCTGCCACACGAGGGTGTCCGTGTGGATGCGCGCCAGCGCGTCCGCGCCGCCATAGCCGTAGATGGCGGGCGTATTGAGCACCAGGCGCGACAGCGACGACTTGCCCGTGGCCGCATCGATGGTCGACAGCTGCGACGAATCATAGAAGTTGAAGGAGTTGCGCGCTGTCAAGCCCAGGCTTTCCAGCGCCGGTGCGCCCGTGCTGGTGTCGCCGCGCAGCAGGCGGTCGAGCACGCCCTGGTTCAGCGCCAGGCCGTCCGGCAGGGCGCCGCGGGCGCTGGCGTCCGCTAGGGACGCCTCGCTGCCGACATTGATCGCCCCCATCGCCAGCACCAGGTTGCGCGTGCCGTAGCGCACGTTGTCGCGCAGGGTAAACGCGCGCTCCGTCACGGCGGCGATGGTGCCCTCGGAATACAGCGAGGTGCCGCCGCCACAGGCGCCGTCCGCCTTCTTGCAGGCGCCGATGTCGATGATGCCGGGGCCATACGATTCGGACGACGGCGCTGCGGCCGGCAGCATGTCCAGCCAGCCGTTCGAAACGGCCAGCACGCTGCCCATGGGCAGGTACACATAGCCGTCGCGCGAGTCCCAGGCCGCCTTGCCGCGGCCCAGCGTATTGATACCGGAACCCTGCTCGAGGATGATGCCGTCGTCTTTTCTCGCCGTCACCAGGAACACTTCGGCCGCCTTCAGCACGGCGCCGTCGCGCAGCACGATGCCGCCCGCCGATTCGTTGATGGCGGCGATATTGGCGCGCTGGTTGCTGCCCGTGCCAAATTCGCTGTAGGTCACGCGCGGCAAGCCGCCGATGCCCACGCGCTGGGCGCCGAAGGCATTGATCTGCGACGCGTGCACGGAGACGCCATTGAAATCGGCCAGCGGCGCCGTGCCGTCGGCCAGCACTTCGTAGCGGGTCGATGCATGGTTGCCCGTGCCCAGCAGCAGGGAGCCGCCGAAGCCGCCCTCGGCCGGCGCGTACAGGGTGCTGCCATCCATCATCAATGGCGTATGGTTGTTCTCGACGCTGTGCAGGGATGGAGCGATCAGTTGCAGCCGCACGCCCTTGGCGTCGCGTTCGAGCATGGCGCGCGGCACGCCGTCGCGCGTGGCCTGCGCCACGGCAAAGGCGGCATAGCCCGTTTCATTGTATTGCGAATAGCTGCGCAGCACGTCGGCCGGCGTCAGGATGGCTTGCTGCGCCACCACGTCGCGGAACGCCGTGCCCGCCACGCCCGTCTGCGCCGCGGTGGCAAACGAGCCATTGCGCATGGCGATCGTGCCGCCTGTCTCGACGGCGCCGGCCAGGCCATTCAATTCCACGCGGAATGCACCGGGCAGCAGGGCAAAAGTCGATGGCAGCAAGGTGTAGGTGCCGGCCGCCAGGCCGGGCACGCCCGCGCCGATGGTGATCTGGCGTCCCACGGCGGGCTTGCCCGCGCCCTGCTCGGCCGTCAAAGGCGCCACGTCCGGCTGTACGCCGGGAATGATGGCGTACACGGGGTTGGTATTCAGGCCGGGCAGGGTGAAGCCGCCGTTCGGCTTCATCTGCACCAGCGGATTGAGGCGCGCGTCGGTGGAGCCGCCGCGTCCGGCCAGGAAGGCCGCGCCCGTCAAGGTGCCGCCGCCCGACAGGTCGAGCACGGCGCCGGCCTGCACGTCGACGGCGGCGCCCGTCAAGGCGATCTCGGGACCGTTGCCCACGCCCTTGAACACGACGTCGTTGCCGTCATACAGGTAGCTGAGGCCATCGAGCGTACCGCCGTACGGCATCGTCAAGCCTTTCGCGCTGACGGACGTCAGGCTGCCCGGCAACAGGTTGACATGGCCCGTGTAGGCTTCATAGCCTTCGGCGCCCAGATTGATCTGGCCCAGCGGCGCGCGCAGCACACCATGCTGGTTGATGGTGGGGGCAACCAGGCTCAGGCTGCCAAACACGGAGAACGGCTGGTTCGGCGTGGCGCTGCCGGCGCTGCGCCCGATATCGAGCGTGCGCAGCGGATCGAGCGTGACGCGGATAATGCCGTATTCGTCGATGGCGCTCTTCTGGCCCACCGTGACCATGCCGCTGTCGCCCGTGGCCGGGTAGATTTGCGCGGCCACCAAGGTGGCATTGCCCGGCTGGTACAGGGCGGCGCTGTTCGACAGGCGCATGTCGCCGCGGCTGTTGAGGGTCAGCTGCTCGAAGGCATCGCGTTCGACCACCAGGTCTGCGCCGCTGCTCTGCGCGATGGTGCCGCGCGTACCCATGTTGACCTCGCCCGCGATATCGAGCATGCCCGCATCGATCTGCAGCAAGGAATCCTCGGCCACCAGCGGCACGCCCAGCATGCCGCGTCCCCTGCCCAGGTTTTTCGAGCCTTTTACGGCATTGGGCACGATGTAATCGTCCTTCTGCGCGCGCACGGCCGTGCCCAGGCGCACGTACGGCGCCGCCAGGCGCACCTGGCTGGCAAGGCTGGCCGCCTTGTCCTGGCCATCGGGCAAAGGCTGCTGCGCCAGCCCCAGCGAGGTGGCGCTCAGGCGCAGGCTCTGGCCCAGCGACAGGTTGACGTCGCCGTCAAAACTGAGCATGCCATTCACATGCAGGGCAAGGTTGTCGAAGCCGCCCGCCTGCACGCGGTCGACGCCCAGGCGCGCGCTGCCATAGCGCAGCGCCGCATCCTGCTGGCCGGCGCGCAAGTCGACGGGCAAGGCACTTTCGCCCTGCGCCTGCGCCAGCAGCATTTCGCGCGGCACGCGCACCGCGTTGTCCACGTTGCCGCCTTGCAAGTTGTAGCGGTCGACCTTGCCATAATTGGGCGTGTCCAGCGCCAGCGCCAGGGTGCCGCCGGCCGCACCGGCGCCACCGGCCGCGGCGCGCAGGGTGCCGTCGGCAAAGATGCCATTGTACGAACTGAGCGAAATCAAGCCGCCATTGCCGGCCACGTTGACGGCGCCCTGGTTCGGCAAGTCCAGTGCGGCTTGCGCGCCGCTGGCGTCGAGCAGGGCGCCCGGACGCACGACGACAAAGGCATCGGCTGCGTCGACGCTGGCAGCGTCAGCCTTGTAGCGGGCGCCGATTTCGATGCTGCCGCCCTGGTCCGCACGGCCATAGCGACCGCCGCGCATGTCGGTGGCGACCGTGGCGCGGCCGGCCACGTCCAGCACGGCCTTGTCGCCGATCCAGATCGACGTCGCTTGTCCCTTGCCGTTCGGCAAGTCCACATCATTGCCCGTGCCAAACGTGCCTGGCAGGATGGCGATCTTGCCGCCCCAGGCGTCGAGCCGCCCATCGACGGTGATCTGGTCATTGCCCGTCAGGCTGATCTGGCGGCCCGGATCAACCTTGATGACGGCGCCCTGGGCCACCGCCAGGGCGCCCTTCACGTGCGGACTGCCGGCCGTCAGCGACAGGTTGGCGCCGGCGCGCTGCGTCAGGCGGGCCTTGCGCGCATCTTCCTGGTACAGCTCCGGCGTCCACAGTTCCAGCGCGGCGCCAGGATCGGTGCCGCCCGCCACCGTATGGCCCGTGGCGGGATTGAAATGCAGCACGGGCATGGTGACGTCGATATGCGCATCCTTGACCACCGCGACGCCATCGCGGCCCGTGATGGCGTAGTCGGCAAAACCGCTCCGGAACAGGCTCGCGTCCAGCGCCAGCAGCGGCTTGACCGCCGCGTCGCGCCCCAGCACCATGCCGGCCGGCAGCACCAGACCAGGCGGCGCGCGCAATTCTTCGGTGGCGATGCTGCCCGCCGCGTACTTCGTCGTCACCGGTACGATAGGCAAGCCCTGCGGAAAGGCCGCCGCCGACACCACGAAGCCGGCATTCAGGCCATTGATGACCGTCAGCACGCTGCCGGCTGGCACGATGGAACCCTCCCATACATACGTCGCGTTGTTGATGACGACGTGCGCGCCAGGCGGCAACAGCAGGTCGGCCCCCAGCACCAGCGGTTTTTGCACCGACACATCCACCACCACGGGTTTGCTCAAGGCCTGGCCCGGCTTGATCACGCTGGTGGTCAAGGTGAAAGCCAGGGGAATCGTCTCGCCCTTGGCGATCAGCAATTCATCGGCCAGGCGCAGGGCCAACGGCGAGCTGCTGCCGCCTGGCAACACATCGCCTTCGAGCAGCTGGCCGCCGATGCTGACGGCCGCGCCGCTGTCGATCACCAGGCGTCCGCCGCCTTTCACGCCATAGCCGCGCAATTCGCCATCGAGCTTGAGCATGGCGCCCGTCGGCGCCTTCTCCGTCGGCAGATCGACCGCCAGGGTGATGTCGCCGCCGCGCCCGCCCTGCAGGCTGCCATTGCCCATCAGGGCCGCGCCGGACGAGACGTCGATGACGCTGCCGCCCGTCAGGTCGATGCCGCCCGAGCTTTTCAGGCTGACCTTGCCGCCATTGATATACGGCAAACCGGCGCCGGCGCCGGGATCGAGTTCCAGGTTGCTCCACAGGCCGCGCGCATCGAGGCGCACGCCGGGCGCCACGCGCACGCCGGCCGTGCCCGTGGGACGGTTGTCCGGCACGAGCTTGCCATCGGCCCATACCGCGCCCGCATTCGCCAGGTAGCGCGAGACGATGTCGCCGGCGGCGATGCTGCCGCCGCGCGCGCTCACGTTCGCTTTCAGCGCCACGTCGGTGGCGTGCAGGGCGATGTCGCCGCCATCGGCCACACGCACGTCGGCATTGACGTCGAGCTTGTCGTAGGCATAGATATTCAGCACGCCCAATTCCAGCCCGTTGAGCCAGTCGGCGTCGAGCTGCAAGGTCTGGCTGCGCGCGGCCGGCAAGGCGGCGTCCAGCAGCTGGCCATCGGCGATGCCGGCCACCTTGCCGATTTGCACCTTGTCCAGCACGGCTTGCGGGCTGTCGCGCATCTGGCCCGTCTTGGTATCGAAGACGGGTGTCATTTTGCCGACGATCAGTTGGCCGGCGCGCGCCGCCGCCGTCTGCGCCTGCTTGTAGCCATCCACGCCGTCATCGCGCTTGCGCTGCTGGCGCTCGCCCTGGAACACGGACGTGTCGATATCGCCTTCCAGCACGGCCGCGCCCGTGGAAACGATCAGGCGGCCCGCATCGCGGCCCACCGTATAGCCGTTTTCCAGGCGTTCGCGCGGGCCGATCAGGGCATTCGCATAGGTTTCCGTCGTATTCGCGCCCCAGCGCGCATGCGTGCTTTCATAGCCGCGGTACAGACCCGTGTACAGATTGTCGCCCGGCGCCGTGCTGAGCTTGTACATCGCGCCATCGGCGCCCTTCAGCCACGTCTGCTTGACCATGCCCGTCTGCACGTCCAGCGAGCCGCCGGCGATATTGATGCGCGAACCGGCCTGCGTCACCACTTCGCCGCCGCCAAAGCCGACGGTGCCGCCCTGGGCCGCCCATTCACCGATGCCGTGGCCGCTGGTGTTCAGGTAGCCGCTCACTTCCAGCAAGCCGCCGGCCGTGTACCAGCGGTCCGTGGCATAGCCATTCGTGCCGGCCGGCACCAGCACCAGGTCGCGGCGGTCGACCCACACATCGCTGTTGTTCAGGTATTTGGCGTCGCGGCTGCCGGGCGCGTCGCGCTGCTCGTTGCCCTGCACGTTGATCAGCACATTGTTGCTGCTCATGTCGACCTTCACGCCGACGGCGCCGGAGACGTCGATGGCGGCGTCGCGCGCCACGTGGCTGCGGCGGGCCGCGTCGACCAGCACCTGGCCGCCCGTGGCGAGGGTCAGCGAATCGCCTTCGAACTCCACGTTGCCGGCCGAAACGATGCGCACCAGCGACTGGTCGCGCCGGTCCAGCGGCGTGTCCGTTCCCTTGCCCGTGTCTTTCAGCAGGGTGTCGCGCTGCACATCGAGCGCCGTGGCGCCGTTATCGTCGATAACAATGGCGCTGACGCTGCCGCGGCCCATGGTGACCTTGGCGTCGTCGCCCGCCGCCGCCAGGTGGATGGCGCCGCGTCCGTTGACGGAGGTGCTCGACAGCAGCACGCCGTCTTGGCGCAGCGTGTTGCCGCTCAGCGTGATGTCGCCGCCGGCCGACTGGATCAAGCCGCTGTTGACGACGGCGCCGGCGTCGCTGCCGGCCGCGCGCAGCATCCCGACTTCATTGCCGCGCGTGCTCGAATACTGGTTCTTGTCCGTGCCCTGGCCCGGGCGCACGACGATGGCGTCGCCGGCGGCCAGCGTGGTCTGGCCGTTCGGCGTGGTGATGGCGCCCGCATTGTCGACGCCGCGGCCGGCCAGCAGCACATAGCCGCCGCCTTCCGTCACCGTCTGCGGCTTGCGCGTGTCGATGCGCGCGCCGGCGGCGACGACGACATCGGCCTCGGCCTTGCCATGCTTGAAGGTATTCTGGTCCAGCAACAAGTCATTCGCAAAGGTCGGCACGGCGCCCGTGCCCTGCGCCTTGCCGTACAGGCCGCTCTTGAACTGGCTGTCGCTCATGCCCATGGCGGCGGCCGCCAGATTGCGCGTATCGACCTGGCTGCTGCCCGTAAACACGATGCCGTTGCGGTTGACGATCATCACCGTGCCATCGGCCTTGATCTGGCCCTGGATCTGGCTGGGGCGCGCCAGCGGATCATTGACCCGGTTCAATACGGACCAGTTCGATTTCTGGTCGAACTGCAAGGTGGTGTTCTTACCGACGTTAAAACTTTCCCAGTTCAGTATCGCCTTGTCGTCCGTCTGCACGACCTTCACGACGGTCTTGCCGTCGGCCTGGCTCTGCACCGGTCCCTGGGCATTGAGCCAGCCGGCCGTCAGGCTGTTGCTGTCGACCTGCAAGCCGCCCTTGACCAGGCCATCGGGAGCGCCGCCCGCCGCCAGCGCCGCCTGGCGCGCGGCTGCCTGCACCGCCTGCTCGGCGGCGATGCCGCGCGCGGCCAGCAACAGGTTATTCAGTGATTGCTGCAGCTTGCCTTCCGCCTTCTGCTGCTGCAGCAAAGGATTGTTCAGCGAGGTGGCTGGCTGGCCATTCGGCAAGCGTCCCGTGCTGGCGGCCGTGCCCTGCTGCGCACCCTTGCCGGCAAACCAGGCGCCGCTGAACGGCTGCTGCGCCTGCGCGCCGCCCGCCTGCAGCAGCACGGCGATGGCCAGCGCCAGCGGTTTCAGGCGCACGGGGCGCCCGGTCCGGTTGCCCGCCATGGCGGAGGAGGATGCGTGTTTCGTGACCGACTTGCTTCGCTGCATGGCGACATTCCCTTTTCATGTTCCGTTGCTGACCGATATCGCGAGGCGGCGCGCGGCACGCACGGGGGCGGGCGGCAGGCACTGATTCGCGGCTTCCAGCAGCATTGACAGGGAACAAGGTCCGGGACTGCAAAAGGTCATGAAAATGTCATAATTGGCGGCATGCCATCGGCGTGCATCGCTAGCCAAACAACACGATGCCACCCGGCAGCCGCGTCACGCGCGCGCCATACGCGTCCTGGATCAGGGCGATCACGTCGTCGAGACGGTCGAGCGAAAAGCTCGCTTGCACGCGCGTGAGTTTCAAGGCGTCGCCATTGAGGATCAGCTTGCCGGGCCGGTAGCGGTTCACCTCGTCCACCACTTCGGCCAGGGTGCTTTGCTTGAACACCAGCAAGCGCTGGCGCCACGCGCTGACGTCGCCCCTGGCCACCGCGCGGGCGATGCCGAAATGCTCGGGCCGGTAGCGCAGCTGCTGGCCCGCGGCCAGTTCCGCATCGTTGCCGGCCTGCGCCACGCGCAGGCGGCCCGCCAGGCACGTCACGCACACTTCCTGGCCAAACAGGCGGATATTGAAACGGGCGCTGCCGGCCGACACGCTGCCGTCGCCCGCCTGCACGCGCACGCGCGCCGCGCCGCGCAAGCCGGCCTGGAATTCCGCCTCGCCCGCCAGCAGCACCAGCGCCGCGGCGCCGTCCTGCACGGGCGCCGCGTCGAGGCGCGTCTGCGTATTCATCTGCACCAGCACGCCGCCATCGAGCGCCACTTCGCGCTGTTCGCCCGTGCCCGTGGCGTAGTCGGCGGCAAGACCCGCGACGGCCGGCCACAGGTCCATGGGCGGGCGCAGCACCAGCAAGCCCAGCGAGGCGGCCACGGCGCCGCCGAGCCAGGCGCGCCGCGCCGTGTTGACGGGCGCCTGCGCCCGCTTGACGGCGCGCGCGGCCGGCGCCATGGCGCCCCACACGGCGCGCGCCTCGGCAAACGCGTTGGCATGCTTGCGGCTGCGCGCACACCAGTGGCGAAACACTTGCGCATCGCGCTCGCTGACCTGGCCCGAGGCCAGGCGCACGACCCACGCCTGCGCTTCCTTCTGGATGACACTCATGTCGTCTTCCGCTTGTTCAGTCATGATGTTTAGACGTTTTTCCCGCGCCGGGACCGAAGCGCTGAATGAAATCGCGTCCCATGCGCTCGCAGCAATGTTCCAGGCCGGCGCGCAATTCCTTCTCTACCGTGCGGGCGGAAATGCCGAAGCGCTCGGCGATATCGCGGTGCGGCAACTGGTCGACGCGGGCGGCGATGACGATGGCGCGCCGGCGTTTCGGCAACTCCTGCAAGGCCCGTTCCAGCTCTTCCAGTTCGGCGCGCGCGCTGAAGGTGCGGGCCGGGTCGGCCAGCTCGTCGGCCATCTCGTACAGGTCGTCGATATCGGGCAAGCTGAGCAGGCGCGCATTGTCGCGGCGTTGATCTTCCGCAATGTTGATGGCGATGCGCATCAAGTAGGCGGACGGGTAGCTGATGGCCTCGGGCGCATTCATCCGTTCCACCCGCAGATACGTTTCATGCAGCGCGTCATTGGCCAGGTCTTCCGAGCCCAGGCGGCGCTGCAAGTGGCGGCGAAACTGTCCGTAGCGTTCCAGGAACAGCTTGCGCAAGGTGGTTTTGAGCAATTCCGGCATGGTCAGGGCGCCCCGGCCAGCAGGTAGGGCGCGCAGTCGGCATCCGGATCGGGCCGCGGCGTCAATAAAATCGTCAGCGGCTGCGGCAAGCCCGCCGGTGGCGCGCCATCCATCAGCAGGCTGCGCAAACGCTGCAGCACGGCGCGGTCGCGCTGTTCCACGCCGCTCGGCTCCAGCACGTGTACGGCGCGCACCTTGCCCCGCTCGTCAAGCCACAGCTGGAAAGCCAGGCGGTAGCGGCCGAAGGCGTCCGGATGCAAGCGGCACAGGGCGCGCGTGAGCGAGCGCTGCAGGATGGCCGCATAGCCTTGCAACGGTAGCGCGGCAGGGGCGGCCTCGACCGGCACGGGCGCCGGCGCCACGGGGGCGTCGGCCAGCGCCAGCAAGGTAAACGCGTTGCTGCCGCTGAAGCGCGCGCCCAGCTGCGTGCCTGCCAGCAAGCGCTGCAGCGCTTCGGCCGGCGTGTAATCGCCGCGCACGGGCGCTGCCACGCGACCGGCCGCCAGCTGGCTGCTGACGAGCACGGAATACCCGGTCACTTCGCCGAACGCCACCAGAGCCGCATCGAGCGGCTGGGCGGGCAAGTCGAAGCGCAGGGTCGCGTGCGCGCTGGCGTCAGCACCGTCCGCGCCCGCAGCCGGCCGCACGAATGTCATCAATGTCATGAATGTCATCAGCAAGCAGGCGGACAGGGCATTGCCCGTTGCGGCGCGGCGGTGGCTTAGTGTCATTTTCCAGGGGAATCAACGAAAAATCCTGCTCATGAAGTGTCTTGACTGCAATGTTGTCTGCAGAATGGCAAGATGGTAGCTTCATAAAATGACAACTGCATGACATGGCGTCGGCCCGCATGCCGGCCTGTGTCATCGCCGCGACATATGATCTTGCTATGCTGAACGCCTGATCCACCACTGCGGGAGCCGCCATGGCACGCCTGTTATCACTATTGCTGCTGGCCTGCGCCGCCCTGTCCGCACAGGCGGACGAGCACACCGTCGTCGTGAAGGCGGCCGCGCCCGAGAAGGGTTGCGTGGAAGTGGAAGTCAATGGCAAGCGCGCGCAATCGATGTCTTGCTTGAATGAAAAATTATTGCCGAATAGCAACACCGTGAACCGGCAGCCGCCCGCCCTGTCCGGCGCGGAAGCGATCGTGCAGCGCCCGTCGAACCAGCTGGGCCTGTACAACCGCGCCGCCCTCGAACACCGCATGGGCAATGCCTTTGGCAAATCCGTCACGCCGCAGCGCCCGCCGCCGCCGACGCCCGCCAGCCCGCTGCTGCCGGCCCCGCTGCTGCCACCCCGTTAGCTGTTGTCAACGCACAGTCCATTTGCGCTGTCAAGATTGCGCAATCGCGCCGATTGCGTATCATTCCAGGCTTGATCGCTCTGGAAACAACCATGCTGCCCACTATCGAACAACGTCTTGCCCTTGAACTTGCCGCCAAACCGGTGCAGGTTGCCGCCGCCATCGAACTGCTCGACGAAGGCGCCACCGTGCCCTTCATCGCCCGTTACCGCAAGGAAGCGACCGGCGGCCTCGACGATATCCAGCTGCGCCTGCTCGAAGAGCGCTTGCGCTACCTGCGCGAGCTGGAAGAGCGGCGCGCCGCCATCGTGGCCTCGATCACGGAACAGAACAAGATGACGCCCGAGCTGCTGGACGCCGTCATGCACGCGGAAGACAAGACGCGCCTGGAAGACTTGTATCTGCCATACAAGCAAAAGCGCCGCACGAAGGCGCAGATCGCCATCGAAGCGGGCTTGATGCCGCTGGCCGACGGCTTGCTGGACAATCCGGAACTGACGCCGGAAATGGAAGCGGGCAAGTTCCTGCGCGAAGCGTTTACGAGTGCCGACGGCAACAACCCGGGCGTGGCGGACACCAAGGCGGCCCTCGACGGCGCGCGCCAGATCCTGATGGAGCGTTTCGCCGAAGATGCAACGCTGCTGCAAACCTTGCGCGAATACGTGCAGGAACACGGCATCGTCGAATCGAAAGTGGTGGAAGGCAAGCAGGACGAAGGCGAAAAATTCGCCGATTATTTCGATTACTCGGAAACCATTTCCACAGTGCCATCTCACCGCGCGCTGGCGCTGCTGCGCGGCCGCCGCGAAGGCATCCTCGACGTCACCCTGCGCCTGGATACGGAAGCGGAAAAACCGAAATGGGATGCGCCGCACAACCCGTGCGAAGGCCGCATCGCCGCCCGTTTCGGCATCAAGCAACAGGGCCGTCCGGCCGACAAATGGCTGGCCGATACGGCGCGCTGGACCTGGCGCGTGAAAAGCTTCATGCACCTGGAAACGGAACTGATGGGCGCGCTGCGCGAACGCTCGGAACTCGACGCCATCAACGTCTTCGCCACCAACCTGAAAGCGCTGCTGCTGGCCGCGCCGGCCGGCCAGCGCGCCACCATGGGCCTGGATCCTGGCTTGCGCACGGGCGTCAAGGTCGCCGTGGTCGATGCCACGGGTAAAGTGGTCGACACGGCCGTGATCTACCCGCACCAGCCGAAGAACGACTGGGATGGTTCCTTGCACACCTTGGGCCGTCTTGCCGCCAAGCACAATGTGTCCCTGATTTCCATCGGCAACGGCACCGCCTCGCGCGAGACGGACAAGCTGGCGCAGGATTTGATCAAGCAGCATCCGGAAGCGAAGATGACGAAGATCGTCGTCTCGGAAGCGGGCGCGTCGGTGTATTCGGCGTCCGAGTTCGCCTCGAAAGAGTTGCCGGACATGGATGTGTCCCTGCGCGGCGCCGTGTCGATTGCGCGCCGCCTGCAAGACCCGCTGGCCGAACTGGTGAAAATCGACCCGAAATCGATCGGCGTGGGCCAATACCAGCATGACGTGAGTCAAAGCCAGCTGGCCCGCTCGCTCGATGCCGTGGTGGAAGATTGCGTGAACGCCGTCGGCGTGGACGTGAACACGGCGTCGGCGCCGCTGCTGGCGCGCGTCTCCGGCCTGTCGGCCAGCGTGGCGCAAAGCATCGTCACATACCGCGACATGAAGGGCGCGTTCACCTCGCGCGCGGCCTTGAAAGCCGTGCCGCGCCTGGGCGACAAGACCTACGAACAGGCAGCGGGCTTTTTGCGCGTGATGGGCGGCGAAAATCCGCTGGACGCCTCGGCCGTCCACCCGGAATCGTACCCGCTGGTGGAAAAGATCCTGGCCGATATCAAGAAGGATATCAAGGCCGTCATCGGCGAAACGGCCCTGCTGAAAACCCTCAGCCCCGCCAAGTATGCAGATGACACCTTCGGCGTGCCGACCATTTCCGACATCTTGAAGGAACTGGAAAAACCGGGCCGCGATCCGCGTCCGGAATTTACCACCGCTACCTTCAAGGAAGGCGTGGAAGAAATCCGCGACTTGCGCCCGGACATGATCCTCGAAGGCGTGGTCACCAACGTGGCCGCCTTTGGCGCCTTCGTCGACATCGGCGTGCACCAGGATGGTCTCGTGCACATCTCGGCCCTGTCGAACACGTTTGTGAAAGACCCGCACACGGTGGTGAAGGCAGGACAAGTCGTGCGCGTGAAAGTGCTGGAAGTCGATGAAAAGCGCAAGCGCATCGCGCTGACCATGCGTTTGACGGATAGCGCGCCGCAGGCGGGCAGCAAGCCGGAACAGCGTGGCGACCGCAACGACCGCCGCAGCATGGCGCAGCACCAGTCGCAGTCGCGCAACGCACCGGAACCGGCCGGCAGCATGGCCGCCGCGTTCGCCAAGCTGCGCGGTTAAGTTCGTGGCCGCCGGGCAGGACCTTGTCATCCTGGCGGCGGACGCGGCCGGCCCGGATGCGCAGCGGCTGCTCGACGAATTGTCGGACGCATTGCTGCGCATCAATGGCGACAGCGGCCGCTCTTCCTTCGATGCCGAAGCGGCCACGCCGCGCGGCGGCTTTTATCTTGCCCGCGATGCCGCCGGTGACCTGCTGGGCTGCGCGGCCCTGCGCCCGCTGGGCGGGCCGGACAGCGCCACGGCAGAACTCAAGCGCATGTATGCGCGCCCCGGCCAAGGTGGCGTGGGCGCGGCCCTGCTGGCCCATGTGGAAGCGCAGGCGCGCTGCTTCGGCTATGCGCGGCTGCACCTGTCCACGCGCGTGGCGAATACCCGCGCGGTGGCGTTTTATGCCAAACACGGCTATGCGCCCGTCGTTGCCTGGGGCAAATACGTGGGCGCGGCACAATCGGTGTGCCTGGGCAAACAGTTATAAGCGTCAACGTGGCTGACTTGCCCGATTTATGACTTGAGCGCATACCCGTGCCGGCGTTTTCTTATAAAATGACGGCATCTATTTATTTACCCATCAGAGGCAGCTATGAGCGACGTACAAACCTGGATCAAAGAAACCGTGACGAACACGCCAGTCGTGCTGTTCATGAAGGGCACGGCCCAGTTCCCGCAGTGCGGCTTTTCCGGCCGCGCCATCCAGATCCTGAAAGCATGCGGCGTGGAAAACATCGCTACCGTCAACGTGCTGGATGACCCGGAAGTGCGCCAAGGCATCAAGGATTACTCGAACTGGCCAACCATTCCGCAGCTGTATGTCAAAGGCGAGTTCATCGGTGGTTCCGATATCATGAATGAAATGTTTGAATCGGGCGAACTGAAGTCCCTGCTCGATGCCTGATAGTCAACAGCAGCGGCCGCGCCGTATCGTCGTGGCCATCACGGGCGCCACGGGCGCCGTGTATGGCTTGCGGTTGCTGCAATTGCTCGGCGCCATCCCCGGCGTCGAGACGCATCTGGTCTTGTCCGATGCGGCCGTATTGACCCTGCACCAGGAAACGGGCGTAGGGCGCAAGGATATCGAAGCGCAGGCGCACGTGGTGCACAAGCTGCGCGACATCGGCGCAAGCATCGCCAGCGGCTCGTTTCAATCGGATGGCATGGTCGTCGCACCGTGCTCGATGAAGACCCTGGCGGCCGTGGCCCATGGCCTGTCGGATAATTTGATCACGCGGGCAGCCGATGTGGTGCTCAAGGAGCGCCGCCGCCTGATCCTGATGGTGCGCGAAACGCCGTTCAACCTGGCGCACCTGCGCAATATGACGGCCGTGACGGAAATGGGCGGCATCATCTTCCCCCCACTACCCAGCTTTTATCACCACCCGCACAGCATTGCGGAGATGGTCGACCATACGGTCGCGCGCGTCATCGACCTGCTGGGCATCGAGCACGGCCTGGCGCCACGGTGGAATGGTTTGAAGTCCACTGGCGACACCCCTATCCTCTAGTTGGCGTCACGATTTAATTGACGTCACGATGCCTGACAAAAGCGTAGCGAGCGGAAGGAAGAGGTAGTCGAGAAGCGCAACCGTACTTTAGTACGGTGAGCATCGCAAACTACCTATGCCGACGCGCAGCAGCTTTGGTCAGGCATCCTCCCTCACCGCTTGTCGAACTGGTGAGCACTGGCCTGCTTCAAATCCCTGGCTTCTTCAACCATCCTGCGGTGGGCGATCCGTTTGCGCATCACTTCCGCATGTTGCGCGGCAGTCATGGGGGGCACGGTCATCAAGTCCTTCAGCTGCGCGGTATTGCTGTAGTTACTTTTCATAAGACGGCTCAAATGCTCGGCTCCGTAGTGGATGAACTGGCTGCTTCTGATGTGATTATGCGCTGGTATTGGCCGCTGCGCCGCTGCGTGCGGGATTATTGTCAAATAATTCCGCTGCAGCGCAACATGCGAGGTCTTATTGTGCGACAAAATCATGTCTCCAGTATGACGTTGCGCAAATAAAAGGACAGGAAGAGCGCCGCCAGCGAAAGGCGGACGGCGCCGGCCGGGGATGGCCTGAATGCTTACTTTTGGTAGTTGACTCTGACCAGCATGCGAATAAATTCTCGCGCGATTTGACGATGATGTTCATCTAATCTTTGCAAATCGGCAATTAATTTCACATCGGCGGACTCAAACCGCGACAAAGCGCTGCCCGCTTCGCCATTCGGCGTGGCGCTTTCCGGGCCGCCAAAACGCAACCATTCCGCCGGAACGCCCAACCATTGGGCAATCATGCGCAATTTCTCTTGCGTCGGAATTGCTTCACCTACTAACCATTTCCTAGCTGCATGCACGGTAATCGGGCGCCCGTCGAAACGGATATTGAATTCCCGGGCCAGTCTGGTCGGGCTGTCTGGAGAATAATGGGCGTTTTTGAGAGCCAACTGAAGTCGCTGGCTGAAGCTTTCGCGTTCGTTAGAAGAATTCATAGGTGTACTATTTCATGTTGTAACATGAAAGTCAGTTTCTTGAATGACCATACAGAATGTTACATTTGAAAAGAGTATCAATTAACAATTAACACTCCGGCCGGGCTTTCCGGGTAGAAAAGTGGGCCGAATTTTCTCTTGTGATTCTGCGTGGCTTCGGGTCAAATTCGCGGCTGGCCTTGATTTTCGCACTGCAGCACGATTCAAAGCCTCGGTTTGGCATTACAACGTACGGTATCGGATAATGCCCTCCTCTACCGATGTACGCAATGCCCATGTCATACAATTTCTTGTAGACAAAGTTTTCAGAAGGGCCATTTTGTTTCCAACATGGAAACGATTCGAACAACGTGCTCAGAGCGAAACGTTGTTTTTTGATCGTGCCGGCTGGAAAGAATCTGCGCCCGAAAAATTTTACTGCCATCGCAGCGAAAAGAATGTCGCTGTTATGCCAGGAAAGCTCTTTTTGGTGTCATCTTGGCCACCAACTCTCGATCTTAAGCGCGTTTGCGCCAGAAGAATCAATTTATTTTCAGTAACTGTTGCCTTATTCGCCAAATTCCCCTGTCCAGGTCCTCTTTTTTCTTTGTTGCAGCACGGGCAGGGCACGCTACAATAGTATTGACGTTGACGTAAACGGCACTTTGCCCCCCATTACCCTGCAGCACCCATCCAGCGACCGACCACCCATGCAACCGACACCGCCCGCAGCAATGACGACCTATACCATTACCGAACTGGCGCGGGAATTCGACATCACGGCGCGCGCCATCCGTTTCTATGAAGACCAGGGCTTGCTCAGTCCGAAACGCGAAGGCGCGGGCGGGCGCAGCCGCGTCTACACGCCGCGCGACCGCACCCGATTGAAACTGACCCTGCGCGGCAAGCGCCTGGGCCTGGCGCTGTCGGAGATCAAGAGCCTGGTCGACATGTACGAGTCGCCGAAAGACACGCGCGCGCAGATGGACCGCTTCCTGGGCGTGCTGGCGCAACACCGGCAAACCCTGGAACAGCAGCGCATCGATATCGAAATGGCGCTGGCGGAAATCAGCGCGCATGAAGACGCTTGCGCGCACATGCTGGCGGACTTGAACCTGGATCAGGCGCAAACCAGCTAGGCAGCAATGCGGCGGCGCAGGCCGCGCGCGCATCGCTTTACGTTTACGTAAACGTCACAACTGAGTATCATAGCTTCACTGACCCGGCATCCATGACCGCCACACTTATAACGACGAGGACGACATGCTCCATCTCCCAGGCTTGACCTTTGACCACGGCGAAGACATCGCCTCCCTGCGCGAAGCGATCCAACAATTTGCCGCCGCCGAAATCGCGCCGCGCGCGGCCGAGATCGACCGCACCGACCAGTTCCCCATGGACCTGTGGCGCAAGATGGGCGACATGGGCTTGCTCGGCATTACCGTCAGCGAAGAGTACGGCGGCGCCGGCATGGGTTACCTGGCACACATCATCGCCATGGAAGAGATTTCGCGCGCCTCGGCTTCCGTCGGCCTGTCCTACGGCGCCCACTCGAACCTGTGCGTGAACCAGATCAAGCGCAACGGCACGGCCGAACAAAAGGCCAAGTACCTGCCGAAGCTGATCACGGGCGAACACATCGGCGCGCTGGCCATGTCGGAACCGAACGCGGGCTCGGACGTCGTCAGCATGAAGCTGCGTGCCGACTTCAAGGGCGACCGCTGGGTCTTGAACGGCACCAAGATGTGGATCACCAACGGCCCCGACGCGGACGTGCTGGTGGTGTACGCGAAAAACGACCTGGAAGCGGGTCCGCGCGGCATGACGGCTTTCCTGATCGAAAAAAATTTCAAGGGCTTTTCCATCGCGCAAAAGCTCGACAAGCTGGGCATGCGCGGCTCGCACACGGGCGAACTGGTGTTCCAGGATTGCGAAGTGCCGGCCGAAAACGTGCTGGGCGGCCTGGGCAAGGGCGTCAACGTGCTGATGTCGGGCCTCGACTTCGAGCGCACCGTGCTGTCCGGCGGCCCGCTGGGCATCATGCAGGCGTGCATGGACCTGGTCGTGCCTTACGTGCATGACCGCAAGCAATTCGGCCAGCCCATCGGCGAATTCCAGTTGATGCAGGGCAAACTGGCCGATATGTATTCAACCATGATGGCGTGCAAGGCGTATGTGTACGCCGTCGGCCAGGCGTGCGACCGCGCCACCACGCCGGAAGCCGTGCGCCAGTTGCGCAAGGATGCGGCCGGCGCCATTCTGTATAGTGCGGAAAAGGCGACGTGGATGGCGGGCGAAGCGATCCAGGCCCTGGGCGGCAATGGCTACATCAACGAATTCCCGGCCGGCCGCCTGTGGCGCGATGCCAAGCTGTACGAAATCGGCGCCGGGACCAGCGAAATCCGCCGCATGCTGATAGGCCGCGAACTGTTTGCGGAAACCAAGTAAGCACGGGCGCGCGGCGATCGACTGGGTGAAGAGCTATTTATGCGAGCACAGCTATGACGCACATTGCCTTCCCCAAATTGCTCTCTTCCCAGATTGCATTCGATATCGCGCGCACCATCCGCGACGGCTTCGACAAGCATTACCGCCTGTTCCGCGAAACCAGCCAGCAAGCCAAGCAGTATTTCGAGCAAGGCGCCTGGGCCGCGGCACAGACGGCGGCCCGCGAACGCATCGACTTTTATGACAAGCGCGTGCAGGAATGCGTGCAGATGCTCGAAGATGAGTACGAAGAGTCGGAGTTGAGCGATGAAGTGTGGCGCGAACTCAAGCTGCACTACATCGGCATGCTGACGGAACACAAGCAGCCGGAACTGGCGGAAACCTTCTTCAATTCCGTCTGCTGCAACATCCTGCACCGCACGTATTTCAATAACGACTATATTTTCGTGCGTCCCGTCGTGTCCACGGAATACATCGACACGCAAGACCCGGTCCCCACCTACCGCGTGTATTACCCGGGCAAGGACGGCTTGCGCCACACCCTGACGCGCATGCTGACGCACTTCCAGCTGGACTGCGCATTTGCCAACCTCGAGCGTGACGTGGCCCAGGTGGAAGCGCGGCTGCAGCAGCTGTTCGGCGGCGACAGGATCGAACCGAACCACCAGATCCAGGTCTTGACCAGTTTGTTCTACCGCAACAAGGGCGCCTATCTGGTCGGCAAGGGCATCAACGGCAACCGCGAATACCCGTTTGTCGTGCCCATCCTGCACAACCGTCACGGCAAGCTGGTGCTCGACACGGTGCTGTTCGAGCAGCAGCAGATCGCCGTGCTGTTTTCGTTTACGCGCGCATATTTCCTGGTCGATATGGAAGTGCCGTCGGCCTACGTGCAATTTCTCCGAAGTTTGCTCCCGCGCAAGCCGCGCAGTGAGATTTATACGATACTGGGCTTGCAAAAACAGGGCAAGACGCTGTTTTACCGCGACTACCTGCAGCATTTGAAACACTCGTCGGACCACTTCGAAAGCGCACCCGGCATCCGCGGCCTGGTGATGCTCGTGTTTGCCCTGCCGTCGTTTCCGTATGTCTTCAAGGTGATCAAGGATTTTTTCCCGCCGCCCAAGGAAACCACGCGCGCGCAAGTCCAGCAAAAATACTTGCTGGTGAAACACCACGACCGGGTGGGCCGCATGGCCGACACGCTCGAGTATTCCAACGTGGCCTTTCCCCGCGCCCGTTTTGCGGAAGAATTGCTGGCCGAGCTGAAACAGTTCGCGCCCTCGCTGATCGAAGAAGACCACGAACAGATCATCATCCGCCACCTGTACATCGAGCGGCGCATGGTGCCGCTGAACATGTGGCTGAGCAATGCCGAGAAGGAAGGCCGCGACGACCTGGTCGAACACGCCATCGTCGAGTACGGCAACGCCATCAAGGAATTGGTGGCGGCGAATATCTTTCCGGGCGACATGCTGTATAAAAATTTTGGCGTCACGCGTCATCAACGTGTCGTTTTTTACGATTACGATGAAATCGAGTACATCACCGATTGCCAGTTCCGCGTCATTCCCCAGGCGCGCACGGAGGAAGAAGAAATGTCGGCCGAACCTTGGTATCCCATCGGCAAGCACGATGTGTTTCCCGAACAATTCGGCACCTTCCTGCTGGGCAATCCCCGCATCCGCAGCTATTTCATGCAGCACCATGCCGACCTGCTGACGGCGCAATATTGGCAGGCGCGCAAACAGCGCATCGAAGACGGCCACATCGAGGACGTCTTCCCTTATCCGCAGCACCTGCGTTTTTGTATGCAGTCATCATCCCCACCCCTAACCGGAGATCCAACATGAATGATCCAGTCGTAATCGTCGGTGCCGCGCGCACCCCCATGGGCGCCTTCCAGGGCGACTTTGCCAACGTCACCGCCAGCGACCTGGGTGCCGTGGCCATCCGCGCCGCCGTGGAACGGGCCGGCGTGGCGCCGGATGCCGTGGAACACGTGTTTTTCGGCAATTGCCTGATGGCGGGCCAGGGCCAGGCGCCAGCGCGCCAAGCCTTGCGCAAGGCTGGCTTGCCCGATTCCACGGGCGCCGTGACCCTGTCGAAAATGTGCGGCTCGGCCATGCAGACGACCATGTTCGCGCATGACACCTTGCTCGCCGGCAGCGCCGACGTGGTAGTGGCGGGCGGCATGGAATCGATGACCAACGCCCCTTACCTGGTACCGAAGGCGCGCGGCGGCTATCGCATCGGCCACGGCATGATCTATGACCACATGATGATGGATGGCCTGGAAGACGCCTACAGCCGCGATGAAAAGGGCAACGCCCGCTCGATGGGCACGTTTGCCGAAGAGTGCGCCAGCCAATATCACTTCACGCGCGAAGCGCAGGATGCCTTCGCCATCGAATCCGTGAAACGCGCGCAAGCGGCCACCAAGGATGGCAGTTTCGAATGGGAAATCGTGCCCGTGACCGTGTCCGGCCGCGGCGGCGACACCATCGTCAGCATCGATGAAGGCCCGCAAAAAGCCCGCCTGGAAAAAATCCCCACCTTGAAGGCGGCGTTCAAGAAGGATGGCACCATCACGGCCGCCTCGTCTTCGTCGATCAACGATGGCGCGGCAGCCCTCGTGCTGATGCGCGAATCGACGGCGAAAAAGCTCGGTTGCACCGTCATCGCGAAAATCCACGGCCACGCCACGCATGCGCAGGCACCGAACGAATTCACCACGGCCCCTATCGGCGCGGTGAAAAAACTGTACGCGAAAACGGGCTGGAGCAGCAGCAATGTGGACTTGTTCGAGATCAATGAAGCGTTCGCGGCCGTGCCGATGGCCGCCATGCACGACCTCGACATTCCACACAGCAAGATCAACATCCACGGCGGCGCGTGCGCGCTGGGCCACCCGATCGGCGCCTCGGGCGCGCGCATCATCGTCACCCTGCTGGGCGCCCTGAAAAAAACCGGCGGCAAGCGCGGCGTAGCGGCCCTGTGCATCGGCGGCGGCGAAGCGACGGCGATGGCGATCGAACTGGTATAAGCTCTTCCTGAGCCCGGGCGCGCACCGCAGTTCACGGTGCGCGCCCTTTCATTTTATTTTCAGGGAGAAAACATATGCCTACCGCATTGATCATCGGCGCCTCGCGCGGCATCGGCCACGAAATCGTCCGTCAATACCGTCACGATGGCTGGCGTGTCATCGCCACGGCCCGCACACCGGACGCTTGCGACGCCCTCGCGCAACTGGGCGCGGAAGCGCACCAGCTGGACGTGACGGACGTGGAAGGCTGTGCCGGCCTGGGCTGGAAACTCGACGATGAAAAGCTCGACGTGGCCATCCTCAACGCGGGCGTGTACGGCCCCCGCCACGACGGTTTCCCCGCGCAAGCCGATTTCGACCTCGTCATGCACACGAACGTGCTGGCGGCCATGCGGCTGCTGCCGATCCTGGCGCCGCTGGTGGCCAACGCAAAAGGCAAGCTGGCCGTGCTGTCCTCGCACATGGGTTCCCTGAGCGAACGTGGCAATCCCACCGGTTCGCTGTACCGCGCCAGCAAGGCGGCCCTGAATTCCGTGCTGATCGACACTGCCCTCGTGCATGGCCCGCAAGGCGTCAGCTGCGTGGCGTTTCACCCGGGCTGGGTGCGCACGGACATGGGCGGTGCCGGCGCCGATATTTCCCCCGAGGAAAGCGCTGCCGGCATCCGCGCCACCCTGGCCAGCCTGCCGGCCACGGACAAGGCCGTGTTCCGCAACTACGATGGCAAGCCCATAGCCTGGTAATTCCACCACACCATATAAAAACAAACGAGACGACGTCCCATGATACTCAATGAAGAACAGACCATGATCCAGGAAGCGCTGCGCAGTTTTTCGCGCGAGCGCCTGGCGCCCAACGCGGCCCGCTGGGACAAGGAACATCATTTCCCGAAAGAAGAATTGCAGGAACTGGCCGCGCTGGGCGCCTTTGGCGTGGCCGTGCCGGAAGCGCTCGGTGGCGCCGGCCTCGACTATGTGTCCCTGGCCCTGGTGCTGGAAGAAATCGCCGCCGGCGATGGCGGCACTTCGACCATCATTTCCGTCAACAATTGCCCCGTGTGCAGTATCGCCATGATGTACGCCAACGATGCGCAAAAGGAACAATGGCTGCGCCCGCTGGCGCAAGGCACCATGCTGGGTGCGTTTTGCCTGACGGAACCACACACGGGCAGCGACGCGGCGGCCCTGCGCACGACGGCGACGCGCGACGGCAATGACTACGTGATCAACGGCACCAAGCAGTTCATTACCAGCGGCAAGTATGCAGACGTGGCCATCGTCATGGCCGTGACCGACAAGGCGGCGGGCAAGCGCGGCATCAGCGCCTTCTGGGTACCGACGAACACGCCCGGCTACATCGTGGCGGGACTGGAACAGAAGATGGGCCAGCATTCGTCGGACACGGCGCAAATCCTGTTCGAGAATTGCCGCATCCCGGCGGAAAATATGATCGGCGAAGAAGGGCAAGGCTACAAGATCGCCCTGTCCGGCCTGGAAGGCGGACGCATCGGCATCGCCTCGCAAGCCGTGGGCATGGCGCGCGCCGCGTACGAAGCGGCCCTGAGCTATGCGCGCGACCGTGAAAGCTTCGGCAAGCCCATCTATGAACACCAGGCCGTGCAATTCCGCCTGGCCGACATGGCGACGCAAATCGAAGCGGCGCGGCAACTCATACGCCACGCGGCGGCCATGAAGGATGCGGGATTGCCATGCCTGAAAGAAGCGGCCATGGCCAAGCTGTTTGCGTCGGAAATGGCGGAAAAAGTCTGCTCGGACGCCATCCAGGTGCACGGCGGCTACGGTTATGTATCCGACTTCCCCGTCGAGCGCATCTACCGCGACGTGCGCGTGTGCCAGATTTATGAGGGGACCAGCGATATCCAGAAGATTTTGATTGCGCGGGCTTTGTAAACCCCACGGCAAATGCTGGGGTCAGTCACTTCGTGATCGAAATACGCCCCATTGGGGCGTATTTCCCCGCCGGGTCTGACCCCGTACGACTGCCAACGATGGACGAAAAAAAAGCCTGCACATATGCAGGCTTTGTTCCAATGTATTACCAATGCTTTAATCGTGTCATGGACGCCAGTGCTATCTGCAAAGTGCCTCCTGATTTTCGGACTCCCATGCTATCTGCATGGTGACTCCAAGTGTAAATCGACCAACGTATCCGGAATTACAAAAATCCACTCTTTCGCACTGTCACGCCATCGACATTACACCTGTCGGTCGCCGCGCTGAGCCTGGATAGTGAGACTATTCGCAAGCGAATCTCAATCACTGAACGGAGTATAGCACAGACTTTTGTGCAATGCAACAACCATTTAAAATCAAGTCCTTATCAAGTCCTTAGCGCCAGCGGCTTGTCTTCCTCGCCGCCACGCGCCACCCTTTCGTACTCGGAAATCACTTGCGCGCCCAGCAGCAGCAAGGTGGCGCCGATTTCCAGGCTGAACATGACGACGATGGCCGTCGTCATCGAGCCATACACGATATTGACCTGCGACAAGGTGGAAAAATACCAGACCAGCACATGGCGCGCGATTTCCCACAGCAGGGCCGCCGTCACGCCGCCGATCAGCGCATGCGTGATCGACAGCCGTCCGACGGGCATGACCAGGTAGATCGAGCTGAGCACGAGGATTTCACCCGCCAGCCCCAGCAAATACAGCAACACGCCGGACACGCCTTCCAGGCCCCAGTCGTGGCGCAAAAAGCGCACGCTTTCCTCGCTCATCACCTGCAAGCTGCCCGCTACCAGGGTGATCAGCAAGATGCCCACGCCCAGGCACAGGATGTAGCAGTACGGCAATACGGCGGAAATGAGGAAATGGCGGCGGCGGATGGCCACGCGGTGAATGAAAATCACGCTCATGGCGTTTTCCAGCACGGTAAACGCCAGCGAACTGAAAAACAGCATGGTCAGCAGCAAGAGCCAGCCGATCACGCCCCGATTGTCGAGGAAATGCGCCACTTCCGCCACGATGGCCTTCGATTGCCCGGGCACCAGCCATTCCAGGTAATGGCCGATTGTTTGCAGCAATTCATCCTGCGCGATCACGTGCGACAGGGCCACCACCACCAGCATCAGCAAAGGCACGATGGACAGCAGCGAGTAATACGCGACGGCGCCCGCCAGCAGCAAGCCCTGGTTGGCGCGAAAGCCCTTCAGCACCTGCAGCACGAAGGCCAGCGGGTGGCTCAAAATGTAGGCGCTGGCGCGGCGGTTGATCATGAGCAAACCGTTCAAGGATGCCGGCATGGCCCGATGCCTTGCCGCACATGCCCCTAGCATACTGACTATCCCCGTACTGTGCCGTGCGCGAACGAACAGACTAGCTCACGGCGGCTTCCAGCAAGGTCAAGGTTTGCCGATCCGCATCCAGGGTGGCGAGGATGCCCATCGGTATCGTAAACTGGTGGCGGATGTGGCCAAACGAATAGCCGCTGACGGCCGGCACGCGCAAGGGCTGCAAATGCTGGTCCAGGGTGGCATCGAGGGTCAGCGCCGTATCGCCCTCGGCCGCCTCGCAATGCTCGAAGATGCCCAGCATCAATGCCGCCGCCTTGTTGAAGCCCACGGACAGGTCGAGCTGGCACAGCATGCGGTCAATGCGGTACGGCACTTCATTGATTTCTTCGAGAAAAAGGATGTGTTCACGGAAATCGGCCGCATACGGCGTGCCGGCCAGCGCGCTGACCATGCACAGGTTGCCGCCCGTCAAGCGCCCCGTGGCCTGGCCGCCGTGCACGGTGCGGATGGCGAAATTCGGCTGCGTCTGCGCGCGGCGGTGATTGTCCAGCGCCATGGGGATCGTGTAATTATCTTGCGGCGTCATCAGCACATTGCGCAGCTGCGTCACCGTGTAATCGGACAACGTCGATGACGCCACGGGGCCGTGGAACGTCACCAGGCCCGTCTGGCGGCCGATGGCCAGGTGCAGGGCCGTGATGTCGGAATAGCCGATCAGCACTTTCGGGTTGCGCTGGATCAAGCCATAGTCGAGCAGCGCCAGCAGCGAAATGCAGCCGGAGCCGCCGCGGATGGCCCAGATCGCCTTGACGTCCGGGTCGCGGAACGCGGCGTGCAAGTCGTCCAGGCGCTGCTGCACCGTGCCCGCATAGTTGCCGTGCACGGCGCGGATGTTCGCGCCCAGGCTGGCGCGCAGTCCCAGCGATTCGATATTGCGCTGGGCCTTGGCGATGGACTCCTCATCCGTAAAACCGCCCGGTGCGATGATGGCGACCAGGTCGCCGTCGCACAGGCGCGCCGGTTTGATCAATGCGTGTTGCTGTTGCATGCGTTTTCCCTTCCCTTGCGCGGCGGCCGCCCATGCCGGTGTGCCTGCCGCCCCGAGGGTGGCGGCCAGCAAGCCGCCGAAGTGGCGCCGGCTGAGATTGGTCTGACTGGACATGCGGCCCTTTCCTGGAATAAAAAACGGCGACGCCAGGCGCCGCCGCACGAGGTTAGCATGCCGGCGGGATCGCCGCCGGCATGGTTGCCTTACATGAACTTGTACTTCAGCTGGAACGACAGCGAACGGCCGCGCGGGTCGGCCACGCGCGGGTCCCAGCCGGCGCCCACCACGTCATCCACGTTGTGTGCGGTGAATGGCGGATCGCGGTCGAACAAGTTCTGGATACCCACTGTGATGGTGGTATTTTTGAAGCCCGTGTACGTGCCCGACAAGCTGTACGTGGTGTAACTGGACACATCGGATTTGAAGCCCGGTGGCGGCGTACCCTTGCCGCCATTCGGCACCTGGTCCTTGTAGCCGGAAGCAAAACTCTGCACGAGCAAGCCGCTCCAGTCGCCGCGCGATACGCTGAAGCTGGCATTGTGTTTCCAGCGCAAGTACAAATCACGCGTGTAGAAGTTGCCAACCAGCTCCTTGTATTCTTGCCCCTTGTATTCGGCAAACTTGAAGCTGTCCATATACGTGCCGTCCAGGGTTGCCGTCCATTTCACGTCCTGGACCTTGCCTTCGCCGCGCAAGCTCACGTCCAGGCCGCGTACGCGGCTGCCACCTGCATTGAACCAGCCCGCCTGCACGTAATCGATGGTGCCATCGGGTTTGCGGAAGATGTACTGGTTCAGCGCCTGGTAATTGGCCAGCACGACTTGCGGCGTGCGTTTCAGGAGCTGGTCCTGGGTATTGATGGCCCAGTAATCGAACGAGGCGGAGTAACCCTTCACCGGTTCGATGACGATACCGACGCTGCCCTGCTTCGACGTCTCCGGCTTCAGGTTCAGGTTGCCGCCCGTCGTGTAAATGAGGCGGGGAATGGAACAGTATTCGGTCACGCCGGGATGCTTGATACAGCCTTCCGGATCTTTCACACCATTCGGCAATTCCTGCGTCAATACACCTGAATAGAGCTGGTCGAAACTCGGTGCCAGGAATCCCTTGCTGGCCGAGGCGCGGAACAGGACGAAGTCGGCTGGCTGGTAACGCAAGGCAATCTTGGGATTCGTGGTGGCGCCCACCTGGCTGTAATCGTCACGACGCACGGCCAGCTGCATTTCCAGGTCTTTCATGACCGGCACCAGCAACTCGGCATACACGGCCTTGACGTTGCGGCTGACATCCTTCAAGGCGGCATTTCCTGGCGCCAATAGAATCAGGTTGGCATCGACATCCTGTTCAAAACTGTAGCCCTCGCGGCGCAAATCAAAGCCGGCCGCCATTGCCACGGCACCAGCCGGCAGCTGGAACAGCTCGCCGGAAACGGAACCATCGATCTGCGTCAGGGTCGTCTTGCCATGTTGGAAGGCGCCACGGAACTTGGTCGACTCGATCAATTGCTTGGCCGCTTCCGTCTGGCTTTGGCCCGCGCCCACCCAGGGATTGATGATCCCTGTCCCCAAGGCCGCATATAACTTATCCGTGTAGGAATAGCCATCCGTCAGCTTGGTCTTGGTGGTGCTCTGTGCGTAGGACACGCCGGTCTTGTAATCCCACTTGCCGAAGTTGCCTTCAAAACCCAGCAGCACGCGCGCATTGTCGGTGGTGTTTTCCTGCGTGCGGTTACCGATCTCATTGGCGCGCCATTTGTAGGCAATCGGCTTGGTATTGTCGAACGTGGGAATATAGGCCGACAAATCCTGGTAATACGCGCCGCCCACCGGATACACGCCCTTGTTGGCGATGCTCGTCTGCACCTGCATCGGCGTCAGGATCGCCGTGGCCTTGGTGCGCGATCCGAGCACTTCGACAAACATGCGGTGGTCGGGCGCCAGCTGGACAGTTCCACGCGACAGGAAATTGACCCGTTCCACAGGGAATTGCAGCACATAGTCGGCGCCGTAGTCATACGCACAGGAATGCGTGGTGCTGAGTGGTGAGGTCACGTCTTTCCACAGTTGCGTCTGGTACTGCGACATGCCGGCGATGCTGTCGCACTTGCCCTGGAAGCTCAGGGGATTGGCTTGCAGATACACCGTCGGGTCGCCAGGCAAGGTGTAACCGCCAATAAACGTCCCTGGTTTTTTCGGATCAGGATTGGGGATTTGCAGTGCCGTGCCCGGCCCCGACATCTGGTTGGCGAATGGCGTGCCCGTGGTATCGGGCGACAGGCCACGGCCCGGCTGGAAGCCGCTGACGAAGGAACGGTCGCTGCCATTCAGGCGCTGCGCCTTGTCGACGGTCAGGCTGGCCATGATGTTGTAGCGGTCCTCTTCCAGCGAGCCCGTGCCGGCCAGCAGCGAAGCGCGGCGCGTGGCGCCGCCGCCTGCCTGCGTATCGTTGGTGGAAACGGACGCTTCCACGCCGCTGTAATTGGTTTTCAGAATGAAATTGATCACGCCGCCGATGGCGTCCGTGCCGTAGATGGCCGAGGCGCCATCCTTGAGGATTTCCACGCGTGAAATCGCCCCCAGTGGGATCGAATTCAAGTCGACGGCACGGCCACTGGCACCATGCGTGGCCACGCGGCGGCCATTCAGCAGTACCAAGGTCGCGCCCGGTCCCAGCCCGCGCAGCGAGGCGAACGAGGCGCCACCGGCAAGACGGTCGGCGTCGGCGCCGAACACGTTATTGCCCGAAGTCATGTTCTCGGCACCCGTGCCATTCGCCGACAGGGTGCGCACCAGTTGCTCGGCCGTCGTGATGCCCTGTTTTTCCATCTGCTCAAAGCTGATGACTTGCACCGGCAGCGCGCCTTCCTTGGCCACCCGCTTGATGCTGCTGCCTGTCACTTCGACCCGTTGCATTGCTGGCGCCGCCGCTTCCTGTGCCATCACCGGTCCCACCACCCCCATCAATGCCACCAATTGCGCTAGCTTCTTCAATCTCACGGGTCTCTCCTTTATTTGGGCAATCGAAACTTGAGTTCTCAAGTCAGGCTGTTTTTTTCACGTCGCAACGTCTGTCTCGCAGTACATTTTTTTATGACATTTGCGCATGACTTTATTTGTTTTCATTTTCAGAGTAGCGCGATGCATCCGGGCCCAGCCAATGAAAAATGCTTTCCTAACCATAACTTTTTGGAATGAATGCCCTTTTCAGCGACATGGTCACTTGCCTGCGGGGCTAGCCCTGGTTTTATCCACGTTCAGATAGCGCCAGGACGTGAATTCCACGGGGTGGCGCCTGTAGTTTTTTAGCCACGGTTGTTGCAGGTCGGCAGAGATGGGATGCGTCAGCAACACCCACGGCGTGTAAGCGTGGATCAGCTGAAACAGGTCGAAGTACAGACTGCGTCGGCGCGGCGTATCGGATAGCAGGCGCGCCTCCTCATAGCGTTTATTGTAATCGGGCAAGTTGAAGCGGGCATAGTTGGCGCGGCCAACGTTGCCGCCGTACAACAATTGCATAAAGTTATCGCCATCGGGGAAGTCGGCGATCCAGTTGGTCTCGAACATCTGCACCTTGCCCAGGCGCGAGGCCTTGATGATTTCCGTCTTCTTGTCGCTTTTAAACTCCACGCGCACGCCGATGGCGTTCAGGTTGCGGCGCCACAATTCATCGCGCAAGCGTCCCACCGTGCTCGGTTCCGTATGCATGGTCAAGACCAGGGGCGTGCCGTCCGGCTGGGTGCGGAAACCGTCGGCGCCCGCCTTGTAGCCGAAGCGGTCCAGCAAGGCGCGCGCCAGCGCGGGATCGTAGCCGACGGGGCTGCGGTACTGCTTGTCGTAGCCGAGCACATTCGGCGGCAGCGGCGACTGGGCCGACAAGGCCAGTCCTTTTTTCAGCAGCGCGATGTCTTCGCGGCCGTTGTAGCTGAGGGCGATGGCGCGCCGCAGGGCCAGCTTGTCCTTGCTCATGCCGCCCAGCACGGGGTCGTCCATGTTCATCCACATGTAATACGTTTGCAGCACGGGAAAGCGCGTCAGCTGCAAGCCCTTGGCGGCCAATGCCGGTTTCAGCGCGCCGTTTTCCAGCACCATGTCCGTCATCGATTCCGGCACTTGCTCCAGGTAATCGAATTCGCCCTTCAAAAAACCCAGCATGCGCGATTGATATTCCTCAACGATGCGCACCTCGATGCGCTCGACCAGCGGCAAGCGCTTGCCCTCCAGCGCGGTGGCGATGGCGCGCGCGTCCAGCGGCAAGGCGGCCAGCGCCTTGGCCTCCGTATGGAACACGGTGGCACGGAAAGTCGGATTGGCCTGCAGCACGATCTTGTCGCTGCGCTTCCACTCCTTCACGAGGAACGGCCCCGTGCCCACGGGGTGGTTGCCGATCTGCCCTGCCGCCGGGTACGCCTCGGCCACTTCGCGCGCCACCACGGCTGTCGCCGGCATGGCCAGGTAAAACAGGAAGTTCGGATCGACACCGTTCAAGCGGATGCGCAAGGTGTATTTGTCCAGCGCCTGCAAGCCGGCGATCGGCGTGTCGTAGCTGAATTTGGTTTTCAGGGCCGCATCGCCCACCAGCTTGTCTTCCAGCAAGAACAGCCACGGCGACTTCAGGCTGGGGTCATACAGGCGCGTCAGGCTGTACACATAATCCTGCGCCGTCACTTCGCGCGGCTGGCCCTTGAAAGCGGGATCTTGTGTAAAGAAGATGCCGGGCTGCAAGTGAAAGGTGTACGTACGCCCGCCATCTTCCACCGTCGGCATGGCGCGCGCCGTATTGCCCTGCAGTTGCACGGGGCGCGCCAGGTAGTCATAGCGCAGCAGCGGATCGAAGATGTTTTCCATCAAGTTCAGGCTGGCCAGGTCGGACGCCACGGCCGGGTCCAGGCCCGTCTCGCTGGTGCTCAAAAACAGGTGCAGGGTCTTGCCGGCGCGCGCTGCCGCGGCATCGGCGGCGGCATGAACGGGCGCGGTAAAGAGCGTCAACAGGGCCAGGCCGGCGGCGCAGGCGGTTTTGCGTAAAAACATCATCAGTGATCCAGTGCAGACAAGGTAACGAACAACGATTAGCGACGGGCATCCCCCACACTACGCGGGCAAGCTACGGGGCGCCAATGAAAACAGGCTGCCAGCTTATAACTTTTTGGCATGCGATTGCTGCATTCTTTCATCAACTCGTATCGGGCTGCCCCTATACTTTGTTTGCAGACATTTTTTACTCCCGACACACAGAACTGATCGCATATGGCACTTAATTACATCTGGTCCGGCTTTTTCCTCGTTGGCTTCCTGGCCGCAGTGCTGCAGTGGCTGTTTCTCGGCGATACCGATATCTTCAAGCGCATCATCGACGGCACCTTCGAGACGGCGCGCATGGGCGTGATGGATATCGCCCTGCCGCTGGCCGGCGTGATGACCTTGTGGCTCGGCATCATGAACATCGGCGAAAAAGCGGGCATCGTCGGCTGGCTGGCGAAAGTGATCGCACCCTTCTTTTCGCGCATCTTCCCGGAAATTCCGAAAGACCATCCGGCCACGGGCCACATGGTGATGAATTTCTCGGCCAACCTGCTGGGCCTGGACAATGCGGCCACGCCGTTCGGTTTAAAAGCCATGGAAAGCCTGCAAACCTTGAACCCGAACAAGGAAGAGGCGACGAATGCGCAAATCATGTTCCTGGTGCTGCACACCTCGGGGCTGACCCTGATTCCGCTGGCCATCATGGCGCAGCGCTCCATCCTCGGCGCGGCCGACCCGTCCGACATCTTTATCCCCTGCATGATCGCCACCTATGTGGCCACCATGGTCGGCATCATCACGGTATCCATCAAGCAACGCATCAACTTGCTCAACAGGGTCGTGCTGGGCTGGATGGGCGGCATGACGAGCGCCATCGTCGCCATGATCTGGTACTTCACGCAATACCTGACGAAACAGGAAATCGAGCTGGTCTCGAAGGTGGTCAGCAACCTGGTATTGATCAGCGTCATCGCCATCTTCATCATCGGCGCCCTGCGCAAGAAGGTGAACGTGTATGACGCGTTCATCGAAGGGGCGAAGGGCGGCATCCAGACGTCGATCACCGTGATTCCCTACCTGGTCGGCATGCTGGTGGCCATCAGCGTGATCCGCAATGCGGGCGTATTCAATTTCCTGATGAGCGGCATGAACTGGTTCTTCGCCAACCTGGGCATCAATACGGACTTCGTGCCCGCCTTGCCGACGGCCATGATGAAGCCGCTCAGCGGTTCCGGCTCGAAAGCCATGATGATCGACGCCATGAATACCTACGGCGTCGACTCGTTCGTCGGCCGCCTGGCCTGCGTCTTCCAGGGTTCGGCCGACACCACCTTCTATATCGTGGCCCTGTATTTCGGTTCCGTCGGCATCCGCAAGACGCGCTATGCGATCACGGCCGGCCTGATCGCCGATCTGGCTGGCGTGATCACGGCCGTCTTCGTTGCCTACGTCTTTTTCCACTAAGGAGCACCATGTTACGTCCTGTTCTGATGGCTGCGCTGTTGGCGGGTCTGGGCCTGTCGACCGCCCACGCGCAATTGCCCGAATCCGTCAGCCTGCTGCTGCGCAGCGCGAATATCCCGGAAGACGCCATGGGCGCCATCGTCTTGCGCGGCAACACCACCGTGCTGTCGCATGGGGCCGAGCGCAGCATGCAGCCCGCGTCCACCATGAAGCTGGTGACGACGGCCGTGGGCCTGGAGCAGCTCGGTCCCATCTTCCGCGGCCGCACGGAATTGCGCACCAGTGCCGACGTCATCAATGGCGTGCTGAAGGGCGACTTGATCCTGCGCGGCGGCGCCGACACGGATTTCAATGCGGACGTGCTCGCGCACATGCTGCAAACCCTGCGCAACCAGGGCATCGTCAAAATCAAGGGCGATTTGATTCTCGACCGCCAGTTGTTCCAGCCGGCCCGGCCCGACATCGGCGCCGCGCCCTTCGACGAGTCGGCCGAGTTCCGCTACAACGTCATCCCCGACGCCTTGCTTCTGAACACCAATCTGATCGATATCAACATCAGTGCGACGGAGCGGCAATTGAGCTTCCAGATGCAGCCGCCGCTCGAGAATGTCAGCATCACGAGCGACATGAAACTGGTCAAGGGCAGTTGCGCCAAATGGGAAGATGGCTGGCGCCCGCCCGAATACCGGCGCGATGCGAGCGGCAAGCTGCAGGTGATACTGCATGGCACCTTCCCGCAAAACTGCAGCAAGGCCACCAGCATCAATGTGCTCGATCGCAACGATTATGCGGACCGCTTGTTCCGCGCCACCTGGAAACGCCTCGGCGGCACGATTACGGGTACGGTGCGCGAAGCACCAGGCACGGGCTTGCCGCCGACGGCCGAACCGGTCGGCACGCGCATGCTGGCCGACCACGTGGCGCGCGCCTTGCCGGAAGTCTTGCGCGATATCAACAAGACCTCCGACAATACCCTGGCCCGCACCCTGTTCCTGAGCCTGGGCAGTTTGCAGAGCGATGGCTGGCTGGGCAGCCGCCCCGTCGCCATGGCGGCGCCGGAAGATACGGCCAGCCGGGCGCGGCAAGTCATCCAGGAATGGTTCCAGCGGCACCATATCGATACCCAGGGCATGCTGGTCGACAACGGTTCCGGCTTGTCGCGCACGGGACGCATTGCGCCTGCGCAAATGGCCGGCGTCTTGCAGGCGATGCAGCAAAGCCCGTGGGCGCCCGAGTTCCAGTCCAGCCTGCCCATCGTGGCGCTGGACGGCACCATGCGCAAGCGCCTGTTGAACAGCCCGGCCGCCGCGCGGGCCCGCATCAAGACGGGAACGTTAAAAAATGTCGTGGCCATCGCCGGCTACGTGCCCGACGCCAACAACCAGCAATGCGTGGTGGTCGCCATGATCAATAGCGACCTGGTGGGTAACGGCAATGGCCGCGCGGCCGTCGATGCGCTGATCGAGTGGGTCGCCAGGAGCGGCGCCACGCCGGCAGTCGCCGGACAATAAGGTTCCAGGCCGGAGTAGCGGGCTAGTTGCGCGACGTGCGTGCTTCGCTGGCAAAAGCCAGGCGCAGCACGTACGCGGCGACGGCGCCGATCAGCAAGACGGTCACCAGCGAACCTTCAACGCCGAAGGCGCCGCCGGTCAGCACGGCATTGCCAGCCAGTTCGCCGCGCAGCAGACCATCCGTGGCCGCATGGCCCGATACGGTCGAGGAGAATACCTGGCCGACGCAATAATTCCAGCCGACGTGCGTGCCGATACACACCCACAGCCGGCGCGTCTTCATATACAGCGCCGCCTGCAGCACGCCATACGCGACAAGCGCGATGATCGCCAGCAGCGAAAAGCCGGCATTGGGCAAATGGGCCAGGGCAAATACCAGGGATGAGATCACGATGGCAGCCTTGCTGCCCAGCGCACGCGCCGTCACGCCGAACAGGATGCCGCGAAACATCATCTCCTCGGCCATGCCAACCAGCACCAGTTCGGCCAGAGGGAACAGCAACAAGATGCTCAGGGCGTTGACGCCGCTAAACTGATACACGCCCAGCGCAGCCAGCACACCGAAGGTCAGGGCGACCAGTCCGGCGCCGAGCAGCAATCCGCGCCCCAGTTCCCCCGCCATGCCCGGTATCGCCAGTTCTGCCGGCTGGCGCTTTTCGATGTGGCGTACATAAAAACGGTAACCTAACCACACCAGTACCGCCGCCAGCAACTGCGGCCACAGGATGCGGTAAGGCTTTTCCACCAGCTGGGAAGCGAGACCCATCACCAGCGGTACCGCGGCAAAAGTGAGAACCATCCCCAGCACGATCTGCACCAGGGGATAGGCCATCAGGCGCGCCAGGGGGGATTTCTTCGTTGCCATGCTCAGGGTGCTGTCCATCATCGCTTTCCTCGTGGGTTGTCAGGGAGTGGCTGCTGCTTTCTTGTTTCATGTAGCGATAGTAGCAGCATTTATATAAGCACTTATATAAATATCGAAAGATGTTGTATTTTATGCACCCGTGGTGAATGAGCGAAAGCGGGAGGGGAAACGGCAAGGAAGCGCCAGACGAAAAAAAACCCGACCATTGCTGGTCGGGTTTTTCTCTTACTGCGAATAACAAGCCTGACGATAACCTACTTTCACACTGGTTGCAGCACTATCATCGGCGCAAAGTTGTTTCACGGTCCTGTTCGGGATGGGAAGGGGTGGGACCAACTTGCTATGGTCATCAGG
>NZ_JAPWIB010000006.1:0-273390 GCF_030587305.1 Janthinobacterium sp. SUN206 | reverse complement strand
GACTTGCATGTGTAAGGCATGCCGCCAGCGTTCAATCTGAGCCAGGATCAAACTCTTCAGTTTAATCTCTGTTTAATGTCATTTCTGACAGGTCGGACAGTATCGCTACCATCCAAATCTTTTGCATTGCAAAAGATTTGCTCACTCAAAAAACTGACAGGCTACTTCCGAAGAAGTATCCTATTTCATTATTTCTTGTGAACATTTGATATATTTTAAGTATTACGTCAATCCGAAGATTGACGCTGCACTTACATCAAATGCCCACACTTATCGACTGTTAATTGTTAAAGAACTGTATTCGGTACTGCTTTCGCGCTATCGACAAAGCGTTGTGTTTGTCAGCTGCGAAGAAGGAAGAGTATGAAGCATTTCGCTACGTCCGTCAACACCTTCTTTTTACTGCATCGCCGTTTCCGGTGATCCTCAACTGCCGCATTTGACTGCGCCTCATTGGGGAGGCGAACTATAGCAAAGCCGTCCACGCCCCGCAAGCGCTATTTTGCAGTTGGGCAAATATTGCTGTGTGATATCGTAGCGCCGACCATACCCTGCCTCATCCACATAGATTCCCATGCCTATCCCACACATCAGCCCCACCGCCAATCCCGCCCTGGCCAGCGCACTCGAACATGCCATCAACAGCAAGACCAAGCCATTGGGCAGCCTCGGCATGCTGGAAACCCTGGCCCGCCAGATCGGCCTGATCCAGCAAAGTACGCAACTGGCGCTACACCAGCCCGCCATCATCGTTTTCGCTGCCGACCATGGCGTCGTTGCCGAAGGCATTTCTGCCTATCCACAAAGCGTGACCTGGCAGATGGTGGAAAACTTCCTGGGCAATGGCGCCGCCATCAATGTCTTTGCCCGCCAGAACGATTGCGCCTTATATATAGTAGACGCTGGCGTGAACCACGATTTCGGCCCGCGCGACGGCTTGCTTGACCGCAAACAAGGTCCCGGCACCCGCAACTTTGCCAAAGAGCCCGCCATGAGCCGGGAGCAGTGTCTGGCCGCCATGCAGGCGGGGATGGACCTGGTCGCTAGCCTGGACGGCAATGTGCTGGGCTTTGGCGAAATGGGTATCGGCAACACCACCGCCGCGGCAGCACTGATGCACAAACTGACCGGCACGCCCGTTGCCGATTGCGTGGGCGCCGGCACGGGCCTGTCGAAAGAGGGCGTACTACATAAACAGCAGGTGATCGAAGCGGCCGTCGCCCATCACACGGCAGTCGATGAGCCGCTCGACGTGCTGGCCACCTTCGGCGGTTTCGAAATCGCCATGATGGCCGGCGCCATGCTCAAGGCGGCCGAACGGCGCATGATACTGCTGATCGATGGCTTCATCGTCAGCAGCGCGCTGCTGGTGGCAGCCCGTTTGCAGCCAGCCATTCTCGATTACTGCGTGTTTTCGCACTGCTCCGATGAAAACGGCCACCGCCAGCTGCTGGCCAGCCTGGGCGCGCGTCCGCTGCTGCACCTCGATTTGCGCCTCGGTGAAGGCACGGGTTCCGCGCTGGCCTTGCCGCTGCTGCACGCGGCCGTCAACTTCATGCGCGAGATGGCGACCTTCGCCTCGGCCCAGGTCAGCGCAAAGTCCACGCCAGACTAAGACCATGGCCAATCCCATTTCCGCCGCAATCCACCAGTGCCGTCTATTCTTCATCGCGCTGCAGTTCTTCACGCGCCTGCCCATCCCGCGCTGGGTGGGTTTCGAGCCGGCCTGGCTGCAGCACGCCTCGCGCTACTTTCCCCTGGTGGGCGTGGTGGTGGCAGCCATCAGTGGCGCCGTGTATCTGCTGGCCAGCTGGCTGCTGCCTTCTGCGGTGGCCGTGCTGCTGGCCGTCGCCGCCGGCATTTACCTGACAGGCGCCTTCCATGAAGATGGTTTCGCCGACATGTGCGACGGCTTTGGCGGCGGCTTGACGCGCGAGCGTGTACTGGAAATCATGAAGGACTCGCGCATCGGCGCGTATGGCGCCATCGGCATCGTCTGCCTGCTGGCCATCAAGTGCACGGCGCTGGCCTCGTTGCCGCCACACATCGTCGTGGCGACACTGTGCATCGCCCATCCTTTGTCCCGCCTGGCCGCCGTCTCGCTGATCCGGTTCATGGATTACGCGCGCGACGAAGGCAAGTCCAAGCCCATGGCGCAGGAAATGCGTGCGGGTGAATTCATCATCGCCACCGTCTGCGGCCTGCTGCCTGCCATCGCCTATGGCGCTCTGGGGATATTCGACTGGGCCACGCTGGTCTTTGCCGTCGTGGTGGCGGCAGCTGCCGCTTTCTGGCTGGGCCGCAAATGCCAGCGCCGCCTGCAAGGCTACACGGGCGACTGCCTGGGCGCCGTGCAGCAGGTGGCGGAAGTGGCGGTCTATCTGGCCATCCTGTCCAGCTTTCAACCTCCACTGCGCTTCTATTAACAAACATGCGCCTGATCCTCGTCCGCCACCCCGCGCCACACATCACCAGCGGCACCTGCTATGGCCGCAGCGACGTGGCGGTGGCGCCGCACGAAATGGCCACGGTGCGCGCCAGCTTGCAGGCAACCTTGCCGCCGCATGTACCGCTGTATACCAGTCCGCTGCGCCGCTGTGCCGACCTGGCGACAGCCTTGGCGCAGGACTTGCCCGCAAGCGCCCTGCGCTTCGACGCGCGGCTGGCGGAGATGGATTTCGGCGCGTGGGAAATGCAACCCTGGCACGCGATTGCGCGCGCGGAAATCGATGCCTGGGCAGCCGACCTGGCCTGGCACCGCCCCGGCGGGGGCGAGAACGTGCTGGCGATGGCCGCCCGCATCGACGCGTTTCTAGGCGATCTGTTGCGCGAACAACACGAAACGGTCGTCATCATCTGCCATGCGGGCACCATCCGCCTGCTGTCGGCACTGCAAGCCCGGCTGCCATTGGAGGAAACAGCCCTGCTGGCCGCCCATTCTGCCCATAAAATCGCCTACGGTGCGACGGTCGTCGTCGATTTCTGATACTGAATTGTCCAGCCGACCATGTCAGTCCATGCCTGCTGCACGTATAATGGCGGGGTTTTGGTGCCCGCGTTCATGTCCATGAGCGCAGTTAAACGGGAAACACGATGCCGCGATCGCGGCGAGCGTGTGCTGCCCCCGCAACGGTAAGCAAGTGTCGCCCCTCCCTACCGGAAACGGGCGACAAGCTATCTCTGACAACCACTGTGCTTGCAATCATCGAGCATGGGAAGGTGAGATAGCCGTACTTGCCAGCCCGGATACCGGCCAGGACAGGTGGAAGTGTGCGAACGGGGATGTTCGCGATCCGAATGGCCCATGGCCATCTTCGATCGTCATCTTCAGTTCCCACTTCTGTTCAATCTGGCCTACGGGGACGTCGGCTGGTTGCATATTACTTACTGAAAATTATCATGACCCATGCTGTTTCCCGCCACGCGGCCCTCACGTCGCTCGCGCTAGCCATTGCCGCGCCTGCCGCTTTCGCCCAAGCCACGCCAGACACCTTCGATCCTATCGTCGTTACCGCCAACCGCTACCCGCAGCATCTGAGCGAAGTATTGAGCGATACGCAGACCATCAGCTCGGAAGACATCGCGCGCTCGGGCGCCGGTACGCTGATCGACCTGCTGCAAAAGCAGCGCGGCATCGAAGTCAATCGCAATGGCGGCCCAGGCACAAGTTCGAGCGTATTCATTCGCGGCGCGAACAGCAACCAGAATATCGTGCTGGTCGACGGCGTGCGCATTGGCTCCGCCACATCGGGCGCTGCCAACTGGAGCGCCCTGCCGCTGTCGAGCATCGACCACGTTGAAATCGTCTACGGCCCACTGAGCACCATGTATGGCGCCGATGCTGTCGGCGGCGTGATCCAGATCTTTACCAAGAAAGGCGACGGCGCGACGCGCTTTTCCGCCTTCGCCGGCTACGGCCGCGACAGCACCCGCCAGGTGGAAGCCAGCGTTGCCGGCTCTACCGGTGGCAACAACAGTTTCAGCTACGCGCTGACCGCGGGCAAGGAAAAATCAGATGGCTATTCCGCCACCAAACCTGGTAATTCTTCCTATAACGGCGATAAAGACGGCTACGACAAAGAAAGCGTCAGCGGCCAGTTTGGTTATCAGATGGCGAAGGGACATGACGTCGGCCTGGTTTTCCTGAACAGCAAACTGGATGCACAATACGATGCGGGCTTGAACTTCGACGCACGCAACTACAATAAGCAGGAAAGCGCCTCTGTCTTCACGAAGAACCAGTTCTTGCCGAACTGGACCAGCGAGCTGCGCTACGCAGAATCGAAGGACAAACTTACCTCAGTTTCCGCGCTCGGCTCCTCCGGCAGAAGCCAGTTCGACACCAAGCAAACTGACATCAGCTGGCAAAACGATATTCTCATTGGCCGTGATACTTTGCAATTACTGGGTGAATACCGTGACGAAGATGTCGTGAGCTCGGCCAAAGGCCTGTCCGGCGGACGCAATACAAAGTCTTTCGCGGCATCGTACAACCTGGTACGCGGCGCCCACCTGGCCAGCATCAGCGGCCGTCGCGACGACAGCTCGGCGTTTGGTACGCACAACACGGGTAGCGTCGCCTATGGCTATCGTTTCAGCAATGCCTTGCGCGCCAACGCCAGCTATGGCACCAGTTTCCGCGCACCGACCTTCAACGATCTCTACTACCCTGATTTTGGCACCCCCACGAACAAGCCAGAAAAAGGCCGCAATGCTGAAATTGGATTGCACTACAACGACGGCCAATCGCAACTGAGCGCGATCTACTACCATAACAAGATTACCGATATGATCAACTATGTGTCGGCTTGCCCAGTTATTGGATGGAAACCAGGCTATGGCTGCAGCACGAATGTCGACAAAGCCCTGCTCGAAGGCGTGACGCTGGCTGGCGCGCACAAGTTCGGCGCCTTCAACGTCAGTGGCAATATCGACCTGCAAGATCCACGCAATGAATCCATTGACAAGCAACTGACACTCCGCGCGAAAAAGCACGCCAATTTCGCTGTCGATTACACGACCGGTCCTTTGACCGCCGGTACGGAATGGCAGTTGTCGGACAAACGTTTTGCAGATCCTGCCAACAAGACCACCCTCGGTGGCTATGGCTTGCTGAACCTGTACACCACCTACCAGTTCGCACGCGACTGGTCGGTGCTGGCACGCTGGAACAACATCACCAACAAAGACTATGAACTGGGCCGTTTCTATGCGACGCCACGCTCGAACCTCTTCGTTGGCGTACGCTACGGCATGAAGTAACCGCGTCGTAATGATGTAAGCTGCGGGCGATGGCATGCCGTCGCCCGCAGATGCAGTTCTGCAGTCCCCGTTTTTAAGGCAGTACATGCACCCATTTTTCCGCAATATGCGCCACCGCGCCACCGTGATCCTCACGGTGCTGATCGTGTGCGCGGTTGCCAGCCTGATTTTCTCCGGCATGATCGGTTCGATCGCGATTCCGCTCGCCGACCTGCCTTCCGCCCTGTTCCATGTCATGCAGGGTAAGACCGATACCCTCGCCGCCACCTTGCTCGACCTGCGCCTTGGCCGCGCGCTGACCGCTTTTGTCACCGGCGCGGCACTGTCGCTGGCCGGCCTGATGATGCAGGCGCTGCTGCGCAATCCCCTGGCCGATCCGTACGTGCTGGGCATTTCCGCCGGCGCTTCCGTTGGCGCGCTGGCCGCGCTGCTGTTCATGTGCGCGCTGTGGGTCGTCGACGCGGCTGCGTTTGCCGGCGCCGTCGGGGTGTCCATGCTGCTGTACTTTTTTGCGCGCCGCGACCTGCGCGGCGGCACGGCGGCCGAAGGCGGCGCCTCGCTCTTGCTGCTGACGGGCGTGATCCTGGCCTCGGCCTGCATGGCCATCGTCACCCTGATGCTCTCCATCGCCCCGGAAAGCCGCTTGCGCAGCATGGTGTTCTGGATGATCGGCGACCTGTCCGGCGCGCCCGCGCGGCTGATGCCTTGGCTGGTCCTGGCCGGTGCCCTGGTCTTCGCACTGCGCTGCGCGCGCTCGCTGAACGTCATGGCGCTGCACGCGGAAGCGGCCAGCACCCTGGGCGTGCGCGTGGGCGCCCTGCGCAAGGGCCTGTTCTTCTGTTCCGGCCTGCTCACGGCCAGCGCCGTCACCAGCGCCGGCAGCGTGGGCTTTGTCGGCCTGATCGTGCCGCACGCGCTGCGCTTTGCCTGCGGCCCCGACCATCGCCTGTTGATACCGGCTGCCGCGCTGGCCGGCGGCACCTTCCTCGTACTGGCCGACACGCTTGCGCGCACCGTGCTGGCACCGTTACAGCTGCCCGTCGGCGTGGTCACGGCCATGATAGGCGCGCCCGTCTTCCTGTACCAACTGCACCGGTTGCGACGCACATGATACGTACCTACCAACTCGGCCTGAAGGCAGGCACGCGCTCTCTCGTGGAAAACCTCATCTGGCAAATCAAGGATGGCGAATGCTGGAGCGTGATCGGCCGCAATGGCGCGGGCAAGAGCACCTTGCTGCGCACCCTGGCCGGCTTGCGCGAACCGGATGCGGGCCACGTGACCATACAGGGCCGCGCCCTGGTCGACTGGCCGCTCGACGAACTGGCGCGTGAACGGGCCTTCCTGGCGCAGGCGCGCCACGATGCGTTCTCATACCGCGTCATCGAAACGGTACTGTCGGCGCGCCACCCGTATCACGACAACCATTACTGGGAAGGCAGCGACGACCAGCGCATCGCCCTGGCGGCGCTGGCGTCGATGGAAGTGGAACACCTGGCCGAGCGCGACGTGCGCAGCCTGTCCGGCGGCGAACGCCAGCGCGTGGCAATCGCTGCAATGCTGGCGCAGGACACGCCCTTGCTTCTGCTGGACGAACCGGCCAACGCGCTGGACCTGGCGCACCAGGTCAGCGTCATGGGCCTGCTGTCAAAGCTGTGCCGCGAACAGAATAAAACCGTGGTGATGGTGGGGCATGACCTGAACCTGGCGCACAGCGTCTCGACCCATGCGCTGCTGCTGATGGGCGACGGCGGCTGGCTGGCCGGACCCGTGGCCGACGTGATGCAGGCGTCCATCCTGGGCGACTACCTGGGCCACCCGATCGAGATCATCGATCACGGCAAACGCAAGATATTCATACCGAAAGAGGACTGACATGAGCGACAAGAAGACAATCGATGCGGACACCGCGGCCATCAATGAACGCCACCGCGTGCGCATGGAGCGCAAGAAGGCCATCATCGATGCGGCCATCGCCAAGGCCGACAAGGAAATCGGCATCATCATCGTCAACACGGGCAATGGCAAGGGCAAGAGTTCGAGCGGCTTCGGCATGGCTATCCGCGCCATGGGCCATGGCATGAAAGTGGGCGTGGTGCAGTTCATCAAGGGCGCCATGTCGACGGGCGAAGAAAAATTCCTGCGCCGCTTCCCCGATGAAATCAGTTTTCATGCGATGGGCGAAGGCTATACCTGGGAAACGCAAAACCGCGAACGCGACATCGAAAAGGCCGAACTGGCGTGGGAACAGGCGAAGACCTTCCTGGCCGACCCCAGCTACGGCCTGGTGCTGTTCGACGAGCTCAATATCGCCCTCAAATACAACTACCTCGAGGTGCATAAAGTCATCGCCGACCTGCTGGAACGCCCGGCCATGCAGCACGTGGTCATCACGGGCCGCGGCGCGCCGGACGAACTGATCGCCATCGCCGACACCGTCACGGAAATGGCCGTTGTCAAGCATGCGTATGCGGCCGGCATCGGCGCGCAAATCGGCACCGAGTGGTAACAGCGCCATGACGCGCACCCTGGTCTTCGGCGGCGCCCGTTCCGGCAAGAGCGCCCATGCGGAAACGCTGGCCTGCGAGTCGGGCAAGGAAGTGATCTACATCGCCACCGCGCAGGCGGGCGATGCTGAAATGGCCACGCGCGTCAAACATCACCGCACGCAGCGTCCGGCCGAATGGGTAACCCTGGAAGAACCGCTGCGCCTGGGCGACGCCATCCTGCGCGAAGCACTGCCCGGCCGGCTGCTGCTGGTCGACTGCCTGACCCTGTGGTTGACGAATCTGATGTTTTCCAGTGGCGAGACCTATCCGGACGTAGGCGACATCGCCCTGCCCGAGCTGTTCCACAGCGAGCGCGCGCACCTGCTGTATGCGCTGGCAGAAATCGAAGACACCGGCTGCAACCTTATTCTCGTGTCGAACGAAGTGGGCATGGGCATCGTGCCCTACGGCGCCATCTCGCGCTGCTTCACCGATGAAGCGGGCCGTTTGAACCAGGCCGTGGCAGCCGTGTGCGACAAGGCTGTCTTTGTGGCCGCCGGCCTGCCGCTGTACCTGAAAGGCGGCCCATGCTGAGCGGCTTGTCGCTGCCCATGCTGGCCGCTTTGATGACGGCCGGCGTGCTGCTCGACCTGCTGCTGGGAGAGACGCGCCGCTGGCATCCGCTGGTGGGCTTCGGCCGCCTCGCCAGCGCGTTCGAACGCCTGCTGAACCGGGGCCGTGGGCGCTTCCTGCGCGGCGTGCTGGCGTGGTCGCTGGCCGTGCTCCCCATCAGCTATGCCGCCTACTGGCTGTGCGGCCTGGCAGGCGCCGCCCTCCACGTCTGCCTGCTATATCTATGTCTGGGCCTGCGCAGCCTGCGCGACCACAATCAGCCCATCGCCGACGCCCTGGCCATCGATGACCTGGACAACGCGCGCCTGCTGACGGCGCGCATCGTCAGCCGCGACACGGCCAATGCCGACGCGGCCAGCCTGGCCAAGGCCAGCACGGAATCCCTGCTGGAAAACGGCAACGACGCCGTCTTCGGCACCCTGTTCTGGTTTGCCGTGGCGGGCGGCCCCGGCGCCGTACTCTTCAGGCTGGCCAATACCCTCGACGCCATGTGGGGCTACCGCAATGTACGCTACGACTGGTTCGGCTTCTGCGCCGCGCGCATCGACGACCTGTTGAATTATCTGCCGGCGCGCCTGACGGCCCTGTCCTACGTCTTGCTGGGCAAGACCATGGCCGACAAAAAACGCGCGTGGCAGTGCTGGCGCAGCCAGGCACCCAACTGGGGTAGCCCGAATGCGGGTCCCGTGATGGCCAGCGGCGCCGGCGCCCTGGGCCTGGCCCTCGGCGGCGACGCCATCTACGACGGCGAACTGGAACACCGCCCGCCTTTGGGCAGTGGCCGTCCCGCCGAAGCGCGCGATATCGATCGCGCCTGGCGCCTGGTGGCCGAAACGGCCGTGCTGTGGCTGATCTGGGTGGCGCTGCTGGCAAGCCTGTTCTACCTGAAGGGAAAATACCTTGCTTGAACATGGCGGCAACCTGCGCGACGCCGCGCGCGAATACGGCAGGCCGTTGGAAGACTGGATCGACCTGTCGACCGGCATCAACCCGCACTGGTATGCAGCGCCAGCACCGAACGCCAACGCCTGGCACCGGCTGCCGGAAGCCGATCCCGCGCTGGCCGCTGCCGCCTGCGCGTATTACGACGCGCCAGCCATGCTGCCCGTGGCCGGCACCCAGGCTGCCATCCAGGCCCTGCCCCGGCTGCGCGCGCCCTCGCGCGTGGTGGTGGCCGCACCGTCATATGCGGAACATGCGCACCACTGGGGCCAGCATGGCCACCAGTTGCGGCAAGTGCCGTATGCGCAGCTGGCCGATGCCGTCGACCACTGCGACGTGCTGGTGGTCTGTAATCCGAACAATCCCACGGGCGAGCGCATCGCGCCCGAGCTGCTGCTGGAGTGGGCGGACAAACTGACCGCGCGCGGCGGCTGGCTGGTGGTCGATGAAGCGTTTGGCGATACGGAAGCGTGCGCCAGCCTGGGCTCCCACTCTGCCCGGCCGGGACTCATCGTGCTGCGCTCCGTCGGTAAATTCTTTGGTCTGGCGGGACTGCGCCTGGGCTTTGTCGCCGCTCATTCAGCCTTGCTTGCGCGGCTGGCCGACCTGCTGGGGCCATGGGCCGTCAGCGGCCCGGCGCAGCACGTGGCGCTGGCCGCCCTCGCCGACACGCACTGGCAGGTGGCGATGCGCGAGCGCCTGCGCGGCGAAGGCACGCGCCTGCGCCAGCTATTGGCAGCGCACGGCATCGCCAGCAGCGGCACGGCGCTGTTCCAGTGGTGGCCGGAGGAGCGCGCCGAAGCGTTCTGGCGCCACATGGCGGAATCGGGCATCTGGGTGCGCCTGTTCCGCCACGCCGCCCACGGCATCCGCCTGGGCCTGCCCCCCGACGAACATTCCTGGCTGCGCCTGCAGCAGGCCCTCACCACATGGAAACACATATGAATCACTTGAAAACAGCACTGCTGCTGGCCGGACTGGTCTCGCTGCAGGCGCAGGCAGCCATCACCGTGCGCGACGACGACGGCAATGCCGTCACCGTGGAAAAACCGGCGCGGCGCATCCTGGCGCTGGCGCCGCATGTGACGGAACTGCTGTTCGCGGCCGGTGGCGGCGACAGGATCGCCGGTGTCGTCAGCTATAGCGACTACCCGGAAGCTGCAAAGAAGATCACGCAAGTGGGCGACAACCGCCAGTACGACATGGAACGCATCATCGCCCTGAAGCCGGACCTGATCGTCGTGTGGATGCATGGCAGCGCCGAGCGCCAGATCGCCATGCTGCGCCAGTTGAAGGTTCCCATCTATCACAGCGAACCGCGCAAGCTGGCCGACATCCCCGACAGCATGGAACGCCTGGGGCAGTTGATGGGAACGGAAAAAGTCGCCAAACCGGCGGCGGCCCAGCTGCGCGCCAAACTGGCCAGCCTGACGGCGCAATACGCGCAGCGCCCGCCCGTGCGCGTGTTTTACCAGGTGTGGGACAAGCCTTTATATACCTTGAGCGGCGCGAGCATCATCAGCGATTCCATGCGCGTGTGCGGCGCGCAAAATGTCTTTGCCGCGATGAAGGTGGTGGCGCCCGTCGTCACGCCGGAAGGCGTGCTGCAGGAAGACCCGGAAGTCATCTTCGGCACCAGCGAAAAAAGCGATCCGCGCAGCGAAGGCGGCCTGGCCATGTGGCGCGCCTTCCCGTCGATGACGGCCGTGCGCAAGAATAACCTGTTCCGCCTGAACGGCGACCTGCTGAACCGCGCCGGCCCGCGCATGATCGAGGGCACGGCCGCCATGTGCGAGCAGCTGGAAGTGGCACGCCAGCGCCGTACCAGGTCCGCGCCATGAGCCACTACCAGCGCATCGCCTGCCTGTCGACGGAAGCCGTGGAGACGCTGTATGCGCTGGGCGCGGAAGACGTCATCGCGGGCATTTCCGGCTTTACCGTGCGCCCTCCCCGCGCGCGCGAGGAAAAGACCAGGATCAGCGGCTTTTCCTCTTCCAGCCTGGAGCGCATCCTGGCCGTCCAGCCCGATCTCGTGATCGGTTTTTGCGACATGCAGGCCGATATCTGCCGCGACCTCGTCAAGGCTGGCATCGAAGTGCACCAGTTCAACCAGCGCACGGTGGAAGGCATCCTGCGCATGATCGGCGTGCTGGCGGCACTGGTTCAGCGCGAGGAAGCGGGCCGCGCACTGATCTCCAGCCTGCGCGCCGACATCGCCGCCGCCCGGGCCCGCGCCGCAGCCTGGACGCGCAAGCCCGTGATTTACTTTGAAGAGTGGAACGATCCGCTGATGAGCGGCATCGGCTGGGCGGCGGAATTGATCGACATCGCCGGCGGCACAGACGCCTTCCCGGAATTGTCCGCGCAGCCGGGCGCGAAAGAGCGCATCATCGCCGATCCGCAAGAGGTGGTGCGGCGCGCGCCCGACATCATCATCGCCACCTGGTGCGGCAAGAAGTTCCAGCCGGCGCAGCTGACGGCACGTCCGGGCTGGGATGCGATTCCCGCCGTACGCAATGACATGCTGTTCGAGATCAAGTCGCCCGACATTCTTTCGCCCGGTCCAGCCGCCATCACGCAAGGCTTGCGCCAGATCAGCGACATCATCGCGCAGTGGCAGGAGAATCAGAAAGAGCAGCAAGCATGAAGAGTCCCTTCCCCGCCCTGATGGTGCAAGGCACGACGTCGGACGCGGGCAAGAGCACCGTCGTCGCAGCCCTGTGCCGCCTCTTGAAACGCCGTGGCGTGACGGTGGCGCCGTTCAAGCCGCAAAACATGGCCTTGAATAGCGCGGTGACGAGCGACGGCGGCGAGATCGGCCGCGCGCAAGCCCTGCAGGCGCTGGCCTGCGGCATCGCGCCGCACACGGACATGAATCCGGTGCTGCTGAAGCCTTCGTCGAACACGGGCGCGCAAGTGATCATCCACGGCAAGGTGCGCGCCGAGATGGATGCGCGCGACTACCAGCAATATAAAACCATCGCCATGGGCGCCGTGCTGGAATCGTACGCGCGCTTGCGCCAGCAGTACGACGCCGTCGTCGTCGAAGGCGCGGGCAGCTCCGCCGAAGTCAATTTGCGCGCGCGCGACATCGCCAACATGGGGTTTGCGGAAGCCGTCGACTGCCCTGTGATCCTGGTGGCCGACATCGACCGTGGCGGCGTCTTCGCGCACATCATCGGCACCCTGGCCTGTTTGTCCGACAGCGAACGGGCGCGCATCCTTGGCTTCGTCATCAACCGCTTCCGCGGCGATATCTCGCTGCTACAGCCCGGCATCGAGTGGCTGGAACAGCAGACGGGCAAACCCGTGCTGGCCGTGCTGCCCTACCTGCAAGGCCTGTTCCTCGATGCGGAGGACGCCGTCGAAGCCATGCAGGCCGAACGCGGCGCCTTCAAGGTGGTGGTGCCGCAACTGCCGCGCATCAGCAACCACACGGATGTCGACGCGCTGCGCGCCCATCCCGATATCGACCTGCAATTCATCAAACAGGGACAGCCGATTCCAGCGGCCGACCTGGTGATCCTCCCCGGCAGCAAGAACACGCGCGGCGACCTGGCGTGGCTGCAGCAGCAAGGCTGGCCCACCTACCTGGCAAAACACCTGCGCTATGGCGGCAAGGTGCTCGGCATTTGCGGCGGCTTCCAGATGCTGGGGCAGTCCGTACGCGATCCGCTGGGCGTGGAAGGCGCGGCGGGAGAGTCGGCGGGACTGGGTTTGCTCGACATGGCGACGGAACTGACGCGCGACAAGCGGCTGGAACAGGTACGCGGCCACTGCGCGTTTGCCGGCGCGGCCGATGCGCCCGTGGCAGGCTATGAAATCCACATGGGCATTTCGCATGGCGCGGCGCTGGCGCAGCCGGCTTTTGTCATCGACGGCCGTCCGGAAGGAGCCGTATCGCAGGACGGACAAATCCTCGGCAGCTATTTGCACGGCATGTTCGACACGCCCGCCGCGTGTGCGGCGCTGCTGCGCTGGGCAGGGCTGGACTCCGGCCACACGGTGGATACCGCCGCCCTGCGCGAGGCCAGCCTGGAGCGCATCGCCGATGCGGCCATCCCGCTGCTGGCGGCCCTGGACCACCTCAAACGCTAGCCGTCATTTTTTCAGGCACATGCCCATGTACGAGCGGTCGGTCGAAAATTCGACGGCCATGCTCGATGACACGGGCATGAACATCGAATAGTCGGCCGGCATGTCGGCGGGGTCCTTGAACACGGCGATGCCATCGACATCGACGGCCTGCGCACCCAGGCCCAGCTTGTTCAGGGTCACGTTTTCCGCGTGCACCTTGCCCGTGCCGTTATTGGTGATGGTCGCCACATTGCCGGCGATGTCGATCTTGCCAGTCGTGCCACCCTGCGCCGCACAGGCGTAGCTGCCATTGATTTCCGTGCCTATTTTCTGCTGTCTGGCCGCCACGATGGTGCCCACGCGCAGGACGTTTTCCTGATTGCGGCTGTAGCGGTCGATGAACAGCGCCAGCCCCCGGTCCCCCGCATGCACGTGCACGATGCCGAAGTCCTGGCTGCCCTGGCGGGCGACGAGCAAGCCGTTCTTCGCATCCTTGACCAGGGTCAGGCTGGCGTTTTCCGCTTCCAGCAGCGGCGATACTGGCGAGCACACGCCTTGCGCATTGAACACGCCGCCATTGCACAGTTGGGCCGCCCCGTCGGCAGCGATCCTGAGACTGCCTTTCGGATTGAAACGGTCACCGCCGTTCGAGGCATTGCGCATGCCGCCCAGGAAGATATAGTTGCCGGCCAATTTGGCCACGTCACCCACCGCATAGCCGGTGCCGCTGACGGTCGAGACCACACTACCCAATTTGATGTTGCCAGAAAGAAGACGCGTGCGCGCATCGACGGCGACGCTGAAATCCGTTGCCGTGTAAGTGGTGAGATTGCCGGTGGTGGACGCGGTAAACGTGCCGCTGCGGTCGCTCAAGCCGAACTGCGTCGACAGCACGCGGATAGTGTAGGTTTTCTTGACGCTGTCGAACGTGATGCGCCAGGTGTCGCCGATATCGGCAGCCACGTCATACACGCTTTCATCGGCGCTGGTGCCGGCAATGATGGTCAAGCCAGCCTCCCTGGCCACGGCAACTGACGCCACCGTCACGCTGTCCACGGGAACGACGGGAGGCGTCACGACGGCCGGCGGTGTCACCGGCGTCGCTGGCGTGCCGCCATCACTGCCGCCACCGCATGCGGACAGGGCCGCGCCCAGGACAAGAAACGTAAGTGCATTTTTCATGTGGAGTGACTTTCAGGGAAAAGGGGCCGGAGCTGCCAGAAAACACATGCTAGCCTTGCCCGCAATCTATTGCTATAGAACAAATGTTCCATGGACTACGCCCCCGGCATGTTGCCAAAAGGGAAGGCGCGGGCGGCACGCCTGCGTCATTTATGTGACAATTCATCGTACTGTCGGCTCCGTTTCTCCTCTTCAGGCTCGCATCCATGACCAGTTCCCCCATTAAAAGCTACCTTCCCTGGGTGGTTGCCACCGCCCTGTTCATGGAGCAACTCGACTCCACCATCGTCAACACCGCCATCCCCGCCATGGCCGCCAGCCTCAACGTGACGCCGCTGAGCCTGAAGGCCGTCGTCACCAGCTACATCCTGAGCCTGGCCGTGTGCATTCCCATCAGCGGCTGGATGGCCGACCGCTTCGGCACGCGGCGCGTGTTTTCCGCCGCCGTCGCCATCTTTACCCTCGCCTCCATCCTGTGCGGCCTGTCCGTGAATGCGCCCATGCTGGTGGCCGCGCGCCTGCTGCAAGGGGTGGGCGCGGCGATGATGATGCCGGTGGGCAGGCTCACCATCATCCGCACCTTTCCCAAGTCGCAACTGCTGGCGGCCATGAATTTCGTCATCATCCCCGCGTTGATCGGTCCCCTGCTGGGGCCCACGGTCGGCGGGCTGATCGTGCACTGGCTGTCGTGGCGCGAGATTTTCTTCGTCAACGTGCCTGTCGGCCTGGCGGCGCTGTACCTGGCGCACCGCTACATGCCCGACTACTACGGCGACAAGCCCCGTCCGCTGGACCTGATCGGCCTCGTGTTGTTCGGCACGGGCATCGCGCTGCTGTCATGGCTGCTGGAAATTTTTGGCGAACACCGCATCGACGGCACCTCGTTTGCCGTGCTGCTGTTCATCTCCATCAGCCTGCTGGCCGCGTATGTCTGGCATTCAAGCGAAGTGCTGCATCCGCTGCTGCGCCTGACCCTGTTCAAGATCCGCACCTTCCGCGTTTCCGTGGTGGGCGGCTTCGTCACGCGCCTGGGCGTGGGTGGCCTGCCCTTCCTGCTGCCGCTGCTGTACCAGCTGGGCCTGGGCTTGCCCGCCTGGCAATCGGGCTTGCTGATGATGCCGTCGGCCGCTGCCGCCATGGGCATGAAATTCATTTCCGCGCGCGTGCTGGCCCGCTTCGGCTATCGCCAGGTACTGATCGTCAACACCGTGCTGATCGGCGTGACCATCGCCATGTTTTCGCAGGTGAGCGCGGGCACGTCCCTGTACGTCATCGTCGCCATCAGCCTGTGCATGGGTTTTTTCAATTCGCTGCAGTTTTCCAGCATGAATACCATCGCGTATGCCGACGTCGACAAGAACGATTCGAGCATGGCCAGTACGATCGCCAGCTCGATGCAGCAACTGTCGATGAGCTTTGGCCTCGCCTTCGGTTCGCTGATCACGGGCTGGTACCTGGGCGACATGCCGCAGTCGGACCGCGCCATGCTCAGCACGGCCCTGCATCACGCCTTCCTCACCTTGGCCGCCCTGACGGTGCTGTCCTCGCTGACCTTCTGGACCTTGCGCCGCGACGATGGCGAAAGCATCAGCAAGGGCACGGACAGCGACGAGGAGGATGCGGCCGACGTCAAGGCCCAGGCCGTTGTGCAGACGGAAGTGCAAACCACGAAAGGCTGAGCCACATCAAGCTTGCCGCCAGCACCGCTGGTACTTTTGCCTGACGCTGCTATCGTGATCGCAGGAGGTGCACATGGCGGCCGAGCGGCGCTTTGCGTGGAAGGGCACGGACCGCCATGGCAAGCCGGTCGATGGTGTCTTGCGCGCCGCCGACGCCTGCGCTGCCAAAGCAATATTGAGAAGCCAGGGCATCCTGGCCAACCGGGTGCAGGCCGCGCGCAGCGCACCCGGCAAGGCCATCACGCGCAAGGATATCGCGCTGTTTACGCGCCAGCTGTCGACCATGATGGCGGCTGGCGTGCCGCTGCTGCACGCCTTCGACATCGCCGGCAAGGGCCATGCCAAGCCCGCGATCACGGCGCTGATGCGCGACTTGCGCCACGACATCGAAGCGGGCAGCAGCCTGCAGCAGGCTTTCCGCCAGTTCCCGCTGCTGTTTGACGAACTGTATTGCAACCTGCTGGCGGCAGGCGAACAGGCCGGCATCGTGCAGGATTTGTTGGCGCGCCTGGCCACGCACCAGGAAAAGGCCATCGCCCTGCGGCGGAAGGTGCGCGGCGCGCTGATGTATCCGCTGGCCATCGTGCTTGTCGCCTTCGTCGTCACGGCCATCATCATGAGCGTGGTCGTGCCCGCTTTCCGCCAGGTCTTCGACAGCTTCGGCGCGCCCTTGCCGCTGCCCACCCTGCTCGTCATGGGCGTGTCCGCCTTTGTTGTCCGCTACTGGCTGGCCTTGCTGGCGGTGCTCGTGCTCGCTTGCGTGCTGCTGCACCTGGCCTGGCGCCGCTCTCCCGCGTGGCGGCGCAACACGCAACTGCGGGCGCTGCGCCTGCCCGTGTTCGGCTCCCTCTTGCGCAAAGCGGCGATCGCCCGCTGGACGCGCACCCTGGCCGCCATGTTCGCCGCCGGCGTACCGCTGCTCGACTCGCTCGGTCTGGTGGGCGCCGCCTCCGGCCACGCGCTGTACCAGGAAGCGACGACGCGCATCGAACGCGAAATCCGCGCCGGCGGCAGCCTGGCCCTGGCCATGGAACACAGCGGCGTGTTCCCTCCCTTGCTGACGCAGCTGACCCTGATCGGCGAGGAGTCCGGCGCGCTCGACGCCATGCTGTCGCGCGCGGCCGACATCATCGAGGCCGATATCGACGCCACCGTGGCCACCCTTTCCACGCTGCTGGAACCGGCGCTGATGGTGGTGCTTGGCGTGCTCGTCGGTTCCCTCGTGATCGCCCTGTATTTGCCGATTTTCAAGCTGGGGGCCGTGATTTGACCATTCACCCGCCTAAAACGTCCCCATGTGCCGGCGGATGTTTTACACTGCGGCAGTGCCAGGCAATGTTTGCACGGCAACATTCATCACCTCAGACAAGTTCACCATGCTGCAAGATACCCTGTTGTTCGCCGCGCCCGGCAATCTGCCCGTCGCCCTCGTTGCCGCCCTGTTCGGCCTGATCGTCGGCAGCTTCCTGAATGTGGTGATCCACCGCGTGCCGAAAATGATGCAGCGCGAATCCGATAATTATGTGGCGGAAGAAAGCGGCTTGCCCTTGCCGCACACGGACCGCTACAACCTGATGCTGCCGCATTCGAACTGCACCGCTTGCGGCCACCGCATCACGGCCATGGAAAACATTCCCGTCATCAGCTATCTGCTGCTGCGCGGCAAATGCAGCGCCTGCAAGGCACCGATCTCCGTACGCTATCCGCTGGTCGAGCTGCTGACGGGCGCGCTGTCGGCCCTCCTGGTCTGGCACTTCGGCAGCGGCTGGACGGGCCTGGCAACGCTCGTGTTTGCCTGGCTGCTGATCGCCATGACCTTCATCGACGCCGATACGCAAATGCTGCCGGACGACCTCACCTTCCCCCTGCTGTGGGCGGGCTTGCTGATCAATATCAATGGCACTTTCGTACCCCTGCAGGACGCCGTCATCGGCGCTGCCGCCGGCTATCTGGCCCTGTGGGCCGTGTACTGGGCCTTCAAGCTGGCGACAGGCAAGGAGGGAATGGGCTATGGTGACTTCAAATTGCTGGCGGCGCTCGGTGCGTGGCTGGGCTGGACCATGCTGCCGACGATCATCCTGTTGTCGTCGCTGGTGGGCGCCGTGGTCGGCATCGGCCTGATCGTGTTTGCCAAGCGGGGGCGCGACAAACCGATTCCGTTCGGCCCCTACCTGGCGGCGGCAGGCCTGATCGCGCTGCTGTACGGCACGCCCCTGTCGCGCCTCACGCTGGGCCTGACCAGCTGACCCGCGCAACACTGCCCCTATGGAAAAACACATGCAACTTCATAACGCACCGTATTTCAGCGTGGGTCTCACCGGCGGCATCGGTTGCGGCAAGAGCACCGTGGCCGACCAGTTCGCCGCGCTGGGCGCCTCCATCGTCGACACGGACCAGATCGCGCACAGCCTGACGGCACCCAATGGCGCGGCCATGCCGGCCCTGGTGGCGGAATTTGGCCCCGACTACACCGATGCGCGCGGTGCCCTCGACCGCACAAAAATGCGCAACCTCGTATTCGCCGACGCCGCCGCCAAGGCAAAACTGGAAGCCATCCTGCACCCGCGCATCCGCCAGGCGACCCTGGTGGCCGCCGCCGAAGCGACGGGCAGCTATGTGATCTTTGCCGTTCCCCTGCTCGTCGAGTCCGGCGGATGGGTGGAACGCGTCAACCGGGTGCTCGTCATCGATTGCCTGGAAAGCCTGCAAGTGTCGCGCGTGATGGCGCGCAATGGCTTATCGGAAGAACAAGTCAAAGCCATCATGGCCACGCAGGCCACGCGCGCCATGCGCCTGGCGGCGGCGGACGATGTGATCGACAATAATGGCGATTTGGTCGCCCTGGCGCCGCAGATTGCCCAGTTGCACGATTTATATCTGGCATTTTCAAAAAGAATGGCCGGAATCGGGCCGCAACGTTTGTAATTTGTCGACGCTTGGTTCAAAATCACGGGATTGTTTGCAGGTCCTTACTTAAGGGAATTATTTTGATTGTCTACGAATACCCTTTCAACGAACGCATACGTACCTTGTTGCGGCTGGAAGACCTGTACGACAAATTCAAGTTCTTCATCCAGCAAGAGCATGCAATGCAACACCATGTTGCCTTGGCAACTATTTTCGATATGCTCGAAGTGGCTGGCCGCGCCGACCTGAAGTCCGACCTGCTGCAAGAACTCGAGCGCCAGCGCCAAAGCCTGCTCGGTTACCGCAGCAATCCAAATGTGGAACCGGAAACGCTCGATGCCATCCTTGGCGAACTCGACAGTGTCAGCGGCGCCCTGGTGGCGGCGCAAGGCAAGACGGGCCAGAATATCCGCGACAATGAATGGCTGATGAGCATCCGCGGCCGCACCATCATCCCCGGCGGCGCCTGCGAATTCGACTTGCCGTCCTACTTTGCCTGGCAAAAACGCAGCTCGGAACAGCGCTTGACCGATATCCACGCCTGGTTCGCCCCGCTCGCCCCGCTGTTCGACGCGCTGGCCCTCGTATTGCGCCTGCTGCGCGATTCCGGCGGACCCGTTAAACTGATCGCCAATGGCGGCAGCTACCAGCAAATGCTGCAAGGCAAGGTATACCAGATGCTGCGCCTGAGCCTGGACGAAAGCAGCGGCGCCATCCCAGAAATTTCCGCCAACAAATACATGCTGTGGGTACGCTTCACTACCCAGGGCGGCGACTTGAAGCCCAAGCCGCTGGAAGAAGATGTCCCATTCGAGCTCACGCTCTGTAATTTTTAACTGTTACTTATTTGCCCCATCATGACCGTCGTTAATTGCCCTACCTGTGCCGCCAAAGTCGAATGGACTGAAGCCAACAAATTCCGCCCCTTCTGCTCGGAACGCTGCAAGCAGATCGACTTGGGTGCCTGGGCCGAAGAGAAATACACGATCCCCGCCGCCGACCCGTTCGAAGATCCGCTGGCAGACGAAGACAACAAGCCGCAATAATTCTCAGCGAAACGGACTTTCCAGGCGCAGCCCCTGCGCCATGAAACTGTCGAGCCTGCCACTGACCACCGTCAAGCCATAGGCGATACCCATCGCCGCGATCTGCCCATCGACGCCATGCGCATGGCCCCGCTCACACAGGCGTGCGCACACGAGGGCGCAATCGAGGTCGAATTCCAGCAGCCGCGGCGCATAGTCCGCCAGCACGGCTTCCAGCCAACCTTCCAGCGCCAGTGCTTCCAGCGCCGCTTCGCGCCGCCAGCTGCGCTGTATGCCTGCGCGCAACTGCGCGATCACCTGTACCGGCACATAGCGCATTTCCGGCGCCACCCGTTCAAAAAAAGTGCGCACACCCTCCGGCGCAGCGCTGCCCTTGCGCGCCGCAACGATCACATCCGTGTCGAGCAGGTAGGCGGACATCGCACGTCAAGTGCGGCGCTCGAAATCCGCATCAAGCCCCACGTCGGGCATGCCGCGCAAAATATCGTCGAGCGGACGCTTCGGCAGCGGCCGCAAGGCGCTGCGCAGAATGTCGCGGTGCTCGTCTTCGATGCTGCGGCCATGCGCGCGCGCACGCTTGTGCAGGGCGGCAATCAGCAATTCATCGGTATCGGTAAAGGTCAGTGTCAGCGGCATGCGCAACTCCCAATGCTAGATGAAAGCACTGTAGCGCAAAGCGCGCGCGATACAAGGAAAGTCACAGGAAAGCTTGCGCCAGCACGCAGCATGGTGCTGCCCGCTGGCACAAGTGTCAATCAGGCAAGCGCCAGCGATTCCCGGCGTACCTCGTCGAGCCATTCCAGCAAGGGAATGGTGGCCGGCAGCAAGGGTTCCACGCCGACCGTGCCCTGCCAGGCAAACGCCTGCCCTTCCAGGCTTTGCGGCTCGCCCCGCCACTCGCGGCTGATATAGAAATGCAGGCGCACGTGGGCGTGCGGATACACATATTCGACGCCGCACCAGGCCTCGGCACTGTCGATATATAAACCCAGTTCCTCGACAAACTCGCGCTTCAAGGCGTCAAAAATGGCTTCGCCCGGCTCGACTTTGCCGCCAGGAAACTCCCAATAGCCGTCATACGGCTTGCCAGCCGGGCGCTGGCCCAGCAACACGTCGCCATTCGGTTTCATCAGAATGCCGACGGCGACATCCACCGGTGTCACTTTCATATCACTCATTGCGGCAACTTTCCCGCAGGTAGTTTCCCAGCATAATCGCGTGCGAATTGCCACGCCACCCGGCCCGAACGGGAACCGCGCTGCAAGGCCCAGCGCAGGGCGTCGCCGCGCGCCTGCGCGATCTGTTCCGGCGTGCAGCCGAACGAAGCGAGCCAGTGCGCTGCGATATCGAGGTAGTCATCCTGCTTGAACGGGTAGAACGACAGCCACAGGCCAAAGCGCTCGGACAGCGAGATTTTCTCTTCCACCGTCTCGCCCGGATGCAAATCGCCGTCATCGTCCGTCTTGTAGCTGCTGTTGTCGGACATGCGTTCCGGCATCAGGTGACGGCGGTTCGACGTGGCGTAGATCAGCACATTGTCCGATTGCGCGGCGATGCTGCCGTCGAGCGCCACTTTCAGCGCCTTGTAGCCGCTCTCGCCCTCTTCGAACGACAGGTCGTCGCAAAAGATGATGAAGCGCTCGGGGCGCGCTGCCACCAGGTCGACGATGTCGGGCAAGTCGGCAAGATCCGCCTTGTCCACTTCGATCAGGCGCAGGCCTTGATCGGCGAACTGGTTCAGGCATGCCTTGATCAGCGACGACTTGCCCGTGCCACGCGCGCCCGTCAGCAACACGTTGTTGGCGGGACGTCCGCTGACGAACTGGCGCGTATTTTGCTCGATCTGCGCCTTTTGCGTGCCGATATTGTGCAAGTCATCCAAGGCGATGGACGACACGTGGGCCACGGCCTGCAGATGGCTGGCCGCGCCCTGGCGCCGGCGCCAGCGGAAGGCAAAGCTGTTCCAGTCCGTCGCCGGCAAGGCCGGCGGCAAGATCGACTCGAGGCGCGCCAGTACCCGTTCGGCGCGGATCAGGAATTGATCGAGGCCGGTCATGAGCGGTAGTCGGCGTTGATCGACACGTAGTCATGCGACAAATCGCACGTCCACAGGGTAGCCGTGGCATCGCCGCGCGCCAGTTTCACGCGGATGGTGATTTCGCTTTGCTGCATCACGCGCTGGCCATCCTGTTCCTGGTAGTCCGGGTTGCGGCCGCCGTTCTTGGCCACCCACACGTCGTCCAGATACAGGTTCAATTGACCCACATCAAGGTCGTCCACGCCCGCGTAGCCGATGGCGGCCAGGATGCGGCCCAGGTTCGGGTCGGAGGCAAAGAACGCCGTTTTCACCAGCGGCGAATGGGCGATGGAATAGGCGATCTTGCGGCACTCTTCCACGTTGCGGCCGTCTTCCACGGTCACGGTCATGAATTTCGTCGCGCCTTCGCCGTCGCGCACGATGGCTTGCGCGAGAAAAGTAGACAGTTCGGTCACGGCAGCGGCCAGTTCCGCATAGTGCGGCGAATCGATGGAATCGATGACCAGGCTGCCGGCGCCCGTGGCTACCAGCATGAACGAGTCATTGGTGGAGGTGTCGCCGTCGATGGTGATGCAGTTGAACGATTTATCGGCCGCCTGCTTCACCAATTGGTCGAGCACCGGTTGCGCCACGGTGGCGTCAAACGCGAGGAAACCCAGCATCGTGGCCATGTTCGGCTTGATCATGCCGGCGCCCTTGCTGATGCCCGTCAGGGTCACCGTGTGGCCACCGATGGTGACCGTGCGCGAACCGGCTTTCGGCTGCGTGTCGGTGGTCATGATGGCTTCGGCGGCCGAGAACCAGTTGTCCGGCGTCAGTGCGGCCACGGCTTGCGGCAAGCCGGCGACCAGGCGCTGCACGGGCAAGGGTTCCAGGATCACGCCGGTGGAAAACGGCAGGATTTGCTGCGGCGTGCAGCCCAGCAGCTCGGCCAGCGCGGCGCAGCTGGCCTGCGCGTCGGCCAGGCCCGATTCGCCCGTGCCCGCATTCGCGTTGCCCGTATTGACCAGCAGCGCGCGGATCGGCGCGGCGCCGGCCGTCACGGCGGCCAGGTTGGCCTTCGAGATTTGCACGGGCGCGGCGCAGAAGCGGTTCAAGGTGAACACGCCGGCCACGGTGGCCGTCGGCGCCAGTTTCAATACCAGCAAATCCTTGCGGTTGGGTTTCTTGATGCCGGCTTCGGCAACACCGATTTCAATGCCGGCGACGGCTTTCAAGTCGGCGGCGACGGGCTTGGGGGAATTGACGGCCATGGTGATTTCTTCTGCGAGGGAAAAGGGAAGCGCTATTGTAGCGCCTTCGCGGCGCCGGTGAACATGCGGCAAGGGAATAGTCGCGCCGGCCAGGGCAGTCGCGAAGCGGGTCGGCAACATGACCAAGCTTGCGATTTATCAGAACGCCGCCGCCTGGCGGCGCTAAGGTATAGGAACAGACGATCACGCGTCTCGCACAAGCGCCCGGGGAGGGGATGTCATGGCGCATGAAAAATCCTACCGCATGCATCGCAGCGATTCAGGCTCGTCACGCCCGTTGCGCCTATGGTGTTTATGCTGCCTGTTTTGCCTGCTGGCCTCGTTGACGGCCTGTACGCTGCCAGGTGAACCGGCCGATCATGCCATCGGCCACGCCACCGATCTGGCATCCACAGCGCCGCCGGCCGCTGAAACGCCGCCAGCGGCAGAATTTCCACCCGCGACCGGGGTGGGACGGCCACCGCCAACCTTCCCATGGAGCAGCTCATGGTCAGGCATCGGCGGCCTGGTCGGCAACCTGGGCAACCTGGCCGGCAGCAGCGGCATGCTCACGGGCAGCAGCGGCATGGCCAAGCCTGGCAACGATCCACCGCCGGCCGGCGCCGTGCACGTCACCGTGTACTACGCCACCGACAGGCAATACCAGGCCAGCAGCCGCAGCTATGGCTGGCAGCCCAACCGCGCCGCGCCCCACCTGAGTTACGGCAGCGTCCTCGTCAGCATCCCTGAAAAAAGAGCGCCGGGCGAACTGCCGCTGCCGCCCTGGTACGACATCCTGTCCGGCGACGATGCGCAAAAATATGTGCTGATCAAGGGAACCACGCGCCTGTCGCACGCGGATTTCCTCGCCACCGTCAAGGCAAGCATTCAAGCCGCACCGGAACGCCGCGCCGCCTTCATCTATATCCACGGTTACAGCAATTCCTTTGACGACGCTGCCCGGCGCACGGCGCAGATGGCCGTCGACCTCGATATCGGCGCCCTGCCCGTGTTCTACAGCTGGCCATCGAAAGGCTCGATGGCCGGCTACGAATACGACCAGAATTCCGCCGAATGGACGCAGGCGCACCTGCAGGCGTTCCTGGCCGATTTCGCGGAGCACTCCTCGGCCACCGATATCTACCTCATCGCCCACAGCATGGGCAACCGTCCGATGACCGTGGCCCTGGCCAACCTGCTGGAAAAGCGCCCCGACCTGCTGCCCCTGTTCAAGCAGGTGGTGCTGGCGGCGCCGGACATCAATGCCGATGTCTTCCGCGACCAGATCGCCCCCCGCTTTGCCAGCCTCAAGCTCTCCGCCACCCTGTACGCGTCCGCGAACGACAAGGCCATCCGCGCTTCCTACAACTTTGCCGACTGGGACAGGATAGGCGACATCCGCGGCCCCGTCGTCGGCATTCCCGGCATGGAGCTCGTCGATGCCTCGGCCGTCATCATGAACTTCATGGGGCACGATTACTTCGCCAGCAACCGCGTCTTGCTGACCGATATCGCCACCATGATCAAGACGGGGCAACGGGCAAAAAACCGCGGCGGCTTGAAGGGCATTCCCTCGCAGGCGCCGCAATACTGGGCCTTTCCCTGAGCCGGGACCGGGCAAGGCATGCCGGGCATAAAAAAACGGAGACCGCGGTCTCCGTTCTTGTTCAGGCCATGCAGCGGGCTTTACGCCAGCTTGCCGTGGCAAGCCTTGTACTTCTTGCCGCTGCCGCAAGGGCATGGGTCGTTACGGCCCACTTTGACGCCCATGCTCACGCTCATGTCGTCGACGTTGTCCATGTTGCCGCCGGCCGAAGGAGCCAGCAGTTCTTCCGGCGCCGCGTTCGGGTCGAATTCGGCGTGCTGGTAGTGCACGTTTTCCACGTGCGACTGCTGCATCGCCTGTTCGGCCGCATCGACTTCTTCGCGCGACTGGATACGCACCGTCATCACGTGTTTCGTGACGTCGTTCTTGATCATGTCGAGCATCTGGCCAAACAGTTCAAACGCTTCGCGCTTGTATTCCTGTTTCGGATTCTTCTGCGCATAACCGCGCAGGTGAATACCTTGGCGCAGGTGATCGAGCGCCGCCAGGTGTTCACGCCAGTGGCTGTCCACGCTTTGCAGCATGACGTTGCGTTCGAAGCCGCCGAACGATTCCTTACCGACGATATCGATCTTCGACTGGTACACGGCGTCGGCCGCGGCCAGCACTTTTTCCAGGATCTCTTCGTCCGTCAGGGTCGAATCGGCTTCCAGCATTTCATGCAGCGGCAAGTCCAGCTGCCATTCGCTCGCCAGGGTATTTTCCAGGCCCTTGATATCCCACTGTTCTTCTACCGATTCATGCGGCACGTACTCGTGCACCAGGTCGGTGAACACGCCATGACGCAAGGAAGCGATCATGTCGGAAATATCGGTCGTTTCCAGCAGCTCGTTACGCTGCTGGTAGATCACCTTGCGCTGGTCGTTGGCGACGTCATCGTATTCCAGCAATTGCTTGCGGATATCGAAGTTGCGCGCTTCAACCTTGCGTTGGGCCGATTCGATCGAACGCGAGACGATGCCTGCCTCGATCGGTTCGCCTTCCGGCATTTTCAAACGGTCCATCACGGCGCGTACGCGGTCGCCGGCGAAGATGCGCAGCAGCGCGTCGTCGAGCGACAGGTAGAAGCGCGACGAACCCGGATCACCCTGGCGGCCGGCACGGCCACGCAGCTGATTGTCGACGCGGCGCGATTCGTGGCGTTCGGTGCCGATGATGTGCAAGCCGCCCGCATTGACCACGTGGTCGTGCAGGGATTGCCATTCATCGCGCAAGGTCTGCGACTGGGCTGCCTTGTCGGCGTCGCTCAGTTCAGGATTGGCTTCGATGAACTTGATCTGGTTCTCGACGTTACCGCCCAACACGATGTCCGTACCGCGACCGGCCATGTTGGTGGCGATGGTGATGGCTTTCGGACGGCCTGCCTGGGCGATGATTTCCGCTTCGCGCGCATGCTGTTTCGCGTTCAGCACGTTATGCGGCAAACCGGCCTTGGTCAGGATGCCCGACAGCAGTTCCGAGTTCTCGATCGAGGTGGTACCCACCAGCACGGGCTGGCCGCGCTCGTAGCAGTCGCGGATGTCGTTCAACATCGCGTTGTATTTTTCCGCCGACGATTTATAGACCTGATCCTGACGGTCCTTGCGCTGCAGCGGACGGTTTTGCGGAATCACAACCGTTTCCAAGCCGTAGATTTCCTGGAATTCGTACGCTTCCGTATCGGCCGTACCCGTCATGCCGGCCAGCTTGGCGTACATGCGGAAGTAGTTCTGGAAGGTGATCGAGGCCAGGGTCTGGTTCTCGTTCTGGATCTTGACGCCCTCTTTCGCTTCGACGGCCTGGTGCAAGCCATCGGACCAGCGGCGGCCCGTCATCAGACGGCCCGTGAATTCATCGACGATCACCACTTCATTGTTCTGCACCACATAGTGCTGATCCTTGAAGTACAGCGCATGCGCGCGCAGGGCCGCATACAGGTGATGCACGAGGGTGATGTTGGCCGAGTCGTACAGCGAGGCGCCTTCCGGCAGCAGGCCCATCTCCATCAGGATGCCTTCGGCCTTTTCGTGGCCGGCTTCCGTCAGCAGCACCTGGTGCGCTTTTTCATCCTTGGTGTAGTCGCCCGGCACTTCAACCTTGCCCTTGCCGTCCGGCGTTTCTTCGCCGATCTGCAAAGTCAGGCGCGCAGGCACTTCATTGATCTTGTGATACAGGTCCGTATGGTTCTCGGCCTGGCCCGAAATGATCAGCGGCGTACGCGCTTCATCGATCAGGATCGAGTCGACTTCATCGACGATGCCGAAGTTCAGGCTGCGCTGCACGCGCTCGCGCGCTTCGTAGACCATGTTGTCGCGCAGGAAGTCGAAACCGAATTCGTTATTCGTGCCATACGTGATGTCGGAGTTGTACGCCTGCTGCTTGGCGCTGTGCTCCATCTGCGACATGTTTACGCCAGTCGACAGGCCCAGCCATGCATACAGGCGGCCCATGGTTTCGGCATCGCGCTGCGCCAGGTAGTCATTGACGGTGACGATATGCACACCCTTGCCCGACAAGGCATTCAGGTAGGCTGGCAAGGTTGCCATCAGGGTCTTGCCCTCGCCCGTGCCCATCTCCGCGATCTTGCCGAAATGCAAGACCATGCCGCCGATCATCTGCACATCGAAATGGCGCATGCGCAGGACGCGCTTGCTGGCCTCGCGGCAGACGGCAAAGGCTTCCGGCAGCAAGGCATCGAGCGATTCGCCCGCGGCGATGCGTTCCTTGAAGGCAGGCGTCTTCGCTTGCAGCTCGGCATCCGACAGCTTTTCGATGGCCGGCTCGAGCGCATTGATCTCGCGTACCGTTTTTTGGTATTGCTTGAGCAGCCGCTGGTTGCGGCTACCGAAAATCTGGGTCAGTAATGACATGCTTGAATTCTTGAAAAAACGCCGTTAAAAAAAGCTCGGTAGGGAACAACGCGGTAGTAATCGCGTCACCGCACGGAGTTCGACTATGGCAAAAGACGATGATTTTATCATGCGTTCCCGACATGGTTGGGGTAATGCGCCATATAACAATAGCTTAATGACAAACAAATAGCAGAAATTGCGGACATTTTCCATACTGTAAGGCAATACGGTTCGCCCGCCTGCACCGCACCCGCCGCCGCACTCGTCACGCGGGGGCGAGTGTGCTATGTTTCGGCCATGCGAACTCCCACTTATTCTCCGGCACCGCGCCGCGGCTACGGCTTTGCCCGCTCCGGCCCGGCCGTCACGGGCGCAACCGATTTTCTGCGCGGCAATGCGACGATGGCTTCCCTGATGCCCACCGTCACGCGTCTGGCCGCCCTGCAAAAAGATTGCGCCAAGGCCTTGCCGGCCATGTTCGAGCATTGCGACATCCTGCAATTCGAGAGCGGCCAACTGGTGCTGGCCACGCCGAACGCGGCGCTGGCGGCCAAGCTCAAGCAGCAATTGCCAAAGTTACAAGGGGAACTGGAAAGAAAAGGCTGGCAGATTTCAGGCATCAAGCTGAAAGTGCAGGTCATCAAGAGCATCGCGCCCATCGTGCATACGCGGGCGCTGGTCTTGCCGGAAAAAGCCATGTCGGCCCTGGAAGAGCTGAGCACGGCCCTGCCAGCGTCGAAGCAGAACGAGCAGCTGATCGCGGCGCTGCGCAATATGGTGCGCCACCACCGCGAACCTAAGGATTAACTCAGGTCAAAGACCACTCGCGCTCCATTTGACGCAGGTACGATTGCGGCGCCGCCTCATTGGTATCGAAGGAAACGATTTCATACGATTCCGGCTGTTCCAGCAGCGCCAGCAGCAGCTGGTTGTTCAGCGCATGGCCTGACTTGTGCGCCGTGTAATACGCGAGCAAGGGGTGGCCCACCAGGTACAGGTCGCCGATGGCGTCGAGGATCTTGTGGCGCACGAACTCGTCTTCATAGCGCAAGCCATCGGCGTTGAGGATGCGGTACTCATCCATCACGATGGCGTTTTCCAGCGAACCGCCACGGGCCAGACCCATGCCGCGCAAGCTTTCCACGTCCTGCATGAAGCCAAACGTGCGCGCACGCGCCACGTCGTGCACATACGACACGTCGCCGAAATCGACGGAGGCGCGCTGCATCGTGCCATCGACGGCCGGGTGATTGAATTCGATAAAGAAATCGAGCTTGAAGCCGTCATACGGCGACAAGCGCGCCCATTTCTCCGCGTCGCCCTTGCCGTGACGCACTTCCACAGGCTTGATGACCTTGATAAATTTCTTTGGCGCTTGCTGCTCTTCCACGCCAGCCTGCTGCAGCAGGTAGACGAAGGACGAGGCGGAACCGTCCATGATGGGGATTTCTTCCGCATTCACGTCGATATACATATTGTCGACGCCCAGGCCGGCCGCAGCCGACATCAGGTGTTCCACTGTAGAAACCCTGGCGCCATCCTTGATCAGCACGGAAGCCATGCGCGTATCGCCCACGGCCATGGCGCTGGCGGGGAACTCGACGATGGGATCAAGGTCGATGCGGCGAAACACGATGCCCGTGTCGATCGCGGCAGGACGCAGAGTCAGCTCCACCTTGGTGCCAGAGTGCAAACCGACACCGATGGTGCGGACCTGTTGTTTGATGGTGCGTTGTTTTAACATCTGTCGATTATATCTATTTGCCGGATTTTCGTTGCGGCATGGCATGGCCCACGCCAGAAATACCACAACCGCTACTCACGGATGCTCGCTCTCGGCGTGGACAGCCTCCCTGCGCACGAGGTAAATGCCGCTGCCGATGATGATGGCCGCACCGATCAGGGTGTATTCGTCGGGCAAGGCGCGCCACAGCATCCAGTCCAGGGCCATGCCCCAGGCCAGGGCCGAGTATTCGAACGGCGCCACGCTGGACGCCTTGCCATGGCGAAACGCTTCCGTAATCGCAAGCTGCCCCAGGAAGCCACTCAGCGACAAGCCCGCCAGCAGCCACCAGTCTTCGCGGCGGATGCTCACCCACTCGTGCGCCGACAGGGCCACGCCGCCGAGGGCCATCATCACCATCAGCCAAAAGACCATGCTTTCGCTGGCGTCCGTGCGGCTGAGGATGCGGCCCGTGACGGCGGAAATGGCGTAACAGGCGGCCGAGCCCAGCACGGCCAGCCCGGCCACCGAAAAGAATCCCGAACCGTCGGGGCGCAACGCCACCAGCACGCCCAGCAAACCCACGGCGATAGCGCACCAGCGCGCAAAATCGACTTTTTCCTTCAGGATAAAAACCGACAGGACGGTGATCAGCAAGGGGGCGACGAAAAACAGCGCATACGTCTCGGCCAGCGACATGCGCTTCAGGCCGTAGGCAAACAGGGTGATCATCAACACGCCCAGGACGCCGCGCAACAGGTGCAGCGGCCAGCGCACCTTCAGCACGTTCTTGAAGGCGCCGCGGTACAGCAGGTACAGGCAGACGAGCGGCAACGACGACAGGGCGCGCAAGGCCGTCACCTGCATGGGCGGATAATGGGCGGACAACAGCTTCATGGCTGTGTCCATCAGGGAAAACATGGCGACGGCGACCAGCATCACATAGATGCTGCGCAGGTTGGGATTGTGGGGTAACAGGACAGACTCCTGGCGAAAGAGCGGGACCGTCATCATGGCGACGGCCGGAGCCAGGACAGCATGGTCTGGAAAGGCAGGGCCAGGCGGTCAGCCCGATTATAACAAGCGCGGCCGTTTTACCTTATGACACAGGCAACAGCATCACCAGTTTCAAGTCGTGCTGGCGCGCCAGGTGCAGGGTCACTTGATTGAACGCAAGCAGGCCCTGTTGCGCATGCCGGAACTGGCGCAGGCCGCCATCGCGGCCCTGCACCTGCTGCGCGCCCCACCACTGGCGAAATTCAGGGCTGGCATCGGCCAGTTCGGCGATCAGGCCAGCCAGCGGCGCCTGGTCCGCCTGCCGGCCGATATCGGCGCGAAACTCCGCCACCAGGCGCTGCGCCCGCTCGGGCCAGCCGACGACCAGATCGCGCGCACCAGGTTCCAGGAACATGAAGCGCAACTGGTTCGGCGCGTCCCCGTCGCCGTGCCGCCAGCCCGTAAACAGCGTGGACGCCGCCCCGTTCCACGCCACGGCATTCCATGCGCGGTCCAGGATATACGCGGGCGCGTCGATGGCGGCGACGATGGCGGCCAACTCGGCGGCGGCAGGTCCCCCGCCCTCGCCTGCGCCATGGCTGGGGTCATGCTTGTCTGCCACCTCGAACAGGTAGGCGCGCTCGGCCGCGCTCAGCTGCAGCACCTGCGCCAGGCGCGCCAGCATCTTGGCCGATGCCGACACGGGCCGCCCCTGCTCCAGCCACGTCAGCCAGGTGGGACTGACATCGCACAGCTGTGCCAGCTCTTCGCGCCGCAAGCCAGGCGTGCGCCGCCGTCCGCCGCCGGGCAAGCCGGCCATGGCGGGGGTGACGGTTTCGCGCCGGGCGCGGATGAATTCAGCAAGTTTGTTCGACATGACGGGGAAGCATGGTAGTAGATATACCAGTATAAGTTATGGTCTTGTTACAGGATAATTTTATCCCTATTCTGCAGGAACTCAGCCATCCACAGGAGAAAACCATGCAGCAGCACGATGTCGTTACCGAACAGTTTGGCAAGACGGCCAATGCCTACCTGAGCAGCGCCGTACACGCGCAAGGCGCCGACCTGGTGCTGATGCAGGAATGCGCGCGCCGCCACGGCAAGCCGGTGGTACTGGACCTGGGCTGCGGCGCCGGCCACGCCAGCTTCGCCGTCGCCCCCGTGGCGCAATCGGTGGTCGCCTATGACCTGGCGCAGCCCATGCTCGACGTGGTCGACTGCGCCAGGGTGCAGCGCGGCTTGCACAATATCAGCACGCAACAAGGCGACGTGGCCCGCCTGCCGTTTGCCGACGCCAGCTTCGACATGGTCGTCACGCGCTTTTCCGCGCACCACTGGAACGACGTGGCGGGAGCCCTGGCAGAAGCGTGGCGCGTGCTGCGCCCGAACGGCACCTTATTAGTGGTCGACATCGTCGCGCCCAAGACGGCCCTCTACGACAGCACCTTGCAGGCGGTGGAAATGCTGCGCGACGCGTCCCACGTACGCGACTACCGCAGCTGCGAATGGGGCGCCAAGTTTGACAACGCAGGTTTTACGCACAGCTTGCGCAGCGTGTGGAAACTGACCATGCAGTTCGACGAGTGGGTGGCCCGCATGCGCACGCCAAGCGAAAGAGTGGCGGCCATCCGCAACCTGTTCGATGGCGCGCCCGAGGAAGCGCGCCGGTATTTCGCACTGCAGGACGATTATTCGTTCAGCATCGATGCGGCCATGTTCGAGGCGAGCAAGCCGTCGGTACAATAAAAAAACGGCGCCGATGGCGCCGTTTTTACGTCAAAAAAGGACAAGTCCCTGAAAAATGTTCAGGGCAAGGCGCATTGCCGCAGGCAGTACGAGTAGTACGCCAAGGCAGTGCAACACCGCCATGGACTTTTTCTCAGGGACTTAAGCCAGTTGGCCCAGCAAGGTTTCCGCGTTCGACACTTCAAACTTGCCGCCTTGCTCGATGTTCAATTGCGTCACGACGCCATTGTCGACCAGCAGCGAGTAGCGCTGCGAGCGCGTGCCCATGCCGTGCTTGGAAAAATCGGCGTCCAGGCCCAGGGCCTTGCTGTAGGCGGCGTTGCCGTCAGCCATCATGCGCACGACGCCGGTAGCTTTCTGGTCGCGGCCCCAGGCGCCCATCACGAACGCGTCGTTGACGGAGATGCACCAGATTTCATCGACGCCCTTGGCTTTCAGGTCCGCGGCGTGCTTGACGTAGCCCGGCACGTGCTGTGCGGAGCAGGTCGGGGTGTAGGCGCCTGGCAGGCCGAAGATGGCGATCTTCTTGCCCTTGACCAGGTCTTGCACGTTGAACGTGTTCGGACCCAGTGCGCAGCCTTCGGTTTCGCTTTCGATGAATTCAGCCAGGGTGCCTTCTGGCAGGGTGTCGCCGATCTTGATGGTCATGTTGACTCCTTGTGTACTGTCGGTTGAGGATGCTGCCGGCATGATGCCGACACTGCGCGATAGTATGCCTGACTTGCCGTATTTGTGCAGAAAACGGCCGAAAAGGCAAAGTCAAAAGTCAAAAGCCGGCAAAAAAAAACGGCGGCCCTCAGGCCGCCGTCATCGTTACATGCATCACATCACCTTAGTCGGCCTGTTTGCGCAGGAAGGCTGGAATATCGTACGTCTCCATACCATTCTTTTCCATCGCGCGCACCTGCTCGGAAGCCGATTCGCGACGCCATACTGCCGGCGCCTTCATGCCGTCGAAACCGGCAGCCGGCGTAGCCACGCCAACTGTCGTCGTCGCCGCTTGCGCGCTACCCATGGCAGCCGATGGGGTCAACGGGCTGTTGTGCGTACCGGTGCGCAGCACTTGCTGCGGTACCAGCTGGATGTTTTTCTTCGCGCGGCCCAGGCCCGTGGCCACCACGGTAACGCGGATGTCGTCGCCCATGGCGTCGTCGTAGGCGATACCTTGCGCGATCGACGCATCCGGTGCGGCAAACGCGCGCACGGCGGCCATGACTTCCTTGATTTCTTTACCTTTCAAGCCACGGCTGGCCGTGACGTTGACCAACACGCCGCGCGCGCCGGACAGGTCGATGCCGTCCAACAGCGGCGAAGCGACAGCCTGTTCCGCGGCGATGCGTGCGCGGTCGACGCCGGAAGCCGTCGCCGTGCCCATCATGGCCTTGCCCTGCTCGCCCATGATGGTTTTCACGTCGTTGAAGTCGACGTTGATATGGCCTGGCACGTTGATGATCTCGGCAATGCCGGCCACCGCGTTGTTGAGCACATCATCGGCATGCTGCATCCATTCCAGCATGCTTTCGTCTTCGTAGATCTCTTCCAGTTTTTCGTTGAGGATGATGATCAGCGAATCGACGTGCAGGGACAGCTGCTCCAGGCCTTCGTCGGCGATGTCCATGCACTTCTGGCCTTCATACGAGAATGGCTTGGAAACCACGGCCACCGTCAGCGCGCCCAGTTCCTTGGCCACTTCAGCCACGATAGGAGCGGCGCCCGTGCCCGTACCGCCGCCCATGCCGGCAGCGATGAAGACCATGTGCGCGCCGCGCAGCGAATCGGCGATGCGCGTGCGCGATTCTTCCGCCAGCTGGCGGCCAACGGCAGGTTTCATGCCGGCGCCCAGACCGGTATCGCCGATCTGGATGATGTTGTGGGCCTTCGATGTCGACAGGGCCTGTGCGTCGGTGTTGGCGGCAATGAACTCCACACCCGACATGCCTTTGTTGATCATGTGTTGGACTGCATTGCCACCCGCACCGCCGACGCCGACGACCTTGATGACGGTACCTAAAGCTGTGTTATCGACCATATCGAACTCCATGATGTGCTCCTATCAGATGCGGTTTCCAAGCGCCAGGCCTCATATTGGTAGGAGAACTGGAGATTGAAAACTGCGGTTAAATATAAAATAAAGTTATGTGTGTACCTGCGATGCTGCCAAAAAACCTGACCTGCCGGGCGTAAATCAAGCCCTTAAAAATTCCCTAAAAACCATTCCTTCATGCGCTGCCAGACTGCCTTCACCGAGCCGTCCTGACGCGTCACGATGTGGCCGCGCAGGTATTGCTTCTTCGCTTCCAGCAGCAGGCCCAATACCGTGGCATAGCGCGGACTGCGCACCACGTCGGCCAGCTGGCCCCGATACTCGGGCGTGCCAAGGCGCGCCGGTTTCAGGAAAATGTCTTCCGCCATTTCCACCATGCCGGGCATGATGGAGGTGCCGCCCGTGAGCACGATGCCCGACGACAGCACGCCTTCGTAGCCGGATTCACGTACCACCTGGTGCACCATCGCGAACAGCTCTTCGACGCGTGGCTCGATCACTGCCGCCAGCGCCTGGCGCGACAGGTTGCGCGGGCCGCGGTCGCCCAGACCAGGCACTTCCAGCGATTCGCCGGGATCGGCCAGGACCTGCTTGGCCACGCCATAGCGGATCTTGATTTCTTCCGCTTCCGCGGTCGGGGTGCGCAAGGCCATGGCGATGTCGTTGGTGATCTGGTCGCCGGCGATGGGAATGACTGCCGTATGGCGGATCGCGCCATCGGAGAATACCGCCACATCGGTCGTGCCGCCGCCGATGTCGATCAGCACCACGCCCAGTTCCTTCTCGTCGGGCGTGAGCACCGCATCGGCGGACGCCATCGGCTGCAGGATCAGGTCCGACACTTCCAGGCCGCAGCGGCGCACGCACTTGACGATGTTCTGCACTGCCGACACGGCGCCGGTGACGATATGCACCTTCACCTCCAGGCGGATGCCGCTCATGCCGATAGGCTCGCGCACATCTTCCTGGCTGTCGACGATGAACTCCTGCGGCACCGTGTGCAGCAATTGCTGATCGGTCGGAATGTTAACCGCTTTTGCCGTCTCGATGACGCGCGCCACGTCGGTCGCCGTCACTTCCTTGTCCTTGATGGCCACCATGCCGCTGGAATTGAAGCTGCGGATATGGCTGCCCGCAATGCCCGCATACACATTACGGATCTTGCAGTCGGCCATCAGCTCGGCCTCTTCCAGCGCGCGCTGGATGGACTCCACCGTGGCCTCGATATTGACCACCACGCCCTTTTTCAGGCCCTTCGATTCGTGCTGGCCCAGCCCGATCACTTCGTGGCGCCCGTCGGACATCACTTCGGCTACCACCGCCACCACTTTCGAGGTGCCGATGTCGAGGCCGACGATCAGGTTTTTCGCGTCTTTTGTCATTTCTTTCGCCTAGTTTTTTGGGCTATTAATTGATTAATTGATTAATTGATTAATTGATTATTCGGTTAAGTCGGTTTTTTAATCGGACTGCCATTTTTCTTCTTGATTGCCGCTGCCGGCCTGCCATCCTTGCCTTCGGCCGGTATCACCAGGCCGGCGGAACTGAGCGCCAGGCCATTCTGGTAACGCATATCGATCGTGTCGATATTTTCCAGCCGGCTCGCCAGCTGCGGGTAAATGCCCACCAGCCGGTCAACCCGCGCCTTCAGTGTCGTATGATTCTGTTCGCGCCCCAGCGCCACGCTCATGCCGTTATCCAGTTTTACGGTCCACGCATAGCGGCTCGACAGCGACAGGGTTTCCGGCACCATCTTCAACGGCGCAAACCACTTTGCCAGCTGCACGTAGGTCGCCAGCACTTCCTTTTCGCTGCCATCGGGGCCGGCAAACGCAGGCAATTCATGGTCGTCTTCCGCCTCGGCCACATTCGCCGTAAACACGTCGCCCTTGACTGACAGCAAGCGCCCGTCCTCGCCCCAGGTACCCAGCGCCTCATGTTCTTCCAGCGCCACGATCAGCTGGTTCGGCCACTCGCGCCGTACGCTGGCACGGCGCACCCAGGGCACCGATTCGAACACGCCGCGCACGCTTTCCAGGTTGGTCGTGAAGAAATTACCCTTGATGCGGCCCAGCGTGCCACTGCGCAGGGTCAGGTAATTCACGTGGCGCAGGCCCTTGTCGTCCGCGCTTTCCACCTTGATCGTGCGCAGGTCGAACATGGGACGCTGCGACACCCACCAGACGCCGGCGGCCACGCACACGACCAGAACCGCGGCCAGCAAGCCGTTGGCAGTCGTATTGAGGCTTTTAGCGTCATGCCACATATCAGCGCTGTCCCTTGTGCATTTTCAGGCTTGCGCCGGCGACGATTTCCAGGCACAGGTCTTCATAGCTGGTGCCTTCCGCGCGCGCCGCCATCGGCACGAGCGAGTGCCCCGTCATGCCGGGCGAGGTATTTACCTCCAGCAGGAACAACGCGCTGTCTGCCGCGCGCATCAGGACATCGACCCGTCCCCAGCCTTCGCAGCCCAGGGCGCGGTAGGCGGCCAGGGCGATGCGTTCCATCTCTGCGATGATCGCGCCATCGAGCTGCGGCGGGCAGAAATACTGCGTGTCGTCCGTGAAGTACTTGTTCTGGTAGTCGTAATTGCCTTGCGGCGCGACGATTTCGATCGGCGGCAACGCGCGCGCCGTGGCGCCCTTGCCCAGGATCGCGACGGTGAATTCGCGGCCCTTGATGAATTCCTCGGCCAGTACCGAATCATCGAGGCCGGCGGCGATGTCGTAGGCGGCCTGGAAGGCCGACGCTTCGTTGACGGTCGTGATGCCGATGCTCGAGCCTTCATGCGGCGGCTTGACGATCAGCGGCAAGCCCAGTTCCGCGGTGACCTTGGCCAAGTCGGAACTGTCGTCCAGTACCGCGTACTTTGGCGTCGGCAGCTGGTGCATCAGCCAGATCATCTTGGTATAAACCTTGTCCATGCCCACCGAGCAGGCCATCACGCCGCTGCCCGTGTATGGAATGCCCAGTTGTTCCAGCGCGCCCTGCAGGCTGCCGTCTTCGCCGAAGCGGCCGTGCAGCGCGATGAAGACGCGGTCAAATTGCTCAGCGGCCAATTCGGCCAGGCTGCGTTCGCCCGTATCGAAGCCATGCGCATCCACGCCATGGCTTTTCAGGGCTGCCAGCACGCCCGCGCCGGACATCAGCGACACTTCGCGCTCGGCCGAACGGCCGCCGAACAGGACGCCGACCTTGCCCAATTGTTTAACGTCGATAGCTGAAGCTTGGTTCACGTCAGGCCTTTACAGTGTGAGATTGATACGTTGTCAGTTGTTGCGGGATGCCGCTGATCGAGCCGGCTCCCATGGTCAGCACGACGTCGCCGTCGCGCGCCACGCTCATGATGGTGTCGGCCATGTCTTTCATGGATTCGACGAAAATCGGTTCGATTTTGCCGCGCGCGCGCAGCGCATGCGCCAGGGCGCGGCCGTCGGCGGCGACGATAGGCGCTTCGCCCGCCGCATACACTTCGGACAGCAGCAGCACGTCGGGTGCGCCCAGCACCTTCACGAAATCCTCGAACAGGTCACGCGTACGGCTGTAGCGGTGCGGCTGGAACGCCAGCACCAGGCGACGGCCCGGATAGGCGGCGCGCGCGGCGGCCAGCGTCACTTCCGTTTCCACCGGATGGTGGCCGAAATCGTCGACCAGCGCAAAGGTGCCGCCGTTCGGCAGCGCCACGTCGCCATAGCGCGTGAAGCGCCGGCCCACGCCGGAAAACTCGGCCAGGCCCTGCTGCGTGGCGCTGTCGGCGATGCCAATTTCGCGCGCGATGGCAATCGCCGAGCAGGCATTCTGCACATTGTGCATGCCGGGCTGGTTCAGCACCACGTCCAGGTCCGGGTAACCTTCCTGCAGCACGGTGAAATGCATTTCCAGGCCCACGGCGCGCGCGTTGATGGCGCGCACTTGCGCGTCTTCCGCGAAACCGTAGGTGGTGACGGGCTTGGTGACGGACGGGATGATGGCGCGCACGTGCGGATCGTCGATGCACAGCATGGCGCGGCCATAGAACGGCAAGCGGTGCGTGAACTGCACGAAGGCTTGCTTGAGCTTTTCGAAATCGTGCTCGTAGGTGTCCATGTGATCGGCGTCGATATTCGTGATCACTTCGATCATCGGCGTGAGATTCAGGAACGAGGCGTCCGATTCATCGGCTTCGGCCACTAGGTAGTCGCCCGAACCCAGCTTGGCGTTCGCGCCTGCGCTGGTCAGGCGGCCGCCGATGACGAAGGTCGGATCGAGACCGCCCTGCGCCAGCACGGAAGCGACCAGGCTGGTCGTCGTCGTCTTGCCATGCGTGCCGGCGATGGCGATACCGCGTTTCAGGCGCATCAACTCGCCGAGCATCACGGCGCGCGGCACCAGCGGAATCTTGCGCGCACGCGCAGCCGCCACTTCCGGATTGTCTTGCGGGACGGCGCCCGACGTCACCACCGCATCGGCGTCGCCGATATTTTCTGCGGCGTGACCGAGCATGACGGTCGCGCCCAGGCTCGCTAGGCGCTGCGTCGCCGCATTGCTGCCCAGGTCGGAGCCCGACACCTTGTAGCCCAGGTTGACCAGCACTTCGGCGATGCCGCTCATGCCGCTGCCGCCAATGCCGACAAAGTGGATATTGTTTACTTTATGCTTCACAGAGCTAACCTCATGCCAGTTTTTCCAATACGTGTGCGATCGCCTCATTGGCGTCGCGCTTGCCTGCTGCCAGTGCCGCTTGCGCCATCTGCTGGCAGCTGTCGCGGCTCAGCGACGCCAGCAGTGCGCTCAGCGACGCGGCACTCATTTCCGTTTGCGGCAGATGAATCGCCGCGCCTTGCTGCGCCATCCATTGCGCGTTGTCGCGCTGGTGGCTGGTGGTCGACGCCACCAGCGGCACGAGCACGCTGGCCACGCCGGCCGCCGTCAATTCCGACAGGGTGATGGCGCCAGCGCGGCAAATCACCAGGTCGGCCTCGGTATACGCTTTGGCCATGTCGTCGATGAAATCGACCACATTGGCTTGCACGCCCGCCTGCGCATACGCGGCATGCAGGGCGTCGATATTCTTCTTGCCCGACTGGTGCGTGACCAGCGGACGCTCGCCTTCCGGCATCAGCGCCAGCGCGGCAGGCAAGCTGTCGTTCAGCGCCTTCGCACCCAGGCTGCCACCTACCACGAGGATGCGCAATGGGCCGCTGCGGCCCGCAAAGCGCGGCGCCGGCGGCTCCATGGCGAGGATTTCCGCGCGCACGGGATTGCCCGTCACGACGGCCTTGCCGGCGGCGCTGCCGAAATCGGCGGGAAAGCCGAAGCACACTTGCTGCGCCAGCGGCACCAGGGTCTTGTTCGACAACAGCAGCGCCGCGTCGGCATTGACCAGCACTAACGGCACGCCTTTCAGGCGCGCCATCAGGCCACCCGGCACGGTGACGTAGCCGCCCATGCCCATCACCACGTCAGGCTTGCGGCTGGCGATGAAACGGCGGATGGCAAAGAAGCTGGCCAGCATCTTGAAGCCGCCTTGAATGGTATGCGCCAGGCCCTTGCCGCGCATGCCGGAAAATGCGATGGCATCCATGGGAATGCCGCTCTTCGGCACCAGCTCCTGCTCCATGCCGTGGGTCGTGCCCAGCCAGCTCACTTCCCAGCCGCGCGCGCGCATCGTCTGCGCAATCGCCAGGCCAGGGAAAATATGGCCGCCGGTACCGGCCGCCATGATCATCAGTCTTTTCGTCGTTTTCAAGTTCGTCGCGTTGTTCATAGCCGGCCTCCCCGCATGAGGATCCGGTTTTCGTAATCGATGCGCAGCAAAATCGCCAGGCCGATACAGTTAATCAGTACGCCCGTGCCGCCATAACTCATCAAGGGCAAGGTCAGGCCCTTGGTCGGCAGCAGGCCCAGGTTAACGCCCATGTTGATGAAGGTCTGCACGCCGATCCAGATGGCGATGCCTTTCGCCGTCAGTCCCGCGAAGGTTTGGTCGATGGCGATCGCCTGGCGGCCGATGTCGAACGCCCGCTTGATAATCCAGTAAAACATGCCGATCACGACCAGCACGCCCACCAGGCCCAGCTCCTCGCCGATCACGGCCAGCAAAAAGTCCGTGTGGGCTTCGGGCAGGTAATGCAGTTTTTCCACGCTGCCGCCCAATCCCACGCCAAACAGTTCGCCGCGCCCGAAGGCGATCAGCGAGTGTGTCAACTGGTAAGCCTTGTTCAGGGCATTGTCTTCCTGCCACGGGTCGAGATACGCAAAAAACCGCTCACGGCGGAATTTCGACAGAGCGATGATGGTGACAAAGATCGCCGTCAGCATGGCGCCTATGCCGCCGAACCAGATGGCGTTGACACCACCCAGGAACAGGATACCCATGGCGATGCAGACGATCACACCGAAGGCGCCCAGATCGGGCTCCATCAGCAGCAGCAGGCCGACGAAGCTGACGGCCAGCGCCATCGGCATGAAGCCCTTGGTCAGCTTGTGCATGTATTCCTGCTTGCGCACCGTGTAATCGGCCGCATACAGCACCATCACCACCTTCATCAGCTCGGACGGCTGCGGCCGCAGGCCCGGCAGGTTCAGCCAGCGGCGGCCGCCGTTGACCGACACGCCCAGACCAGGTATCAGCACCATCACCAGCAGCACCAGGGTGGCGATGAACAGCCACGGCGCCATCTTTTGCCAGGTCGCGACGGGGATGCGGAACACCATCGCGCCGACGATGATCGACACGCCGATGAACAGCGCCTGGCGCACGACAAAATAATTGTTCGTGTAGGCGGCAAACTTGCGCGCATCCGACAGCGAGATCGACGCCGAATACACCATCACCATGCCCAGCAACATGAGCAGCAGGACGACCCATACCAGCGGCTTGTCATAGTCCATCATCTTCGATTGCCGCGCGCGGCTATCCAGCGGCTTGGCAGCCGAGCCGGAACCAAAGCTGAAGGGCAGTTGGAAAGCCATCAGATATCCTGTCCGTTTTCCAGCGCGATGTCGCGCACGGCGTCGACAAACACCTGCGCGCGGTGCGCATAGTTCTTGAACATGTCCAGGCTGGCGCACGCGGGCGACAGCAGCACGGCATCGCCAGCCAGCGCCAGGCTGCTGGCGCGCTTGACGGCTTCCGGCAAGGTGGCGCAGTCGACGATGTCCACGCCGGCCGGCTCGAGGGCCGCGCGCAAGGCCGGTGCATCGCGTCCGATCAGCACCACGGAGCGCACGTAGCGCGATACAGGTTCGGCCAGCGGCGAGAAATCCTGTCCCTTGCCATCGCCACCGGCGATCAGCACCAGACGCTGTTCCGCGCCGCCAAACGCCTTGCCCAGGCCGAACAGGGCCGCCACGGTCGCGCCCACATTCGTACCCTTGCTGTCGTCGTAGTACTCGACTTCATTGACCGCCGTGATCAGCTCCACCCGATGCGGCTCGCCCTGGTATTCGCGCAAACCATGCAGCAGCGGCGCGAATGGCAGGCCGATGGCGCGACACAGGGCCAGCGCCGCCAGCGCATTCGAGGCATTGTGCTGGCCGCGGATTTTCAGCGCGTCGGCCGGCATCAGCTTTTTCGCCATCGTCGGCACCGGTTCCGGCGCCGGATCGTTCTTCTTGCGTTTTTTCTCGATCACTTCTTCGCTGGGTACGGCTTGCGCCAGCCAGAAGATGCCCCGTTCATTGACCAGGCCAAAGCTGTCGACTTCCGCCGGTTCGCCCGTGCCGAAGGTGATGGTTTCGACCAACGGGTCGGCCATGTGCATCACGGCCGCATCGTCGCGGTTCAATATGCGCACGGTCAGGTCGCCGAAGATGCGCGCCTTGTCTGCGGCGTAGGCGGCCATGTCGCCATGCCAGTCCAGATGGTCCTGTGACAAATTCAAGACCGTGGCCGCATCGGCCTGCAGGCTGAACGTCGTGTGCAACTGGAAGCTGGATAATTCCAGGATCCACGCTTGCGGCAAAGTGCTGGCGGCGGGTTCCGTCACGTCAGCTTCCGCATCCACCGGCTGCGGCGCAGGCTCGGCATCGAGCACTTCGCGCAGCACGTCCAGCGCGGCCGGGCTGATATTGCCGGCCACGCGCGTGGCAAGGCCGGCGCGTTCGCACAGCAAGCCTACCAGGCTGGTGACGGTCGTCTTGCCATTCGTTCCCGTGATGGCGATGACTTTCGGCGCATAGCCGCGTTCTGCCTTCAAGGCGGCCAGCGCCTGCGCGAACAGTTCGATTTCGCCCCACACGGGGATGTTTTTCTCAGTAGCGGCCGGCGCAATCTGCGCCAGTTCGCGGCCCGGCGCGAGGCCTGGGCTGACGGTGACAAAGTCCACGCCGTCAAGCAAGTCGGCCGTGAAGGCGCCGGCGATGAACTGCGCCTGCGGCACGGCGGCCCGCAACGCGGCAAGGCGCTCCGGGGCCTCCCTTGTGTCGGCCACGCGCACGGTCGCACCACTGCGGGCCAGCCACAGGGCCATGGCCAGGCCTGACTCCCCGAGGCCCAGTACCAGTGCGGTTTTAGCGTCGTACATCATCAGCGCAGCTTCAAGGTGGTCAGGCCGAGCAGCACCAGCATCATGGTGATGATCCAGAAACGCACGACAACCTGCGTCTCCTTCCAGCCTTTTTGTTCAAAATGGTGATGCAATGGCGCCATCAGGAAGACGCGGCGGCCAACGCCAAAGCGCTTCTTGGTGTACTTGAACCAGACGACCTGGATGATCACGGACAGCGTTTCAACCACGAAGATGCCGCCCATGATGAACAGGACGATTTCCTGGCGCACGATGACGGCGATGGTACCCAGTGCGCCGCCCAGTGCCAGCGCGCCCACGTCGCCCATGAATACTTTCGCGGGGTGGGTGTTATACCAAAGGAAGGCCAGGCCGGAACCGGCCAGCGCGCCGCAGAAGATCACCAGTTCGCCGGCGCCCGGGATGTGCGGGATGAACAGGTAGCGCGCATACGTGGCATTACCCGTCAGGTAGGCGAACAGCCCCAGGGCCGTGCCCACCATCACGGTCGGCATGATGGCCAGGCCGTCAAGTCCATCGGTGAAATTGACGGCGTTGCTGGTGCCGACGATGACGCAATACGTCAGCGCGATGAAGCCCCACACACCCAGCGGATAGCTGATGGTCTTGAAGAACGGGACGATCAGATCGGCCTTCGGCGGCAAGTCCATGGCGAAGCCCGACTGCACCCAGGCGTAGATCAGATTCCACACCTGGCCGGCATTGGGCTCGGAGATGGAGACGGAAAACGCCAGGTAAAACGCGGCGGCGATGCCGATCAGCGACTGCCAGAAGTATTTTTCGCGCGAGCGCATGCCTTCCGGATCCTGGTGCACCACCTTGCGGTAGTCGTCGGCCCAGCCGACGGCGCCAAAGCCCAAGGTGACGATCAACACGGGCCAGATGAAACGGTTCGACAGGTCGGCCCACAGCAAGGTGGAAATGCCGATGGCGATAAGGATCAGCACACCGCCCATGGTGGGGGTGCCGTGTTTTTTCAGATGCGTTTGCGGGCCATCCGTACGCACGGCCTGGCCAACCTTCATGCGCGTGAGCATGCGGATCACGGCAGGACCGGCGCACAGGCCGATCAAGATCGCCGTCAGGGTGGCGAAGACGGCGCGGAACGTGATGAAGTTAAAGACCCGCAATGGGCCAATGTCGTCCTGGAAATAATGAGCGAGCCAGAGCAGCATGATTAGTGAGCTTCCTTGTTATTGTTGTTTGAACCAATCAAATGCTGCACGGCCCGTTCCATCTTCATGAAACGGGAGCCCTTGATTAATACTGTTGCATCCGAACGGCCGGACAAATGCGCATCGAGCGCCGCCAGCAAACCGTCGAACTGTTCGAAATACTCCACGACCGTGCCTGATTCCTGGCTCGCGGCTGCCTGCGCCGGATTGACCAGATGGCGCGCCAGACCGCCCGTCGCCAGCACGTGTTCGATGCCTTTGGCGGCGGCGTAGGCGCCGATCTCTTCGTGGAACTGCTGCCCCTGCGTGCCGACTTCTCCCATCTCGCCCAGCACCAGGATGCGCGGTGCCGCTGCCTGCGCCAGCACATCGATGGCCGCGCGCGCCGAATCCGGATTGGCGTTATACGTGTCGTCGATGATGGTGGCGCCATTGGCGGCGCGTTTTTTCTGCAGCCGGCCGTTCACGGGAGAAAACGCCTCCAGGCCCTGCTTGATATGTTCTGGCGCGATGCCTGCGCCGATAGCGCATGCCACGGCCGCCAGCGCATTGCGCACATTGTGTTCGCCTGCCGCCTGCAAGCCCACGAAGAACTGGCGCAAGCCGCCGTCCTGTGCGCGCACGCTGACGAACAGATCGCTGCCAAAATCCTCGGCCGCGCGGTGCGTGCAGCTGACATCCGCCTCTTTCGACAGGCCGAAGGTAATGACGGCGCGCGCGCCGGCCAGTTCGCGCCACACGGGCGTGAACTCGTCGCCATGCGGGAAGACGGCCACGCCGTCATGCGCCAGGGCTGCCAGCGCGGCGCCGTTCTCGCGCGCCACCGCTACCACCGTGTGCATGAATTCCTGGTGCTCGCGCTGCGCATTGTTGACCATTGCCAGGGTCGGCGCGGCAATCGCCGCCAGGCGGGCGATCTCGCCCGGATGGTTCATGCCCATCTCGATGACGGCTGCCTTATGCTGTTCGCTCAGGCGGAACAGGGTCAGGGGCACGCCGATCTCGTTATTCAGGTTGCCGCGCGTGGCCAGGCGCGCCTCTTCACCAAAGGCTGCCGCCAGGATGGATGAAATCATCTCCTTGACGGTGGTCTTGCCATTGCTGCCGGTGACGCCGATGACGGGCAAATTGAAACGGCAGCGCCAGTGGTTGGCGATGCGGCCCAGCGCGGCCAGGGTATCGGCGACTACGATGGCCGGCACCTTGTCGCTGTCCCAGCCCGCCGGCAGGCGCTCGACCACCACGGCGGCGACGCCGCGCGCGGCCACCTGGTCGAGGAAATCGTGGGCATCGAAACTCTCGCCACGCAGGGCCACGAACAGCGAACCGGCTTGGGCGCTGCGGCTGTCGGTGGACACGCCGTCAAAAACGGCGTCGCCCGTCAGCTGTGCGCCGTCCAGCGACGGCATCAATTCAGCCAGGCTTGCGTGCATCAGGCTATCCATCAATTCGTCCTCATCATCGTCAGGCGCGCGGACAGGGCCAGCTGCGCATGGTCGGCATCGGAGAACGGCAGTTTCTTGCCCTTGATTTCCTGGTACGGCTCATGGCCCTTGCCCGCCAACAGGATCACGTCCGGCTTGGCCGCGTGCTTGATGGCCGACAAAATGGCCCCGGCGCGGTCTTCGATGGCTTGCGGCTGCGGACCGTCGGCACGCATGCCGGCGACGATCTGCGCGATGATGGCGTGCGGGTCTTCGCTGCGCGGATTGTCGCTGGTGACCAGCACGTGATCGGCCAGCTGCGCGATGGCGCCCATCTGCGGACGCTTGCCCGGATCGCGGTCGCCGCCGCAGCCGAACACGCACCACAGCTGGCCGCCCCGCTCCTGCGCCACCTGGCGCAAGGCAGCCAGGGTTTTTTCCAGCGCGTCAGGCGTATGCGCGTAATCGATGACGACCATCGGCGCTTCCTGGCCGCCCACCTGCTGCATGCGGCCCGGGGCCGGCTGCAGGGATTCGATGCCGTCGATGGCGGCGCGCAGACCGGTTCCGTGCGCCAGCAAGGCGCCCAGCACGGCCAGCGCGTTGCTGATATTGAAGTGGCCCACCAGCTGCGTCTTGATCAGCGCAACGCCCAGCGCGCATTCCAGATGGAAGTCGGTGCCGGCATTACGGCTGCGGAACTGGCTGGCGCGCAGCATCAGCACACCGGGCAAATCGGGCAAGGCGGCGGCATCCTGCAAGGTATAGCCGATGACCGGATACTCGCCCGCCAGCTTGCCGTCCACGTGGCGGACCAGGCGCAAGCCCATGGGGTCGTCCAGGTTGATGACGGCCGTTTTCAGGCCGGGCCAGTCGAACAGCTTGACCTTGGCCGCCTCGTAGGCTGCCATGTCGCCATGGTAGTCGAGGTGGTCGCGCGTCAAATTGGTAAACATGGCGACATCGAAATGCATGCCGGCCGCGCGTTCCTGGTCCAGGCCGATCGACGACACTTCGATGGCGACGGCCTTGGCGCCGGCGTCGCGCATGGCGGCGAGTTTGCGCGCCAGCAGCACGGCGTCGGGCGTGGTGTAGCCGGTCACGTCGAATTCGATGGCGCCGCGCGGCTTGCACAGGCCCACGCCCAGGGTGCCGATGACGGACGACGTTTCACCCAGGCGTGCCAGAGCTTGCGCCAGCCACAGCGCGCACGAGGTCTTGCCGTTCGTGCCCGTGACGCCGGCGCTGAACATGGCGCTGTCGGGCATGTCGTAAACAGCATGCGCCACGGGGCCAGCCAGGCGTTTCAGGTCGCCGACCAGCAGATGCGGCACATTCCATGCGGCGTTCCATTCAACGGCGTCATGCACGATGGCAGCGGCGCCCTGCTCGATGGCGGCGTCGATGAAATGGGTGGCGTCCGCATAGGCGAAAAACACGTCGCCGCGCTGCACGCGGCGCGAGTCGGACGTCAGCTGCCCGGACGGGGCAGCCGCTTTGATCCACAAACTGATGTCTTGTATGGTCATGAGTGACTTCACATGGCCTCCGGACCGGCATTGGCCGGGACCACGATTTCGGTAACGGAGGAATCGGGCGGTACGTTCATCGCGCGCAGCGCGTTGGTCGCAATCGCCGCGAAAGCGGGAGCGGCAACCTGGCCGCCATAGTGGGCAGGGCCGGTCGGTTCATCGATCATCACGGCAATGATGAAGCGCGGTGCCGACATCGGCACCATGCCCACGAACGAGCCGATATATTTGCGCGGCATCGCATAGCGGCCGTTTTCCACTTTATAGGCGGTACCCGTCTTGCCGCCCACGCGGTAGCCGGCGACCTGGGCGCGCTTGGCCGAGCCGTGCGCGCCGGAGACCACCAGTTCCAGCATGGCGCGCATTTCGGCGGCCGTCTTCGGCTTGATCACTTGCTGCCCCACGGGCAGTTCATTGACCTTCTGGAACGACAGGGGAATCGTGTCGCCGTCGCGCGCGAACATCATGTACGAGCGCGCCAGCTGGATCAGCGAGACGGAAATGCCGTTACCGTAGCTCATGGTCGCCTGTTCCACAGGGCGCCACGATTTATACGGACGCACGCGGCCGGCCACGGCGCCGGGAAAACCCCATTTCGGCTGCTGGCCGAAGCCCACCTTGGTAAACATTTCCCACATTTCCTGCGACGGCATGCCCAGCGCGATCTTCGAGGTGCCGATGTTCGACGACATTTCGATGATTTCGGAGACATTGATCACGCCATGCGGCTTGGTGTCGGTGATCGTGCGGTCGGCGATGGTATAGCGGCCCGGCCCAGTGTCGATCAGGGTGCCCGGCTTGACGCGGCCCGTGTCGAGCGCCAGCGAGACCGTAATCGGCTTCAGGGTCGAACCCGGCTCAAAAGTATCGGTCATGACGCGGTTGCGCAGCTGCTGGCCCGTGAGCTTGCGGCGGTCGTTCGGGTCGTAGCTGGGGTAATTGGCCAGGGCCAGCACTTCGCCCGTGTGCACGTCGAGCACCACGGCGCCGCCGGCCTTGGCATTGAATTTTTCCACCGCTTCCTTCAACTGCGTGAAGGCGATGTACTGGATCTTGCTGTCGACGGACAGGGTCAGGTCCTTGCCATCGTGCGGTTCGTGGATGAAGCCGATGTCTTCGACGATGTGGCCCAGGCGGTCCTTGATCACACGGCGGCTGCCGGTGGTGCCGACGAGGGTCTTCTGCTGCGCCAGCTCCATGCTTTCCTGGCCCACGTCTTCCACGTTGGTAAAGCCCACCACGTGGGTCATCACTTCGCCCTGTGGATAAAAGCGCTTGTATTCCTTGCGTTCGTCGATGCCGTCGATGCCCAGCTTGGAAATCTTGTCGGCCACGTCCATCTCGACCTGGCGTTTCAGGTAAACGAAGCTGCGGTCCGAATCGAGTTTCTTGCGCAATTCGTTGACGTTCATTTCCAGCAGACCGGCCAGCGCATTGATTTTTTCGGGCGATGCCTGCAGCACGTCGTCGGGAATGGCCCAGATGGCTTTCACGGGGACGGACGAGGCGAGCACCTGGCCATTGCGGTCGGTGATCTTGCCGCGCGTGGCCGGCAATTCCAGCGTGCGCTCATAGCGCGCCTTGCCCTGCTTTTGCAGGAACTGCGTCGAGACGCCCTGCAGCCACAGCGCGCGCGCGCCCAGGCCGGCGAAAGCGAAGAACAGCAGGAACAGCACGACGCGCGAACGCCAGACGGGCAGGCGCACCGCCAGTACGGGGTTCTTCGAGAATGGCACACCTTTCGATGCCGCCACCCGGCCGTTGCTGTTACCGCCCAACTTCATTATTCGCCCTCCGTCAGGTATTGCGTACGCGCCGCCGTCAGCGGCGTCATGCTCAGGTCGCGCCGCGCGATCGATTCGATGCGTTCATGCTTGCCCAAAGTGGACTGGTCCAGCTGCAGTTGCGCCCAGTCGATGTCGAGCTGGCGCGACAGCGCTTGCGCGCGCTCCAGGTCGATCAACAGGTGGCGCGACTGGTATTGCGCGTTCACCAGCGACAGGCCGCAGCACACCAGCAGGGCCGACAGCACGACACACAGCTTGCCAGTCATCGGGCGCCGCCGTTTGCAGGGGCGGCCAGCGGCAGGCGCTGCGCCACGCGCATCACGGCCGAACGCGAACGGGGATTCCCCTCGATCTCGGCGTCGGACGGCTTCATCTTCGAAATCAGCTTCATTTCCGGCTGCGGCAAGTCCACCGCGCGGATCGGCAGGCGGCGGTCAGGCTGCTCCACGTTCGCCTTCGAGGCGAAGAAGCGCTTGACCATGCGGTCTTCCAGCGAATGGAAACTGATCACGGCCATGCGCGCGCCGGGCGCCAGGCAGGCATACGCCTGGTTCAGGCCGATCTCGAGATCCTCGAGCTCTTTGTTAATGAAAATGCGTATGGCCTGAAAGGTGCGGGTAGCGGGGTCCTTACCCTTCTCGCGGGTCTTGACGGCGCCTGCCACGATGCCGGCAAGCTGTCGTGTGCTTGAAATTGGCTGGACTGCCCGGCCAGCAACAATCGCCTTTGCAATCTGAAAAGCAAACCGTTCTTCCCCATAATCGCGTATCACTTTCTCTAAATTCTGCTCGGTTTCCACCGCCAGCCATTCGGCCGCGGAGATGCCGCGCGTGGTATCCATGCGCATGTCCAGCGGTCCGTCGTTGCGGAAGCTGAAACCGCGCGCCGCGTCGTCGACCTGCGGCGACGAGATGCCCAGGTCGAGCAGGATGCCGTCCACCTGCTGCACGCCGCGTTCGGCCAGGCTGGCCGTCATGGTGGCAAAGCTGTCGTGGACGATTTCGAAGCGGGGGTCGCCGATCTGCTCGGCCGTGGCGATCGCCTGCAAATCCTTGTCGAAGCCGATCAGGCGCGCATCGGCGGCCAGGCGCGACAGGATCAATCGGCTATGGCCGCCGCGGCCAAACGTGCCGTCGACGTAAACGCCGTGCGCGCGGTCGCCCGACAGGTCGAGCGCATCGACCGCTTCATCGAGCAGCACCGTGCGATGCTGAAATTCCGGCACCGTGAGTTGTGTCATTACGGAGCCTTAGAAAGAAAAATTGGAAAGTACATCGGGGGTGCCGGCATCGATCGCCTGCTGTTCTTTGTCGGCCAACTTGGCGGCATCCCATATTTCAAAGTGGCTGCCCATGCCGATCATCATGACTTCGCGCGCCAGCCCGACGGCGTTGCGCAATTCAGGCGAGATCAGCACGCGGCCGGCCGAGTCCAGCTCGACGTCGACGGCGTTGCCGAGGAAGATGCGCTGCCAGGCGCGCGCCGACATGGGCCAGGCGGCGATTTGCTGGCGGTGGCTTTCCCACACGGGACGGGGGAAAAACAGCAGGCAGCCATCAGGGTGTTTGGTCAGGGTCAAGCGGCCTTCGCATTGAATCGCCAGCGCGTCACGGTGCTTGGCAGGGATAGACATCCTGCCTTTGGCATCGAGATTGATTGCGGACGCGCCTTGAAACACGGAAGACCTTTTTTGAGCTTGGGTTGCGACGCTTGCGCATCATGATGAAAAGGGAAAATTTCCCACAAAAACACACTTTTTCACACAGTTGCCCACTTTAGAGGAAGCAAAGATAGTGGTCAAGCGGTTTCCGATTGGCAAAACAGGAATTTTATTAATGAAATTAAGGACTTAGCGCATATCGTTGAAGGAGTCTCAAATAAAAATATATCGATAAATTAGATACTTATGAAAGATAGTGAATGTGCTACCTCATCTGCACACATGTGTTTTCCTACCGTAAACATCGAAAAAAACGAAATCGAAAAATTGAATTTTTTACAGTTAGTTGACGCATGACAATAATTTCGTCATCCAGACACAACAGCAATCAGCCGCAACGTAAGACTTGGTTTAAAGCAAAAAATAATCGTCCACGGCGCGTATCGGCCCTGTTTTCAGGGGTTGGCCTGACGCAGGAAAACTATTTTTGCAATGCAGCAATTAATTGCAAATAAGAAACTTTAACCAATTATTCACTTTTAGTTGTATATACAACTTTATCTTAAGTGCTATACTTTTAGAAACAAAAAAAGCCCCGTTGCGGGGGCTTTTGCGTGGCGCGCAGCAGGAAAAGCAGCCGCTGCCGAGGTGCTCCCTGGCAAGCCAGGGAGCAGGAATTCAAGTGAAGCAGGCCGGTAGGCCGGATTTTGTTACGGCGCCTTCCCTTGCAGGTCGGCGCTATGACAGTCATTCCTCTAGGCGCCAGATTACTCGGGCGCTCAAGCTTTCTACCCGCACGCTCCGCGAGCAGCATCATCGCGTGCCTATTTGAAATTGCACCAGGTGGAGGTTACCGCGTTTCACCGTAACTTAATACGCTCGTCTCTGTGGCCCTATTCCTCGCCTTATACCTTGCGGCTTTCGACGGACGGCCGTTAACCGTCACCCCGCTCTATGGAGTCCGGACCTTCCTCCCGCCAGCGCATTGCTGCGCCGGCCAGCGACTGTCTGGCCTGCTTCACCCGCCATTGTACCGCGCCGCAGCATGTTTCTGCAAAAAGGCCGGTACAGGCGCGGCGCCGCCCGCCGGGCGCCCTCGTCGTCACCCCGGGGGATTGTGTAATTCGGTGTCGCCATTTCAAAAGCCGGGCCAAATCGGCTCACATAGAATGAGGCAAGCTGCTTGCATGCAAGCGCATGCGCACCGCTTGCCCCATTTCTTTGCCACCCACTAGAATATAAAGAGCCGAACATGACGCAACAATCCCGTACCGGCGGCCAGATCCTGGTCGATGCCCTGCAGATCCACGGTGTCGACACCGCCTTTGGCGTGCCTGGCGAAAGCTACCTCGACGTGCTCGACGCCCTGCACGACTCGGGCATCCGCTTCATCATCAACCGCCAGGAAGGCGGCGCCGCCTTCATGGCCGAAGCCTATGGCAAGCTGACGGGCAAGCCGGGCATCTGCTTCGTCACGCGCGGACCGGGCGCCACCAACGCCTCGATCGGCGTGCACACGGCCTACCAGGATTCCACGCCAATGATCCTGTTCATCGGCCAGGTGGGCAATGATTTCGTCGACCGCGAAGCGTTCCAGGAAATCGACTACCGCCGCATGTACGGCCAGATGGCCAAGTGGGTGGCGCAGATCGACCGCGCCGAGCGCATCCCCGAATACCTGGCGCGCGCCTTCCAGGTGGCCACCAGCGGGCGTCCCGGCCCCGTCGTGCTGGCCTTGCCGGAAGACATGCTCATTTCGCTGGCCACGGTGGCCGACACGCGCGCCTACCAGCCGGTGCAGGCGGCGCCATCGGACGCCCAGCTGCAGCAGCTGCGCAGCATGCTGGCCACCGCGAAACAGCCGCTGGTCTTGCTGGGCGGCACCACCTGGACGCCGCAAGCGTGCGCCGACCTGCAACAGTTCGCGGAAAGCAATCACCTGCCCGTCGCCTGCGCCTTCCGTTTCCAGGACTTGCTCGACAATGCCCACCCGAACTACATCGGCGACGTCGGCATCGGCATCAACCCGAAACTGGCCGCGCGCGTGAAAAATGCCGACCTGGTCATCGCCATCGGCCCGCGCCTGGGCGAAATGACGACGGGCGGCTACACCCTGTTCGACTCGCCCGTGCCGCGCCAGCGCCTGGTGCACATCCATACGGATGCCGAGGAGCTGGGCAGCGTCTACCAGGCCGAACTGATGATCAACAGCGGCATGCCGCAAGTGTGCGCCATGCTGGCCGCCATGGCGCCCGTCGATGCTGCCGCATGGAAACATACGCCGGCCGAAGCGAAGGCCGAGCTGGCCGCCTACCAGGAGCGCCCGCCCATCTTCCAGGATGGCCGGGCGCCGCTGGACCTGTGGCAAGTGACACAAGAGATCATGGCGCAGGCACCTCTCGATACCATCCTGACGAACGGCGCCGGCAATTACGCCTCGTGGGCGCACCGCTTTTACCGCTACGGCGCCATGCGCACGCAGCTGGCGCCGACCAACGGCGCCATGGGCTATGGCGTGCCGTCCGGCGTGGCGGCGAAGATCGTGCACCCCGAGCGCACCGTGATCACCTTCGCAGGCGACGGCGAATACATGATGAATGGCCAGGAATTGGCCACCGCCGTGCAATACCAGGCGGGCGTGGTCATCATCGTCTTCAATAACCAGATGTTCGGCACCATCCGCATGCACCAGGAACGCGATTACCCGGGCCGTGTATCGGGCACGACCCTGCACAACCCGGATTTTGCGGCGCTGGCGCAAGCGTATGGCGCACATGGCGAAGTGGTGGCTACGACAGAAGAGTTCGCTCCTGCCCTGCGGCGGGCGCTGGCACACGCCAAGGCCAACAACTTGCCGGCCTTGATCGAGCTGCGCTACGACGGCAACCTGATCACGCCGAACGCGACCCTGGCCACCATCCGCGCCACGGCGGAAAAGGCGCAAGCGGCCAAATAAGCCCCTTGCAGCGCTGAAAATAGCAAAGGCCCGGTCGATACCGGGCCTTTTTCTTTTTCACAGCGGCAATCGCTCAGGCAGCGGGCGCTGGCACGCTTTCCTCGGCAGGCACTGCCTCGGCGGGCGCCTGCGGCATCGGCGGGCATGGCGTGCAGTTTTTTAAAGGACGGCCGAAATCGCGCACGCGGCTCAGCTTCATGGGCATGCGCACGTTGCCGCCGCAATAATCGCCTTCCAGGGTCAGGGTCTGGCCGTCCTTGGAAAACTTGCCGACGATGGTGCGCTCTTCGCTGTCGGCGCCGGCGATGGTGAAGTCGAAGGCGCCCGTGGCGGCGTCCAGGTTGACGTCGTTGGCCACGATGGGCCAGCTCAGGGCGCCTGCCGTGAATTCATAGATGACGGAATCGGCCTCGGCGAAGCGATGCAGCGTCACGCGCTGGCCGCCGATTTCGCCACTATCCTTTTGCAGGCACAAGTCGGAATAGACGGCCACGCCATAGCGCTCCAGTCCGGCCGGCTTCTTGCCCTTGACGGCAGCGACAGAGGCGCCTGTGGCGCCAGCGAACAGCAGCGCGGCCAGCAAGACAGCCAGGCGCGGCGAAGTGGATGAATACATGGCATTCCTTTACTTGAGTAACGGCGCCATTATAACTGGCGCCGCCAATGCAAAAACGCGCCGCCAGGACTAGCCTGGAGACGCGTTTCCTTGCTTATCAGCATCCCCGAAGGGATGCTGACAGCGGTACTAAGCTTCGCTTGCGCGAATATTAGAACGAGTGACGAACGCCAACGTTGAAGGCTTTGTCGCCCGAACCAACGTTGCTGTTGTTACCAACAGTGTAGGTAGCGTTGTTTTTGTTCTTGATCTTGGCGTACGAAGCGTAGGTGCTGGTGCGCTTCGACAGAGCGTACGAGTAGCCCACTGCCCATTGATCAGCATCAGCGTTAGCAGCGGTTTTGTCGTTCGTGCGGATGAACGAAGCCATCACGGTGCCAGCTGGGCCAACAGGTACGGTTGCGCCGACCAGGATGTTGTTGCTGTCGGTGCTAGCAGCAGCTGGAGCGTAGTTGTAGTAGTTGTTGCCGTTAGCATCAACACCTTTGTTATTCAACTGGGCGCTCTTCAGGCCTTTGTTTGCGCCGTATGCGACGTAAGCTTTAACAACTGCGAAGTCGTAGTTAGCTGCAGCCAACCAGTTACGTGCGCTAGCGGCTTGAACGCCGATGTCGTCGTTGCTGGTGTTGTTGTAAGCCAGACGTGCGTTCAAAGGACCGTTCGAGTAGCCAGCCGACGCGCCGATTTGACGGCCGTACTTGTTCGACTCAGCTTTTTCGCCGAAGGTGTAAGCCACGTCAGCGTCAAAGCCGTTGAAGTTTGGCGAGGTGTACAGCACGGTGTTGCTGGTGCGGGTGTTCGCTGGGAACAGGTTCTTGGCGGAACCAGCGTAGCCCACTGCGAATGGATCAGCAACTTTCGACAGGGTGTTGTACCAAGGGGTGTATTGACGACCCAGGGTCAGGGTACCGCTCGTTTTGCTGCTCAGACCTACGTAAGATTGACGACCGAACAGGCCTTCGTCTTTACCTTGCGCGCCGTTGTCCACGCCGAAACCAGCTTCCAGAACGAACAGAGCCGACAGGCCGCTGCCCAGATCTTCGGTGCCTTTGAAGCCCAGACGGGAAGCCGAAGCAACGCCGCTGTCCAGTTTATTCACGGAGCCAGCTTTGCCGCCGCGCTCGCTGACGAAACCAGCGTCAACGGTACCGTAGATAACAACGCTCGATTGAGCTTGGGCTACGCCGGTGGCTGCTGCCAGAACTGCCAGGGTGATCAGAGTTTTTTTCATTGCGATTTCCTTTAATTTTGAAGCAAAAAGTAATACAGCCTATGCATCTCGAGCTGCGCTCTAACAGAGCGCTTTTTATGAGTGAGGGCAAGGTCTCCACCTGCCACATTGCTGTTCCGGTCAGGGGAACAATTCATATCGGTATCGGCACGCTATTGCACCGATAAGCTTGAAGGCTGCAGAGCGACCGTATTTTCATGCGCCGGTTCGGTGCTCAAAGGGCACCGGAAGCGGCACTATAACGACCGTTTCACATTCCATCAAGTTCCAACATGTTACTTCCGGTACCAGGCCGAGTGCGTTTTCAGGCATCCCGGTCATCGCCAACCGTACTACGCGACAGAGCCAGTGCCCCTTGCCAACCAATGCATTGGCCTGATTGACCATTCCATCATAACGCATGCCTTGTCGACACCCGTTGTATTAGTGCAACAGTATCAGGCGCATGATTAAAACGTCAACATGCTTTACCCGCCATTTGCCCTGCATGATTTACGCGACAAAGCGCACAATTTGTCAGGCGATAATGGATAAACGGGACGAAGCATACACGGCATCGCCAATGTTTGCTGCCGGATGCCCGCAAATGGGAAATATGACGCCCTGTTTTGGTGCGTTGCCGCATTATTCAGGGGCGTAGGCGCGATTTTCGATGTCGGCGCGCGCGTGGGGAAAATAGGCAGAGTATCAATATAATTACTGACTTTCCGGTAATTTAAATTGCTCACATAGAAATGTTTTCCATGTTTTCCGGCACGCGCGCCGGGTGCCCGCTTGGAACGGATGAGGACGACTCTTGCTTGTAAATTTCGCATCAGTTGAAACAATTTCTTACAATGTTGCCTTCTCAATATTTTGACATATTTGTGTCATAAAAACGACACATTGATCGAAATCAAGTTTTCGCCAACCCAATTCCACACAATTTACTTTTTCTTTTTCGCTTTTTTTGCTTAAAAGCATCAAGAAACATGCTTAGCGCCGGCTTGCGCGCCGGAGCATGCGCATGAAAGAGCCCAGCACCGGCAATTTTTCATACAATTCTTCCGCCGCATCCCAATAGTCGCGGTGCAATACCACCCGCCCCAACCCGTCGAAACGCACATGTGTTGCTCCACGAATACATTGTTCGCCAGATAGCAGGCGTTTCATGCGAAAGCGAAACTCCCACGTCAGGAACGCTTGCTCCCCCTGCCCCAGGCTTTCCAGCACGACAAACCGCGGGGCATCGACTTGCACGAACATGTGCTCGAAGATGGCCAGGATGGCGGCATGGCCCTCCACCTCGTTGAACGGGTCCTTGAAATGGGCGTCTGGCGCGTACACGGCACCCAGCTGGGCCAGGCTCTCCAGGCTCAGGTGCTCGTAAAACGCCACCAGGCGCGCCAGCGCACCTTCCATGGTTGCGCTCATAGGCCCGTCACCTTGCGGATCAGCCAAAAATAGGCGCGGTACGGCAACAGCCGCGCCAGGCGCATGGTATTGGTAAAGCGTTTCGGAAAGTGGATGTGGAATTGCCCCCGTTCGATCCCGTCAAGCATGGCGGCGGCCGCGTCCTGCGCCGTCATCAGGGCCGGCATGGTGAAATCATTGTTCGCCGTCAAAGGCGTAGCGACAAAACCAGGGTTGATTTGATACACATCAATCCCACGCGGATGCAAGTCCAAATACAACGACTCCGTCAGGTTGATCAGCGCAGCCTTGCTGGCGCCATACGCGAGCGCCTTGGGCAAGCCGCCATAGCCGGCCACCGAGCCGACGATGCCGATGCCGCCGCTGCCCTGGCGCAACAGCCACGGCAAGGCAGGCTCCAGGCAATTGAAGACGCCGCCCACGTTCAGGGCCAGCAAGCCCTGGGCCGCCTCGAGGTCGAAGCTATCGGCGCGCATGGCCTGATACCCGCCAGCGACCACCAATATCAGGTCGATATGCGTCCACTGCTGCTGCAATTGCATGCAGACGGCCCGCACTTGCGCATGCTGCGTGATATCGAGCGGCAAGGCCTGCGCCAGCGGCTGTCCCTCGCACAGCTGTTCCAGGCTGGCGCGGTGGCGGGCAGACAAGGCCACGCACGCGCCCTGCTCCAGCAGCAAGGTGGCGCACGCGGCGCCGATGCCGCTGGACGCGCCGATGATCCACACGCGCTTGCCGGCCCAATTGCTGATCTTGCGATTCATGGTGCCGCCTGTGGACGCTTGCTGAACGATAAGGTGACGGCGCCCAGGCTGAAGCCGAACTTGCTCATGGCGGCGCGGTTGAGCATGACCTTGTCATCCATCAAGAACATCCAGTCTTCGAAGTCGACGTGGTAGACCGTGCCATCGACGGGCAGCGCCAGCACGTATTGCCAGCGCAGCGCATTGCCCGCCACTTCGCCGATGGCTTCCCCGATCACGTCGGGCGCCGTGCCGATGAAGCGCCCGGGCGCCGTCTTGCGCAAGGTCCACACGCGCCGTTGCCGGCTGCCGTCCGCATACGTGAAATCCTCGTCCAGGGTCCCCGTCTCGCCCACCCAGCTGGCCCGCATCACCACGGTGAAACGTTTCACCACCTTGCCGGAGCGGTCCTGGAAGATGCCGTGGGCATCGAGCGTGCCGTTGAAATACTGTTGCAGATCCAGTATGGGCAATTCCTGCGCGTACGTGGCCGGCGTGGGCGGCGTGGAACAGGCGGCCAGCGCCAGCAGCAAGGCGGCCAGCGGCAGGCAACGTTTGCAATAAGTCATGAAGCGCATGCGCGATTCTCCCGATGGTCACTATATATATGTTGTAGCGGCGCGCGCCACAGCATGAGCGCCGCCAGCAGTTTCAAAACACAGGGCAGCACGGCGTAGGCGGCAGACAGGGCCGGCAAGCCGCCGCTGCCGCTGCCCGGCACATAGCCGAGCCAGGCCAGCAGGGGCAAGGCGATGCCGGCCGCCAGCGCCAGGCTCATTTGCACGCCCCAGTTCCACCAGCCGAAATACGCCGCTTCGTGCCGCCCGGCATGGCCGGCCGCGCCGATCAACCCTGCCAGCAGGGCCGGCGGCAAGGCCAGGTCGGCGCCCAGCGCCAGGCCCGACAGCAGGCAGATGGCGGCAAAACCCCAGGCGGCGCCCTCGCCCAGGCCATACGCCCAGACAAACACGCTGGCGGCCAGCAGCATGGCGCCGCCCCAGGCGCGCGCCTCGCCAAAGCGGCGCGCCAGGACCACCCACACGGGCATGGAGGCGGCCGCCGCGCAAAAGTAGACGATCAGGAACGGTCCCGCGTATTGGCCCAGACGCAAATAGTCGCTGGCAAAGAACAGGAACAGGGTGGCGGGAATGGCGGCAGCCACGCCATTGACGAGCAGGACGGCAAACAGCCAGCGAAACGCGCGCTGGCGAAATGGCAGGCGCCAGGCGCCAGCGGGCAGCGCCGTCGTGCCTTGGCGCAAAACCGGACGCGGCGCGCGCGCCAGCAGCAACGCACCTGCCGCCAGCAGGCAGCCGGCAAAGGCCAGCGACAGGCCGTCATAGCCGAGCACGGACGTCAGCCCCGCCGCCAGGATCACGCCGAGCAAGCCGCAACCTTCGCGCACGGCCGTCACCCGCGCCCGCTGCGCGCGCGCCTGGCTCAAGGCCGCGCCCCAGCTCTGATGCGCGATGCCGGCCAGGCCATAGGCGGCGTACACGAGCAGCAAGGCAGCCAGGAACCAGGCCAGGGTGGCCGCTTGCGGCATGGCCGGCGGATGGAACAGGGCGCCAAAGCCCAGCAACAGCAGCGGCAGCGATGCGCCGACCAGCACGGCATAGCTGCGCCCGCCGCGCGCCATCCAGGCGCCGAGGGCCGGGTCGATGAAGGCGGCGGCAATGCGCGCCGCCAGCAGCACTGCGCCGATTTGCGCCAGATCAAGGCTGCTGCGCTGCGCATAAAACGGCGCCACATATATATAGATGGGCAGCGCCAGCATGGCCAGCGGCAAGCCGAACAGGCCATAACTGAACAAGGCCGGCAAGCTCAAGGCGCTGGCCCCGGCGTTCATGGCAGCGGCGCCGCACTCTGCAGCAAGGCTGCGCGCAGCTTCGGCGCCGTGCTCGACGGCGACAGCCAGATGGCGAAGAAGGCGCGCGCGAAGTCGCCATCGTTCACGTCGGCCAGCACCTTGCCATCGAGATAAAAGCGCACGCCGGGCGCGATGCCGGCCCGGTAGGCGCCCGCGATGCGCTGGTCTTCCTTGACGTCAGGAAAGATGCGCTGCATGGTGGCCAGCCACGCCAGGCGCTGCTCCGGCGTGCCGGCGCCGATTTTCTGCATCTGTTCATAACTGGCTTCGGCGATCTTCTTGCCGTCGAGCGAACGCGCGTAACGCAATTCCAGCACGAAGGGTGCCGTTGCCGACGCCGCGCCCTGGTAACCGTTCGCGCCCACCCAAAGTTGCGCCCGATAAATACGCATGCCGAACCACGTGTATTCCCCCTCGCCCGCCAGGCGGGCTTCGGGCACGTCGGCCGCGATAAAGGCCGGCGGCGCGGCCGCGGCGCCAAACATGGTCAACGACAGCACGACAGTGGCAAGCAGCTGGCGCATCATCACTCCTTGATCAGGGTAAATTGCATCACATCCGTGTTGTGCGCCTGGAAGGCGGCCTCGCAATACGCGAGGTAAAACTCCCAGGTGAGCAGGAAACGGCCGTCGAAACCCTGCTTTTCCAGCGCCGTGCGCTGGGCCAGGAAGCTGGCGCGCCACTGGCGCAAGGTTTCCGCGTAATCGAGGCCAAAGCTGAAGGCGTCTTCCACGCGCAAGCCCTGCGCCTCGGCGGCGCGGCGGAATTCGGCCGGCGAGGGCAGCATGCCGCCCGGGAAAATGTACTGTTGAATAAAATCCGTGCTCTTGCTGTAGCGCTCGAACAAGTCGTCGGCAATGACGATGGTCTGGATGCAGGCGCGTCCGCCCGGCTTCAGGTTGCGCGCCACGCACGCGAAATAGCCGGGCCAGTAGCTTTGTCCCACGGCTTCGAACATCTCGATCGAGGCGATGGCGTCATACTGGCCCGCGCTGTCGCGGTAATCGCACAGCTGCAAGTCGGCCTGCCCTGCCAGGCCCGCGTCCTGCAGGCGCTGGCGCGCATAGGCGAGCTGTTCGGTCGACAAGGTCAGACCCGTCACGTGCGCACCGCAGTCGCGCGCCGCCGTTTCCGCGAAGCCACCCCAGCCGCAACCGATTTCCAGCACGCGCTGGCCCGGCTGCAGTTGCAACTGGTCCGCGATGCGCGCGTATTTCGCCCCTTGCGCCTGTTCCAGGCTGGCGCCTTCGGTGAACAGCGCGCTCGAGTACGTCATCGACGGGTCCAGCCACAGCTGATAGAAGGCGTTGCCGATGTCGTAGTGGGCGTGGATATTCTTCTTGCTGCCCGCGCGCGAATTGCGGTTGAGCAAATGCCGGACCTTGTAGACCAGGTTGCCCCACCAGTTGCCATAGATCAATGACTCGATGTGCGCGCGGTTGCGTATCATCAACTCGATCAAGCCCGGCAAATTGTCCGTGCGCCAGTCGCCGGCGATAAACGTTTCCGCAAAGCCGATGTCACCCGAGCGCAGGACGGCCGCACACAGGCGCCAGTTGTGCAAGTCCAGGGTTACGGGATGGCTGCCATCGCCGTACAGCAAGATGCTGCCGTCCGGCGTGCGCAGGCGCAGCGCGCCGTATTGCAATTTTTCCAGCAGGCGCACGATCATGCGCCCGACAGCGGGCATGTCCACGTGCGCATGCCCATGCAAGGGAGTGGAACTGCTGCGCGCATGCAGGCCGGTCGGCAGGGAATCGGAGCTCATCGGGACACCTTTTCTTGTGGAGGGTGGGGTTTGCTGAAAAACGGCACGCGGCGCAGCCACAGGCGCAAGGCTTGCCAATGGATGCGCGCCATCACGCCGAACGTCATCAGGGGATAGCGCAGCAAGGCCCAGGCGATGGCGCCATCGCGCAGCGGCTGCGCCGTGCCGGACAAGCTCGTCTGCAGCAGCGGACCGTCGAGGTCGTCGTAATCGACCCGGGCCAGGTGGCGCTCGCCGTCCTGGTCGTTGTTGCGCAGGAAACGGAAGCGGTACTGGCCTTCCACCTTGCAAAACGGCGACACGTGAAAGATTTTCTGGGCGACCAGTTCGCTGCCATACGCGATGGCGCCGCCCTGTTCGAGCAAGTACAGATGGCGCTCGCCAAAGGTATTGCGCACGTCGCAGAGCACGGCCCGCAGCGCGCCGTCAAGCCCGTGACAAAACCAGAAACTGACGGGATTGAAGACATAGCCGAACATGCGCGGCATGGTTTGCAGCCAGATTTCGCCGCCCGCGTCGACCACGCCATGCTGGCGCAGCAAGCCGTCGATCCAGTGCAGCAGCGGTGTCGTGCCATCGCCATGGTCGCTGTCGCGGAAGGACAGCACATTGGCGCCGTTGCGCGAAATCAAACGGGCAGGAAAATCGTGCGCGCCCAGGCTGCGCAGGGGCAGGCGCAAGTAAAACATGCCGTAAGCAAAAGCATGCGCGCGCGGACGCAGCCGCGCATGGCGCACCCGTCCCAGGCACAGCTGGGGCTGCGGCCGGAGCGGCTGCGTGGGATCACGCGGCATGGCCGAGCTCCGCCAACGCCAGGCCATTCAGGGCTTGCGCCACGCCCAGGCCCGACTTCAAGCCGTCTTCATGGAAGCCATAGCCCGTCCAGGCGCCCGCGAACCACGTGTGCTGCGCGCCCTGGAAGCCGGCCAGGCGCGTCTGGGCGGCAATGGCCGCGCCATCGAACATGGGGTGGGCATACGAAAATTCGTCGATGATGCTTGCCGGATCGGGCTCGTCGAGCGGATTGAGCGAGACGATGACGGGCGTGGTGAACGGCAGCGGCTGCAGCTGGTTCAGCAAATAATGCACGCACACTTGCGGCGCTTCGCCCTCCCCCGCTGCCGGCCGCCCCTGGTAATTCCAGGCGGACCAGGCACGGCGGCGTTGCGGCAGGCAGGAGGCATCCGTGTGCAGCACAGCCCGGTTCGGCTGGTAGCGCACGGCTTCAAGCACGGAGCGCTCGTCGTCGCGGATATCTCCCAGCAGGGCCAGCGACTGGTCGCTGTGGCAAGCGAGCACGACGTGATCGACATGCTCTACGCCGGCGGCCGTATGCAGCTCGACCATGCGCGCGCCGCCGTGCCCCTGGCGGCGCACGGCCAGCACGGGGCACGCCAGGCGCTGCTGCGGTATGCCGGCCAGCAATTTTTCCACGTACACGCGCGAGCCGCCCCGCACCGTGCGCCATTGGGGCCGGTCGCTCACTTGCAGCAAGCCATGGTTGTGGCAGAAACGGATGAACGTGGCCAAGGGAAAGGCCAGCATCTGGCGCGCCGGACACGACCAGATGCAGGCGGCCATCGGCAACAGATACCAGTGACGGAATTCGTCGCCATAGCCGTGCAGGTCGAGGAATTCTCCCAGCGACAGGGCCGGCGCCGGCAAGGCAGCCGTGGCCAGGGCGCTGGCCTGGCGGTTGAAGCGCAGAATGTCGCGCAACATGCGCAGGAAGGCGGGGCGCAGCAGATTGCTGCGCTGGGCAAACACGGTGTCCAGATTGGCGCCCGCCCATTCCAGCACGCGGGCATCGGGCGCAGCGCCCAGCGGCATCTTCACGGAAAACGACATGTCGCTGTCGGCCGCCTCGACGCCCAGTTCGTCAAACAGTTGCACCAGATGCGGGTAGGTGGCGTGGTTAAACACGAGAAAACCCGTGTCGACGCCATGCGTGACGCCATCGAGCGTGACATCCACCGTATGGCTGTGGCCGCCAAAGTAATCGCCCGCCTCGTACAAGGTGACGTCCTGGCCCGATTGCGCCAGGCGATAGGCACACGACAATCCTGCGATTCCTGCTCCGACGACGGCAATTTTCATGAGTGCACCCGTGTTATGTTTGTCCTGGACAAAACAAGCTGCATCGATAGTCAGTCAAATATTGATCTATGTCAATGAGCACCTGTTGTCGTTCACAAACTTATACGCGAGCAATATCCAATCGGATTCAGCTATTTGGTACGGGGCGGCGGAAGGCGTAGAATGCCAGTAACGTTCTTTTCGGCATGCGAGCAACCCCACTGGTATGGATACTGACCTGCAACTATCTCCTGCCTTCAGCATCGGCGATGTCGAACGCGACACCGGGCTGGCCAAGGAAACCTTGCGCGTGTGGGAGCGCCGCTACGACTTTCCCCAGCCGCGGCGCGACGCCTTTGGCGAGCGCAGCTACCCGGCCGAACAAGTGCAAAAGTTGCGCATGGTCAAACGCCTGCTGGACCTCGGATTTCGTCCGGGAAAAATCATGCAGCACAGCACCGCGCAACTGCAGCAGCTGGCCAGCGCCGGCAGCACGCCGCCGCCCGCGCCGGCGCCCCAGTTCGAACACTACCTGGCCCTGTGCCGCAGCCACCAGATGGCGGAACTGGGCGACGCCCTGCGCCAGGCGCTGGCCGTGCTGGGCTTGAAAGCGTTCACCATCGACGTCATCGCCCCCCTCACCGGCATGGTGGGCGACGCGTGGGCTTGCGGCGAACTGGCCGTGTACGAAGAGCATCTGTATAGCGAAACCTTGCAAACGGTGATGCGGCACGCCATCTTTTCCCTGCCGCAAGCAAGCAGCCCGTCCATGCGCTCGCCGCGCATCGTCCTCAGCACCTTGCCGCAGGAGCGTCACGGCCTGGGGCTGCTGATGGCCGAGGCGCTGTGCGCGGCGGCCGGCGCCCATTGCATGTCGCTGGGCGTGGAAACGCCGCTGACGGACATCGTCGCGGCCGCCCGCGCACAGCGGGCCGACATCGTCGCGCTATCGTTTTCCAGCGCCAGCAAGCAACGGCAGACGCGCGACAGCCTGCAGCAGCTGCATGCGAGCTTGCCTCCAAGCATGGAATTGTGGGCAGGGGGACGCAGTCCCGTGCTGACCAGGCAGCCGCCACCCTTCTTGCATGTGCTGGACTTGCGGCAAGTCGACGAAAGCATCGCCGACTGGCGCCGCCGCCACCAGGCGCTCGCCCTGCAAACCCACTGAACCGGCGGAAAAGCGCGGCAACTGCGGCGATCTCCGTGGATAGCGGCGCAATGTTGCCAATCGAACAGTAAAGCATGAAGGGCCGGGCGCGCTCTGGTAGAATAGCCCGTAACACAGTGTCCGGCGCCGCCGGGCCTTAGGTCAGCACCCGCCACCACACATCCATGTTTAGTTTCTTCAAGAAAAAACCCATCGCTCCCGAGGCTGCACCAGCCGAGCCCCTCGTCCTTCCCGCCGCCACGCCGCCTGCACCGCAGCCTGCCGCCACGCCCCTGAGCGGCGCACCTGCCGAGCTCGTGCCTGTGATCGTGGCAGCCGAACCCGAGAAAAAATCGTGGATGACGCGCCTGAAGGCCGGCCTGTCGAAAACCTCGAACACCCTGTCCGTGCTGTTCGTCGGCGCGAAGATCGACGACGCCCTGTACGAAGAGCTGGAAGCGGCGCTGCTGATGTCGGACGCCGGCATCGACGCCACGGAATTCCTGCTGACGGAATTGAAGAAAAAGGTCAAGGAAGACAAGCTGCTCGACGCGGCCGCCGTCAAGGCCGCCCTGAAAGTGCTGCTGATCGACCTGCTCTCGCCGCTGGAAAAGCGCTTCGAACTGGGCCGCCACAAGCCGCTGGTGATGATGATTTCCGGCGTGAATGGCGCAGGCAAGACGACCACCATCGGCAAGCTGGCCAAGCACATGCAGTCGAATAGCCAGTCCGTGCTGCTGGCCGCGGGCGACACCTTCCGCGCCGCCGCGCGCGAACAGTTGATGGTCTGGGGCGAACGCAACAACGTCACCGTGATTTCGCAGGAATCGGGCGACCCGGCCGCCGTAGCCTACGACTCCGTGCAATCGGCGAAGGCGCGCGGCATCGACGTGGTGATGGTCGACACGGCGGGACGCTTGCCGACACAGTTGCACCTGATGGAAGAATTGAAGAAAATCAAGCGCGTGATCGGCAAGGGCATGGATGGCGCGCCGCATGAAACCCTGCTTGTGATCGACGGCAACACGGGCCAGAATGCCCTCACGCAAGTGAAGGCCTTCGACGATGCCCTGCAGCTGAGCGGCCTGGTGATTACCAAGCTGGACGGTACCGCCAAGGGCGGCGTGCTGGCGGCGATCGCCCGCGTGCGTCCCGTGCCCGTGTATTTCATCGGCATCGGTGAGAAAATTGAAGACTTGCAGCCTTTCGTGGCTGCCGAATTTGTCGAAGCGCTGCTAGGATAAGCCTATACATGATTGAATTTCAGCACGTCTCCAAGCAATACTCCGCCGACGCCGTGGCGCTCAGCGACATTTCCCTCAATATTGCCAAAGGCGAGCTGGTGTTTTTAGCGGGCCCGTCCGGCGCCGGCAAATCCACCTTGCTGAAAATGATCGCCGCCATGGAACGCCCCACGTCGGGCAAGCTGATCGTCAATGGCCAGGACATGGCGAAGATCAAGCCGGCCGGCGTGCCCTTCCTGCGCCGCAACATGGGCCTGATCTTCCAGCAGCAAAAATTGCTCAACGACCGCTCCATCCTGGCCAACGTCATGCTGCCGCTGCTCGTCGTCGGCGCCCACAAGACGGCCGCCGAACAGCGCGCGCGCGCCGCGCTCGATAAAGTCGGCTTGCTGGACCGCGCCATGGCGCGTCCCCTGTCGCTGTCGGGCGGCGAGCAGCAGCGCGTGTCGATCGCGCGCGCCATCGTCAACCGGCCGCAGATCATCCTGGCCGACGAACCGACGGCCAACCTGGACCGCGCCAGCGCCAACAAGGTGCTCGACGCCCTGAAAGCGTTCCACTCCGTAGGCGTGACTTGTCTCATTTCCAGCCATGACGAACAGATGCTCGACGCCGCCGCCCGCGTGATCCACCTGAAAAACGGCCAGCTGGTGGCCATCGACAAGGCCACGCAGGCGCCCGTGTTCGCGCCGCCCGATCCCGATTTCGCCCCCGGCGCCGGAGATGACGCGGGAGAACAGGCATGAGAGGCTGGTTCCGTCAACATCGCTTCGCCCTCGGTTCGGCGCTGATCCACTTGCGCAAGTCGCCGGGCGGCTTCTTATTGAACGTGCTCGTCGTCGCCATCGCCCTGTCGCTGCCGTTCGCCGGCTTGACCATGCTCGACAATGTCCGTCCCATGTCGGAACAGATGTCGGTCGACCCGGAAATCAGCGTCTTCCTGAAGATCGACACGCCGCGCGAGCAAGCCGTGGGCCTGGCGGGCGCCATGCGCAAGATTGTCGGCGAGCAAAAGGCGAAGATCGTCTTCATCCCGCGCGAACAGGCGCTGGATTCGCTGAAAAACAAGAACGGCCTGGCCGACGTGCTGAGCACCCTGGGCGACAATCCCCTGCCCGACAGCTATGTGCTGAAACTCGACGCCTTCAGCAGCGCCAGCGAAGCGCAGGATGTCGATGCCGTGGCGGAACAGCTGCGCCACTTGCCCGGCGTGGAATCGGCGCAAGTCGATTCGGCCTGGGTCAAGCGCCTGGCGGCATTGCTGGGCGTGCTGCGCCTGGTGCTGCTGCTGCTGGCCATTACCCTGGGCGTGGCCGTGATCGCCGTCGTCTTCAATACCATCCGCCTGCAGGTGATGCAGCAGCGCGATGAAATCAGCATCTCGAAATTGATCGGCGCGACGGACACCTTCATCCACCGCCCCTTCTATTACACGGGCGCCCTGCTGGGCTTGTGCGCCGGCGCGCTGGCCCTGGGCGCCGTGGCGCTGGCCTTGCAGCCGCTGAACACGGCGATTGCCGAGTTTGCCCGTTTGTACGCGTCCGAATTCCAGCTGGTGCCGCTGGCGCCGCTGCCGATGGCCGGCTTGCTGGCCGTCAGCGCCGGCCTGGGCCTGATCGGCGCCTTCCTGTGCGTGCAGCGCCACCTGGCGCGCCTGAACTGACCTTCTTTCCCATGGCGGCGCCTCCGGTGCCGCCATGCGCCCTCCCCATACTGCTGTTATCTTGATATTAAGCAAGTATTCTTAAGGTTCGCTTCAGCCAGAGGCCGTAGACTGGCTACGTTGTCGTGAAGCGGCCTGCAGCACTGTTCAGATCGCTATTCAGACATATTTATCAGGCATTCATTTGCCATAGCATTTAGGCTATCAGATCGATTAAATGTGCTGATTGGCACTCTCAAGCAGAGAGTGCTAATATAGGGACATACCAACAGCAGAACCGCCATGGACGCCAGATCAAGATGGTGCCGCGATCTGCAAAGTGCAAGACCGAATACGCAAAAACGACGATACAAGCTGCCACGTCGCGTGACGTGGCCAACTGGAACAAAGCAAGACTACGAGGGAGAAAACATGACTATGATGTCCGCAACGTCCGCATTGGTTCCGACCAAAAGTAATGCGCTGGGCCTCGGGTTCACTGGCAATCTGGGCAATATCGACGCCTATATTTCGGCCGTGAACCGCCTGCCCATGTTGACCCACGACGAAGAAATTTCGCTGGCGACACGCCTGCGAGAAAAAAATGACCTGGCCGCCGCGCAAGAACTGGTGCTGTCGCACCTGCGCCTGGTGGTCTCGATTGCCCGCGGCTACCTGGGCTATGGCTTGCCGCACGCCGACCTGATTCAGGAAGGCAATATCGGCTTGATGAAAGCCGTGAAACGTTTCGATCCGGACCAGGGCGTGCGCCTGGTCTCGTACGCCATGCACTGGGTGAAAGCCGAGATGCATGAGTACATCCTGAAAAACTGGCGCCTGGTCAAGGTCGCGACGACGAAGGCGCAGCGCAAGCTGTTCTTCAACCTGCGCAGCCACAAGACGGGCCTGGATGCGATGACGCCGAAGCAGATCGATGCGCTGGCCAAGCTGCTCGACGTGAAACGCGAAGAAGTGATCGAGATGGAAACGCGTTTGAGCGGCCGCGACATTGCTCTGGAATCGCCGACCGACGATGAAGACGACAAGTTTTCGCCGATCGCCTACCTGTCGTCGGAGCAAAGCGAGCCGACCAAGGTGCTGGAAGCGGAACAAGTGACGCGGCTGCAATCGGAAGGCCTGGAAACGGCCCTGTCCAAGCTGGACGCCCGTTCGCGCCGCATCATCGAAGCGCGCTGGCTGGCCAACGACGACGGTTCCGGCGCCACCCTGCACGCGCTGGCGGAAGAGTTCGGCGTATCGGCCGAGCGCATCCGCCAGATCGAAGTGGCGGCGCTGAAAAAAATGAAGGGCGCGCTGGCGGCCTACGTGTAATCGCAAGCAATGCCGCAATGTAAAAGGCGCCGCAAGGCGCCTTTTAGTTTTACTACTTGATGTTTATCAACAGATAAACATGGCAGCCAGTTAAGCTGCAGCCAGGCCCTTGCTGATCAATTCAGCAACGACTTCATTCAGATCCGCACCGCGCTCCTTGGCCAGGGTCTGCAATTGCAAGACCAGATCGCTGTTCAGCTTGACGGCGAATGGCACCAGGCCCAGGGCCTGGTCGCGCTTGCGCTGTTCGCGGCGGTCGACGACCACCGCTTCCTTACCGAATGCACCGGCGCCGGGAACATTCATCTTTCCCATCAGTTTCTTGGCATCGCTTTTGGCCAGGTCGGTTTTTTTCATGGTTGTTTCCTGATTTTCAAAACAGCCATTCTACGCAGTAATCGGCGCGCCGCGTGGCTCGCGCCTCAATTCATCGGCAGCACGCCAATAGTGCGCCGGAAAAATATCATTTTGTTACTATCATTTTATCCCACGCGTGAACAAGCACGCCGGGGACGCTCCACCTGAAAGGAAAAACATGTCTACTCTGAACCGCTCTTATCGCACCGTGCTGCTTCCCCTGTTCTTCGCCTGCCTGGCCATGCTGGCCGGCTGCGGCGCGGCCGGCAGCGCCGGTGACGCGGAAAACACGCCGCGTAGCGTCACCCACGTGCTTTCGCCGGGCGAACAGGTGGCCATCACGGCCACCGATACCCTGAAACTCGAACGCGTCAACGACAGCCGCTGCCGCAAGGGCGCCGTGTGCGTGTGGAAAGGTTACGTCAGCTACAGTTTCAGTTTGCTCAACAGCGCGGGCACGACCGACATCGTCCTGTCCGAGTCCATGCCCGGCGCCGCCAGTTCCGTCACCGTCAACCACCTGACGTTCACCCTGCTCGACGTCGACCCGGCCACGCCGCCCGCCCTGAATGCGGCCGAGCCCACCTACCGGGTCAAGGTGAAAATCACCCAGGGCGCGCTGCCACGCTAAACGCTGTGGCGCCGCCGGCTGTCGGCGGGCGCCTGCTGCCGGTCCAGCATGCCGTAATCGCGCACGACGGCGGCAATGCGCAGCCGGTAATCGTCGAACACGCCGTGCCGGCCGGCCGATTGCGCCGCGCGGTGCGCTTCCAGCTGCCGCCACTGCGCCAGCGCCGCCTCATCGCGAAAGAACGACAGCGACAGCAGTTTGCCTGGCTCGCTCAGGCTGCTGAAGCGCTCGATGGAAATGAAACCGTCCACCTCATCGAGCAGAGGCCGCAGGGACGCCGCCAGGTCCAGATACTGCTGGCGTCCTGCGGCACTGGGCCAGACCTCGAAAATCACGGCGATCATGCGTTTGCTCCTTGCACAAACACGGGGATGCGGGCGTTCAGCGACGGCAGATAACGCCACGCCAGCGGCAAGCTTTCCAAAGCCCCGGCCCACGCCTGCAGGCAAGCCGTGGCGATGGCGAGCGCGATGGCCTGGCCCGGACAGGCGTGGCGGCCATGACCGAAGCCCGACTCCGCCTGGCCGGCGCTGGCCAGCACGACGAGAATCATCTGCCCGGCCGGCACGCGCACGCCATTGAACTCCGCGTCTTCCGCCGTGTAGCGGCGCGTGTTGTGGATGGCGGGATCGCGCAGGCTGACTTCGCGCAGCATGGCTGGCCACAGCTCGGGCGCGGCGCGCAGTTGCGGCAGCAAATCCCGCTGCGTGCGCAAGGCCACGATGGCATTGCCCAGCAAGCCGGCCGTGGCGTCGCACGTCTGCGACAGCAAGCCCACGAGGTTGGCCAGCATGCCGCCCGACGCTTGCCAACCCGACGCATCCGCCTCGGCCACGATGGCGGCCAGCATGCTGCCGGGCCTCACGTCGCCCTCGCGCAGCAGATGGCCAAAACTTTGCAGCAAGGCCTCGGCCGCCACTTGCGCACCGGCCAGTTGCTCGGCATTGCTCAGCGGCGACAGGCAGGCGACAAAAGCGCGCGTCCAGGCGGCCAGCGCCGGCCATTGCGCTGGCGCAAAGCCCAGCAAGTCCGCCATGGCGAACAGGGGCAGCTCAAAAATCGCATCGTTCAGCTGGGCGGCGCTGCCGGGCACCCGGTCGCCGGCAAGGTACAGCGCCCGCCCCTGCAAGCGCGCCATATCCACCTGGCCCAGCGCGCGCGCCAGCACCTGTTTCGGCAAGGCATGCCGTTCGCCATCGTTCATACGCACCAGTTCGGCAAAGATCGCGCCGCACGGCGTGCCCGCCAGGTTGTGCGGCACGCCCAGGTCCGCTGGGCGCACGCGGCAGGCGGGATGCGCCAGCACGGCGCGCACGCCGGCCGCGCCCGTCGCCAGCCAGCAGTCGAGCTGCGCATCGAATCGCAGCGGTGGGCCGTCCGCCAGGCGGCGATAGTAATCGTACGGCGCCGCGTGGGTGACGGCAGAGAAAGGGTCGGCGGGGTCGGTAACAGAATCGGTGAGCGGCATGCGGCTTCCATTGCAGTGAGGTAGGGAGCAGAGTATGCTGGCCCTTCCACCACAACACTTCGCTAACGGACGAATCATGGATGACAAGCATCAAGCCCGCACGGCCGACATGGGACTGGCGCAACTGGCCGGCGCCATCGCCGAACCGGCCCGCGCGCGCATGCTGTGCAGCCTGCTCGACGGCCATGCGCGCACGGCCACGGAATTGGCGGCGCTGGCCGAGGTGGGCGCTTCGACGGCCAGCGCGCATCTGAGCCGGCTGCGCGACGATGGCTTGCTGTCGATGCTGGCGCAGGGCAAGCACCGCTACTACCGCCTGGCCAGCATGGAGGTGGGCCAGGCCCTCGAAGCGCTGCTGGTGGTGGCCGGCGTGGCGGCGACGCCGTTTACGCCCACCACGCCGGACCGCCTGCGCCATGCGCGCACCTGCTACGACCACATGGCCGGCACGGTAGCCGTCGCCCTGCATGACCAGTTGCGCGCGCAAGGCTGGCTGCTGGACGATGGTGGAGAATATCGTTTGTCGGAAGCAGGCGCGGCTGGCATGGCGGCCCTGGGCATCGACGTGCCGCAATTGCAGCGCCAGCGCCGCCGCTTCGCCTGTGCCTGCCTGGACTGGAGCGAACGGCGTGCCCATCTGGGCGGCGCGCTGGGGGCGGCCCTGCTGCAGCTGGCCCTGCGCCAGCGCTGGGCCGAGCGCGAACTCGACAGCCGCGCCCTGCGCCTCACGCCGGCCGGTGAACAACGCCTGCTGGCCGCCTTCCGTGGCGCCTGACCGGCGCAGGATTTTGTATCTCGGAAGCAACTAGAACGCGAAAAAATGCGCTTTTATCATTGTTTTCATTCATCATATGCTGCGCCCTTGAGCGATCATCTTTACCTTTCGGCCATGGAAAGAGTCCATCTTGAAAACAGTGTCATCCAGCACGCATCCCGCCAGCACCTGCCATAACTGCCATACCGATGCGCCAGGCAACTTCTGCAGCGCCTGTGGCCAGACAACGGCCGTGCACATGCCCAGCGCGCGCGAATTCCTGCATGAATTTGTCGCCCATTATGTGGCGCTCGAAGGCAAGCTCTGGCGTACCTTGGCCCTGCTGCTGTTCCGCCCTGGCGCACTCAGCAACGAATACCTCGCGGGACGCCGCGTGCGCTACGTCGAGCCGCTGCGCGTCTACCTGACCTTCAGCATCCTGTTCTTTGCCATCCTCAAATTCAGCAGCCCCGACATGTTCCTCACCGTCCACGACCAGCAAGCCCAGGTAGGCGCCCATGGCCCCCGCCAAGCTCCGGAAAACCAGACGTCGGCCATGCAGGTCAGCATTTTGGGCCAGACGCCCACCCTGCCGCGCCAATGGCAAGACTTTGAGCAACTGCCCACGGCCGAGAAACAAAAACTCGTGGTGGAAAGCTTTTTCCATTACGCGCCGTACGCCATGTTTTGCCTGATGCCGCTGTTCGCCCTGTTCCTGAAAATCCTCTACCTGGGCAGCGGACGGCGCTATGGCGAGCATTTCCTGTTCGCCCTGCATACGAATGCCTTCGCCTTCATCACGATGGCGCTGATGCTCCTCATCCCCGTCGACCTGGTCCGCCTCGTGCTCGGCGCCTGGCTGCTGGCCTACCTGCCCTGGGCCATGTGGCGCGTGTATCCAAGCGGCAAACTCGCCACCGTCTGCCGCTGGCTGCTGCTGATGGTCGCCTACAGCCTCGCCATGAGCCTGGCGATCGTGGCCTGCATCGCCATCGGCGTGATGCTGCGGCATTAAGTTACGCCACCAAGAGGCGCTCCGGCGGTCCTGCTGCCAGCGGACGCACCGCCATTGATGCAGATCAATGACGATGGCTTGTGGCCGCTGGCCCCGGGCGGGCTGGCGCACGGGCCATGCCTGCGCGCAGCAGCGCTGCCCTGTCCGCTTATCAGCTGAATAGGTGATTGTTGCCGGGTTTGCTAGAATCGCACACGTTTCCGTCCGTATCCCAACCCCTGACTACGCACAGATCACGCATGCATCCACGTTTGTTCGCCCCATTTATCCTCGTTGCGCTGCTGAGCGGCTGCACGGTACTCGCCCTGCGCCCCAACAGCGGCGTCGAAAACCGCACGTTTACCGTGCAGGAAACCCCGCGCCTGCGCATCGACGCGCCCAAGGCGCGTATCCAGAATCCCATGCCCAACGACCACTTCATCGGCATCGCCCTGTCCGGCGGAGGCAGCCGCGCAGCCAATTTCTCGGCCGCCTCGCTGGAACAGTTGGAGCAGTTCGGCCTCGTCAGCGGCGCCTCGGCCATTTCCGGCGTCTCGGGCGGCGCCATCGCGGGCGGCTACTATGCGCTGCATGGCAAGCAGACAGACTGGCCCTTGCTGCGCAGCAAGCTGAAAACGGATTTCTTTGGCCAGACCATCTTGAAACCCGCCAACCTGACGACGATGTTGTTGACGAACAAGACGCGCACCTCGTTCCTGTCCGACGTGCTGGACGATGTGCTGTACGACAAGAAAACCTACCAGGACTTGCCGCACGGCGGCCCCATCTTCCTGGCCAACGCGACGGACGCCACGGATGGCGGCAAGCGCGTGGTGTTTTCCTACGAGTATTTCTACAGCACCCTGCATTCGCCGATCCAGGATATCCGCCTGGCCACGGCCGTGGCCACCTCGGCCGCCTTTCCCGGCGTGTTCGATTCCGTCACCTTCGAGCGTTTCCGTCCGAAAAACAGTTTCGTGCCGGAACTCGGTTCCGAGTCGCGCGAATCGCCGTCCTACGTGCACCTGTTCGATGGCGGCGCGGCCGACAACCTGGGCGTGGAAACCCTGTGGGACGTGGCCTTGACTCAGCTGTACGGCAACGACATGGCCGTCGTGCCGCCGCGCCTGAACAGCAAGCCCTTCATCCTCATTTCCATCGATGCCAACGCGCCCAATTCCAGCGCCGTCTTTGAAAAGATGTCGGACGAGCGCCAGCCGCTGGACCGCATCTTCAACAAGAATATCTACGACGCCGTCGACGCCCTGTTTTCGCGCCAGCGCAAGGAAAACCTCGTCAAGATGGGCTTTGGCCAAGCCCGCTTCGATACCATCACGCATGAAAACTTTGGCGACCTGAGTCAGAAATTCGTCAAGAGCAAGCGCACCTCGGCCTTTGCCATCCCCGTGCTGTGCCGCCCCCACCTGGGCCAGTACCGCTGCGAAGTCGATGCGGCCGATCCCTTGCCGGGCCAGATCCGCACGCGGCTGGAAGGCTTTGCCTGGCACATTTCCATCGATCAAATTGCCTCGCTGGCGCTGCGCCTGGCCAGCGAAGACGTACACGTCGACAGTGCCCGCAAGGAAGAGCGCGCCGCCCTCGTCAAGCTGCAACGGCTGGCCACGCAGACGAAAACCCATCTGAAGCTGACGGGCCCGGAAAATTGCAGCCCGGAAGTGTTGCAATCGGCCCTGTACAGCGCCGCGCGCGTGCTGATCCTCGACGACGAGGAATCGCGCTTCGCCCTGTGCGACTACATGCTGGCGGGCCAGCTGATCAATGACGACACCGTCTGCAAGCAGCGCTATGTCCACGCCGTGCCCCGCTTCGCCATCGAAAGCGAAGATTTGCAGTACCGCAACCTGAGTTCGGACGGCAATTCCGTGAACGTGCCGATCCGCTGCAAGAAGTGAGCGCGCACAAAAAAGCCCGCACGATCGCTCGTGCGGGCTTTAGCGCAAGGATACCTGGCGCCCGGTTGATTTAGATCAACCGACTACGCCTGCGCATGTAGCTGCGGCTTAACGCACCTTCCAGTTCCTGCTCCGTCTTATGCTGGTTCACCGTGTACAGGGCCCACAGGGCCGCCGGCGCCCAGCCGATCACAGTGCACTGCAAGATCAAGGCGGCGGCACCGGCCAGCGGGCGCCCCAGCATGAAAAACGTGAGACACGGAAGTAGCAAGGCTATCAGCAATCGCATCACGACATACTCTCCTTCAATATAGAGCAGCGGACAAGGGCCGGTATCCGGTCCGTCCCCCGCCCGCTGCGTACTGCTCCTTAATAAAGTCTGGCAAAATCGTCGCGAGCGAATGCGAGTTGCGGCCGAGAAGCGCAGCTGTGCGAATGCACAGTGAGCATCACAGGCCGCAAATCGCGGCGCGCAGCAGATTTGGCCAGACCTTTATAGATGCACGGAAATCTGGGGCATCAAGTCGTCAAACGTGCGACCGTTGCCGTTTTCTCCGATGGCGTGCATCTTCCATTCGCCGTTATGGCGGTACAGCTTGGCCATGATCTGTGCCGTGTGGGAACCTTGCACAGACAGGTTGAAACGCGCGACTTCCTGGTTATTGCTGGCATTCAAGATGCGGCAATAGGCGTTTTCCACCTGCGAGAAGTTCTGGCCAGTAAAGCTGTTGACGGTGAAGACGAGGCTTTTCACGTGCGCCGGCACCTTCGACAGATCGACATTGATCTGTTCGTCGTCGCCATCGCCCGCGCCCGTGCGGTTGTCGCCCGTGTGGACGATGCTGCCGTCCTTGCTTTTCAGCTGGCGGAACCAGACGATGTCGGACGTGCTCTTGTTGTCGTCGAACATGACGCACGAAGCGTCCAGGTCGACGGCTTCCGTCTTCGAACCGAAACCGAGGAAACCCTTGGTCTTGGCCGCATCCCAGCCCAGGCCCATGGTGATACGGGTCAGGGTGGTACCAGCTTCTTTGTCCAGAGAAATCTTCTGGCCCTTGCTCAAATTGACAGACATACGCATAGCTCCTGTTTGGTTGGTTACTGCTTGATTACGCCGGCTTGCTTTGGGTCCAGGCGAGGAAGGCTGCGCGGTTGCGCGAACACACGAGGATTTTTCCCGTGCCTGAAAACTTCAGCACCATGCCCTCGCCGCTGGTCTGGCTGTTGATCAGGTTACCCAGAAAGCCGCCGCTGCTGCCGGTCGTCATGGAAATTTCGTATTGCAGGCGGTTGTCCCAGCACACGACGTGCGAGTTATCGATCACCACGTCCTTGCCAGGCGTCACTTCGAGTATCGACATCGCGCCAAAACCGGATACCGCCAACTGGCCGCTGCCTGCCGTCTCGGTGATGAAAAAACCACCGCTCTGGGCAAACAGCGCATTGCCAAGGCTTTGCGTGCGCACCTTCAATTCCACGCCAGACGTGGCCGCCACGAAGGCGCCGTCGCTGATCATGTATTGCTGGGCGCCAACATCGAGCACCCGCATCGCGCCGGGCAAGGTGGGCGACAGCAGACAATCGCCGTCGCCCCGCATGGCCTCGATATGCTGCTGAAAGAACGATTCCCCGTTGGCAAAGGTGCGCATCAGCGCGGCGCCTATGCCGCCCGTCATCTTGCCTTTCAGCTCAAGATTGGTTTCCATCATCACCATCGCATTGGATTCGCAATAAATCTTCTCGCCCTTGGCAAGCGACACATGCAGGAACGGGTCGACGTCCCCGGTAATATTGAAAACTGGCATACCTATTCCTTCCTCAACGATGATGGTGATGGCGGCGGTCTACATAGTGAACCACCCTTAATGCAGCGTAACGGTACCGCACAAAACCGTAGCGAGCGGATGTGATTTGTGGCTGAGAAGCGCAACCGTACTTTAGTACGGTGAGCATCGCCGGCCGCAAAGCGCACCGCGCAGTAGGTTTGGTGTGGTTACCTTAGACGCCGACGCCGAACGACGCTGCCAGGGGGCCCAGGCCGCCTTTATATCCCTGTCCGATGGCCTTGAATTTCCAATCGCCGCCATTGCGGTAGATTTCGCCGAAGACCATGGCCGTTTCCGCCGAACCGTCTTCCGACAGGTCGAAGCGGGCGATTTCCGTGTTGCCGTTGGCATTCACGCAACGCACGTACGCCTTCGATACCATACCAAAGTTTTGCTTGCGCGCTTCGGCATCGTGAATCGTCACGCAGACGGCGATCTTGTCGATCTCGGCTGGCACCGTGGCCAGGTCGACGACGACGGTTTCATCGTCGCCATCGCCGGCGCCCGTGGTGTTGTCGCCCGAGTGGGTGACGGAGCCGTCGCTCGATTTCAGGTTGTTGTAGAAAATCATGTCGACGTCGGCGCGAACCTTGCCGTCGGCCTTCAGCAGGAACACGGAACCGTCGATGTCGAACGCGGCGCCGTCGGTGGCGCGGGCATCCCAGCCCAGGCCGATGATCATCTTCGAAATGCCAGGGGCTTCCTTGCTCAGGTTGACGTTGCCGCCTTTTTGCAGACTGATTGCCATGATGTATTACTCCTATGTGGGTTGTGTAAGACCAAACACCTGGCGTCCTCCACCGGCCTGACTCCCCAGGCCGGCGGCGACGCTTGCTACAACTTGCCGACAAACGGGTGTAGTCGTTTGTCGCGCATTCTTTACACTGCCTTGACCGCTTCCAGCGCTTCCGGCCGGCCTTCTTCGAGGGCCATCCTGCGCTTGTAGCGGATCGACGACCACAGCGAGGCGAGGATGAAGGCCACGCCGATCAGACCCGTGAAAATCTCGGGAATGTGGAACTTCATGCTGACCAACATGATCACGGCCAGGATACCGATCGCATAGTGCGCGCCGTGCTCCAGATAAACGAACTCGTCGAGCGTGCCCTTGCGCACCAGGAACACCGTCATCGAACGCACGAACATCGCGCCGATAGCCAGGCCCAGCATGATGATCACGACATCCTTGGTGATGGCAAACGCGCCGATCACGCCGTCAAAGCTGAACGAGGCGTCGAGCACTTCCAGGTACAGGAAGCCGCCAATGCCGCCGCGCTTGACGATGTCGCCCACGTTGCCGTCGCCGTTATCACCTTCCAGCAAGCCGCTGACCACATCGACGCCCACGTAGGTCAAAATACCCCACAGGCCGGCCGTCAGCACCACCAGTTTCTGGCCTTCTTCGATCATCGACAGGCTGGCCATCAGGGTGCCCAGCGCGATCATCACGGAAATCGACGAAATCTTGCCCAGCGCGCCCAGTTTTTCTTCAATACGGCCCAGCCAGTGCGTTTCCTTCTCCGAGTCCAGCAGGAAGTTCAGGAACACCAGCAGCAGGAAGATGCCGCCGAAGGCCGCCACTTCCGCATGGTGATTCGTCAGGTGCATCGAATACTGTTCAGGATTGCTCAGTGCCAGATTCCATACTTCCATCAAGCCCAGGTCGGCCGCTTGCGCCACGATGACCAGCGGGAACACCAGACGCATGCCAAAGACGGCGATGATGATGCCGACGCCCAGGAACAAGCCCTGCCAGAACTTGTCCCAGTTCTTCAGCACCGAGGCGTTGACCACCGCGTTGTCGAACGACAGCGAGACTTCCATCACGCCCAGGATCACCGCGATACCGAGCGCCGCCAGCATCGTCTGCACGCCGCCGTGCGTGTAACCCCACCAGGCGGAAATGCCCAGGCAGATAAATGTCACTAGAAATGACACTCTGAAATGTTTCATCGATAGTTCCCCTTTATCCAAATTCAATGGAACGTAGTATAGGGACGTGTGACACATTTAAAAATAGAAGATAATGGAAGCATTACTTCGTAAAAACAGAAGATAGAGGATGCAGCGATGAAAACCACCGGTTTCAATTACCGCCATTTGTACTTCTTTTGGGTGGTCGCCAAGGAAGGCGGCGTGACGCGCGCGGCTGAACGGCTGGGACTGGCCGTGCAAACCATCAGCACCCAGCTGGCCCTGCTGGAAAAGGAACTGGGCAAGTCGCTGCTGCAGCCGCAGGGGCGGCGCCTGGTGCCGACGGAAGCGGGCCGGCTGGCGCTCGGCTACGCGGACCAGATTTTCCTGCTGGGCGAGCAGATGCAGGAAGCGCTGGCCGACACCGACGCGGAAAAGATGCGCCTGACGGTGGGCATTTCCGATTCCTTGCCGAAACTGATGGCGTACCGCATGCTCGACGCCACGCGCAGCCTGGACAAGCCCGTCAAGCTCGTATGCCTGGAAGATGAATTCGAATCCCTGCTGGCCGACCTGGCCCTGCACAAGCTGGACCTGGTGTTGACGGACCGCGCCGTGCCGGCCGGCGCCAGCCTGCGCGTGTCCAGCCACCTGTGGGGCGAGAGCGCCATGAAGCTGTTCGGCATCCCCGCGCTGGCCGCCCAGTACCGCGACAATTTCCCGCACAGCCTGCACGGCGCCCCCTTTTTACTGCCCGCGCGCAACAACGCCTTGCGCGGGCGCATCGACGAATGGATGGTGCAGCAAGGCGTGCGTCCCGACGTGGTCGGCGAATTCGAGGACAACGCCATGCTCAACGCGTTCGGCCGCAAGGGCCTGGGCCTGTTCTTCGCCTCCGCCAGCCTGGCGGCCGATATCGAAGAACAATTCGGCGCCGTGCTGGTCGGCGACGCCTCGTCCCTGCGCGAGCAGTTTTACGTCATTTCCAACGAGCGCAAGATCATGCATCCGGCCCTCGACGTCATCCTCGCGGCCATCCAGGGCCAGCCGAAGATTCACAAGGAAACCTGATAAATCCATTCGAAAATAACGTTTGAATAATTAATCAAAAGCGATTGTAATGAAGCCTGAGACAAACACGCGCCCCTCCCTCGCCGGCAGGGCGCGACCACCATAAAAAACAGGAGCGGCACCATGTCCACGGCAGGCAAGACGATCGATATTCCCGATCTCATCAACAACAACAAGATCGGTTCCTTCCAGATCGGCATGCTGATCCTGTGCGGGCTGTGCGTCATCATGGATGGCTTCGACGTGCAGGCGATGGGCTATGTGGCGCCCGCCATCATTGCCGACTGGCACGTGAGCAAGGCCAACCTGGGCCCCGTGTTCGGCGCGGGCTTGCTGGGCATGCTGGTCGGCTCGCTCGTCTTCAGCATCACGGCCGACAAGTTCGGCCGCCGTCCCGTGCTGATCGGCTCGACCATCTTCTTTTCGCTGTGCATGCTCGTCACGCCGCTGGCCACCACCATCGAACAATTGCAGCTGATCCGTTTCATCACGGGCCTGGGCCTGGGCGCCGTGATGCCGAACGCCATGGCGCTGGCCGGCGAATACAGCCCCCTGCGCAAGAAAGTCACCCTGATGATGCTCGTCTCGTGCGGCTTTACCCTGGGCGCCGTGCTGGGCGGTTTATTGTCCGCCGCGCTGATTCCCGCGTTCGGCTGGCAATCCGTGTTTTACGTGGGCGGCGTCGTGCCGCTGGTCATCGGCGTGCTGATGTTCTTCCTGCTGCCGGAATCGATGCAATTCCTGGTATTGAAGAAACGCAAGCTGGATAAAGTCGCCAAGTGGCTCAAGCGCATCGACCCGACGGTCAGCATCACGGCCGAAACCCAGTATGTCGTGCATGAAAAGGAACACAAGGGCGCGCCCGTGCTGCAATTGTTTACGGGCGGCCGCGCGAAGATGACGATTTTGTTGTGGGTCATCAACTTCATGAACTTGCTGAACTTGTATTTCCTGTCGAACTGGCTGCCGACGATTGCCAAGGAAGCGGGACTGTCGACGGCCAACGCCGTGCTGGCCGGCACGGCCCTGCAAGTGGGCGGCACCATCGGCACCCTCGTCATGGGCCAGTTGATCGACCGCTCCAGCTTCCGCCGCATCCTGCTGCCGTGCTTCCTCGTCGCCGCCGTCGCCATCGCCCTGATCGGCCGCCCGGACGTGTCGCTGGCCTTCCTGTTCATCACGATCTTCATCGCCGGCTTTTGCGTGGTGGGTGGCCAGCCGGCCGTCAACGCCCTGGCGGCCAGCTACTATCCGACCACCCTGCGCTCGACGGGCATCGGCTGGAGCCTGGGCGTGGGCCGCATCGGCTCCATCATCGGCCCCGTGCTCGGTGGCGAGCTGATTCGCCTGAACTGGCCCAACAGCACGATTTTCCTCGTCGTCGCCATCCCGGCGGTGGTCTCGGCCGTCATGGTGTTTGCCATGCGCGGCGGGCCGCAAACGGCGGCCAAAGACTGAACAAGCGTGAAAAACCTGCCGCGCCCGCCCGCCCGCACGGGCGGCGAGCGCGGCTAAATTAGGCTATGGCGCCCTTCGTCGTTTAAGATGTCGTTTTTACAGCCCATCTTCAGCGCCCCCATGCACAATGTCTTGCTAGTCCTGCTCGCCCTCTTCCTGGTCGCGCTGAACGGTTTTTTTGTTGCCGCCGAGTTTGGCATCGTCACCTTGCGGCGCACGCGCATCCGCGCCATCGCCAAGACACAGGGGCTGCGGGGCCGCATCCTGGCCAAGGTGCATGGCCAGCTGGACGCCTACCTGTCCGCCTGCCAGCTGGGCATCACCCTCGCGTCGCTGGGCCTGGGCTGGGTCGGCGAACCGGCCTTCGCCGGCTTGCTCGAGCCCCTGTTCGGCGCCATCGGCGTCACCTCGCAAGAGCTGATCCACGGCGTGTCCTTCGTCGTCGCCTTCAGCGTGATTTCCTTCCTGCACATCGTCGTGGGCGAACTGGCGCCCAAATCGATGGCCATCCGCAACCCGGAAGCTGTCGGCCTGTGGAGCGCGATTCCCCTGTACGGCTTTTACTGGACCATGTACCCGGCCATCTACCTGCTCAACGCCAGCGCCAACTGGGTGCTGCGCCTGGCGGGCCTGTCCGGCAAGGGCGGCCACGACGCCCATTATTCGTCCGAAGAACTGAAACTGATCCTGCGCACCAGCCAGCCGGGCGAGAAATTTACGCGCGACGAGCGCAACATCCTGGCGCAGTCGCTTGATTTCGAACAAATGACGGTATCGGACCTGATGCGCCCGATCAATGAAGTGATCGCCCTGCACGCGTCCAACACCCTGGAAGAAAACCTCGACACGGTGCTGCGCAACCGCTTCAGCCGCTACCCGTATTTCGACACGAATGAAGACGACGTGCTGGGCGTGGTGCACTTAAAGGACCTGTTCTTTGCCCAGCAGGCGGGTAAACCCATCACCTCGCTCACGCCCTTCCTGCGTCCCGTGGACGTCATTTCCGCGCGCACGCCGGCGCTGGAGCTGTTCCGCCGCTTTCGCGACGGCGCGCCCCACTTCGCCCTGATCGGCGAAAAGGGCAAGCGTCCGCTGGGGTTCATCACCCTGGATAACTTGCTCGGCGCCATGGTCGGCGAAATCCGCGATGAATTCCGCCGCAATGAAAACGACTGGCTCAAGCAAAGCGACGGCACCCTGATCGGCAAGGCCAGCCTGCCCATCTTTTCGCTCGAACGCATCCTCGGCATCGATATCGAAAACGAGGAACTGGGGCTGGACGACGTGGAATCGGTGGGCGGCTTGATCATGGTCAAGCTGGGAGATATTCCAAAGCAGGGCCAGCGCATCACCTTCGTCGACTTCGACATCGTCGTCAAGAAGATGAACGGGCCCCGCATCGTGCTGATCAAGGTGATCCCGAAACAGGAACGCGACCTCGATGCGGACTTGCGCGATTAATCTTTTTTCAAGGTAAGCGTATCTTTGCCCTGCGGCACGGTGGTTTCGCCCACCGTCCACGTTTGCAGCAAGCTGTACAGTACCGCCAGCAGGGTCGGGCCGATAAAGATGCCGACGAAGCCGAAGGCCAGCACGCCGCCCAGCACGCCCAGCAGCACCAGCAGGAACGGCAAGCTGCTGCCGCGGCTGATCAGCATGGGTTTGACCACGTTGTCCACGCCGCTGATCAGCAGCGCGCCCCACACCAGCATGAAGATGCCCCAGCCCGTCTGCCCGTCGGTAAACAGCCAGATGGCGGCGCCGCCCCAGATCAGGGGCGGGCCCACGGGGATCAGCGAAAAGATGAAGGTGGCCACGCCCAGCAGCGCCACGGCCGGCACGCCGGCGATCAGGAAACCCACCACCGCCACCAGCGCTTGCGCCAGCGCCGTGCCCAGCAAGCCGTACATGACGCCGCGCACGGTGCGGCTGATGGTCAGGCCCACGCCGGGCGCGCTGTCGCCGATGATGCGGCCGGCGCCCGTCATCAGGGCGCGGCTCAGCTGCTGGCCGTCGCGGTAGAGGAAGAAGCTGACGAACACGGCCAGGCTGGTCTGCGCCAGGCCCGTGCCCAGCAGGATGCCGCCGGAAGCGAGGAAGTGGCGCGCCGGTTCCAGCATGGTCTTACCCAAATTCAATAATTCCTCGCGGTCAGCCAGCAGGCGCTGCACATAGCCGTCGATGGTTTCGCCCACCACGGGAATGCTGGCCAGCCAGGCCGGCGGATGCAGGCCGCCCGATTCCAGCGCCGCGCGCAGCTGTTCATAGATGCGCGACACATTGTCGGCCAGGTTGTAGGTGACGAGGGCCAGCGGCAGCACGATGACCAGGATCAGGGACAGGGTCATGATGGCGGCGGCCCAGTTGCGCCGGCCTTTCAGGCGTTCGAGCAGGAGCAGATACAGGGGCCAGCTGGAAATGCCCACGCAGGCGGCAAACAGCATGGCGGCGAGGAAGGGCCGCAAGACGAAAAAGCAGCCGATCAACAAAAAGATGATGGCTGCCAGACGGGCGTGGGGCTCGAAACGTTTATCCATGTACTGCGTATCCTGAAGATGGCGCCCGGGGGCGCGACCAGGTCAGGATAGCAGAAGTTTAAGATCGTGCGCGATGGCGGCCGGCTTTTCGCCGTGGCGCACGAACAGGCGGATCTTGCCTTCGCGGTCGAAGACATAGGTGCCGGCCGTGTGGTCGACCGTGTAGCTTTCGTCCGTCTCGCCCTCGACCTTGGCGTAATACACCTTGAATTCCTTGGCCACCTTGGCCGTCGCGGCCGCATCGCCGTACAGGCCGACGAAACGCTTGTCGAAGGCGGGCACGTACTGCGCCAGCAATTGCTGCGTGTCGCGCTCGGGGTCGACGGTGACGAACAGCACTTGCACCTGCTCCGCCTGCGGACCCATTTCCTGCATCACCTGGGCCATGTCGGCCATGGTGGTGGGGCAGACGTCCGGGCATTGCGTGTAGCCGAAGAACATCAGCACCAGCTTGCCCTTGTAGTCGGCCAGGGTGCGCGGGTGGCCCGTGTGGTCCGTCAGCGCGAACTCGCGCGCATAGCCGAGGCCCGTCACGTCCGTGTTCTTGAAGGCCAGCTTGGGCGCGGCCGGCTTGCCGCAGCCGGCCAGGATGGCGACCAGTGCGGCCGCCAGCAACAGTGTCAGGGTTTTTTTCATGTTCCGAGGGGAATGTAGTGGTCGACCAGCAAAGCCGCGAACAGCAAGGCCAGGTAGATGATGGAAAACGTAAAGGCCTTGCGCGCGATCAAGTCCGTGTAGTGGCGGTACATCTTCCACGCGTAATACAGGAAGCCGGCGTTGAGCACCACGGCCGAAGCCAGGTAGATCAGGCCGCTCATGCGCACGGCATACGGCAGCAAGGTGGTGGCGGCCAGCGCGATCGAGTACAGCCAGACGTGAAATTGCGTGAACTTCAAGCCGTGCGTGACGGGCAGCATGGGCAAGCCCGAGCGCGCGTAATCGTCGCGGCGGTACATGGCCAGCGCCCAGAAGTGCGGCGGCGTCCAGACGAAAATGATCAGGACCAGCAGCCAGGCCTGCATCGGCACGTCGTTGGCGACGGCCGCCCAGCCCAGCGCGGGCGGCATGGCGCCGGACAGGCCGCCGATGACGATATTTTGCGGCGTGGCCGGTTTGAGCACCATGGTATAGATCAAGGCATAGCCGACAAAGGTGACAAAGGTCAGCCACATGGTCAGCGGATTGACGAGGTGGTACAGAATCGCCATGCCCAGGCCGCCGATCACCAATGCGAACACCACCGTCTGTTTCACCGTGATGTCGCCCATGGCCATGGGACGGCGCGCCGTGCGGGCCATGCGCGCGTCGATTTCGCGCTCGGCCAGGCAATTGACGGCAAACGCGGCGCCCGCCAGCAGCCAGATGCCGATGGTGCCGAACACCACCGCGTGCCAGTCGGGCAACTCTTCGCTGGCCAGGAACATGCCGATGACGGCGCAAAACACGGCCAGTTGCGTCACGCGGGGCTTGGTCAGCGCCCAATACTGGGCGATGCGGGGGGAGGGTTTACGGCTGATGGTCTGAGTAGTCATTTATGCGGTACGGGAAGGACTGGCTGGTGCCGAGGGCACTGGCGCGGCGGCGCAAGCGCGCTGAACATTGCGCGCGACATCGAGTTGGAATTTAGCCTTGTAGTTTAACATGGTCAGCAATAACACGAGCAGCGCCGCCCCGCCGTTATGCATGACGGCAATCGACAGCGGCCAGCTCAGGTAGATGGTCGCCAGGCCCGTGGCCGCCTGCAGGGCCAGCACCAGCGCCACCCAACGGGCCGTGCCGCGCAAGGACGGCAGTTTCCATGCGCGAAACACGGTATAGCCGATGCCGGCCAGCACGATGAAGGCGAAATTGCGGTGCACCCAGTGGATGGCCGTCAGCGCGGAAAACGGCAAGTAATGGCCGGCGGCCGTCTTGCCCAGTTCGCGCCACAAATGGAAACCATGCTCGAAATCCATTTCCGGAATCACCTTGCCGCCGCACAGGGGGAAATCCGTGCACGCCAGGGTGGCGTAGTTGGTGCTCACCCAGCCGCCCAGCGCGATCTGCACCGTCAACAGCACGAGCGACATGACGGCCAGCGCGCGCACGGGGCGCAGCACGGACGCGTCCGCATCGGCCCGCTTGATAGGCGCCACGGCATGGTCCTGGCGTCCGCCCAGCCACGTCAGCATGGCCAGCAAGCCCATGCCCAGCAGCAAGTGGATGGTGACGATCACCGGTTGCAGCTTCAGGGTGACGGTCCACGCGCCGAACGCGCCCTGCAGGCAGACGAACAGGAACAGCGCCGTCGGCAGCGCGGGGGCGAATTCCTGCCGCTTGCTTTTCTTCCACTGGCGCCACGCCTGCACCATCATCGCCACGATCAAGACGCCAATGGCCATGGCCAGGTAGCGGTGCGTCATTTCGATCCACGCCTTGACCACCGTCACGGGGCCCGTCGGCATCAGGGTTTCCGCCGCCACGATGTGCTCGTGCGCGAGGAAAGGATTGGCAGAACCATAACAGCCAGGCCAGTCAGGGCAACCCAGGCCGGAATCGGACAGGCGCGTAAAACCGCCAAACATGATCAGGTCGACCGTCAGGAAGACGGCGATCCATACGAGCTTGCGGTACTTATTGGCGTCCGCGGACACCCAGACCATGGTCAGCGGCAGCAGCGCCACCAGCAGACCAGTCAAGCCCAGCTGGGCCAGCGCGGAGAGATGCATCGTCGGCATGCGGTCCCCTCAACCGATCGCCGAAGCTTTGAGCAGCTTGGCGATGTCTTTCTTGATCTTGTTCGGGTCCGCGTCCTTCGGGAAGCGCATCATCAGATTGCCCAGCGGATCGATCAAATACAGATGGTCGCTCGTCTTGCCGCCCGCCTCCACGGGCAACCAGGCTTTCAGGGCGTCGTTATTGACGCGCAGCATGCTGGTGCCGTCGAATTCGCGCATCACGAGGGTGTCGAGCGGCTGCGCATCCGTCACCAGCCAGACCCGTTCCAGACGCTCGCGCTCCTTGCCCTGCATGAGGCGCAGTTGTTGCATGTCAAACAATTGCTTCTTGCATGTTTCCTGGCAATCGGACGGTCCAGTTTGCAGCAGCACCCACTTGCCCTTGAATTGCGCCAGCGGCGACGCCTTGCCGTCCAGTTCCGCCACCTGCAGCTGGGCTTCCGGTATCGGGTACAGACGGGGGTCGATCAGGGCGCCGTAGTTGTTGCGGCCCGTGGGCTTGATGATGTAATACGTGAAATACGAAGCGATGATGGGAAAGGCGCATACGGCCACCACAGCCAGCAGTTTCCACCGTCCTTGTACCTGTTTATTGCTGCTGTCTTGCGTTGCTTCAGGGCTGTTTGTTTGCACGTCGAAATCCTGTAAAGACAAAAAATAGAAAAGCCATCAGTGCCAGTGCATACCACTGGAATGCATAGCCGCGGTGCTTGTCGGCGCCCAGGTCCGGCGCCGGCCAGTCGCGCACGGGAAGCTGGCTGGACGCTGGCGTCGTGGCTGCCGAATCGACTGGATCAGCTGTTTGTTCAAGGATAAAAGGTTGCAAGGCCAGGCCGCTGGCCTGGGCCAGCTGGGCGATATCGGCATTTTGCACGATGGCGTGCGGCGCCAGGGGCGGCGCCGTGCCCAGCTCCATCACATGGCCCGCGTTCAGGCGCGCGATGCCGGTAATGGTGACGGTGCCCGTGGGCGTGGCGTAGTCGGGGATGCGCGTGCGCTCGGCATTGTTGCGCGGCAACCAGCCCTGCGCCACCAGCACGTGCATGGGGGAACCGTCGATCTGGAAGGGCGTGAGCACGTGAAAGCCCGCTTGCCCCTTGTAGGGGCGGTTGTCCAGGTACACCGTCCAGGCGGGAAGAAAATGGCCCGTGACGGTGACCCTGCGGTATTCGATCGCTTGCGCATCGGCCGGCGACAGGGGCGCGGCCGTCAGGGACAGCGGCGCGGCCACGTTGCCCGCTTCCAGGCGGGCGGCGCGGGCGACTTTCTCGTCGCCACGGCGCTGCTGCCATTGCGCCAGGGATATCCCCAGGGCCACCAGTAGCAGCATTACAACAAATGGAATCCATCTAAAATGGAAGCGGATACGCATTACAATGAAACCTCCTCTAGCCTGGCGCTACCATCCATGAAAATCCTCGTTGCCATTGCCTTCATCCTGATCCTGGGCAGCCTGGGCTCGGCCCTGTTCTTTCTCATGCGCGACAAGGGCAAGAGCAACCGCACCGTGCAGGCGCTGGCCTTGCGCGTGGGCTTGTCGATCACCCTGTTTTTGCTGATCCTGCTGGCGCACAAGCTTGGCTACATCCAGCCCACTGGAATTCATTAACACCCGACATTGCCTGATTGGCAAATTCTTCATACTAAGAAAAAAGCCGTACCCAGGATGTCCCGGTACGGCTTTTTTTATGGTGCCGGCGCGCCTAACAACCACGCGCGCCCTGCCCCGCCATTATAACCAATACACGACCACGTACAGGCCCAGCCAGACGACGTCGACAAAGTGCCAGTACCAGGCGGCGCCTTCGAAGCCGAAGTGGTGCTCGGGCGTGAAGTGGCCTTTCAATACGCGGTACAGGATGACGGACAGCATGATGGCGCCCAGGGTCACGTGGAAGCCGTGGAAACCCGTCAGCATGAAGAAGGTGGCGCCGTAGATGCCCGACGTCAATTTCAAGTTCAGTTCGCTGTAAGCGTGGATGTATTCGTAGACCTGGAAGCCCATGAAGATGGCGCCCAGCACGATGGTGGCGAACAGGAACAGGGCCGTCATGGCGCGGTGGCCGGCGCGCAGCGCGTGGTGCGAGATGGTCAGCGTGACACCCGACGTCAGCAGCAAGGCCGTGTTGATGGTTGGAATCCAGAACGGCGTCATGGTGGTGAATTCCTGCACCGTGCCGGCCGGGCCCGTATTGCCCCAGTGGGCGGCGAAGTCGGGCCAGATCACCTTGTGGTCGAGGTCGGCCAGCCACGGCATCGAGATGCTGCGCGCATAGAACAGGGCGCCGAAGAAGGCGGCGAAGAACATGACTTCCGAAAAGATGAACCAGCTCATGCTCCAGCGGAAGGAGTGATCGATGCGCTCGCTGTACAGGCCCTGCTCCGATTCGCTGATGGCGTCGCCGAACCAGAAATACAGCACCAGCAGGATGCCGGCGATGCCCAGGTAATTCACGTACGGGCCCCAGGAGACGTCGTTGACCCAGGCCGAGGCGCCGATCATGGTCAGCAGCAGGCTGGCGCCGCCCAGCATGGGCCAGCGCGACGGGCCGGGCACGAAATAATAGGGTACGGCGGCGTGGTTGGAACTCATCATCATCTCCTCAAAAACTTATAGGGTGGTTTTTTATAATTTATAAAACGACGAATTTAACAATCGAAATCAAGATGCCGATCAGGCAAGCCACCACCAGGAAGCCGGCGATGACGATGTGCACGGGATTGAGCTTGGCCGAATCCGTGTCGAAATCGCTCTTGCGGCGCAGACCCGTGAATGACCACACGACGGCCCGCAGCGAATACAGGAACGACGCTTTTTCCGGTTTGGCGGATTCGCCCATGACACTCTCCTATTGGACGGCCGGCGTCTGAGCCTGGCTCAGACCGGCAATCTCGAAAAACGTGTACGACAGGGTGATGGTCTTGACCTCTTTCGGCAGGGCCGGATCGAGGAAGAACACCACCGGCATCTGCCGCGCTTCCTTCGGTTTCAAGGTCTGCTGCTTGAAGCAGAAGCACTCGACCTTCTTGAAATGCGGCGTGGCGCTCTGCGGCGCGTAACTGGGGATGGCTTGCGCATTGACGACGCGGTTTTGCGTGTTGACCACTTCATACATGACGGTCACCAGTTCGCCCGGATGCACTTGCATGCTCGACACGGTCGGGCGGAAGCGCCATGGCCCCTGCGCATTGCCGTCGAACTCGACGGTGATGCTGCGCGTCGTGTCGACTTGCGTATTGTTGTCGTACGCCACCGTGCCATCTTTTTGCGTCAGCACGTTGATGCCCATCACTTCGCAAATCTGCTTGTAGACGGGAATCAGGGCATAGCCGAAGCCAAACATCAGCACGGCAATGACGAGCAGCTTGCCCAGCATCTTGCGGTTCAGGCCGCGTGTTTCCTGTTGGTGGGGCGTCGTCACGACAGCCACAGCCGCTTGGCGAAGACGGACAGGAAGAAGAAGGCCGCCAGGGCCCCCAGTATCAGTCCCGTACGCAGGTTGTTCGGTTTCTTGCGCTCAGTTTTCACTTCGGTCATGGCAGGCACTCTATTCAAAGGGGCCGGCAGCGGCGCCGGCCCGTGACACTGGCATTACTTGAGGATTATTACTTGACGGTAGGCGGCGTTTCAAACGTGTGGAAAGGCGCCGGGCTCGGCACGGTCCATTCCAGGCCTTCCGCGCCTTCCCATGGTTTCGCCGGTGCAGCCTTGCCGCCGCGGATGGTCGGCAAGACAACGAAGAACAGGAAGTACACCTGCATCAGGCCAAAGCCGAAGCCGCCGATCGAGGCGATCATGTTGAAGTCGGTGAACTGCGCCGGGTAGTCGGCGTAGCGGCGCGGCATGCCGGCCAGGCCCAGGAAGTGCATCGGGAAGAAGGTCACGTTGAACGTGATCAGCGACAGCCAGAAGTGGATCTTGCCGCGCGTCTCGTTGTACATATGGCCCGTCCATTTCGGCGACCAGTAGTAGAAGCCGGCGAACAGGGCAAACAGCGAACCGGCCACCAGCACGTAGTGGAAGTGCGCCACCACATAATAGGTATCCTGCAGCTGGATGTCGATCGGCGTCACGGCCAGGATCAGGCCCGTGAAGCCGCCCATGGTAAACACGAAGATGAAGCCCACCGAGAACAGCATCGGCGTCTCGAACGTCATCGAACCCTTCCACATCGTGGCGATCCAGTTGAACACTTTCACGCCCGTCGGCACGGCGATCAGCATGGTCGCGTACATGAAGAACAGCTGGCTCGTCACCGGCATGCCGGTAGTAAACATGTGGTGCGCCCAGACGATGAAGGACAGGATGGCGATCGAGGCCGTGGCGTACACCATCGAGGCATAGCCGAACAGGGGCTTGCGGGCAAACGCGGGCAGGATCTGCGAGACGATGCCGAAAGCCGGCAGAATCATGATGTAGACCTCGGGATGGCCGAAGAACCAGAAGATGTGCTGGTACATGACGGGATCGCCGCCGCCTGCCGCGTTAAAGAAGGACGTGCCGAAATGGCGGTCCGTCAGGGTCATGGTAATGGCGCCAGCCAGCACCGGCATGACGGCGATCAACAGATACGCGGTAATCAGCCAGGTCCAGCAGAACATCGGCATTTTCATCAGAGTCATGCCAGGAGCGCGCATGTTCAGGATGGTGACGATGATGTTGATCGAACCCATGATGGACGAGGCGCCCATCAGATGCATGGCAAAAATGGCCATGTCCATGCCAGGGCCCATCTGCGTCGACAGCGGCGCATACAGGGTCCAGCCGGCGGCGGTGGCGCCGCCCGGCACGAGGAAGGACGTGGCCAGCAGCAGCGCGGCCGGCGGCAGCAGCCAGAACGAGAAGTTGTTCATGCGGGCAAACGCCATGTCGGATGCACCCACTTGCAGCGGGATCATCCAGTTGGCGTAGCCGACGAAGGCCGGCATGATGGCGCCAAACACCATCACCAGGCCGTGCATGGTGGTCAGTTGATTGAAGAATTCTGGGTGGAAAAATTGCAAGCCTGGATGAAACAGTTCCGTACGGATCATCAGGGCCAGCACGCCGCCCGACAGCAGCATGATGAACGAAAACCACAGGTACAGGGTACCGATATCCTTGTGGTTGGTGGCAAACAGCCAGCGGCGGTAGCCGGTCGGGTGATCGTGGGCATGGTCGTGATCGGCGTGGTCCAAGGTACTCGTGCTCGTGCTAGTACTCATCTGCGGCTCCTAATTACTTGCGTGCAGCCACGACTTCGGCTGGTTGAACGATGTTCTCTGCGGCCTTGTTCGACCAGGTATTGCGCGTGTAAGTGATCACTGCGGCAATTTCCGTGTCGGACAGCTGTTTCCATGCAGGCATTTCAGCGGGATACTTGCCGCTCTTTTGCCCGTTCAGCAAGACGTGGATCTGATCCGCTTTCGGACCGTTCACCACGGCCGAGCCATCCAGCGGTGCAAACGCACCTGGCACGCCCTTGCCTGTCGCCTGGTGGCAGACCACGCAGTTGGCCGCATACACTTTCTCGCCCTTGACCTTCAATTCGTCGATGGTCCACACCTTGCTTGGATCATCAGCCAATGCGGCCATTTCCTTTTGTTTTACATCAACCCAGGCCTTGTAATCGTCGGCCGAGACGACCTTGACGACGATGGGCATGAATGCGTGTTCCTTGCCGCAAAGCTCGGCGCAATTGCCGCGGAAGGTTCCGATATGGTCGGCCTTGAACCAGGTGTCGCGCACGAAACCGGGAATCGCATCTTGCTTCACGCCAAAGGCAGGCACGGACCAGGCGTGGATGACGTCGTTGGCCGTCAGCACCACGCGGATCTTCTTGTTGACCGGCACGACGACTTCATTGTCGACTTCGATCAGGTAGTTTTCGCCCCGTTTTTCCGTCGGCGGCGCGCCCGGCGCACCCACTTGCGAACGCGGCGTAGCCAGGTTGGAAAGGAAGGAAATGCCTTCGCCCTCGCCTTTCAGGTAGTCATAGCCCCATTTCCACTGCATGCCGGTGGCCTTGATGGTGATGTCGGCGTTCGACGTATCCTTCATGCCGACGACGGTGCGCGTGGCAGGCAGGGCCATGCCGATGACGATCAGGAAAGGCACGACGGTCCAGGCGATCTCGACGGTGGTGCTTTCGTGGAAAGTGGCCGGTTTGTGGCCCAGGGACTTGCGGTGCTTGAAGATGGAATAAAACATGACGCCGAACACGGCCACGAAGATCACCAGACAGATGATCATCATCAGGGTGTGCAAATCGTAGATTTCATGGGCGATCTGTGTCGCCGGCGGTTGCAGATTCATTTCGAACGGCACGGGACCGCCGGTGCCGGGATAGGTGCTGGCAGCCGGTGCCGCCGTGGCCCATCGCCCGATGCCAAACGCTGTCAAAGACAGCCCGAGCAGCAACGATTGAAGTCGCTTTGCATGTGTCATGTTTTCCCCAACCACCCAAAAATAATGATATTTTAAACGGCTGCGGACTTCTCCGTACTGGACCGCTGCCGCTCCTCCATGAAAGCAACACGGCCGGAATGCGGCCATGTGCGTCAAGCACCAGCGAATTCCATGCTGGCTGCGGCAGCAAAAACGGCGGCGCGCAACCATGCTGGAACCCTGTTTTTCTTCCCCACACTGAAATGGCCTCGTGTGGAAGATGGTTACTATACTAATGCAGTAACTTCGAATTAGTCTTGCTTTGTTTTTTTTATTTTGTATGCAGCCCTTGTTTTTTCTACTTAACAAGCTGACAAACAATCAACGATTATAATCAAGTAAACTTGAATCCATCAAGCAATAATCGGCTTTGTGCGCACCCTTCTCCCGGCCGCCGCGCGCTTTGCAACGGTTGCTGCAACATCCATGCGCGGATGGCGACCAAGTGTCGGTTTCTTTATGCTTTTATTTAGGCTTGCGCGGTAAATCAAAGCGGATGATGGCTTCGCCATTGCGCGTCACGCGCGGTGCGGGACGGAAGGCGTGGCCATAGATCACCTCGAAACTCAGGCCCAGCTTGCCATCGGGACGGCGCCTCTTTTCCAGCGCGTCCAGCATGCGCTGCCAGGCCGTCTTGCCCATCAGGCCGCGCCGGCGCGTGGTCAGCGGGTTGCCGCCAAAGGCGCGCACGTCCGCCAGCAGTTTTTCCGCCGTGTCGTAGGTGACGGTGATGATTTCCATGTCCAGCACGGGCGTGGAAAAGCCTGTCTCGACGAGCATGTCGCCAAAGTCATGCATGTCGACGAAGGGCAAGGCGTGCGGGTACAAGTCCGCCTCGGCGAAGGCGTCGCGCACTTCGCGGAAGGTGTCGGGGCCGAAACAGGAAAACATCAGCAAGCCATCGAGGCGCAGCGCGCGCCGCCATTCGGCAAACACGCGGTCGGGCTGGGCATGCCAGTGCAGCGCCAGGTTGGACCACACGAGGTCGATGCTGCCCTGCGCCAGCGGCAGGTCGCCCAGGTCGCCGCACAACAAATCCACGCCCGCCTTGGCCGGCAAGAGTTTGCTGAGGAACTGGTTCAGGCTGGCCAGTTTCGACGCGGGCGCGCGCGCCGCCTGCATCATCGCTTGCGCTGCATCGAGACCGATAATCTGCGCTGCGGGATAATCTTTTTGCAACTGCGCCAAATCCGCGCCGGGGCCGCAGCCCGCGTCGAGCACACGGTGCGGCGTGATTTTCACCAGCTCCAGGCGCTCGTGCATGCGTGCCGACACTTCGCGGCGCAGGAAGTCCGACGGCGCGACGCGCGCCGGACGGGAAAAGAAATCGCGTACTTGCACCGCATCGATGGGCGCACTCATTTTGGGCGGACTGGTGGGAACTGGCATGTTGAATCGGGTGAGGTGAGATAATGTCGGCAGTGTACATGGAACGACGCCATCGCGATGCGGACCGCCACCCGGCACCGCCTTGACGCCGCCTGGCAGGCGCTGCGCCTGTGGCTGGGCGCCACGGTGCTGCCGGCGCAATGCGCGCTGTGCGGCATGGGCTGCCCGGAAGTGCTGTGTTCGCCCTGCCGCGCCCAATATCTGACGCAAGGGCGCCCCCGCTGCCGCCAGTGCGCCAATCCGCTCGACGATGCGGCGCTGCTGTGCGGACGCTGTTTGCGCCAGCGGCCCGCGTATGACGCCACCGTCGCGGCGTTTGACTATGCGGCGCCCGTCGACCAGTTGCTGCTGCAGCTGAAATTCGGCGCGCGCCTGGCGCTGGCGCCCCTGTTGGCAGAACTGTTGCATGTTGCCATTCAGCAACAGCAAGCGTGGGAAGCGCCGCAACTGCTGTGTCCCGTGCCGCTGGGCCCGGCCCGGCTGGCCGAACGGGGTTTTAACCAGGCGCTGGAAGTTGCCCGTCCGCTGGCGCGCCTGCTGGACGTGCCTTTACAGCCGCGCCTGGCGCTGCGCGTGCGCGAAACCCGGGCGCAAAGCGGCGTGGCGCCGCAGGAACGGCAAGCCAACCTGGCGCACGCGTTTGCCATCGCGCCCGAACATGGGGCCTTGTTGCAAGGATGCCATGTGGGCATCGTCGACGACGTGATGAGCAGCGGCCATACCGTCCACGCGCTGGCCACCGCCTGCAAGAGCGCAGGGGCGGCCAGGGTCAGCATCCTGGTCGTGGCGCGCACGCCGCCGCACTAGAACCGCATCAGATTCGCTATATATATGAGGAGAGCATTTTGTTTCACGTTGTTTTGGTAGAACCTGAAATCCCGCCCAATACGGGCAACGTCATCCGCCTGTGCGCGAACACGGGCACGCAGCTGCACCTGGTCGAACCGCTGGGCTTTCCGCTCGACGATTCCAAGATGAAGCGCGCCGGCCTCGATTACCACGATTACGCCAACATGAAGGTGCACAAGAACTGGGCAGCGTTCCTGGCCGACACCCAGCCCGACCCGGCCCGCATGTTCGCCATGACGACGCGCGGCTCGCGCCCGTTCGGCGACGTGGCCTTCCTGCCCGGCGACGTGTTCGTGTTCGGTTCGGAAACAAAAGGCCTGGACCCGGCCCTGCGCGACGGCTTTCCTGCCGAACAGCGTATCCGCCTGCCGATGCGCCCGGACAACCGCAGCTTGAATCTGTCGAATACAGTGGCCGTCGTCGTCTACGAGGCCTGGCGCCAGCACGGATACGCCGGCGGCGCGTAGCTGACACCTCACCCAGTCTACTGCGCGGCGCGCTTTGCGGCCGGCGATGCTCGCGCTACTAAAGTAGCGCTGCGCTTCTCGGCCACAAATCATCGCCGCTCGCTACGACTGGATGAGACGTTGATACTCCGGCAATCTCCCTTTACCGCTGCGCCAATTGCTGCGCTACGTCGCTATTGTCGTCCAGCATCACCAGCTGCGTGCGCAGGTCGCGCGTGGCGGCCAGCTTGCCGTTCACGTACAGATTCGTCTTGACGCCGTACACGCCTTGCGACACGCCGGCAGGCAAGGTCAGCTCGAACGAGTTTTCAAAGCGCCCGCCCGACTTGTTGCTGCTGGCCAAGGCTTTCGAACCGGACTTGAAGGGCTGGCCTTGCGGATCGAGCACCACCAGCTCTTCGCGCACGTCGTTGACGCTTTGCGCGCTGCCGTTGACCAGCTCCACCACGGAATTGACCTTGAACGGCTGGCCGCGCTTGACGGTCGACGCGCTCAGCTGCGGCGTGTACGACACCACTTGCGGCTCGCGCGGCAGCGCGCCGCGCGTGCGGATGTAATCGCGGTCCGCCTGCGCCGCCGTCTTGGTCTGGCGCGAATTGACATTGATGGCCAGGCAACCGGCCGCCGCCAGGCCGCCGCCGATGGCGGCCCCCTTCAGCGCGCCATTCTTGCCGCCCGCCAGCGCACCCAGCAATGCCCCCACGGCCGCGCCGGCCGCGGCCGTCGCGCCCACGCTGCACGGGTCCTCATCCGTGGCAGCCTGGGCGCCACCTTGCGGATAGGAACTGTCCTGCCGCACGCCGTTCGGATTCATCGGCGCCGTGGCGCAGCCGGCCAGCATGGCCGCGATGGTCAGCGCAGCGGCCGTCCGCAAGGTGGTGTGATTCAGCATGGTGACTCTCCAGATGACTAATTGATCGTTGTTTCCGTCTGCAGCACTTGCCGTTCGCGCTCGCGGATGCGGCGCGACAGATTGTCGATGCGCGCATTGCCCGGATCGACGCGACGCGCGCTTTCCAGATACGTCTTGGCCGCATCGAACTTACCTTCCAGCAAAGAACGCTCGGCATCGCGCAAGAACGCTTGCGCCATCTCGCTACGCATGGCCGCGCCGCTGTCGACGGGCGTCGTTTCCTGCGGGCGGCGCTCGGCCACCGCTGATCGTTCGACCGCGCGCGCGGGCGCCGGTTCCGTGGGCACGACGCGGGCCGGTGCCGTTTCCACCGGTGCCGGGACCGGTGCGACAACGGACGCGGGCGCCGACAGCGCCTGCACATCGGCCCTCAACTGCGGCAATTCCGCCGCTTCGCGGTCGATGGCTTCCAGCCTGGCGATGCCATTGCCGGCCGCCGTCGCATCCTTGCCGTCCAGCGCCTGGCGCACGCCCACCAGCACGGACGCGGCTGCCGCTTGCTGGCGCGCCAGCTGCTTGCGCAGGGAATCCACGCTGGCAGCGCCCGCGCAATCGGCGTCGAGCGCGGCGATGCCCCTGGCCGCGCTTTGCAATTGATGGCCATCAATATGGCGTTCGATGGCGCGCACGCCCCGCTGGCAACTGCCCGATGCGGCGCCAGCCTTGCCGATCGCCGCCTGCAAATCGTCCGCCTTGGCGCTGGACTTGCCCGTGCACACATTCTTCGCCGTCGCCAGCTTTTGCCGGGCGCCGTCCAGGCTGCCATTTGCCACCAGCTTCAAGCCGCTGTCGATGGCGTCGTTGCAAGCCGATTCATTCTTGCCGCCCGGCTTGCCATTCATGTAGACGATGACGGCCGCCAGCACGGCGGCGGCGCCCAGCCAGCGCAGCCACTTACGTGGCGGTGGCGGCGGCGGTACCGGTGTTACCGGGGCAGGCGCCGGTGGAGGCACAGGCGCGGGCACGGGCTTCGGCGCCGCTTGCGGCGGCGCCGGCTTGGCTGGCGGTACTGGCGCCGGCTTCGGCGGCGCTTTCGGCGCAGGCGCAGGCGTCACCGGCACGGGCGGCGGCTTGGGCGCAGGTGGCGGCGCTGCCGGCGCAGGCGCAGGGACGGGCAGCGGCGGCGGCACAGCCGCGGCTGGCTTGGCAGCGCCCGCCATGGCGTGACCGCAGTACGGGCAATGGCTAACAACGGTCCACAGGCCCGTCTTGCATTTGTTGCAGATATCCAAAACTAATCCTTCATTCCAACGTCATTCCAGCGTTCACAAGGGCGGCGGCATCAACGGTGGCGGCGCGCCGAGGAACAAGGGCGCCAGTTCGGGGAACTGGGCCAGGTCGGCCCAGGCCGGCAAACCGGCGCGCCACACCTTGGTCGTGGCTGGCACGACCTGTCCCGCCTGCACGTACTGCACGATCTGCTGGGCCGTGAACGGTCCCTGCTGCTGGCCGTTGATGCCCAGGAAGTACTGGTATTCCACCAGCGGCGGCGGCATGCCGCCCAGTGGTGGCGGCGCCATGCCGAACGCGGCCGCCGCCGGGGCAGCCGCCGCTCCGGCCGGACGCAGCAATTGCTCCAGGCGCCCCGCTTCCAGCATTTCCGGCTTGATCGCATACTTCAGGCGCGGCTGGCCGTCCGCTTCCGGTTCGCGCACTTCCCAGTCGTAGGCATCGCCGTCGGAATCGCCGATGACGTTGGCCCACTCCTTCAGCCGTCCCAGCAAGGCTTGCACCGTGCGGTCGAGCTCGTCGCTGGCCATGCCCTTGCGGCGCGCCGACTCGCGCAGGCGCGTGCCCACTTCGGCGGAAATGGCGCTGCCAAAGCCGATGTAGGGCAGCTGCGAGCCATCGGCCTGCGCCACCAGCTTGGGCGCATACACGCCCCGCTCGTAGTATTTTGCCAGCGCCGCCATGGCCGCCGTCTGCACGGCGTCAAGCGCCGTCAATTTTTCTTCGATGCGCAGGGCGATATTTTTCTCGTACGAAGCGGGCATGCCGTTCTGGCGGATGGCCCGTTCGTTGCCGATGCGGCGCAAGTCACCCGGCTCGACGGCAAACTGGTACTGGCCCGGCGGCACGACCCGGCCCGTGTGGCGCGTCAGCACGCCCAGCATGATCGCTTGCAGGAATTCGCCGAAGTCTTCCGCCAGGCGCTTCATCTCGTCCGTGTTCGGCGCGATCGGGTGCGTGAATTGCGTTGGATCAATATGCGTGTGGGTCGGCGCCTTGTCGTTGTCGCCTTCCTTGCGGTAACTGGTGCGCCAGCCTTCCAGGCCGCGCAGCACCGTCATCGGCACGCCGGCCAGTTCGCAATAGCAGACGGCGCGCCCGCGGATGCCCGTTTCGACGATTTCCAGCTGGCTCACCGTGATGCCCACCTGGGTCGGCACGCACGATTCGAGCTCGGCGCCGAACTTCGCCTTGAAGGCGGCCGCATTGGCCACGCCGATCACGCACTTGAACTGGTCCGACACGACCGTGAAGTCGCCCGCCATATTGGCGTCGATCCACGGCATGGAGCAGGCCAGCAGCTTGCGGAAGCGGTCCAGGCGTTCGGACACATCCATCTGTTCCAGCGCTTCGAACAACGGGTCGGGCGTGCTCGTCGCCCCTTCCGCCAGGCCGGCAGTAGCGATCATGTTTTCCGCCATGCGCGTAACCTTGGCCAGGATCAAGGCCCGTTGCGCCGGTTCGCCCAACATGGGGAACAGCGCTTTCGAGCCGCCCATGTCCTTGAACGCTTCATCGGCCCACTGGCGCAAGGTGGCCGCCGACGGCAGCGCGATGTCTTTTTCCGTGACGGGAATGACGATCAGGGTCGCGTGTTCCTTGTCCAGGTCCTTTTGCAGGATGGTATTGGCCGTTTTCAACTCCGTCAGCATGGCCAGCACGCCTTCGCGGCCCGATTGCAGCTCGCCCACCAGGCCATTCCACTGGGCGCGGCCTTGCGCATCGACGCCGACCCGGTTGCCCAGCCAGCGCGACAGCTCGCCCAGCAGGAGGACGGACTCGTCCGCCGCCTTGGCGCGCAGATGGAATTTCAGCGCATTCGCCATTTCCGTGCGTAAATGGTCCATCACCACGCCCGCCTGCTTTTCGCCATTGCTGAGGAAGCCGAAGGTGCTGCGCGTCTGTTCCAGGTTGTTCAACAGGCGCTCGTATTCGCGCGAGCGCACGGCTTCCTTGATTTCGCGGTAGCGCTCGGCATTGTTGCCGATCTGCGCCGTCAAGCCGCTGCCCGGCGCCTCGATGCGGTCCTTGATCTGTTCCACCAGCGACAGCACGTATTCCAGGCCGCCGAATTCTTTATTATCAAGATAGCCATACAGCTGGTCGCGCACGACTTTCTTGACGTCTTCCAGCACTTCGCGGCGCCGCTTGCTGATGCGGTCTTCCGTCGTGTCGGCCGTGGAATCCTGGTCGCGCACGGCGTCGCGTTCCAAATGCTTCATGGCGTCGCGCACCTGCGCCGGCCATTCGCTGCGGTCGAAACCCGTGCGGATATCGTTGATGCGCGTATTGACGCGGTTTTCCACGCCGGCCAGCAAGTGGCCGTGGCGGTCTTCCAGCAATTCGTCGACGACGCGGAAATCGATGAAGTCGCCGCTGGAGCGCTTCAGTTCGATGCTCTTGTCGGAAAATTCGGGGAAATCGCTGAACGGCGTGCCCTTCAGGAACATATTGGCGGCGAGGAAATTATCGCGTTGCGTATCCGTGGCCCGGTTGGCGCCCGCATCCGTGCCGCCCACGCCAAAGAACGCTTGCAGCATGGCGCCGGCCCAGCGGTGGGCCCGCTCGTCGCGCGCCGCTTCCTGGCGCGTATCGAGCACGGCCATGCCGAACGAGGAAAAGCGTTTCGAAAAATACAGGCGCATGTCGCCGAAGCGGTCTTGCGGCACGGGCGCGTTGTACAGCGAATTCTTGTGCTGCGCCTGGTTGACGGCGATCGAACGCTTGGCGCGCGCGAAGTCGGCCGAGGCGAAATCCTCGAACAGCGAATCGGCCACCATGTGGTAGACGTCGCTGACATCCTTGGTGTGCTGCTGGGCAAGGTTGCCCGAATCGATCAGGTAAACCTCGCTGTACGGCTCGCGCGTCAGTTCCGGACGGTCATACGCATCCCAGCGGCCCACATAGCCCTTGTTGCCCATCATCGCCGATTCCAGCTCCATCAGCGCCGCGTAGCCGTTGGCCTCGACCCGGTCCTTGTTGGCCTTGGTGTAGCCGGTCGGCAAGAACAGCATCAGCTCGACGTCGGCCGCGCCCACTTCGCTGCGCGCCAGCCAGCGCGCCAGCAAGCCCATGTCCAGGAAGGAGCCGGAACCCGTGCCACCCGCAACGGAACCGACGATGACGATGCGGAAACGGTTCGTTTCCATGCGCAGACCCAGTTCGGCCAACTGGCGCTCGTGCGACAGGCCCGCCTTCAGGGCTTTCAATTTCAAGCGGATCTTGTCGCGGATCTTCGCGTACTTGTCGAAGAAGTACAGGCGCGACACGGCGCGGATCTGGCCGGCGCCGCTGCTCATGTCGAAGCGCAATTCGCGGATGCGCTGCGGCGTCAAAGGCAGCCATTCCTTGATGTGCGGATATTTCTCCAGAGAATCTTCATCACGGCTGTACTTGTCCATGTCGAACGATTCGACCACCTTGTCGTCATCCGTGAACTTCACCTGGTCGAACTGCAAGTCCTTCGCCTGCGACTCGCCGCTTTCGATCACGGCGCCATTGTCGAGGTCGAAATGGATGAATTGCGCGATGGGAAAGTCCGCCAAGCCCTCGATGCGCGTGCGGTTGCCCGCGCCGCCCCACAGGGTATTGAGGATGCGCCGGCGCACGCGCATCAGCACTTGCATGCCCGTGCCGCCGATGCCGATGAACAGGGTCGGGCGCAATTCGATGATCTTGTCCTGCTTGCGCTCGCTGGCGCCGCCGGTGATGGTTTGGTTCAGGTTCTCTGCCATGGTGATTCCTTCGATGATGCGTGCAACGGCGTGTTCTTAGCGGCGGCTGGAAGTAAAGGTCAACAAGAGTGCAACGAGGCCCACCAGCACCAGCGGGCCCATGAACAGTGGCGCAAGGAATTTATGCGCATTCACGGCAGCCAGCACGACACCCGTCGCTAGGCTGGCCAGGAAGATGAACAGCCACCAGCCCGAGGCATTGGCCTTGTTCGGCGGCACGCGCTTGGCCACCAGGCCATTCGCATAGGCATTCTTGGCAAAGAAAAAGGCGATGAACAGCAGCAACAGCACCACGCCGCCGACCAGGGTGTCGCGCGACGAGGTATCGGTCGTGCCGGCTGCATCAAACGCGGGCGCAGCTTCGGTCGTTGCGGTGGCGGCGCTGGCCGCAGCGGCAGCGTCCGCGGCGGGCGGCGCCGACGCCGGGGCCGTTACCGGGGCCGGCAAGGTGAAACCTGCGTTGTCTTTCGGAGTGTCTTGCGCCATGGTATGCCTCTATTGAATGGAAGGAATTTTTAAGGAATCTGTGTTCAGGCCAGGGTCAAGGCATGGCCTTCGGCCACGCGCACGACGGACGGCTTGCCCAAGCCACGCTTGAGTTCGCCAATGTCGCGGCCGTCATCGTCGCGGATCTGCACGCTTTTAAATGGTTTTAATAACACTTGCCGCTGCACGCCGTCGGCCATCACCTTGTAGCGCGTGGCGCGCGTGCTGACCAGGCCCAGCGCCAGCAAGCCCAGCACGAGCGCCAGCACGCCGCCGAGGATCACCAGCACGGGCAGCAGTGGATACTGGATGCGCACCAGCAGCGGTATCGTCGCCTGCGACGCGCGCACGCTGTCGGGCGGCGTAAACATGCCCGAGATCGGGTCGCCAGGGAACAATTCCTGCAAATCCTTGCCGAAGCTGGACGCCAGCGCCAGCCGCTGTTCCGACAGGCCCACCTGCGCCTGCATGGGCAGCAGCACCTGCTTGCCCATGGCGGCGATCGCCTGCGCCGACCACGGCGACGGGATCTGCGCCATCGGCAGCGCGAACTGCACTTGCACGGACTGGCTGGCGCCCGGCTGCAGCTGGCGGATTTGATCTGGCGCAACGTGCAAGGGCGCGTTCTGCCCGGCCAGGCTGGCGTGCACCCTGGCGCTGTCGATCACGTACGGGAAAAACATGTTTTGCAAGGATGCCTGCAGCACCACTTGCGGCACCAGGTTCGCCGCATCGACGTCGAGCACGATGGTGCGCCCGTCGCGGCCCAGGCTGGCGTGCACGTTGGCGCTGTTCTTGACGGATTGCGGCACGATGCGCACGGCATCCTGGTCCACCGGTTTCAATCGCGCGGGCGGACGCGTCAGCACTTGCGACAGCCGCCCTTCGGCCAGGATGCGGGTCAAAGCCTCGGATGCCGGCTGGCCATACGCGAGTGCATACACCATCAAGCCCTTGGCGCTGTACAGCTTGCCCTGCACGGGCATGCGCAGCGGAAACACCACCGTCTTGGTGATCGACGGTTCCAGGTGCAGCAGGCGGTAAAAATCGCGGTTGCGCTCGGCCGTCTGGCTGTCGTTGTTCGGGCTGTTCTTGTTATTGGTAAAGATCCACACGATACCGGACGCGGACTGGAACGGCCCCGTGATGGTTTTTGTCACGGCTTCCTGGAAATCCGTGTCGGCCAGCGCGCCGCCGGCGCCCTTGCGCGCCAGGCCCAGGCTGGCCAGCTGGCCCGCCACGCCGGCGCCGCCCTGCCCTTGTCCCAGCAGCGACGGCGACACGTGCGCGCCGCTGCTCTGGCTGAAGGCCAGGGTATACACTTTATCGGACGGGTTTGTAGCGGCCTGCGCCACGGCGCCCACCAGGGCTTTCAGCTGCGAGTGTTCATCCGTGTAAAACGGCTCCATCCAGCCCGAATTTTGCACGAGGAACGCTTGCTGGATGCCGGCAGCCTGCACGCTGGCGCTGGCGCTGGCGAAGGCGAAGGCGAGGAAGGCGGCGCCGGCCGCGATCAGGACGCGCGCTTTCATGCCTGCAAGGCCCAGCCATCGATACGCGACAGCAGCGGGTGGTAAGCCCACAGCGTACCTTCATGCACAAACAGGCGCACGCGCCACGGTTCGCTGACGGCAAAGGTATGGAACACGTTTTCGCGCAATTCGTCGTCCTGCACCAGCTGTGCCGCCAGGCGATCGTTCGAGCGCAGCACGCTCGACAGGCCGGCGCTGGTGGCAAACTTCACGCCGAAGACGCTGTTGCCCACACTCGATTCCAGCAGCGGCATGACGGCCTGGTTCTTGCCGCCGTCGTCGCCGTGTTCCGGCTCTTCCCACGGCGCCGTTTTCAGCTTGGTGGCGAAGCGGTAATTGAAGCTGCCCGAGCACAGGCGCGGCGCCAGCGCATCGGCCCGTTCGGACTGCGCGCCCAGTTTCACGTAGACATAGGTGCCGCGGCTGCGCTCGAAGCACAGCTGCCACAGGCCGCCGTCGCGCGACACGTAGGGGCTGCCGAACTCGAAATGCGGCACCAGCCCTTCGGGCCAGGGGGTGAACGAGGCGGCCACGTTGCCGTCCGGCTGCAATTGCAGGCGCAGCTGGCCGTTGGCGCAGGGCCACACGGCCATGCGGTTGTAGGCGACGGGCGCGCTGACGGCGCCCAGGTCAAACAGGCCGTCGAGCAGCACGTCGCTGCCCGGCTTTTGTTGCGCATCAAGGTTGACGAAGCGGAGGCGGCCATCGTCGTCGCGCAGCGGCGCCCACAACCGGCTCTGGAACCAGACGGGCGCGGCCGCGCACGGCGCGCCGCCCACGTGCTCGACCACATAGGTCAGCGACGGCACGTCGGGACGGATGCAGGCCAGGCCATGGCTGGTCGGCAAGACCAGCACGCTATTGAACTCCGGCACCAGCTCGGCGCGCCAGGCGCCGTGGGCCAGGTCCGATTCGGCCAGCAAGCTGCCATAGTCGGGGTCCAGCGCCAGCCAGCGTTTCGAGGCGGGCAACCAGGCGTGCAAGACAGCCTTGCGCGGGTCGAGCGCCAGCAGCGCGGGCGCGCTGGTGCCGAACTGGGCGGAAAAGAATTCGTATTCGCCGGGCGGCGGCATGGGCAGCGAGACATCGGCCTGCGCATGCTCTTCGCGCGCGCGCTGGTCCGCCAGTTTCAGGGGCGCGCTGGCCTGGCGCAAGCCGGACGGGCCCGTTGGCGGCACGTCGCTGACGGGAGATGCGCCGTAGGGCGGCACCCAGGGCGGCGTGGCGGCCGTGTCGGGCGGCACTTGCAAGGCCGCGCCCGAGGCGGGGTCGAATGCAAATTCGGGCGGAAACTGGCGCACGGGCGCACCGGCTGCTGCGGGCAGGCGCCGCGCATGCATCAGCTTGCCGATATCGGCATGGCTCACCAAGGGCGAGACGTTCTGACCGTCCGCGCTGCGCTGCATGGTCCACGCGCCCTCGTCATCCACGTGCCAGGCGCCGGAAGGCAGTGGCCAATCCCCAGAAGTTTTATGATCCATTTATTTTCTATGACTAGCAATGCATTCAGACGGTGTAACGTGCTGGGGCTGACGAAACGAAGTCGCAGCCCTGGCAGTTCTCATAGTAACGTCTTTTTATCTGTATGGAAACATTGACGAGCTTCCTCAGCCTTGCTGCGTCCGCACTTTCGTCAACAGCTTGGTGGTCGAGCGGTCATGCTCGAAATCGATGGCCACGGCCTGGCCGCCATACGCCAGCACGGCCTTGCCTTCGGGAATGGCCGCCATGTCATAGTCGCCGCCCTTGGCATAGATTTCCGGCTCGATATCCTGCACCACTTCCAGGGCGCTGTCTTCCGAGAACGGCACGACCAGGCTCACCGCTTCCAGCGCGGCCAGCACGGCCATGCGGTCTTCGCAGCTGTTCAGGGGACGGTCATCGCCCTTGCCCAGGCGTTTCACCGAGGCATCGGTATTCACGGCAACGATCAGCGAGGCGCCCAGCGCGCGCGCCTGCGCCAGGTAGGTCACGTGGCCGCGGTGCAAAATGTCGAACACGCCGTTCGTCACTACCACCGGTTTCGGCAGGGCCGCGGCGCGGGCGCGCAATTCGTCGCGGCCGCACAGTTTGTTTTCAAAATCAGGCATGGATATCTCTGGTTGGGTTAAATGGGGTCACGCCATGGTCGCACTCAGGCGTGGCTATCGCCTTGGATGCCGCCGGCATCCCGGCGCCAGGCATCGATCAGGGCCACGACGGCCGGTTCCAGGGTCTCTTCGGCGATGCGATCTTGCCGGTAATAAATCATCAGCGCATACACGCCGGCCAGGCGGCTGACGGGCGGCGACAGCGCATATTCGTTGCCGCGCGCCGGTTGCCTGGCACGCCAGTAATTGATCGCCGCTTCCAGCGCCTGCATCCGCAGTTCCATCGCCATCTCCCTTCGACGCCCGGTACCGCATTATAGGGGGCGATCCGCTACAATACGCCATCGGCGCCACAGTTTCACGTTTGCGCCACCTTTCATTCATTGCAAGTAAGTACTTCCTGTGTTTCAATCAACCTATGACACTGACTGAACTGAAATATATCGTTGCAGTCGCGCGAGCGAAGCACTTCGGCCACGCCGCCGAAGCCTGCTTCGTTGCCCAGCCCACCCTGTCAGTGGCCATCAAGAAACTCGAAGACGAATTGGGCGTGGTCCTGTTCGAACGGGGCGGCGCGGAAATCTCCGTCACGCCCCTGGGCGCGCAGATCATTGCGCAAGCCGAGCGCGTGCTGGAACAGACGGCCGCCATCAAGGAACTCGCCAAGCAAAACAAGGACCCGCTGGCCGGCCCCCTGCGCCTGGGCGTGATCTACACGATCGGCCCCTACCTGCTGCCGCCCTTGGTCAAGGCCATGATAGACCAGGTACCGCAGATGCCCTTGATCTTGCAGGAAAACTTCACGGTTCGCCTGCTCGAACTGCTGCGCCAGGGCGAACTGGACGTGGCCATCATGGCCCTGCCCCTGCCCGAACACGGCATGGCCATGCAGGAACTGTATGACGAACCGTTCGTCGTCGCCATGCCGCGCCAGCATCCATGGACGGCGCGCGAGAAAATCGCCGCGCAAGACTTGAAATCGGAAACCATGCTGCTGCTGGGCAATGGCCACTGTTTCCGCGACCAGGTGCTGGAAGTGTGCCCCGAAATGGCGCGTTTTTCCTCGCCCGGCAATGGCATGCAGCGCACGTTTGAGGGTTCCTCGCTGGAAACCATCCGCCACATGGTGGCCAGCGGCATCGGCCTGACGGTCTTGCCGCGCGCCTCAGTCGCCAATATGCACGCCACCGACGGCATGCTCGAATACCGGCCCTTCGCCGCACCCGTGCCCTCGCGCCGCGTGGTCATGCTGTGGCGCAAGAGTTTCACGCGCAAGGCCGCCATCGACGCCCTGTGCGCGGCCATCGCCAGCTGCAACTTGCCCGGCATTACGCCGCTGTGCGAGGATGAAGACTAGCGCCCCAGGCGCAAAATAGTACATTTACATACTATTTGCGATAATCGACCTTTCTCTTCAACAAGATCGAGTCTTCCATGAACAAGCTGGCGCTGTATTTCCGCCTGATACGGCTGGACAAGCCTATCGGTACCGTATTGCTGCTGTGGCCTACCCTGTGCGCGCTGTGGCTGGCGCAGCAGGGCGTGCCGGACTGGCGGCTGCTGCTCATCTTTACCCTCGGCACTTTCCTGATGCGCTCGGCAGGCTGCGCCATCAATGACTACGCCGACCAGGATATCGACAAATTCGTCAAGCGCACGGCCGAGCGTCCCATCACCAGCGGACGCATCAGCGGCAAGGAAGCGCTGGCCGTGGCAGGCGTGCTGACCGTGCTGGCCTTTTGCCTGATCCTGCCCTTGAATGCGCTGACCAAGCAGCTATCCGTGGCGGCCGTCATCATCGCCGGCACCTACCCCTATTTCAAGCGTTTCTTTGCGATTCCGCAAGCGTATCTCGGCATCGCCTTCGGCTTCGGCATTCCCATGGGTTTTGCCGCCATCACGGATGCCGTGCCCGCCGTCGCCTGGCTGCTGCTGCTGGGCAATGTCTTCTGGGCCGTGGCCTACGATACGGAATACGCGATGGTCGACCGCGACGACGATTTAAAAATCGGCATCAAGACCTCGGCCATCACCTTTGGCCGCTACGACGTGGCCATCGTCATGGCCTGCTATGCCGTTTTCCTGCTGCTGTGGCTGGCATGCGGCTGGTATCTGGGCTTGCGTTACTGGTTCGTCGCGGGCTTGCTGGTGGCGGCAGGCTGCGCCGTTTATCACTACACCTTGATCCGCGCACGCGAGCGTATGCCGTGTTTTGCGGCATTCCGGCATAATAACTGGCTAGGAGCGGCGGTATTTGCGGGCGTGGTACTGGACTTTGCTTTCCGTTAAGCAATGACCCTTGCGCCGCGGTAGCCCTTGAGGCGGCGCAAGACAAGCCTGGCCGCAGCTGCCTACACTGGTATTTCACTGTGCAGTTTCACTTCCATGAGGTAATACATGAGCTCGATACATACCGGAAAATCCAGCAGCGACAGCATCCTCGCCGACGCCGACAAGGCCCGCGACAAACTGGTCGGCGACTTGAAGACCGTCATCGATGAAGCGGAAGGCTGGCTCGATGGCGCCAAGGATCAGACGGGCGAGAATGTCAAAGCCGTCAAGGACAAGTTCATCGCCACCCTGGAAACGGCCAAGAAAGACTTGATCAAGCTGGAAGAAGACTTGCTCGAACGTACCAAGAAGGCGGCCAAGGCCACCGACGAATACGTGCAGGACAATCCCTGGAAAGCCGTGGGCGCGGGCGCCGTCGTCGGCGTGCTGTTCGGTCTGCTGCTTTCCTCGTCGCGCCGCTAGATTGTAACGACGCGGTACCGACGGCGCAGGCCGTCTCCTGACGCGAAAGGCAGCATATGGCTATCGTGCACCATGTCGCCCAAGTCGCAGCGACCCTCGCCGCCATCGTCCAGACCCGTCTGGCCCTGGCGGCCGTGGAAATGGAAGAAGAGTCGCTGCGCTTCCTGTCCTATCTGGCGCTGGCCATGCTGGCACTGTTGTGCCTGTTTGTCGGCCTCGTCTTGATCGTGTTCCTCGTCATCGTGCTGTTCTGGGATACGCACCGCATCGCCGCCATCGCCATCACGGCCGCCGTTTTCATCGTCGCCGCCATCGCCACCCTGCTGGGCGTGCGCGCCAGTTTCCGCAGCAAGCCGAAACTGCTTTCTTTTACACTTTCCGAACTGAACAAAGACCTGGACGAGCTACAATTGCTGGCGCGCCGGGGATCGGAGCGGCCATGACCACGCACCCCACCAAATTGTCCAGCGTCCACACGGCCGCCAGCCTGGCGCAGCGGCGCGACGCGCTGCTGGCCGAATGCGCGCTGCAGCGCCTGGCCCTGGGCGTGCAGACGCGCCAGTTGCTGGAACCGCTGACGGGCGGCAATCTGCGCCACACCCTGGCCACGCGCTTTAAAATTCCCCTGATGGTGGGCGGCGCCGTGCTGGGCCTGGCGCTGGTGCGTCCGCGCCGCATCCTGCCGCTGCTGCGGGCCAGCGGCGCGCTGCTCAAGCACGCCACCACGGCCATGCCCGTCCTGCTGGCGCTGGCGCAGCGTTTCAGCAAGAAAGAAACGCCGTCATAAAATATTTTGACCCGGCTGCATCCAAATGGCAGACCCATGCGTAGTAATGGTATCAACCAGCCGGTTGAGCCAACTACCAGGAGTTCGCCATGCTTGCCTTCACCGCCCCACGCCACGCCTTTCCCGCCCTCGCTGTGCTGGGCGCCGCCCTGCTGCTGAGCGCTTGCGCCCCCATGAGCGCGCGCTATTCGCAGGAACAATTACCGAACGCCGTCAAGGTGCCCGATGGCCACCAGGTGGCCATGCAGACCGTGGGCGTGGGCAAGATCGCCTACGAATGCAAGGCCAAGAAAGACATGACGGGCCATGAATGGGTTTTCGTGGGACCGGACGCGGCCTTGAACGACCGCAGCGGCATGCAAGTGGGCACGTATGTCGGTCCACCGGCCACCTGGGCCAACCTGGACGGCTCGAAAGTGACGGCGACGCAAGTGGCCGTGGCGCCGGCCGGCGCGGGCAATATCCCATACCAGCTGGTGAAGGCCAACCCGGCCACGGGCAGCGGCGCCATGCAGGGCGTCAGCTACATCCAGCGCGTGGCCACCAGCGGCGGCGTGGCGCCAAGCAGCCCCTGCGGCATGGAATCCATCGGCGCCAAGCAATGGGTGCCCTATCAAGCCGACTATATCTTCTGGAAAGCCGCATGAACACACCTATCAAAACCTACTGCGCGTCGTGATAGGCGGCCTGCGATGCTCACCGTACTAAAGTACGGTTGCGCTTCTTAGCCACCTCTCCCTTCCGCTCGCTACGGTTTTGTTAGGCGTTGTAAAACAGGAAAACAACGGTTGGCAAGCGGGTTTCTGGCCTATACTCGGCCTTGAAAACTTGCTAACCGTTTATTCCTGACGATTGCGCCGACCTTGCCAACGCTAGCCACTCCGTTCGATTACGATGCCGCCCTGCGCGCCTGCGCCAGGGGCGAGCAGCAGGCATTGCACGGCCTGTACCAGCAGGAAAGCCGCTACCTGCTGGGCGTGGCCCTGCGCATCGTGCGCCAGCGGGCCTTGGCCGAAGACGTGCTGCACGACGCCTTCCTGAATATCTGGCGCCGCGCCGGCAGTTTCGACGCCACGCGCGGCAGCGGCAAGGGCTGGATCTATGTGGTGGTGCGGCACCAGGCGCTGGACGTGGCCCGCGCCCGCGCCCATGAAGTACCGGCCGACGAGGATACCGTGGAAACCCTGCTGCACGAACGCCACAGCCACGATGCGGACGAAGCCTATGCCGACCAGGCGAACCTGGGCAAGCTGCACGATTGCCTCGGCCACCTGGACGAATCCAAGCGCAACAGCATCCTGTACGCCTACGTCGATGGCTGTTCCCACAGCGAAATCGCGCAGCGCCTGCAAGCGCCGCTGGGAACCGTCAAGGCATGGGTCAAGCGGGGCCTGGCCGCCTTGCGGGAGTGCATGGGATGATCAAAGGCGACGAGGAATTGCACAGGCTGGCCAGCGAATACGTGCTGGGCACATTGGAACTGGCCGAACGGGCGGAAGTGGAACAGCGCTTGCCGCGCGACGCCGTCTTGCGCGATGCCGTCGAAGCCTGGGAACGGCGCCTGCTGCCCTTGACGACCCTGGCGCCGCCCGAAACGCCCTCCGCGCAACTGTGGCCGCGCATCAGCGCCAGCCTGTTCACGCCTTCGGCCGTGCGGCAGGCGGGCGGCTGGCAGGCGTGGTGGAACAGCCTCGCGTTCTGGAGAATACTGGCGGGCGGCGGCTTGGCGGCCACGGCCGCGCTGGCCGTGCTGGTCAGCGTGCAACTGCAGGCACCCAGCGGACCCGGCTACCTGGTGGTGCTGGTGGCGCCGCAAGATAAATCGCCGGGCTGGATCGTGCAGGCGGGCGGACGCGGCGGCAAGAATCGCGACCTGAGCCTGATCCCGCTGGGGCCGACCAGCGTGCCGCAGCAAAAGGCCCTGCAATTCTGGACCAAGGGCAAGGACTGGGGTGCGCCCGTCTCGCTGGGCCTGGTCAAGCCGGGACAAAGCCTCAAGTTGACATTGGACAAACTGCCGCCGCTGCAGCCGGAGCAACTGTTTGAAATCACCCTGGAACCGGCAACGGGCTCGCCCACGGGCCGGCCGACGGGACCGGTTTTATACATCGGCCGCGCCGTCAAGGTGATCTAATTACTTCGACAGCTCATCACCCATCTCGCGCCCCCGCTGCGCAGCCGCCTTGATGCCCTTGACGATGGCCGCCTTCACGCCGCTCTCTTCCATGCTGGTCAATGCTGCATAGGTCGTGCCGCCCTTCGACGTGACCCGCTCGCGCAGCAAGGACACGGGTTCGCTGGAGTTCGCCGCCAGCTGCGCCGCGCCCGTAAACGTGGCAATCGCCAGCTGCGTGCCCTGCTCCGGCGTCAAGCCCAGCTCGGCGGCTGCCTGCTGCATCGCTTCGATAAAGTAAAACACATAGGCGGGACCGCTGCCGGACACGGCCGTCACAGGGTCGATCTTCGCTTCATCATCGAGCCAGACGGTCTGACCGACGGCGCGCAGGATGGCGTCCGCCGTCTTCTTTTGCTCATCGCTGACGCCGCTGCTGGCCACCATGCCCGTGATGCCCATGCCGATCAGGGCCGGCGTGTTCGGCATGCAGCGCACGATGGCGCGGTAATCGCCCAGCCAGCGCGACAGGTCGGCCGCGCGGATGCCGGCCGCGATCGACAGGATCAATGGCGCCTTGTTTCCGTCGAGGAAGGGCAGCAACTGCGCCGCCACGTCGCGCATGCTTTGCGGCTTCACGGCCAGCACGATCACGTCCACGCCGCGCAGCGCGTCGCCGGCGGCGGAAGCCGTCGTCACGCCGAATTGCGCCTGCAATTTTTCCAGCGCCGGCGCATGCGGGTCGATCACGTGGATGTTGCCGCCCAGGGTCAATTTACCCGCCAGGCCGGCGATCAGGGCCGCCGCCATGTTGCCGCCGCCCACAAAGGCGATATTCAATTCTGTCGTCATGGTGATTCTTTCTATCAATCAGTTAAGAGTAATTGCGGGAACCGAAGATGGCGCTGCCCACGCGCACGATGGTGGCGCCTTCCAGCACGGCGGCGCGCAAGTCGGCCGACATGCCCATCGACAAGGTATCGAGCGCCAGGCCGTCCGCCTTCAATTGGTCGTACAGCATGCGCAATTGCGCAAAGGCAGCGCGCTGCAGGTCGACATCCGTTTCCGGCTCGGGAATGGCCATCAGGCCGCGCAGGCGCAAACGGGGCAGTTGCGCCACGGCATGCGCCAGCGCCGGCAAGTCAGCCGGCGTCACGCCGCTCTTGCTGGCTTCGCCGCTGATATTGACTTGCAGGCAGATATTCAGGTACGGCAAGCCGGCCGGGCGCTGCTCGGACAGGCGGGCGGCGATCTTTTCCCGTTCCACCGTATGCACCCAGTCAAAATGTTCGGCGATGGGGCGCGTCTTGTTGCTCTGGATGGGGCCGATGAAATGCCAGACGGGTGCGCCTTGCGGCAGCGCAAGCTTGATGGCGTTAATCTTGTCGAGCGCTTCCTGCAGGTAATTTTCGCCAAACGCCGCCTGGCCCGCGCGCATGGCTGCCAGCACGGCGTCCGCGCCGAAGGTTTTCGACACGGCCAGCAGGGTCACGTCACCGGGGGCGCGCCGCGCGTCTGCGGCGGCCTGCGCAATACTGTCGCGCACGGCTTGCAAGTTCTGTTCGATTGTGGACATAATCATTTTCTAGTGTATAGGGGCGGCGGCACGGTGCGCCAGCCCATCAATGCAGGCACAGGGATTATAAATGGACATCTCCGAACTACTCGCTTTCTCCGTCAGCAACAAGGCTTCCGACCTGCACCTGTCTTCCGGCCTGCCGCCGATGATACGGGTCAATGGCGACGTGCGCCGCCTGAACGTGGCGCCGCTCGAGCACAAGGAAGTGCACAGCATGATCTACGACATCATGAACGACAGCCAGCGCAAGGCGTATGAAGAAGCGCTGGAATGCGATTTTTCGTTCGAGATCCCCGGCCTGGCCCGCTTCCGCGTCAATGCCTACAACCAGGAACGGGGTGCCTCGGCCGTGCTGCGCACGATTCCGTCAAAGGTGCTGACGCTGGAAGAGCTGAACGCCCCCCGCATCTTCGGCGAGCTGGCCATGCGTCCGCGGGGACTCGTGCTGGTGACGGGCCCGACGGGTTCCGGCAAGTCGACCACCCTGGCGGCCATGGTGAACCACGTCAACGAGCGCCTGAACCACCATATATTGACCATCGAAGACCCGATCGAATTCGTGCATGAACCGAAGAAATGCCTGATCAACCAGCGCGAAGTCGGTTCGCACACGCATTCGTTCAGCAATGCGCTGCGCTCGGCCCTGCGCGAAGACCCGGACGTGATTTTGGTGGGCGAATTGCGCGACCTGGAAACCATCCGCCTGGCGCTGACGGCGGCCGAGACGGGCCACCTGGTGTTCGGCACCCTGCACACCTCGTCGGCGGCGAAGTCGATCGACCGCATCATCGACGTCTTCCCTGCCGAGGAAAAGGAAATGGTGCGCGCCATGCTGTCCGAATCCTTGCAAGCCGTCATTTCGCAAAACTTGCTGAAAACCAAGGACGGCGCGGGCCGCGTGGCCGCGCATGAAATCATGCTGGCCACGCCGGCCGTGCGCAACCTGATCCGCGAAGCGAAAGTGGCGCAAATGTACTCGGCCATCCAGACGGGCAGCAACGTGGGCATGCAAACCCTGGACCAGTGCCTCACCGACCTGGTGCGGCGCGGCACGATCTCGGCGGAAACGGCCCGCTCGGCCGCCAAGTCCCCTGAAAACTTCCCCGGATAAGCCATGCAGACGACGCACGAACACTATGGCGCCATGCATGCGCTGCTGGCGCAGATGCGCGCCCGGGGCGGCTCCGACCTGTTCATCACGGCCGGCTTTCCCGCCGCCATCAAGCTCGACGGCAAGCTGACGCCGCTGGCTGGCGGCGCGCTTGACGCGGCACAGGCGGCCGGCTACGTGCGCGCCGTCATGAACGCGCGCCAGGCGGCCGAGTTCGAGTCCAGCCGCGAAGCCAATTTCGCCATCAGCCCGGAGGGGCTCGGACGCTTCCGCGTATCCGCCTTCGTGCAGATGGGCCAGGCAGGCATGGTCTTGCGATTGATCAATACCGCCATCCCCAGCCTCGCTGGGCTGGGTTTGCCCGCCATCCTGCAAGACATCGTGATGAGCAAGCGGGGCCTCGTCATCATGGTGGGCGCCACGGGCTGCGGCAAGTCGACCACCCTGGCGGCCATGGTGGGCCACCGCAACGCCCACAGCCACGGCCACATCATCACCATCGAAGACCCCGTGGAATTCATCCATCCGCACGGCAACTGTATCGTCACCCAGCGCGAAGTGGGCGTCGATACGGACGACTGGGCCACGGCCCTGAAAAACACCCTGCGCCAGGCGCCCGACGTGATACAGATCGGCGAAATCCGCGACCGCGACACCATGGACCACGCCATCGCGTTTGCCGAGACGGGCCATCTGTGCCTGGCGACCTTGCACGCGAACAACGCCAACCAGGCGCTGGACCGCATCATCAATTTCTTCCCCGAAGAGCGGCGCCAGCAGTTGCTGATGGACCTGTCGCTGAATTTGAAGGGCATGATTTCGCAGCGGCTGATCCCCAACAAGGATGGCGGCGGGCGCCAGGCGGCGCTGGAAATCCTGCTCAATTCGCCGCTGATGAGCGACCTGATCTTCAAGGGCCAGGTGCACGAGATCAAGGAATTGATGAAAAAATCGCGCGAGCATGGCATGCAGACTTTCGACCAGGCCCTGTTCGACCTGCACGAGACGGGCGCCATCAGCTATGAAGACGCGCTGCGCAATGCGGACTCCGTCAACGACCTGCGCCTGACGATCAAGCTCAAGGGCGCAACGGCGCCGGAACCGGCCCCGCAGGCGGGCGCCACCAAACTGGGACTCCTCTGACATGACCAGCATCCACGATTTCCAGGCCGAGGCACTGGACGGCACGCCGATCGACCTGGCGCGCTACAAGGGCAAGGTATTGCTGATCGTCAATACGGCCAGCGCCTGCGGCTTCACGCCGCAATACCAGGGGCTCGAAGCCCTGTACCGGGAATTCCACGACCAGGGCCTGGTCGTGCTGGGTTTTCCCTGCAATCAATTCCGCCAGCAGGAACCGGGCTCGAACGCGGAAATTGGCGCCTTTTGCGAAAAAAACTTCGGCGTCACCTTTCCCCTGTTTGCCAAGGTCGACGTGAATGGCCCGCATACCCATCCCGTCTTTGCGCAATTAAAACAGGCGGCGCCCGGCATATTGGGCACGCAATCGATCAAATGGAATTTCACCAAGTTTCTGGTGCGCAAGAATGGCAGCGTATTTCGCCGCTATGCGACGGCCAGCAAGCCGGCCAGCCTGGCGGCCGACATACGGCAATTGCTACAAGAGTAGAAGCGCAATACTTTGACTTAAGACAACAATCATGTGAAATCAATAAAACTGTATTTATTTCATGCTTGATATCAATATTGTGTTTCAAATAGCAAATATCGGTGATAATGTTTACATAATTATTCGCAGATATCGATCATAAAACGATGCCAGTCTTTGGGAAAATATTATCTTCATGGATGCGGATGGGCAGTTATTCCCGCCTCTTCATCCCTATTACCTTCCTGATACTCGCCGTTTCCGCCTTTCGCTATCACGCCCTGCTCGGGACGGAAACGGCGCTGGCCAATGCCCGCTACCAGAGCGAAGCCCGGCAACTCGACCTGTTCCTGGCCAATAGCGTGCTGCCGCTGGCCGTGCATACGGACCGGCATGCGATGCACGACAGCGTGCGGCAAGTGCTGCGCAGCGCCCTGCCGCTGAACCGCAGCCTCGCCGCCATGCGCTGGGATACGGCTGGCGCGCATATCGAAGTGCTGGCCGACAACAAGCTGACCGACACGCCGGCCGACGGCGTGCCGGCGTGGTTTGCACGCCTGGCGGGCATGGCGGCCATCCGCAGCCGCCTGACGGTGGCGCTGCCGGATGGCGGCGACGGCATCCTCGACGTGCATTACACGCCCGGCCTGCCCCTGGCGCAGGTATGGCAACGGGTGCGCGGGCAGGCCGTCCTCAGCACCATCAACATCGTCCTCGTCTTCCTCCTGCTGGGCTTGATCCTGGCGTCGCACCGCAAGCTGCTGGCGCGGCTCGTGCAGGCGACGGACCGCTTCCGCGATGGCAACTTCGCCGTGCGCCTGGCGGCCGGCGCCACGCCCGAAGCGCAAGCCGTGTCGCAGTCGTTCAACGGCATGGCCGGCGATATCGAAGAATTGCTGACCTCGCTGAAGACCAGCCAGCGCCAGCTGGGCGAGCAGTTGAACGAAACCGTGCACATGCAGCAGGCGCTGCAAAAGCTGTCATGGCAAAACTACAATGACGTGCTGACGGGCTTGCCCAACCGCGCCGCGCTGGCCGCCCGCTTCGAACAGGAGCTGTTCCTGGCGCGCGAACGCCAGCGCCTGCTGGCCGTCTGCCTGTTCGACCTCGACCACTTCCAGGCCATCAACGACCGCTACGGCGCCGAAGCGGGCGATGAAATCCTCAAGCAGGTGGCCGGCCGCCTGCATGGCTTTACGGGCCAGATCCACTACGCGGCGCGCCTGGGCGGCGATGAATTCGTCCTGCTGCTGTGCGGCCAGGCCAGCATCGCCAGCATCGAACAGAACATCACGCAATTGCTGCAGGAACTGAGCCGCCCCTACCAGGGCGACCAGCAGGCGCTGCACGTGACGGCCAGCGTCGGCATCGCCGTCTACGCGGGCAAGGACTTGAATACGGAAAGCCTGCTGCGCCACGCCGACCACGCCGTCTACCAGGCGAAACTGACGGGGCGCAACCAGTACCACTTCTTCGACACCAACCTCGATGAAGAAGTGCGCACCCACCACAACCAGCGCACGGAAGTGCGCCAGGCCCTGATCAATGGCGAACTGCGGCTGTACTACCAGCCCAAGGTGAACATGCGCGCCGGCACGGTGGTAGGCATGGAAGCGCTGCTGCGCTGGCAGCACCCGCGCCGCGGCGTGCTGGCGCCCGCGCAATTCCTGCCGCTGGTGGAACAGACGGATCTGATCATCGACATCGGTGAATGGGTGCTGCGCCAGGCCCTGTGGCAGATGCAGCGCTGGGTCGCTTGCGGCAAGCACTGGGTCGTCAGCGTGAATATCGCGGCGCGCCACTTCCAGCAACCGGACTTCGTTTCGCGCCTGGAAACCATCCTCGGCGAATTTCCCGGCGTGCGCGCCAGCATGCTGGAACTGGAAATCCTCGAATCGTCGGCCCTGCACGACATCGAAGACGTGCGCCGCATCATCCGCGCCTGCCAGGCGCTGGGCATCACCTTCGCGCTCGACGATTTCGGCACCGGCTACTCGTCGATGTCATACCTGAAACGCCTGCCGGCGAATATCGTCAAGATCGACCAGAGCTTCGTGCGCAACATGCTCAACGACCGCGACGACCTGCACCTGGTGCGCGCCGTCATCGGCCTGGCCCGCTCCTTCAACTTGACGGTGATCGCCGAAGGCGTGGAAAGCGTCGAGCATGGCGCGCGATTGATCCAGCTGGGCTGCGACCTGGCGCAAGGCTACGGCATCGCCCGCCCCATGCCGGCCGACGCCGTGCTGGAATGGGCCAACAATTTCATCCCGGCGCCGCAATGGCGCATCGCCCAATACAACGAAGTGCCTATTTGACCAGGGTCAAGGCGGAGTCGATCAATTCGATCCAGTGCCGCACGGGCGTCTCCGTGCCCGACTGCAGGTGGCTCAGGCAGCCGATATTCGCCGACACGATCATCTCCGGCTCGCACGCTTCCAGGTTCGCCACCTTGTTGTCGCGCAACTGTTGCGACAGTGCCGGCTGCAGGATCGAATACGTGCCCGCCGAACCGCAGCACAGATGGCTGTCGGCGCACAGGCGCACGTCGACGCCGACGGCGCGCAGCACCTGCTCCACCTTGCCGCGCACCTGCTGGCCGTGCTGCAGGGTGCACGGCGGGTGGTACGCCACTCGCTTGCCGATGCGCCCTTGCAGCAGCGCCACCAGTTCCGCCTCGAACGCGGGCATGATCTCGGACAAGTCGCGCGTCAATTCTGCGATGCGCCGCGCCTTGTCCGCATAGCGGGCGTCGTGCGCCAGCAGATGGCCATATTCCTTCACCGTGGCGCCGCAGCCGGAGGCCGTCATGACGATGGCTTCCGCGCTGTCCACGCAATCGACGTAGGGCCACCAGGCGTCGATATTGCGGCGCATGTCGTCCAGCGCCGCTTCCTGGTCGTTCAAGTGATGGCGCAGCGCGCCGCAGCAGCCCGCCTTAGTCGCGACGATCAATTGCACGCCCAGGGCATCGAGCACGCGCGCCGTGGCTGCGTTGATGTTCGGCGACATGGCCGGCTGCACGCAGCCGTCGAGCAGCAGCATGGTGCGCGCATGCCGGCGCGCGGGCCATGCGCCGGCCTTTTCTCCCGGACGCAGCTTGTCCTGCAAGCCTTTCGACAGCAAGGGCCGCAGCGCCTGCCCCGCCTTGTACACGGGCGTAAACAGCCAGCGGCGCGGCAAGGCTTCCTTCAGGGCGAAGCGCAGCGCCCGTTCGCGCAAGGGGCGCTGCACGCGCTGTTCGACGACGTTGCGGCCGATGTCGACCAGGCGCCCGTACTGCACCCCGGACGGACAGGTCGAGTCGCAGTTGCGGCAGGTCAGACAGCGGTCCAGGTGCGTCTGCGTCTTGGCCGTGACGGGCGCGCCTTCGAGCACTTGCTTGATCAGGTAGATGCGTCCACGGGGGCCATCGAGTTCATCGCCCAGCAACTGGTAGGTGGGACAGGTGGCCGTGCAAAAGCCGCAATGCACGCAGGCGCGCAGGATGGCTTCGGCTTCGTCGCCTGCCGGCGTATTCTTGATGAAATCGGCGAGATTGGTTTGCATGCGCTCAAGTCATTCTGTGCGGGTTGAAGATGCCGGCCGGGTCGAAAGCGTGCCGCAGGCGCTGGTGGATTTTTTCAATGGCCGGCGCCAGCGGGTGGAACACGCCCACGGCCTTGTCGCCGCCGCGGAACAGGGTGGCGTGGCCCCCAAGCGCGGCCACGGCTTGGCGGATGTGCTGGCTGCCTGCCGCATCGGCGTCGCCGTCGAGCTTGAGCCAGCGCTGCGCCCCGCCCCATTCGATCAGCTGGCGCCCCATTAAAATCACGGCGCTGGCGTGCGGCGGCAGCGACAGGCGCCACAGGCTGCCCGCACCCGCGAAGAAAGCGTGCGTCTGTTCGCGCACGGACAGCCAGAAGGCGGCCGCGTCTTCGGCTGCCAGCAGCTCGCCTTTCAAGGATGTCAGGGCCGCCGACACGGCCGCCTCGGCGCCGGACAGGCGCACGCTCAAGACGCCGTCATGCCAGCAACTGGCGGAAATGGGCAGCGGCTTGCCCGCCCATTCATTGAGCATGCGCAAGGCGGCGATTTCAGCGCATTCCAGGCGCAAGGTCGCTTCGCGCAGCGGCAAGGGCAGCACTTTCAGCGACACTTCCAGGATCAGGCCCAGGGTACCCAGCGAGCCCGCCAGCAGGCGCGAGACATCGTAGCCGGCCACGTTCTTCATCACCTGCCCGCCGAAGGCCAGGCGCTGGCCATGGCCATCCATCAGCACGGAGCCCAGCACAAAGTCGCGCAAGGCTCCCGCGCTGGCGCGGCGCGGGCCAGACAGGGCGCTGGCGACGACGCCGCCCACCGTGGCGCCCGGCCCGAAATGGGGCGGCTCGAAGGCCAGCATCTGGTTGCGCGCGGCCAGCGCCGCCTCGATCTCGGCAAGCGGCGTGCCGCAGCGGGCCGTGATCACCAGCTCCGTCGGCTCATAGTCGATGATGCCCGCATACGCGCGCGTATCGAGCACCTCGCCTGCCAGCTGCTGGCCATACCAGTCTTTCGTGCCGCCGCCGCGCAGGCGCAAGGGGCGGCCTGCCGCGCTGGCCGCCAGGATCTGCTGCCTGAATTGTTCCGCTATCGCTTGCAAATGAGTCTCCGGAAAATTAAAAACGGGGCAGGTTGGCGAACGGCAGGCGTCCCGCCGTCACATGCATCTTGCCGAATTCGGCGCAGCGGTTCAAGGTGGGAATCGCCTTGTCCGGGTTCAGCAAGGCGTGGGGATCGAAGGCGCGCTTGACGGCAAAGAAGGCATCGAGTTCGGCGCGCGTAAATTGCACGCACATGGAATTGATCTTTTCCATGCCCACGCCATGTTCGCCCGTGATGGTGCCGCCCACGGCCACGCACAGGGCCAGGATGTCCGCGCCAAACGCTTCGGCGCGCTCGAATTCGCCGGGCATGTTGGCGTCGAACAGGATCAGCGGATGCAGATTGCCGTCGCCCGCGTGGAACACGTTGGCGCAGCGCAAGCCATGCGTCGTTTCCATGCCGGCGATGCCCGTCAGGACTTCGGCCAGGCGCTTGCGCGGGATGGTGCCGTCCATGCAGTAGTAGTCGGGCGAGATGCGCCCCGCCGCGGGAAAGGCATTCTTGCGGCCGGACCAGAATTTCATGCGCTCCGCTTCCGACTGCGACACGGCGATGGCGCTGGCGCCCGCCCCTTCCAGCACGGCCGTCATGCGGGCGATTTCCTCTTCCACTTCCTCGTGCGTGCCATCCGCTTCGCACAGCAAGATGGCGGCCGCGTCGATGTCGTAGCCGGCCTTGACGAACGGTTCGACCATGCGCGACGACGTCCGGTCCATCATTTCCAGGCCGGCCGGGATGATGCCGGCCGCGATCACGTTGGCCACGGCATTGCCGCCCGTGACGACGTCGTCAAAGGATGCCATGATGACCCTCGCCGTGGCCGGCTTCGGGATCAGCTTGACCGTCACTTCCGTGACGATGCCCAGCATGCCTTCGGAGCCGATGAAGACGGCCAGCAAGTCGAGGCCGGGCGAGTCCAGGCATTCGCCGCCCAGTTCCAGCACGTCACCGTCAATGGTAACAACCCGCACGCGCAGCACATTGTGCACGGTCAAGCCGTATTTGAGACAATGCACGCCGCCCGAGTTTTCCGCCACGTTGCCGCCGATGCTGCAGGCGATTTGCGAGGAAGGGTCGGGCGCGTAGTACAGCGCGTAGGGCGCCGCCGCTTCGGAAATGGCCAGGTTGCGCACGCCCGGCTGCACCACGGCCGTGCGCGCATACGCGTCTAGGCGCACGATGCGGTTCAAACGCGCCGTCGACAGCACCACGCCGTCGGCGATGGGCAAGGCGCCGCCCGACAGGCCCGTGCCCGCGCCGCGCGGCACGATCGGCACCTTCAACGCGCGGCAGACGCCGAGGATGGCGATGACCTGTTCTTCCGTATCCGGCAACGTCACCACCATCGGCAGCTGGCGGTAGGCGGCCAGGCCATCGCATTCGTACGGGCGCGTATCTTCGGCGTCGGACAGCACGCAGCGGGCCGGCAGCACGGTCAGCAGGGCCGCGACGACGGCTTGCTGGCGCGCGGCGGTCAATCCGGATTCAGGGGCGGCATTGAGCATAGGATGTGAGCAAAAGTGCATGGGCGTGCAACGATTGTAAGCACAAAAGCGGCGCACAGCGCATTTTTTGTCCTATTTGCGGGCAAATCCGGGGCCAGGCGGTGCGCGGTGTCGTATGCTGCCCCCATTCTTCTTTACAGGATCGACATCATGGGCAACCGACTTTCGAAAATCGCCACGCGCACGGGCGACAATGGCAGCACCGGCCTGGGCGACGGCAGCCGCACCAGCAAGGACAGTGTCCGCATCCATGCCATGGGCGACGTGGACGAACTCAATTCGAATCTGGGATTGCTGCTGTGCGAAGCCATGCCCGACGCCTTGCGCGGCGAACTGGTGGCCATCCAGCACGATCTGTTCGACCTGGGCGGAGAAATCTGCATCCCCGGCTACCAGCTGATCAAGGAAGAGCACGTGCTGCGCCTCGACGACCTGCTGGCGAAATACAATGCGGACTTGCCGGCCTTGAGCGAATTCATCCTGCCGGCCGGTTCGCGCGCCGCCTCGCTGGCGCATGTGTGCCGCACCGTGTGCCGCCGCGCCGAGCGCAGCATCGTCGCGCTGGCCAATGCGGAACCGCTGCACGAACATCCGCGCCAGTACGTGAACCGCCTGTCGGACCTGCTGTTCGTACTGTCGCGCGTGCTGAACCGCTTTGCCGGCGGCAGCGACGTGCTGTGGCGGCATGACCGCACGCGGGGATGAAATAAAAAACGGCGATGCCTGTCAAACCGCATCGCCATGCTTTATCCGGCTGACCGGGTGTTACTCAGCCGCAGGCCTGAAGACACGCTTTATTGGCGCGGACGCATGAGGGAACACTGAACTCCATGACGCAGGCATCGAGCGCCATATAGCACTCGGATTGGCATTCCGATATATCGGCGGTACTGCTGGCCATGGCATACGAGGCGCTGACGCCCGTGGCGAACAGAAAGAAACCCAGCTTTTTGAACATAAGCACTCCTTTGCGGCAATAAGGGACGGCAGGATGGATAAAGTGATGCAGCCGGCCTGGCCAGCGTACTGGCCTGCCGGCAAACTTTATTGAATGCTACTCTTGCGCGCAGCTGTTGTAGCACATCTGATGAATCTTGGTGCAGGCGCCTGGCGACCTTGGATGGTCGGTCATGCACTGGTCCAGCCCTTCATCGCATTGCGAATAGCATTCCGGCTCGCCGCCGGCGATCGCATACGAGGCGCTGAGGCCCATGGCAAACAAAAAGAAACCCAGTTTTTTGAACATAAGCACTCCTGTTGAATTGACAGACGATGACGTACATCCATGGCGCGCCGTCTCTTACGCGCCATCCGGCAATCAGATTTTCTTCAGCGCCGCTTCCAGCGCGCCCGTATTGAAACCCTGGATCTTGCGGTTGCCGATCAACACCACGGGCACGCCGCCGCCGCCGAGTTCTTCATGGGCTTTTTTCGCTTCCGGCGATTTTTCGATATCGAGATCGACAAAGTCGATCTTGTTTTCCTTGAAGTACGCGCGCGTCTTGGCGCAATAGCCGCACCAGTCCGTGCCGTACAACACCACCTTCGCCTGGGCATTCGGGAAATACGCGGCGTAATTGCCTTCCGTGTAAGTCGATTTGAATAAACCAGGCAATAAAGACAGGCCATAACCGCTGCCCAGGCCGGCGGCCAGAATCACGCAATACATGGCAATGGTTTTAATTTTCTTTTGCATCATGAAGCCACCTTGACGTCGTTACTTCCAAGCCGGAGCAATGCTTGCGCCCCGGCACACCTGGTTTTCTTAATTCAAGGCGCAATCGGCCTTGCATGCATTTAACAAATCCTTGCACGTGTTGCTGGAATGGCCAGAGTCGAGGCAATCGGTAAAGCTGCCATAGCACTCGCGCTGGCAGTCGCTCAAACCATTGCCGGCTGCTCCCACCGAATAGGACGCGCTGACACCGACGGCGAACAGGAAAAGTGCGATCTTCTTAAACATTTTCTACCTTTCGATTGACGTGGAAAAACAATGCCACTTGCGCTTAACTGCTTATTACCTTATAGAATTTATATCGTACAAAATCGAATATAGACCGCACTTATTTTAGAGTCAACGTTTCCTTCCGATAAATTTCCAATTTGGAAAATATATCGGGAAAGCCCCATGAATGTGGAATTTGGAGAGATTGGGAGGCGCCAAACGTCTATACAATATCGGCGCCGCAAGCAAGTAAAGGCCGGCTGCGGGCGCAGCCGGCCGAGCGGCCATAGCAGGCTATAGCACTTCGAGAAAACTCTTCAACGCGATGATTTCATCGGACGTCAGCTGCAAGCGCTGCAGCAGGGGCGACGTGACGGGAAACTTCGGATCGGCCGCCTGCTGTGCGTTCTGCGGCACGGGGCGCGACATGCCCGCGTTATACATGTTCAACATGCCCACCATCTGCGCGAACGCGCCATTGTGCATCCACGGCCCCGATTGCGCCACGCCGCGCAAGCCCGGCGTGCGGAACTTGCCCACGTCCTCATTCTTGCCCGTCACCAGATAGCGCCCCAGGTCTTCATACTTGCGGCTGCCGTAATTGCTCAGCCCGAGGTTGTGGAATTGCTGGTCCGTCAGCAAGGCGCCGCTGTGGCAAGTCATGCAGCGCGCCTTGGTGCGGAACAGGTGCAGGCCCAGCAGCTCGCGGTCGTTCAAGGCCGTGCGTTCGCCCTCCAGGAAGGTATCGAAACGCGTGACGGGCGGCAGCAGGGTGCGCTGGTAGTCGGCCAGCGCCGTCAGGATGCGCGGCAAGGTCACGCCGGCGCCCCGGCCGAAGGCCGCGTCGAACTGCGCCGGGTAGTCGCCCTGTGCGGCCAGCTTGGCGGGCAATTGCGCAGCCACGGCCGCCATTTCATCCGGATGCTGCAAGGGGCCCAGCGCCTGCTCTTCCAGGGTGCTGGCGCGGCCATCCCAGAACAGCATCCTGACCTGCGCCACGCCCAGCAAGCCCGGCGTATTGCGCTGTCCCAGCCGCCCCTCGTGTCCCACGGAAACGCGCTTGCTGTCGGCGAAGCTGTGCGCGGGACTGTGGCAGCTGATGCAGGCCACCGCGTTCGAGCGCGACAAACGGGGATCGTTGAACAGACGCTGCCCCAGCGCCGCGACGGCCGGTGCCACGGGCGGCACAGGTATGGCCGATACGGGCGCCATTTCCGCGGCGGCCACGCCGACGGGCAGGTGCGGACGGGGCCAGTCGGCAATGGGACGGACATACGCCTGGCGCAGACAGGCTGCATTCCAGCCCGCCGGCGTGGCGCAAACGGTGGTAGTGGCTTCGCGCGCCGCCGCATCCCCTCCTGCAGGCAATCCCACTGTCATGGCCAGCAGCGCTGCGGCCCCCCATCCGGTCTTTCCTGCTGTAAATCTATACACGTCGCTCATTCCTCTTTTGTACGCTGGCTTCAAGCAATGATAACCAGCAACATGGCAGCAGCACAGCGAAAGGGGACAGGGCTTGTCTATTCGGCGATCTGCGTCAATTTTCCCGGCGTTTCCTCCGCCTGCGCCTGCACATGTTCGCGCAGCAAGCCGCGCAGCAACTGCACCTGCGCCACGGCATCGGCCTGCAGGGGCGTCAGGCTGTCGGCAACGCAGGGACCAGGCGCGCTGGCGTCGGCGGCGCCGCGCAGCAAGGCATCGATTTCCCCGCTGACCCCGGCGATCCACTGCTGCAGTGCGGGCGGCGCCGGCTCGGCCTGGGGACTCAGGCTGATGCGCGCCGTGCTGCCCGCCACGCGGCGCAACAGCGGCAAGGTGCGCAGCGCCGCCAGGCCCACGCCGCTGCTGCGGTCCAGGCGGCGCTCGATGCGCAAGCGCTGCAAAACCTGTTCCGCGTTATTGCTGGCCAGCCCCGCCTCGCGGCGCAGGCGCGCGATGGCGCTGTCCCATTTGCCGCCCGCCGCCAGCACGGCCAGCAAGTATTTCAGGTTGGCCGACACGGCCTTCGCCAGGCGCTGGTCCAGGTCGTCCGCCTCGCGGTCGGGCCACAGGAAAAACGTGGCCAGCAAGGCCAGCACGCAGCCCAGCACATTGTTGCCCAGACGGCTCATCGCATACACCATCTCGCTAGCCGGCGCCGCATAGTCGGCCACCAGCACGAAGGCGGGCGTCATGAACAGCACATGCAGGCTGTAGCTGACGCGGCGCAAGGCCATGGTGGCGACGATCAGGGGAAACACCACCAGCGAGATGCCCAGCGGCGTGTAAATGACCAGGCCGATCAGCACGGCCAGCACGGCGCCCAGCACGCTGCCCGCCACCCGCTCGATGCCGCGCGGCCAGGTGGTCGACACGGACGGCTGCAGTATCAGCAAGGTCGCCATGGTGGCCCAGTAGCCGAACGGAATATGCAAGGCCTCGACCAGCAGGAAGCCGGCCGTCGTCGCCAGCGACACGCGCGCCGCATGGCGCCAGCTCAGCGACTGCGGCGTGGCGTTGACTTTCGCCGTCTGCCACGCCTGCCCCAGCGCCAGGAAGGCCGCTTCGCGCCACGGCAGCTGCGCCGCGCGCGGCAAGCCCAGCTCCATGAAGTCCACGTTCAGGCGCAGCGGCAGCAAGGCGCCCAGCGCCGCTTCCAGGCGCCGTCCGCAGCCAGCCAGGCGGCGCTGCAATTCCAGCGGCGGCGTTTCCGGCTGGCGCTGCACGGCTTGCCCCAGGCGGCGCAGCAGCACGGCCATCACTTCCAGGCTGCGCCGCGCGCGCGGGTCCTGGCGCAGGCGCTGCTGCTCGCGCTCGCACGTATGCGTGACGGCGATCAGATAGGCGAAGATGCGCTCGGCGTCGCTGAGCGCCAGCAGCAGGTTGTCGTACAGGGCGCTGCGGCCCGCGCGCGCGGGCGGTACGGCGGCCAGCGCCACGCGCGCCGCTTCCAGCGCGGCGCGCGCCTGCGAACGGTAGCTGGCGCCATGCGCGGCAACGTCCGCCTGCGCCGCATCATGTGCGAGGAAGCGCGCATTGTCGCGCGCGATGCCGGCCAGGCGCGAATACGCGGCGCGGATGGCGCGCCGGCTCGGGCCGAACGGGTGGATGCGCCAGACGGTAAAACTGAGCACGGTGGCGAACAGGCAGCCGAACATGTACAGGCCCAGGAAAGGCGCCGTCTGCGTCATCGATGCCAGCGGATGCGTGACCATCACCACGCACGCCGTGGCGGCCAGGATGGCCACCTGCGCCGTGGCCGCGCCCCAGATGCGCGCCAGCGCGCCGGCCCAGGAAAACAGCAGCACGGCGATGGCGGCCGTCGCCACGCCATGGCCGGCCGCCAGCGCCGTCAGGCCGCCGGCCACGGTCGACAGCAAGCCGAAGCCCACCATCGAGACGAAGCGCATGCGCCGCGTGCCGGCCGCGTCGGCCAGGCAGGTCCAGAAGGCGCCGATGGCGGCCCAAGAAAAATCGGGATGGTCGAACAGCAGGCCCAGCAGCAACATGGCGCTCGAGGCGCACGCGGCCCGCAAGCCTTCGGACAGATTCGTTTCATCGATGGCCAGGCTGACCATCCACAGGGGACGGCGCTGCGCCAGGGTGTCGGTATAGGCGTGCACGCCCGTCAGCCAGCGGCCGGCCAGTGCGCGCGAACGGCGGTGAAGTTTCCTGAGATACAAGTTGGACTTTGAAAGGGTATCAAAGCGTCATCGTAGCATTCCCGGGCGAAAAATGTTGCAGTGCAACGTAAAATCCCCGAGGGCGAAAAAAAAGCGACACCGCGGTGTCGCTTTTCCGTATGCAAGCCAGCTTAGCTGACAGCTGCCAGGCGCGGCGGCTGCGTGCCGCCAAAGCGCTGTTCGATCGAGGCGGCGATGCCGCTGGCGTCCAGGCCGACGCTTTTCAGCAGCTGCACGGGGTCGCCATGGTCGATGAAGGTGTCGGGCAAGCCCAGCATCAGGATAGGCTTGACGATGCCCTCCGCCGCCAGCGCTTCGGCCACGGCCGAACCGGCGCCGCCCATGATGCAGCCCTCTTCCACCGTCACCAGGTAATCGTGCTCGGCAGCCAGCTGTTTCACCAGCGCCACGTCGAGCGGCTTGACGAAGCGCATGTTGGCCACCGTCGCGTCGAGCTTCTCGCCCGCCGCCACGCTAGTCGCCACCATCGAACCGAAGGCCAGGATGGCGATGCGCTGGCCCTGGCGCTTGATCTCGCCCTTGCCGATCTCGATGCTGGTCAGTTCCGGCACGATGGCCACGCCCGCGCCGGCGCCGCGCGGATAGCGGATGGCGGCCGGGCCAGGGTAGTGGTAGCCCGTGGTCAGCATTTGCCGGCATTCGTTTTCATCCGACGCGGCCATGATGACCATGTTCGGGATGCAGCGCAGGAACGCCATGTCGTAGTTGCCCGCGTGCGTGGCGCCGTCGGCGCCCACCAGGCCGGCGCGGTCCAGCGCGAACGTCACGTCCAGGTTTTGCAGGGCCACGTCGTGGATCAGCTGGTCGTAGGCGCGCTGCAGGAAGGTGGAATAGATGGCGACGACGGGTTTCAAGCCTTCGCAAGCCAGGCCCGCGCCGAACGTCACGGAATGCTGCTCGGCAATGCCGACGTCGAAGTAGCGGGTCGGGAATTTCTGTTCGAACTTGACCATGCCCGAGCCTTCGCGCATGGCCGGCGTGATGCCCACCAGGCGCTTGTCGTGCGCGGCCATGTCGCACAGCCAGTTGCCGAACACTTCCGTGTACGTCATCTTGGCGGGCGCCGTGGCCGGCTTGATGCCTTCGGCCGGGTTGAACTTGCCCGTGCCGTGGTACAAAATCGGTTCCGCTTCGGCCAGCTTGTAGCCCTGCCCCTTCTTGGTCACCACGTGCAGGAATTGCGGACCCTTCAATTGCTTGATATTTTGCAAGGTCGGGATCAGCGAATCGAGGTCATGGCCGTCGATGGGGCCGATGTAATTGAAACCGAATTCTTCGAACATGGTGGCGGGTACGACCATGCCCTTGGCGTGTTCTTCAAAGCGCTTCGCCAGTTCCAGCACGGGGCCGGGCAAGACGGACTTGCCGACATTTTTCGCGGCCGCATAGAACTGGCCCGACATCAATCGCGCCAGGTGGCGGTTCAGCGCGCCCACGGGCGGCGAGATCGACATGTCGTTGTCGTTCAAAATCACCAGCAGGTTGACGTCTTCCTGCACGCCCGCATTGTTCATCGCCTCGAAAGCCATGCCGGCCGTCATCGAACCGTCGCCGATCACGGCGATCGCGTGCAGCGGGTCGCCCTTGATCTTGGCCGCTTGCGCCATGCCCAGCGCGGCGGAAATCGACGTCGACGAGTGCGCCGTGCCGAAGGTGTCGTATTCGCTCTCGTCGCGCTTCGGGAAGCCGGAAATGCCGTCTTTCTGGCGCAGTGTGTGCATGCGCTCGCGGCGGCCCGTGAGGATCTTGTGCGAATAGGTCTGGTGGCCCACGTCCCAGACGATGCGGTCGTGCGGCGTGTTGAAGACGTAATGCAGCGCGACGGTCAGCTCGACCGTGCCCAGGTTGGACGACAGGTGGCCGCCCGTCTTGGAAACGGAATCGAGCAGGAAGCTGCGCAATTCCTGGGCCAGCGGCACCAGTTGCGAGCGGGCCAGCTTGCGCACTTGCGCTGGTTCATTGATGGTTTCTAACAGTTTCATTTATGCCTTCCGCTGCACGACCAGGTCCGCCAGCTCGCGCAAACGGCGTGCCTTGTCCCCGAATGGCGCCAGCGCCGCATGGGCGTCGCACCGCAATTGTTCTGCCAGGGCTTTCGATGGTTCCAGCCCCAGTATCGATACATAGGTGGGCTTGTTGGCGGCCGCATCCTTGCCTGCCGTCTTGCCCAGGGTGGCCGAATCGGCCGTCGCGTCGAGCACGTCGTCGACCACCTGGAACGCCAGGCCCACGGCGCGCGCATACGCGTTCAGCGCCGTCATCTCGTCCGCCGTCAAGTCCTTGCCGGCCAGCGCGCCGAGAATCACGGCCGCGCGCAGCAAGGCGCCCGTTTTGAGTTGATGCATCTGTTCCAGCTGCGGCAAGGTCAAGGCCAGGCCGACACTGTCGAGGTCGATCGCCTGGCCGCCGCACATGCCGGCAGAACCGGAAGCGTGCGCCAGCAGCTTGATCATGGCCATTTGCCGCGCGGGAGGAATCGCCGCGCCGTCGGCCAGCAGCATGAACGCCTGCGATTGCAGCGCGTCACCCACCAGCAGGGCCGTCGCCTCGTCGTAGGCGATGTGCACGGTGGGCTTGCCACGGCGCAAGGCATCGTCATCCATGCAGGGCATGTCGTCATGCACGAGCGAATACACGTGAATCATTTCCAGCGCGCAAGCAGCGCGCGCGAGGGTATCTTGATCGGCATCAAACAGTTCGCCAGCCGCCATCACCAGCAGCGGGCGCACGCGCTTGCCGCCGCCCAGCAGCGCATAGCGCATGGCAGAGTGCAGCTTGTGCGGCACGGCGTCCGCCGCCGGCAGAAACTGGTCGAGCCGGCCTTCCACGCCGGACTGGGTGCTTTGCATCCAGTCGCCGAAGGTCACGCTGTCTTGTTGCATGCTAGCCATCATTGGGCGGCCTCGCCGGCATCCGTGAACGGTTTCAACATGTCGCCTTCGAGTACTTTCACCTGCGCTTCGACACTGTCGAGCTGGGTCGCGCAATACTTGACCAGTTCCGAGCCGCGCTGATACGCCGCGACCGATGCTTCCAGCGGCAACTGGCCCGCTTCCATTTGCGTTACCAGCTGCGCCAGTTCCGCCATTGCCTCTTCAAACGAGGCCGGCACTGCGGCAGCGGCAGTTAATTTCTTCGACATAGACTCAGATCTCTTCGTGGCACGAGGGGCTTGTAGGGAGACGCCGGGGATTCCCGGCCAGCATAGAAGCGTTATTTTAGAACAAACCACACTATTAAGTGAAAACTAAAGCGCAATCGACGCGCTCAAAGTCAATAGCGTTGCCAGCTTGTCAGTAGATTTTAGCCGAATCGCCCCTCTGCGCCGGAAATTGCGCGCCAAATGACAATGTTTCTCATTAAAAGCCTATTTGCCGGGGGGTTTTGATAATGCCGAGGCCGATCCGCGCTATAATCGCCGGTTCTGTCCGAAATACCGTTTCAACAAATTTGAATTCAGGTCTTTGCGGATTCTTTCTCTCTGTAGCGGTTGCCCAGGGAATGGCCTGGGGCACTGCTGACCGTTGTACATTTATGGGGGGTTGGGATGTCCGATCTGGCTACTCACGCCAAGCTGGCGCGCTCAAACGCGCAACTTCCGGTCCACGTCTATTTTGACGAAACGCTGTTGCAGCGTGAAATGCAGCAATTGTTCCAAGCCGGCCCGCGCTATGTCGGGCATGAGCTGATGGTGCCGGAAACCGGCGATTTTGCGACCCTGGCGTCTGAGAACGAAGGGCGCATGCTCGTGCGCAACGCCAATGGCATCGAAGTGCTGTCCAACGTGTGCCGCCACCGGCAGGCGCTGATGTTCAATGGCCGCGGCAATGCGAACCATATCGTCTGCCCGCTGCACCGCTGGACCTACGACCTCAAGGGTGAACTGATCGGCGCGCCGCATTTCCCCGAGACGCCGTGCCTGAACCTGTCGAAAACGCCGCTGCAAAGCTGGAATGGCTTGCTGTTCGAGCAAAATGGCTACAACGTGATGGAAAAATTGAAAGATTTGTCCGTCTCGAAAGACCTCGACTTTTCCGGCTACATGTTCGACCACGTGGAAATCCACGAGTGCGACTACAACTGGAAGACTTTCATCGAAGTCTATCTGGAAGACTATCACGTCGAACCGTTCCACCCGGGCCTGGGCAGCTTCGTCAGCTGCGACGACCTGCGCTGGGAATTCGGTAAGGATTACAGCGTGCAGACGGTGGGCGTGCACCGCGGCTTGCAGCAAGCCGGCTCGCCTGCCTACAAGAAATGGCAAGAGCAGGTGCTGCAATTCCGTGGCGGCGAAGTGCCGCCGTACGGCGCCATCTGGCTGACCCTGTATCCGAACATCATGGTCGAATGGTATCCGCACGTGCTGGTCGTCTCGACCCTGTGGCCCGACGGCCCGCAAAAGACGCGCAACGTGGTGGAGTTCTATTACCCAGAAGAAATTGTGTTGTTCGAGCGCGACTTCGTCGAAGCGGAACGGGCTGCCTACATGGAAACCTGCGTCGAGGACGATGAAATCGCCCAACGCATGGATGCGGGCCGCAAGGCCCTGATGGCGCGCGGCGTGAGCGAAGTGGGTCCTTACCAGTCGCCGATGGAAGATGGCATGCAGCATTTCCACGAGTGGTACCGCAACAATATCGAACTGTAATCCCTCAAGGGCCGCCTCGTGCGGCCTTTTTTTATCCCCGCGTTTTTCAGGAATCAGATGCAATCTCTTTGGATGCTGTTTGCAAGTTTCATGTTTGCCATCATGGGCGTGTGCGTCAAATTGGCGTCGGACATGTATTCGACGTCTGAAATCGTCATGTACCGCGGCATCATCGGCATGACCGTCATGAGCTGCACGATTTTGTACCAGGGCGGCAGCTTTAAAACCACGATGCCGGGCCAGCATCTGTGGCGCGGCGTGGTGGGCGTGATCGCCCTGTGGCTGTGGTTTTATGCCATCGCCATCCTGCCGCTGGCCACGGCCATGACGCTCAATTACATGGCACCCATCTGGATCGCCGTGATTTTGCTGGCCGGCGGCTGGTGGAAGGCGACGCAGCAAGTCGAGTGGCCGCTGGTGGCGGCGATCGCCATGAGCTTTGTCGGCGTGACCCTGCTGCTGCAACCCGTGTTCGAAACGGATCAGGCGGCTGGCGCCATCACGGCCTTGATTTCCGGCATGTTGTCAGCCCTCGCCTACCTGCAAGTGCGCAAGCTGGGCTTGCTGGGCGAACCCGAATACCGGGTCGTATTCTATTTCTCGGTCGTCAATTTCCTCGCCGGCGTGATCGGCCACGTGGCCAGCGCCGGCGGCGGCCCCGTCGTCTGGCACGCGCACACGAGCGGCTACGGCATCGGCTTGCTGGCCGCCATCGGCCTGTGCGCCACCATGGCGCAGATGGCCATGACGCGCGCCTATCGCCTGGGCAAGACCCTCGTGGTTGCGAATCTGCAATACACGGGCATCGTCTTTTCCAGCTTCTGGGGCGTGGTGATCTTTGGCGACCTGTTCGACTGGCATGGCTGGGCCGGCATCGGCATCATTCTCGCTTCCGGCATCGCGGCAACCTATTACAATACCCGCAACACGGTCCGTGGCGCGGCGATCGCGCGCACGGATCCCATCGCCAGCGAAGTGTAAGGAGTCATGACCTTGTATACGACCTTGATCAACAGCAATGATTTGTCCAGCCACGTGAATGACAGCAACTGGGTCATCCTCGATTGCCGCCACGACTTGCTCAACCCGACGGCCGGCAGCGACGCGTTTGCCGCCGGCCACATCCAGAACGCCCAGTTCGCCGATATCGACACGGCCCTGTCCGGCCCCAAGACGGCGCACGGCGCGGCCTTCACGGGCCGGCATCCCTTGCCCGACCGCAACGCCCTGCTGGCCACCCTGCGCGGCTGGGGCATCGATGACGACACGCAAGTGGTCGCCTATGACGGGCAAGGCGGCATGTTCGCCGCCCGTTTGTGGTGGCTGCTGCGCTGGGTCGGCCATCCAGCCGTGGCCGTCCTCGACGGCGGCCTGGCCGCCTGGCAAGCACAAGGCTTGCCTCTGGTCACGCCCGTGGCACCGCGCCCTGCCGGCAACATCGCGGAAAAAGCCAGCCTGACGCGCACGGTCACCGTGCAAGACGTCATCGCCAACCTGGAAACCCGGGCCTTGACGGTGATCGACGCGCGCGCCCCCGACCGCTACCGGGGCGAAAACGAAACCATCGACCCCGTCGGCGGCCATATTCCCGGCGCAAAAAACCGTTTCTTCAAGGATAATTTACAAGCGGATGGCCGTTTCAAAGGCGCCGAGGAATTACGGCGCGATTTCAGCGCATTGTTTGATGCACCGCAAGCGGCCATCCTGCAATGCGGCTCCGGCGTGACGGCTTGCCACAACTTGCTGGCCCTGGAAGTGGCCGGCTTGCCTGGCGCGGCCCTGTACCCGGGCTCGTGGAGCGAATGGTGCGCGGATCCGGCGCGGCCCGTGGCGACGGGTAACTAAAAAAAAGCGGACCTCGGTCCGCTTTTTTATGCGCTGTGGGTAACTACGACGTTATCCCCAGCGCTTGATTCAAGCGTTCCAGTTCCGCCTGCCACGCCTGCTGGCTGGCCGGCTTCTGGTGGCGCGGTTTTCTCGCCAGGTCTTGCGCCAGCAATTGCTCCAGTTCACACAAGCGTTCCAGCTGCACGTCGACGTCGGTTTGCGCTGGCGCAAGCGCCGCCGTTTCCACGCGCGGCGCGGACGCCGGCGCTTGCCCATCCTCAAGACTCAGCCGTGCATACGCGCTGGATGCATCGGGCCACTCTTCCAGCCCGCCGTCGGCCACCACCCAGTAGCGGTTGCACGCCGTCTCGATCAAGTCGCGGTCGTGCGACACCAGCAGACAGCCGCCCGCAAAGCCGCGCAGCGCTTGCCCCAGCTCCGCCTTGCCCTGCATGTCCAGGTGGTTGCTGGGCTCGTCCAGCAGCAATAAATGATAGCTGGCCAAGGAGAGGCCCAGGAACAGCAGCCGCGCCCGCTCGCCGCCACTCAGGGTGGCCACCGTCTGGCCATGGCGCGCATACGGGAAACCGGCCGCTATCAGCGCCTGCTTACGCGCCACCTGGCTGCGCGCAGCCTCGTTTTGCACGGCGAACGGGTACAGGGCGTCGGACAGGTCGGCCGTATCGGCCAGCTGCTTGAGCGACTGGTCGTAATAGCCGATGTTGGCCGCCTTGTGGTAGCGCAAGTCCGCACGTTCCTCCTGCGCCTGGATCGCTTGCCAGCACAGGCGCAGCAGCGACGACTTGCCGCTGCCGTTGGCACCCAGCAAGGCGATGCGGTCGCCCGGTTTCAGCCACAGCTGGCCGACCTGGAACAGCACGGGAGACGTAGGCACGGCGCGCACGTCCAGGCCATCGAGCGCCAGCAGCTGGTCGGCCGCCAGCGCCTTGCCGCGCAGACTCAAGCGCCACGGCGCGCCATCGCTGACGAACGATTGCTCATCCTTCAACTTGTCGATGCGCCGCTGCATGGTCTTGGCCTTGCGCGCCAGGTCTTCATTGTCATAGGTGCGGCCCCACAGGGCCAGGCGGGCGCTGCTGGCAGACAGGCGGTCGATTTCCTTCTGTTCGGCCGCATGCCGGGCGGCGGCGGCCACGTCCGCCTCGGCCAGCGCCGCCAGCGCGGGGCCGCACGGCAAGTCGAAATCGTAGAGACGGCTATCGCGCAAGATCCAGCTGCGCGTGGCCACGTTGTCGAGCAATCGCTGGTCGTGCGAGACGAGGATGAAGGCGCCGCGCCAGGCCAGCAGGAATTGCTCCAGCCACAACAAGGATGGCAAGTCCAGGTGATTGCTCGGCTCGTCGAGCAGCAGCACGTTCGGCTCCTGCAGCAGGGCACGCCCCAGCAGCAATCGCGTGTGCTGGCCGCCGGACAGGGAATGCACGGGCACTTGCGCCGTATCAACATCAAAGCCCAGTTCGGCCAGCAGGCTGTCGACCCGCCAATGCAGTTCCGGCTGCTCCAGCACGGGTGCCAGCAAGGCGTCGTACAGGCTCAGGCTGGCAAGTTCCGGCGGCAAGTGCTGCTCCACGTGCTGCAAGCGGCAGGCACGGGAATAATGGATGGTGCCGGACGTGGCTGCACGCGTGCCGCTGAGCAAGCCCAGCAAGGTGGATTTGCCGCAGCCATTGTGGCCGATCAGGCCGATGCGGTCGCCCTGGCGCAAGGTAAAGGCGAGTTCATTGAAGAGGAAACCGTCGTGGGTATCCAGTTGTAAAGCTTGTGTCGAGATCAGGGTAGTCATGGCTCTTGTCTTTGTTCGGGATGCAAGCATCCGCGTTAACAGGAGCGCTAACGACAACGGAGTACCAGGAAAGGACTCGTATAGGAGGGTGACTTTGCTCTGGCCAGGTTATCGCAGCGCGATAGAACGTGGGCAAGAGCTGGCAAATGCGCTTAAAGAGCGTGCGCGCCATACGGCGAGCAACAAGTTTTCTTCCATGATATTTTCCTCCTTTCTGTGCAAGTTAGTCAGAAAGGCAATATAGCATAGGTAGCACTGCGCCGGCAGTGGCGGACATCAACCGCCGTGGCGCTTATGCGTCAGGAACAGCACGATGCACACGCCCAGCGCGATCAGCAGCACTTGCGGGATGGTTTCGCGCAAGGTGGCGCGGCGCTGCATCTGCGGCATCAGGTCGCTCAAGGCGATGTAGATGAAGCCGGACGAGGCAAACACGAGCACGTAAGGAATCAGGTTGCTGGCGCGGTCCAGGGTGAAATAGCCGAGCAAGCCGCCCGCCACCGCCATCAGGCTGCACAGCAGATTGAAGATGTAGGCGCGCAGGCGCGAGAAACCCGCGTTGAGCAGCACGATGAAGTCGCCGATTTCCTGCGGAATTTCATGCGCGATGATGGCCAGGCCCGTCACCAGGCCCAGCTTCGGGTCGGCCAGGAAGGCGGCGGCGATCAAGATGCCGTCCGTAAAGTTGTGCATGCCGTCGCCCACTAGAATCATCCAGCCGGACTTGCCCGCTTCGTGCTTGTCGTGGCCGTGCGCATGGTGGTGGCCGTCGCCTTCGTGGTGGTGCGAATGGCGCAAAATCGCGAATTTTTCCAGCATGAAAAAGGCCAGCAAGCCCGCCAGCAGGGTGGCGAACAGGCTGCGCGGATCCGCCTGCGATTCGAACGCTTCGGGCAAGGCGTGCAGCAGGGACGTCGACAACATGATGCCGACGGACAAGCTGACCATGCGCTCGACCACTTTGGAAAGGAATGCAAACGAAAAGATCGCCGCCGCGGTAATGCTGAACACGCCCGCGATCGTGGTCGCGAGCAAAATGGATATAAGGACGGGATCGATGATTTTCTTACCTCAAAATGGCGCCGGGTCACTGGCGCCCGCGATGCTGGCGTCTGGCCTGATGAATGCGTTGTTATCTATTGTTTAATTTTTTGCGCGTCTGGCGGCAGCGTCGCGCGATGAAGATGCAATTGTACTGCATTGGCGCGCACCGGGCATTTTACAGCCCGGTGCGGCTTGCGCGTCAATTTCTGGGAAATGCGGTATTTTTCTGTTGCGGCATTACGCCACGCCATGCTTTTTGAACCAGGCCAGGCAACGCGCATAACCGTCTTTCGCATCGGCCGCCACATAGCTGGGGCGGTAATCGGCGTTGAAGGCGTGGCCCGCATCGGGATACACGACAAACTCGGATTGGTTGCCGCCCTTGGCCAGCGCATCCTTCATCTTGCCGATCGATTCCTGGCTGATGCCCGTATCCTTGCCGCCATACAAGCCCAGCACGGGGACTTTCAGGCTGGCGGCGATATCGATGGGGTTGCTCGGCTGCAAGGCAGTCGGTTCGCCGACGAGGCGGCCATACCAGGCCACGCCCGCCTTGACGGCCGGATTGTGCGCCGCGTACAGCCACGTGATGCGCCCGCCCCAGCAAAAACCCGTGATGCCCAAACGGCTCGTGTCGCCGCCATTCTGTTTCGCCCATGCCACCACCGCATCGAGGTCCGCCATCACTTGCGCGTCCGGCGTCTTGGCGATGATGCCTTTCATTAAATCGGCAATGCTGGCCACCTTGGTGGCATCGCCCTGGCGCACGAACAGGTCGGGCGCCAGCGCCAGATAGCCCTGCTTGGCGAAGCGGCGCGCCATGTCGGCGATATGTTCATGCACGCCAAAGATTTCCGAAATGACCAATACCACGGGCAAACCCGTCTTGCCTTCCGGCTGGGCCGCATACACGGGCACGGCCTGGCCATCGACCATCACCGACATGCTGCCCGTGACGAGTCCGGCGGAATCCGTCTTGACGACGTTTTGCGCCGCCACGGGCAGCACGGCCACGGCAAAACCCGTGCCCAGCGCCACCTTCAGGAAACCACGCCGGCCATCCGGCCCGGACAAGCTGCTCTGGCCCAGCAAACTTTCACAATCGGTGATCATGTCGCTCATGCGTTTCTCCTGAAAATGTTGCATTAAGTGAAGTCAAATCTCTGGACCCAGACAAAATCGTAGCGAGCGGCCCCAAGTTCTGGCCGAGAAGCGCAACTGTGCCAAGGCACAGTGAGCATCGCAGGCCGGAAATCGCGCCGCGCAGTAGATTTGGTCTGGTGTCCTAGTGCGCTTCGTCCCAATTGCGTCCTACGCCCACCTCGGCCGTCAGCGGTACTTTCAGCGCAGCCACGCCGGCCATCAGTTCCGGCAGCTTGCGCTTGACCAATTCCAGCTCGGCGTCCGGCACTTCCAGCACCAGTTCATCGTGCACCTGCATGATCATCTTCGTCTGCAAGCCGTCCGCTTCCAGCCAGCCTTGCACGGCGATCATGGCCAGCTTGATCAGGTCGGCGGCCGTGCCTTGCATGGGCGCGTTGATCGCCGCCCGTTCCGCGCCCTGACGGCGGGGGCCGTTCGGCGAATTGATTTCCGGCAACCACAAACGGCGGCCGAACACGGTTTCCACGTAGCCGCGCGCCTTCGCTTGCTGGCGCGTGTCTTCCATGTACTGTTTCACGCCGGAAAAACGGGCAAAGTAGCGGTCGATATAGCTTTGCGCGGCCGTGCGGTCCACACCCAGGTTACCGGCCAGGCCGAATGCGCTCATGCCGTAGATCAAACCAAAGTTGATGACCTTGGCGTAGCGGCGCTGTTCGCTCTGCACTTCCGCGGCCGGCACGCCAAAGATTTCGGCGGCCGTGGCGCGGTGAATGTCGATGCCGTCGGCAAACGCGCGCAGCATGGCTTCATCGCCCGAGATGTGCGCCATGATGCGCAATTCGATCTGCGAATAGTCGGCCGAAACGATATGGCTGCCCGGCGGCGCAATGAAGGCTTCGCGGATGCGGCGGCCTTCCGCGCTGCGGATGGGAATATTCTGCAAGTTCGGGTCGTTCGACGCCAACCGTCCCGTGACGGCCACGGCTTGCGCATAGTTCGTGTGCACGCGGCCCGTGGTGACGTTGATCATCTTCGGCAATTTATCCGTGTAGGTCGACTTCAGCTTGGCCATGCCCCGGTATTCGAGCAGCACTTTGGGCAGCGGATAATCCTCGGCCAGCTTTTGCAGCACTTCCTCATCCGTCGACGGCGCGCCCGTTGGCGTCTTCTTGACCACCGGCAGTTTCAGCTTATCAAAGAAGATTTCGCCGATCTGCTTGGGCGAGCCTAGATTAAACGGCTGCTCGGCCAGTTCATACGCCTTCTTTTCCAGTTCGAGAATCTTGACGGCCAGCTCGGCCGACTGGATGTTGAGCAATTCGTCATCGATCAGCACGCCGTTGCGCTCGATCTTTTGCAAGACCACGGCCGTCGGCATCTCGATCTTTTCATAGATGAAGGTCAGCTTCTCATCATTCGCCACATTGCCCCACATGGCATTGTGCAAACGCAAGGTGACGTCCGCATCCTCGGCCGCGTATTTCGCCGCCTGCTCCACTTCCACCTGGTTGAACGTGATCTGCTTGGCGCCCTTGCCGCACACGTCCTCGAACGGGATGGTCGTGTAATTCAGGTGGCGCAGGGCCAGGCTGTCCATGTCGTGCTTCTTGTGCGATTCGAACACATACGATTCCAGCAAGGTATCGTGGGCGATGCCGCGCAACGTCACGCCGTGGTTGGCGAAGATGTGGCTGTCATACTTGAGGTTCTGGCCCAGCTTGGGCTTGTTCGCATCTTCCAGCCATGGGCGCAGCTTCGCCAGCACGTGTTCGCGCGTCAACTGTTCCGGCGCGCCCGCGTAATCGTGGGCCAGCGGGATATAGCAGGCGGCGTGCTCTGCCACGGAGAGGGAAATGCCGACCATTTGCGCCGTCATCGGTTCCAGCGAGGTGGTTTCCGTATCGACGGCCGTCAAGGCCGCCGCATCGATCAGCGCGATCCATTTGTCCAGCTGCTCGTCCGTCAGCACGGTTTCATACACGGCTTCCACTGCTGGCGCGGCATCGGCAAACATGTCGCCCGTCGTGTTGGCGGCAGCGCCGCCAGTTGCCGGTGCGCCAACGGGGGACATCGGCGGCGGCGTGGCGCCCAGTTCGCGCAGCAGGGCCTTGAAGCCGTAGCGCTGGAAGAAGGCCAGCAGCGCTTCCTTGTCTTCGTGTTTCGCCACCAGCGAGTCGGCGATGGTCGTCATATGTTCGGACAAGTCGCAATCGGTCTTGACGGTGATCAAGGCGCGCGCCTGCGGCAGCCATGGCAGGGCCGTGCGCAGGTTTTCGCCCACGGCGCCGCCCACCTTGGCCGCGTTTTCCATCACGCCTTCCAGGCTGTCGTACAAGGTCAGCCATTTAACGGCCGTCTTCGGGCCGCATTTCGATACGCCCGGCACGTTGTCGACCGTATCGCCGATCAGCGACAGATAATCGATGATGCGGTTCGGCGGCACGCCGAACTTGACCAGCACGGCCGCTTCATCGAGCTTTTCATTGCTCATGGTATTGATCAGGGTCACCTGGCTGTTGACCAGCTGCGCCAGGTCCTTGTCGCCCGTCGACACCACCACGTCCATGCCGGCGGCGGCCGCCTGCACGGCCAGGGTGCCGATCACGTCATCCGCTTCCACGCCGTCGACCATCAATATCGGCCAGCCCATGGCGCGCACGGCTTCGTGGATCGGTTCGATCTGCAGGCGCAGGTCGTCCGGCATCGAGGCGCGCGTGGCCTTGTATTCCGGATACATGTCATCGCGGAAAGTTTTGCCTTTGGCATCGAAAACGCAGGCGATATAGGCGGCCGGGTAATCGGCGCGCAGGCGGCGCAGCATGTTGACCATGCCGTGCATGGCGCCCGTGGGATAACCGTCCGGGCTGCGCAGATCGGGCAGCGCATGGAAGGCACGATAGAGGTAACTGGAACCGTCGACTAACAGCAGGGTGTTTTGCATAATGCCAATAAAATAAGGTGAGCCGCGCCAGCCGGGAGGAAACAGCGGCTGGCGGGCGGAATATCGCCCAATTATCGCAGAGTTTAGGGCCGCGCCACCGGCCGCAACGCCTGCCATTTCCGGCGTTTTTGCCGCCCTGGCGGCCCCGTGCGGGCGCGTGGGCCGCCGCCGCCGGCCATTTCGGCACATTAATCAGCCGTATTAAACAGCATTGCCTACCAGTTTGTTACAATGCCTTATAGATAAATTGACGGCATTACACTACTGCACGCGCTGCAGTCCCTCACATGGAAGCGAACCCATCATGATGCGTACATCGACACTCTGGACATTCCTCGCCCTGCCCCTGCTGGCATGTTCGGCCATCGCCAGCGCCCAGACGCCGGCCAAACCGAGCGACGCGCCGCCACAACTGGAACGCATCGAGGAAATGGGCGAAGCGCCCATCACCGTGGCGCCGGCCGCGGCCAAGCAGCAGATTACCGAAAAACGCGAAGCGGGCGTGACGTCCGAAGTGAAAGTGACGAGCGGCGGCAGCACCTATTACATGAAGCCGGCCGCCGGCGGCGACCAGGCCCACAGCGGCGCCCTGCGCGGCCCGCAATGGAAAGTACTGGAATTTGATCTGGGCAAGAAGAAACAGAAACAACGCGACGAAGAGGCCGCGGACGCGCCAGCGCCGCCCGCACCAGCGAAGTAAGCAGCCACTCTCTTCTGCCCTGCCCCGGCCACCTGCGGGGCAGCAGGCTTTTTTTGACCTTTTAGACCATTCCTCTCTTTCCCATGGCAGTTTTTACCGCGCTACACCTGGACGATATCGGCCAGTGGATCACGCAATTTCCACTCGGCAAACCTCTGGCGCTCAAGGGCATCGCGTCCGGCATCGAGAACAGCAATTTCTTCCTGAGCACGGAGCGCGGCGAGTATGTGCTGACGATCTTTGAAAACCTCAGCTTCGAGCAATTGCCGTTTTATCTGCAACTGATGCGCCATTTGGCGGACCGGGGCGTACTGGTGCCGGCGCCGATCGCCAATGCGGACGACGAACTGGTGACGGCCTTGCAAGGCAAGCCGGCCGCCATCGTCAGCAAACTCGACGGCAGCTCGCAGATGGCGCCACAAGCCGTGCATTGCGCGGCCGTGGGCGCCATGCTGGCGAAGATGCACCTGGCGGCGCAGGATTTCCCCCTGCAACAGCCGAATCTGCGAGGCCTGGACTGGTGGAACACCACCACGCCCCTCGTCCTGCACCACCTCGACGATGCCAAAGCCCATTTGCTGCGCGCGGAAATCCACTTCCAGGACGCCTTTGCTGCCTGCGATACGTATAAAGCCATCCCGCGCGGTCCCGTGCATGCCGACTTGTTCCGCAACAATGTCATGTTTGACGGCGAACAACTGACGGGCTTTTTCGACTTTTACTTTGCCGGCTGCGACACCTGGCTGTTCGACGTGGCCGTCACCGTCAACGACTGGTGCGTGGACCTGGCCACGGGCGTGCTCGACACGGCAAGAGTGCGGGCCCTGCTCGACGCCTACCGGGCCGTGCGTCCGTTTACGCATGAAGAACAGACGGCATGGCAACCGATGCTGCGCGCCGCCGCGCTGCGCTTCTGGCTGTCGCGCCTGTACGATTATTACCAGCCGCGCGAAGCGGAAATGCTGACCCCGCACGATCCCACGCATTTCGAACGCATTCTGCGCGAACGTATCGCCACACCTGCTCCGGAACTGTTTTAAACATGGAAAAATTACCTGCAAGTACAGGTTGGCAATGGGTGAAACAAGGCTTCGCCCTGTTTCGCAAGCAACCTGGCGGCATGTCGATGCTGTTTCTCGGCTATATGTTCTGCATGCTGGCCGTCAGCATCGTGCCCGTGCTCGGCCAGATGCTGCCCGTCATCCTCGTCCCCGTGTTTTCCGTCGCCTTCGTGCAAGGCTGCCTGAACATCGACCAGGGCAAGCGCGTCTTGCCCAGCCTGTTGATCTCGGGCTTCCGCAAACCGGCCTTTCCTTCCCTGTTCGGCCTGGGCGTGCTGTACATCCTGATGGCCATCGTGGCCATCGGCGCCTCGACTTTGGTGGACGACGGCTTGCTGTGGCAACTGGTCACGGGGCAATTGACGGAAGAAGCGGCGCGTACCGCCATCCCCGAATCGCGCCTGGGCCTCGGCATCTTGCTGGCCATCGTGCTGTACGTGCCGGCCGCCATGGCCTTCTGCTTTGCCGCACCGCTGATCTACTGGAAACAAACCGGGCTGGGCAAGGCGCTGTTCTTCAGCTTTTTCGCCGTCTGGCGTTCGCTGTCGGCCTTCATCGTCTTCGCCGCCACCTGGTTCGCCATCAGCGTCGTCACCAGCCAGTTGCTGGCCGTCATCTTTGGCCGCACGCCGCTGATGATGCAACTGATGATGCCGCTGTCGATGATTCTCACCATCATCATGCATTGCTCGTTCTACGCCGCCTACCGCCAGATCTTCGGCCTGCCCGTCGATGAGAGCAAGACGGTGTCGCTGGACAAGCCCAACGACTGATTTTCACGCCGCATGAAAAAAGGGCAGCCTGCGCAGGCTGCCCTTTTTTATGGCCGCTCGTGTCTCAACGCCCCAATCGCTCCAGCTTGGCGATGCCCAGGTCGAGCACCTTCATGCCGTGCTGGCCGAAATTGATTTGCGCGCGCGCATTGCCGCCGCCGCCTTCGATATTGACGATCACGCCTTCGCCGAACTTGGCGTGCGCCACGGATTCGCCGATGCGCCAGCCGCCACCCGTGGCTTTTTGCGCGATCTTTTGCGCAATCGCATTGTCCGAACCCAGGCTGGCCAGCTTCGGCGCCTCGTCCCAGGCCGACTTGCGGTTGCCGAACCAGTTCGCCTGCACCTTCGGCGACAGCCATTTCAGCGATTCTTCCGGCAATTCGTCGAAGAAGCGCGACTTCATGTTGTAGCGCGTCTGGCCGTGCAGCATGCGCGTCTGCGAAAAGCTCATATATAAGCGCTTGCGCGCGCGCGTGATGGCCACGTACATCAGCCGGCGTTCCTCTTCCACGCCATTGTCTTCCTTCGAGCTGCTTTCGTGCGGGAACAGGCCCTCTTCCAGGCCGGTAATGAAGACGTTGTCGAATTCCAGGCCCTTGGCCGAGTGCACCGTCATCATCTGCAGCGCATCCTGGCCCGCCTGCGCCTGGTTGTCGCCCGCTTCCAGCGACGCGTGCGACAGGAAGGCGGAAAGCGGCGACATCACGGCCGGCAGCGGCGCGTCCGCATCCAGGATTTCGATGCCATCCTGGTTGACGACGGGCGCGCCCGACTGTGCCTGGGCGGCTGGCCCCAAATGCGCGGGTGCGCCCTGGCCAAAACCTTCTTCGGAAATGAACTGGCTGGCCGCGCTGACCATCTGCTCCAGGTTCTCGATGCGGTCGGCACCTTCCTTTTCATTCTGATAATGTTGCAGCAAGGTACTCGCTTCCAGCACCACTCTGACCATTTCCGGCAAGGACAATTGCTGCGTTTCGAAACGCACGCCTTCGATCAGCTTGACGAAGCCGGCCAGCACGCTGCCCGCCTTGCCCGCCACATACGGCACGGCCGCATACAGCGAAATGCCGTACTGTTCCGACGCGGCCTGCAATTGCTCGATCGAGCGCATGCCGATGCCCCGCGTGGGGAAATTGACCACGCGCAAGAAAGCCGAATCGTTGTGCGGATTGTCCATCAATTGCAAATAGGCAATTGCGTGCTTGACCTCGGCGCGCTGGAAGTAGCGCTGGCCGCCATACACGTGGTAGGGAATGGCGGCCGAGAACAGCGCGTGTTCGATCACGCGCGACTGCGCATTCGAGCGGTACAAGATGGCGATTTCACTGCGCGACGCGCCATCGGCGATCAGGCTTTTCGCCTCTTCGATGATCCATTGCGCTTCCTGCAAGTCGGAACTGGCTTCATACACGCGCACCTGCTCGCCATGGCCCGCGTCCGTGCGCAGATTCTTGCCCAGGCGCTTGCTATTGTTCGCGATCAATACGTTGGCGCTGTCGAGGATGTGGCCGTGCGAGCGGTAGTTCTGCTCCAGCTTGATCAAGTTCTTCACCTGGAACTCATGCTCGAAGGCACTCATGTTGCCCACGTTGGCGCCGCGGAAGGCATAGATGCTCTGGTCATCGTCGCCGACGGCAAACAGGGCGCCGCCATCGCGGCTGCCGTGGCCGGCCAGCAATTTGAGCCAGTTGTATTGCAGGTTATTCGTATCCTGGAACTCGTCCACCAAAATATGGCGGAAGCGCGCCTGGTAGTGTTCGCGCAAGGGCTGGTTGCGGCTGAGCAATTCATACGTGCGCAGCAGCAATTCGGCAAAATCGACGACGCCTTCGCGCTGGCACTGGTCGTCGTACAGCTGGTACAGCTCGACCATCTTGCGCTCGTGCGCGTCGTACGCTTCCACATCCGTGGCGCGCAAGCCCTGGTCCTTGGCATTGTTGATGAAATACATCACCGTCTTCGGCGGGAATTTTTCATCATCGATATTGTTTGCCTTCAACAAACGCTTGATCACGGACAATTGATCCTGGGAATCGAGGATCTGGAAGGTCTGCGGCAAGGCTGCGTCGCGGTAATGCGTGCGCAGCAAGCGGTTGCACAGGCCGTGGAAGGTGCCGATCCACATGCCGCGCGTGTTAATCGGCAGCATGGCCGACAGGCGCGTGAGCATTTCCTTGGCGGCTTTGTTGGTAAACGTCACGGCCAGGATGCCGGGCGGCGATACCTGCTGGGTCTGGATCAGCCACGCGATGCGGGTGGTCAGCACGCGGGTCTTGCCCGAACCGGCGCCCGCCAGGATCAGCGCATGCTGCGCCGGCAAGGTGACGGCAGCCAATTGTTCGGGATTGAGGTTGTGAAGAAGATTTTGCATGCCGTGATTATACCGGCATGGCCAAAAATACTGTGCATTTGTCCAGCGGTCGTGCCGGATTCGCCGCGTGCGCGCTACAATCGGCATCACTGCACAGCTGATGAAAACATGCCCATGACACCTCCCAGCCACCTCGACGGCGCCCGCGTACTGGCCTGGGCCTGGTCCGACCTGCCTTTCGGCCATGTCGCTGCTGAAGATGGCGCCGCCCCCATCGCCATCCACGGCCTGGCCGTGTGCCGCTACGGGGACGAGGCGCAAGTCTACCGTTTCAGCTGCGACGCGCGCTGGGACACGGTGCAGGATGACGCATATGCCAGCGAGGACGACGCCAGGCAGTTGCCGGCGCAATACCGCACCGTGACCGCCGCGTGGCATACGCCGTGAAGTACGCCATCCGCACAGCCGGCAGCGCCGACCTGCCCCTGCTGGCCCAGGTCGAGCGCAGCGCCGCGGCCCTGTTTGCGCAGGCCGGCCCCGGACTGGCGTGGCTGGCGCAGGGAGAACCCTTACCATTGAGCACCTTACAGGCGCTGCAGCGCGAGGGCGGCGTATGGGTGGCCGCCGATGGGCACGCTGAGCCGGCAGGCTTCCTGGCCGCCGAACCGCTCGACGGGCAACTGTTCATCGTGGAATTGTCCGTTGCCCTGCCGCATCAACGGCAGGGCGTGGGCGCGCGCTTGCTCGACGCGGCAGCGGCCCATGCCCGGGCGCAGGGCTGCGCCGGCCTGACGCTCAGCACGTATCGCCACCTGCCATGGAACGCACCCTACTATGCGCGCCATGGTTTCAGCGAAATCGGGGCCGCGGCGCTGGGCGCAGGCCACGCGCTCAAGCTGGCGCGCGAAGCGCAGGACGGACACGATCCGGCGCTGCGCTGCCTGATGCGCAAGCCACTGGCCTGCTAATTGAGCACATCCTTCAGCGCACCAGCTTGGCCTTGCCTTCGCTGAGCGCCTGGGCGATCACCTGGCGCGTGGTCTTGTCCGCGATCTTGACGACTTTTTCCTGCTGGCGGCCCAGGTCGCCCATTTGCTTGCCCAGCGCTTCCATCGGCTTGCCGCGCTGCTCCATCTGGCGCGACATCTGCTCCATTTTCTCGGCCTCGCGCTCGTGTACGTCGGCGATGCGGTCGTTGATCTCTTCCATTTTGTCCTGCGCATCTTCCATCTGCTGCTGCAGGCCTTCCACGTCGCGCTCGGCCGCGCGGCGCGCCGTGTCGCTCGTCGCCAGCGCCTGGCGGCGCGAGGCGTCGCCGAGCTTGCGGCCCAGCTCCTGCTGCTGGCGGCCCAGCACGCGCAACTGTTCCGATTCGCGCGCGCTGCCTTTTTCTAGGCTGCGGGCGCCCATCTTGCGGCCCATTTCACCCATGGCCTTGCCATGCGCGCCCATTTGATCGCCAAGCGCGCTCATCTCCTTGCCCAGCTGTCTCGAGGGTTCCCATGCCGTGCGCACCTTGCCCAGCAAGGCCGCATCCTGCAGCACATAGGCCTGCCCCTGATCGCGGAACCACAGGAACGGCCCCTTGATCGAGCGCTTGAGTTTTTCCACCTGCTCCGAGTGAATATCGCTGTCGACGACGATGACGCCCTCGCTATCCCTGGTGCCATCGACCAGCGCATAGCTTTCGCCCTTGTCGAGCGAACGGCTGACCTGCACGCTGGGCGCGGCAGGCGGGGCCGGTGGCGCGGGCGGTTGCGGCGGCTGCACGGCCAGCGCGCTGCCGCCAAGCAGGATACCGGCCAGGCTGAGGATCAAACGATGGGAAGTGGTCATGGCTGCCTCGTCGCAAAAGTAGTGGAGCGTTGACTGTAGCGGCAAGCGGACCTGGCCTCCAGCGCCGTGCGACAGGCTGCAAAAAGACCTGCCTGGATGGCAAACACGGGCGATGGATGGCATGCCGGGCAAAAAAAAACGGAGGCCGCAGCCTCCGCAAAAACGCCGTGGTACGGCGTATTTCAATTCATTAATACAGCACGACGGAGCGGATCGATTCACCGCTCTTCATCAAGTCAAAACCTTGATTGATATCATCGAGCTTCAGCCTGTGTGTGATCAAATCATCGATATTGAGCTTGCCTTCCATGTACCAGTCGACGATCTTCGGCACGTCCGTGCGGCCGCGCGCGCCGCCGAAGGCGGAACCTTTCCACACGCGCCCCGTCACCAGCTGGAACGGACGCGTGGAAATTTCCTGGCCGGCCGCCGCCACGCCGATGATGATGGACTGGCCCCAGCCCTTGTGGCAGCACTCGAGCGACTGGCGCATCGTGGTGGTGTTGCCGATGCATTCGAACGAATAGTCGGCGCCGCCGTCCGTCAGCTGCACGATGGTATCGACAACGTTTTCCACCTCGTTGGCGTTGACGAAATGCGTCATGCCGAACTTGCGCGCGATGGCCTGGCGCGCCGGGTTGATGTCCACGCCGATGATTTTGTCGGCGCCCACCATCTTCGCCGCCTGGATCACGTTCAAGCCGATGCCGCCCAGGCCGAACACGACCACGTTGGCGCCCGCCTCGACCTTGGCCGTAAACAGCACGGCGCCCACGCCCGTCGTCACGCCGCAACCGATGTAGCAGACCTTGTCGAAGGGCGCATCTTCGCGGATCTTCGCCAGGGCGATTTCCGGCACGACGATGTAGTTCGAGAAGGTGGAGGTGCCCATGTAGTGGAAGATGGGCTTGCCGTCGATGGAAAAGCGCGACGTCGCGTCCGGCATCAGGCCGCGGCCCTGGGTCGAGCGGATCGACTGGCACAGGTTGGTCTTTTGCGACAGGCAGAATTTGCACTGGCGGCATTCCGGCGTGTACAGGGGGATGACGTGGTCATCCTTCTTCAGGCTTTTCACGCCAGGCCCCACGTCGACGACGATGCCGGCGCCTTCATGGCCGAGGATGGATGGGAAGATGCCTTCCGGATCGGCGCCCGACAGGGTGTAGTAATCGGTGTGGCAAATGCCGGTGGCCTTGATCTCGACCAGTACCTCGCCCTCGCGCGGGCCGGCCAGGTCGACTTCCTCGATGGTCAAAGGCGCGCCCGCCTTCCATGCAATCGCTGCTTTGGTTTTCATGTGTGTCCTGTGTATGGTTGAACCAGGCGCGCCAGCGCGCCGTATCGTCACATCATAACAAGGCAGGCGCCGACATGCCACGCCGGCGCCGGTGCAACGCTTACTTGAAACTCTTACTTGGTTTTCGCGCGATTCAAAAAGGCGCCGTGCAAGCCGTTCAGGGTTTCCTCGGCCAGCAGCAGCTGGCTGGCGATTTCATTGATCTTGCGGCGGCTGGAGCGGGCGTGGTCGCGCAGCACTTCGAACGCCGTGTTGCGGTCCGTCTGGAACTTGCCCATCAGCAAACCGACGGCCAGGCTCGTTTCCCGGCCGGCGGCCAGGGCCGCGTTCAGGTTCAGCTCGGTGCGGCGCAGCTGGCGGATTTCATCGGCGCGCGCCAGGCCCGCTTCGAACGCCGGCATCAAGCGGCCTTCGTCGACGGGTTTGACGACATAGCCGACGGCGCCGTAGGCGGCCGCCTGCTTGCCCGATTCGCTGTCGCCGCTGCCGGACAGGAACATGAATGGCACGGCCGTTTCGCCGTGCAGGCGCTTGGCCAGTTCCAGGCCGGACATGCCCGGCATGTGGATGTCGAGCAAGGCCAGGTCAGGCTCGCGCTGGGCGATCAGCTGCAGCGCCACTTCGGCCGAATGGGCCAGGGCCGTCTCGTAGCCGGCATGGCGCAGGACTTCGCCAAGGAATTCCAACAGGAGCTGGTCATCGTCAACGATCAGGATAAGGCGTTTCGCGGCGGCTGGCTGACTCATGGGTAAAGGGACCTCGGTAATGAATGATGCCCTTATTATATGCCGATTATTCCCTCAAACCAGCCTTGGATTCCCATGCTCATGCCGCAAACAGCAGATTGAATTGCTGCACTGCAATATCCACATCGTCCGCCTGATGTCCCTTGCCAAATACGCTGCTGATCGCCGCCACCATATCGGCCCCGCGCGCCACCAGCGGCGCCGCGTTCTCCGGCGTCATGCCGCCGATCACCACGCAGGGCAAGGCGATTTCGCGTTTCGCCTGCAGCACGATATCCAGGGGCGTCGTCACCGGATACTTTTTCACCAGCGATGGATAAAAGCCGCCGAAGGCCACGTAGCTGGCGCCGCCCTCTGCTGCCGTGCGCGCCAGGGCCATGTCGCCATAGCAGGAAGCGCCGACGATCTTGCCGCTACCCAGGCGCGCGCGTACCTGCGCCACGGACGCGTCCGTGCCGCCCACGTGCACGCCGTCCGCGTCCAGCTCTTCGCACAGCTCGAGAAAATCGTTGACGATGAAAGGCACGCCATACTTGCGGGCCAGGGCCAGCAAGGCGCCCGCCTGTTCGCGCCGCTGCTCCGCGTCGGCGCTCTTGTGGCGGTATTGCAGCAGCGCCACGCCGCCATGCAAAGCCTGCTCCGTGATATCGAGCAGGCGGTCGGTGTCATCCCAGTTCGGGGTGACCAGATACAGTCCACGCATGATGTTTTCCTTATTCAATGAATCGTTGCGGCATGAGTTGACCTGGCGCAATCGCATACGCGCCGGCCAAGGCCGCATGGCAATAGCTTTGCGCGCCATCAAGCGCTTCGGGCAATGCCTGGCCCAGCGCCAGGCGGGCCGCGATGGCGGACGCCAACGTGCAGCCGCTGCCGTGGAATTCGCCGGGCAGACGCGGCCAGCGCCACTCGCGCGCGCGCCCGTCACCGTCCAGCCAGCGGTTGACGATCTCCTCGCCGTCGCCGTGGCCGCCCGTCACCAGCACGTGTCCACAGCCTTGCGCGCGCAAGTTGTCTGCGCCACCGAGGGCCAGCGCTTCCGGCCCGTTCGGTACGATGACGGTAGTCACGGGCAGCAAGGGCGCCAGCGCCAGCACGGCGTCGTCCCGGCTGAGCACGTCGCCATGGCCGCTGGCCAGCACGGGATCGAGCACGACGGGCAAGCTTGGGCGGACCAGCCGCAATTGGGCGATCAGTTGCGCAATGACGGCCGCATTCGCCGCGCTGCCGGGAATGCCGACCTTCACGACATCGATGGCGATCTTGTCGATCAGCGCCTGCGCCTGTCGGCGCAGCAATTCCGGCGCCACAGGCTCGACAGCAAACACGCGGTCGTTGTCCTGCACCGTCAGCGCCGTGATGACGGGCAAGGCATGCGCGCCCTGCGCCGCAATCGCTAGAATATCGGCGGCGATGCCGGCGCCGCCCGATGGGTCGGCGCCGGCAAACACGAGCACGGTGGGACGCCGTCGCTCCATCACGCCAGCCGGCCCGCCATCGGCGACGAAGGCGAGGCGGCGAACTTGCGCGGCATGCGGCCCGCCAGAAAAGCTTCGCGCCCGGCCCGCACAGCCAGCTTCATCGCATGCGCCATGCGCACGGGGTCACGCGCGCCGGCAATCGCTGTATTCATCAGCACGCCATCGCAACCCAGTTCCATGGCGATGGCCGCGTCCGACGCCGTACCCACGCCCGCATCGACGAGCACGGGCACTTTCGCCTGGTCGATGATCAAGGACAAATTCCACGGATTCAGGATGCCCATGCCCGAACCGATCAGTGACGCGAGCGGCATGACGGCCACGCAGCCGATGTCTTCCAGAATCTTCGCCTGGATGGGATCGTCGCTGCAGTAGACCATCACGTCGAAGCCATCCTTGACCAGCGCTTCGGCCGCGACCAGGGTTTCCGGCATGTGCGGAAACAGCGTCTTTTCATCGCCCAGCACTTCCAGTTTCACCAGATTGCGCCCGCCCAGGAGTTCGCGCGCCAGTTGCAGGGTGTACACGGCATCCTTGGCGTTGTAGCAGCCGGCCGTGTTCGGCAAAATCGTGTACTGGTCGGGCGGCACGAAATCGAGCAGGCTGGGCGCGTTCGGATCTTGCCCGATATTCACCCTGCGGATCGCCACCGTGATGATCTGCGCTTCCGCCGCGTCCGTCGCTTCGCGCGTCTGCGGCAAATCCTTGTACTTGCCACTGCCCACCAGCAGGCGCGACTGGTACTGTTTTCCCGCGATGGTCAGCAGGTCGTTGTTTGTTGCGGTATTCATGTGCGTTTCCTTGTCTATTCTCAACTTAACCGCCGCCAATCGCGCGTACGATTTCCACCTGGTCCTGCGTTTCCAGGACCCGGTCGTGCCACGCCTTGCGCGGCACGACGCTGCGGTTGACGGCCAGCGCCAGCGCCTGGTTTTCCAGCGACAGCGCGGCGATCAATTGGTCCAGGGTTTGCCCCGGCGGCACCTGGTGCGGCGCGCCGTTGAGCGTGATGTCGATCAATGCAGTCATCACGCCCTCCTTCAGACCTTGCGGTACAGCTCGGCGCCGTTCTTGATGAATTCGATGGCTTTCACCTCCATCCCCTGCTGCAGCGCCTTGTCTTCCGCGATGCCCATGCCGGCCGCGTATTCGCGCACTTCCTGCGTGATCTTCATCGAGCAGAAATGCGGGCCGCACATGGAGCAGAAATGCGCCACCTTGGCCGAATCCTTGGGCAAGGTTTCATCGTGGAATTCGCGCGCCTTGTCCGGGTCCAGGCCGATGTTGAACTGGTCGTCCCAGCGGAATTCGAAGCGGGCTTTCGACAGCGCGTTGTCGCGGATTTGCGCGCCCGGATGGCCTTTCGCCAGGTCGGCCGCGTGCGCCGCGATCTTGTACGTGATGATGCCGTCCTTGACGTCCGCCTTGTTGGGCAGGCCCAGGTGTTCCTTCGGCGTCACGTAGCACAGCATGGCCGTGCCATACCAGCCGATCATGGCCGCGCCGATGCCCGAGGTGATGTGGTCGTAGCCGGGCGCGATATCCGTCGTCAGCGGCCCCAAGGTGTAGAACGGCGCCTCGCCGCACTGTTCCAGCTGCAAGTCCATGTTTTCCTTGATCAATTGCATGGGCACGTGGCCCGGACCTTCGATCATCACTTGCACGTCGTGCTTCCAGGCAACTTGCGTCAGCTCGCCCAGGGTTTTCAATTCGCCCAGCTGCGCCTCGTCGTTGGCGTCGTAGATGGAACCGGGGCGCAAGCCGTCGCCCAGCGAGAACGACACGTCATACGCCTTCATGATTTCGCAAATCTCTTCGAAATGCGTGTAGAGGAACGATTCCTGGTGGTGCGCCAGACACCATTTCGCCATGATGGAGCCGCCGCGCGAAACGATGCCCGTCAGGCGCTTGGCTGTCATCGGCACATAGCGCAGCAGCACGCCCGCGTGGATGGTGAAATAATCGACGCCCTGCTCGGCCTGCTCGATCAGGGTGTCGCGGAAGATTTCCCAAGTCAGATCTTCCGCCTTGCCGTTGACCTTTTCCAGCGCCTGGTAGATGGGCACGGTGCCGATGGGCACGGGACTGTTGCGCACGATCCATTCGCGCGTCTCGTGGATATGTTTACCTGTGGACAGGTCCATCACATTGTCGCCGCCCCAGCGGATGGCCCAGGTCATCTTTTCCACTTCCTCGCCGATGGAAGACGTCACGGCGGAATTGCCGATATTCGCATTGATTTTCACCAGGAAATTGCGGCCGATAATCATCGGTTCCACTTCCGGGTGGTTGATGTTGGCGGGAATGATGGCGCGGCCGCGGGCGATTTCCTCGCGCACGAATTCCGGCGTGATTTCGACCGGGATGCTGGCGCCGAAGGACTGGCCCGGATGCTGGCGGCCCATCAGGTCGGCCAGGCGCTCGCCCATGGGGCCGGAAGCCTTGAGTTCGCGCAAATACTCCTGGCGGCGCATGTTTTCGCGGATGGCAACGAATTCCATTTCCGGCGTGATGATGCCTTGGCGCGCGTAATGCATCTGCGTCACGTTCTTGCCGGCGATGGCGCGGCGCGGCTTGCGGTGCAAATTGAAACGCAGCTCGGCGAGCTTCGGGTCCGCCAGGCGGGCGATGCCGTAGTCGGAGGTGGGGCCAGGCAATTCTTCCGTGTCGGCACGCTCCATGATCCATGGCAGGCGCGGCGTATCGAGGCCGGAGCGGATGTCAATGTTCACGTCCGGGTCCGTGTACGGGCCGGACGTGTCGTAGACGTAGATCGGCGGATTCTTTTCGCCGCCGAACGACGCTTCCGTGTCGGACTGGCTGATCTCGCGCATGGGCACGCGGATGTCGGGGCGGCTGCCTTGCACGTAAATCTTGCGCGAATTGGGCAGCGGCGCGATGGCGGCTTCGTCGACCGTGGCGGTGGCGGAGAGGAATTTCGGGTTGGCGTTCATTTTGGCTCCTTGGCTAGACTATTTTTAAGCCTGGAGCCAGCTAAGGAGGTTCGGAATTGCGCACGCGGAAAAGCGGGGTGCAGTCATCCTAAAGCTTCCCTTCGCTGGCATTATCCAGATCAGGTTCGGAGGGTATTTCTCACCCGCGCTTGCACCGTGTTTCCACAGCGAAAGGCAGGACCCCTAGCGTTTGCCGCCTTGCGGCAGCGAGCCAATTATACGCGGTTCACGCCGCGTGACCAGATGATTTCTTGCAGGTGTCGTCTTTGCGCATCTGCTGCATTGCAACAGACGGCAGCGCGCTTATTTCTTCTTGCCCCAGCGCCAGCTGGTCGGTTCGCCCTTCAGCTGGCAGATGAAAATGAGCACGGCAACGATGGCCACTTCATAGACGATGTAGCCGACCAGCATGGTTTGCGGGGGGAACAGGAAGGCGCCGCAGGCGAACAGCGCCAGCGCGGCCAGGAACACCAGCCAGCCCTGCCAGGTGATGGGCAGGCCCCAGCCCCAGCCATAGGTCTTGGCGGGGAACCAGTAGGAGGGAGATTTGTCGGTCATGATTTTTCCTGGTCTGTATCGATGGCGCCCAGTATAAATCAGGCACTGCGATGGCGCTCCGTGACATCGAGGCCGATGCCGCGGTAGCCGATGAAGCGGCTGCCCGTGTCGAACATCGGTTCGCCGCTGACCTGCAGGTATTGCGTGCTGCCGTCGAGGTTGGCGCGGCTGTAGATAAAGTCGAGAAACGGTTCCCGTGCGGCAATCTTGGCGTCGAGCAAGGCACGCTCGGCCGCGTTCCAGCGCTGCGGCTCTTCCTCGCTGCCGATGCCCAGCATTTCAGCCACGGGGCCGGAAAAGCGCGTCAGGTTGCCCTGCGCATCCTGTTCCCAGTACCAGTCGGACGACAGTTCCGTGAAACGCTGGAAGCGCGCTTCGCTTTCGCGCAACTCCGCCGTGCGCACTTCCACCATCTGTTCCAGCGACTTGTTGTATTCGGCCAGCTTCTGGTACAGCAATCGCACTTCCAGCATGTTGTGGATGCGCGTCTTGACTTCCACCAGGTCGAAGGGCTTGCTGACGAAATCCTTGGCGCCCGCCTGCAGCGCGCGCAGCTTGTGGCCCGGCTGGGCCGTGATGACCAGCACGGGCAGATAGCTGCCCGCCTCGAGGTCGCGCAAGCCTTCCATGACCTCGAAACCATCCATTTCCGGCATCTGCAAGTCGAGCAGGATCAGGTCGTAGCGGTGCTGCTGGTGCAGCGCGCGCACGGCTTGCGGGTCCATGGTGGAGGTGATGCGCGTATAGCCGGCATTGCGCAGCACCTGTTCCAGCAGCATGACGTTGGCCTCCTGGTCATCGACGATGAGGATGCTGGCGTTCAGGATCTCGGTGGCTTGAAGCATGGCGGTATTCCTAAAAATAAATGCTGAATTAGCGTACTGCATGAGTGTCGTCGGCCAGGCCGTGCGCGGCCGCATAATGCAGGGCCACGTCGAGCGCATCCATGAATTCGACGACCTTGATCGGCTTGGTCAGGTAGCGGAAGAAGCCCGCTTCCAGGCCCTTTTCGATGTCGCGCGGCACAGCGTTGGCCGACAGGGCCATCACGGGAATATGTTTCGTGAGCGGATCGTCGTGCAGGATATGCAGGGCGCCATAGCCGCTGATGCCGGGCAGGTTGATATCCATCAAGATCACGTCCGGCTGATACGTGCGCGCCAGGTCGATGCCCAGGTGCGCATCGATGGCCGTCAGCAGCTTCAAGTCGCTGCGGCGGGCGATCAATTGCTCGACCAGCGCCAGGTTCGCGGGATTGTCTTCCACGTACAGCAAGGTGCGCTGGCTTTCCTGCGCTTCCTGCGCCTGCGGCAGCGCATCGCCGTCGCCCAGCATCAGTGCCGGCGCGCTGCTGGCGGCCAGCTCGAACCAGAAGGTGGTGCCCACGCCCACCGTGCTGTCGACGCCGATGGCGCCGCCCATCAGCTCGACCAGCTGCTTGGTGACGACGAGGCCGATGCCCGTGCCCTCTTCCGTGCTGTTTTCCTGTCCCAGGCGGTTGAAAGGCTGGAACAGCTGCGCCACCTGCCCCGCATCGAGGCCGGCGCCGCTGTCGCGCACGCTGACGCGCACCTTGGCGCCGCGCTGGCTGCAGTCGACGGTGACGGAACCGCCGCCCTGGTTGTATTTGATGGCGTTCGACAACAGGTTAATCATCACCTGTTTCACGCGCGTGCGGTCCGCATGCACGAAGTAGGCTTCGCCGCAGCGGGGGAAATGCAGGCTGATGCCGCGCTTTTCCGCCTGCGGCGCGATCATCGCCTGGCAATCCTGCAGCACGTCGAGCAGCGACATCGCTTCCTGCGACAACGTCACCTTGCCCGATTCGATCATGGCCAGGTCGAGGATTTCATTGATCAAGCGCAAGAGATACCAGCCTCCCTTGAGGATCTGTTCGATCGAGCGCTGCTGCGGCACGGTGGGCGGCGGCACGTCGGACGCCATCAGCTGCGCAAAGCCCAGCACGGCATTCAGGGGCGTGCGCAATTCGTGGCTCATGCTCGACAGGAATTCGGACTTGGCGCGGTTGGCCTTTTCCGCCACCAGGCGCGCCTTCTTCAGCTCGGCATTGTTGGTTTCGACGAGCGAGCGCGTGTACGCCTGCTGTTCGCGCAGGCGCTGGTCCAGCAGCGCCTGTTCCGCCTCGACCTGCTTGCGTGCCGTATTGTCGGTGCCGATCAGCAAGTAGCCGATGACCTTGCTCTGCGCATCGCGCAAGGCCGTCACGGAAACGATGGCGGGGAAGCGGCTGCCATCGTTGCGGATGTAGGTCAGTTCATAGATGTCTTCGATGCCGCGCGTGGCCTTGAAGACGAGCGCTTCCACGCCGGGCGTGATGACGGTGTCGAGTTCGGCGCTGAGGGCGGCCGCGCGCGCGACGATTTCTTGCGCATCGGAAATGCCAGCCGGCGTCAGCTTGTCCACCACGTCGCTCGCCGCATAACCGAGCATGCGTTCGGCGCCCACATTGAAAATCTGGATCACGCCCTGCGCATCGGTGGCGATGCACGAGAAATTGGCGCTGTTGAAGATCGCATCCTGCAAGGCGCCCGCCTTGAGCAGTTGGCGCGGCAGGCTGGCCGCCACCGTGCGCCGGTACAGCGCCACGAGCAGCATCAGCAGCAAGAAGACCAGCGCGTCGATGACGCAAGCCGTCTCGAACGGCGCGCGCCAGGCCAGCACGCCGACGGCCAGCAGCGCGACGGCGCTGAAGGAAAACGCCAGCGCCATGGGCCAGCGCGACGGTGCGCGCGGGGGAATGTTTTCGACAGATTGCATGAGGTAGCCCGGGCTATGACAACGATAAGAATACGAGGCAGTGCGGTCTTCAGGAAGACTGGCGCTGGCGCACGTCCGACAGCAGGCGCGCAAATTCCTTTTTGACCACGCCATAGCATTCGCACACATGGCCTTCGAGGCCGGCGCGGTCCAGCACGGAAATATGGCCGCGCCGGTAGCTGATGAAGCCGTGCTGCTGCAGGCGCCCGGCCGCTTCCGTCACGCCTTCGCGGCGCACGCCCAGCATGTTGGCGATCAACTCCTGCGTCATGGTCAGCTCGCGGTTCGGCAAGCGGTCCATGGTCAGCAGCAGCCAGCGGCACAGCTGCTGCTCCACCGTATGGTGGCGGTTGCACACGGCCGTCTGCGACATTTGCGTGATCAGCGCCTGCGTATAGCGCAGCAGCAAGCGCATGACGGGCCCCGCGCGGTCGAACTCTTCCATCAGCAAATGGGCCTTCAGCCGGTAGCCGACGCCGCCCGTCTGCACGACGGCGCGGCTCGGTGTCGAGTTGCCGCCCATAAACAGCGACACGCCCACGACGCCTTCATTGCCGACACCGGCAATTTCCGACGAACCGCCATTTTCCAGCAGGTAATGAATGGAAACGATGGCCGTGGTGGGGAAATACACATGCTGCAGCTTGTCGCCCGAATCGTAGATCACGTCGCCGAGCAGCATCGACACTTGCTCCAGGTACGGGGCCAGGCGCGCGAAATCGGCGTCGAGCATGGCGGCAAGCAAATGGTTTTGATTCGGGTTGTGCAGCTGGGCATGCGGACTCGACATGGGCAGGTTTCCTGGTTTCCAGTCGTCAGCTAGGGGATCGATGAAAGGCGTCCGAACGAGGGCCGCCATGTGGTGCAGCGTAACACAGCGCTGGCACGGTGCCCCGACTATATTTCTTGCCGGCATGGCCGTCCGTTCGGTAGCGAACGGACGGTATTTCGCCGCCCGCCCTACAGTCAGTCACTGCCCGGCCTGCCTGATCATGGATCGGCACCGGCGCTGCCACGGGACGTCACCATGCAATCATTCTTCAAGCGCATCTCCATTTCCGTTTCCACTTCGGCCCTGCTCACCCTGGCGTTCGGACTGTGTCTGACGGCCCTGTGCTACGCCTCGGCGCGCCAGATCGAGTCGGAAAGCACCCGGCTGCTGCTGCAGTACCACGCCAGCGCACACACCTTGGGCGCCGCCCTGCTGCCGGCCAAAGGCATGGGCCTGGACGCCAACCACCGCGGCTCGCTGTATGTGCTGCTGGGCGGTTTGCTGTCGAGCCTGCTGGCGGCCGCGTATGTGTATCAGCTGGTGTCGCGCAATTCCGTGATTGCCCGCATCACGGGCGAACGCACGGCGGCGCTGCAGTTTGCCAATTTGCGCCTGTCCGAAGACATCGCCGCGCGCATGCACAATGAAAAGTCGCTGCGGCTGCGCGAACGCATCATCGAAGTGTCGGCCAATGCCATCATCCTGTGCAGCGCCGACGCGCCCGGCTACCTGATCGAATACGTCAACCCCGCCTTCGAACGCATCACCGGCTATGCGGCCGGCGAAGTCATCGGCCAGCGCCTGGAAGACTTGCAAGGTCCGGAGCAAGGGCGGCAAGACATGCACGCCATTACGGCGGCCCTGCGCGAACAGCGCGAAGGCAAGGCCATCGTGCGCAATTTCCGCAAGGATGGCAGCTGCTACTGGAGCGAGCTGTTCGTCGCTCCCGTGCGCGACGATGGCGATGGCCCCGTCAGCCACTTTGTCGTAGCGCAATACGACATCAGCACCGTCATGCGTTTCGAACAGGAACTGGAATTCCAGGCCAGGCACGATATCCTGACGGGCCTGGCCAACCGGGCCCTGCTGCGCGAACGGCTGGAGCAGGCGATGGCCGTGACGCGGCGCAGCGGCCTGCCCCTGTGGGTGGTTTTCATCGACCTCGACCGTTTTAAATTCGTCAACGATACCCTGGGCCACGATGCGGGCGACCTGGTGCTGAAAAGCGTGGCCGAGCGCCTGCGCGACGCGACGCGCGAAGTCGACACGGTGGCGCGCCTGGGCGGCGACGAATTCGTGCTGCTGCTGCCCCAGCATGGCAATGGCGAACCGGGCGTGGCCATCCTGCAGCGCATCCAGGACGCCGTGACGCAACCGCTGCAACTGGGTGAATATGAATTTTTCCTCAGCTGCTGCATGGGCGTGGCCGTGTATCCCGACGATGGCGACGATGCCGACACGCTGATCAAGCACGCCGACATCGCCATGTACCGCGCGAAGGAACAGGGACGGGGCCACTGGCAATTCTATGCCGCGAGCATGAATACGGGCACCCTGGAACGGCTGGGATTGGAGAGCGAGTTGCGCCACGCCCTGGAGCGGGGGCAATTCCACCTCGAATACCAGCCCCAGCTGGACCTGGCCAGCGGCACGGTGGTGGGCATGGAAGCGTTGCTGCGCTGGACCCACCCGCAGCTGGGACGGATTCCGCCGGCCAGCTTCATCGGCCTGGCCGAGGAAATGGGCTTGATCACGCCCATCGGCGACTGGGTGCTGCGCACGGCATGCGCCCAGGCGCGCGCCTGGCAGCTGGCCGGCCATGGCCCGCTGCGCCTGGCCGTCAACCTGTCGGCGAGGCAATTCAAGCAAAAGAACCTGCTGCACGCGGTGGCGCAGGCGCTGGCGGACACGGGACTCGCCGCGGCCCATCTGGAACTGGAATTGACGGAAAGCATGGTCATGCATGACGTGGATCAAGCCACGGTCATCATGGCCAAGCTGAAGGGACTGGGCGTGCAACTGTCTATCGATGACTTCGGCACCGGCTACTCCAGCCTGGCCTACCTGCGCCACTTCCCCATCGACGTATTGAAAATCGACAAAACCTTCGTCAGCGACATCACGCACAGTGACGATGACGCGGCCATCGTGCGCGCCATCATTTCACTGGCGCACAGCCTGCGCCTGAAAGTGATCGCCGAAGGCGTGGAAACGGCGCAGCAGCTGGACTTCCTGCGCCAGCACGGCTGCGACCAGATGCAGGGCTATTTGTTCAGCCGCCCCCTGGCCGCCGCCGCTTTCGAGACATTGCTGCTCGAAGGCAACATGCTGCCCGCTTAAAACGCGTGGCGCAGGCCGATGTTGAAGGCGCGGTTGCCGCTGCCCACTTCCGTTGCATTGCCCACCATGTAGGCGGCGTCGTTGCGGTTGCGGATATGCGCGTAGGCAACATACACCTTGCTGCGCTTGGACAAGGCATACGTGGCGCCGATGGCCAGCTGCTGCGCGTCGCGGTTGGCCGCATCGCGGTCATCCTTGCGCACATACGAGGCCAGCAGGGTCGTCGCACCGAGCGGCACGGAGACGCCGACGATGGCGTCGCGGCTGTCGGTGGACTGGGCCGGCGCCTGCGCCGCGCCGTACGGATTTTCCGCAAAGAACATGCTGCTGCCATCGCCCGTGTTGCGGCCATAGCCGGCAAACGCCGTGGCCACGCCAAAGTTGTAATTGCCGGCCAGAATGGTGTTATTCACGTCGGCCTTGCCCGGTTCGCCGGCACGGCTCTGGCGCGCCAGGCGCAAGGTCAGGGGACCGTTGACATAACCCAATGCCAGGCCCAGCGAACGTTGATCTGCCGCAATCCCCGTGTGCTCGCCGGCACCATACATGACGGTGCCCGTCACGCCGCGCCATTCCGGCGAGGTGTAGCGCACGGTATTGTCGATGCGCGTGGCCGAATAGCCGGCCAGGTTGGTCGCCGCGCCGGCCAGGCCGCCCTCGAACGGATCGGCCACGTCGGTCAGCGCCTGGCTTTGCAGGTTGTACTGGCGGCCCACGGTCAGCATGCCCAGCGGGCTGTCGATGCCGACAAACGCCTGGCGGCCGAACAATTGCCCCGCCTGGTCGGAGCGGCCCGAGTCGCTCAGGACGCCCGCTTCCAGCGTGAACACGGCGTGCAAGCCATTGCCCAGGGATTCCGTGCCGCGCACGCCCAGGCGCGAGCCGGCCGATACGCCGCTGGTGAGCTTGCTGACGCCGCCTTCCTGCACCAGGCCCGCATCCATCAAGCCATATAGGGTGACTGACGACTGGGCGTGGGCGGCAGGCAAGGCGCCCAGGGTGGCGATGGTCGAAACGAGGCCGACACTGATCGAGAGTTTTTTCATGCTGGTTTCCTTGTAAAGGCAAAACCGGGAAAGCGCGCGGCCATGGCGCGGCCACAGGCGTCAAGGCGCGCCGTAGTTACATGCCGTATCGAAAGACGACGGGCCAGATAACAACATTCCTGGCTAAGCTGTGGCGGCGCGGCCGATAAAGACGATGGCGCGCGGTATTCCGCCGTGAATGGTGCACCGCTGGCGGTGCGCGTGGCTCAGGCGCCCGGCCCGAAGGGGACGCGCTGAAGGTGGCTGGCATCGCGGATGCGCTGGCCTTGAGACGCGGGCGCGTGTTGGATATGAAACGTTGATACAACCGCGTCTGCAGGCGCCGTCCGCAAGGATGAGGCAGGAGGCGCCGAGGCCGGCATTATAGCATCGGCAGCGCCTTGATCCCCGTTCTGTTGCAGTAAAACGACTCGCCAGGCCGCCAAAATACGGGCTTACGACCCCCTCCCGATGCCGGGACGGTCGCCCTGCCCAGGCGACGGCCGCGCTTACTTCACCTTGTCGTACGACAGCATTTGCCCATCGCGATTCCAGGCCAGCTGGCCCTCCTCGATGCCGATGACGGCGTGGAAATCGCGCATGCCCGAGCGCGGCGGATACAGCGCAAAACGCAACAGACCTTGCCGGGCCGGCAGCGCCACCGTGGCGATGCCCGCTTCCGGATGGGACAGCACCAGATGCCGTAGCTGCCCGGCAAACGGCACCTGCCACGGCTGCTTGCCGCTGACGCCTTTGGCAAACGCGGGCGCGTCGCCCAGCGCCGCCAGGCCGATATCGGCTACGGCCTCGTCGCGATACTCGACGATGATGCGGGCCGGGCCGGTGGTGGCGTCGCCCGGGCGCGGCGGCAACAACGCAAATGGCGCATCGGGCGATGCCCCATCGCCCTGCAGCAGCAACTCGCCGTCCAGCACCGACCAGCGTCCCTGCGCCGCTTGCTCATCGACGCCATACACCATCCCGTAGCTGAAACGCCCGTCGGCGCGCAGGACGATCTGCGACGCGACCTCGGTCTTGCGCCCCAGCGCATAGCGCCCCGGCAAACGCCGTTGCAGCGCCAGGTCGGCAGCCTTGTCCTTGTGTACGGGCGCGGCCGCAACCGCGGCCGGCGGTACCCGCCAGCCACCGGCCGCCAGGATGGCCAGCATGTCGTTGCGCCCCGCGGTGCGCAGCGCGCTCCAGTCCTGCGGCGCGAGTTGCCGCAGGCCGCCAGCCAGGCGCGGCAGGCGCGCGGCAAAGCGCTGGCCCAGCCAGCCGGCAAGTATGCCCCCCGGTTCGTCGGCAAAGGCGGTGATCAGGCGCGGCGCCATGGCGTGCTCGCACTGCTGCGGCGCGGCGGCAAAACCCTGCTGGAGCAGCAAGTTCCAGTACGCGTCGGATGCGTTCATGACGATATTGACCAGGTTCGACGTGTCCGGCAGGCACACCTTGTCCAGCGGCAGCGTCGAGCCGCGCGTGACGAGGGCCAGCATATCGGCGTCGAGGCTGGCGGCAGCCAGGTCCAGCGCGCCGCCCCATGCGTGCCCCGTGCTGTCATCGATCCGCGCGCCGCGCGCGATGAACAGGCGCACGGCCTCGGTCTTGCCGCTGACGATGGCTTGCTCCAGCGCACTCTTCTGATTGGCGCCGCGCCAGTTCGGGTCCAGTCCCAGGTCCAGCAGACGCGGCAGCAGATCGCCGCGCCGCGCCCGCAGCGCCTGGCGCAGCACCGCCGCATCGCCCGGCGCGCGCCGCACGCCGTCGGCGCGCCGCAACATGCCGTGCTCCAGCAACAGTGGCGCCAGTGCGCGCTGCGGCGAGGCCACGGCGAGCATGGCGGCGTTATTGCTCAACTGGCTGGCCGGCAAGCCTGCCGCCAGCATCAGGCGTACCCGTTCGACGCCGGCCGCATCGCGCACGGAACGCAGCGCCTCGTCCAGCGGCGACCACTTGAGGTCTGCTGGCGGCTGGCGCGCCGCGACAGCGGCCAGCAGCAAGGTCAGCACCGAATTGCTTTCCGGCGTCGGCTTCAGTTTCAGCGCCGTCCTCAAGACGGGGAATTCCCCGCCCAGCGGATCGGCGCCCAAGTCCAGCAGCAGCTTGACCATTGCCGCATCGCCATTTTCGACGGCCGCGAGCAAGGGGGGACGATAGCCGTCGCTGACGACGGGCGCGCCCATCGCGGCCAGGCGGGCGACCCAGTCGGGCCGCCGGCTGCGCACGGCATGCCACAGCAGCGTCTCCGTTTCCAGGTGCAGCGTATCGAGCGTCGTCAGTTTTCTCATGTGCAACCCTTCGGCTGCGGGGCCGACTTGCGCCCACGGCATGCCGGGCATCACCAACTGGCGCAGCACGTCCTCGGACGCCGGCTGGTGCTGGTACATGGCGCGCATCGCGGCATCGAGCCAGCGGTCATTGCCTTTTGCATCATGCCGGGGCACGCGCTGCTTGAGCCAGTCCAGCGCGCCGGCGTTGCCCGCTTCGGCGGCGTAGGCGTACAGCGACTTGCCCTTGTCGTCGATCTCGGGCGTGGTGCCGGTGGCCAGCATTTTATCGAGCACTTCGGTGCCGCGCGTCAGGCCCAGCAAGCGGCTCCACAGCACGTCATCGGCCTGCGGCCGTTCGGCCGGCCGCGCCGCGCCGTCTTTCGTCTTCTGTGCCTGGCGCAGCTCTGCCATGCGCTGGTCGCCCACCAGATACGGCAGGCCGGAACCCGCGTCCAGCAAGGCGACCATGTTCGCCGTACGCTCATCCGCGTCGAGCAATTCCGGCAGAGTGTCCGCAGCTTCCTGCTGCAGCGCGTATTCCAGCGGCGCCAAGGTGTCGTTTCCGGCGCCATAGTGCCGGACGTCGGCGCCATGGGCCAGCAACAGCCGCACCATCGCGGCGTTGCCATACATGGCCGCCAGGTGCAGGGGCGCGACGCTCCTGCCCCCGGTGCCTTCATCGACCGGCACGCCGCGCTGCAACAGCAGCGTCATCATGCGCAGCCTGGCCGGCAGCAGCGCGGCGTGCCGCTCGCGTTGCGCCTCGCGGTGCGCCCGCCGCTGCATCTGTTGCAGCAACTCATCGTCCAGACGCGGTTGCGCCTTCTGCCACGCCTGTTCCGCTTCGACCAGGCTGTACGCGGGCAAGATCAAGACGTGCAGCAAGGTATTCTCGCCGCTCCGGTAGGCGCCCGGCGAGGCGACGCCGGCCAGCAGCTTGCCGAAAGCGGCTTCATCGCCCTCGCTGGCGGCGTCGAACAGCGCTCGCACCTCGGGCGTCGGCGGCAGCTTGTCGCGCGCCTCGCGCACATAATGGATCACCCGTTCCATGCCGTGCACGGTAAGCTGCGGCAGCGGCATGCCCACCTTCCACGCCCGCGCCAGCCGGTCCGCCTCGGCGTTTTGCGCCGCGTTCATCGCCTTTCCCCAGCCGGCCACGGCGGCGGCGGCCCCCGCTTCCCCGCCCGCCGCCGCCAGCTGGCTCAGCATGGAAGCGAGCACATAGTCCTGCGGCACGCCCCGATCCAGGCCGTACACCGTGGCCAGCTGCAGTTGGGCCTTGGCGTTGCCGCTTTCGGCCGCCTTGCGCAGCCAGCGGGCGGCCTCCTTTTCATCCAGGCCATCTGCCCCGTTGCAGCACAGCATGCCCAGCTGGTAGGCGGCGTCCATGTCGCCGCCCTCGGCGGCGCGGCGGTACCAGTCCTGCGGCGAGCGCCGTCCCGTCTGCGACGTCGCCGGCAGGGACGCGCCGCGCTTCCAGCGGCCGGCCAGGCGCACGGCCTCGTCGACCTGGTCCGGCGACATCGCGCGGCGGCGCGCCGGCAGATACGTCTCCAGCTCGGCCGCGCCCTTCCATTTCTTGTCTTGCAGCGCCAGCAGTCTGAGCGCATACGACACCACCTTGTCGGCCGGCACGCCTTCGCCCCGTTCATACATTTGCGCCAGTTGCGCCATCGGTTCGCCGGCGCCCTGCGATGCCAGACTGCGCAGCCAGGGCAGCGCGCGCGCCGGATTGCGCAGGCTGCCCGACCAGCTCGTATACAGGGAAACCAGTGCCTCCTGCGCAACGCGATCGCCGCCCTTCGCAGCCAGCAGATACCAGCGCCCGGCTTCGGCATCGCTGCGCGCCACGTCCGCACATCGCTCCTCGCCCAGGTAGATATCGCCGAGAACCTTTTGCGCCTTGATATTGCCGCCCAGTGCCGGTCCCCGCAATTGCGCCACGGCATCGATGCAACGCCCGCGCTGGAAAGCCGCCATTCCCTCAGGTACGCCGGCGCATGCTTCCCCGGCAGCCAACCCGGCGCCGAGCACGGCCAATTGCCACAATTTCTTCATGATCTTCTGGACTTTCAAATAATGTTGCAAAGATGATAGCTTAGAAAAAATACAATGAAGCAATATTGCTCAATCGTGCGCGGCTTTTCGGGTCATCCAAGGCCGCTATTTGCTGCGCATGCTTTATGCACCCCTTATAATGGTTCCTTTTGCCAATCACACGCCAAATCATGGAATTAGCCAAGTCTTTCGAGCCCGCCGACATTGAACAATTCTGGCGCACCGAGTGGGAACAGCGCGGTTACTTCACCGCCACCCTCGATGCCGGAAAACCTTCCTTCAGCATCCAGTTGCCGCCGCCGAACGTCACCGGCACCCTGCACATGGGCCATGCGTTCAACCAGACCATCATGGATGGCCTGACCCGCTACCACCGCATGCTGGGCCACAACACGGCCTGGATTCCCGGCACCGACCACGCGGGCATCGCCACGCAAATCGTCGTGCAACGCCAGCTGGACGCGCAAAAGATTTCGCGCCATGACCTGGGCCGCGAGAAATTTGTGGAAAAAGTGTGGGAATGGAAAGAAAAATCCGGTTCCATCATCACCGGCCAGATGCGCCGCCTGGGCGCCTCGGCCGACTGGCAGCGCGAATACTTCACGATGGATGAACCGCGCTCGAAAGTCGTCACCGACGTCTTCGTGCGCCTGTTCGAGCAAGGCTTGATCTACCGCGGCAAGCGCCTCGTCAACTGGGACCCCGTGCTGGGCACGGCTGTCTCGGATCTGGAAGTGGTGTCCGAGGAAGAAGACGGTTCCATGTGGTACATCAAATACCCGCTGGCCGACGGCAGCGGCTTCCTGACGGTGGCCACGACCCGTCCTGAAACCATGCTGGGCGACGTGGCCGTGGCCGTCGATCCGACAGACGAGCGCTACACGGCGCTGGTGGGCAAGATGCTGAAACTGCCGCTGACGGACCGCGAAATCCCCATCATCGCCGACGAATACGTCGACAAGGAATTCGGCACGGGCTGCGTGAAGATTACGCCTGCACACGACATGAACGATTACGCCGTGGGCCAACGCCACAAGCTGGCGCAGATCGTCATCCTGACCCTGGACGCGAAGATCACGGACGATGCGCCCGAGGCCTACCGCGGCATGGACCGCTTCGCCGCGCGCAAGCAGATCGTCGCCGACCTCGATGCGCAAGGCTTGCTGGAGCAAGTCAAGCCCCATAAACTGATGGTGCCGCGCGGCGACCGCACGGGCGTCGTCATCGAGCCGATGCTGACGGACCAGTGGTTTGTCGCCATGAGCAAGCCGGCCCCGGAAGGTACTTTCTTCCCAGGCAAGTCGATCGCGGAAACGGCGCTGGACAAGGTCGCCAACGGCGAAATCAAGTTCGTGCCGGAAAACTGGAGCACCACCTACAACCAGTGGCTCAACAACATCCAGGACTGGTGCATCTCGCGCCAACTGTGGTGGGGCCATCAAATCCCGGCGTGGTACGACGACGCCGGCAATATCTTTGTTGCGAAAACGCAAGCCGAAGCGGAAGCCAAGGCACTGGCCGCCGGCAGCACGGGTCCCTTGAAGCGCGACGACGACGTGCTCGACACGTGGTTCTCGTCGGCCCTGGTGCCGTTCTCGACCATGGGTTGGCCTGAAGAAACCCCGGACATGAAGGCCTTCCTGCCGTCGTCCGTGCTGGTGACGGGTTTCGACATCATCTTCTTCTGGGTCGCGCGCATGGTCATGATGACGGCACACTTCACGGGCAAGGTGCCGTTTGAAACCGTCTACGTGCACGGCCTCGTGCGCGATTCGACAGGGCAAAAGATGTCCAAGTCGAAGGGCAACACGCTGGACCCGATCGACTTGATCGACGGCATCGACCTGGAAGGCTTGATCGTCAAGCGCACCACGGGCCTGATGAACCCGCGCGACGCGGAAAAGATCACCAAGGCCACGCGCAAGGAATTCCCGGAAGGCATTTCGGCCTACGGCACGGACGCCGTGCGCTTCACCATGGCCAGCTATGCATCGCTGGGCCGCAACATCAATTTCGACCTGGGCCGCTGCGAAGGCTACCGCAACTTCTGCAACAAGATGTGGAACGCCACCCGTTTCGTCATGATGAACACGGAAGGCAAGGATTGCACGGCAAATGACGTTGATCTGTCGCAAGCCGACAAGTGGATTATTTCCCTGCTGCAAAAAGCGGAACTGGACGTGGCCAAGGGCTTCGAAGACTTCCGTTTCGACAATATCGCCGCATCGATCTACAAATTCGTGTGGGACGAGTATTGCGACTGGTACCTGGAAGTCGCCAAGGTGCAAGTACAGCAAGGCACGGAAGGCCAGCAGCGCGCCACCCGCCACACCCTGCTGCGCGTGCTGGAAGTGGTGCTGCGCCTGGCCCATCCGATCATCCCCTTCGTCACGGAAGCGTTGTGGCAAACGGTGGCGCCGCTGGCCGGCAAGACGCTCAAGCCAGAGGGCGATTCGATCATGATGCAGCCGTATCCGATCGCCAACACCGACAAGATCGATGAATCGGCCGAAGCGTGGATGCAGCAGCTGAAAGCCTTGACGGACGCGACGCGCAACCTGCGCGGCGAAATGCAGATCTCGCCATCCGTGCGCGTGCCGCTGATCGTCGAGGCAGGCAATGCCAGCGAGAAAGAAGCGCTGGCGTCGTACGCACCGTACATCCAGTCGCTGGGCAAGCTGGCCGAAGTGCAGATCGTCGATGCGTTGCCGGACTCGCCAGCGGCCGTCGCCATCGTCGGCACCACCAAGCTGATGCTGAAAGTGGAAATCGACGTGGCCGCCGAACGCGAGCGCCTGGGCAAGGAAATCGCCCGCATCGAAGCGGAAATTGCCAAGGTCAACAGCAAATTGGGCAATGAAAGTTTCGTCGCGCGCGCCCCTGCCGCCATCGTTGCGCAAGAAAACGAGCGTTTGCTCAGTTTTTCGGCGACAATTGAAAAACTGCGCGAACAGTTTGCTAAACTAGCCAGCGCATAAGGCAAGTTTGGAAAGATTGCGCGGCGTCATCCGTGACGCCGCGCAGGATGGCTGGTCTTGCCTTGGTATATACACTGTTCGTGACCCGATCAAAAAAACCATTGGAGACTAGCAATGCATAAAATTTTCAAAGCAAGCGTCACAGCAAGCATCATGATGGCCGCCCTGGCCATCGCCGGCAGCGCCGCCGCGCGCGACGGCAACTACACCCCTGTCGGCACGTGGAAAACCATCGACGATGCCAGCGGCAAGCCGAAATCCCTCGTCGTCATCACGGAAAGCAATGGCGTCTTGCAAGGCAAGATCGAAAAGCTGTTCCGTGGCCCGAATGAAGAGCAAAATCCCAAGTGCGACAAGTGCACGGGCGCCAACAAGGACCAGCCCATCATCGGCCTGGTGATCCTGTCCGGCCTGAAATATGACGGCAAGGAATGGACGGGCGGCGAAATCACGGACCCGGCCAGCGGCAAGGTCTACAAGAGCAAGGCCGAGCTGATCGAAGGCGGCACCAAGCTGCAAGTGCGCGGCTATGTCGGCGTGCCGATGTTTGGCCGCTCGCAAACGTGGGTGCGCGAAGAGTAATCAACGCCCGCCCTGCCCTGATGAAGCCGGCCCTGCGCCGGCTTTTTTGTGCCCTCCCCCTGCGGCAAACCTGTTGTTTTCCAGTCCGAATTCCTCGCATTCCCGCGTATTTCCACGTGCGGGCAAGCTATGCGCGCCACCGAACATACTTGAAGTTTCCTAAATGAAATAGTGCATGCCTGTGACGCCATCGCCCTGTAGCGAAAGGCGGCATGGCTCTGCCGGATGACCCCATCCGCGGATGCCCGGCAATGACTGCCATGCACAAAGGAACTATATGAATCTCTTCAAGCGATATCTGACCCCGCTGCTCGTCTCGGCAGGTTTGTTGGCCATGACCGCCCTCGCCGGTTGCGGCGGCGGTGACCAGGGACGCGATCCCATCCTCGGCTTGCCGGGCGCCACCCTGTCCAGCCTGGCAGTCACGCCCGCCACGGCCACCATCGCCATCGGCGCGGGCCAGCAATTCACGGCCATCGCCACGTACAGCGACGGCTCGGCGCAAGACGTCAGCGCCAAGGCGGCCTGGACGTCGGCCACGCCGGCCAATGCCACCGTCAATGGCGCCACGGGCTTGAGCACCGGCATTGCTGCCGGCACTTCGGCCATCGCTGCCGCATTTGGCGGCAAGAGCGCCAGCAGCATGCTGACCGTTACGCCAGCGACCTTGCTGGCTATTGCCGTCACGCCGCAAAACCCCATCATCCCCGTCGCCGCGACGCGCCAGCTGGCCGTCCTCGCCACGTATTCGGATGGCAGCACCGCCGACGTCACGGCCGGCAGCAGCTTCGTTGCCGTCACACCCGCTTTCGCCAGCGTCGCCAGCAATGGCCTCGTCACCGGCGTTGTCTTTGGTAGCAGCGTCATGAATGCCAGCTTCAACGGCAAGACGGCCAGCACCACCGTCACCGTCCCTGCCCTCACCCTGGCCAGCATCGCCGTCACGCCGGCCACCGCCAGCATCGCTGTCGGCGCCACGCAGCAATTCGTTGCCACGGCAACGTATTCGGACAGCTCGAACGCCATCATCACCAATAGCGCCGTCTGGACGTCGGCTACGGTCGCCAATGCCACGGTATTGAACACGGGCGTCGCCACGGGCATCGCCGCCGGCACCAGCAACATCACGGCCACGGCCGGCGGCCAATCGGGCAGCGCGCTGCTGACCGTCACCGCCGTCGCCATCCCGCCCGTCCTGAACCCGATCATCCTGGGCCGCGCGGCGCCATTCGGCGTGCTGGCCGGTACTTCGATCACGAACAATTCGGGCGGCACCACCCTGATCACGGGCGACGTCGGTGCGCCTTCGCAAACGGTCGACCCAACCCAGGCGGCAGGTTTTACCAACTACAAGTCGGGCGCCATCCTGGCCGGCGCCATGACGGATTTGCAAGCGGCGATCACGGACGGCAACAGCCGCACTTGCGACGTCAGCTTTGCCGGCGGCATCGACCTGGGCGGCCAGACCTTCGGCCCCGGCGTGTATTGCTATGCGGGCGCCATCAGCATTACGGGTACCTTGACCCTGAACGGTCCCGGCGTGTACATCTTCCGCACGACGCTGACCTTGAATTCGACCGTCAACTCGGTGGTTGCCCTGAACAATGGCGCCACGGCCGACAACGTCAGCTGGCTGCCCGTCGGCCCCACCACCCTGGCCGCGAACAGCGTCTTCAAGGGCAATATCCTGGGCCAGTCGGCCGCCATCACGGTGGGCGACAACACGACCCTGCTCAATGGCCGCGTGCTGACGGCTGCCGCCGTTACCCTGCGCAACAACCAGATCACCAAATAACCGGGACATGACCATGACTATCGCACACACACTGGGCGCCCTGAGCGTGATGGCCGGCGCCTTGCTGGCGGCGCAATCGGCGCAGGCGCAGGACAACACTTTCATCAACCCGGACTGGGCCAACAGCGCCTGGTACCTCGGCGCGGGCGTGGGCCAGTCGCGCGCCACCATCGACGAACCGCGTCTGCGCGCCAGCCTGGCCGCCAACAGCGAAACCGTCACCGGTTTTGCCAAGGACCAGCGCGACACGGGCTATAAATTGTTTGTCGGCCGGCAACTGAACCAGTATGTCGCCGTGGAAGCGGGCTACTTTGACCTGGGCAAGTTCGATTTCCAGTCGACCACCAGCGGCAACGGCGTGCTGAATGGACAAGTGGGCTTTCGCGGCGTGAACCTGGACTTGCTGGGCCAGCTGCCGCTGTCGCAGCGCGTATCGTTACTGGGCCGGGTCGGCATGCACTACACCAAGACGAATACGGAGTTCAGCGGCAACCGCCTGCTGGGTTCGACCAATACGCATGCCAGCGAGCGCAAGCTCAATGCCAAGCTGGGACTGGGCCTGGAATACAAGTTCAGCGAAGCGCTGGCCCTGCGCGGCGAAGTCGAGCGCTATCGCTTGAACGACGCCGTGGGCAACCGCGGCGATGCGGACCTGTATTCCGTCAGCCTCGTGTATAAACTGGGCCGCCCGGCCAGCGCCACGCCCGCCTACCAGCCGGCGCCCGACGTCGCCCCTGTCGTCGCCATGCCGGCGCCTGTCATCGTGGCCGCGCCGGCGCCAACACCAGTAGCGGAAAAAGTGTCGTTTGCTTCGGAGGCATTGTTTGATTTCGATCAATCGACGCTCAAGCCGCAAGGCAAGGCGGCGCTGGACCAGTTGCTGGGCCAGTTGAATGGCATGGACCTGGAAGTCATCGTCACGGTGGGCCATACGGATGCCGTCGGTCCGGATGCCTACAACCAGAAACTGTCGCAGCGCCGCGCCGAAGCCGTCAAGGCTTACCTGGTGGCGCAAGGCGTGGAAACGAACCGCGTCTACACGGAAGGCAAGGGAGAAACGCAGCCCGTGGCCGACAACACGAGCGCCGCCGGGCGCGCCAAGAACCGCCGCGTGACGGTGGAAGTGGTGGGTACGAGAAAAGTTGTGCGCTAGATCAAATTGGCTTTAAAAAAACCGGCTTGCGCCGGTTTTTTTAAAGCCTGCCGCTTTACGCCGGCTTGCGGTGATGCTTGCTCAGATGCCGGTCCAGGCTATTGGCGAACTGTTGCCGGTCCGACTGGCTGAAGGCGGCCGGGCCGCCCGTGTCGACGCCGCCGCTGCGCAATTCTTCCATGAAGGCGCGCATCGTCAGTTGCTGGGCGATATTGTCCTTCGTGTAAAACTCGCCACGGGGGTTCAGCGCAAAACCGCCCTTGGTCAGCACGTCGGCGGCCAGCGGGATGTCGCCCGTGATGACGAGGTCGCCCGGATTGAGCAGGCGCACGATTTCCTGGTCGGCCACGTCGGCGCCGGACGGCACTTGCACGGTACGGATGAAACGCGAAGGTGGCACGCGCAAGCCCTGGTTGGCCACCAGGGTGAGCGGCAGCTCCAGGCGGTCGGCCACGCGGTACAGGATTTCCTTGATGACGACGGGACAGGCGTCGGCGTCGATCCAGATCTGCATGCCCGGCGCAGTCTGTTGGCTGCCTTCCGCCATCACAGTTCCCACGCTTCGCCGCCGGGACCCATGCGCGGCGCGCTGACGCCGAAGTGCAGGTACGCGGCCGGCGTGGCGACACGGCCACGGGGCGTGCGCTGCAGGAAACCTTGCTGTATCAGGTACGGTTCCAGCACGTCTTCGATGGTATCGGCCGCTTCGCCGATGGCCGCCGCCAGGTTGCCGATGCCGACGGGGCCGCCGCCGAACTTGAACAGCACGGCTTCGAGCAGCTTGCGGTCCATCACATCAAAGCCGGCGGAATCGACGTCGAGCATGGCCAGCGCGCGGTCGGCCACCACCTTGGTGATCTCGCCATTGCTTTTGACTTCCGCGAAATCGCGCACGCGGCGCAGCAGGCGGTTGGCGATGCGGGGCGTGCCGCGCGCGCGCTGGGCGATTTCATGCGCGCCTTCCGGATCGATGGGCGCCTTCAGCAAGGCGGCGCTGCGCGTGACGATCTTCGTCAATTCGCCCGTGTTATAGAACTCCAGCCGCGCCACGATGCCGAAGCGGTCGCGCAGCGGATTGGTCAGCATGCCGGCGCGCGTGGTGGCGCCCACTAATGTAAACGGTTGCAGATCGAGTTTTACGGAACGGGCGGCCGGGCCTTCGCCGATCATGATATCGATTTGATAATCCTCAAGCGCTGGATACAAAATCTCTTCCACGACGGGCGACAGCCGATGGATTTCATCGATGAACAGGACATCGTTCGCTTCCAGGTTCGTCAGGATCGCCGCCAGGTCGCCCGGACGCTCCAGCACGGGGCCGGAGGTCTGGCGCAGGTTGACGCCCATTTCGCGCGCGATGATGTGCGCCAGGGTCGTCTTGCCCAAGCCAGGCGGGCCGAACAATAAAGTGTGGTCGAGCGCTTCCTTGCGCTGGCGCGCGGCCGTGATGAAAATTTCCAGCTGGTCGCGGATCTTTTCCTGCCCCACATACTCGTCGAGCTGCTTCGGGCGCAAGGCCCGTTCGATGGCCTCTTCGTTGTGCGAAATGGGCGCCGCGTCGATGATGCGCTGTTCCGTGAAGCTGTCGGTCTGGATGCTCATGCCCTATCAGCCTTTCGACAGCGCTTTCAGCGCCAGTTTGATGCCATCCGACACACCGCTGCCAGCCGGCACGTTTTTCACGGCCGCCAGCGCTTCCTTGTCCGAATAGCCGAGCGCCACCAGTGCGTTCAAAATGTCCGATTGGGCGTCCGGCGCCGCATGCGCGCCCAGCGGGCCAAGATCGGCACCGATCTTGCCCTTTAATTCCAGCAGCAGGCGCTCGGCCGTCTTCTTGCCGATGCCCGGCACTTTCACGAGGCGGCCGGAATCCTGCAGGGTAATCGCCTGCGCCAGGTCGGCAATCGTCATGCCGGACAAAATCGACAGGGCCATGCGCGCGCCCACGCCCGTGATCTTGATCAACTGGCGGAATACGGCACGCTCGGCCGCATTGCCAAAGCCAAACAGCAAATGCGCATCTTCGCGGATGGCCTGGTGCGTGAACAGCACGACTTTTTCGCCCACGTGGGGCAAGTTGTAAAAAGTGCTCATCGGCACGTCGACTTCATAGCCGACGCCCTGGCAATCGACCAGCAATTGTGGCGGATTCTTTTCAAGCAAAATACCGGAGAGACGGCCTATCATCGCGTGTTCCTAATGTTGTGTATATATATGAGGGCCATGCAGCTATCCCACTAAACGGCCGCGCTTCATGCGCAGCCCCTGCAGCTGGGGCGCCAGCGCGCCGATCATGGCCAGCGCATCGATGCTGTTGGCATGGCAAATGGCCACGCCCAGGGCATCGGCCGCATCCGTGCCGGGCAAGCCGGGCAAGGACAGCAGGCGCGACACCATTTCCTGCACCTGTTCCTTGGCCGCCTTGCCGTGGCCCGTGACGGCCTGTTTCACTTGCAGCGCCGTGTATTCGGCCACCGACAGGTCGGCGTTGACCAGCGCGCAGATGGCCGCGCCACGCGCCTGGCCCAGCAGCAGGGTCGATTGGGGATTGACGTTGACAAACACTTTTTCGATGGCCGCGCAATCGGGCTGGTAGGTGCCGACGATTTCGCTCACGCCTTGCAGGATGACCTTCAGGCGCGGCGGCAATTCCCCTTCGGAACCCGTCTTGACAGTACCCGAAGCGATATAGCGCAGCTTGTTGCCGTGTTTTTCAATGACCCCAAAGCCGGTCGTGCGCAGGCCAGGATCGATGCCAAGAATAATCATCGCCAGATTCTATAATGAATACGGCAGGCACCGGTGAATAACCGGTGCCTGCCGCTGAGTTACTGCCAGCCGGGGTATTGAATCCCGGCCTGTTCCAGATCAATGACGGAAGTGACGGGTTCCGGTATACAACATGACAACGCCGCGCTCGTCCGCCGCGTCGATCACTTCCTGGTCGCGCATGGAGCCGCCCGGGTGGATGACGCAGGTCGCGCCCGCGTCGACGACGACGTCGAGGCCGTCGCGGAACGGGAAGAAGGCGTCCGACGCCACCACGGAGCCGGTCAGGCTCAGGCCGGCGTTTTGCGCCTTGATGGACGCGATGCGGGCCGAGTCGATACGGCTCATCTGGCCTGCGCCCACGCCCAGGGTCATGTTATTGCCGCAGAAGACGATGGCGTTCGACTTGACGAATTTCGCCACTTTCCAGGCGAACATCAGGTCGGCCAATTGCTGCGGCGTTGGCTGCAGCTTGCTGACCACGCGCAAGTCGGCGATACCGACGTTTTTCGCATCCGGCGATTGCACCAGCAAGCCGCCACCGACGCGCTTGAAGTCCATGGCGTGCACGCCGCCACCCAGCGGAATTTCCAGCATGCGCACGTTTTGCTTGCTCGACAGAATCTGTTTCGCTTCGGCGGAGAACGATGGAGCGATCAGCACTTCGACGAACAGCTTGGCGATTTCGCCGGCGGTGGCGCCGTCCAGTTCCGTGTTGAAGGCGATGATGCCGCCGAATGCCGAGGTCGGGTCCGTCTGCAGGGCGCGCGCATACGCTTCCGCCGCATTCTTGCCCAGCGCTACGCCGCATGGGTTCGCATGCTTGACGATGACGCAAGCGGCGCTTTGCTCGAAGCCGCCCATGCTCTTCACGCATTCCCAGGCCGCATCCGCATCGGCGATGTTGTTGTACGACAATTCCTTGCCTTGCAGCTGGCGGTAGTTGGCCAGCGCGCCATCGGTGGCGACCAGGTCGCGGTAGAAGGCGGCGCTCTGGTGCGGGTTTTCACCGTAGCGCATGTCTTGCACTTTCTCAAATGCAACGTTGAGGATTTGCGGGTAGGCGCCGCGCTCGGCGTGCACTTTCGTCGGGCCCAGGCTGGTCAGGTAATTGGTGATGGCGCCATCGTATTGCGCCGTGTGCGCAAAGACTTTTTTCGCCAGCATGAATTTGGTGTCGTAGCTGACGTCGCCGGCCTTGCCGTCGGCCGAGCGCATTTCCGCCAGCACGGCGTCGTAGTCGCTCGGGTCGCAGATGACGACCACGTCCTTGTGGTTCTTGGCCGCCGAACGCAGCATGGTCGGGCCGCCGATATCGATATTTTCGATCGCGTCTTCCAGGGTGCAATCGGCCTTGGCGACCGTGCCCTGGAACGGGTACAGGTTGACCACCACCATGTCGATGGTCGGCATGTCGTGCTCGACCAGTTTCGACATGTGCTCAGGGAAATCGCGGCGCGCCAGGATACCGCCGTGCACTTTCGGGTGCAGGGTCTTCACACGGCCATCGAGCATCTCCGGGAAACCCGTGTAATCGGCAACTTCCGTGACGGGAACACCGTTGTCTGCCAGCAATTTTGCGGTCCCGCCTGTGGACAGGAGGTTGACGCCAAGGGCGGACAGGGCGCGGGCGAATTCGAGAACGCCGGTCTTGTCGGAAACGGAGAGGAGAGCTTGTTTGATCATGGCTGTGGCTAGGTGGTTAAGTGTTCTTGGCGAATGGCGCCGCTCAGTCGTCTGGCTGAGGCGGCGGCGGATTCAAATCTTGGCGTCACTTGCATGCCGGCATTACAGCAAACCGTGCTCCTGCAATTTCTTGCGCAGGGTATTGCGGTTGATGCCCAGCATCTGCGCGGCGTGCGACTGGTTGCCATCGGCGCGTGTCATCACGACTTCCAGGATGGGCTTTTCCACGGTCAGCACGACCATGTCATAGATATTCGATGCTTGCTGTTCGCCCAGGTCATTGAAGTAATCTTCTAGACTTTTCTGTACGACTTCCTGAATGCTTTCTTTGCTCATTTGTATGCTTCAACCGGCTGAACACCTGGCTATCCGGTGCCGCGTCGCTCATGCGGTCCGCGTGCTGCCCTCTTGCCTCGGTGTTGTAATTAATATTGCATGACGCTCTGTATATAGGCGCTCGCCCTTGTACTGCTGGTCACTGATTTATGCTGCTTGTTGCTATCTGCTCATGCTGCCGTGGCTGCAGGTTCGATCACATCGATCAGGCCACTTTCACTGGATTCGGAGAGGCGGTATTGTAACCGTTCGCCAAATTTCCATTGCGACTCAAAAAATTGATCGACGGCCAGCAACTGCGCTTCCGTCGACTCCAGCAAGTTCATTTGCTGTCGGAACGCTTCGCCGCCTTCCAGATCCTTGACATACCAGCCGATGTGCTTGCGCGCCGTGCGCACGCCGAGAAATTCCCCATAAAACGCGTAATGGGCGCGCAAATGCTCATCCATCAGGGTGCGGACTTCATCCACGTAAGGCGCCGGCAACAAGGTGCCGGTGCGCAAAAAGTGGTCGATCTCGCGGCAAATCCACGGCCGGCCCTGCGCCGCGCGGCCGATCATGACGGCATCGGCGCCCGTTTGATCCAGCACAAAGCGGGCCTTCTCAGGACTGGTAATGTCGCCGTTGGCCACCACGGGAATGCCCACCGATGCTTTCACGGCGGCAATAGTTTCATATTCGGCATCGCCCTTGTAGCCATCGGCGCGCGTGCGGCCGTGCAGGGTCAGCATCTGGATGCCGGCTTGCTCGGCGATGCGGGCGATTTTCAGGGCATTCTTGTTTTCGCGGTTCCAGCCCGTGCGAAATTTCAAGGTGACTGGCACGTCGACGGCGTTGACGACGGCGTGCAATATCTTTTCGACCAGGCTTTCGTTTTGCAACAAGGCCGAACCGCACCAGCTGTTGCACACCTTTTTGACGGGGCAACCCATGTTGATGTCGATGATCTGCGCGCCCCGGTCCACGTTGAACTTGGCGCAGTCGGCCAGGTCTTGCGGATCGGCGCCGGCGATCTGCACGGCCTTCGGCTCCATTTCGCCTGCATGGTCCGTGCGGCGCGAGCTTTTTTCCGTCGCCCACAGGCGCGGATTCGACGCCGCCATCTCCGACACGGCGTAACCGGCGCCCAACTGCTTGCACAACTGGCGGAAAGGCCGATCCGTCACGCCCGCCATGGGAGCGACGAAAACGTTGTTGCGCAGAATGTGAGGGCCGATTTGCACTGAAGAACCTGGAATGGACGGAGGAACCTGCTATTTTAACCGATTCCCTGCCTAATTAATAAGCACTATTTTTTTGCTCAGTGCGTCAGAGTGAGGAGGGGCCGCTTAGCCCAGCTCGTCCATCGCGGGCGCGCTCAAGTGTTCGATATTTCCCCAGTGCACCAAATGCAGCTTGCCGTCGGCGTAAGAAAAACGGTTGACGCTGGCATTTTTGACCTGGAAGTCGCGCGGACTGTCGAGCGTCATGCCGACCGCCTCGCGGTAAGCGCACTCGAGCACGCCGCCGTGGGCCACGATGGCGATCGTCTGCCCGTCATATTGCCGGGCCCAGCGGGCGATGGCGCCATTTGCGCGCGCATAGAACTGGCGGAAGCTTTCGGCCTGGCGCTCGCCCGACGGCATCACGGCGTCGATCTGGCGCGATTGCCACTGCGCATACTCGTGCGGATAGCGCGCGGCAATATCGGCATACAGCAAGCCTTCGAAGGCGCCATAGCAGCGCTCGCGCAGCAAGGAATCCGTTTGCACGGGTAAATCTTTCACGTCGGCCACGGCTTGCGCCGTCTGCTGCGCGCGTTGCAAATCGCTGGCGATGATGGCGGCCAGCGGTTCGTCCGCCAGCGCCTGCCCCAGCGCCCCCGCTTGCGCGAGGCCCGCCTCGTTCAGGGCGATGTCGATATGGCCCTGCAGGCGGCGGCCCGCATTCCAGGCCGTTTCGCCATGGCGTATCAGTAAAATCGTGGTGCTCATGCGTTATTTCTTCAGGGTAAGTGCCAATTCGGGGTTGAGCGAATAGGCAACGACGAGCTGGGCTTCGTCGAGGATGTGGCCGTACAGGGCGGCGTAGGCTTGCTGCCCAGTAAAACGCTCGGGCAAGGTCAGCTGCGGCACGTCGAGGGCATACAGGCGGAAAATGTAGTGGTGGATGCGCTCGTCATTCCACGGCGGGCACGGGCCATCGTAGCCGTAATAGTCGCCGGCCATGTCCGGGTCGGCGGCAAACCAGCCCGTGTAGTCGTTCAAGCCCTGGCGCAACCCAGTAGCAGTCCCGGCAGCCTTGCCGCGCGGCGTGATGCCGCTGGAAAATTCTCCGGCGGCAATAACCCGCATGGCAGGCGGCAAGTCGAGCAAGCTCCAGTGATAAAAGTCGCCGCGCGGCGCCGTCAGCGGCAGGGCCTGGCCTTCAACATTGACCAGGCTGGCGTCTTGCGGCGCATCGGGGTCGATGCAGAACAGGGCCAGCGACTCGGTGCCGTTCGGCACCTCGTCCCAGGCCAGATGGGGATTGCGGTTGCCGGCGAGGCGCACGCGGCTGGCCGGATCGATCTCGGCAAAGGCATGATCGGCCGGCATCAGGCCGCCATCACGAAACGTCTCGCTCCACAATTTCATCGCTTGCTCCTCTTGTAGTTATTGTTTGGCGTTCACTTGCAGCCAGAAGGTCACCGGGCCGTCATTCGTCAGCGACACCTGCATGTCGGCGCCAAACTGCCCCGTCTGCACGGTCGCATGGCGGCTGCGCGCCTGGTCCACGAAATGCGTGAACAGGCGCAAGCCGTCCTGCGGCGCGGCCGCCGGCGTAAACGACGGGCGCGTGCCGGACTTGGTGTCGGCCGCCAGGGTGAACTGCGGCACCAGCAGCAAGCCGCCGGCCACGTCCGTCACGCTGCGGTTCATCTTGCCCGCGTCGTCGGCAAACACGCGATAGCCGAGCAACTTGGCCAGCAGGGCGTCCGCTTCCTTCTCCGTATCGCCCCGCTCCGCGCACACGAGCACCATCAGGCCGGCGTCGATGGCGCCGATGGTGGCGCCGGCCACGTCGACCTTCGCCTGCGTGACGCGCTGCAGCAGCGCGATCATGCCGTCAAGGTGACGCGCGCAAAGCTGCGCTTGCCAACTTGCAACACGAACTGACCGGCTGCCACTTGCAAGCCCTTGTCGCTGATGACGGTGCCGTCGATGCGCACGCCGCCCTGGTCGATCTTGCGCATGGCTTCCGACGCCGATGGGCACAGGCCCGCCTGTTTCAGCAGTTGCGAAATGCCCAGCGGCGCGCCGGCCAAGGTCACTTCCGGGATATCGTCGGGGATGCCGCCCTTCGAGCGGTTGACGAAGTCGGCCAGCGCATCTTCCGCCGCCTGCTGCGAGTGGAAGCGGGCGACGATCTCTTGCGCCAGCGCAACCTTGGCATCGCGCGGATTGCGGCCTTCCTCGACTTCGCGCTTCAGCTGCGCCAGTTCGGCGATCGAGCGCCACGACAGCAGCTCGTAGTAGCGCCACATCATGACGTCGGAAATGCTCATCAGCTTGGCGAACATGGTATTGCCCGGTTCCGTGATGCCGATATAGTTATTCTTCGACTTGGACATTTTTTCCACGCCGTCCAAACCTTCCAGCAGAGGCATGGTCAAAATACACTGCTGCTCCTGTCCGTACTGCTTTTGCAGTTCGCGGCCCACCAGCAGGTTGAATTTCTGGTCCGTGCCGCCCAGTTCCAGGTCCGATTTCAGGGCCACCGAGTCGTAGCCCTGCATCAGCGGGTACAGGAATTCATGTACGGAAATAGGAATGCCGTCCTGGAAGCGCTTGGTGAAGTCGTCGCGCTCGATCATGCGCGCCACCGTGTAGTGGGAAGCGAGCTGGATGATGCCGCGCGCCCCCAGCGGATCGCACCACTCGGAGTTATAGCGGATTTCGGTCTTGCTGGCGTCCAACACTAAAGATGCTTGCGCGAAATACGTCATCGCGTTAATCTCGATCTGTTCCTTGGTCAGGGGCGGACGTGTGACGTTGCGGCCCGACGGGTCGCCGATCATGGACGTGAAGTCGCCAATGAGGAAAATGACTTGATGGCCGAGGTTTTGCAGCTGGCGCATCTTGTTCAGCACGACGGTATGGCCCAGATGCAAGTCGGGTGCGGTCGGGTCCAGGCCCAGTTTGATGCGCAGTGGAACACCGGTTTTCTCGGAGCGTGCTAATTTTTGCGCAAATTCGCTTTCGATCAAGAGTTCGTCGACGCCACGCTTGGTAATCGCGAGGGCTTCTTGTACTCTGTCCGACAGCGGAAGCGCGGTCTGAGCGGCGTTAGCCTTTGTAGGCGATGCGGTGGTGTTGATTTCCATAAAATTTGACTGTAGATCTCAAAATGGTAGTAGGTTTGCGGAGTTTGCTATAATGCTCGATCCCATCAATCTTGCCGTATGAAAACGAACCAAAATAACAATAACAAAGAGCACTAGTTCACGAATCGTTCAAGGGCAAATTTTAACTGATTGCATGAACCCTATACATAAAATCACAGGCTCACGCTTGTACACACAGCTGACGACGACACGCAAGGCACGCATTATCGGTGCCTCCGCAGTGCTGCTCGCCGTGGCCGCCTTCGGCGCGGTCGCTGTGTCGCCCATGGCGCCCGACGCATCCGATTTGCCGGTGACGTCCATCGCCCAAAACCTGGAAATGCCTGATCTCGCCTCGCAAATTTCCGCGATGGAACAGGTAGACCAGAATTTCACCCACGAAGAAAAAGTCCGCGCCGGCGATACCCTCGCCACCCTGCTGACCCGTCTCGGCGTGGATGATCCGGTGGCCGCCAATTTCATCAAAACCGACAAGATCGCGCGCGGCGTGATGTTGCTGAAATCGGGCAAGCGCGTACAAGCGCAAACGTCCGAAAACGGTGACCTCAACTGGATGCGCGCCACCCTCGTCGACGGCACGGACAAATCGGTCAAGAATATCCTGATCACCCGCAAGGGCGACAAGTTCGTGGCCACGGAAGTGGCAGCCCAGCTGGAACGCCGCGTTGAAATGCACGCGCGCAAGATTACCTCCACCCTGTTCGCCGCCACCGACTCCAGCCTGGACGGCACCCGCCTGCCAGACTCGATTTCCGCGCAAATCGTGGAAATGTTCTCCACCAATATCGACTTCCGCTCCGACCTGAAACGCGGCGACTCGTTCAATGTTGTCTACGAAACATTCTGGCAAGATGGCGAATTTGTCCGAGCGGGCCGCATCCTGGCCGGTGAATTCACCAACCGCGGCACGACTTACCAGTCCGTTTGGTTCGAAGACCCAGCCAGCAAGCAAGGCGGCGGTTACTACAGTTTCGACGGCAAGTCCCTCAAAAAAGCCTTCCTGAAATCCCCCCTCGAATTCTCCCGCATCTCGTCCGGCTTCTCCATGCGCGTGCACCCGATTTCCGGCAACTGGAAAGCGCACAAGGGCATCGATTTCGCTGCAGCAACGGGCACGCCTATCCGCGCTTCGGGCGACGGCGTGGTCGATTCCGTCGGCAGCCAAAACGGCTACGGCAATGTTGTTGTCCTGAAACATTGGGCCAACTACACGACCGCCTATGCGCACATGAGCCGTTTCGCTTCGGGCCTGAAAAAAGGTCAAAAAGTGAGCCAGGGCGATGTGATCGGCTACGTCGGCACCACCGGCTGGTCCACGGGCGCCCATTTGCACTATGAATTCCGCGTTGGCGGCGTGGCGCAAGACCCAAGCAAGCTGAATGTGCAAGCCCAGGCGCCATTGACGGCCGCCGAGCTGAGCCGCTTCCGCATGGTGTCGGCCGACATGATGCACCGCTTCACCCTGCTGCGTCCGAACGACACGGCCCTGGCGTCGCGTTAAGCAACACTGCCTTCGGGCAACAATAAAGGCACCGCCCATGCAAATGGCCGGTGCCTTTGTTTTTTCCCGCGCGCTTTTGTTTTTCCTGCGCGCTTTTGCGTGCGGCACAAATGCGGCACAATGCACCTCACCACTTACGTATTCAAGGAAAACCCCATGCTGTATATCGGTTTAATGTCGGGCACCAGCCTCGATGGCGTCGACGGCGCGCTGGTCGACTTTTCCGACGAGGGCACGCGCAGCCTGGGCGATGCGTACATTCCCTTCCCCGCCAGCCTGCGCGCCGACCTGATGGCCTTGCAAAGTGCCGGCCAGAATGAAATCGAACGCGAAGCGCTGGCGGCCAATCAACTCGTGCGCCATTACGCCGATTGCGTCGCCATGCTTTTAAGCAACGCGGGCATCGTCGCGGACGCCATCGCCGCCATCGGCGCGCATGGCCAGACCATCCGCCACCGCCCGGAACTGGGCTTTACGCGCCAGCTGAACAACCCGGCCCTGCTGGCCGAATTGACGGGCATCGACGTCATCGCGGACTTGCGCAGCCGCGACGTGGCGGCCGGCGGCCAGGGTGCGCCGCTGGTGCCGGCCTTTCACCAGGCCATCTTCAATTTGCCGGGCCACGCGCGCGTACTGGCCAATATCGGCGGCATCAGCAATATCAGCGTGCTGCATGCGGATGGCACGGTGACGGGCTACGACACGGGTCCCGGCAATGCGCTGATGGATGGCTGGGTCTTGCGGCACCTGGGCCAGCCCTACGACGCCAACGGCGCCTGGGCCGCCACGGGCCAGGTCATCCCCGCCCTGCTGGCGGATTTGCTCGACGAGCCCTATTTTGACTTGCCGGCGCCGAAAAGCACGGGCCGCGACCTGTTCCATGCCGACTGGCTCAGCGCCAAGCTGGCCGATTACCCCACCGCCCTGCCCGCCGACGTGCAGGCAACGCTGACCCAGCTGACGGCTGCCAGCCTGGCGCGCGCCATCCTGCGCGACGGGGCGCAGGCGGAAACCGTGTATGTGTGCGGCGGCGGGGCGCAGAACGCCAGCCTGATGGCGGCGCTGGCCGTCGAATTGCCGGGCATGACGGTGGAGTCCACGCAAGCATTGGGCGTGGCGCCCAGCCAGGTCGAGGCGCTGGCCTTTGCGTGGCTGGCCTGGCGCTTTACGCAGCGCAAGCCGGGCAACTTGCCTGCGGTAACGGGCGCGCAGGGCTTGCGGGTACTGGGCGCGCTATACCCGCGTTGATACCGCGTTGATCAAGAACAAGTGTTCCAGAAACACAAATAGCGGATCATCGATCCGCTATTTTACGCTGCGCCTGTAAACCGGCGCGCCTGAAAAACGTTCAGGGCAAGGCGCATTACCGAAGACAGTACGAATAGTACGGCGAGGCAAGGCAACGCCGCCATGGGCGTTTTCTCGGGTGTGCTTATACCGAGAAAGACGAACCGCAACCGCAGGTGGACGTCGCGGTAGGGTTTTTAATCACGAACTGCGCGCCTTCCAGGTCATCCTTGTAGTCGATTTCCGCGCCGACCAGGTACTGGTAGCTCATGGAGTCGATCAACAGCTGGACGCCGTTCTTGACCATGGTGGTGTCATCTTCGTTGACGATTTCGTCGAAGGTGAAGCCGTACTGGAAGCCGGAACAGCCGCCACCCTGCACGAACACGCGCAATTTCAGGTCGGGATTGCCTTCTTCCTCGATCAGCTGCGCGACTTTTTCGGCGGCGCTATCGGTAAAGATGATAGGCGAAGGGATCACATCTTGCATTTCAGCGACTGCATTCATTTCAGACTCCTCAGAAAACATAGCCTCATTATAGACTGTTGGCGCAAGTCACGCTGCGGCCGCCGCTGGCGCGGCTGGCGGGTGTTGTTCCTGCTCACATTTCCGACACGGCCAGGTGCAGCACGGGGTCGGCGCTGTCGTGGCGGCTGAGCTTGCCCTGGACTTGCGCGCCGCTGTGCATTTCCAGCACCTTGTAATAGACCTCTCCTACAATGCGGGCTTTTGGCTGGATTTCAAGCATTTCGGACACATACACGGGGCCGTTGATCTCGCCGCTGACGACCAGGCTCGAGCAGCGCACCTCGCCATCGATGCGGCCCGCCTCGCCCAGCACCACATAGGTGGGGTCGCCCGGCTCGCCCGTGACGTTGCCGCGCACATGGCCGTCGATGCGCAAACCGCCGCAAAACAGCAAGTCGCCCTCGATCCGCGTGGAAGCGCCGATCAGGGTATCGATGGGGTTTTTCGCGTTGCGCTCGAACATGAACGTCATCCTGTCGGGGTACGTGGCAGTCCAATTTATCACAGGTCCGGCAAAAAGGCGCCGGACCTGCGCAAACGCCTGTGCCTATATTTAAGGCATCACGGCGATGTGTTGCAAACCGGCCGTTTCTTTCAGGCCAAACATCAAGTTCATGCATTGCACGGCCTGGCCCGCTGCACCCTTGACCAGGTTGTCCTGCACCACCAGCACGACGACGGTATTGCCGCCTTCGGGACGGTGCAAGGCCAGGCGCAACATGTTCGAGCCGCGCGTGGAGCGGGTTTCCGGGTGCGAGCCGAACGGCATCACGTCGACGAAAGGCTCATCCTTGTATTGCTCTTCGAACAAGGATTGCAATTCTTCATTGCTGACTTCCTTGTTCAGCTGCGCGTACAGGGTCGAATGCATGCCGCGGATCATCGGCACCAGGTGCGGCGTGAAGGTCAGCGCCACTTTCTCGTCCGTGAAACGCTGCAATTGCGCCGTCGTTTCCGGCAAGTGGCGGTGGCCGGCCACGCCGTAGGCCTTGAAGCTGTCGCTTGCCTCCGAGAACAGGATGCCGATTTCCGCCTTGCGGCCGGCGCCGGACACGCCCGACTTGCAGTCGGCGATCAAGCCGCCCGCGTTGACCAGGCCTGCCTTGAGCAGCGGGTAAAAGCCCAGCTGCATGGTGGTCGGGTAGCAACCGGGGTTGGCGATCAGCTTCGCTTGCTTGATGTCTTCGCGGTTCAGTTCCGGCAAGCCGTACACGGCCTGGGCTATCAGTTCAGGCGCCGTGTGGGGAATCTTGTACCACTGCTCGAACTTGGCCTGGTCTTTCAGGCGGAAGTCGGCGGCCAGGTCGATGACTTTCACGCCGGCGGCCAGCAACGCTGGAGCTTGCGCCATCGCAACACCGTGCGGGGTGGCAAAGAAGACCACGTCGCACTGCTCCAGATTGGCTTTGTCGGGCGAGGAAAACGCCAGTTTCACGTGGCCACGCAGGGAAGGATACATGTCAGCAACGGGCAAGCCATCTTCCTTGCGCGAAGTAATCGCCGTCAACTCGACATCTGGATGGGTAGCGAGCAAGCGCAGCAATTCCACGCCCGTGTATCCAGTGCCGCCGACGATGCCAACTTTGATCATGTTCTTTCCTTGTGTATATATTGCATAGAGATGGAGGGGAGACAGTCCCCGCGGGATTTCCGCGTATTTTACAGCGCAACGCCGAGTCACGCTGAAATGCAAAAAAGCCGCGAGACCGAAGTCCAGCGGCTTTTCGACCAGCACCCCGGAAGGTGCTGTAGCGTAGAAATTAACGCTTCGAGAATTGCTTTGCGCGACGTGCTTTGCGCAGACCAACTTTTTTACGCTCGACTTCACGTGCATCGCGGGTCACGAAGCCGGCTTTCGCCAGTTCCGGTTTCAACGCTGCATCGTAGTCGATCAGAGCGCGGGTGATGCCGTGACGAACTGCACCAGCCTGGCCCGACTCACCGCCGCCATGGACGTTGACTTTGATGTCGAAACGCTCGACATTGCCGGTCAGTTCCAGTGGTTGACGGATGACCATCAGACCCGTTTCGCGCGAAAAGTATTCGTTTGCTGGTTTGCCGTTAACAACGATCAAGCCTGTGCCAACTTTGATAAAAACCCGAGCCACTGCACTTTTGCGACGGCCGGTTCCATAATTGTAATTACCGATCATGTCAGTTCCTTAGAGAACAAGTGCTTTAGGTTGCTGAGCAGCGTGCGGATGGGAACCTTCCGCGTACACTTTCAGCTTCTTGATCATTGCGTAGCCGAGTGGGCCTTTAGGCAGCATGCCTTTGACCGCTTTCTCAAGCGCGCGACCTGGAAAACGCTGTTGCATTTTCTGGAAGTTGGTTTCGTAGATGCCGCCTGGATAGCCAGAGTGACGGTAGTAAATTTTCTCAGTAGCTTTGGTACCGGTCACACGCAGTTTGCCTGCGTTGATGACGACGATGAAGTCGCCGGTATCGACGTGAGGAGTAAATTCTGGTTTGTGTTTGCCGCGCAGTCGGAGTGCCACTTCGCTGGCAACACGTCCGAGGACTTTGTCCGTCGCGTCAACCACGAACCAATCGCGCTGGACTTCATGTCCTTTAGCGGAAAATGTTTTCATGTTGACTTCCTAATAGATTACACGCTCAAATGGTGGTTCCGCCGATGCTGCTATGCGGACTCTGCCTTATTTACTTTTCCTGAGCGAACGGAAAGCCGACAAGTATAAGCGGCTTTGCCTTGCCGCGTCAAGCTGCAATCGAGGCCGGCTGCGGCCCGGCGGGCGGCACATGGATGAGCATTCCTCTATTACAATACAAAACGCTTACAATTTTCGGAGAGTACGATGGAATGCAAAGTCAGCTGGAATGGCCCGTCGGGCATGAGTTTTCGGGCAGAAACGGGTTCCGGCCACCTGGTAACCATGGATGGCGCGCCCGACGGCGGCGGCCACAACCTGGCGCCGCGCCCCATGGAAATGGTCTTGCTTGGCACGGGCGGCTGCACCGCCTATGACGTGGTGCTGATCCTGAAACGCGGGCGCGAAGCCGTCAGCGGCTGCGAAGTGACCCTGAAGGCCGACCGCGCCGACACCGACCCGAAAGTGTTTACCAAGATCCACTTCCACTTCACCGTGCGCGGCAAGGCCCTGAAACCCACGGCAGTCGAACGGGCCGTGGCCTTGTCGCATGACAAATATTGCTCGGCATCGATCATGCTGGCCAAGACGGCGGAAATCACCCATTCCTTCGAGATCATCGAAGAAAGCGCCTGACCAAACCTACTGCGCGTCGGTATAGGCGGCCTGCGATGCTCACCGTGCTCCAGCACGGTTGCGCTTCTCGACCACCTCTCCCTTCCGCTCGCTACGGTTTTGTCTGGCGTTTCACGGCTCAGGCATGCATAAAAAAGGCGCTCTTCAGAGCGCCTTTGTTTTAAATGTAATACGCGGTTTTCGTCATCACTTTCCCCATGATGCCCATCAACGCCTTCACGGGCGCCGGGGTGTCGATGGCGCCCAATCGCTGGGCGGCGGCGCCGTGTTCCACTTCATCGATGGCCATCTGTTTCACAATGGCGCGCGACTTGGCGTCCTGCGGCGGCAATTCCTGCAAGTGGCTGGCCAGGTGCGCTTCCACCTGGCGTTCCGTTTCCACCACGAAACCCAGGCTGCGGCCGTCGCCCATGCGCGCGGCGATGGTGCCCAGCGCAAACGAACCCGCATACCACAGGGGATTGAGCAGGCTCAGACGCGAGCCCAGCTCCGTCAGGCGCTGCGCCGTCCAGGCCAGGTGGTCTTCCTCTTCGCGTCCCGCTTCGTCGAACTGGGCGCGGATGGCCGGGCTGTGCGCATAGCGCGCCTGCGAGTTGTACAAGGCTTGCGCGCACACTTCGCCCACATGGTTGACGCGCATCAAGCCGGCGCTGTGGCGCTGTTCGGCCGGGCTCAGTTCCGCATCGGGCGCATGCGCGGCCGGCGTGGGGCGCGAGGCCGAAGCCACGCCCGCCATGACGCGCAGGGCCTTGTCGGCGCCAACAATCAAACGATCCAGGGGGTCAAAGTGGCGGTTCGCGGTCATCGTGGCTATTCATGTAAGGGAAAACATGGATTATAGGACGATCAGGGCCAGCCGTACCCACGCCGCGCGCAGGGTGAACGGGGCTTTATTGACTTGTGCGCGCTTTTTCCCGCTCGATCCAGTCCACCACGGGGCCGACGGCGTCCAGGCCGGACAGGCTTTTCGCCACGCCCAGGTTCAGTGAAATCAGGAAAGAAATACTGTCGACGGGGATGTCCGGGCAATGTTCGGCAAACGCGGCGCGAAAACGCTCCGCTTGCAGCACGCGCAAGACTTTCTCGCCGCTCATGAATTGCAGCACGCTGGCGATGCTATGACCGCCACCGATCGAGTGGTAGATAAAACGGTTGTACTTCGCGTCGATCTGCTTGAAATCGAGGGTTTCTTCCGTCATCAGGCCCGCCAGGTAGTACAGCCCGAGGCTGACGCGGAAGAAACCGATGGCTTCGGCACTGGTCATGCCGGCGCGCGCCACGGCCAGTACCTTGTCCTGCATCGCCTGATCGATCGTTTGCATTGCGCTCTCCCGCGCCGTCCGCCGGCGCCCACCGGGCCAGCTTGCATGAAGATGCTGTTTTTTTCAATAGACCAAACGATATTTCCACCTTGCAAGTTACATTTTTTGCATGCTACTCTCGTTCTTCACCGTTAAATGGATGAAGCACATGATTGAGGTCAAGCACCTGGCAAAACGTTTCCGCATGCCGCCCCACAAGGGCAAGGCCGCGCACGTCAGCGATCCGCGCGAACACGAGGGCTGGTTTCACGCCGTGCGCGACGTCAGTTTCAGCTGCGCCCCCGGCGAAGTGCTGGGCCTGCTGGGCCCGAATGGCGCCGGCAAGACCACCACCCTGCGCCTGCTGTCGACGGCCTTGCAAGCGGACGCGGGCAGCGCCCTCGTCAACGGCGTCGACGTGCTGCGCCAGCCGCTGGTGGCGCGCCAGAGCATCGGCTTCCTTTCCGGCTCGACAGGCTTGTATGGCCGCCTGACGGCGCGCGAGAACGTGGAATATTTCGGCCGCCTGCATGGCATGCCGGCCGACAAGCTGAAACGCCGCTGCGACGAACTGTTTTCCCTGCTGCAAATGGAGGAATACGGCAGTAAGCGGGCCGATCAATTGTCGACGGGCATGAAACAGAAGTGCGCGATCGCCCGCACCGTCGTGCACGAGCCGCAGGTGGTGATCCTCGACGAGCCGACGACGGGCCTGGACGTGATGTCGGCGAAGATCTTGCTCGACTTCATCGCCAGCTACAAGGCGCTGCGCGTGCCGCTGATCTTTTCCACGCACCACCTGCACGAGGTGGAAAAGCTGTGCGACCGCGTCTGCATCATCAACCGCGGCACCACCGCCTTCAATGGCACGGTCAGCGAACTGCGCCACCTGGGCGGCAGTGCCGATCTGTACGACGCCTTTGTCAGCGTCATCAACCAGGGAGCCTGAGCCATGTGGACCATTTATGTGAAAGAGTTGCTGGAACTCACGCGCGACCGCAAGACGCTGATCTTCACCATCCTCATCCCCATCTTTGCCATGCCGCTGATCTTTGGCGGCTTCGCTTATGTTTCAAGCAATATGTTCAAGAACGCGAAAACGGCGGAAATGCGCTACGCCCTGTTCGGCAAGGACCATTCGCCCGGCTTGAGCGGGCGTTTTGCCCAACAGCACAACCTGCGCGAAGTGCCGCTGGCCAGCGAGGGCGACATCCGCCGCGCCATCGGCGACGACACCATCAAGTTCGCCGTCGTCATTCCGCCGCATTTTGAAGCATCGCTGCAGCAACAGCAGCAAACGAAGGTAGTGCTGCACTACAACAGCGCCAGCACGGTCGACGTGACCCAGCAGCGGGTGCGCGAGATCGTCGAGGCGTACAACGCCAGCCTGCGCGAAAGCGCGCTGTCGGCCCTGAACCTGAGTCCGGCCCAGCTGGCCTTTGCCCTGCACCCCATCGTGCTCGACAAACAGTCGACGGCCAACGAGCGCGAGCAGATGGGCGCCATCGTCGGCGGCATGCTGCCCTATCTGCTGCTGATGGTATGCCTGACGGCGGCCATGTATCCGGCCATCGACCTGGGCGCCGGCGAAAAGGAGCGTGGCACGCTGGAAACCCTGCTACTGGCGCCCGTGCCGCGCAGCGCCATCGTGCTGGCCAAGTTCCTCGTGCTGTTTACGGTGGGTATGACCTCGGCCGTGCTGATGGTGGGCAGCATGGGCGCCCTGCTGGCCATCTTCGGCAGTTCGCTGGAAGGCAACATGGCCGTCATGGTGCGCAGCATCGGCTTGCCCGACCTGGCCATGGTGACCCTGATGCTGGTGCCCACGGCCGCCATCTTCGCCTCGCTGCTGCTGTCGATCTCGATCTACGCGAAAAGCTACAAGGAAGCGGCCGGCATGATCACGCCATTGATGCTGTTCGTCATCCTGCCCACGGTAGCGGCCATGCTGCCCGGCGTCGAGCTGAACTGGATGTGGGCCATGGTGCCGCTGACCAACGTGTCGCTGGCCATGAAGGAATTGGTCAAGGGCACCATGGATTACCGCATGTTCGGCGTGATCCTCGCCTCGACCACGGTAATCGCGGGCGCCCTGCTGATGCTGTGCCGCTGGTGGTTTAACCGCGAATCGGTGCTATTCCGTAATTGATAGTCACGCGGCGCGCCAGCGGGGCGAAACAGGCCCCCACGGAAGACCCACACGGGCGCGCCGTCCACCCCGCCCAATTGCACTCTGGTCACGCGAAAATGCCGTGTATCGCACGCAACTGCCCAGTACGTCTTAAATTCAATACAATGCCAGCATACAGAAGCCCTGCACCATCGGGCTGCAACGCATGAGTTAGGAGTTGTATGGAATTGCAGATTCGCAAATTGTCGAAGACCTACGCGAATGGCGTGGTGGCGCTGGATAACGTGTCGCTGACGATACCGCCCGGGATGTTTGGCTTGCTGGGCCCGAATGGCGCCGGCAAGTCGACCCTGATGCGCACCCTGGCCACCTTGCAGGAATGCGATTCCGGCTCCATTTTCTTCGGCGACTACGACGTGCTCGACGACAAGGACGAGATCCGCCGCATGCTGGGCTACCTGCCGCAAGACTTCGGCCTGTACCCGAAAGTGACGGCCTACGAGCTGCTCGACCACTTCGCCACCTTGAAAGGCCTGTCGCAGCGGGCGCGCCGGCGCGAGGTCGTCGATGGCCTGTTGCAGCAAACCAACCTGTTCGACGTGCGCCACCAGCGCCTGGGCAGCTTTTCCGGCGGCATGCGCCAGCGCTTCGGCATCGCGCAAGCCCTGCTGGGCGACCCGAAACTGATCATCGTCGACGAGCCGACGGCGGGCCTCGACCCGCAGGAAAGAGTCCGCTTCCATAACTTGCTGTCCGACATCGGCGAAGACAAGACGGTGATCCTGTCGACCCACATCGTGTCCGACGTGGCCGACCTGTGCGCCAACATGGCCATCATCAACAAGGGCCATTTGCTGCTGTGCGGCAAGACCCAGGAACTGATCGACGAAGTCAGCTGCAAGATCTGGGCGCGCTTCGTCGAGAAGAAAGAGCTGGCCAGCTTCCAGCAGCGCCACGCCGTCATTTCCACGCGCTTGCTGTCGGGCCGCACCTTGATCCACGTCTACAGCGACGACGACCCGGGCGACGGCTTCGAGGAAGCCATCGGCGACCTGGAAGACCTGTATTTCGCCACCATTGCCGGGCGCCACCGCGTCGCCCCGCAGTGCGACTGAGGGGCGCGCCATGTTTGCCATCGCCCGCTTTGAAGCGCGACAGCGGCTCAAGCTGCTTTCCACCTGGGTGTATTTCGCCATGTTCCTGGCGCTGGCCATGCTGTGGATGGCCGCCGCCGGCGGCGTCTTCAAGGAAGCGAGCATCAGTTTCGGCGGCAAGTTCCTGATCAACGCGCCCCGCTCGCTGGCATTCACGTGCAGCCTGCTGGGCTGTTTCGGCGCCGTCGTGGTGGCCGCCATGATGGGCCGCTCGGTGCAGCAGGATTTCGAATATGGCATGCAGCATTTCTTCTTCAGCGCGCCGATCCGGAAATACCAGTACGTGTTCGGCCGCTTCCTCGGCGCCTGGCTGGTGCTGGCCGTCGTGTTTTCCAGCATCGTCATCGGTGCCTGGCTGGGCGCCTGGCTGCCCGGCATCGACCCGGAACGGCTAGGGCCGCAACGGGCGCTGGCCTACCTGATGCCGTATGTGTTTACCCTGCTGCCGAACCTGTTCATCTTTGGCGCCATCTTCTTCGTCATCGCGGCCCTGACGCGGCGCATGCTGCCCGTGTACATCAGCTCGGTAGTCATGCTGATCGGCTACCTGGTGGCCCCGTCCCTGGCGCGCGACCTCGACTACAAGACCCTGGCCGCCCTGATCGACCCCTTCGGCACCACGGCGCTGATACGCCTGACGGAATACTGGCCGAACGCGGAGCGCAACACGCGCCTGGTGACCCTGGAAGGCGTGTATTTGCTGAACCGCGCCATCTGGTCCGGCTTCGCCCTGGTGGCATTGCTGCTCGGCTACTGGCGCTTCCAGTTCCACGCCACGACGGACGCGGGCGCCGGCAAGCGCCGCAGCGAGGGCGACGTCCCGCTGCGCCTGTCGAACGCTTCGCTGTCCACGCAGGAAACACCGGACTTCGCGCAGCGCAACCTGGCCGCCCTGCTCCTCAAGATGAGCTGGCTGAACTTGCGCGAAACCATCAAGAACATCTATTTTGTCGTCATCGTGCTGGCCGGCGTGCTGACCATGTATGGCGGCGCGCTCGACATGGGCTCCATCTATGGCACGAATACGTATCCCGTGACGGAAAGGGTGCTGGACATGGTCAGCGCCTCGTTCGCCCTGTTCATGCTGATCATTACCACCTTCTATGCGGGCGAGCTGGTGTGGCGCGAACGCGAGGCGGGCACGCACTTGATGCTCGACGCCCTGCCCGTGCCGAACTGGCTGCCCCTGCTGTCGAAGCTGTTTGCGCTGATCGGCCTGCAGGCCTTGCTGAGCCTGGTAATCATGCTGTGCGGCATGTCGATCCAGGTTTTCAAGGGTTATTACCGCCTCGACCCCGGCCTGTACCTGGAATCGCTGTTCCTGTCGCACCTGCCGTCCTACGCGCTGATCGCCGTGCTGGCCATCTTTTTGCAGGTATTGATCAATCACAAGTATTTGGCGTATTTCGCCATGATCCTGTACCACATCGCCAGCATCAGCTTTTCCTCGCTGGGCCTGGGCGATCCGCTGCTGCTGTACGGCAACACGCCGGACTTCGTGTATTCGGCCATGAACGGCGCCGGCCACTATCTGTTGCGCGAACGCTGGTACTTGCTGTACTGGAGCGGCGCGGCCGTCATGCTGACGGTGCTGTCGCTGCTGTTCTGGCCCCGCGGCGCGCAGGACAGCTGGCGCATCCGCCTGCGCCTGGCGCGCCACGGCCTGACGCAGGGCGTGCTGGCCAGCTTTGCCGGCGGCGCCCTGATCTTCGTCGGCGCCGGCGCGGTGCTGTTCTACGTCTACCACGTGGCCAACGATTACAAGTCCGAATTCGCGCGCGATGCGGACCGCGCCACAGTCGAGCGCCAGTACCGCAAGTTTGCCGCCACGCCGCAGCCGAGAATCACCGACGTGAAACTCGACGTGGCCATCTACCCGGCGCAGCGCACCCTGGCCGTCACGGGCCGCTATGTGCTGCAAAACAAGACCAGCCTGCCGATCAGCCATATTTTTGTGCAGCAAGATCCGAGCTCCACCATGCGCCTGCGTTTTGACGCGCGCGTGCATCCCGGCCTCGATGACGGCAAGCTGGGCTTTTACAGCTACCGCCTGGCCGCGCCGCTGGCGCCGGGCGCCACCCTGGGCCTCGATTTCGACGTCCGCTTTGCGCCGCGCGGCATCTTCGGCCTGGGCCAGGACACGCCCGTGGTGGCCAACGGCACCTTCTTCACGAATGCCGTGCTGCCCCACATCGGCTACCAGCCGCAGCAGGAATTGACGGACCCGCGCGACCGCAAGAAACACGGCTTGCCGGCGCGCGAACGGGCCTTGCCGCGCGACGATGCACGGGGGCTGGCCGACAATTACATCAGCAACGACGCCGACCGCATCAACTTCGACGCCACCGTCAGTACCGTCGACGGCCAGACGGCCATCGCGCCGGGCATGCTGGACAACGACTGGATCGCCAAGGGCCGCCATTACTTCCATTACACGATGGAACAGCCGATCCTGAATTTTTACGCGTTCCAGTCGGCCCGCTACGCCGTCAAGCACGAGCGCTGGCAAGACGTGGCCATCGACGTGTATTACCACCCTGGCCATGAATACAACCTCGATCGCTTCGTGCGCGGCAGCAAGGAAGCGCTCGAGTACTACACGAAGAACTTCGGCCCCTACCAGCACAAGGTCCTGCGCATCGTCGAATTCCCCCGCTACGCCACGTTTGCGCAATCGTTCCCGAACACGATACCGTACTCGGAAGGGCTGGGCTTCATCGCCAGGGTCGATGACAAGAATCCCAAGGATATCGATTATCCGTTCTACGTGACGGCGCATGAAGTGGCGCACCAGTGGTGGGCGCATCAATTGGTGGGCGGCAATACACGGGGCGCTACCGTGCTCAGCGAAACCCTGGCCGAATATTCAGCCCTGATGGTGATGAAGAAAACCGTGGGGCCGGCCAAGATGCGCCGCTTCCTGCGCTATGACCTGAATCAATACCTGATGGGGCGCAGCGAGGAACGCAAGAAGGAATTGCCGCTGGCCGAGAATGAAAACCAGCCCTACATCCACTACAACAAGGGCAGCCTGGCCATGTACTTGCTGCAAGACATCATCGGCGAAGACAAGGTCAACGGCGTGCTGCGCGAATTGCTGAAGACGCATGGCCAGAAAGGCCCGCCGTATGCCAGCGTGACGGCACTGATTGCCGGCTTGCGCCAGGTCACGCCGCCCGAGCAGGCTTACCTGATCGACGACCTGTTCGAGAAAATCGTGCTGTTCGACAACCGTGCCCTGTCGGCCACGGCCACGAAACGCAGCGACGGCAAGTACGCCGTCACCGTGAAAGTGCAGGCGAGCAAGTTGACGGCCGGCGAACAGGGCGAGGAGCACGACGCGCCCCTGCACGACTGGATCGAGATCGGCGTCGACGACGCGAACGGCCATCCGCTGCTGCGCGAACGCCTGCGCATGACGGCGCGCGAAGCGAGCTATACCGTCATCGTGGGCAGCCGTCCCGGCAAGGCGGGCATCGATCCCGACAACAAGCTGATCGACCGCAAGCCCGATGACAATATGGTCACCGTCGACATCGCCGAACCATGACAAAAAATGGCCACCCTGGATAGGTGGCCATTTTTTTTATTCTCAGGCGCTCATCAAGCCTCGGCGCAACGCGTCACCAGGCTCAGGCTGATGCCCATTTCCGTCAGGTGCTGCATGTCGGCCAGGGTCAGATCCAGCGGAGAGTCGACCGTGTCGTCGCCATTCAGCTCCAGTTGCAGCTCGGCGACGATACGCGGCATGGTGAAGCTGACGCCGCGCGAGCGGCATTCGGCCAGGTAGCTGCGTATGCGCGAGGGCAATACTTGCGATTTGGATGCCTGCGCGATCAGCACCTCGAAGCCGGAATCGAGATGTACGCGGCCCGCGCCCTTCGCCTCGCCCTTGCGCCATTGCCGTTCGGGATCCGTGGGCAAGACTTCGAGGATGGATTTGAGCGTGGGGTCGTCCCCATGCACCGACAGCTTCGCCATATTCATATTACAAGACTTTCTAGTCAGGACGCTGCCAGGAAGGCGGCGCGATCATCAGACCGACAAGTCTACGCATGGGCGGCAAATATGTCCATACGGCAATATTTGGTATCTCCCTCTAATTTGTGCTGTATCAACAACAGGCGGAACAAGCTTGTTCCGCCTGCAACACATAATTACAGCACCACGCCACGCGCCTGCAAGGCGGCCCGCACGCCGGCGCCATACGCGGCATCGGCACGGTCGAAGTGGCCCAGCTGACGCTGCAGGGTTTCCGGCCGCACCTGGCTCAAGGGACCGGCCAGGTTGTCGAACAGGTTTTGCTTCGCCTGCACCGACATCAAGCGGAACAGATTGCCGGCTTGCGTGTAATCATCTTCCACGCCGCGGCCATCGTAGCGCGCCGCGCCGCCGGCCAGGTCCAACGCCGGTTCGCCGTGGCCCAGCCCTTGCGGCTGCGTGCCTGCCGCCGCCACGTTCGCATAGTTGCGCGCCGCGCCGCCATTGTTGATCGCCATGCCGCCATCGCGCTGCTGGTTGTGGAAGGAGCAGCGGGCCGCATTCACGGGCAAGTGCTGGTGGTTCGTGCCGACCCGGTACAACTGGGCGTCGTGGTAGGCGAACAAGCGGCCTTGCAGCATCTTGTCCGGTGAATATCCCATGCCGGGCACGGCGTTGGCCGGCGAAAAGGCCGCTTGCTCGACTTCCGCGTGGTAATTGTCAGGGTTGCGGTTCAGCTCGAAAATACCGACTGGCAACAGCGGGAAGTCCGCATGCGGCCACACTTTCGTCAAATCGAACGGGTTCCAGCCCGTGCGCTGCTCCCATGCATCGAGTTGCTCCTGCGTCGCCACCTGCAGCTTGACTTCCCACTGGGGGAAATCGCCGCGCTCGATGGCGCCGAACAGGTCGCGCTGGGCGTAGTCGGGGTCGGCACCGGCCAGGCGGCCCGCTTCCGCGGCAGGCAGGTTCTTGATGCCCTGGCGCGTCTTGAAGTGCCATTTCACGTACACGCGCTGGCCGTCGGCATTGATCAGGCTATACGTGTGGCTGCCGAAACCATCCATGTGGCGGTAGCCGTCCGGCGTGCCCCGGTCCGAGAACAGCATGGTGACCTGATGCAAGCTTTCCGGCGCATGGCTCCAGAAATCGAACATCATTTCCGCCGATTTCAAGTTGCTTTGCGGATCGCGCTTTTGCGTGTGGACAAAGTCGGGGAACTTGATCGGGTCCTTGATGAAGAACATGGGCGTGTTGTTGCCAACCAAGTCCCAGTTGCCCTCTTCCGTATAGAAGCGCACGGCGAAGCCGCGCGGGTCGCGTTCCGTGTCGGCGCTGCCGCGTTCGCCACCGACGGTGGAAAAACGCGCGAAGGTGGCCGTCTGCTTGCCCACTTCACTGAACAGCTTGGCCTTGGTATGGCGTGAAATGTCGTGCGTGACGGTAAAGGTGCCATAGGCGCCCGAACCTTTCGCGTGCACCACGCGCTCGGGGATGCGCTCGCGGTTGAAATGCTGGAGTTTTTCGATCAGGTGGAAGTCTTGCAGCAGCAAGGGGCCACGGGGGCCGGCGCTGAGGGAATTCTGGTTGTCGGCGACGGGGATGCCCGAGGCGGTACTGAATGGCGGCTGTTGGCTCATGGCTGCTTTTCCTTCGTTGTTGACTAATAGAACTAGTGTAACGAGGTCAACAACAAAGGAAAAGCTAATTGATTTTATCGAACCGATAGATATTTACAATGCACAACCTTGCGCATCGCACACGCCGCCCAGTTGCGCCTGCAGTTTCACCGGCTGGCCCAGGAAGCCGCCGATATCGATCACGGACAGCTTGCCGCTGCCATCGTCGAGTACGAACGTGGGAAAGCCCTGGCCGCCCACCTGCGCCAGCAAGGCGCGGCTGGCGTCGATATGCCGCTGCGTGGCGGCGCCCGCCTGTTGCGCATACGCGGCCTCGAAGGCGGCGCCGTCCATGCCCAGTTCTTGCGCCAGCGCCACCAGCACGGGCAGGTCGACGATGCGCAAGCCGTCCACGTAATGGGCCCGTTGCACGCGTTGCAGCATGTCCAGGCCCTTGCCAGCCAGCGATTCGGCCGCCAGGATGGCCGTGATCGGCGGTTCGGAATCCATCATGGCCGTCGTGTCGTTCAGCAAGCCGTTGACATAGGCATCGCCAAACGGCTGGCCAGACAATTGCTCGATGCGCCGGTCGTGCGGCAGCACATAGCCGCGCCAGGCGGGCGTGATCTGGCGGCGATTGCTGCCCGTCATCATGCCGCCGGCGTGGAAGGCCAGCGTCAGTCCGGGCACGGCGCGCGCCGCCTCGACCAGCGGCGCGGCGCCGTAGCACCAGCCACACAGGGGGTCGAAAATATAGTGCAGTGTGGGCATGCTTGACTCCTTGTTGCCGCTTACCATTTCATTTCGCCTTTGGCGACCTTCGCGCTGGTCTCCAGGGCGCCATCGAGGCCCAGCTTCGGGTAATGCTGTTTCATCGCTTCGATCAGGGCGGCCGAATTGGCGGCCTTGGCCGTTTCCGCTTCGAACGTCACCAGGTAGTCACGCGTAAAACCGATGCTGTCCGGCGTCAGGAGCGAACCGACCTTGAAGTGGCCCGGCACGACGGTGACGGGTTTCAGCGCGGCGATGCCGTCCAGCGTCTTGAGCCAGTCCTGGCGCGATTGCAGGCTTTGCGTATCGGCCGTCCACACGTGCAAGTTGCCAAACAGCACCACGCCGCCGACGACGGCCTTGATCGATGGAATCCACACATAGGTGCGCGCTGGCGTCGGGCCGGCGATGTCCAGCGACTGGCCTTCCAGGCTGATGCGCTTGCCCTTCAGCGCGTCGGGGATGACGATGCCGTGCGGCGCATTGTCTTTCAGGATCGGGCCCCAGTAGGCGACCTTGGCGTCAGCCTTGCGGCGGATTTCCGCGACGGTTTCTGGCGTGGCAACGATTTTCGCCTGCGGGAACGCTGCCTTGATCACGTCGAGGCCAAAGTAAAAATCGGGATCGCTGTGGCTGATGTACACGGTCGTCAGTTTCTTGCCGCTGGCGCGGATCTTTTCCACCAGTTTTTGCGCTTCGGCGCGCGAGAATTGCGCATCGATCAGCACGGCGTCATGCTTGCCCGCGACCAGCACGGAAGCGACGGGAAAGATGGCCGCTTCGCCCGGATTGAAGACTTCCAGGGTCAGGGGTGCGCTGGCGGCGGCCGAGGCGGCGCCGGCGGCAAACAGGGTGGAGACAAGAACGCTGCTGATGGATTTGGAGAACATGATGCGCCTTCACAAGATGATTGGGATGACTGCATCTTACGTTGCTCAAAGCGGTAGAAAAACTAGGTAAAGCGCAATAGTTTGTTGCTTATATCGATGCAATCACGCGATGACGAACACGCTACGGCGTATTTTTCCAACGACGGCGCGTGCCAAAGTCACGCCACTGCGGCGGCGTAGTGCCGTCGCAAAATGTGTCACAGCGTCATGAGGGTGTCACATTGGATTGTTATCTTGCTAGCTCTTTCAAACCTAGCCGGATGAACCACATGACACGCAGAAAAATTTCCGTCGCTGGCTGCAGCGTCGCCATCACCCTGATGCTGGCCGCCTGCGGCAGCGACGCAAAAAAAGAAGAGGCAGTGGCTGAAGCGCCGCCGAAAAACGTCATCTTCTTCCTTGGCGATGGCATGGGCCTGACCACCATGACGGCCGCGCGCATCTATTCCGTGGGTGAAGAGGGTGCGCTGACCATGGACACCCTGCCGGAAACGGCCTTCGTGAAAACGTACTCGAACGACGCGCAAGTGACGGACAGCGCGCCATCGATGGCCGCCTACATGACCGGCGTCAAGATGAACAATGAAGTCATCTCCATGTCGGCCAACACGGTCGCCATCGATCCGGGCACGGATGCGAATAACAACAAGCTGGTCAACAAATGCGGCACCGGCAACGGCACGCCCGCCACCACCTTGCTGGAACTGGCCAAGGCCAAGGGCTTCGCCGCCGGCGTCGTCAGCACGGCGCGCGTGACGCACGCCACGCCGGCCGCAACCTACTCGCACATCTGCCACCGCGACCTGGAAAACGATATCGCCGCGGCCCTGGTGCCGGGCGGCACGGGCTACAACAGCGCCCTGGGCACCACCGGCCTGGAAGTGGTCCTCGGTGGCGGCGCGCAATTCTTCACGCAATTCAAGGATGGCGGCAAGCGTTCCGACGGCCGCGACCTGATCGCCGAATTGAAAGCCAAAAGCTACACGGTCGCCAACAACGCCACCGACTTCAAGGCCGTCGATGCGGCCAAGACGGAGCGTTTGTTCGGCGTATTCACGTCCAGCCACATGAGCTACGACCTGGACCGCGACGCAGCGAAGGAACCTAGCCTGGCGGAAATGACCACCAAGGCCATGGACGTGCTGGCGAAGAACAAGAAGGGTTACTTCCTGATGGTCGAAGGCGGCCGCATCGACCATGCGCTGCACGAAACGACCGCCAAGAAAGCGCTGCAAGACACCGTCGCGTTCGACAACGCCATCAAGGCCGCCATCGAAAAAGCCAAGCTGACCGATCCGACCCTGGCCAATACCCTGATCGTCGTCACGGCTGACCATGACCACACGCTGGTGCTGAACGGCTACGCCAAGCGCACGGGCAAGACGGCTGCCGGCAACCCTGGCGTGCTGGGCGTGGTGAAGAACTACGTGACCGGCGCGGTCGAGAAAGACCTGGATGGCGCACCGTATTCGATCATCGGCTTCGGCAATGGCGAAAACCGCACGCAATCGAGCCGCGCCGCCATGGCCAGCCTCGATGAAACCGTCACCAGCGCCAATAATTACCACCAGGAAGCAGTGATCCGCACTGCCGTCGGCAATGAAACCCACGGCGGCACCGACGTCTTCCTGGGCGCCATCGGCAAGGGTTCGGAAACCTTCCTTGGCACCATCGAAAACACCAAAGTATTCGGCCTGGTCAAGACCGCCGGCGGTCTGTAATCCCCAAGAGACAAGAATTGGACAAGCACATGAAACTTGCATCGACACCCGCCGCACTGAAATCGGCCCTGAAACTCTCCATGCTGACCACGCTCGTGGCCGCCAGCGTCGCCAGCGCCTACGCCGCCGACGCCAAGAACGTCATCTTCTTCCTCGGCGACGGCATGGGCCCGTCCGTCGTGACGGCAGCGCGCATCTACCAGTACCAGGAAGACGGCAACCTGACGATGGACACGCTGGAGCGCACGGCGCGCATCAAGACGTTCTCGAACGATGCGCAAACGACGGACAGCGCGCCATCGATGGCCGCCTACATGACCGGCGTCAAGATGAACAATGAAGTCATCTCGATGGCGCAGGACACCATCGCCAAGGAACCGAGCCGCGACGTCAACGGCAACCTGGGCGTGGATAACTGCCCGGCCGGCGGCAAGAGCGCGCCGACCATCCTGGAACTGGCGAAAGCCAAGGGCAAGGCCGTGGGCGCCATCACCACCACGGAACTGACGCACGCCACGCCGGCGACGACTTTCTCGCACATCTGCAACCGCAATGCGCAATACGCGATCGCTGCACAAACGGTGCCGGGCGGCACGGGCTACAACGCGGCCCTGGGCGACGGCGTCGACGTGCTGATGGGTGGCGGCCGCAACCACTTTACGCCTTGGTCGGCCAGCAACAAGTATGGCCGCGCCGATGGCCGCAACCTGTTGACGGAATTTGCCGCCAAGGGCTACACCGTGGCCGCCAACAAGGCGGAAATGGCCGCGGCGCAGAGCGGCAAGAAATTCATCGGCCTGTACAGCACCCGCAGCCACCTGGAATATGAACTGGACCGCACCGCCACGCCGCCGCTGGGCGAAGGCGCGACCCAGCCTAGCCTGTCGGAAATGACGCTGAAAGCCATCGACTTGCTGTCGAAAAACGCGAACGGCTACTTCCTGATGGTCGAAGGCGGCCGCATCGACCACGCCTTGCACGGCATCAACGCCAAGCGCGCGCTGACGGACACCATCGCCTTCGACGACGCCATCAAGGCGGCCATCGCCAAGATCAAGGAAACCGATCCGACGCTGGCCAACACCCTGATCGTCGTCACGGCCGACCATGACCACACCCTGGCCTTCAACGGCTACGGCAAGCGCGGCAACCACATCCTCGACATCAACCGCGGCTACAAGGATAACCAGCCGAGCAAGGATGCCGATGGCAATACCTACACCACCCTGGTGTTCGGCAACGGCCCGAACCGCCCTGCCCTGCGCAGCAACGTCGACAGCGCCACGGCCCTGAAAGACAACTACCTGCAAGAAACAGGCGTGCGCCTGGCCAGCGAAACCCACGGCGGCGGCGACGTCAAGCTGCTGGCCACGGGCGCCGGCGCGAAGGCCTTCAAGGGCACCCTGGACAACACCAAGGTGTTTGACCTGCTGAAGGCGGCCTTCGGCTTCTGATCCACATCAACACGGTAACCCCACCGGGGCGGATGGCGTATGCCCTCCGCCCCTCTGCACGTAAAGGCAACACCATGAAATCGTCCCTGATCGCCGTCCTCCTGGCCGCCGGCTTTGCCGCCAGCGCGCAAGCCGCTCCTGCCACGCCTGCCGCTCCTGCCGACCTGGACCTGGGCATCACCTATTACAGCCGCGTCCTGACGCCGGAAGGCGTGACGCGCGAAAGCCGCTACGAAGAAAAGATGCTGCGCCGCCCCGGCCACGTGTGGGTCGAGCGCGTGCTGGCGCCGTCGACCGATGCGCATGCGGGCCACAGCCACGGTGAAAACAAGAAAGTGGCATTGAAAACGTCGACCGCGGCCACGCAGCATGAGCACAAGCACTTCAATCCCGTGCTGATACCGCGCCACGTGACGCTGGAAAAGAACACCGTACGCGTGGAATACATCGATGCGCATGACAAGATCGTCGTCGCCATCCCCAAGGCCGAGTACGAAAACGTCAATTTCGACGGTTCCTGGGAAAACAGTTTTTATCTGCTGGACCCGAAACTGGTGGCCGCCATGCCGCTGTCGAAACACGCGTCGAACGTGACGGGCGCGCGCTGGCGCGAAGTGGAAAAGAATGGCGTGTTCCAGCGCATCCTGTGGGATGAGCAAAAACAGATTCCGCTGATCATCGAGAGCGGCGACCGCGCGAATACCTTCTATCGCCGGGTCGACGTCAAGCTGCAGCCCACCGTCAGCAAGGCGCAGCCGTGGGCCAACTTGCAGTACTACGCGCAGCGCGAGTATTCGGACTACCTGGACTAAGAGCCTATCCCAGTAGGGAGCGTCTTCTGCTGGCAGCACATCAGGAGCGCGGACAAGGCGTGAGGAGGACGCGTGGCGAGCCACGCGACGACGATCAACGCAGTCCCCGCTTCTGAGGCGCGCCAGCGGGGGATGTATTCATCTACTGGGACAGGCTCTTAGCCAGCCTCGGGACGTAAAAAAAGCCAGGGAAATCCCTGGCTTTTGTTTGCCTGGCTGGCGGGCGCCGGATTACTCCGCCGCTGCCGCCTTCTTCGCCGGCGCCTTCTTGGCAGCCGGCTTTTTCACGGCCGCAGCTTTCTTGGCCGGCGCTTTTTTGACGGCTGCCGCTTTCTTGACGGCCGTTTTCTTTGCTGGCGCCGCGCCTTCTTCGCCTTCGGCCTCGGCCGCTGCCGCCTTCGTCTTGGCGCCCGGCTTGGCCTTGCGCTCTTCAAACTCGAAGCTCACCTTGCCATCCTTGCCGCGCACGAGGAATGCCTTGAACGGGCGACGGGTACGCTGCGAAACAAAGCCCGGCAGCAAGTCCGTCTTGCCGTCGTTGAGCAGTTTTGCCATTTGTTCCGGCAAGATTTCCTGCTGCAAGATGATACGGCCGCTGCGGAAGTCGCACGTCTTCGGTTTCGCCACGCTGTGTTCGCACACATAGGCCAGGCCCATTTCGTACACGCCGGCGTTGCACTTGGGGCACGGTCCCACGGGCGTCTGGCCCGTGAAATCGACGCCTTCGCCATCTTCGCTCTCGTCGTTCTGGCCGAAATCGAATTCCAGCTTGAAATTCTTGATCTCTTCATCGCGCACGATGCGCAGGATGGCGGCGAACGGACGGCCCATCTTCGAGCGGAAGCCTTGCAGCGGGCCGATGGTGCGGTCCTTCAGCAATTGTTCCACTTCGGCAATTTCGAACTGGCGCGAACCCGGTGTCTTGCTCATCGAGAATTCACACTTGGTGCAGGCGAAACGACGGTAGTTTTCCTTCACCACGCCGCTGCAATTCGGGCATGGCGTTTCCAGGGTCGCATAGTCGCCGGGAATGGTGTCATTATCGTATTCCTTGGCGCGCTTGACGATGATCTGCGTCATCTGCGCGATTTCGCGCATGAATTCTTCGCGCGAAATCTTGCCTTTTTCCATCTGCGACAGCTTGTATTCCCACTCGCCCGTCAGCTCCGGCGCCGTCAATTCGTTGACGCCCAGTCCTTTGAGCAAAGTCATCAGCTGCGATGCCTTGGCCGTCGGAATCAATTCGCGGCCTTCGCGGATCAGGTAGCGTTCCGTCAGCAAGCCCTCGATGGTGGCCGCGCGCGTCGCCGGGGTGCCGAGACCCTTGCCGGCCATCGCATCGCGCAGCTCGTCGTCGTCGATCAGCTTGCCGGCGCCTTCCATGGCCGACAGCAAGGTCGCCTCCGTGAAGCGCGCAGGCGGCTTCGTCACCAGGCCGTTGGCGTTGACGCTTTCCGTCTGCACTTTTTCGCCCTTGGCCACTGGCACCAGGTTGCCGTTGCCATTGCTTTCCTTGTCGGCGTCCGTCGACGCTTCCTTGCCGTAGATGGCCAGCCAGCCCGGATTGGTCATGACCTTGCCTTCAGTCTTGAACTGATGGCCGGACACTTCCGTGTAGCGCGTGGTGACCTGGAATTCCGCAGGCGGGAAGAACACGGCCATGAAGCGGCGCGTGACGAGGTCATACAGCTTCTGTTCCGGCTCGGACAGGTTCTTCGGCGCGATCGTCGTCGGGATGATCGCGAAGTGATCCGAGATCTTGGTGTTGTCGAAAATGCGCTTGTTCGGCTTGACCCAGCCCTTGTCGATGATCTGCTTGGCGAACTGGTGGTAGTTGCTGTTGTCCTTGACCGTTTCCAGCGCCTGCAGCACGGTCGGCATGTAGTCTTCCGGCAGGTGGCGCGAATCGGTACGCGGATACGTCAGTACCTTGTGCTTTTCATACAGCGCCTGGGCCAGACCCAGGGTGTTCTTGGCCGAGAAGCCGAAACGCGAGTTCGCTTCGCGCTGCAGGCTGGTCAGGTCGAACAGGCCCGGTGCCATCGAGGTGGTCGGTTTCGATTCTTCCGTGACATTGCCTTGGCGGCCGCGGCAGGCGGTGGCGATCGAGTCGGCAGCCGTCTTGCTCCACAGGCGCTCGGCGCGCTTCTCGGGGTCGTTCTCGTCCTTCTTGAACTTCGTGTCGAGCCAGCGGCCTTCATAGATGCCGGCCGCGCAAACGAATTCGGCGCGCACTTCCCAGAAGTCGCGCGGCACGAATTTCTTGATCTTGTCTTCGCGTTCGACCACGATGGACAGGGTCGGCGTTTGCACGCGGCCCACGGTGGTCAGATAAAAACCGCCTTCTTTCGAATTAAACGCCGTCATGGCGCGCGTGCCATTGATACCGATCAACCAATCGGCTTCCGAACGGCAGCGGGCCGCATCGGCCAGCGGCAGCATTTCTTCATCGCTGCGCAGGTGCGAGAAACCGTCGCGGATGGCGCCCGGCGTCATCGACTGCAGCCACAGGCGCTTGACCGGTTGCTTGGCTTTCGCGTTTTGCGCGATCAGGCGGAAAATCAGCTCGCCTTCGCGCCCCGCATCGCATGCGTTGATGAGGGTGGTGACGTCTTTGCGTTTGATCAGCTTGTTTAATACTTTGAGGCGCGCTTCCGTCTTGGCGATCGGGTTCAGCGCGAAATACGGTGGAATCATCGGCAAGTGCGCGAAACTCCATTTGCCGCGCTTCACGTCGAATTCTTCCGGCACGGCGATCTCCAGCAAGTGGCCGACCGCCGACGACAGGACGTATTCATCCGATTCAAAGTACTCATCGTGCTTGGTAAAGCCGCCAAGCGTCTTCGCGATATCGTTCGCGACAGAAGGCTTCTCGGCGATGATGAGGGTTTTTGTCATATTTTTTAGTCTCGAAAAATGCTCTAGGATAGTTTCAGCATGCGCATCATACAGTGCATTGCCAGGCGCCGACGCTTTTGTCTGCGCAAGGCCTTGTGACTTGTGGTCTTGTCAAGCGGCCAATGATAAGCGCCTATTGAAGAATTCGGCAAGTTATCTGCAAGCAAGAATGCGCAAGCGCAAACACAACAGGCTGGCGGGCGCGCTGGTGCAGCACATGGTAAAGGGGATGGCGCGGCAGCGGCGCCAGGGTCGGCAGGCAGCGACAGCGGCCGCCAGCGACGTCTATATATTAGTGCAATAAGCGCGGCGGGAGGTCTTCGTCGTCGACAAACAGATCGTCGAACATCAGGGCGTCCGGTTCCTTGCCCTGGCTCCACAGCAGCATCAGCACGATGACTTTCAGCTTGCCCAGCGAAACGGGTGCCTCGTCGAGCGCCAGCGCCCGTTCGATGACGATTTCGCGCTGCAGCGGCGACAGCACCTTGGCGCTTTCCAGGAACTGGATGAAACCGACGGCGGCCGTGCCCAGCACGTCGCTTTCCTGCTGCACATAGAAGCGCGTGCCCGTGGAGCTGGCCGTCAGGGTTTGTTCGACGCCGGCCATGGCGTTCAAGTCCGTCAGCCAGACGAGCGCTTCGGAAATCTCCACGTCGTCGAAACCGACGGCCGACAGTTTGCGCGCCAGGACTGCCGGCTCGGGGCAGGCATCGGGGCGATAGTAAGTCTCGTAGAGGTACACCAGGATATCGAACATGGCTCTACTCTATCAGCTAAGTTCGCTGCGACACAAGGGTGTGCGCCGACAAAGCGCCCCCGTGCGGCAAGGCCGCCACACAAGTGACAAGCTGTCATTTACAGCGTTGAAACAGTCCTCCCGGCAAGCGTTCCACCCGGCCCGCCAGCTCCAGCGCCAGCAATTCGCCCATCAGCGCGCCCATGGCCAGGCCGCTGCGCGCGGCCAGGGTGTCGGCATCGAGGGGATCGTGGCCCAGCGCGGCCAGCAGCGGCGGCTCGTCCTCCACCGCTGGCGGCACCTGGGGCACGCCGCCCAGCCATTGCAACTCTTGCAGCACGTCATCAGCCGACTCGACCAGCTTGGCGCCCTGCTTGATCAATGCATGACAGCCCTTGGCCAGGGTCGCATGGATGGAACCGGGCAAGGCATACACATCGCGCCCCTGCTCGCCGGCCAGGCGCGCCGTGATCAATGAACCCGATTGCGCGGCCGCCTCGATCACCAGCACGCCGCGCGCCAGGCCGCTGATCAGGCGGTTGCGGCGCGGAAAGTTAGCTGGCATGGCGGGCAAGCCCAGCGCGTACTCGCTGACGATGCAACCCTGTTCGGCAATTCTTTGCGCTAGATCAAGGTTACGTCGCGGATACACCAGGTCGGCGCCCGTGCCGATCACGGCGACGGTAGCGCCCGCGCCGCGCAAGCCGCCCTCGTGCGCGTGCGTATCGATGCCCAGCGCCAGCCCGGAAATGATGGTCAGGCCCGCCATGCTCAGCGCTTGCGCGAAAGCGGCCGCATTCTGCATGCCTTGCGCGCTGGCATTGCGGCTGCCGATGATGGCCACGCCGGGACGCGACAGCAGTTCCGCCCGCCCCCGTACATATAACAACAGCGGCGGATCGGCGATTTCCAGCAGCAGGGGCGGATACGCGGCATCGGCCAGGGTCAGCAAGGCGTTGCCGGGCCGCTGCAGCCACTGCAGGGTGAGTTCCAGCTGGCTGTTGGTCACGGGCTTGGGCGGCTGCACGATGGCGCGCGCCACGCTGGCCGGCACCGCTTCGCGCAAGGTCTCGAACGGTGTGGCGAAAATCTCCGGCGGCAAGCCGAAGCGGGCCAGCAAGGCGCGCGCCGCCACCGGCCCCACGCCGGGCAGATGCTGCAGGCGCAGCCAGCCCGCCAATTCCGTGGCCGTGTCTGCCATCGTTGCAAGTGCATGCATGACCACCTCGCTGTGTACTGTGCCCTCCCATGCTAGCGCGATGGCGCGCACGCGATACCGACGCGCGCAAGGATGCGTGCAATGCGCGTGCAAAACGGCCCCCCATCCACAGGAGCATGGGCGTCTGTGATAAAATTTCCCTTTGCAGCAAACGATTAGCGCACTGGCAAACGCATCTGCCGCGCCGTTGTGCCATACGCGCCCAAGCATGGCGTACCCAACAGAAAATAGCCCTGCCATCGTTCGCATGGCCCAGGCATGAATAATCCGGCGCACCGGCGCCCACCTTAACCAGTCGAATCCGTATGTCCATATTAAATATCCTGCGTTACCCCGATCCTCGCCTGCACACGGTCGCCAAGCCCGTCACCGAATTTGACGCGCGCCTGCAAACCCTGATCGACGACATGGCTGAAACCATGTACGACGCCCCGGGCGTCGGCCTGGCCGCGTCGCAAGTGGACGCGCATATCCAGATGATGGTGATCGACATCACCGAAGAAAAAAACCAGCTGCAAGTGTTCATCAACCCGGAAATCACCTGGGCCAGCGAGGAAAAGCAGGTCTACGACGAAGGCTGTTTGTCCGTGCCTGGCGTCTACGACGGCGTCGAGCGCCCGGCCCGCATCAGGGTGCGCGCCCTGGACCGCCACGGCAAGCAGTTCGAACTGGAAGCCGATGGCTTGCTGGCCGTCTGCATCCAGCATGAGATGGATCACTTGCTGGGCAAGGTATTCGTCGAATACCTGTCGCCGCTCAAGCGCAACCGCATCAAGACCAAGATGATCAAGGAAATCCGTGGTCTCGAGCGCGAAGCGAGCCTGCGCGCACAGAACCGCCGCTTCTAAGCCGCTTTTGCAGCTGTGCTGATAGACTGACCGCAAAGACTGACCGTAACACCACGCCAGCCTGGCGCCTCCGGCGCGGGCCTGCGCACCTCACGTCAAGGAACCATATGAAAGTGATCTTCGCAGGCACGCCTGAATTTGCCGCCACGGCCCTGAAAGACTTGCACGAAGCGGGATTCGAGATTCCGCTGGTGCTGACCCAGCCCGACCGCCCTGCCGGACGCGGCATGCAATTGCACGCCTCGGCCGTCAAGCAATATGCACAGCAGCACGGCATCGACGTGCTGCAGCCCTTGTCGCTGCGCATGGACAGCAAGGACCCGCAGCGCGCCGCCGAGGCAAAAGCAGCGCACGAGCGCCTGCTGGCCACCGACTACGATGTGATGGTGGTGGCGGCCTACGGCTTGATCTTGCCGCGCAGCACCCTCGACATCAAACCCTGCATCAATATCCACGGTTCCCTGCTGCCGCGCTGGCGCGGCGCCGCGCCCATCCACCGCGCCATCGAAGCCGGCGACGATGAAACGGGCGTGACCATCATGCAGATGGAAGAAGGCCTCGATACGGGCCCCATGCTGGCCATCGAGCGCACGCCCATCGAAGCGGGCGATTCCACGGCAAGCCTGCACGACAAGCTTGCCACCCTGGGCGGCAAGATGATCGTCGAGACCCTGCGCAAGATGCAGCAGCAAGCGCTGGAAGCCGTGCCCCAGCCTGAAGCGGGCGTCACCTATGCGGCAAAGATCGCCAAGGAAGAAGCGGCGCTCGATTTCAGCCTGCCGGCGCTGGAACTGGGCCTGAAGATCCGCGCCTTCAATCCGTTTCCCGGCGCCTGCGGCCAGGTCGATGGCACCACCATCAAGATCTGGGCCGCCGATGTGCTCGAAGCGGACAGCAAGGAAGCGCCGGGCCAGGTACTGGCAGCCGACGCCCAGCACGGCATCGTCGTGGCCTGCGGCAATGGCTCGCTGCGCCTGACGGAACTGCAAAAACCGGGCGGCAAGCGCCTGCCTGCGGCCGAATTCATCAAGGGCTTCCCCCTCGAAGGCAAGCGCTTCGCCTGACTTCACCGGATTGCACCGCGCCATCATCCCGATGGCCATAAAAAAAGGCTTGCCGCGGCAAGCCTTTTTTGCATCCGCCCCGCTAGCTTAGCGGCGCTGCACCTTCATCAGGCGTGCGCCCAGAGACGACGACAGGCTGACCTCGAAACGGCCGCCGGCCGGCAAGGCGCTCACGTCGACATTGGCTTTGCCACCCGTCAAGTCACTGGCGACCACCGTCTTGCGGCCATCGGCAGCCACGTGCATGACGGCGGCATACGGTTCCGCCTCGGCATTCCAGACCAGCGCCAGCTGGCCGCCGCTTTGCGTCGCATCAAACGTGGCATCGTTGGCGGCGGCCTTGCTGCGGCGCGCCGGACGTTCCAGCTTGGCCAAAGCCTTGCCATTTGCCAACACTTGCACATCGCTGATTTCGCCCGGATTGGCGAAGCTGACGCGGAAGTGGCTCATGGCGTTGCCGCCATGGTCGGCCACGGAGACGCCATCGAAGGGCAAGTCGATAGTCTGTCCGGACGCCGTCAACACGCGCAAGGTATAAGCATGGCCGCTGCCGCTGGCAGCGGTGCCGATGCGCGCCGACGAGGCAACGGCCGGGCGCAGGGCCACGCCGCCAGGCGTAATGCGGCCGGAAATGGTCAGGTAGCCGTTCTCGGCCACGGCCATGCTGGCGGCCAGCACATTGCTGCCCGTAATCTGCGTGCTGCGTTTTTCCAGGAATTGCTGCACCCGCGCATAGCTGTAGTCGGAGAACCAGGCGCCGCTGCAATAGCTCATCACGTCCTTCATCGGCGTGTTGCCATAGACTGCCTTGCTCAGCTGGCCGATGCTGCCTGCATAGTTGCTGTTGTACAGCGGTTGCGGGCCCAGATTGCCATTCGCATATGGGTAGTCGACAGCAGCGCCAGCCGGACCGCCGCAGGGAACGTGCTGCAGCGAGTGATTATGGCCCAGCTCATGCACGAGCGTAGTCAGCCACAGAGGCCATTGATTGGAGAATGGGTCGACCGCCGCGATGCTATTGGACTGGGCATCGAGGCCGATGGCCGACGTAAAGTCGTTGCCGCTGCTGCGCTGGTTGATGTAGGCCAGGCCGGCGGCGTTGGTGACGGACATCTTCGGCACGAAACCATAATAGTAGGCGCCGCTGTCTTCCAGCGCGCGCCGGTTTTCCAGCTTGCCCAGGGCATCGCTCCACCAGCTGTCGGCCGTGCTGCTGCCCGGCATGCTCAGTGCGGCGCGCGTCGTGATGCTGATATTTTCCGTCGCATACGGATACACGCGCAGCAGCGCGGCGCGGATCACCTCAGCGTCAGGCAGTTGCGCCACGCCATCATCGGTGCTCAAGGGCACGAGCACCAGACGAATTTTGGCCAGGCTGGCCACCACGGGCGTCGCTTCCTGGCTCACTTGCACGCCGTCATTGCCGACGGCCGTCACGCGCACGCGCACGCCGGGCAAGATCCAGCCTGCAGGCAGGACGGCACTGAAATTGCCGTTGAAACTGTCATCGTTCTTCGTCGTCGGCAAGAGCGCCGGCCCCGTCATCGCGATACTGCCCAGGTTGCTGCCATTGGCGGCGGTCGCATTCAAGGTGACCGCCGGGCTGGACTGGCCCGCCTGACCGGCCAGCACGGACACGCGCACGGCGGCCGACTTGCCGCGCGTCAAGCGCAAGGCCGTATTGCTGGCATTCAAATTCAGTACTTGCGCGAAATCAATGCTGCCCAGGGTAAAGGCCGACACCGTGCCCGCATTCACGGCGATGCGCGACGCCGCCGCCAGCATCACGTTGCCCGTTGCCGAGTCTGGTGCAGACAATACCAGCTGACTGGCACTGGCACTGACGATGACGGCCGGCGTATTGCCCACCGACGCCGAAGTGACCTGGTCGAGATTGCTGCCCTGCACCGTCACGGACAAGCTTCCGTTATTGACGGCCGAGGTGATCGACGTCACCGTCACGCTGGCCAGCACCGTGTACGTGTCGCCGCTGAGCACATCGTTGTAGGGACCGCGCACCGTCAGCGCGCCTGTCGCCGCGCCCGCAGGCACCAGCACCGTCACGCTGCCGGCCGTCTGGCTTTGCGGCGTTGCCGCCGCGCCATTGCCAAACTGCACCGCCGTCACGGCGCCCATGCCGCCGCCCGTGATCGTCACGCTGGAACCGACGCCGCCCGTCGCCGGTGCGACGCTGCCCACGCTCAATGGCAGGTACACATTGACGTTATAGCTGGTGGCCGCCGTGCCGCTGGCGCTGACGAGGCTCAAGGCGCCCGATACGGGCACGCCCGGCATGGTCAGGGTGATGCTGGTATCGCTGGCGGCGCTGGTGGCAACGGTCACGCCGCCAACCTGGAAAGCCGTCACGCGGCTCAGATTCGTGCCTGTAAGCACCAGGCTGCCACCGACGGCGACATTCGCCGCCGAAACGGCCGTCACGGCAGGCAGCAGCACGGGCGTGCCCGACGTGGTCGCCACCACCGTGTCGCCGCCCCCACCGCCACCACCGCCGCAGGCGGACAGGCCCAGCATGACAAACAATGCGACAAGCAGATGGTTTTTCATGGCTGGCAACCATGTTGATGCAGCGCGATGCCGGGGAGGACACGAGATAAATGTGACATATTGGTGACTTTTGGTGAGAATTTAATTTCGAAGAACCAATATTATGGTTTAGTTCGATTCCCAAAGACAACTATTAATGCTTTTGATTCAATTGGTTTTGATAATAATTAAAATATCTGCTTGGCAAACTTTACTCTGAGCATTATTCCCCTCACTCTGTATTGGCTAAAATCAAAATTACTTTCCTTTGCAGCTATTGCCATTCAACTCATTAAAAATATGCTGATGCGGCGCAAATAATGTGGAAATTTTTCCACAGCCTAGACGCCATATTGTTCTGCCAACTTTGCTGGAAGAATTAACGTTTTGAGTAAGATTTTCAGGAATGTAATTTTCAGAAGCAGGCGTGGCGGCAGGCGATGTGTTGCAAGAAGGCCTGCCGTGGGGCGAACGGCCGCTTTTGCTTAAAACCAAAGCAGCCTGATGCCGTATAATTTTAGACCCGGTGAAATCAGGCGATTGCCACCTTCTGCCTGCCCTACCCGGCCGGCAACTCTCCGTCAGCTGATCCTGCTGACCCGCATCCGCCTCGTAACGTCTTGTCGCCGCGCCGCCGCCCGTTTGCCTATTGAAAGCATGAAATGAACGATACCGTGATCCCCGCCATGTCCCCGACCGAAGCCACCTTGCGCGCCATTCTGGCGCAGCGGATCATGATTCTCGACGGCGCCATGGGCACGATCATCCAGCAATACAAGCTCGACGAAGAAGCGTACCGCGGCGGCCCCGCCGGCCGCTTCATCGATTTCGCCGCGCCGGCCGACAGTGGCGCGCGCGAACTGTTCGTCAAGGGCAATAATGAGTTGCTGACCCTGACGCAGCCGCACATCATCCAGGAAATCCACGAGCGCTACCTGGCGGCCGGCGCCGACCTGATCGAAACGAATACCTTCGGCGCCACGACGATCGCGCAAGACGATTACCACATGGCCCACCTGGCCTATGAAATGAACGTCCAGGCGGCCAAGCTGGCGCGCGCCGCCTGCGATAAATATTCCACGCCGGACAAGCCGCGCTTCGTCGCCGGCGCCCTCGGGCCCACGCCGAAGACGGCGTCGATCTCGCCCGACGTGAACGACCCTGCCGCGCGCAACGTTACCTTCGACCAACTGGTGGCCGCCTACCTGCAGCAGACGCAGGGCCTGGTGGAAGGCGGCGCCGACGTGTTGCTGGTGGAAACCATCTTCGATACCTTGAACTGCAAGGCGGCCCTGTTCGCCATCGACCTGTTCTACGAGCAAAACCCGGATGTCGTGCGCCTGCCGCTGATGATTTCCGGCACCGTCACGGACGCATCGGGCCGCATCTTGTCGGGCCAGACCGTGCCCGCCTTCTGGAATTCCGTGCGCCACGCGAAACCGCTGACCATCGGCCTGAACTGCGCGCTGGGCGCCGCCCTGATGCGCCCGTACGCGGAAGAGCTGGCCAAGATCGCAGACACCTTCGTGTGCATCTACCCGAACGCGGGCTTGCCCAACCCCATGAGCGACACGGGTTTCGACGAGTTGCCAGCCGACACGTCCGCCCTGCTGCGCGAATTTGCCGACGCGGGCTTCCTGAACATGGCGGGCGGCTGCTGCGGCACCACGCCCGAGCACATCGCCGCCATCGGCGAGTTGCTGTCAAAAAACACCCCGCGCACCGTGCCGGCCCCATCGCACGACCTGCGCCTGGCGGGCCTGGAACCGTTCGTCGTCAATGACGAGTCGCTGTTCGTCAACGTGGGCGAGCGCACCAACGTCACGGGCTCGAAGGCGTTCGCGCGCATGATTCTCAACGAGCAATATGACGAGGCGCTATCCGTGGCCCGCCAGCAAGTGGAAAACGGCGCGCAAGTGATCGATATCAATATGGATGAAGCGATGCTCGACTCGCTGGCCGCCATGACGCGCTTCCTGAACCTGATCGCCTCGGAACCCGACATTTCGCGCGTGCCCATCATGGTCGACTCGTCGAAATGGTCGGTCATCGAAGCGGGCCTGAAATGCGTGCAGGGCAAGGCCATCGTCAACTCGATTTCCATGAAGGAAGGCGAAGAGGAATTCCTGCGCCAGGCAAAGCTGTGCCGCCGCTACGGCGCGGCCGTCATCGTCATGGCCTTCGATGAGAAGGGCCAGGCCGACACCTTCGAGCGCAAGATCGAAATTTGCGCGCGCGCATACCATTTATTGATCGATGCGCTGGACTTCCCGCCGGAAGACATCATTTTCGATCCGAACATCTTTGCCGTCGCCACCGGCATCGAAGAGCACAATAATTACGCCGTCGACTTCATCAACGCCACGCGCTGGATCAAGGAAAACCTGCCGTACGCGAAGATTTCGGGCGGCGTGTCGAACGTGTCCTTCAGTTTCCGCGGCAACGATCCAGCCCGCGAAGCCATCCATACCGTCTTCCTGTACCACGCCATCAAGGCCGGCATGACCATGGGCATCGTCAACGCCGGCATGGTGGGCGTGTACGACAACCTGGACCCGGAATTGCGCGAGCGCGTGGAAGACGTGGTGCTGAACCGCCGCGAAGACTCGACCGAGCGCATGATCGAATTTGCCGGCACCCTGAAGGCGGGCGGCAAGGCGGAGGCGCAAACCCTGGCCTGGCGCGAAGGCACGGTGCAGGAGCGCCTGTCGCATGCGCTGGTGCACGGCATCACGCAATTCATCGTGGAAGACACGGAAGAAGCGCGCCAGGAACTGCTGCACAATGGCGGACGCCCCATCCACGTGATCGAGGGCCCGCTGATGGCCGGCATGGACGTGGTCGGCGACCTGTTTGGCCAAGGCAAGATGTTCCTGCCGCAAGTGGTGAAATCGGCGCGCGTGATGAAACAGGCCGTGGCCCATCTGATCCCGTTCATCGAGGAAGAAAAGCTGCTGGAAGAAAAGCGTACGGGCATCGTCGCCAAGCCGAAAGGCAAGATCATCATGGCGACCGTGAAAGGCGACGTGCATGACATCGGCAAGAACATCGTCACCGTCGTTCTGCAATGCAATAACTTCGAAGTGGTGAACATGGGCGTGATGGTGCCGTGCTCGGAAATCCTGGCCCGCGCCAAGGTGGAAAACGCCGACATCATCGGCCTGTCGGGCCTGATCACGCCATCGCTGGAAGAAATGGCGTATGTCGCCAAGGAAATGCAGCGCGACGAACACTTCCGCATGCTGAAGATTCCCCTCTTGATCGGCGGCGCCACCACCAGCCGCGCCCACACGGCCGTGAAGATCGCGCACAACTACGAAGGCCCCGTGATCTACGTGCCGGACGCCTCGCGTTCCGTGTCCGTGGCGCAATCCTTGCTGACGCCGGAACAGCGCGACAAATACGTGGAAGACATCGAACTCGACTACGCGCGCATCCGCGAGCAGCACGCCAACAAGAAGGCGCTGCCGATTTTGCCGCTGGCGCAGGCGCGCGCCAACAAGATGCTCGTGCCCTTCGACGGCGCCTGCACGCCCGTGAAACCGAAGTTCATCGGCCGCCGCGTGTTTAAAAATGTCGACCTGGCCACGCTGGCCAACTACATCGACTGGGGCCCGTTCTTCCAGACCTGGGACCTGGCCGGCCCCTTCCCCGCCATCCTGACGGATGAAGTGGTGGGCGACGCGGCCACCAAGGTCTACGCGGAAGGCCAGGCCTTGCTGAAAAAACTCATCGACGGACGCTGGCTGACGGCCAACGGCGTGGTGTCCTTGCTGCCGGCCAACAGCGTCAATGACGACGATATCGAGGTGTACACCGACGATACGCGCAGTAGCGTGGCGTTCACGTATTACGGCATGCGTCAGCAGGGCGTGAAACCCATGGTCGACGGCGTGCAGCGTCCGAACCAGTGCCTGGCCGACTTCATCGCGCCGAAGGCATCGGGCGTAAAGGATTACATCGGCATGTTCGCCGTGACGTCCGGCCTGGGCATCGAGAAATACGAAAAACGCTTCGAGGATGCGCACGACGATTACTCGTCCATCATGCTCAAATCCCTGGCCGACCGCCTGGCCGAAGCGTTCGCCGAATACCTGCACGAGCGCGTGCGCAAGGATTTGTGGGGCTATGTGCCGGACGAACACCTGGGCAACGACGACATGATCGCCGAAAAATATGTCGGCATCCGTCCGGCGCCAGGCTACCCGGCCTGCCCCGAGCATACCGTCAAGAAAGAGATGTTTGAGGTCATGCAAGCCGAGGAAATCGGCATGCAGTTGACGGAATCGTATGCCATGTTCCCCGGCGCGGCCGTGTCCGGGTTCTATTTTGCCCACCCGGAGTCAAAATACTTCGTCGTCGGCAAGATCGGCATGGACCAGGTGGAAGACATGGCCAAGCGCCGTGGCGTCAGCATCGAGGACGTGGAACGCTGGCTGGCGCCGAACCTGTCGTAATGCCATAATATAAGCACAAGGCGCGCGGAACTTATCGCGCGCCGAAGCGCACTAACGCAGTATGCCGGCCGGCATGCTGCATGCCCGCTCCGGCCCGTTCCCAACCGGCAAGGAGGATATATGGCAACCAATTTCAAACTGAAACGCTGGCAGGATCAGGTGATCCTGTTGCTGGGCCTGTGGCTCGTCGTCTCGCCCTGGGCGTTTTCCTACCCCGAAGGCTCGCCGCAGATGATCAACGCCTTTGTCTCGGGCCTCGTGATCGCCATCCTGGCCGCCTTCGACCTGTACAAGACGTATTTCTGGGCCGTCGTCGTCAACCTGCTGCTGGGCGTCTGGGTCGCCGCCTCGCCGTGGATACTGCGGCTGGCCGAACAGCGCGTCGTCCTGTGGAACGAGCTCGTCGTCGGTATCGCCGTCGTCGTCCTGGCCCTGTGGGAGCTGCGCACCGACCCCGAACTGCACAAGCACTGGCCCGGCGCCGCGGCGTAGTGCAGCTACCGGCGTAAAAAAACCCCGCCGGGCACTGCCGGGCGGGGTTCTTGATATGGCTAGCTATGCCAATTACAGGGCGTATCTGACAACGTTATCGCTCCATTCGTAGGCGGCCATTTCCAGCTCCACCAGGTCGTCCGGCGACATGGCCAGGTCGCGCAAGGTTGGCACGATCTCGCCTTCCATGTCTTCGATGCGCTCGATGCACTCGGCCAGGCGCAGCAGGTCGCCGTAGAAGCCTTCGCGCGACAGCAGCGCTTCGGCCACTTCGTCGATCACTTCGATCTGGCCGAGGATTTCCGACATCGGCACGCCGAACAAGGTATCCATCAGCGACATGATGCCGACCGTAAAGGCGATATCGGCCGAATGGGCGTGGTTCGGGCGCAGTTTATGCGCGAGCAATTCCAGCAAACGGCCGCGCGTGGTGGCCAGCATCAGCAGCGGCGTCATGCTATGGCCGCGCTTGCTTGGTTCCGCATACAGCATGATTTGCAGCCAGCGCTGCAATTGGCGGCGGCCCAGCACGGTCACGGCCTGGCTCAGCGAATCGATGCGCTGGCGCGCGCCCACGGCCGGCGTATTGACCAGGCGCAGCAAGTTCAGGGCCAGCGACACGTCGCGCTTGATGGCGCGCTCGATGTCCATATTGTCGGCATCCGACGTCACCAGTGTCATCAGTTCCATGACGGCCAGTTGCGACGGCGACAGTTTCTTGCCCGTCATGATGGCAGGCTTGGCAAAGTAATAACCCTGGAAGTAATCGAAACCCAGGTCCAGGCCCGACTTGAATTCTTCGCGCGTCTCGACCTTTTCCGCCACCAGTTTCTTGTTTTCCTGCTTGAAACGGGGCGCCAAGGCTGCCAGCACTTTCGGGTCGACCGTGCTCATGTCCATCTTGACGTACTGCACCAGCGGCAGCAGTTCCTGCACTTGCGCCGTGTCGGACACGACGTTTTCCAGCGCGAAAGTGAAGCCATGGCCCACCAGCTCGCTGATACGCGCGCGCACTTCCGGCGTGACGGGCATCGATTCGACGATTTCCAGCACGACTTTTTCACGCGGCAGGAACACGAAGATGTCGCTCATGATCACGTCGGCATCGACGTTGACGAAGCCAAGCGCGTCGCCGATGACCTTTTCCATGCCCAGCTGGGAAGCGTGGGCGATGACGGAGGCCGTGGCGGACAGATCGCTGGTAATGTTGGCGGGACCAACCGGAGCGTTGCGGAATAGCAACTCATAGCCAAACAGGGCTTGATTGCGGTCAAGGATAGGTTGTCGCCCCAGATAGAACTCGCGCACGCGCAAGGGTTTCGGGGTGATGTCGTTGCTGGAAATATCGATCATTAACTCTTCATCAATCACGTCGAGTGACACCGGCCGCGCCGCGCCCGCATCAAGGTTCACTATTGACAATACTTTAGCTGAATTCCGCCCGCGCTGTGGGTATTTTGGCAGCAATCCAGTTTATTGTCGTCAACAAATTAGGCGACTGGCGTGTCTTGCACCATCCCGTCGACAAATAATTTCAATTCACCCGGCGCAAACGCCGTCCATTGCTCATTCGTCGTCAGCGGCTGGGTAACAATCACGGCCACGCGGTCCTGGGGTGTCGTCACCTGGGAAAAGTCCACGCTCAGGTCTTCATCGGAGAGTTTAGCAGTTGGAAACGGATGTTGTCGCACCAGATAGTGCAAGCTGGTCGAGCAATGGGCAAACAGCGCCTCGCCGCTCGACAGCATCATGTTGAAAGTGCCGTGGGCCGCGATGCTGGGCAGCAACTCCGCCAGGGCCGCATGCAGTTGCGGCAATGCCGGCGGGGCATCGCCAAAGCGCGCGTGCAGTTCCTGCAGCAGGTAGCAGAAAGCCCGTTCGCTGTCCGTGCAGCCGACGGGGCGGTAACTGCCCGTCAGCACGGGGTTGAAATCCTTCAAATCGCCATTGTGGGCAAAGACCCAGTAGCGGCCCCACAGTTCGCGCACGAACGGGTGGCAATTTTCCAGCGCCACCTGGCCTTGCGTCGCCTTGCGGATATGTGCGATGACATTGCGCGACTTGATCGGGTAGCGTTTGATCAGTTCGGCCACGGGCGAGGCGATGGCCGCCTGGTGGTCGACGAAATGGCGCACGCCGGCGCCTTCGAAAAAGGCGATACCCCAGCCGTCATGGTGGGTATCGGTATGGCCGCCGCGCATGGCGAAGCCGGTAAAACTAAAGACAATGTCCGTGGGGACATTGCAATTCATTCCGAGAAGTTGGCACATGGTCTGTTTGCAGCTGAATAACACAACCACCATACCATGCCGTCAGACGGATTGGTATGGTGGCGATAGCCATCCGGTCAGTGCAACAGGACGGGCTGGCTCATGAGGGAATCATAGCTGCCCAAAAATTCATCGATCTCTTCCATGCTGGGTTCGCTGGCGATCAGCTCCGTGACGTCGCGGCGGAAGTGTTGCGCAAGGATGCCGGCGATAAACGTTTCCCGCTTGCCCCCCTTGTCGACGATTTCATAGCCGCCAAAGCGCAGGGCTTCGAGGTCGCCGTCGACGCCGAATTCCACGACGCTGTATTGTTCGCTGTTATAGATCAGGTTCATTTTGCATCCTTCGCTCAAGCAGGAGAAGCTCCTGCGGTGTCAGAACAGAGGTGGGGTTCACACGGCGCCATTTCAAGCGGCCATGCCACCCTGCGGGCTACAGAGTTGTAACGAGATGCAAACTACGACTGCGGTAAGGCGATCAAGAAATCGTCAGGAAACCACCATGTCTGCTTGCAGCGCCAGCAGGGCATCGTAGGGACTGGCGGTGAGCCAGGTGCGCAATTGTTCGATGTGCGTGGCGTCGGCCAGGCTGATGAACAAGTGTGCGGGTGGATGGCGCAGCAGACGATTCAATGTTACACGCAATACGAGATTGCCGCTGCAGCACAGGCAACCTGGCGCGATGCGCAACAGTTGCAATGGAAATGATGGAGAAGGAGAAACTTGCCCGGCCAGGTCGGCCAGGATGGCGTTGCCGTCAGCCAATCCTTCGAGGATCACGGCGGCCGGCTGGCCAGGCGGCAAGGCTTGCGCGATGGCCGCTTCGCGCCCGGCGGCGCGTCCACCGCTGACCAGAGTCAGCGGCGTCGGACGCCGCACGGTTGCCGTCACAGGCTTTTCTTGGCCAGCTTGCCCGGTTCGACGCCCAGCTGTTTCAGCTTGCGGTACAAATGGGTGCGCTCGAGGCCCGTTTTCTCCGCCACGCGGGTCATGCTGCCGCCTTCGCGTCCCAGGTGATGTTCGAAATACATGCGCTCGAACGCGTCGCGTGCCTCGCGCAGCGGCAAGTCGAACGACAGGTTGTAGCCATGGCCTTCGGCCACCGCCGGTACGGCGATGCCTGGGCGCACCATCAGCTGTTGCGGCGCGCTGCCGCCAAAGCTCGGTACGGGATGGCTGCTTTCCTCGGCCACCACGGGTGCCACGGGGCGGGGCGCCACGCTCGGCGCGCGCACGGTTTCCTGTGCCCGCGTCAAGCCTTGCTGGACTGCCTTCAGCAGTTTTTGCAGGGCAATCGGTTTTTCCAGGAAGTTCATGGCGCCGATGCGCGTCGCCTCGACCGCCGTATCGATGGTGGCGTGGCCCGACATCATGATCACCGGCATGGTCAGCAAGCCGTCGCGCTGCCATTCCTTGAGCAGGGTGACGCCATCGGTGTCGGGCATCCAGATATCCAGCAATACCAGATCCGGCGCACCGGCGGCACGCGCTTCGCGCGCCTGCTGCGCATTTTCGGCCAGCTGGATAGCATGTCCTTCGTCGCCCAAAATTTCCGAGAGCAACTCACGGATACCCATTTCATCATCCACTACGAGTATGTTTGCCATTCGTGTCTTGCCTTCCTCATTTCGCCGGCCGTCGCGCACAAGATGCACACGGCGGACAACTATGATTTTATTAGTGTTTTAAATACTAAACCAGACCCTCACGCCAGGAATTCCTGGGCAGGAGTGTCGGGAGCTAACTTTAACAGCAAAATGACCACCGAAGCGCCATTGCCGTCGACCCGGTTCTCGATATCGATGCGTCCGCCGTGTTCATCGATAATTTTCTTGACCATCGCCAGGCCCAATCCCGTGCCGCGCGCCTTCGAGGTCACATACGGCTCGAAGGCCCGCGCCAGGATTTTTGGCGCGAAACCAGGGCCATTGTCGCTGATGGCCAGCCGCACGGCGATATTCACGCCGCCGTCCGCACTGCGATAATGAATTGCTTCCGTCCTTACGTCAATCCGCGGATGCGGCGAGTCCGGCGGCAGGTCGGCCATGGCGTCCTGCGCGTTCTGCAGCAAGTTGTGTATCACCTGGCGCAACTGGGTCGGATCGCCCATCACCATCGGCAGGTTCGGCGCCAGCAGCGGGTGGATGATGTCGCCATCGTCGCCGCGCAGGTACAGGTTCAGTATCTCTTCGATCAGCTCGTTCAGGCGCAGCGGCGTGAGCACGGCCGGCGGCGTGCGCGCATAGTCGCGGAAGTCGTCGACCATGCGCTTCATCGCATCGACCTGCTTGACGATGGTGGTGGTGGCGCGGCTGAGCAGGTCGGCATCGGGCTGCTCCAGCTTGCCTTCGAGCTTCATCTGCAGGCGCTCGGCCGACAGCTGGATGGGTGTGAGCGGATTCTTGATTTCATGCGCCAGGCGGCGCGCCACCTCGCCCCAGGCGATCGAGCGCTGCGCAGAAATCACGTCGGAAATATCGTCGAAGACGACGATGTAGCCGCTGCCGGACTCCAGCGGCAGGCGCGAACCGCGCGCCAGCAAGGTGATGTCATGCTCGTCGGCACTGCTGCCCAGGCGGCGCGGAATCTCGATCTGGCGCTGCCAGTGCAGGCGCTGCTGGTTGCGGCCCGACGCCGATTGCGCGCTTTGCGCCGTGAAGGCGCTGATGATGGCGCCGCCAAACTCTTCCATTCCAGCAATATTCGCCAGCGGCTGGCCCACCATGCTCATGCCCGAATGCTGCAGGATGCGCTCGACCGACTCATTGCAGGTCACCAGCTTGAAATCGCCGTCGAGCACCATCACGCCGGCCGACATGTTCGCCAGCACCGATTCCAGGTGGGCCTTGGCGTTCTGCAGGGCGGCGCGGTTGCTTTCCACGGCCGTGCGCGCATCGAGCAACTGGCGCGTCATGATGTTGAACGACTGCGTCAGGGTGCCCAGTTCATCCTTGGTGGCGACGATCGGACGCGGCGACAGGTCGCCCTCGGCCACGGCGCGCGTGCCTTCGGCCAGCAGCAGCAGGGGCTGGGCCAAATTACCGGCGATCAGGAAAGCGCTGCCGATGGCGCCGAAAATAGCCAGCAGCAAGGTCAGGGTGAGGATTTCCATGTACATCTTGCGTAGTCCCACGCGCGCGACGAAACGTTCCTTGTATTCGCTGTAGGCGGCGCGCAGCACTTCGCCATTCGTCGCCAGCTTGGGCGGCACCGATTGTAGCAGTTGCAAATAGCGGGGCGAGACGGAAGGCCCCGGCACGGCCACCAGCACGCGCAGGCGCAGGCTGGCCGCCGTTTCCAGCGATGCTGGCAAGCCCGAGCGGAAACCGCCGCCGCCCGACTCCGTGCCATCGTCGTGCAACTCCAGTCCGCCCTCGGCGGAGGCATAGCCGGCCGGCAAGGCTGCCTGCACCAGCATGGGCGGCGTCGGCAAGTCGGCCGCGCTGTGCGGCCCGGCGCTGGCCAGCAGCACGCCGTCGCCGCTGACGAGCATGACATTTTGCATGCCCTCTTCGCGCAGCAGGCTGGTCAGCACGGCTGGACCGGCCACCGGGTCGGCGCCCAGTTCTTCGACGGCCTTGTGGCCCCGGTGGTCGAGCTCGACCAGGGCCGCATCGAGGCCGGCACGGCCCAGCTCAATCCCCGATTCCAGCGCCGCTTCGATCTTGACGTTGAACCAGGATTCGATGGAGTGGGAGACGAATTGCACTGAGACAAGGAAAATCACCAGGCCCGGCAGGATGCCGACGGCGGCGAACAGCATCACCAGGCGCGTCATCAGCTTGGAGCCGAACTTGCCGCTCTTGTAGCGCGCGTACAGGCGCGCCAGGGAAATGCCCACCAGCGCCAGCAGGGACACGGCGACGGCCGCGTTCAGGCCCAGCAGCCAGGTGTAATAGCGGTCGAAAAAGCCGGAATTGTCGGAAGCCGACGCCAGCAGGAACAGCAGGATACTGACAATGCCGCCGCCCACCACCAGCAAATAGCGCAATGCTTGACTCACTACTCCGCCGTATACAAGAAGGTTTTTTTATTCGAAGCCAGGCGCCAGTCGCTGTTATTGAAGGCATTGACCTGTATCGGCTTGGGCAGGTAGTCGCGGTCCATGCCCATGCGCAAGGTGACGTTGTACGTCTGCCCCACTTTCAGCTCGCCGCGCCGCGCCACCAGCCAGCGGCTGGGACGGCGGATCAGGAAGAGCGCATCGTCGAGGGTGGGAAAGCTTTGCTGCAAGCCGCCGCCCGACACATGATACTGGCGCGTCAGCACGTTATAGGACAGCTTGCTGGTCTGGCGCGCCACGATGGCTTTTTCATCGAACCAGTACCAGCGGGGCCGGGTCAGTTCGATTTCTGTCGTGAAATACAACGGCACGCCATGCTGTACCGCATCATCGAGGTCGTGATTGAGCTCGAAGGAATACGTGGCGGCCAGCTTGTAGCCCTCTTCGCCCGACTCGATATAGGCACGGGTGATCTCGACCATGTCGGCGGCATGCGCGCGTGGCATGGTACATGTCAGCATCAGCAGCAGGGCCAGGAGTCGGAAGAGTCGTGTTGTCACAAGTGTGCCGGTAGTGTCCGTAAGAAAAGGTTCGACGAATCGCTCAAGCCGCATTTTTTTGGAATAGCGCATAGAACAAACCGTCGTGGTCCTGCTCCGCGCTGCCAGTCGGCAACAGCTGGCCAGGCGCTGTCAATCGGGTCGCATTATTGCGTACCGCAAATGCCGCCGCCTGTGCCTCGGACTCCTGCGGCCACAATGAACATGTCACGAACAGCAATTTACCATCGGGGCGCAGCATCTGCCACAGGTTGTCCAGAATTTTGGAGGAAAGTGTTGCAAGTTGGAACGCATCACCCTTGCGGCGCAACCAGCGAATGTCGGGATGGCGGCGCACGATGCCCGAGGCCGTGCACGGCACGTCGGCCAGGATACGGTCGTACTGCTGGCCGTCCCACCACGCGCTCGATTGCGCATCCTGCGCCTTCAGGTTGGCGTCCAGGCCCAGGCGCTCGAGGTTTTCCGCGATGCGCGGCAAGCGCTTGGCGTCCGCATCGATGGCTGTCACCTGCACGTCGGCCAGCTCCAGGATGTGGCACGTCTTGCCGCCCGGCGCGGCGCAGGCGTCCAGCACGCGCATGCCATCCTGCAAGTCCAGCAGCGGCGCGGCCAATTGCGCGCCAGCATCTTGCACGGAAACGACGCCCTGCTCGAAGCCGGGGATCAGCGCCACGCCGATCGGCTTGTCCAGCCGCACGGCGAACGGTCCCACCTGGCGCGCGGCAATGCCCGCCTCGGCCAGCACGGCCAGATACGCTTCGACCGTGCTCTTGCGGCGATTCACGCGCAAGGTCAAAGGCGGCACGGCATTGCCGGCCGTCAGAATGGCTTGCCAGTCGCGCGGGTAAGCCAGGCGCAGCGAGTCGATCCACCACTGCGGATAATTCCATTGCGCCAAAGGTTGCTGCAGGGCCGCTTCCAGCAAGGATTTGCGCTCGCGCAAGAAACGACGCAAGACGGCATTTACCATGCCCTTGGCATGCGCCAGGTCAGGGTGCGAAGTGGCCACTGTGACAGCCTGGTCGACAACGGTAAACTCTTCGTACGGCTGCTCGCCCGGCTCGGCCGACATCAGCGACAGCGCGCAGCACAGCAGGGCGGCCAGCATCGGCGGCTCGGGCGCCTTCGACGTCATCAGGCCGACCAGGGTTTCGCTGCGGCCCAGCTGGCGCATGGTACGGTAGGAAATATCCTGGATGGCGCCGCGCGCCTGCGGGCTGGCGTTCGATTGCGTAAACACCTTGGCCAGCGCCTGCGGCAGGGCCGTGCCCGTGCGCACTTGCGCCACGGCATTGGCCGCGCCCAGCAGGCAAAACGCCAGCGAGTCGGCGCGCAAATCGGGTTGGAAGCCTGGCTGCAAGACCGGTTTCAGGTCGGGATGGTAGCTGGGACGCAATTTCGGTGCGGCAGGAGCCTGGCCTGGCGCCGGCTTGGTTTTCAATTTCAGCGTGGGGCGCTTGTTCATAGTTATCCGGTGTGGCTGCGCGCGGCGGGCTGCATGGTGGCAAAGTCGCGGCCGCGCGTCATCAATAAAGGGTCGATTGTAGCGTTTGTGGCGCCCTCTGGCCCAAGCGATTGCAGCGATACATGTAAATTGCGGCAAAAAACTGCATATATACAAGCAGAATGCGCCATGCTGATGTTTTCGTGCACCAACATAGGCATGCTGTCCTGATAATATCGTGAAAAGCGCCGGCAAGGGCACACTGCCGGCTGGCGTATTGTTCCCGGCAGCAAACCAGTATAATTAACGCAGTCTGGGCGGCTTGGGTACTGGCCGTCCGTTTTGCTTTTTGATTCATTCTATTCATTCTTAACGCGGTTCCACCGCCATCCTGCTCATGCTCGCCCAACAGAAACAAGAAATCATCGCCCTGTTCCAGGCCGCCCTCGCTCCCGTCCTGGCCGGCACCTCGCTAGCGCCTAGCGTAGTGCTCGAGCGACCACGCGATGCATCGCATGGCGACGTCGCCTGCAATATCGCCATGCAACTGGCCAAGCAGCTGAAACAGAATCCCCGCGAACTGGCGCAAACCATCGTGACGGCCGTGCTGGCCAATCCGGCCGGCAAGGGCCTGGTCGAGGCCGTGGAAATCGCCGGTCCCGGCTTCATCAACGTGCGCGTCTCCGCCGCCGCCAAGCAAGCCGTGGTGAAAACCATCTTGAGCGAGGCCGACAGCTATGGCCGCAGCACGGCAGGCGCCGGCAAGCAAGTCATCCTGGAATTCGTCTCGGCCAACCCGACCGGTCCGCTGCACGTGGGCCACGGCCGCCAGGCAGCCCTGGGCGACGCCCTGTCCTCGCTGTTCGACGCGCAAGGCTACCAGGTCACGCGCGAGTTCTACTACAACGACGCGGGCGTGCAGATCCAGACCCTGGCCAATTCCGTGCAGGCGCGCGCGCGCGGCTTCAAGCCGGGCGACGCCGAATGGCCCGAGTCCGCCTACAACGGCGACTACATCGCCGACATCGCCAACGACTTCAAGGCCGGCAAGACGGTCTCGGCCAGCGACGGCCAGCCAGCGACGGCCAACGGCAACGTGGAAGACATCGATTCGATCCGCCCGTTCGCCGTCACCTACCTGCGCAACGAGCAAGACATCGATTTGCAGGCGTTTGGCGTGAAGTTCGACAATTACTACCTGGAATCGTCGCTGTACGCGGACGGCAAGGTCAACAGCGCCGTGGAAACCCTGATCAAGGCGGGCCACACGTATGAGCAGGATGGCGCGCTGTGGCTGCGCACCACCGACTTCGGCGACGACAAGGACCGCGTCATGCGCAAGACGGATGGCACCTACACGTATTTCGTGCCGGACGTCGCGTATCACCTGGTGAAATGGCAGCGCGGCTTCGTGCAAGCCATCAATATCCAGGGCAGCGACCACCACGGCACCATCGCGCGCGTGCGCGCCGGCCTGCAGGCGGTCGACATGGGCATCCCGCAAGGCTACCCCGACTACGTGCTGCACAAGATGGTCACCGTCATGAAGGATGGCGAAGAAGTCAAGATTTCGAAGCGCGCCGGCTCCTACGTGACCGTGCGCGACCTGATCGAATGGTCGGGCGGCGGCGACATCGCCAAGGGCCGCGACGCCGTGCGCTTCTTCCTGATCTCGCGCAAGGCGGACACGGAATTCGTCTTCGACGTCGACGTGGCGCTGAAAACCACCGATGAAAACCCGGTCTATTACGTGCAATACGCGCATGCGCGCATCTGCCGCATCCTGGAAAACTGGGGCGGCGATGCCAGCACGGTCGCCAGCGTCGACCTTTCCCCGCTGACGGCGCCGACCGAAGCGACCCTGCTGGCGACCCTGGCCGCCTACCCTGAAATGCTGGCGCGCGCGCAAGCCGAACTGGGACCGCACCAAGTCGCCTTCTACCTGCGCGACCTGGCCGCCAACCTGCACAGCTTCTACTTCGCCGAAAAAGTGCTGGTCGAGGACGAAGCCGTCAAGATGGCCCGCCTGGCCCTCGTCATCGCCGCGCGCCAGGTACTGCGCAACGGCCTGGCACTGATCGGCGTGTCCGCGCCAAACAAAATGTAATCGCGAAGGTCAAACCGTCAATGAATCACGCTTCCCGCTACTCTTCGTCCCGGCGCCAGCAGGGCAATACCCTGGTCGGTATCATCATCGGCCTGGTCATCGGCCTGGGCATCGCCGTGGTGGTCGCCCTGGTGATCACCAAGGGCGCCTCGCCCTTCACCGACAAGTCGGGCAAGGCCGGCAAATCGGCCGAGCCGACGGCCGGCCAGATCGCCGACCCGAACAAGCCGATGTACGGCAACAAGGAAGCGGCCAAGGAAGCGGCGCGCGACTTCTCCAAGGAGCCACGCGAGATCACCACGCCGACGCAGCCTGCCGCACCGGCGCCCGCGCCCACCACCGCGCAGCAGCCGAAGGCGCCGCCGCCGGACGCGCTGCAGGAATTGATCGGTACATTGAAGGACAAGCCGGCGCCGAAAACGCCGGCGGCAGCACCAGCGGCGCCCGCGCCGCAAGCCAAGGCCGACGCGAAAGAGGCCAAGGCCGATGCAGCCAGCGAAAAATGGATTTATTATCTGCAGGCCGGCGCCTTCCACGACATGTCGGACGCCGAAAGCACGCGCGGAAAACTGGCGCTGCTCGGCTTCGAAGCGGCCATCAGCGACCGCAGCACCGATGCGGGCGTGCTGCACCGCGTACGGGTCGGGCCGTTCAACCAGCTCGAAGCGATGAACCGCGCACGCACCAAACTGTCTGAAAACGGCATCGATGTCGCCGTCGTCCGCAACCAAAAATAAGGAACCAGCATGCGTTTTCTGAAGAACATCCTGATCGCCGCCGCCCTGTGCACCGCCGCCATGGGGGCGTCGGCGTCGCCGGCCGAGCCGAAGAACGGCGTCGAGTACGAAACCCTGCCCACGCCGCAGGCGACGGAATCGGGCAAGAAAATCGAAGTGACGGAATTCTTCGCCTATTACTGCCCCCATTGCAACGTGCTCGAACCGCAGCTGGCAGCCTGGGTCAAGAAACAGGGCGACAACATCGTCTTCAAGCGCGTGCACGTGTCGCGCGATGACAGCGTGGCGCCGCAGCAGCGCTTGTTCTTCACCCTGCAAGCCATGGGCCTGGTCGACAAGCTGCACACCGGCGTCTTCCACGCCATGCACGTGGAACGCAACCGCCTGAACACCGACGATGCCGTCTTCGACTTCGTCGCCAAGCAGGGCGTGGACCGCCAGAAGTTTATCGACACCTACCGTTCGATGGGTGTCTCGGCCCGCGTGCGCCGCGCGGACGCCATGATGCAGGGTTATAACGTGACGTTCTGGCCCATGATCGCCATCGATGGCCGCTACATCACCTCCCCTTCGCAGGCCGACCAGGGCAGCAAGTCGGCCAAGAACGAAGAGCAGCTGAACGCCCAGGCGCTCAGCGTGATGGACGTGCTGGTCGCGAAAGCCAAAGCGGAAAAGAAATAAGCATGGCCACTTCCCTGGCGCGCCCGGGCATCGCCTGATGCATCGCGTTTTCATCACGGGCGCGTCGAGCGGACTGGGCGCCGCCCTGGCGCTGCAGTACGCGCGCCAGGGCGCCCATCTGGGCTTGCTGGCCCGCCGCGGCGACACCCTGCAGCAACTGATCGCCTCCCTGCCCCACCCTGAACGCCACCGCGCCTACGCCGTCGATGTGTGCGACCACGCCGCCCTGAAAAGCGCGGCCGGCGACTTCATCGCCCATGCCGGCGGCATCGACGTCGTCATCGCCAGCGCCGGCGTGTCGTACGGCACCTTGACCGAACATGCGGAAGACCTCGACGCCTTCGCCCGTTTGATGGCCATCAACGTCACGGCCACCGTCGCCACCTTCGCCCCCTTCATCGCCACCATGAAAAGCCAGGGTAGCGGACGCCTGGTGGGCATCGGCAGCGTGGCCGGCATCCGCGGCCTGCCCGGCGCGGAAGCCTACAGCGCTTCGAAGGCGGCCGTGATCAGCTACTGCGAATCGCTGCGCCTCGAACTCAAACCGGCAGGCATCAAGGTCGTCACCATCACGCCCGGCTACATCGACACGCCGATGACGCGCCATAACGCCTACCGCATGCCCTTCCTGATGTCGGCCGAAAAATTCGCCGTGCGCGCCGCGCGCGCCATCGCCGACGGCGACAGCTACCGCGTGATCCCGTGGCAGATGGGCGTCGTCGCCAAGCTGCTGCGCGCGCTGCCCAATGCCGTCTACGACCGGGCCTTCGCGAATGCGCCGCACAAGGCGCGCAACTGAACTGACCACCATGACGAAGCACTCAGACCTGAACAGCGCGGCCATCGCCGCCCATTGCGCCACAGGCGCCTCCCACGTGGCCATCGAAGTGGTCGACGAAACGGGATCGACCAACGCCGACCTGCTGGCGCGCTGCGCCACCCTGGCCGGCCCCACCCTGCGCATCGCCGGCCAGCAAACGGCCGGACGGGGACGCGCAGGGCGGCCCTGGGTGTCACAACCGGACGCCAGCCTGATGTTCTCGCTGGCCTGGCGCTTCAAGGGACCGCTGCACCGGCTGGTCGGCCTGCCGCTGGCCGTCGGCGTGGCGCTGGCCGAAACCATGACGGCGCTGGGCGTGCCGGTGCAGCTGAAGTGGCCAAACGACCTGCTCAAGGATGGACATAAACTGGCCGGCATCCTCGTCGAGACGCAGCAGACGCCAGACGGTGGCGTGTGGGCCGTCATCGGCTGCGGCATCAATCTGCTGATGCCCGACGCGCTGGAACGGCAGATCGGCCGCAGCGTCTCGGCCGTGCCTTGGCTGGCGCAGATGGAGCGCAACACCCTGGTCGCGGCCCTGCTCAGCCGCCTGGCCGGCGTGCTGGCCGAATTCGACGACACGGGCTTTGCGCCCTTCACGGAACGCTGGAACGCACTGCATGCCTGGCAAGGCCAGCACGTAAAAATCCTCGACAATGGCCAGTTGCTGCAGCAAGGCGTGGCGGCCGGCGTAGATGAACTGGGCCGGCTGCTGCTGCGCGGCGAAGATGGCTTGCAGCACATCATGTCCGGCGACGTGTCCCTGCGCCTGACGGGGGAGTAAGCGCATGCTGCTGCTGATCGACGCCGGCAATACGCGCATCAAATGGGCGCTCGTGGCCGCCGACAGCGCCGCCGGCGGCTGGCTGGCCAGCGGCGCCGTCACGCATGCGCAGATCGACACCCTGGCCGCGCAGTGGGCGTCACTCGCCATCGGCGAGGCACTGCTGTCGAACGTGGCAGGCGCCGTCATCGGCACGCGCCTGCGCGCCATGCTGCCGGTCGTTGCCCGCGACTTTGTCTCGCTGCCGCAGCTGGCGGGACTGACGAATGGCTATCGCGTGCCGTCGCAGCTGGGCTGCGACCGCTTTGCAGCCGCCATCGGCGCGCACGCGCTGGCGCCTGGCCAGGCCGTCATCGTCGCCAATTGCGGCACTGCCACCACCATCGACGCCATCACGGCCGATGGCGTTTTCCTCGGCGGGATGATCTTGCCGGGACTGGGACTGATGGCCAGCTCGCTGGCGCGCAACACGGCGCAGCTGCCGCAAATCGCCAGCGACGCCCTGCTGCCGGCCGGCTTTGCCGACAACACGGATGACGCCATCCTCTCCGGCTGCCTGGCGGCCCAGGCGGGCGCCATCGAACGGGCCGTGCGCATGCACGGCGCCGGCGCCTGCCTGCTGTCGGGCGGCGCTGCATCGCACATCGCACCGGCCCTGGCGCTGGCGGTGCCGTTGCACCTGGTCGACAATATCGTCATGCTCGGCCTGCAGGCGGCCGCGCGCGCCGGGGCTGCAGGAACACAAGGAAACCACCCATGCTGAAATTCGTCTTCTGGCTGCTGGCCGGCGTCAACCTGCTGGTACTGGCCATCGGCCAGGGTTATCTGGGCAGTTTTCGCACGGAGACACGCGAGCCGGCGCGCCTGAAAAACCAACTGCAGGCGACCAAGCTCGCCTTGCTGACGCAGGAGCAGGCCATAGCGCCCGCCGCGCCGCCTGCCGCCGAAGAGGCAGTGACGCCGGCGGCGGCCGCACCGGCGCCACCGCTATCGTATGCCTGTACGGAAGTGGGCAATTTCCTGCTGGCTGACGGGCGCCGCTTCGAAGCGCAAGTGGCGTCGCTGGACTTGGGCGACCGCCAGTCGCGCCGCAACGTGGCCGGCCAGGAGATTTCCAGCTACATGGTGTACATCCCGCCGCAGGGCAGCAAGGAAGGCGCCGACCGCAAGGCGGGCGAATTGAAGCAGCTGGGCGTGACGAATTACTTCATCATGAATGAAAGCAGCCCGCTACGCTGGGGCATTTCACTGGGTGTGTTCAAGTCGGAAACCAGCGCGCAAAGCCAGCTGGCATCGCTCAACAAACAAGGCGTGCACAGCGCCCGCGTCGCACCGCGCTACAGCGCCAGCAAGCAGATGGCTTACCAGTTCCGCGACCTCGACGCCGTCACGCGCGCGCGTCTGGAAAAGATCAAAACGCAGTTCCCTGACCAGGAACTGCGCAACTGCAAATAAGCACCTGACTAAACCTACTGCGCGTCGCGCTTTGCAGCCTGCGATGCTCGCTGTGCTCCAGCACAGCTGCGCTTCTTAGCCACAAATCGCTACCGCTCGCTACGGTTTTATCAGGTGCTTTGCAGCATCAGGCGAGCCTATCGCTGGATGACGATAGGCTTGATGCCTGTCGATTCCGGCAAGTTCGCCGCCGCGCGGGCTGCCTCGGCGCGGCTGGAGAACGGTCCGCCGTACAGGCGGAACAGGTTACCGGCCTGCACCACGCCCAGGGTACCGAGGGCTGCCGCGTATGGCGCCAGGCGCGAACGTCCCGATTCCGCATTGTCGGCGCGCGAGTAGGCGCCCAGCTGCAAATAGAAGCCGCTGGCCAGCGCCGCCGGCGCCGGCATGGCCACCGTCGCATCGACGGGCAGCATCTGCGTCGACACTTCCGGCTGCACCACGGCGCCCGTTTCTACCGGCGTGTCGATGGAGATGGCCACCACGGACGGCACCGGCTTGGGCGCCGCACGGGCCGCCAGGATGGCGTCGATATCGGCTGGCAGCAGCCGTTCGACGACCACCTGGTGGCTGCCCTTGCCGAGGAAACCCAGCTTCAGCGCCGCCGTGTAGGACACGTCGATCACGCGCGTGGCGTGAAACGGTCCGCGGTCGTTGATGCGCACGATCACCTGTTCGCCGCTGTCGATGCTCGTCACGCGCGCATACGATGGAATAGGCAAGGTCGGATGGGCCGCCGTCATCTTGTACATATCGTAGATTTCACCGGACGAGGTGCGCTGGCCATGGAATTTCTTGCCATACCAGGTACCCGTGCCTTTCTGCTTGAACGGTTCGTTATCGGTGATCGGCGTGTAGGTCTTGCCGAAGACGACATACGGGCGGTTCGAGCGCGTGGAATACGGCTCGTTGCGCACTTCCGCATCGGGCACGTCGCGCAGGTTGGCCGGCGGATTGTCGCCCGGGCCGTCATCCTTGTAGTAGCCGCCACGCCCGGAGCCGGCCGCCGGCAGCGCAGGCAAGGTGGGATCCTGGCGCACAGGGGACTTGACCTTGCCGCCGGATGGCAGCGGCACGTTATTCGATGCGGGCTTTTGCGGCGTCGTGCCGCAGGCAGCCAGGGTCAGCAAGACCGTCAGGCCCAACCCGCGCATGGCGAAGGTATCGAAAGGCGCGCGCATCAGGTCTGCACCAGCTTGCGGTGGCGCTGAATGCTCATCAGGATACCGGTGGCCACGCCCAGGGTCAGCAGCGCGGTGCCGCCATAGCTGAGGAATGGCAAGGGGACGCCGACCACCGGCACGATGCCGCTGACCATGCCCATGTTGACGAAGGCGTAAGTAAAGAAAATCATAGTGATCGCTCCTGCCAGCAGGCGAGTGAAAAAACTGGGGGCGTTGGCGGCGATCATCAGCCCCCGTCCCACCAGCAGCAAATACATCAGCATCAGGATCAAGTTACCGACCAGGCCGAATTCCTCGGAATATACGGCAAAAATAAAATCGGTCGTGCGTTCCGGAACAAACTCCAGGTGGGCTTGCGTGCCGTGTGTCCAGCCCTTGCCCGTCATGCCGCCGGAACCGATGGCGATGATGGACTGGATAATATGGAAGCCCTTGCCCAGCGGGTCCTTGGTCGGGTCGATCAGCATCATCACGCGGTCGCGCTGGTAATCATGCAGGTGCGACCAGGCGATCGGCAGGCAGGAAACAAAAGTGATCAGCAAGCCGGCCAGCACCTTCCACGACAAACCTGCCAGGAAGATGACGGTAAAGCCGGCCGCCACCACCAGCAGCGCGGTGCCCAGGTCGGGCTGGCGCGCGATCAAGTAGACGGGCGCCAGCAACAGCACGGCCGCCATCACGAACGATTTCCAGCGCAGGGCGCCCGCATTGTGCTGGAAGAACCAGGCCAGCATCAGCGGCGTGGCGATCTTCAGGAATTCGGACGGCTGGATGTCGATCACGCCGATATGCAGCCAGCGCCGCGCACCGAGCTTGATGGTGCCGAACAGCGCTACTGCCACCAGCAAGATCACCGACACCGTATAGGCAGGTACGGCGATGCGCATCATCATCTGCGGCGTGACGTTGGCCGCCACCCACATGACGAAAAAGCACAGCAGGATATTGCGCAAATGGTCTTCGATCTTGCCGGGGATGCCGATGCTGGCCGAATACAGGGTCAGCAGGCTGGTGCTGAGCAGCATCAGGATGATGATCATCAGCGGCGGATCGAACACCGCCAGATAGGGTTTGGCGCGCCGCCACAGCGAGCGCCTCTCGTTAATGGGCATGTGCTTCCTTATTGCCTGGCAGGTGCCGCCGGGGCAGCCTGCTCGTCAGTGATTTCTTCCAGGGTGCGCACTTCGTCGACATCTTCCTTGGGCACCTTGGTGGTGTCCTTTTCCTTGTCGCTCGGGCGCTTGCCCAGCAGGTAGTAGTCGAGCGCCTTGCGCGCGATCGGCGCGGCCACGCCGGCGCCGAAGCCCGCGTTTTCCACCACGATGGCAATCGCGATGCGCGGCTTGTCGGCCGGGGCGAAGGCCGTAAACAAGGCATTGTCGCGCAGGCGTTCGGCCAGCAGCTTGGCGTTGTACTTCTCGTTTTTCTTGATGCCCACCACCTGCGCCGTACCCGTCTTGCCGCCCACCGTGTACTGCACGCCGGTGAAGATGCGCGCGGCCGTGCCGCCTTGCTCGCTGGTCACGCCCACCATGGCGCGCTTGATGATGTCGATGTTTTCCTGCTTGAGCGCGATGCGGTAGCTTTCCTTCGGCACCGTCAGGGTGCGCGCGCGCGTGGCGGCGTCTTCGATGATCTTCACCAGATGCGGTTTCATCACCACGCCGTTATTGGCCAGGTTGGCCGTCGCGTGGGCGATCTGCAGCGGCGTATACGAGTTGTAGCCGGAGCCGTTACTCACCGAAATCGTGTCGCCGCCCACCCATTTTTTCTGCTGCGGCGTCTTGAAGCGATTGCGCTTCCATTCCGTCGACGGCAGCACGCCCGTCTTTTCGTTATTCAGGTCGATGCCCGTCAACTGGCCGAACCCGAACGGCTTCATGAAGTCGTGGATGGCGTCGATGCCCATGTCGCGGCCCAGCTGATAGTAATAGGTGTTGCACGAGACGACGATGGACTTGTGCATGTCCACCGTGCCATGGCCGCCCACCTTGTCGTCGCGGAAGGTATGCCCGCCGAGAATGAAGAAACCGGGATCGGAAATCGACTGGCTCGGCGTGCGCTTGCCCAATTCCAGCGCGGCCAGCGCCATGAAGGGCTTGAAGGTCGAGCCGGGCGCGTAGGTGCCGGACAGGGGGCGGTTGACCATCGGCCGGTCCAGCGAGGTATTGAGCTCATTCCAGCTTTGCTGGTCGATGCCGTCGACGAACAGGTTGGGGTCATAACCTGGCTTGGAGACGTAGGCGAGGATGTCGCCCGTGGCCGGATCGATGGCCACGGCCGCGCCACGCCATTCGCCGAACGCTTCCTCGACCACTTTTTGCAGTTCGATGTCGATCGACAGAATCAAATTGTTGCCCGGGGTGGCCGCCGTGCGCGACAGGGTGCGCATGGCGCGCCCGCCGGCCGACACTTCCACCTCCTCGTAGCCGGTGGTGCCATGCAGCTGCTTCTCGTAGCTTTTTTCCAGGCCTTCCTTGCCGATATGGTCGGTGCCGTTGTAGTTGGCCGCGTCCTCGCCCTCTTCCAGCGCCTTCGCTTCATTGCGGTTGATGCGGCCGATAAAACCCACCACGTGCGAGGCGATTTCGCCCATCGGATACTGGCGGAACAGGCGCGCCTGCACCTCGACGCCAGGGAAGCGGAAGCGCTGCGCCGTGAAGCGCGCCACTTCCTCGTCCGTCAGGCGCGTGCGCAGCGGCACGCTGACGAAGTTCTTCGATTCTTCCAGCAGCTTCTTGAAGCGGCGGCGGTCCTTGATGTCGACCTGCACCAGGGTCGACAGCTCGTCGATCACGGAATCGAGACTGGCGCTCAATTTCGATGGCGTGATTTCCAGCGTATAGGCCGAGTAATTGCGCGCCAATACCACGCCGTTGCGGTCGAGGATCAGGCCGCGCGTTGGCACGATGGGCACCACGGCGATGCGGTTGTCCTCGGCCTTGGTCGCGTAATCCTCGTGCTTGATCACCTGCAGCCAGATGAAACGCGCCAGCAGCAGCGAAAAGCAGACGAAGACGAGCGCGCCCAGGATGGTCAGGCGCATGCGGAAAAAATGCAGTTCGCGCTCGGTGTTCTTGAGTTCAGTCATGGCAGGCGCTCGTCAAATCGGCCGGTTGTGGTCGCGGTCCACGGCGCGGCGCTGCGGCGCCAGCAGGATCCACGTGACGAGGGGCCACAGGGCCACGGCGACGAAGCTCTCGATGAAATTGAGCCAGCCGGGGAAACGGCCCGAGACGATCAGCCGCGTCAGCAATTGCAGCGCCTGCGTCAGCAGCAGCAGCGGCAGCACGTGCAGCGCCTGCGTCAGGATGGGGAACCACAGCACGCGGCGGTGCATCATGATGGCGAAATACGAGAGCAAGGTGTAGGCAAGCGCATTCTCGCCCAGCAGGGTCGAATCGTGCACGTCCATCATCAGGCCCATGAAGAACGCCACGCCGATACCGACCTTGCGCGGCTGGTGGATGCCCCAGAAGACCAGCACCAGGGCGACGAAATCGGGAACGCCGACGAACTGCCCCCACGGCAGCAGGTTCAGCAAAAAAGCGCACAGCAGGGAAAAACCGATGAACAGGGGGCTGACCGGCAGCAGGATGTAATGCGGGCGGTTCATCGTGTCGCTTCCTTCGGTGGCACGGCGGCAGGTGTTGGTACAGGTGTTGCGGCAGGCGCCGCCGGTTTCGGCGCAGGGCTCGCAGGCGGTTTCGCGGCCGGCACTGCGGCCGTATTGGCGGCAGGTGGTGTCGCAGCGGCAGCCGCAGGCTCCTTGGCAGGGTCCTTGATCGGCGCCATCTTGCCGGCGATCTTGCGGCCCGTCTTGACTTCTTCGGCGGGCGGACGCGGTGGAATGTCCGGCGATGTCATCAAGATGAGCAGCTGGGTGTTGCGCTCGATGCCGGCCAGCGGCTGGCACACGACGCGGCCGAACGGGCCATGCGCATTGCGCTCGACCAGGGTCACGCGCGCCACGGCCAGGCCGGCCGGGTACAGGCCGTCGAGGCCCGAGGTAATGACGATGTCGCCGATCTGGATGTCGGCGCTGGGGGCCGTGAAGCGCAGCTCCATGGTGCCGGACTTGCCACGGCCGATGGCTACGCTGCGCACGCCGTTGCGCAGCAGCTGCACGGGAATGGCTTGCTCTTCATCGGTCAGCAGGGTCACTTCGGAGGTGAACGGGAACACGCGCGTGACTTGCCCCACCACGCCGAGGTTGTCGATCACGGGGCGGCCCAGTTCGACGCCATGCTGGATTCCGCGATCGAGCACGATCTTGCGCGTGGCCGAATCGCGCGTGTCATACAGGACTTCGGCCATCATGGTCTTGACGGGAACGCGCTCGCGCGCTTCCATCAATTTGCGCAAGTGGTTGTTTTCAACGATATTGAGCTGCGCCTGCTGCAGGATCTGCGCCGAGGCGATTTGCTCGTGTTTCAGGTCGCGCACCTGTTTTTCCAGGGCGGACAGCGAAGAAAAGTAATTGCCGACGCCAAGCGCCACATCGCGCGGCACCAGGGCCGCCATCTGCACCGGATACAGCACGGTGCCGACGGCCTGGCGCACGGCCGTCAGCGCGTGCATGCGCGAATCGACCAGCAGCAGGGCGATTGAAATGCCGGCGAACACCATCATCTTGACGCGGGCGGAGGCGCCTTGTTTGAAAAGTGGCGGAGGACTGTATTCCATGACTTCCAATAATCAGGCCAGGCGCAGTGCGCCAACGTGCAGGCCCCGGTCAGACGCCGGCGCCAAAACCAAAAAAAGGCCGGAGTTGGTTTCCGGCCCTTCTGTCAGATTATTCGTAGGAGAAGATCGAGCCGAGCTTGTCCATACGTTCCAGTGCCATCCCGGAACCGCGCACCACGCAGGTGAGCGGGTCCTCGGCCACCAGCACCGGCAGGCCGGTTTCCTCCATCAGCAGGCGGTCCAGGTCGCGCAGCAGTGCGCCGCCGCCCGTCAGCATCATGCCTTTTTCGGCAATATCGGCGCCCAGTTCCGGCGGCGTCTGTTCCAGCGCGTTCTTCACGGCCGAGACGATGTTGTTCAGCGGATCGGTCAGCGCTTCGAGGATCTCGTTGCTGGAAATGGTGAACGAACGCGGGATGCCTTCGGACAGGTTGCGGCCCTTGACTTCCATTTCCTTCACTTCCGAGCCAGGGAAGGCCGAACCGATGGCCTTCTTGATGGCTTCAGCCGTCTGTTCGCCGATCAGCATGCCGTAGTTGCGGCGGATGTAGTTGACGATGGCTTCATCGAACTTGTCGCCGCCGACGCGCACGGAACCCTTGTAGACCATGCCACCCAGCGAGATGATGCCCACTTCGGTGGTGCCGCCGCCGATGTCGACCACCATCGAGCCGGTCGCTTCGGACACGGGCAAGCCCGCGCCGATGGCCGCTGCCATCGGTTCTTCGATCAGGTACACCTGCGAGGCGCCAGCGCCCAGGGCCGATTCACGGATGGCGCGGCGTTCGACCTGGGTCGAACCGCACGGCACGCAAATGATGATGCGCGGCGATGGACGGAAGAATTTCGAGTCGTGCACCATGCGGATGAATTGCTTGAGCATCTGTTCGGTCACGGTGAAGTCGGCGATCACGCCATCTTTCATCGGACGAATCGCTTCGATATTGCCCGGCACCTTGCCCAGCATCTGCTTGGCTTCCTTGCCGACTGCCTGAATGGTCTTCTTGCCATTCGGACCGCCTTCCTGGCGGATGGCGACGACGGATGGCTCGTCCAGGACGATACCGAGGCCGCGTACATAAATAAGGGTGTTGGCCGTGCCCAAGTCAATGGCCAGATCGGTGGAGATATACCTGCGTAAAAAACCAAACATGAGTGTCCTGTAGCGCATCGAGCTGCGCAAAAGCTGTTTATGGGGAGTTTCAAAGCGGGCGCTTTCAGGCACCCTGAAAATCCAAAAGGCGATTTTTCCGGGTTTCGCTTGGCGCTTGCGCAATCTTTTCTATGCTGCGGCAGCAGTCCATCAGCGCCGGCAACGCATTAACCCGCCATTCTACCTTATAATTTGAATGCGATTTGCTCAAAAACCATGGAAAAGTGCGACTCTTGCAGCCGCGAGTTACGCGGCATTCCTCGATTTTTGTGAGCAAAATAGCAGTAAATACCCGCGTTTTATCAAAACGCCAACTTAATACTAATGCGCGGCACTCCGCGCCATTCGCCATGTCCCTGACACTCTCCGACGTAAAACGCATCGCCCACCTGGCCCAACTTGAAATGGCCGACGACCAGGCCGTCACGTCTTTGGCCCAATTGAACAAGATTTTTGCACTCGCGGAACAAATGCAAGCCGTCAATACCGATGGCGTGGCGCCCCTGAGCCACCCGCTGGCCGCCCACATGGACAATATTGCCCTGCGCCTGCGCGACGATATCGCCACGGAACAGAACCGCCGCGATGCCTACCAGGCCGTGGCGCCGAAGGTACAGGATGGCCTGTATCTCGTGCCCAAGGTCATCGAGTAAACACGCCATAGCGCTGTTCCCGCCTTTTTGCCGAATATCAAAATAGAAACGCCATGCATACAAAATCCATCAAACAGCTGTCCACGCTTTTGCAGAACAAGGAAATTTCCGCCGTTGCACTGGCGACGCATTTCCTCGACCGCATCGAAGCGGACACCTCGAACGCCTTCCTGCACGTCGACCGTGCCCTGACCCTGGCGCAAGCTGCCGAGGCCGACGCGCGCATCGCCGCCGGCACGGCCACGCCCTTGACGGGCGTGCCGATCGCGCACAAGGATTTGTTCGTCACGAAAGGCTGGCGCACGACGGCCGGCTCGAAAATGCTGGCCGACTACGCCAGCCCGTTTGACGCTACCGTGGTGGAAAAATTCCAGGCCGCCGGCATGGTCACTCTGGGCAAGGTCAATTGCGATGAATTCGCCATGGGCTCCGGCAATGAGAACTCGGCCTTCGGCGCCGTGCAAAACCCGTGGGACAAGACGGCCGTACCAGGCGGCTCGTCCGGCGGCTCGGCCGCCGCCGTGGCGGCTGGCCTGACGCCGGCCGCCACCGGCACCGACACGGGCGGCTCGATCCGCCAGCCAGCCGCGTTTTGCGGCATCACCGGCATCAAGCCCACGTATGGCCGCGTCTCGCGCTTCGGCATGATCGCCTTTGCCTCGTCGCTGGACCAGGGCGGCCCGATGGCCCGCTCGGCCGAAGACTGCGCCCTGCTCTTGAGCGCCATGGCCGGCTTCGACGAGCGCGACTCGACCAGCCTGTCGCCGGAACAGGGCGGCGTAGCGGAAGATTTTTCGCGTGAACTGGGCCAGCCATTGACGGGCTTGCGCATCGGCGTGCCACGCGAGTACTTCGGCGAAGGCCTGGCCAAGGACGTGGAAGCGGCCGTGCGCGACGCGCTGGCGCAGTATGAAAAGCTGGGCGCCACCCTGGTCGACATCTCGCTGCCGAACACCGCCCTGTCGATTCCCGCCTATTACATGATCGCGCCGGCCGAAGCGTCGTCGAACCTGTCGCGCTACGACGGCGTGCGCTACGGCCACCGCGCTACCGAGTACAAAGACTTGCAGGACATGTACAAGAAGTCGCGCGCACAGGGCTTCGGACCCGAAGTACAGCGCCGCATCATGGTCGGCACCTATGTGCTGTGCCACGGCTACTACGACGCCTATTACCTGAAGGCGCAAAAGATCCGCCGCCTGATCGCGCAGGATTTCGACGCCGTGCTCAATGGCCCGAACGCCGTCTGCGACGTCATCATGGGCCCCGTCGCGCCGACCGTCGCCTGGGACCTGGGCGACAAGACGGACGACCCGGTGGCGAACTACCTGGCCGACATCTACACCCTGTCGACCAGCCTGGCCGGCCTGCCCGGCATGTCGATCCCGTGTGGTTTCGGCGAGGGCGAAAAGAACGCCAAGCGCCCCGTCGGCCTGCAAATCATCGGCAATTACTTTGGCGAAGCCAGGCTGCTCAATATCGCCCACCAGTTCCAGCAAGTGACGGACTGGCATACGCGCAGCCCGGCAGGCATTTAAGAAATAATTCGCGCCGCCCAGGCGGCGCCACCAAAAAATAAGCGAGAACACTATGCAATGGGAAGTCGTCATCGGTCTTGAGAACCACGTTCAGCTCACGACCGAATCCAAAATTTTCAGCGGTTCGCCGATCAAGTACGGCGCCGAAGCCAACACGCAAGCGAGCCCCGTCGACCTGGCGCTGCCAGGCGTGCTGCCGGTGATGAACAAGCAAGCCGTCGACCGCGCCATCCGCTTCGGCCTGGCCGTCGGCGCCACCGTCGCGCCGCACTCGGTCTTCGCGCGCAAAAACTATTTTTATCCCGATTCGCCCAAGGGTTACCAGATCAGCCAATTCGAGGACCCCGTCGTCATCGGTGGCGCCCTGACCTTCGGCTATGAAAAGGATGGCGAATTCGTCACCAAGACGGTCAACCTGACGCGCGCCCACCTGGAAGAAGACGCGGGCAAATCGCTGCATGAAGACTACGCGGGCATGAGCGGCATCGACTTGAACCGCGCCGGCACGCCGCTGCTGGAAATCGTCTCGGAACCGGAAATCCGCAGCGCCGCCGAAGCCGTGGCCTATGCCAAGGCCCTGCACTCGCTGGTCATGTGGCTGGGCGTTTGCGACGGCAACATGCAGGAAGGCTCGTTCCGCTGCGACGTCAACGTCTCCGTGCGCCCCGTCGGCCAGAAGGAATTCGGTACCCGCTGCGAAATCAAGAACCTGAACTCCTTCCGCTTCATCGAGGAAGCCGTGCACGTGGAAGTGCGCCGCCAGATCGAACTGATCGAAGAAGGCGGCAAGGTCGTGCAAGCGACGCGTTTGTACGATCCGGACCGCAAGGAAACGCGCGAAATGCGCAGCAAGGAAGACGCGCAGGATTACCGCTACTTCCCTGACCCTGACCTGCCGCCGCTGGTCATCTCGCAAGCGTGGATCGACACGGTCAAGGCCTCGATGCCGGAACTGCCGGCCGCCATGCGCGCCCGCTTCATCAGCGAATACGCGCTGCCGGAATACGACGCGCTGGTGCTGACGCAATCGAAAGCCATGGCCACCTACTTCGTCGCCGTGGTCGACAAGGCTGGCAAGGAAAACGCCAAGGCCGCCGCCAACTGGCTGATGGGCGACGTGTCGTCGACCCTGAACCGCGAAGGCGTGGACCTGGACGACGCCCCCGTCTCCGCCGCGCAGCTGGCCGCCATGCTCAAGCGCATCGCCGACGGCACGATCTCGAACAAGGCGGCAAAGGAAGTCTTTGCCGGCATGTGGGAAGCGAAGTCGGACGACGAAAATCTGGTCGACACCATCATCGACGCCAAGGGCCTGAAGCAGATCTCGGACTCGGGCGCCCTGGAAGCCATCGTCGATGAAGTGCTGGCGGCGAACGCCAAGTCGGTGGAACAGTACCGCGCCGGCAAGGAAGCGGCGATTAACGCGCTGATCGGCCAGGCCATGAAAGCGTCCAAGGGCAAGGCCAACCCGGCCCAGCTGACGGAACTGCTGAAGGCCAAACTGGCGGGGTAATCTTCGCGAGAGGCATGCAAAAGGACGCTGCGGCGTCCTTTTTTTATGCGCCGCCCGCTTGCAGTATGATCATGGATTCTTCCACGCACCTGTGAATACGCCATGAACAAGATCAAAACCGGCCTGGTCGGCTACGGCTTTGCCGGCTCTACCTTCCACGCTCCCGTGCTGTCCGCCATCGAGGCCCTGGAGCTGGCCGCCGTCGCTTCCAGCAAACCGGAGCTCGTGCACAAGGATTGGCCGCACGCGACCGTGTATGCCGAGCCCGCGCAGCTGTTTGCCGATCCGTCCATCGAACTGGTCGTCATCGCCGCGCCCAATGAGGCGCATTTCAGCCTGGCGCAAGCGGCCCTGCAGGCGGGCAAGCACGTGGTGGTGGACAAGCCCTTTACCATTTCCAGCTTTGAAGCACAGAGCCTGATCGCGCTGGCCAAAGAGCGCAAGCTGGTGCTCAGCGTGTATCACAACCGGCGCTGGGATGGCGACTTCCTGACCCTCAAAACGCTGCTGGCGCAGGGTACCCTGGGGCGCATCGCCAGCGTCGAGTCGCATTTCGACCGCTTCCGTCCCGAGATCCGCCAGCGCTGGCGCGAGTCTGGCGCACCGGGCGGCGGCTTGCTGTACGACCTGGGTCCGCACATGCTGGACCAGGCCATGCAGCTGTTCGGTCAGCCGGAAAAACTGTACGCCGATATCGCCCTGCAGCGCGACGGCGCGCAGGCTGTAGATTATATGCACCTTGTGCTGTACTACGACCGGCTGCGCGTGGTGCTGCAAGCGGGTTGCCTGGTAAAGGCGCCGACGGCGCGCTTCGCCGTGCATGGCGACAAAGGCAGTTTTGTGAAGTTTGGCCTCGACCCGCAGGAAGACGCCCTGAAGGCAGGCGGCAGGCCGGACCAACCCGGCTGGGGCGTGGATCCCGTGCGCGGCGCCCTGCACCTGGGCACGCAGCCGGACGGCCATTTCGAACACCTCGAGATGCAAGCGGGCCGCTACCAGGACTTTTACCAGGGCATGGCCGACGCCATCCGCCACGGCGCACCGGCGCCCGTGGCAGCCGAAGATGCGGCGGCGACGATACGTCTGATCGAACTGGCGCTGCAAAGCGCCACCGAAGGGCGCGTACTCAAGGTCAGTTGATGACGAAGGCCAGCACCACGGCGCCCAGCGCCAGCAGGGCCAGGCCGCAAATGAACAGCAGTTCGCCCCACCATTCGTAGCGCAAGCGCGACTGGCCGGGGCGCAGCGACATGAACGAAAGCACGGCGCTGACGAGAAAGACGATGGCATCGACGGCCAGCAGCTTGTCGATCGCCACGCGCACCTCGCCGCGCGGCGCCAGGTGGCCGATCGACAGCACCGTCATGCATACGCCGACCATCGTCGCCGACGTGGGCAGGATATGGGCAGACAAACCGCGCGCCGGCACGCCCCGCTCGGGCGCCTTGCCATCGCCCGGCATCAAGGCCGGCCCTGATTCGTTTCCGCCGGCCAGACCAGCTCCACGCGCGCGGAGCTGCCCGCCTTGACCTGCACCTTGCGTTCCAACGTCTTGCCGGCCAGGGTGGCGCGCAAGCGGTAGCTGCCCGGCGGCAGTTTCGCCAGCAGGAACGGTCCGCTGGCCGTCGTTTCCAGCACCGACATCCCCTTGGCATCGCTGATCTGCAGCTTCACGTCGGAGGCAAATTCCGCCTTGCCTGCCGCCTGCACGGAAAACACCAGGCTCAATGGCCAATGCCGGCTGGCGCTCTTGATGGCCGTCGACTCGTCGAGGCCGATGCCGCCGCTCAGGTATTCCACCGCCCCGCTCTTCTGCACGGGCGGCAGCGCGTTATCCGTTTGCGCCTGCGCCGCACTTCCCAGCAACAGCCCGGCGGCCAGCACTGCCACCGCCAGGCCCAGGGTACCGCGTCTGTTTGATGCCATCTCACTCTCCTCGTGTCGGTTGAATCAAGATAGGAAGCGCAGCTTAGGCAGGACTTAGGAAACCATCAACGCCGGCGCATGGCCTCGGCGATCTTCTGGTCCGTCTTGAACTGGCTCAACGCATATACGGCCCAGATCGTCGCTGGCAGCCAGCCGATCAAGGTGATTTGCAGGATCAGGCAAATGATGCCGGCGATCGGACGGCCGATCGTGAAAAAGGTCAGCCACGGGAATATCAGGGCAATCAGCAAGCGCATCGTTCGTTCCTTCAGTATTCCCCTGCGCCGCGGGGACCGGGCCGGCATGCGGCGGTAAAATCCATTGACCTGATTATAACGATACCTGCGCCTCACGCGGCGCGGGTGCCAGTTGTTTTTCCATCCACGCCAGAATGGCGGCGAAGATCTCCTCGCGGTTCAGTTCATTGAAATTCTCGTGATAATTGGCCGGATAGTAGTGATAGTCGAGCAAGCCATCGGGCACGCTGCGCAGCATGCTCTCCGTGGCGCGGCTGTCGGCCAGCTTGTCGTCACCGGCCACCACGGCAAACAGGGGGAAACGCCAGCCCGACAAGCCTCCCGCCAATTCCTTTTGCGCCGACGTCAAGGCATGGGCGAAACGCACCGAGGCGGCACTGGCGCGGATGCCGTCGCGCTCATCCTGGAAATGGCGCGCGGTGATGGTCTGGTCGTGCGTGAGCAGCATGGTCAGGTTCCCCAGCGGTACCTTCATCGTGGGGAAGCGCTGCGCCAGCCAGCCCGACAGCATCTGCAGCACCTTCGGCACGGGAATCGCATTCACGTAATACGGCGATGAGATGACAAAACCCTTGATGGCCGGGTCGCCCGCAAAACGCCGCAGCCCCAGATGCGTGGCGATCAAGCCACCCATGGAGTGGCCCATGACGAAAACCGGCACGCCTGGATACGCCTGCTTGACCCAGGCGAGGAACAGCTCTTCGTCGTCGAGAAAAGCCTTGAACGATGGGATATCGACCTTGCGCTGGCCATCGTGGCCCACCATGTCGAAGCTGACGGTGGCGATGCCGTGCTGGCGGAAGTACAGCGCCGGCGTGACGTAATCGCCCGCATGCGCCATGCCGCCGTGGATCGCCAGGATCACGGCACGTGGCTGTTGTGGCCCTGGCGGCTGCCAGATGTGGATGGGCCGCTCGACCTGGTCGCTGCACCGCAGGCTGGCCATCTTGTCTTCTGAAAAACGCATCGCTGCTCCTGTCATGCCCTGTCACGCCTTCAGATGATCGATCAACTGGCGCGCATACAGGGGTAATTCACTGAACTGGCGCACGCAAATCGTCAGATTGCGTACCGACCAGGGATCGGATAATTCCAGGCAGCGCAGTGCCATCGTCTGCTGGCAGCGGCTGGCAGCCGCCAGCGGCACCACGCTGATGCCCACGCCGCTGGCCACCATGCGGCACACGGCATCGAAGCTGCGCAGGCGCACGCGCACCTTCAACGGGCGGCCCAGGCGCGCCGCATGCATGCCCAGATACTGCTGCATCGCGCTGTCATCGGCCAGGCCGATGAAATCGTGATCCAGCAGCGTGGAAAACGCGACGACACCATCCTGGCCCAGCGCGCGGTGGTGCACGCCGTCGGCCGCGGCGATGACCACCAGGCGGTCGGGGCGAAACAAAAACGTCTGCAAGCCGCGCATGTCGACCGAGTCGGACACGATGCCCATATCGGCCAACCCTTCCGAGACAGCCTTGACGATATCGTAACTGAGGCGCTCTTCCAGGTCGATGGTCAGGTTCGGATGGCGGTCGAGAAAAGCGCCCAGCGCCTCAGGCAAAAATTCGCTGAGCGCCGCCGTATTGCACAGCAGCCGCAACTGCCCTTTCAAGCCGCGCGCAAACTCTCCAAGCTCGCCGCGCATTTTCTCCATTTGCAGTAAAACGAGGCGCGCGTGATGCAGCAAGGTCTGGCCCACGGGGGTCGGCTCCACGCCGCGCCGCCCGCGCAGCAGCAAGGGCATGCCCAGCATCTCTTCCATGCCGCGCACGCGCGCACTGCTTGAGGCCAGCGCCAGGTGACTGCGCGCGGCGCCCGCCGTCAGGCTGCCCGCCTCCACCACGTTGACAAACAGCTGCAAATCGACCAGATCAAAGCGCATGGCGGCTCTCCTTTTCGCCATCTTATCAGCCTTCGTCTTTCACTAAGGCTGACTCAAAATAATCCACCTTGGCGAAATCCGCAAGCGCGCGCAGAATCCACGCAAAATCACTGTGGGATGAAAAAGATGGAGACGTCATTTCTGCTGGCCGTTGGCGCCAGCTTCCTCGTCGCTGGCTTCGTCAAGGGCGTAGTCGGCCTGGGGCTGCCGACGGTGGCCATGGGCACGCTCAGCCTCATCATGCCGCCCGTGCAGGCGGCCGCCCTGCTGATCGTGCCATCGATGGTGACGAATGTCTGGCAACTGGCGGCCGGCCCCGGCCTGCGGGCGCTGCTGCGGCGCTTGTGGCCCATGCTGACCGCCGTCATGGCGGGCACGCTGGCCGGCGGCGCCCTGCTGCCGGCCGACAGCGGCGCCTGGGCCATCGTCGCGCTGGGCGTGGCGCTGATGCTGTATGCGCTGGCGGGCCTGTTCTCGCTGCAGCTGCGCGTGCCGACGCGGCACGAAGCGTGGCTGGGGCCCGTGGCAGGCGCGGTAACGGGACTGGTGACGGCCGCCACGGGTGTCTTCGTCATCCCCGCCGTGCCGTATCTGCAGGGACTGGGGCTGGCGCGCGATGCGCTGGTGCAGGCGCTGGGCCTGGCGTTTACGGCGTCGACCGTGGCGCTGGCGGCCAGCCTAGCCCTTCACGGCGACTTCAGTCTCGGTGCGGCCGGCGCGTCGGCGTATGCGCTGCTGCCGGCGCTGGCCGGCATGCTGGCCGGTCAATGGCTGCGCGGGCGCATCGCGCAGCCGGTATTCAAGCGATGCTTTTTTATCGGCCTGTTCGCCCTGGGTTTGCATGCGGCGCTCAAACCATGGCTGGCGTGATGATGCAGATAGACTGGCAAGGGGACAGCGCGCTGTGCGCGTGGATCGACGGCCAGCAGGTGGCCATGCTCGACATCAGCAAGTGCGCGAACGAAGTGACGGTGAACATGCTGTTCGTGAAACCGCCGTTCCGCCGGCGCGGCATCGGCGGCGCGCTGCTGCGGCGGTTATTGCAATGCCATCCGCAGGCCAGCGCCGCCTGCAGCGACCCGCGGCTGCGGGCGCTGCTGGAAAGTAGTGCGATTTAAAGTGTTCAGGGCAAGGCGCAGCGCGGCAGACAGCACGCTAGTGCGGCAACGCGCTGCAACGCCGCCATGGGCGCTTTAAATCCCGTAGCGCGTGCGGTAGGCGGAAACAGCCTCTTTATGTTTCAACAGCTCCGGATCGGCGCCCGCACCATTCAAGTAGCCGAACAAGTCGTCCAGGTTGCCGATCGAGATGACTGGAATGCCGTACTGTTTCGACACTTCCTGCACCGCCGAACTTGGCGACAGCTGGCCATCGGGACCCGAACGCTCCATGCGGTCCAGGGCGATCAGCACGGCGCATGGCTCGGCGCCGGCGGCGCGGATCATGTCCACCGATTCGCGCACCGAGGTACCGGCCGAGATCACATCGTCAATGATGACAACTTTGCCATGCAATTTGGCGCCGACGATGGTGCCGCCTTCGCCATGGTCCTTGGCTTCCTTGCGGTTGAAGGCGAACGAAGTGTTGCGGCCCTTGCCAGCCAGCGCCACGGCGGTGGCCGAGGCCAGGGTGATGCCCTTGTAGGCGGGACCGAACAGCATGTCGAATTCCACGCCCGAATCGAGCAGGGTCTGCGCGTAGAACTGCGCCAGCTCGGCCAGGGTGGCGCCGTCGTGGAACAGGCCCGCATTGAAGAAGTACGGCGACTGGCGTCCGGCCTTGGTGGTGAACTCGCCAAACCGCAAGACTCCCTTGGATACTGAAAACGCGATAAACTGCTGGCGTAAATTATTCACATTAGCCTCATTTTTTAAAAGTGCCTGTATTTTAATCCGCGCGCACCGGCGAGACAATCGCCATGCCGCGCCCGCCGGCCCCGTCCAGCGCCCTTTCACTCTAGACCTATGCCAAAAATTATCTCCGCCAACCTGAACGGCATCCGTTCCGCCGCCAAAAAAGGCTTTTTCAACTGGATGGGCACGCAGACGGCCGATTTCATCTGCGTGCAGGAATTGAAGGCGCAACTGCCCGACATGACGCCGGAATTCCTCAACCCGCACGGCTATCATGGCCATTTCCACTACGCCGAGAAAAAGGGCTATTCCGGCACGGGCGTGTACAGCAAGGTGGAACCGGACGCCGTGCATATCGGCTTCGGCAGCCCTGAATTCGACGCCGAAGGCCGCTACGTGCGCTGTGATTTTGGCAACCTGTCCATCATTTCCGTGTACTGCCCGTCCGGTTCGTCCGGCCCGGAGCGCCAGGAAGCCAAGTTCCGCTTCATGGAACTGTTCCTGCCGCATTTGCTGGAATTGAAGGCGCTGGGCCGCGAAGTGGTCATCTGCGGCGACTGGAATATCGCCCACCACGAAATCGACCTGAAGAACTGGAAGGGTAACAAGAAAAATTCCGGCTTCCTGCCGGAAGAACGCGCCTGGCTGACGCGCGTCTTCGACGAAGTGGGCTTTGTCGACGTACACCGCGGCCTGGACAAGCGCGAAGACCAGTACACGTGGTGGAGCAACCGCGGACAAGCCTACGCGAAAAACGTGGGCTGGCGCATCGACTACCACGTCGCCACGCCCGGCATCGCGGCCCAGGCGCATACGGTCAGCGTCTACAAGGACGAGCGCTTCTCCGACCACGCGCCGCTGATCATCGACTACACGCTCAAGGCGTAAGCGCCGCTACAGGCTGCGCCGGCTTTCAAAATGGCGCGGCGCGCCGCTCAACGGGTCCGTGAAATCGATCGCGCGCGCCAGCAGCTGCAAGGGCTGCGACATATCGTCCTCCTTGCACGGCAGGGCCACCGGGTAAAACGCATCGTTGACGATGGGGATGCCCAGCGACGCCAGGTGCACGCGCAGCTGATGCTTGCGCCCCGTGTGCGGCTGCAGCCGGTACAGATTCAACTCGCCACGCCGCTCGATCACGTCGATGACGGTTTCCGAGTTCGGCTCGCCCGCTTCCTCGCGCATGAGGAAAAACTGCTCACCCTCGACCATGCGGCTGCGGTAGGTAAATGGAAAATCGCGGCCATCGAGGCGCGGCGCCAGCGCCTCGTACGTCTTGCGCACTTCGCGGCGCTGGAACAGCGATTGATAGGCGCCGCGACTGGCCACCTGGCGCGAAAAAATCACCACGCCAGCCGTCTCGCGGTCGAGGCGGTGGATCGGCGTCAGGTCGGCGCAGTCCAGGGTTTTCTTCAGGCGCGTCAGCAGGGTCTCCTGCACGAAGCGTCCGGCCGGCGTCATGGGCAGGAAGTGCGGCTTGTCGACCACCACCAGGTGTTCATCCTGGAACAGGATCTCTTCCTGGAAGGGGATCGGCGTTTCCCGCTCCAGCTCGCGGTAGTAAAAAATGCGCATGCCGCGCTTGTAGGCGCTGCCAGGGCCCAGCACCGCACCGTCGCCGTTCACCACTTCGCCGCGCGCCATGCGGTCCCGCCATTGCGCGGCGCTGATCTGCGGATAGCGCTCCAGCAGAAACGACAGCATGTCGGGCCACTGCCCTTCCGGCAGCCACAGGTAACTGGGCGCCACGCCGTCGCGCATGGGCAACGGCGCCGCTGCCGGCTTGTTGCCGGGACTGCGTACAGACATCCTAGCGCTGCGCGATGGCATTGCTGCGGTATGGCGGCAGGGCGTCCACGCTGACGCCCTTGCTGCGCGCGTACAGGGGCAGCACTTGCGCCATGTGGCTGTTCATCTGCGAGATGCGGTCCTTGCCCGACGGGTGAGTCGAGAGGAATTCCGGCGGCGCGCCCGCGCTCACGGCCGCCATCTTCTGCCACAGCACCACGCCGGCGCGCGGATCGAAACCGGCGCGCGCGGCCAGATCCATGCCGATCAGGTCCGCTTCACGTTCATCGTCGCGCGAAAACTTCAGCATCACGCCCTTGGCCGCCATGTTCGTGGCGGTGCTGGTCAGATTCGGGTCGACGCCGAGCCAGGCTGACAGGCCGGCACCCACCAGCTTCGAGCCGACGGCAGCCAGGTTGCCCTTGCCAGCCTGCGCTTGCGAGTGTTCGCGCAAGGCGTGCGAAATTTCATGGCCCATGACGACGGCCACTTCATCGTCGGTCAGGTTCAGTTTGGTGATGATCCCGCTGTAAAAAGCGATTTGCCCGCCCGGCATGCAAAAGGCGTTGACCTCGTCCGAGTTGAGCAGGTTGATCTGCCAGTTCCAGTTGGCCGCCGCATCGTTCCAGCGCGTGGCAAACGGGATGATGCGCTGGGCGATGGCGCGCAGGCGTTTCACTTGCGGATCGCTGTCCGGCACCAGCGCGTTTTTTTCCTTCGCTTCGTTGACCAACTGCGTATATTGCTGCTTCGATTCCGCATTGAAATCGGTGCCGCCGGCAAAAATGCGCGACGTCGACAAGGGACGCACCTTGATGCCATCCTGTACCGTTGCCTGCTGGGCGTAGACGGACAGGGGCGCCAGCGCCGTGACCGCGCACAGGCTGGCCAGGACGGTGTAACGTTTAAGGGATATTGGTGCCATTGGCAGACCTCCATGGAGCGATTTTAGGCAGCATCATCATGGCCGGGAAGGCCAGGAAGAAGCACACGATGAAAAACGAGAACCAGCCCAGCTCGGCGACCAGGAAGCCCACCGAGGCATTGATCAGGGTGCGCGGCACGGCGCTCAGGCTGGAAAACAGCGCATATTGCGTGGCCGTGTAGCGCGGGTCCGTGGTGCGCGACAGGAACGCGACAAAGGCGGCTGCACCCAGGCCCAGGCTGGCGAAAGCTTCAAAACCGATCACGGCGCTCAATAGCATGGTGTTCGGCCCCACCTGCGCCAGCCAGGCAAATCCCAGAATCGCAATCGCCTGCAGCGCGCCAAACACCCACAGGCCCCGGTTGATGCCCAGCTTGAGCATCCACACGCCGCCCACCACGCCGCCGGCCAGGCTGGCCCAGAAACCCGTGGTGTTGGCGGCCAGGCCGATCTGCGTCATGGAAAAGCCCAGGTCCAGGTAAAACTTCGTCGCCAGCGCCGTGGCCATGCTGTCGCCGATTTTATAGAGTAATACGAAAGCGAGAATCCACATTGCGTTACGCCAACCATCACGCGCGATGAATTCCTGGAATGGCAAGATGATCGCTTCGCGCATGGTCTTCGGCGGCGAGCCATACACGGTCGGCTCCCTGATCAACAAAGTGCACACGAGGCCCGGCAGCATGAAGGCGGCCGTGATCCAGAACACGGGCTGCCACGGCATGCGGTCGGCCAGGATCAGCGACAGCGCGCCCGGCACCATGCCCGCCACCTTGTACGCGTTGACGATGACGGCGGCGCCCAGGCCCTGCTCGTTATCGCTGAGGATTTCGCGCCGGTAGGCGTCGATGACGATATCCTGGCTGGCAGACAGAAAAGCCACGCCGCCGGCAGCGGCCGCGATCAGGCCGATCTGCGTGAGCGGATCGAGCATGCCCATGCCGCCGATGGAAAAGAACAGCGCCACCTGCGTCAGGGCCATCCAGCCGCGCCGGCGTCCCAGGCCCAGGATGCGGTAGCGGTCCATCAGGGGCGCCCACAGGAATTTCCAGATATACGGGAACTGCACCAGGGCGAACAGCCCCAGCGCCTTGACGTTCAATCCCGACTTGGCCAGCCATGCCTGCAGCAGGTACAGCAGGATGAACAGGGGCAGGCCGGAACTGAAGCCCAGCACCAGCACGGCCAGCATGCGGCCATTGGCATAGGAACGCCAGCCTGGCGCCGGGATTGTGCTCATCAATGCACCGCTTTTTTACGCAGGCGGAAGACGGCCAGGTCGCCGCGCAGGTTTGGCAGCACGGAAACCATCTTGCCTTCGGCCAGGGCCACGCATTCGATCACTTCCAGGCCGCATTCCTCGGCCAGTTCGCGGAAGTCGTTGATCGTTGCGCAGCGCACGTTGGGCGTGTCGTACCACTGGTAGGGCAACGATTTCGACACGGGCATGCGCCCTTTCAGCAATGCCACGCGGTGCGGCCAGTAGGCGAAGTTGGGGAACGAGACGATGGCTTCGGCGCCCACGCGCACGATGTCGCGCAGCAGCGGCTCGACCTGCTTCATCATCTGCAGGGACGACAGGCACAGCACCGTATCGAAGCTGTTGTCGCCAAAGACGGCCAGGCCTTTTTCCATGTCCTGCTGGATCACATTGACGCCGCGCAAAGTACTGGCCAATACCTTGTCGTCGGCGATCTCGATGCCGTAACCGCTGCACTCCTTGTCGCTTTGCAGGTACTGCAGCATCACGCCGTCGCCGCAGCCCACGTCCAGCACATGCGCGTTGTCCGGCACCCAGTGGGCGATGAAGGCCAGGTCGGGGCGCAGCGCGCTCAATTCGTCAAAAGTCATGCGGTCTCCTTCGCGCCCTGGCGGACGGCGGTGTGCTGTGCAGGAGCGGGCAAGCCCGCCCCGATGTCGTTCCATACCTGGCCATAGTAGGCGCGCACCATGTTCATGTAGCGCGCATCTTCCAGCAGGAAGGCGTCGTGGCCGTGCGGCGCGTCGATTTCCGCATACGTGACCTGGCGGCGGTTGCAGACGAGCGCTTCGACGATTTCGCGGCTGCGCTCGGGCGAGAAGCGCCAGTCGGTGGAAAACGAGGCGAGGAAGAACTTGGCCTTGGTGCCCGACAGGGCCTTGGCCAGGTCGCCGCCGTGTGCGCGCGCCGGGTCGAAATAATCGAGCGCCTTGGTGATCAACAGATACGTGTTGGCGTCGAAGTATTCGGAGAATTTGTCGCCCTGGTAGCGCAAATACGATTCGATCTCGAAGTCGATGCCGAAGCCGAACTTGTAATCGCCCGTCTGCGCCGCATCGCGCAGCTTGCGGCCGAATTTCTCGGCCATGTCGTCATTCGACAGATAGGTGATATGGCCCACCATGCGCGCCACGCGCAAGCCGTTCTTCGGCACCACGCCGTGGGCATAGAAGTCGCCGCCATGGTAATCGGGGTCGGACAGGATGGCCTGGCGTGCCACATCGTTGAAAGCGATGTTTTGCGCCGACAGCTTGGCCGTCGAGGCGATCACCACGCAGTGGCGCAGGCGCTCGGGGAACATGATGCTCCACGCCAGCGCCTGCATGCCGCCCAGCGAGCCGCCCATCACGGCGGCGAACTGCGTGATGCCCAGTTCATCGGCCAGGCGCGCCTGCGCGCTGACCCAGTCTTCCACCGTGACGACGGGGAAGGAGGCGCCATACGGCTTGCCGGTGGCGGGATTGGTGTGCATGGGGCCCGTCGAACCGAAGCAGGAACCCAGGTTGTTGACGCCGATGACGAAGAATTTGTTGGTGTCGAGCGGCTTGCCCGGTCCCACCATATTGTCCCACCAGCCCGTGCTTTTCGGCTCGTCGGCGTAGACGCCGGCCACGTGGTGCGAGGCGTTCAGGGCGTGGCAGACCAGCACCGCATTCGATTTGTCGGCGTTCAGGGTGCCGTAGGTTTCATACATCAACATATAGTCTTGCAGCGATGCTCCGCTTTGCAGCTGCAAGGGTTGCGCAAAATACATGGTTTGCGGCGAAACAATTCCAATGGATGACATGTGTGTCGGTTTATAAAAGGGGGGCGGCCCCACGGGCCATGGTCGATGCAGCACCGCGATGATAGGTGCTGCAACTTTAGCATCAGGACACCTCTTGCCGCGCGCGAGGTGTCCTGATGCTGATAAGGTGACAGTTTACATGAGCTGCAGTTGCTGGACAGCTTCCGCGATCACATTTGGTTCCATGGAACGCATAATTTTGCGCATTTGTGGCGCAATCAGGCCAAGATCGCTGTTGAGTATCTCTTGCTTGACCGCCAACAGCTGGGCCGGATGCATGGAAAACTCGCGCAGCCCCATGCCCAGCAGCAAGCGCGTGAGCTTCACGTCGCCCGCCATCTCGCCGCAGACGGCCACGTCGATGCCCGCCTTGTGGCCGGCGGCGATCGTCATGGAGATCAGTTGCAGCACGGCCGGGTGCAGCGGATTGTACAAATGCGCCACTTCATAGTCGACGCGGTCGATGGCCAAGGTGTACTGAATCAAATCATTCGTGCCGATCGACAGGAAATCCATGCGTTTGACGAACATGGGCAGGGCCAGCGCGGCGGCGGGAATCTCGATCATGGCGCCCACTTCGACCTCGTCGTCGAACTTGACGCCGTCCTCGCGCAGGCTGGCCTTCGCTTGCGCGATCATGGCCAGCGACTGGTCGATCTCGAACGCATGCGCCAGCATGGGAATCAAGATGCGCACCTTGCCGAAGGCGGAAGCGCGCAAAATGGCGCGCAGCTGCGTCAGGAACAGCTGCGGCTCGGCCAGGCAGTAACGGATGGCGCGCAAGCCCAGGGCGGGATTCAAGGCCGTATGGTCGGACTGGTCGAGCGGCTTGTCGGCGCCGATGTCGAGCGTGCGGATGGTCACCACGCGCCCTTTCATCGATTGCACCGTGTTGCGGTAAGCCTCGAACTGCTCGTCCTCGGTGGGAATCTTGTGCGCGCGGCCCATGAACAGGAATTCGGAGCGGAACAGGCCCACGCCGCTGGCGCCCGATTCCAGCGCGAACGGGCAATCCTCGGGCAGTTCGATATTCGCCAGCAGGGTAATCGGCGTGCCGCACCTGGTGACGGCCGGCGTCTTTTTCAGCTTGCCCAGCTTCTTGCGCGCGCGCTGCATGGCCACTTGGCGCTCGCGGTACTGTTCCAGCACCAGGGGACTGGGGTTGGCGATCACCACGCCTGCGTCGCCGTCGATGATCAGCCAGTCGTCCTGCTCGATCAGCATCGACGCCTGCGACATGCCGACGGCGGCCGGGATATCCAGGCTGCGCGCGACGATGGCCGTGTGCGAGTTCTGACCGCCCACGTCGGTGATGAAGCCGATGAAGGAGCGGTCGCGGAACTGCAGCATGTCGGCCGGCGAGATATCGTGGGCGACGACGATCATCTGCGCCAGCAATTCATCGTCGGCGGGCGCTTTCGGCAGCAGCTGTTCCGTGCCCAGCAAGACCTTCAGCACGCGTTCGGCCACTTGCTGGATGTCGGCCTTGCGTTCGCGCAAATACGGGTCTTCGATTTCGTCGAACTGCGCCGATAATTCATCAATCTGCGTCAACAGCGCCCATTCGGCGTTGTAGTGGCGCGAACGGATGATGTCGAGCGGCGCTTCGGCGATCATCGGGTCCGACAGGATCAGCGCATGCACGTCGATGAACGCGCCCAGTTCCGTGGGGGCGTCCTTCGGCAGCTCGTTCCACAGGGTTTGCAGCTCCTTGTGGACGGCGGCGATGGCGTTTTGCAAACGCTGGACTTCCGCTTCGATCTGTTCCTGGGCGACCAGGTAGTGTTTGACGTCAAGGGCGGCCGGCGCCAGCAGATGCGCGCGGCCAATGGCGATGCCGCGGGAGACCGGGATGCCGTGGAGCGTGAAAGATGCCATGGGGTGACCTGTCGGAATGCGGCTGCGGCTGCGTTCGGCGGGCATTACTCGCCTTCGCCAAACCTGTCATTAATCAGGGCGGTGAGCGCATCGACACATGCCTGCTCATCATCGCCCTCGGCTTCCAGGGTCACTTTTGCGCCCTTGCCGGCGGCCAGCATCATCACGCCCATGATGGACTTGGCGTTGATGCGGCGCGCGTTGCGGGTCAGCCAGACGTCGCTCTTGAACTTGGCGGCGAGCTGGGTAAATTTGGCGGAGGCGCGTGCGTGCAATCCCAGCTTGTTGATGATTTCGAGTTCTCTTTGAATCATTTTTGTATGGTCTCTATCCCTGAATGCACTACGCTGATGACAATCTTGGCCTATAAAAACCGCCGCCTTCAGGGCGGCGGCCATGCACTTCCTTATTCTCCCACGCGGATGCGGTTATCGACGCGCACGGCGCCGCTTTGCGCACCGGCCAGCGCCATCTCCACCACCACGTCGAGCGTGTCGCGGCGATACGTGATGGCGCGCAGCAGCATCGGCAGGCTGATGCCGGCGATGACTTCCACGCGCCCCGCATCGGCCAGTTTATTGCAGCAGTTCGACGGCGTGCCGCCCTTCACGTCGGTAATCACCAGCACGCCGGAGCCATCGTCGAGGCGGCAGATGGCGTCCGACGCCAGCTTTTGCACTTCCGCCAGGTCCTGGTCGGCGACGACGTCGATGGCTTCAAACCGTTCCGTTGGCCCCCGAAACACATGCGCGCAGGCGGCGATGAAGGCCTGTCCCAGCGGTGCATGTGTCATGAGCAAAATCCCTACCATAGTCATTTCACCTTCTAGCGCTGCTGCGCTTGCGCAACGCCATGCTCGACGGCGTCGACAAACATGGCCGCCACGTCAAAGCCCGTCTGCTGCATGATTTCCTGGAAGCAAGTCGGGCTGGTGACATTGACTTCCGTCAGATAGTCGCCGATCACGTCCAATCCTACCAGCATCAGGCCACGCGCGGCCAGGATCGGGCCCAGCTTTTCCGCGATTTCCAGGTCGCGCGCCGTCAATGGCTGCGCCACGCCCGTGCCGCCGGCGGCCAGGTTGCCCCGCACTTCCCCCGCCTGCGGGATGCGCGCCAGCGAAAACGGCACCGGCTTGCCGCCGATGACGAGGATGCGCTTGTCGCCCTTGACGATGTCGGGAATAAACCGCTGCGCCATGATGGTCTGCGCGCCATTCTCGCTCAGGGTCTCGATGATGGCGCCCAGGTTCAGGCCATCGGCCTTGACGCGGAAGATGCCCGTGCCACCCATGCCGTCGAGCGGCTTGAAGATGACGTCCTGGTGCTTGGCGTGGAAAGCGCGCAGGCGCGCTTCGTTCGACGTCACCAGGGTCGGCGAGGTGAATTCGGAAAACTGGGCAATGGCCAGCTTTTCATTGTTGTCGCGGATGGCGGACGGCTTGTTGAAGACGTGCGCGCCCTGCTTTTCCGCCAGTTCCAGCAGATACGTACCGTACACGTACTCCATGTCGAACGGCGGGTCCTTGCGCTCGATGATGGCGTCCAGGGCCGACAGGCGCACTTCTTCGGTGGAAACGACCTTGTACCAGTCGTGCTCGTCGCCCGTCAGCTCGATATGTTTCACCAGTGCCGTGACGATGCCCTCTTCCAGCGCCATGTCCTTCTGTTCGAAGGCGTACACGGCGTGGCCGCGTTTGGCCGCCTCGCGCATCATGGCGAAGGTGGAATCTTTGTAAGTCTTGAAGCCTGCCAGCGGGTCGGCAAGGAATGCAATTTTCATGGTGCGTCCAATCGGGGAGCCTGGATAAGGAATGCTTGATTCTAGCCGAGATCGCCGGGCGCGGTAGTCACCGCGCCCGGCAAGCCACAGGGATGGATCAATACACCTCGGGATTCGGGTCCGTGCGCTCCATTTCCAGCGACGCGGCCAGCAAGGCCAGGCGCGCCACCACGCCATACACATAGAAGCGGTTCGGCGCGGCCGTGCCCGGCTTGGCCTTCAAGTCCGGCACGGCATGCTGCTGGGCAAATGCCAGCGGCACGTACTGCGAGCCGGGCGCGTTCAGGTTCTGGTCCACGCCCTTTTCCGCGTGCACGCGGTAGAAACCGCCCACCACATAGCGGTCGATCATGTACACGACCGGCTCGGCCACGGCATCCTTGATGCTTTCAAAGGTCGGCACGCCTTCCTGGATGATGACATCGGTGACAACCTTGCCGTCCTTGACAATGGACATCTTGTCGCGCTGCTTGCGCGACAGGTCACGCACTTCGCTGGCGTCGCGCACCGTCATGATGCCCGTGCCATACGTGCCCGCATCGGGCTTGACGATGACGAAGGGCTTTTCCTTGATGCCGTATTCCTTGTATTTCTTGCGGATCTTGGCCAGCAGCACGTCGACGCTGGCGGCCAGCGCATCTTCGCCCTCGCCTTCCTGGAAGTTCACGTCGCTGCACTTGGCGTGGAAGGGGTTGAGCATCCACGGGTCGACATCGATCATCTTGCCGAATTTCTTCACCACTTCATCGTAGGCCGTGTAGTGGTTGCTCTTGCGGCGCAAGGCCCAGCCCGCATGCAAGGGCGGCAGCAGGCTTTGCTCATGAATATTTTGCAAGATATCGGGAATGCCGTCCGACAAGTCGTTATTCAGCAGAATCGTGCACGGGTCGAAATCCTTCAAGCCCAGGCGGCGGCCATTGTTCAGGCGCACGAGGGGCTCGATGACGAGCATGTTGCCATCTGGCAACGCCAACGGTGTCGGCTGGGTGATGTCGGGCGACCACGAGCCGAAGCGCACGTGCAGCCCCGTCTGGCGGAATATCTGCATCAGGCGCGCCACGTTCTGCAGGTATTGCGGCGTGGTGTTGTGCAATTCCGGCACGATCAGCAGGTTGCGGGCATCCGGGCAATACTTGTCGATGGCGGCCATGGCCGCCTGCACGGACAAGGGCAGCATTTCCGTCGCCAGGTTGTGGAAACCGCCAGGGAACAGATTGGTATCGACGGGCGCCAGCTTGTAGCCCGCATTACGCAAGTCTACCGAGCAATAGAAGGGCGGCGTGTGCTCTTGCCACTCCATGCGAAACCAGCGCTCAATGGCCGGCGTCGCGGCCAGAATCTTTTTTTCGAGGTCGAGCAGCGGTCCGGTCAGGGCCGTGACGAGATGGGGAACCATAGTTACATCCTTAAATTATGTGCAGTATTCAAAAAAGCACACAGAACTGCCGACTATATTACCGTGTAAGTACCCCAAATCGGGGCAAAAGCCTTGTTTTAAAGACCTTTTCCATTCCCACAACGAAAAAAAGGCACCTCAATGAGGCGCCTTTTCCAGCAGGACATGCCGCGCCGGGGCGCTGGCATGCCAGATAATTGCTATTTAGCCATGATACGCTTGCTCGCCGTGGCTGGTGATATCGAGGCCTTCGCGCTCTTCTTCTTCCGGTACGCGCAGGCCGATGACGATGTCGACCAGTTTATAGGCAACGAGGGAAACCAGGGCCGACCAGAGGATGGTGGTGCCGACCGCTTGCGCCTGCACCCACACCTGGTGGCCGATCGAGTACGGATCCGCCGACATCTTGTTGGTGACATAGTCGAAGATGCCCTGGCCGCCCAGTTGTGGTGCAGCAAACACACCCGTCAGCAAGGCACCCAGGATACCGCCCACGCCATGCACGCCGAATACGTCGAGCGAATCGTCGGCGCCGATCAGGCGTTTCAGGCCATTCACGCCCCACAGGCAGACGACGCCGGCCAGCAAGCCGATGACGAGGCCGCCCATCGGGCCGACAAAGCCGGCCGCCGGGGTGATCGCCACCAGGCCAGCCACGGCGCCGGACGCGCCACCGAGCATGGAAGGCTTGCCCTTGGAAATCCATTCGCCAAACACCCACGACAGGGTGGCGGCGGCCGTTGCCAGCAAGGTATTGACGAAGGCCAAAGCCGCCACGTCGCCCGCTTCCAGCGAGGAACCGGCATTGAAACCGAACCAGCCCACCCACAGCAGCGAAGCGCCGATCATGGTCATCGTCAGCGAGTGCGGCGCCATCGATTCGCGGCCGTAACCGACGCGCTTGCCGATCATGATGGCCCCCACCAGGCCGGCGACAGCGGCGTTGATGTGCACCACGGTGCCGCCGGCGAAGTCCAGCGCGCCTTTTTGCCAGATCCAACCCGCCTTCAAGGCTTCGCTGGCCGAGGTGGCGGCATTGGTGATCAGGTCAGGACCGGTCCAGAACCACACCATGTGGGCCGCTGGCAGGTAGGCAAACGTGAACCACAGCACGACGAAGGCCAGCACGGCGGCAAACTTGGCGCGCTCGGCAAAGGCGCCGACGATCAGCGCGCATGTGATGGCGGCAAACGTGCCCTGGAAAGCGACGAAGACGAACTCGGGAATGACGACGCCCTTGCTGAAGGTGGCGGCGGCGGCAAACGTGCCCTTGGCCGGATCCCAGATGCCGTTCAGGAACAGGCGGTCGAAGCCACCGAAGAAGGCGGTTTTTTCCGTGAAGGCAATCGAGTAGCCGTAGATGCACCACAGGACGATGACCAGCGCGAACACCATGAACACCTGCATCAGCACCGACAGCATGTTTTTCGAACGCACCAGGCCGCCGTAGAACAGGGCCAGGCCGGGGATCGTCATCAAGATCACCAGCAAGGTGCTGATCATCATGAAACTGGTGTCGCCCTTGTTGGCAACGGGCGCGGCGGCTGGCGCGGCAACGGCCGGGGCCGGAGCGGCGGCAGCCGGTGCGGCTGCGTCAGGCACGGGCGTCACGGCCGGAGCGGCGACGGCCGCGGTCGTGGCAGCCTCCGTCTTGGCGGGCGCATCGGCAAAGCTCGGCGTGGCGACACCAAACGCACACAGACAGGCTATCCCGGCTAGCAATTTTGTTATATTTTTATGCATCAATATTCCCCTTAGAGCGCTTCGTTGCCGGTTTCACCGGTACGGATGCGGATGACCTGTTCCAGGTTGTAGACGAAAATCTTGCCATCACCGATTTTACCGGTACGCGCGGCGCCTTCGATCGCTTCGATGGCCTGGTCGACAATGGCGTCATCGACGGCCGCTTCGATCTTGGTTTTTGGCAAGAAATCAACGACATACTCGGCGCCACGGTAGAGTTCCGTGTGACCTTTCTGGCGGCCGAAACCCTTGACTTCCGTGACGGTAATGCCTTGCACATTGATAGCCGACAAAGCTTCGCGTACTTCGTCCAGTTTGAACGGTTTAATGATTGCAGTAATCATTTTCATGGCTGTCTCGCTTAAAAGGTTTTCGATACGGTCAGCACGAGACCGGATTTCGCCAGATTCTTGCCATTCGGTGCCAGCGATACGATATTGGCCTTGACGACCGCCAGGGCAACGGTCGCCATGCCGAAGTCCTTGGTCACGCCGATCTTGTAATCGCTGTAGCTGAGGGAATCGTTGTGTTCTACCTTCTGGCGCCCGGCGTGCAGATTCAAGATGTAACCGTCGTGCACCTCGACGTTGGCACCCACGTCGAGGTAGCCGCTGTTCTTGCTGTCGGCCACGCCGAACAGATTGGTGGTCGAATGCGAGTACTTGATGTACGCGGGGCCATAGCCCAGCTGGCCATACAGCTCGAAGGTGTTGGCATTGGTGCTCAGTCCATTCGATGGGTAGAAGTAGTACAGGCCGCCCACGTCATAGGTAAAATCCTTGCTGATCTCGCCCCGCCTGCCGCCGTAGATATCCCATTCCAGATTGGTATCGCCGCCGCCGTCCTTGATCCATTTGATACTCGACAGCCAGGTGCCCACATACAGGCCCGTCGGGTTATGGGTATAGTCGGCACCGCCGCTGATGGCCGGGTTCAAGCGGCTTTGCGAGATGCCGCGGTAACGGTAGTCGCTGGTCAGCGCCACGTTGTAGCTCACCACGTTATCAGGTACCGCTTCGGCCGCAGCAGGCGCCGCCACTGCATCCTGGGCCATGGCGCTACCGCACAAGGCGGTCATGGCCAGCGTCAACGCTGCAGCTAAAGTCATGTTCTTGGACAGATTCTTCATGGCGATTCCCTTTTATTGAACTTTTAAAGCGGTTGAGGTTTAAAATCTTGGCTGGAGATCACAAAGCGTTCATACCTTCTTTAGCAGAATACGTGCCAGCTCTATTGCCACCTTGACAGGTGCATTTCCGTCCATACATACCCTGCACACGGCCAGGAATGCGGCAACGGACTGCTGAAGCACAATGAAGCGCCCAGTTTCGCACCAGATTAACGCCGCTGTGCACCGCAATGGTGCGATGCACAGGCCGCACCATAAAAGGACTGACCATGGACATGAATACCTTCTTTAACGACTTGCAGGGCAAGATCCATCAAGCCATCGAAAACTCGCCGGCCAAGGATATCGAGAAAAATGTGAAATCGATGATGACCCAGGGCTTCGCCCGCCTCGATCTCGTCACGCGCGAGGAATTCGATATCCAGGCGCAAGTGCTGGCCAAGACCCGTGCCAAACTGGATGCACTGGAATTGCGTCTGATCGAACTGGAAACGCGCCTGAACGATCCAAAAGCCTGAACCGCTGCTGCACGCAGGGCGCCGTAATCGGCGACCTTGCTGGCATACCTCAAGCCTCACACCTTTTCAAGCGCTAGACTGATCCTGCCCGCGTCCGCGCTACAGGGGAGTCTGATGAGCCTGGCCGTCCTGAAAAGCCGCGCCCTGGCCGGCATGGAGGCGCCCGAGGTAAGTGTCGAAGTCCACCTTGCCAATGGCTTGCCTTCGTTTACAAAGGACGGCTAGAATACACCAATGCACAAAGCCTATTCATATATAAGATTCTCGTCCTCTGAACAACGCAAGGGCCGTAGTGAGCCAAGGCAGCTTGAAGAGTGCGCCATCTACTGCGCCAAACACAATCTATCTTTGGTTCAAAGCGAGGAGTACACCTTCCTTGACCGTGGCAAATCAGGGTTCAAGGCCGAACACCTCGGAGAAAACGGACAACTCGCCCGCTTCCTACGCCTCGTCAAAGACGGCTCAATCCCTCCAGGCTCCACCCTGATAGTAGAAAACTTAGATCGCCTCAGCAGGGAGCATGTCAAGCACGCCCTACCGCGTTTCATCGACCTCCTGAACGCAAACATCAATGTTGTCACGCTAACTGACGGTAAGGTGTACACCAGCGAATTTTCAGAGCTTGATCTAATTATGTCGATCTTCATAATGACGCGAGCGCACGGGGAAAGCTTGAGGAAGTCCGGCCTTCTGGGTGATGCATGGCGCAAGAAGAAGGAAAATGCCGCCGCCGACCTTACCCCCCTTGGCAACAATGCCCCCCTTTGGATCACCTACACCAAGGTAGGGGGTTATGCCTTGCACCCCGAGCGAGCAGAACTTGTGCGCCGCATCTTTCAACTATCTATAGACGGCAGAGGAAGAGGCTCGATTGCCAAGATACTGAATGGGGAAGGCATCCCAGCGTTTAAGGGGGGATCATGGGCGACTACCAGCATCAACCGCTTACTATCTAATAGAGCAGTCCTTGGCGAATATCAGCCCCGCACAGGATCAGGCAAGGCTCGTACACCGTCTGGCAATGCTATCCCCGGCTTTTTCCCCGCAGCTATCGAAGAGTCATTATTCGACCGAGCACAAGAGGCCAGTACAGGCCGCTACATCAACCGGTCAACCAAGCAATCTAAAAACTTCAATGTTTGGTCAGGTGTTGCGCTGTGCACTAAGTGCCAGTCATCTATGCACATGGTCAGTAAAGGCTTGCCGCCAAAAGGTTACACGTACCTCACTTGCCAAGGCACCCGCAAGGGCATATGTGACGCCAAGAGCGTGAGACTGGACGAATCAGAACTCGTATTCCGTGAAATACTCGCCAAGGTTGGCAATCAGTCCTTAGTTCAAGCCAACGCCTCCAAGTTAGAACATGACTTGCAGGCAGTAAGGGGCAAACTTCTAGCGGAGCAAGACAAGCTACAAGACCTAGCAACGGCACTTGACTCGTTCCCATCAGCTCGTGGCGCGCAGTCATTACAGAAGCAAGAGCAGGTCATTGCAGCCCTGATTGATGAACGTAACACCCTCGCCGCTTCCTTGGCGGCTGACACTATCATTGACAAGGAAGCGTTCTTCGCCGATCTGGACTTAGTGAGTTATGAAGGCAGAGCGCAAGCTAACGCCCTCCTAAAGCGCCTCAAGATTGTTGTGGCGATTAGGAAAGGTTGCGGGGACAGCAGGGATACTACAGGCTACGGAATCTTCCGGAGCAACAAGCTAATTCTTGCCTATATGCAACTTGACAGCAACGTTATTGCACCTATCGACTACATAGAGGAATTAGACGAACGCATACGGTTACAGGATGCACAGAAGGAACCTTATCCGATTGTGGACTTCTAAAGCCTTGCATAGGCACACAACCAAGAAAGTTGTGATATTTTAAACAACATTACACTTCCCACTCGGACGAATCAGATATGGTTTAGTACCCCACGCCCCACAGCCCAAATTAGCCGTAAAAGAGCCTCAAAAGTGCCACTTATCCCTTATAAAACAGCCTTTAAGACGTTCTTTTGGGAGAGTTGGCACCTACCTAGCCAAACCATATTTGGCGCTAATCTTCGCTGCAACGCCATAGAGAAAGCGCCTTACAGAATATTTTATAAATAAGAATCATTCTCATTTTGTTTAATGAGTATGCTTGTATTCTATTTTTAAAATCTGGCACGAGGCTTGCTTGTTTGCCCTATTGACAAGAAGACACGATTATGGTATAATGCTAACTCAATAAAGGAATAATAAGTACCCCAATGAAAACTATATCATATTTTTAAAAAGGAAGCAACATGATTCAACCAATTGACATCACCATCGCCCGACTGCATGCCCTTCACCTTGAAGGCATAGGCGCAAAAGAGATTGCCACCGTTTTAAACACCGAAGGCCACCGAACGTTACGCGGAGTTAAATTTACACAATTCGTCATCAACAAGCTTCTGTGCAATTTCCGCCTCAACGCCCCCTCCAGGTACACAGTGGCCTTCAAAAGAGCAACCGCATCATGACAAATCGACCGACCACGATCCCTCATACCCAGCGCCAGACCTGCCAGAACGCCGCAGGGCAAGCATTGCAACGCTCTTACATCTACTTACTACCATCTACTTGGATCATGCTGAAAACTCTGTGTGAGAGCGCTGCTATGCCATCTTCAAAACTGATCGAACAACTGATTCTTACCGCCGCTTCCGGCAACCTATTGAACAAGGATATCAATGACCGTGCCAAACCTAACCCTAGTAACGCCTGAAACGCCAGCACCAACACCGCCTAATAAACCAAGCCCCGCCGACAAGATCACCCTTGCCGCCTATGTTGCAACTCTCAAAGCTCGCGGATTCTGCAAGCTTGATGATGCCTCATCCAACTACACCCGCCTATTCAACCGTTTCAACGGTAAACCCTTGCCCCTATCATTCATTGACAACGATTTTTCCCGCTGGCTATTCGTGAACAAGCAAAAGTGCTCCTATCGTTCGCCGTCCTACATCACCTACACTTTGCCTCACGTAGTCGGTACTAAGTTTGTACCTGTCGATACTGAGTTTTTTACAGAACCACAAACGGAATGTTTGTATGTCAATACGTATCGCAAGTACACACCAACGACAGACAGCGCCAGCGTTTCCCCTTTGTTTTTGGAATACTTAGAACGCCTCGCTCCCGATCCAGCAGAGCGCCACATATTTACACAATGGCTTTCTCACATATTCCAGTACCCCCAAGAACGCCCATCGTGGCACGTAATGCTATGCAGCGATGTAGGTACAGGCAAAGGCTTCCTTGTGGAGTCAATCCTTCATCCCTTACTACATCACACCAGTGTGGTAAGCAGCTTTTCCAAAGTGATGGGGCAGTTTTCTACGATGCTTGAAGATAACTTGCTGGTGCTGCTTGACGATCCCGCGCAAGGATCGGACGACACCCAAACCAAACTTAAAAGCTTACTATCAGAGGAACGGGCTTACACGGAACGCAAGCACCAACAAGGTGGAATGGTGCGAACTTACACACGGTTCATGCTCGCCAGCAACGACGACCGCCCTTTGCACCTTGCCGAAAATGAAAGACGTTGGTACTCACCCGCCCCGTTAATTCATCGACACGACAAAGAAGAAACGCAAAGATTCATTAAGACATTGGCTGACTGGCTTGCGCTACCTGGCTCATTGTGCGCTGTACACAATTGGTTTATGTCTTACTCCCTTGAAGGATTCAATCCGAAGCACATCGACCAAAGCGCTAACCTAAAAAGCATGATTGGAATGTCTGCGGATATCCACTCGCAATTCCTAAATAACTACATATTAGAACACGTTGTGTTCACTCACTCGGAATTAATGGATGCCTACGACACCGAGAAGATGCAGCGCCCGAACTCCCGGCAAGTGCCGCACCTGTTACGTGAAGCCGGTTATGTAAATGCAAGACCACGTATCGACGGAAAGCTAACAAGTTTGTGCCACCCGATCAATATGAAATTAGACGAAATTAGAGTAGCGCATAAGCGCCAATGGGAACCTGCTGAAAGCCACACCACAGCAACGCCATCAGCGCCATTCTGATCACCCCAAGAGGGATTTGATCACCCCATGATCACCCTAATGATCACCCCATGAATTACCATATTATCATTTAAAAACAGTAGCTTATACTTTCTGATCACCCTGATCACACCAAGCACTATATTCTTACTTAATACGAAGTACATGTTTTTCTGTACTGAAGTTTAGCCATTCCTCAGCAATGCCCTGCGGCCCATCTCGGCCCTTTCCCAAATATTAAAACTCAATTTCAAATCACTTGAAGGATATTCCTATGTCTAAACGCTTTGCATCTATTTCCGAAGGCGACGCCGCCCAATTTCTCGCAACACTTAATGTTCTTCCCTGCCAGTCCTTCTCACCAGACTTTCAAACTGAGTTCACGGACAAACGTGGATTCACTGGAACATATCTACCGGACTTCAAACACACATGCAGTGTCACCGGGAAAGTTACATTCTTTGAAACCAAGTTTTCAGTATTGAACTCCAAGCAGTCGCACGAGGCATCCGAAAAAAAACTTCGTGCGCAGTATCGTTATCGCTTCGGCAGCGATGCAGACCTAAAATACCATGAAGTAAGCAAAGCATTGTGGAACTCTAAATGGCGTAGCGATTGCCTCTTACATGCTTTCAACCACAGCCTGACCAAGCACCTGCTAATCCAAAAAACTCTTGGCCGCGAGAATTACATTATTATTTTCGGCAATAATTTACCCGAAGAAATATCTAACAAATACACAAAAAGAGGACTTAACTTCATGCACATTTCTGAAATTTCCAATTATCTAAAATGCACAAATACTTGAAAACATAAAAATATTCAATCAAATCAAATACTATAGCTTATCAGCCATTTCCTTAATATTTTCATTTGATTTTGATTCATTTTTTTTCATATATTCTTGAGTGGCGACTATAACCTGCCCGTAATCTCGAATCTTCCCATCAATTTGACGTTCTGCAAATGACTCAAGAAGAATATTTACCTTCTCGCCCATCCACATACTTGTTTCATTAGGCAGGCTTGCACCACTCACCAATCTTATTTCACTCTTTTTTGTCACAGAAGGTATTCCATAGCGCTTAACCAATAAATCATAGACACCGGCATAATCATAAGAGAAAAATTTAACAGAAATTTTCTCAACAATTTTACTATCATTGAAAATAATTTTACCATCACGAAAAGCTTCTACTCCATACCCATAAAATTTTGCCCAAGTGTGATTATCATTGCTGTAAAAAAAATAACACAGCGGCTTTCCAGAATTTTCCCATTTTATAGTATCAATAGCAAAAAAGCTATTGTCATATGTTGGATAATTAGGGCAAATGTTTAAAATGGAAAGTTCTATCTTCTCACCCAATTTCACTGAAAGAAAAGAATTTGGCTCCTTCTCCCAATGAGCTACGACACTTTCCGTTTTCTTTTTCTCTTTTATTTCTAATACAGAGATTTTATCGTAGCATTGCATACGCTTACCACTATCTTTTATAGTGCGACACTCCAATACACTATCGCCATTTTTTTGTGCAATAGCTGGTTCAAATACACAAAACAATACTAAGAAGACCAATATTAATTTATTCACTGTAATTCCTATGGATATGTAAATGAAATCGCACGCAACGCCGTCTCCTCGTAGGATGCACCTTGTTTTTTACTGCCCCACTCGATGCTGAACTTCTGAAGAGCGTATCAAATATGCAATTAATTCTAGTTATTCTCAAGGTGAATGTTAACATAGCTACTCAAACTCTGTAGACCCATAGTCATCAAAAATTCACCCTTACGAGGTGAAAAAAGATACCGATACCACTACTAAAAGAGCGTCGCTTAAAGTCCACTTTGGCCTAACACTTCGCCGCGCCCGCGAAAATTTGAAGCTTTCTCAAGAAGTCCTCGCAGAGAAGGCCGGGCTTCATCGAACTTACATAGGCCAAGTTGAAAGAGGCGAACGGAACATCTCGATTGACAACATGGAGCATCTTGCGGAGGCGGTTGGCATGGAACTATGGGAAATGTTGCGCCCTTAATCTTCTTCTCTATCACAAGGGCAGGGTTCAACGGTCGATAATTGCCAAAGCCAAAAACCTATCAATAGATTGCAAAATATACCCATATGATATATTATCATTGCATCTAGACTCTATTTGTAAAAAGGATTGATATGTCAACCATCTACGGCTACGCAAGAACTTCGACTTCGGATCAACTAGCAGGCTTGGCTGACCAGATCGCAAAATTGAAGGCCGCAGGCTGCGACAATCAATCAATCTTCCAAGAGCAAGTAAGCAGCATGAAGATGGAAGAGCGCACAGAGTTCGCCAAAGTGCTTGCCAAGCTCGTCAAGGGTGATGTGTTGGTGTTCACCTCCCTAAGCCGGGCTGCGCGCTCTATGATCCATATGATGGAAATTGAAGCCCAAGTATCTAAGGCTGGCGCAACAATCCGCATTCTTGACCTGAACTGCGACACAGCCACCCCGAACGGACGCCTAACCTTCAATCTGTTTGCATCCGTCGCTACCTTTGAACGCGAACAAATGCTGGAGAGGCAAGCAGTCGGAATAGCAGCAGCGAAGGCCGAAGGCAAGTACAAGGGCCGCGCACCAACAGCACAGGCCAAGAGCGCCAAAGTGTTAGAACTGGCATCAAAAGGGCTTACGAGGCAAGAAATAGCGGACGCCGCTGGCATCGGGATAGCGTCCGTGTACAGGATTTTGAAAGCCGCCTAGAAAATTCAGCGTTTGTTCGCTATCCATTTCGCCGTTGCCGCACTCAGCATCTCTTGCCAACTTGGATAACTGGTATGTTCAGCAATAAACTCGTCCCACTTATCAACGGGGATCGGCTTTAAGTCTTCATGGCTGTTGACAGTAAAACCGCTAGAGTCAAAAAGTTCCTTTACTGAACCGTACGATGATGCTGCTGAAATGAACTCAGGGGGCAACAGTTCCCCAAAAGGTAATTCCTGGTCGTCCACTGAGGCCAAGAACTTCAGCTTCTCTTGCGCCTCTTTTAACCCCTTAATTTCGAATCCCATATCAAATCCTTTTCGGACGAACGCGTTGAACATCGGAACAACGAACATAACAAGGGAATTGTACTTATTGCATTTTAAATTGGCAACAAAAAGAAATGTGTGGGTGGATTTTAGTACCAATAGAGCAAATCAGCAGGAATTGCGTAAATACTTTTGGTGTTTTTCACCCATCCTTTACGATAGTCGGCCTGCCGGATACGGAAGTGAAGGAGTCGCGCGACCGCGTGCGTGCCGCGTTGCAAAACTGCGGCTTCGAGATGCCGGCGCGGCGCATCACGGCCAATCTGGCGCCGGCAGACTTGCCCAAGGAATCGGGCCGCTTCGACTTGCCCATCGCACTGGGCATCCTGGCCGCCTCCGGCCAGTTGCCGGGCGACCAATTACAGCACTATGAATTCGCGGGCGAACTGTCGCTGTCTGGCCAGTTACGTCCCATCCGCGGCGCCCTGGCCATGACCTTTGCCATGCAGCGCAGCCAGTCAGGCACGCCACGCGCCTTCATCCTGCCGCAGGCGAACGCGGACGAGGCGGCTCTCGTCAGCGATGCCTGCATCTATCCCGCCCACAGCCTGCTCGAGGTCTGCGCGCATTTTGCCAGGCACGCCAGCCAGACTGCCCTGCAACGCCACCAGCCCGTGCTGGCAGCGCACGCTTTTCCCTATCCCGACTTTGCCGACGTGCAAGGGCAGCTGCAGGCGCGACGCGCACTGGAAGTGGCGGCAGCGGGCGGTCACAACGTCCTGATGGTGGGACCACCGGGCGCAGGCAAGACCATGCTGGCCAGCCGCTTCCCCGGCGTGCTGCCGCCCATGAGCGATGACGAGGCGCTGGAATCGGCGGCCGTGCATTCGCTGGGCAGCCACTTCAAGGTGGAACATTGGAAACGGCGGCCCTATCGCGCCCCGCACCAGACGGCGTCCGGCGTAGCCCTGGTGGGCGGCGGCAACGTGCCGCGGCCAGGTGAAATCTCGCTGGCCCACTGCGGTGTGCTGTTTCTCGATGAAATTGCCGAATTCCACCGCCGGGTGCTCGACGTGCTGCGCCAACCCATGGAATCGGGCGTGATCAGCATTTCACGCGCGGCACGCCAGGCCGAGTTTCCTGCCCGTTTTCAATTGATTGCCGCCATGAATCCTTGCCCGTGCGGCTATCTGGGTCACGCTTCCGGTCGTTGCCGCTGTACGCCAGATGCCGTGTTGCGCTATCACAATCGTCTGTCGGGCCCCCTGCTCGACCGTATCGACCTGCAGATTGAAGTGGCCGCCATGCCGCCGACGGCGCTGGGGCGACGTGCAGGCGCCGGCGAAAGTACGCAAGCGATCGCCGCGCGGGTAGCGGCAGCCTATGCCTTGCAACTGGCACGCCAGGGAAAAGCGAACCAGCAGCTGAGTAACACGGAAATCGAACAACATTGTCGCCTGGAACCACATGGCGAACAGTTGTTGCATGGCGCCATGACGCGCCTGCACTGGTCGGCGCGCACCTACCACCGGGTGCTGCGCGTGTCGCGCAGTATCGCGGACTTGGCGGGCAGCCCCGCCATCACGCAACCGCATGTTGCCGAAGCGATCCAGTACCGGCGCGTACTGCGCGAGATATAAGGCAAGCGGTGAACCCCGCACGTGCGCGATTGCGCGTGATTGGCAGCGCTGCTACCATCTGCTGATGAAAAAAACATCACTTGCCCTCTTTCTGGCTACATTCGCGGCCGCCAGCGTCCTGTCCGCCTGCAGTCCGAAATTCGACTGGCGCGACTATCGCAGCCCCGACGCCCAGTTTACGGCCCTGTTTCCGGGCAAGCCGGCCGTGCTGACGCGCGAAATCGATCTCGACGGCAAGAAAGTCAGCCTGACCATGACGGCGAGCGAGGTCGATGGCAATACCTTCGCCATCGGCAGCGCCATGCTCGACAGCGCGGAACAGGCACAAACGGCCCTGCCCGCCATGCAGACAGCCCTGTTGAAAAATATCAATGGTGTCGTGCGCAGCGAGAAATCCGCATCGACGGCCAGCAGCACGGCGGCCGGCAGCCATCAACGCAGCGCGCTGAGCGTCGAAGCGACGGGGACGCAGCAGGGCAAGCCCGTCCTGCTGGTCGGCCGTTTTGTGGCGCAGGACAAACGCATCTTCCAGATCATCATACTCGGTGAAGAAAGCAAGCTGTCGCGTGACACCATCGACACCTTCATGGACTCGGTGAAACTGGATTGAGACTTAACGATCGCTTAAACGGATGTTTTCACGGTAAACACGCTCTTGTAAATACGTGCGTTGTCCAACAGATGGCCCTATCCGGCTTGCAAATGTGCAATCCGGGCAATCGGACGGCCTGTGCGACATTTCAAGTCGTGATATTGTTTCGACACTAACAACAAGTTTCAGAAAGCGCTTATGTTGATCTCATTCAAATCCAAATCCTCCCCAGAAGTGCTGATGTACCAGGAGCATGCCCAGCGCATCCTCGACATCCTGCACAAGAACCCCACGCGCGGCGTCATCACGCCAGCGGAAGCGGGCGATGCCCTGGCCCTGCTGGAAAAAGAAGTCGCGGAAAGCAAACTGCATCCGGAAAATGACATCGAACACGATGCGCATACGCCGGAAACGCTGGAAGACGGCGAAACAGGCGCCCATGCGCGCGCACAAAAAGTGCATTTTTCACAGCGCGCCTATCCCTTGATGGAAATGCTGCGCTCGGCCAAGGCGGAGGGTGAAAGCATCACCTGGGGCATCTGATCCGATGAATGCTGCAGACGAAAAAAAACCCCGCACCTAGCGGGGTTTTTTTATATAACAAGCCTGACGATAACCTACTTTCACACTGGTTGCAGCACTATCATCGGCGCAAAGTTGTTTCACGGTCCTGTTCGGGATGGGAAGGGGTGGGACCAACTTGCTATGGTCATCAGGCAT
>NZ_JAPWIB010000005.1:0-585501 GCF_030587305.1 Janthinobacterium sp. SUN206 | reverse complement strand
ACTTACATCAAATGCCCACACTTATCGACTGTTAATTGTTAAAGAACTGTATTCGGTTACTGCTTTCGCGCTATCGACAAAGCGTTGTGTTTGTCAGCTGCGAAGAAGGAAGAGTATGAAGCAATTTGCTACGTCCGTCAACTCCTTCTTTTTCTCGTCTCACTCGGCATTTGCATGCGTCGTTCAGCGAGGGGGCGAATTATAGCCGTGCCCTGCACTCTCCGCAAGGGCTATTTCCCCGCTCTCACAGCCCAGCAAGCCTTGTCTTCACTTCAAGCGCCTTTTTGTGCAGCCTGTCGCAATCGGCTGGCGTAGTTCGTGGTCTTTAGGCACAGTGGCAACATCAGACTCTGACGCGGCTCAACAAGAGGTTAAACTTGCCCGCTGCGTCGATTAACTCTTGTACTTGAAAGTGCCCCCATGCTTCCGATTTCCAGCCTGCCCCAATTGTTGAAAACCATCCTCGCTTGGTTGCAACGGGCATTCGACGCGACGACGACCTGGGTCACCCAACTGTCCTGGTGGAAATTCTTCCTGTTCGCTGCGCTGGCCCTGATCGCCGGTTCCATTTTGCAAGATGAACTGTTCTCGTCCAGTCAGAATGAAGAAGTGGTCATCAAGTCGCACAAGCGCAGCAGCAAGGGCTCGGGTGAAACCAATATCCTGATCGACGATACGGGCATCCATTTCAATCCCCGCAACAGCAAGAACCGGCGCAGCAGCACGACGGATGCGGCCAGCGAGCCGGCCGATGCCGCCGAGGCGGACGAGCACGCAAACGCCGTGCCGCCGGCGCCGCCGGAACCGCCGGCCGCCCCCGCCAAGCCCAGCTACCCAGTAACGACGAATGCCTCGGGCGAAGAAGTCCATATTGAACTGCCGCCGCAAATCGGTGAGGAATTGTCGAATGCCATCGAAGAAGCCGTCGATGATGCGGCAGAACAAAAAGTGTCGCGCTATCACCAGCAAGCGTCGACCTGGTTCAAGAGCTTTGTGTCCTTGCTGGTATTGGCCCTGTTCGCCATGAAGGCCTTGGTCGGCGGCAAGAAACGCGCGGAAGCGGAAACCGTCACGGCAAACGAGGCCGCCGAGCGCGAATCCATGCAGCGCCAGCTCAGCGAAGCGAAGATGCAGATGATGCAAGCCCAGGTCGAGCCGCATTTCCTGTTCAACACGCTTGCTTCCGTCGAACACCTGATCCAGGTCGACCCGCCGCGCGCGGCCAAGATGCAGCGCAGCCTGATCCAGTATCTGCGCGCCGTGCTGCCGCAAATGCGCGACAACGCCCTGATTACCAACCTGGGCCGTGAAGCGGACATGGTGCAAGCGTACTTGAACCTGCTGAAAATGCGCATGGAAGAACGCCTGACCGTCGACTTCCAGATTCCCGACGGCCTGCGCAGCGCCGCCTTCCCGCCCATGATGCTGCAATCGATGGTGGAAAATGCCATCAAGCACGGCCTGGAAGTCAAACCGGAGGGCGGCACCCTGCGCATCGTGGCCGAAGTGGCGCACAGCAAGCTGCGCGTGACGGTGACCGATGACGGCCTGGGCTTTGGCGTGGTGCCCAGCGATGGCACGGGACTGGGTTTGCCCACCATCCGCGAGCGCCTGAAGCTGTTGCATGGCGACCAGGGCAGCCTGACCATTACGCCAAATCAACCGTCCGGCGTGTGCGCCGTGATCGAAGTGCCATATCAATTGTCCAAATAAGACAGAGTAGTTGATAAAAACGCTAAATCATTGAATAATCAATCTTCGCCTGTTCACACTTGAGACCTATGCCTACCGCTATTATTGCCGACGACGAAAGACTGATGCGCGACCAGCTGCGCCTGCGCCTGGGCCAAGCCTGGCCTGAACTGGAAATCATCGGCGAAGCCAAGAATGGCGACGAAGCGATCGAACTGGTGGAACAACTCAAACCGGATTTTGCCTTCCTCGATATCCGCATGCCGGGAAAGACAGGCATGGAAGCGGCGCAAGTGATCGGCAGCAAGACGCATATCGTCTTCGTCACGGCCTACGATAGCCACGCCGTCGAAGCCTTCGAGCGGGGCGCAGTCGACTACGTGCTCAAGCCGCCCGAGCATGAGCGCTTGCTGGTCACCGTGGAGCGCCTGAAAACGCACTTGAACAAGCCGGCCCTGGACGTCAACAGCAGCGTCACGGCCATGCTGTCGCAGCTGGCGGAAAAAATCACGGCCAAGCCCACCTACCTGCAATGGATACAGGCCAGCATCGGCCAGGACTTGCGCATGATCCCCGTGGAAGATATCCTGTTCTTCCGTTCTGACGAGAAATACACCTGCGTGCAGACCGCCAAGTACGAGGCATTGATCCGCAAGCCCGTACGCGACCTGGCCGAAGAGCTCGATCCTTCGTTGTTCTGGCAAATCCACCGCGCCACCCTGGTCAACGTGAATGCCATCGAAGGCGTGACGCGCGACATCCGCGGCCGCCACCTGGTACTCATCAAAGGCAAGTCCGACAAGCTCGAAGTGAGCCGCAGCTTCTTGCACCTGTTCAAGCAAATGTAAGTCTCCCGCCGCCGCCCGGCCCAGGCCGGCGCGGCGCGCGCCCCTCTTCTTTCCCCTTCCTGCGCCACATCAAGCCACGCCGCGCCAACAGGCATAGGCTATATCAAGTCCTGTCCGTCGCTCCTGTCTTGCCTGCCTTCGTTCACGTTCGCAAGGAGAATCCCATGCCTGACCGAGGCAGTTCGACACTGCTGCGCATCCTGCCGCTAGGCATGGCAGCGATGCTTTTGCTGTGCTTGTTTCCTCCACTGAAAGCCCGCCGGCAGCGGCAGGCCCGCGGCCAGGCCATCATCGACAGCGCCAGCGACGCCTTCATCAGCATCGACAGCGGGCAAATCATCCTGCATGCGAACGCGGCGGCAGCCAGATTGTTCGACGACACGCCGGCCGGCATGCGCGGCATGCGCCTGGGCCACTACATCCTGCGCGACTTGCGCACCCTGGGCGGCCTGGGCAAGCACGATGGCGATCCGCCGTTTGGCGACATCAGCCAGGAGCTGCGCCTGACGGGCCGGCGCGCCACCGATTACACGCTGACGGGACGGCGCAGCGATGGCCTCATGTTTCCCCTCGAAGGCTCGCTCTCGGCCATGCAGGAAGACGGCCATAGCGTGTTTACCATCATCGTGCGCGACATCAGCGCGCGCCAGCAGATGCATGAACAGCTGGCCCGCTCCTTTTCGCAACTGCGCGAATTGTCGAGTGCACTGCAATCCATCCGCGAAGAGGAGCGCAAGCATATCGCGCGTGAATTGCATGATGACCTGGGGCAATTGCTGGCCACCTTACGCGTCGACCTGACCCTGGTGCGCCAGCACACGGACACCACCGAGTCCCTGCAAGCCTTGCTGCACAGCATGGATGGCTTGCTGGTGACGGCCATCACCTCGTTGCGGCGCATCGCCAGCAACCTGCGTCCACGCGCGCTCGATGAAGGCGGATTATATTTTGCGCTGCAAAAACTGCGCCACGACTTCCTGCTGCGCCGCGCCATCCATTTCGACTTGCTGGCCGACGAGGCCGACCTCGTACTCGACGATGCGCGCAGCACGGCCATCTACCGCATCGTGCAGGAAGCGCTGACGAATATCGCGCGCCATGCCGAGGCCAGCCACATCACCATCGCCCTGCACCGCATCGATTCCTCGCTGGCCATCACCATCCAGGACGACGGCCGCGGGATTGCCGAACACGACCTGGAAAAAGCCACGGCCCTGGGCTTGCTGGGCATGCGCGAACGGGTGTGGGGATTGAACGGCAGCATCCATATCGGCGCCGACAGCGAACTGGGCGGCACGCGCATCGACATCTCGCTGCCCATGCATGCGGAGGCGGCAGCGGCGGCGATGCAATAAAAAAGGCGCCCGCAGGCGCCTTTCACGTCGTCACATCGAACGATGCTTAGAACTTGTGTGCCAGGCCGATCTGGTACGAGGTCAGCGACTTCACGCGCTCGCGGCCAGCGTAAGCGTACACGTCGGTGCGCTTCGACAGGTGGTAGTCGTAGCCGACGCCGAATTCCTTGATGGTGTCCTGATCCTTGAACTTGTTGTTGCTTTGCTCTTGCTTGCCATACGACACTTTGGCATCGCCGCCGCCAACCGTGTAGTTCAGGCCGATCAGGTAGGACTTGAATTCACCAGTCGTGGCTACCTTGGTGTCGCCTTTCGAGTAGGCGGCCGTGATCTTGGCCGGGCCGAATTTATAGCCGCCACCGATGGACCACAGGTCAGGCTTGGCGGCCGTTGCCGTTGCTTGCACGGCTTTTTCGTAGCCGGCGTGCAAGCTGATCGGGCCGTTGTCGTAGGTTGCCAGGCCAATCACGCCTGCGTCAGCGCTGTTGACTTCGCTCAACACGTATTGCAGGCTGCCCACGAAACCTTCAAAGCTTGGGCTGTTGTAGGTCACGGCATTGTTGACGCGCGACGAACCGACGCCCGAACGCAGCAAGGTTTCATTGTTCTTGCCGACCACGCCGTAGGTGTTGAACGGATCGACGCGGGCGATGGTGCCATCGACCAGATTCTTGGTGCGGCCCAGGATGGCGGTACCAAACGCGCCTTTCAAGCCCACATACGCTTGACGGTCGAACAACACGCCTTTTTGCGCGCCGGTGTCTGCCAGGAATTCACTTTCCAGGTTGAAAATTGCGGACAGGCCGCCACCCAGATCTTCCGTACCCTTGAAACCGAGGCGCGACGCGTTGTTTTCGCGTTGTACCGTCGGCTGGCCAGTGGTCTTGGCAATACCGAGGTCAACCAGGCCGTACACGGTGACGTTCGATTGTGCTTGTGCCGTAGCTGCTGCGAAGGTGCCGATGATCAATGCTGCCAGAGTAATTTTTTTCACTTGAGATTCTCTACATTAGGTTGGACAAGAGTGGTGCTGCTTAGCTGCTGAACCGAATCATGCCCACCAAATACTTCAACAATATGACATCGACAAGATGTTGTTTTTTAGCACAACATCTTGTTAAATAAAAACAACAGGCGAAAAAAAACCGCCCGAGGGCGGCTTGTGTTGCCGTGACTGCCTTACTTCAGGCGGCAGCTCAGCAGCCAGTAGTATTCCAGGCGCTTCATGCGGATTTCGCGGGCCGAGTGGGCAAACTTCTTGCGCAGGTGGCTATCCGATGGGAAATTCTTCAGCACTTCATAGCGCTCCCCCCCCTCCGTCGTGCGGAACTGGTGGGTATTGCCTTCCAGGTCGGTGCGCGCGATGACCGTGCTGCTGCCGTCGACATAGGAATTGTCGATCAGCACCAGCAGGATGTCCTTGCCCAGCTTGCTGCGCAATTGCTTCAGGTATTTGTCCTGGTCTTCGCGCTTGACGTGCGACCACCAGAAACCGGCGAACACGGCCGTGAACTTGCCCAGCAGATCGTCCGGCAGATTGAATGCGTCGAGCTTGGCGAAGGTCACGTTGTCGGGCAAGCCGCGTGCCTGGGCCAGCGCCAGCATTTCATCGTTGATATCGGTGGCCAGCACGGACTCGGCCGACTCGGCGACCACTTCCGTCCAGTAACCGGTGCCGCAAGCCAGTTCCAGCACGGTGTGGCCTTCCAGCACGTCGGCGACCTTGTCGCGCAACACTTCCAGGTCTTCCTGGCGTTCGGGCTTGTCATAGACGCGCTCGTACTGCTGCGCGATGGTGGCGTAATATTTGGCAAGCTGATCGGTAATCATTGTTTCTTCTCTTCTTAAATAATCTTGGCCAGGCACCTCGCCCGGCCGATTTCATGCATTGTTATAGTTCGTAGTGCTCTTTATCACCGCTCATCGCCTGCTCGATGAGCTTGCGGTTCAGGGTCGGCGTCAGCAACTCGATAAAGGTGTAGATATAGCTGCGCAAATACGCGCCTTGCTTGACGGCCACGCGCGACACATTCATGCCGAACAGGTGGCCGACAGGGATGGCGCGCAAACCTTTGTCGCGCTCGGCATCGAAGGCCATACCCGCTATGATACCAATCCCCATGCCCAACTCGACATAAGTCTTGATCACGTCCGCATCGATGGCCTCCAGCAAGATGTCCGGCTTCAGGCCGCGCAGCACGAAAGCATGGTCGATCTTGTTGCGTCCGGCGAACGCGCTGTCATAGGTAATCAGGGGGAAAGCGGCGATTTCTTCCAGGGTCACGGACTTCGACTTGAGCAGCGGGTGGTCGACCGGCACCACCACCACGTGTTCCCATTGATAGCAGGGCAAGGTGATCAAGCCATCGATGGCGGCGATCGATTCCGTGGCGATGGCCAGGTCGGCCTGGTCGCGCTGCACCATTTCGGCGATCTGGCGCGGATTGCCTTGCAGTAAAGACAATCTTACCTTCGGGAACTTCAGCATGAAGGCTTGCACCACCTTGGGCAAGGTGTAGCGCGCCTGCGTATGCGTGGTGGCAATGGTAAAGCTGCCGCTGTCCTGCGCCGCGAATTCCTTGCCGATGCGCTTCATGCTGTCGATTTCCTGCATGATCAGCTCGACCGATTCCAGCACCAGGCGGCCCGGCTCCGTCAAGCCGCGGATGCGCTTGCCGTGGCGGGTAAAAATATCCACGCCCAGTTCTTCCTCCAGCTCGATGATGGCTTTCGAAACGCCCGGTTGCGACGTAAACAAGGCCTTGGCGGCGTCCGTCAGGTTGTAATTCTGCCGGACCGCTTCGCGCACGAAGCGCAGTTGATGGAGATTCATTGCTGGTTTGCCCTAGATTGCCGTGATTTGCCGAGTTTCCGCCCCACCCATGATTTTGCGTTCATGCATATACGCATATCGCATATAAGCAAATGCGTACTTAGTAGTTTGGATTAAACGCCAAGTTTATTACTATTGCGGGTACTTTGGGGGTGAAAGCATGACTTTGTCTTATATAGTCTCAGGATTTGCCGTAGGATTACTCGTAGGAATGACCGGCGTGGGCGGCGGTTCGCTGATGACGCCGCTGTTAACCTTGCTGTTTGGCGTGCCGCCTTCCGTGGCCGTGGGCACCGACCTGGCCTTCGCCTCGATCACCAAGAGCGCCGGCACGCTGACGCACCGCCTGCGCGGCACCATCCGCTGGGATATCGTCAAGCGCCTGTGCATCGGCGCCCTGCCCGCCGCCGTCGTCTCGACCCTGGCGCTGAAATCGTTCGGCACCCTGTCGCCGGAAATCGGCCAGATCATCCGTTACTCGATCGCTGGCTCCGTGCTGCTGACCGTCGTGGCGCTGATCTTCAAGGGCCGCATGCTGGCTTGGATCAATGCCCACCCCGAGAAACAATTGCAAGGCAACAAGCTTGCCGCCGCGACCATTATTTCCGGCGCCGTCCTGGGCGTGCTGGTGACGGTGTCGTCGATCGGCGCCGGCGCCATCGGCGCCACCTTGCTGGTGATGCTGTATCCCCGCATGAGCTCGGCCGAAGTGGCCGGCACCGATATCGCCTACGCCGTGCCCCTGACGGCCATCGCCGCCCTCGGTCACTGGTGGCTCGGTTCCATCCACTGGGAATTGCTGGCCTCCTTGCTGGTCGGCTCCCTGCCTGGCATCACGCTCGGTTCCTGGGTCGCCCGCTCCGTGCCGGAAAAGTTTTTAAGAGTGCTGCTGGCGATGACCTTGACCGGCGTGGCAGTGAAGCTAATCTATTAATTGACCGACCATGTGACACGAACAGTATCAAGAACATAATCCCAGGCAATCTTCCAGCACCCCGGCTTTTTTAGGAATTGATATGTACCATTACGATCAGTACGACCACCTCATCATCAAAGAACGCATCGCCCAGTACCGAGACCAGGTTGCGCGCCGTATCGCCAATGAACTGACGGAAGAGGAATTCATTCCGCTGCGCCTGCAAAACGGCCTGTACATGCAGCGCCATGCCTACATGCTGCGCATCGCCGTGCCGTACGGCTTGCTGTCGTCGAAGCAGATGCGCATGTTCGCGCACATCGCGCGCAAGTACGACCGCGGCTATGGCCACTTCACCACGCGCCAGAACATCCAGTTCAACTGGATTGAGCTGGAGCAAACACCCGACATCCTGACGGACCTGGCATCCGTGGAAATGCACGCGATCCAGACCTCGGGCAACTGTATCCGTAATACAACATCCGACCCGTTCGCCGGCGTCGCCGCCGATGAAATCATCGATCCGCGCCCGTACGCGGAAGTCTTGCGCCAGTGGAGCACCTTCCACCCCGAGTTCATCGCCCTGCCACGCAAGTTCAAGGTCGCCATCAATGGCGCTGAGGAAGACCGCGCCGCCATCGCCGTGCACGATATCGGCTTGACGGCCGTGCGTAATGCGGCCGGCGAAGTGGGCTTCAAGGTCATGGCCGGCGGCGGCATGGGCCGCACCCCCATCCTGGGCAGCGTCGTGCGCGAGTTCCTGCCGTGGCAGCACTTGCTGACCTACATCCAGGCCATCATGCGCGTGTACAACTTGCACGGCCGCCGCGACAACAAATACAAGGCGCGCATCAAGATCCTGTTGAAAGCCATCGGCGTGGAAGAATTCACGCGCCAGGTGGAAGCGGAGTGGGTCGATCTGAAGGATGGTCCGGAAACCTTGAGCGCCGAGGAAATGCAGCGCGTGGCGGACTTCTTCAATCCGCCCGCCTACCTGACCCTGCCGGAACTCGACTACAAGGCCGAACACGCGGACAACAAGGCGTATGTGAACTGGCTGGCGCGCAACGTCAAGCCGCACCAGCGCCCCGGCTACGTGGCCGTGGTGCTGTCCCTGAAGAAGACCGGCGTGCCGCCGGGCGACGCGACGGCCGAGCAGATCGACTTCGTGGCCGACCTGGCCGACCGCTACAGCTTTGGCGAACTGCGCGTGACGCACGAGCAAAACCTGGTGCTGGCCGACGTGGAGCAATCGAAACTCTTTGCACTGTGGCAAGAAGCCAAGGCGCACGGCCTGGCCACGCCGAACATCGGTTTGCTGACGGACATGATCTGCTGCCCCGGCGGCGACTTCTGCTCGCTGGCCAACGCCAAGTCCTTGCCGATCGCGGCCGCCATCGCGGAACGCTTCGACAGCATCGACTTCCAGCACGACATCGGCGAAATCGAACTGAATATTTCCGGCTGCATCAATGCCTGCGGCCACCACCACGTGGGCAGCATCGGCATCCTCGGCGTCGACAAGGATGGCAGCGAATGGTATCAAGTGTCGATTGGCGGCGCGCAAGGCAATAATGCGGCCATCGGCAAGATCATCGGACCATCGTTCTCTTCCCTGCAGATGCCTGAAGTCATCGGCCGCCTGCTGCACGTCTACGTGCGCGACCGCCACGAAGGCGAGCGCTTCGTCGATACGGCCCAGCGCCTGGGCCTGGCGCCGTTCAAGGAACACGTATATGCAACGCCGATCACCGTCGGCAACCTGGTGGGAGAAGACGAATATGTTTGAAGTACGCGAAGAAATCATCAAGAACGCCGCCGTGGTGCCGAATACCTGGGGCTTGCTGCGCCTCGATGAAAACGACACGCCGGACACGGTGGTCGTTCCCGCCGGCAAGGTCATCGTGCCATTGCTCGTTTGGCAAGCCCAGCGCGCAACCCTGGCCGCCCGCCTGCCCGACATCGGCGTGTGGCTGGCCAGCGACGAGCGCCCGGAAGAACTGGCAGCCGACGTGGCGCTACTGCCCGTCATCGGCGTGGATTTCCCGAAATTCACGGATGGCCGCGGCTATTCCATCGCCTTCAACCTGCGCGCCCGTCTGGGTTTCCAGGGGGAATTGCGCGCCATCGGCGACGTGTTGCGCGACCAGCTGTTTTCCATGCACAGGGTCGGTTTCGATGCGTATGCGACGCGCCCGGACCGCAGCATCCATGACGCACTGAAAGGTTTGTCTGTCTTTTCGGAAACCTACCAGGCGTCGTGGGATCAAAAATCGCCGCTGTTCCGCCGCCACCAGCGCGAAGGCCAGAATCCTGACCTCGACAACGCGGCCGGCATCTGAGGGCCCATCATGAGCGATCTGACTTCTTTGATACACGCCACCGAGCAAACGCTGACACGCATCGCCGCGGATTTTTCGCCGGCCGTGTTCGCGTCCAGCCTGGCAGCCGAAGACATGGTGCTGACCGACATGATTCTCAAGGCGAAGCTGCCCATCGGCATCTTTTCCCTGGAAACAGGCCGGTTGCACCAGGAAACCCTGGCCGTGCTCGACAAGGTCAAGGCCCGCTACGCGCACGACATCACCCTGTACCGCCCGCAGCCGGAAGCCGTGGCCGCCTACGTGGAGCAGAATGGCTTGAACGCGTTCTACAATAGTGTCGAGATGCGCCGCGAATGCTGCCGCATCCGCAAGGTCGAACCGCTGGGCCGCGCCCTGGCCGGCAACAAGGCCTGGGTCACGGGCCAACGCCGCGCCCAGTCCACCACGCGCGCCGAATTGCACGTGCAGGAAGAGGACGCCGCGCATGGCATGACGAAATTCAATCCGCTGGCCGACTGGTCGGAAGAAGACGTGTGGGCCTATATCCGCGCCAACGACGTGCCCTACAACGCGCTGCACGACCAGGGCTACCCGTCGATCGGCTGCGAACCGTGCACGCGGGCCGTGCAGCCGGGCGAAGACGTGCGCGCCGGACGCTGGTGGTGGGAAAATCCGGATTCCAAGGAATGCGGCCTGCACATGGTGGACGGCAAATTGATACGCATCAAATCCGTGGCAGCTTGATCAGACACAACAGATACAGCAGAACAAGAAAGCACCCTATATGAGCAATATTTTGAACCAGCGTCACCTCGACAGCCTTGAATCGGAAGCCATCCACATCATGCGCGAAGTGGCGGCCGAATCGGCCAACCCTGCGCTGCTGTTTTCCGGCGGCAAGGATTCCGTCGTCCTGCTGCGTTTGGCCGAGAAAGCCTTCCGCCCAGGCAAGTTCCCGTTTCCCCTCGTGCATATCGACACGGGCCACAACTTCCCGGAAGTCATCACTTTCCGCGACAAGAAGGTGGCGGAACTGGGCGAACGCCTGATCGTCGGCTCTGTGGAAGACTCGATCAAGCGCGGCACCGTGCGCCTGCGCAACCCGGCCACGGATTCGCGCAACGCGGCCCAAGCCGTGACCTTGCTGGAAACCATCGCCGAACACGGTTTTGACGCCTGCATAGGCGGCGCCCGCCGCGACGAGGAAAAGGCCCGCGCCAAGGAACGTATCTTTTCCTTCCGCGACGAATTCGGCGCCTGGGACCCGAAAGCCCAGCGTCCGGAACTGTGGGACCTGTATAACACCCGCGTGCATCCCGGTGAAAACATGCGCGTCTTCCCCATCTCGAACTGGACCGAACTTGACGTGTGGCAATACATCGCCCGCGAGAAATTGGAATTGCCGCCGATCTACTTCGCGCACGAGCGCCAGGTGATCCCGCGCAACGGTTTATTGGTGCCGCTGACGGATCTGACGCCGCCGCGCGAAGGCGAAACGGTGGAAACGCAGGTCGTGCGCTTCCGCACGGTGGGCGATATTTCGTGCACCTGCCCCGTGTCATCGGATGCGGCGACGGTCGACGCCATCATCGCCGAAACGGCAATCACGCAAATCACGGAACGGGGCGCCACCCGCATGGATGACCAGACGTCCGAAGCCTCGATGGAAAAACGCAAGAAAGCAGGGTATTTCTAATGAACGCAGCAATCCAGAACACCAATCTCACCGACAGCGTCGAACGCGGCATGTTGCGCTTCATCACGGCCGGTTCCGTCGATGATGGCAAGAGCACCCTGATCGGCCGTTTGCTGTTCGACAGCAAGGGCATCTTCGCCGACCAGCTCGACGCCATGTCGCGCTCCAAGCACAAACGCACGGTGGGCGACACGGTCGACCTGTCGCTGCTGACGGACGGCCTGGAAGCGGAACGCGAGCAAGGCATCACCATCGACGTGGCTTACCGTTACTTTGCCACGCCGAAACGCAAATTCATCATCGCCGACACGCCCGGCCACGAGCAATACACGCGCAACATGGTGACCGGTGCATCGACCGCCGACGCCGTCATCATCCTGATCGACGTGTCGAAGGTCAAACTGGGTGACGATGGCAGCGTGGAACTGTTGATCCAGACCAAACGCCATTCGACCATCGCCCACTTGCTGCAGATCGAGCACGTGGTCGTTGCCGTCAACAAGATGGACCTGGTCGACTACGATGAAACGGTGTACAACCGCATCGTCGCCGCCTATCGCGAATTCGCCCAGTCGCTGGGCTTGAAGGACATCACGCCGATCCCCCTGTCTGCCTTGACGGGCGACAATGTCGTCGAACGCGGCGACAAGCTGGGCTGGTACACGGGTCCGACCCTGATCGAGTTGCTCGAATCGCTGTCCGTCTACGACGAATCGCACGACACGCCGTTCCGCTTCCCCGTGCAGCTGGTGGCGCGCCACAATGGCCACGAAGCAAACGACTTCCGCGGCTACATGGGCCGTATCGAGGCGGGCAAGGTCAGCATCGGCGACACCCTCGTGGTGCAGCCATCGGGCCAGACGGCCACCGTCAAGGATATCGTCACCTTGGACGGCTCGCTGCCGACGGCCGTGGTGGGCCAGTCCGTGACCTTGCTGCTCAATGAGTACCTGGATATCTCGCGCGGTGACTTGCTGGCAAGCAACGATCGCCCTGCCACCCTGCTGAAACAGGTGGTGGCCGACGTGTGCTGGCTGTCGGAAGACGCGCTGGACCTGCGCCGCAAGTACTGGATCAAGCACGGCACGAAACAGACGGCGGCCAAGGTGACGGCGATCGAATCTATCCTCGACATCAACACGCAGCAGCGCCACCCGGCCGAAGGCTTGAAGCTGAACGACATCGCCCGCATCAGCCTGAACGTGCAGCAGGCGCTGGCGGCCGACGCGTATGCCGATATCCGCGCCACGGGCGCGTTTATCCTGATCGATGAAGTGACCCACCAGACGGTCGCGGCCGGCATGGTCCGGCTCTAACCCCGTATCGTCCAGGAAAGGCAGCCATATGAACAGCTCCCCATCTCTCCCCGGCAAGGTCTACCTGGTCGGCGCCGGCCCCGGCGCGCAAGACCTGATGACCTTGCGCGGCGCGCGCCTGCTGGCGCAAGCGGACGTCGTGCTGCACGACGCGCTGGTCACCGAAGAGATGCTGGAGCTGTGCCCGCAGGCGCAAAAAATCCTGGTCGGCAAGCGCTGCGGCCAGCTATCGACGGCACAGGCGTTCATCAACAAGCAACTGGTCGACAACGCGCGCAAGCACGCCGTCGTCGTGCGCCTGAAAGGGGGCGATCCCATGCTGTTCGGCCGCGCCGACGAGGAATTGCGCGCGCTGGAAGAGGCGGGGATCGCCGTCGAAGTGGTGCCCGGCATCACCACGGCCCTGGCGGCCGCGGCCGCCACGCAGCAGCCGCTGACCAAGCGTGGCGTGTCGCGCAGCGTCGCCTTCTTTACTTCCAGCACGGCGCCGGGCGAGCCGGATCAGACGCGCATTCCCGACTGCGATACCCTGGTGCAATACATGGGTGGCCGCGAAGCCATCGCCACGGCCCAGCGCCTGCTGGCCCAGGGCCGCCGTGCCGACACCCCGGTGGTGGTGATTGAAAACTGCAGCCGCCCGGACCAGCGCATCGTGCGCCTGCCGCTGAGCAGCCTGGCGCATGGCCTGGGCGACACCCACGGCCCCGTGCTGGTGATGCTGGGCGACGCCATGGCCACGCGCGCGCACCAGGCCACGGAAGCAGCGGTCGCCATTCTGGCGCGCCATGCTTGAATAAACACACCGTATTTTACCGACTTTAAAGTCAGTAACTGACGTCTTCCGAGGAAACATGATACGATGCTCACGCATCTTTTCTCGAGAAGTTGTTGCGTGATAGCAAGAAAATCACGCTTCGCCCCGCCATAGCGCTTGCTGCGCGGCCTCCCGGCTGACGGGAGCCGCCCGGCAATCTCCCCGAAAAAAGCTGCGCCCGCAGGCTGCAATACCGCGCCGCGCAACTTGAGCCGTCACAATCAACAATGAATTTCTCTTCCGTGCGCGAAGCCCTGACTTCGCTCAGCCGCAGCAATGCCGGCGTCGCCGGCGCTGTGCTGCTCAGCATGCTCGCCTCCATCGCCCTGTGGACGGTGTTCCCGAATATCGACGATGAAAACCACTTACTGGAATGGCTGCAGGCGCTGTTCCTGGCCCTGGCCTGCAGCGTGCATGGCACGCGCGCCTGGCAAGAGACTGACCGCCAATCCTTGCGTTTCCTCATGCATGCCGGCTTGTCGGCCCTGCTGTTCGGCTTCCTGCTGCGCGAACTCGATATCGACCAGTTCGGCACGGCGCCCGCCTGGGCCCAGCTGGAAAAAGCCCTGCGCGTGGTGGAACTGCTGATATTGATACGCGTGCTGATCTTTTTCGCACCGCGCGCGCGCAAGGTATTTGCCCATGCGCCGCAGATTTTCAGCATGCGCATCACCATCCTGACGGCCATCGGCGGCTTGCTGATGGTTGCCGGCTGGCCCTTCGACAAGAAGGTCTTCCATGGCATGCCGGACGCCTATGCGCTGCTGGGCGAGGAAGTCTTCGAACTGGGCGCCTATCTGCTGCTGTTCCTCGCTTCGCTGTCCGACAGCGCGGCCGCCGCCCGCATCAGCCTGGCGCCGAAGACACAGCTGGCCTAGCCCAGTTCAAACGAGGATGGCAACGGCAACAGCCGCTGCAAGGTAGCGGCCACGCGCAACAGGCGCGGGTCGTCGTCCTCGGCCTCGTCGCAGGTATCGTTGATACAGAAAAACGGCAAGCTGCCGAAACGCGCCGCCAGCTCCTCGAGCTGCTGCGGCGCCTGCACATCGCCGCTGGCGATATGCAGCGGGTCGAGCATGCGCGAGCGCGCCAGCCCCTGATGCACCATCCAGCGCGGCACCAGGTCGGGCAGCAAGGCCGGCACCTGCCACGAGCGGAACACCGTCGCGCGCACGCCGGCAAACATGGCCGGCGCCAGCCCTTCCAGTACCTGCAGTGCGCTTTTCAGCATGGGCCGCGGCGCATGCGCATACAAGCGCGGTTCATGCCGGTAATCGGCGTACTGCGCCGACAGCCATTGCCGCGACAAGGTGGCGCAATTGACGGGCGCCGCCACGTCGGCGCGCAAGCCCTGCAACTCATCCTGCAGCGCGCTCTCCGTGAAAACACTCAACCGTCCGTCCCCTTCCCCGCCAAACCAGAATGCGGGTTCGAACGGCGCGCCGAAAAACACGTCGTCGTTCAGATACAGGAAACGCTCGGACAGACCCTGAATATGGTGCAGATACGATTCGATATGGCCGGAATCGAACACCGGCAGGGATGCATCGGGCATCAGGCTGGCATGGTCGATCACCGTCAGACGCTTTGATGCGCGCAGCCAGCGGGGAACTTGCCGGTCCGTCAGCAGGTAGACATGGCCGTGGCCGGGGAAGAAGCGCTCGAGCGCGCGCAGGTTGTAGCGCAGTTCGCCATTGTCGCGGTAGCGCCCCGCCACGTTGCCGTGCAGGGCCAGCTGGCCGGGATGCGCCTGCGCCCAGGCGGCATATGCCTGCTGCCGGCGCGCGCGCCAGGCGGGATCGGCGCCGTCCACCCACAGGTAGACGATGTCGATGCCGTTCAAGGCAGAGGGCTGGAGCCTGGCGCCGCCACGCAGTAATCGGCGATGGCGGCGAGCACGCTGGCGTTCTCGCCCACCGCCTCGACCACCTTCAGGCGCAGCGCCGGATGCTGCTGGCGCAATTCTTCCAGCAACAGCGGCAAGTCGCGCAGCACATGCCCGCCCTGCCCCAGGAACACGGGCACCACGGTGGCGTCCAGGATGGCGCCGGCGGGCAGCTGGGCCAGCAGGGTCGCCACCAGTTCGGGCAGGCGCGGCGACATCAGCTCCAGGAAGGCCAGGTGCACGCCGGTGCCCGGCATGCGCGCCTGGATCAGGTCGCGCAGGCGCTCGAAGGGCGCGGCCCACGATGCGGCGCGCGCGCCATGGGCAAACAGGATCAGCGCCTGCTGCACGTTCGTCTCCATCAGTGCCGCTCCACCCACCACAGGGCGCCCAGCGCCAGCAGCAGGTACAGGGCGCTCGGCGCCACCGCCGTCAGGAAGGCCGGCCAGGTGCTGAGCAGGCCAAGATGCGAGAACAGGGTGTTGACCAGCATGAAGCTCACGCCGATCATGATGCCGATGAAGATCTTCAGGCTGATGCCGCCGCTGCGCGTATGCATGTAGGCGAACGGCAGCGCCAGCGCCATCAGCACGAAAATGGCCAGCGGATCGATCAGTTTTTTCCAGAAGGCGATGCGGAAACGCTCGGTTTCCTGCTTGTTCTCGGCCAGGTGGCGCGTGTACACGGCCAGTTCGCTGGCCGACATGCGCTCGGGATCGGACGCCGATACCGTCAGGATCTTCGGCGTCACTTCCGACGTCATGTCCTTGCTGGCGCTTTGCACCGTGCGCACCAGGCTCGTTTCCTGCCCATAGTAGTTCGCCAGCTTCGGCTCGAAGCCGGGCGAGGCGGCCGCGCTGTTCGAGAACGACGTTTCCGTCACCTCGGTCAGGCGCCAGATATTATTGCCCTGATACGTAGCTCCCTTGGCCACGGTCAAGGTGCGCAAACGCATATCGGTGTCAAATTCATACAGCTTGACGTTTTTCAGCTGGCCGTCCGGACGCGCTTCGCCGACATTGAAAAAGCGCGAACCGGTGACGGTGCCCGTCAAGCCCTCGCTCTTGACCATGTCCTTGGTCCACAGGCCGGAGCGGAATTCGCTCGATACGGCCGCGCCGCGCGAGGTCAGCTTGAGGCGTTCGGCCAGCGGTTCCGTGCGCGGCGTGATCAACTCGCCGAAGATGAAGGTGATGACGACGAAGACGATACCGATGCGGAACAGGAAACCGGCCGCCATCGCCGTCGACATGCTCGATGCGCGCATGATGGTAAATTCGGAGCTGGCGGCAAACTGCGCCATCGTGTAGATGGTGCCGATCAGCGCCGCGATCGGCATCACCTCGTACACGTGTCCCGGCACCAGCACCAGCACGTACAGGAAGGCATACTGGATGGTGTAGCCGTTGCGCCCCACCTTGGGCAGCTCGCCCGTCAGGTCGATGAAGGCTTGCAGTGCCAGGAAGGCCAGCAGCACGAACAGCACCGCCTGGAATATCGAGACCGCAAAATAGCGCTGTAAAATCTTCATTTCGATGCCGCTTTACTTGTGTTGCCGGCGCGGCGCGCGCGCTTGAAAGCCGCCAGCAGGACCAGCGGATGATAGCGGTGGTTCACATTCAGGCGCCACGCGAACAGCCCCACCACGGCCAGCGCCGCCAGCAGGTGCAGCGGCCACCAGGCCAGGCCGAAGGTCAGGCGGCCCTGCTTCACGCTCGCTTCGATGACCTTGATCAGGTTGCTGTACGTAAAGAAAATCAGCAGGGCGATGATCAAATTGGTCGAACTGCCGGCACGCGGATTGACAAAGCCCAGCGGAATGGCCAGCAGGATCAGCATCAGGCCGATCAGGGGCGCACTCACCCGCCACAGCAATTCGGCCATGGTGTAGGGATTCGGCTCGGCGATGAGCGCCATGGTGCTCATGGCGCGCACGCCCAGTTCCGCGCCCAGTTCCTGCTGCTTGCTCTCGATGCGCATGATGTACTGTTCGAATTCCATGGTCTGGAAGTCCGCCTGCGTCGGCACGCCCTGGTAGCGGCGGCCGCTCTTGAGCACCAGGAAGCGTTCGCCCTTGGCGTCGGTGTTGATCACGCCTTCCTTGGCGACGACGACGACGGCGCTGCCTTTTTCATCGACGGTATTGACGAAGACGTTCTGCACCACGGTCTTCTCGCCGCTGACGCCCTCGACGAAGAAGATGCGGTTGCTGCCGGCCGATTCGCGGAACTGGCCAGGCGTGACTTTCTGCAGGTCTTCGCGCTTCTCGAAGCGCGCCACGTATTCATCGCTCTTCTTTTGCGCCCACGGCGTGGCGTACAGGCTCAGGATGCCGGTGGCCAGCACCAGCGGCAAGCCGAAGCTGAGCACGGGCCAGATCCAGCGCGACAGGCTCAGGCCGGACGCGAACCACACCACCATCTCCGACTCCTTGTAGCTGCGGGTGACGACCATCAGCACCGAGATGAAACCGGTGAGGATGAGGATGGTGGGCAGCTGCATCAGGGCGGAAAAAACCATCAGCGACATGACGTCGGACGACGCGATCTTGCCGCCCGCCGCCTTGCCGAGAATACCGATCAGCATCCAGGTGAGCAGGATGCTGAACAAAACTGTGAAGGTGGCCCCGGCGGCACTAGCCAATTCACGTCGAAGGGCGCGTTGAAAGATCATTCGGAGTTTATAATTCGGGTCAGTTAGTTGAGTAACACGTTACTAGTAAATGAAAACGGAGAACCAAATGGACTTTAGCATAAAAGCATTCGATACCAAGAGCACCCTCGGCACGGCCAAAAGCGGATGCATCGCGGTTGCGGTATTCGAAAACAAAAAACTGTCGCCAGCGGCAAAATCGCTGGACAGCAAGGGTGCGATTTCGGCTGCGCTGAAGTCCGGCGACATCAGCGGCAAGCCTGGCAGCACTTTGCTGCTGCGCGCAGTCGATGGCGTCGCCGCCGAACGTGTTCTGCTGGTAGGCATGGGCAGCGATGACGCTGTCAGCGAAAAAAGCTTCACGACCGGCGTACAAGCCGCACTGAAGGCCTTCGGCTCGCTGGGCGCTGCGGACGCCATTATCGCACTACCGCTGACTGAAGTGAAAGAGCGCGACGTAAATTGGGCAATCCGTTGCGTGGTGCAAGCCGCCCACGACAGCGAATACCGCTGCGACTCGCAGAAAAGCAAAAAAGATCCGGCACCGGCAGGCGTGCGCAAGATCGTCCTGGCGGCGCCTGCAACGGCAGCCACGCGCGGCGCGCTGGCGCAAGCCATCGCCATCGCCAACGGTTCCGACCTGACGCGCAACCTGGGCGACCTGCCGGCGAACATCGCCAATCCGACCTACCTGGCCAACACCGCCAAGCAGCTGGCCAAGGATTACAAGTTCGAAGTCGAAGTGCTGGACCGCAAACAGCTCGAAGCGCTGAAAATGGGCAGCTTCCTGTCCGTCACCAACGGCAGCGAGCAACCGCCGAAGTTCATCGTCCTGAAACACATGGGCGGCAAGGCCAAGGATGCGCCAGTGGTCCTGGTCGGCAAGGGCATCACCTTCGACACGGGCGGCATTTCGATCAAGGCCGGTCCTGGCATGGATGAAATGAAGTACGACATGTGCGGCGCCGCCTCGGTCCTGGGCACCTTCCGCGCCATCGGCGAAATGAACCTGAAGCTGAACGTCATCGGCGTCATCGCCGCGTGCGAAAACATGCCGTCGGGCCGCGCCACCAAGCCGGGCGACATCGTCACCTCCATGAACGGCCTGACCATCGAAGTGCTGAACACGGACGCCGAAGGCCGTCTGGTGCTGTGCGACGCGCTGACCTACGCAGAACGCTTCAAGCCGGCGGCCGTGGTCGATATCGCCACCCTGACGGGCGCTTGCGTCGTGGCCCTGGGCCACCACAACAGCGGCCTGTTTACGCGCAGCGATGCGGCGCATGACCAGCTGGCCAATGAATTGCTGGCAGCAGGCAAGCAGTCGAGCGACACGGCATGGCGCATGCCGATCGAAGAGGCGTACAACGAGCAGTTGAAGTCGAACTTCGCCGACCTGGCCAACATCGGCACGCCAGGCGGCGGCTCGGTGACGGCAGCGGCCTTCCTGGAAAACTTCACCAAGAAGTACACCTGGGCGCATCTGGACATCGCCGGCACGGCGTGGAAGTCGGGCGGCTCGAAGGGCGCGACCGGCCGTCCAGTGCCACTCTTGACGACGTTCCTGATCAACCGCGTATAAGTTGACGCTTGCCGGTAGGGTAGCGCCATGCGCTATCGGCAGCGCCATGCACAAAAAACCGCCAGGTCTTGCGACCATGGCGGTTTTTTTATGTACGTTTGAATCAGTAGACGACGGGATTGGGCAGAGGCGATGGCGCCACTTTCGGCTGCACCACCGTTTCCGGCACGGCAGCCGCTGGCGGCGACGCTGAAATCGGCGCGGGCGGCGGTGCCAGGCGCGCGGGGTCCTGCATGACGATGGTCAGAATGGACGGGTAGTCGAAGCCGGCGCCCGTGTTGCGGTCGACGAAATAGCCGACGCCCAGGGTCAGGATGACATTGCCCCAGACGCTGCCATTGAGCTTGGGATCGATATGGTCGTCCGTCGCGATGGCGGGCGAACCGTGCTTGCGGCAATCGACCTTCAACGGTTCCTGGCTCTTGCGGATGGTGATGCGCCCGGGCGTGGTAACGAACCATTTGCCCACGTCGTTGCTGAGGATGCAGCCGGCGCCCGTCAGCTCGCGGTTGTCCTGGATGGTTTGCACCAGCACCATTTGCTCGGTGTTGCCCGTCAGCGTGGCGCAGCCGCCCAGGCCCAACAGCAGCAGCGTCCTGGCGGCAAAGGGAGCAGACAGCGGCACGCGCATGGGAGCTCGCTTAACGGACGGGAATCGGCTGGTCGCCAGGCACGGCGACGGCGGTGACGCTGTTTTTCGGACTGCCTTCGATCAGGCGGTCGGAATACACGAGGTAGACCAGCGCATTGCGCTTGCTGTCGACCATGCGCACGACGCGCACGTGCTTGAAGAAGATCGAGGCACGCTCGGTAAACACTTCTTCCTGGCGCGGCAGCTTGCCCTTGAATTGCAGCGGCCCCACCTGGCGGCACGCGACGGCCGCATCGGCCTTGTCTTCGGCCAGGCCGACGGCGCCCTTGATGCCGCCCGTCTTGGCGCGCGACAGATAGCAGCTGACGCCGGCGACGCGCGGATCGTCATACGCTTCGACGACGATCTTGTGGTCAGGGCCGATCAGTTTGAACACCGTGTCGACCGAACCGATGGTTTCGGCCCGCGCCGCGGCGCAGGCAAGGCCCAGCACCAGAGCGGCAGGCAGCAATTTACGCATGAAGAGTATCCCGGGCACGCACGCAGGCGGCCATCAGTTGATGGGAGCGAAACGCTGGACCATGACGCCTTCGACTTCGATCAGTTGAAAGAACACGTCTTTCGGCCTGGTCCAGATGGAACCGTCGGCGGCGCGATACACGATCATCGGCGTCAGATCCGCTTCCAGCGTGGCTTCGCACACCAGTTCATAAATGCCGCCCTTGTAGTGCCGATAACGCATCGCCGTCCCCTCAAGCCGTGGAATCTTCGCTCTTGTCGTCGGCCAGTGCCTTCTGCTTCTGCTTCAGGCCCTGGATCACTTTCAGTATGCCTTCCATGCCGGCCGCGCCATCGGCGCCGCTGAAGGCGTCGAGCACCTCATTGAGCACCTTGTTGCGCACGGTCGCTTCATCGGAAGACATTTCCAGCGCGCGCTGGGCTTTCGCCGCCTTTTCGGCCGCGCTCACGCGCGGCTTGGCAGCCGTCTTGCCATGCGTCAGAGCAGCCTGCCAGATAACCCAGCGGCGCTGGGTCTCGAAAATCAGGTACTCATCCGGTTTGTCTTCTCTTCGCCGCACAATGTGGCCGTCACGCTGCGCCCACGCTTCAAATGCAGTTCGCATTTTCTTCCTTTGCAAATGCTACGCGCAAGTCTCACTATTAAAACTGCAACATTTCAAAATAGTACCATCTATTGATGTCGCAAAACAGTCTCATAGATATAGTACTGCAATTTATATAACAAGTCTGGCGGCGCCAAGGACGGAATTGACACTCCGTCCCCGGCACAGTGGTCATGTAATCGGAATAGCAATTACAACTAATTACAACTGCTTCCTGTTCGGTTCTTAACTTGGCTGTAACAAAGCCGTATGACACAGTTGTTACACGGTGCCATTTTAGTAGTTTTTATCGCGTTTTAGCGAGAAACTTTACACCTTTGTCGCGTTAAACGGCCAGACGCATCCTGCCGCGCCAGCCACTTATGCCAAATCAAACATAGGGGTTGATCAATGATACACAAAAACATAATATTCATGCGCCACGATTGGTTAAGTATAAATATTTTATTTGCACTCTTATTCCCGGCAAGTAAATAAAGCCCGCACCGGCCAGGCAGCGCAGGACGCCGGCGACACGCATGCGGTAAGATTCGCGCCTATCGATACCTATTCAAGCAAGGATTTTTCCCATGAAACTCGCCACCTGGAACGTCAATTCGCTCAAAGTGCGCCTGCCGCAAGTGCTGCAATGGCTGACGGACAACCCGGTCGACATACTCTGCCTGCAGGAAACCAAGCTCACGGACGACAAGTTCCCCGTCGCCGAAATCGAGGCGGCCGGCTACCAGGTGGTCTTCAGCGGCCAGAAAACCTACAACGGCGTGGCCATCCTGTCGAAGCTGCCGATCACCGACGTGGTGAAGAACAACCCGCGCTATGAAGATGCGCAGCAGCGCATCCTGGCCGCCACCATCGGTGGCGTGCGCGTCGTCTGCGCCTACGTGCCGAACGGCCAGAGCATCGATTCGGACAAGTACGAATACAAGCTGGGCTGGCTGGCCGCCCTGCACGACTGGCTGGCCGAAGAAGCGCAGCAGCACCCGCAGCTGGCCGTCGTCGGCGACTACAATATCGCGCCCGACGACCGCGACGTGCACGACCCCGTCGCCTGGGCCGGCCAGGTACTGGTCTCGGACAAGGAACGCGCCGCCCTGCAGCGCCTGTTCGACCTCGGCCTGACGGACGCCTTCCGCCTGTTCGAGCAGGCGGACAAATCGTTCAGCTGGTGGGATTACCGCCAGCTGGGCTTCCGCCTGAACAAGGGCCTGCGCATCGACCACATCCTGCTCTCGCCCGCCCTCGCCGCCCGCTGCACGGCCTGCGTGATCGACCGCGTGCCCCGCAAATGGGAACAGCCGTCCGACCACGCGCCCGTCGTGGCGACGATTGATTAACTAAGGGCTATCCGCTCCAGCAAGGCCTGCGCGTTCACGGCAGGCACGGGCGCGGAAAACAGATAGCCCTGCGCATAGCGGCAGCCGTTCGCCTGCAGCAGGGCGAACTGCTCTTCCGTCTCCACGCCTTCGGCCACGGCCGACAATTGCAGGCTGTCGGCCAGCGCGATGATGGCCGCCACGATGGCGCGGTCCTCTCCGCTGTGTTCGAGGTCCTTGATGAAGGCGCGGTCGATCTTGACCTTCTTCACGGGGAAGCGCTTCAGGTAGGCCAGGCTGGAATAGCCGGTGCCGAAATCGTCGATCGACAGGCGCAAGCCCATGCCATTGATCTGCCGCAAAATCTCCAGCGTATGCTCGCCGTGCTGCATCAGCGCCGTCTCGGTGATCTCGAATTCCAGCAGCGCCGGGTCGATGCCCGTTTCCCGCACCACGGTCCCGATGGCAGCCACCAGGCCCTTGTGCATGAACTGGCGCGGCGACAGATTCACCGCCAAGGGCACGGGCTGCAAGCCCTGGCGCTGCCAGGCCATGCTTTGTTCGCACGCCTGGCGCATCACCCACTCGCCCACCGGCACGATCAAGCCGTTTTCCTCCATGATGGGGATGAAGCGGTCCGGCAGCACCAGGCCGTGGCCGGGACGGCGCCAGCGCAGCAGCACTTCCATGCCGTGCAGCCGGCGCGTGGCGATATCGATGACCGGCTGGTAAAACAGCTCGAACTGCTGCAGCGCCAGCGCCGTGCGCAAGCTGCTTTCCAGGTCGAAGTGCAGGGCCGCCGCCTGGTTCATCGTCTGCGTGAAGAACTGGTAGTTGTTGCGGCCATTGCCCTTCGCGTGGTACATGGCCGCATCCGCATGGCGCATCAGCGCGTCGACATCGCCGCCATCGTCCGGATACAGGCAGATGCCGATCGACGGCGTCACGTGCAGCACGTGGCCGTCGAGCGGAAAGGCGGGCGTCAGCGCCTCGATGACCTTCTCGGCCACGTGCGCCGCTTCGTCGCTGCCGCGGATGCCCGGCACCAGCACGACGAATTCATCGCCGCCCAGGCGCGCCACCGTGTCGCTGGCGCGCACGGCGCCGCACAGCCGGGCGGCCACTTCCTTGAGCAGCAGGTCGCCCGTCATGTGGCCCAGCGAATCGTTGATGGTCTTGAAGCGGTCCAGGTCGATGAACATCACGGCCAGCTTGCGCCCGGAGCGCTGCGCGGCCAGCATGGCCCGCTCCAGCCGGTCCGACAGCAGCGCGCGGTTCGGCAAGCCCGTCAGGTTGTCGTGGTACGCCATGTGATGCACCCGCGCCTCGGCCTGGCGCCGCTCGACGATTTCGCCCTGCAGCAGCAGGTTGGCGCCGGCCAGTTCGGCCGTGCGCTCCTGCACGCGCAATTCCAGCTCGTCGCGCGCGCGGCGCACCGCCTCGGCCGCCTCGCGGCGCGCCGTCACGTCGTCGACCAGCCACACGGAACGGCCATGCGCATGCGCCAGGTCGAACGGCCGGCCGGACAGGCGCGCCCAGAAGCGGCTGCCATCCTTGCGCACCAGCTGGTATTCGGACATGTGCACTCTGCCCGCATCGAAATCGCGCGCCGTCTCGCCGCGCGCCGCCTTCCACGCGGCCACGTCGGGATACAGGGCCTGCACCGACAGGCCGTTGATCTCGCCGGGTCCATAGCCGAACAGCTCTTCCATCTTGCTGTTGGCGCGCAAATTGTGGCCGCCCTCCACCACCGAGATGCCCAGCACGGCGCTGTCGAGGATGGCCTGGTTTTCCAGCAGCGCGTTGCGCAGGGATTCTTCGGCGCGCTTGGCTTCCGTGCGGTCCTCGATGATCCAGATGGTGCCGGCGGCGGGATCGTCGGGATTGACGACATAGGCGATCAGCTGCGCCCACAAGGTGCTGCCGTCGCGGCGCATCATTTCCACTTCCGTCTGGAAGGGCTTGGCCACGGACAGGAAGGGAAAGGCCGCCGCGCCCAGCAATTCGTAGGATTGCTGCGACACGTACAGCGCGCGCCCGGGCAAGCCCAGCGCCTCGTCGCCGCTGTAGCCGAACATCGCGGCAAAGCCCAGGTTATAGCGCGTGATCTGGCGGTTCTTGGTATACAGGATGCTCACTGAGGCATTCGTCATGATGGCCGCCACTTCCATCTGCGTCTGGCGGCTGGCCGTGACGTCTTCCAGGATCCAGATGGCGCCCTGCTCGCTGTGCGCCTGGTCGACGGCCTTGGCGCGGATGCGGCACCAGAACAGGCTGCCGTCGCGGCGGCGGAACAGCGATTCATCCTGCTCGTACGGCAAGCCCTGTCCCAGCAGCGGCGTGGCTTGCACGCCAAACGCCTCGTAGGCGGCGGGGGAGGGAAACAGCTCGGCGGCAGGCAAGCCCGTCATCTCCTCCTGCGCGTAGCCGAACATTTCGGCGAAGCGGGGATTGCAGCGCAGGACCAGGCGCGAACGGGAAAACAGGATGCCGACGGAGGCATTGTCGAGGATAGCCTGCTGCTCCAGCATCAGCTGGCGCGTCGCCTCCTCGGCCGCCTTCTGCGCGCTGCGGTCGTCGAACAGCCAGATCGTGTCGCGCAGGCCGCGATCCGTCTGGCTCTCCGGGTTCAGGACATAGCCATACGCCAGCGCCCAGAACGTGGAGCCGTCGCGGCGGCGCATCTCCATCTCGCCCTGGAACGGCAAGCCGCGCCGCAGCAGCGGCGCGGCCTGGCGCACGACATTGTCATACGCCGCGCGCGACGGGTACAGGTCGGCGACGGCCAGGCCCACGCCGCTGTCGCCATCGAAGCCGAAGCATTCGGCAAAGCGCCGGTTGTAGCGCAGCACGCCCATGTCGCGCTGGAAGCCGATGGCCAGCGGCGCGTTGTCCATCACGGCCTGCATTTCCAGCATGGCGCGGCGCAGCTGGTCTTCATCGCGGCGGTGGTCGCTGATATCCTCGATGATCCAGACCGTACCATCATGGGTATTGAGGGGGTCGACGGCGCGTCCGTGCAGGCGGCTCCAGAACAAGCTGCCATCCTGGCGCCGCAGTTCCAGCTCCGTGCGGTACGGCTTGCCCTTCGACAGCAGCGGCGCCGCTTCCAGTCCCAGGGCGCGGCAATGCTCGGCGGAGCGGTACAGCACCGCCCCGGGCATGCCCGTCAGCTGGTGGCGCGCATAGCCGAGCATCTCGGCGGCACGGATATTGCACTCCTCGATGAAGCCGCCCTTGGAAAAGACGATGCCGACGGCCGCGCTTTCCAGGATCGCCTGCTGCTCGAGCAAGGTCTTGCGCAAGGCTTGCTGGTCGCGCTGCTGCACGCTGATGTCGGCAAACACGAGGGTCGCGCCGGGCAAGCCATCGTCCACCAGCAGCGGCCTGGACCATACCTGCACGGCGATGGCGCCCGCCGTCCCTTCCAGGCTGCTGTCCCAGTGCCGCTCGCGCCCGGCCGCGCCCAGCGCGCCGCGCAGCATGCTGGTGCTCGACGCGCGGTAGGCATCCGTAAAGCAGTCGGCCAGCAGCCGGCCCGCGATATCCCGGCCCAGCAAGGCCTGCAAGGCGCCATTCGCCGCCACCACCATGCCGCAGGCATCGCAGGCGCAGGCCGGCAAGGCGATCAGTTGCAAGGCATCGGCGATGAAATCGGGACTGGTCGGTACGCGGTTCATGGACACCATGGGACGGTTGAGGACGAGATAAACATGCGCTTGGGAAAGTATTCCTCCAAGCATCATGGTGCTGCTAGATCATAAACCAGTTTCCGGCGGTTTTTTCATATTCCTTATTGGCAATATCTGAAACGCCACAGACCACTTGCAACACGCCCGTTGCAACGCCGTTGCATGGCAAGAAAATGAAACAAATCGTTTAGAATAAAGCATGCGCCGCCCTCCCCAACCTCCGCTCGACCACCGCGACAAACCCGTCATCTGGACCGTCTCCGTGTCGCGGCTGTTCGATCTGTTCCGCGACATCACGCTCGAATACGACGACTTGGCGACGATCGAACCGATCAACCTGGGCTTCGACGACGCCGTGCGCCACATCCGCGAACGCATGGCCACCGAGCGCTGCGACGCCGTCATCGCGGCCGGCTCGAACGGCGCCTACCTGAAAGGCCGCCTGTCGGTGCCCGTCATCATCGCCAAGGCCAGCGGCTACGACGTGATGCAGGCGCTGGCGCGCGCGCGGCGCATCTCGCCGCACATCGGCGTCGTCACCTACCAGGATCCGATGCCGGAACTGGCCGAATTCGCCGCCACCTTCGGCTTCCAGATCGCCCAGCGCACCTACGCCACCGAGGAAGACGCGCGCGCGCAGATCAATGAATTGAAGGCGGCCGGCGTCAAGGCCGTCGTCGGCGCGGGCCTCGTCACCGACCTGGCCGAAGAGGCGGGACTGTCCGCCGTCTTCGTGTATTCGGCCACGGCCATCCGGCGCGCCTTCGACGACGCGCTGGAACTGGCGCGCCTGACCCAGATCGAATCGAACCGGGGCCGGCGCGCGGTGGTGGCCGACACCCTGCGCGCGCGCCACGGCCTGCACGATCTGCGCGGCGAATCGGAAGCGATGGAAGCGCTGCGCCAGTCGGTGGTGCTGTATGCGCGCTCGCCGGCGACGGTGCTGATCCAGGGCGAGACGGGCAGCGGCAAGGAACTGGTGGCGCAGGCGATCCACCGCGAAAGCCCGCGCAGCCTGGGCGCGAACCGGCCCTTCATCGCCATCAATTGCGGCGCCATCGCCGAATCGCTGCTGGAATCGGAGCTGTTCGGCCACGAGGATGGCGCCTTCACGGGTGCGCGCCGGGGCGGCCATGCGGGCCTGTTCGAAGCGGCCAACCACGGCACCCTGTTCCTCGACGAAATCGGCGAAATGCCGCTGGCCCTGCAAACGCGATTGCTGCGCGTGCTGGAAGAGCGCGAAGTGGTGCGCGTGGGCGGCACGCGGCCCATCGCCATCAATGTGCGCATCATCAGCGCCACGCACTGCGACCTGGAACAGCGCATCCGCGAAGGACGCTTCCGCGCCGACCTGTTCTATCGCCTGGCCGTGCTGCGCCTGCATTTGCCCGCCTTGCGCGAACGCGCCAGCGACATTCCCGGCCTGGCCGAATGGTCGCTGAAAAACGCGCTGGCGGCGCTGGGCGCCCGCCCGCATCCCAACCTGCACGCGGAAATCCAGGCTTGCGCGCCGCTGCTGCGCCGCTACGACTGGCCCGGCAACGTGCGCGAACTGCGCAATCTGGCCGAGCGCCTGGCGCTGTTCCTGGCGGCAGAACCGCTGCAGGCGCTCACGCCCGCCTTCGTGCTGGGCGTGGCGCCGGAACTGGCCAGCGCTGGCGGCACGGCGGCGGCGCTGCCGGCGCCAGCCGCCGCCACCGCCGCGCCGCGCCTGGAAGACGAAAGCGCCAGCGCCGTGCTGGCGCGCTTCGGCGGGCGCCGCGACGCCGCCGCCCAGTACCTCGGCATCAGCCGTACCACCTTGTGGCGCCGCCTGCGCGCCGGCTGATTTTTCCAACCAGACAAAAAACACCATGGACGACTGGGCTCACTTGCACGATTTATGGCAGCGCTGCACGGGACAAGGCGCCGCGAGCGGCAACCTGGGACTGGCGCGCGACCACAGCGACATCAAGGCGCTGTACGCACGCGGCATTTCGATGGAAGACGCGCTGCACTTCCTGTATCAGCAACGGCCGACCCTGCAAGCCTACACGGACTGGATCGCCGCGCGCACGCGCCCACGCCCGGCCCATGCCGCCAGCGCGCACGAGGACGTGCTGTCCGCCGCCGAGCTGCACCATTTCGAGGAGCACGGCTACCTGGTGCTGCGCGGCGCCGTGCCGCGCGTGCAGTGCGCCGCTGCCCGGGCGGCCATCTGGGACTACCTGGGCGCCAGCCCGGATGATGCGGCATCGTGGTACCAGCCGCACCCGGGCAAGCGGGGCCTGATGCTGCAGTTTTCCGACCACCCGGCCCTCGAGGAAAACCGCCACGTCGCGCACATCCGCCACGCCTACCAGCAGCTATATGGCACTGGCGCCGGCATCTACGCCAGCATCGACAAGGTGAGCTTCAATGCTCCGGAAACGCCGCAGCACCGTTTCCTCGGCAGCGCCCTGCACTGGGACGTCAGCCTGCAGCAGCCGATTCCGTTCAAGCTGCAAGGCATGCTGTACCTGAGCGACTGTCCGGCGCAGCACGGCGCATTCCACTGCGTGCCCGGCTTCCAGCACCGCATGGCCGGCTGGCTGCGGCAAGTGCCGCCAGGACGCCAGCCGCGCGAATGGGCCGTCGACGACTTGCGGCCCGTGCCCGTCGAAGGCATGGCCGGCGATTTCATCATCTGGCACCAGGCCCTGCCCCATTGCGCCACGCCCAACCGCGGCCCGGCGCCGCGCATGGTGCAATACCTGACCTACCATCCGGACCACTGCCAGGACCACGATGGGTGGATCTGAACCGCTCATCCCGTCCTGGCGCCGCTCATCCCGCGGCGCTGGCCGCGCGTTCCCGGCGCCGCTAGCATGGTCGTCAAGGAGGAGTACCCCATGAAACGAACACTGCAAACATTGATCTTGCTCAGTACCGCGCTGCTGGCGGGCGCCAGCCAGGCCGCCGCGCCCCAGGCCTTCACGGTCGAGGTCACCGGACAAGGCCGTCCCCTGATCCTGATTCCCGGCCTCGCATCCTCGGGCGAAGTGTGGCAAGCCACGGTGGCGCGCCTGTGCGGCCCGCAAGCCGCGCGCCAATGCCACGTGCTGACATTGGCCGGCTTTGCCGGCGTGGCGCCCATCGAAGGCGACTTGCTGGCGCAGGCGGAACAGCAGCTGGCCGACTACATCGGCACCCACAAACTGGGCCAGCCAACCATCATCGGGCATAGCCTGGGAGGCTTCCTGGCCCTGAAAATGGCCATCGACCATCCGGCGCAAACGGGCAAGCTGGTGATCGTCGATTCGCTGCCGGCGCTGGGCGCGACCCAGCTGCCCTCCATCACGCCGGAGCAGCTGCAAGCCATGTCGCAGCAGATGCAGGCGGCCATGCGGGCCCAGGATGCGGCTGCCGCCAGCGCCAGTCAGCGCCGCACCGTCGCGGCCATGGCCAGCGCGCCGGCCGACGTGGAACGCATCATCGGCTGGGGCCAGCGCTCGGACCGCGAAACGGTGATCAAGGCCATGGGCACCCTGATGGCCAGCGATTTGCGCCAGGACGTGGCGAAAGTGCAGTCGCCCACGCTGGTGCTGGGCACCTGGATCGCCTACAAGGACTACGCGCCGCGCGCCGCCATCGAGGCCACGTTCCAGCAGCAGTACCGCCAGCTGCCCGGCGTGCAGATCGCTCTGGCCGACACGGCGCGCCACTTCATCATGTACGACCAGCCGGACTGGATGTTCGGCCAGATCGAGCAATTCCTGCGTTGAGCCATGACGCCACCCCACCGCCCCCCGTTGCTGGCCCGGATCGACTGGTACTGGACCTTCCAGCTGGCCGGCTGGGGCGCGCTGGCCCTGTTCAACAGCGTGTACGGCGGCTCCTCGCAACTGCGCATCGTCGCGACCATCGCCTGCTGGGGATCGCTGGGCGGCTTGCTGCTGTCGCACCTGTGGCATGGCGTGCTGCGCCGGCGCGGCTGGGCGGCAAACGGCTTGCGCTGGAAACGCATCGTGCCGTCGCTGATCCTGCTGGCCGCCATCCAGACGGCCAGTGTGACGGCCGCCTTCCACGCCATGTATCCGCCCGACCTCCTGCGCGGCATCGCCTGGCTGCCTGGCGCGCTGCTGTTCTGGTTCGGGGTCTTCCTGACCTGGACGGTGTTTTACTTCACCGCGCTGTCGCTGCGCCGCGCCGCTCGCCTGGAAGCGGAAACCCTGCGCCTGCAGCTGCACGGACGGGAGGCCGAACTGCGCGCCCTGCAGGCGCAAGTCAATCCGCATTTTTTCTTCAACAGCCTCAATAGCGTGCGCGCCCTGATCTTCGAAGACCGCGAAGCGGCCGCGCACATGATCGACCAGCTGGCAGGCCTGATGCGCCACGCGCTGCAATCGGGCCAGCACGCCACGGTGCCGCTGGCGGCCGAACTGGACGCCGTGCGCGCCTACCTGGCCATCGAACAGATACGCTTCGAGGAACGCCTGCGCGTCAGCTTCGCGATCGAAATCAGCGCGCCCGACGTGGAACACGTGCGCGTGCCGCCCATGGCCCTGCAGACGCTGGTGGAAAACGCCGTCAAATACGGCGTCGAAGCAAGCGCCGAGGGCGCCGACATCCGCATCGCGGTGCGGCGCGCCAGCCCCGCCGACGGCGCGGCCATGCTGCAGATCGACGTGGCCAACACGGGTGCCTTGCGCGAACCGGGCAACTCTACCTGCGTCGGCCTGCGCAATGCGCGCCAGCGCCTGCAACTGGCTTGCGGCGAGCGCGCCAGCCTGGAATTGCGCGAACAGGCGGGCTGGGTACATGCCACCATCCACCTGCCGGAGCAGGCATGAACGGCCATCCGCTCAAGGTACTGCTGGTCGATGACGAGCGCCTGGCGCGCGCCGAGCTGCGGCGCCTGCTGGCGCCCCACGTGCAGTGCGGCGCCGTCGAAATCGCGGGCGAGGCGGCCAGCGCGGCCGACGCCGTCGCGCAGATCGGCAAGCTGCGGCCCGACCTGCTGCTGCTCGACGTGCAGATGCCGGGCGGCTCCGGCTTCGACCTGCTGGCCGCGCTCGATAATGCGCCCGACGTCATCTTTTGCACGGCCTTCGACCAGTACGCGCTGCAGGCGTTCGAGGTCAGCGCCCTCGACTACCTGCAAAAACCCGTGCAGGCGGCACGCCTGGCCACGGCGCTGGCACGCGCCGGCGCGCGGGCGCAAGCCGTGCCGCCGCCCGCGCCGCGCAAAGTCTTCATCAAGGATGGGGAACGCTGCTGGTTCGTGGCGTTTGACGATATCCGCCTGCTGGAATCGGAAGGCAACTACACGCGCGTGCATTTCGGCGCGCAGCGTCCGCTGATGCTGCGCACCCTGAACCAGCTGGAAGAAAGGCTCGATCCCGCCCTGTTCCTGCGCGCCAACCGGCGCCAGATCGTCAACCTGGCGCAGGTGACGCAAGTGGCGCCGAATGCGGCCGATGGCCTCGACCTGCGCCTGCTGGACGGCAGCGTGGTCGAGGTGTCGCGCCGCCGCGCGCAGCAGTTCAAGGCCGCCTGCGGCCTGTAGCGGGACTACTTCAGCGCGGGGATCGGCTGCGCCTGGAAGGCGGGGCGCGGCTGCTCCCTGAGCTTTTTCGCCAGCATGTCGAGCGCCACTTCCAGCTGGCGGTCGACGCCATTGAAGGTGGCGTGCGGCGGATTTTCCACCTCCACGTCCGGCACCACGCCCACGCCTTCGATCAGCCACTGGCCGTCGATGCCGAACTGGCCGTTTTCCGCCACGCGCGCCATGCCATTGTCGGCCAGGCGCGTATTGTCGCTGAGCCAGACGCCCGCGCCGGCCGTGCGCTTGCCCACCAGCGGCGCCAGCCCCAGGGCCTTGATGCCGGCGGCGAAGGTCTCGCCATCCGAATACGTCAGTTCGTCGACCAGCACGACCAGGTGGCCGCGGAAGGTATTCTGCATGTTCGACGACGGCTGCACGCCCGGCGGCGCCCAGTAGGCCCAGGCCTTGCGCAGCAGTTTTTCGATGATCCAGCTGTCGATATTGCCGCCGTTGTTGCGCCGCACATCGATGACCAGGCCTTCGCGGTTGATGTTCGCATAAAAATCGCGCGCGAACGAGGCGATGTCGTTCGGCCCCATGGCGCGCAAATGCAGGTAGCCGATGCGCCCCTGCGAGGCGGCCGCCACCTGCTCGGCGCGGCTCAATTCCCAGTCGCCATAGCGCAGCGCCGTCTGTTTCGCCATGTTGACGGGCGTGACGATGACGGCGCGCGGCGCGCCTTTGCCCCGCCTGACCTGCAACAACACCTGCTTGTCAGCCTGATTCAGCAGCAGGTCGCTGATGTCGCGCGCGCCCAAGACGTCCTTGCCATTGACGGCCGTGATCACGTCGCCCGCCTGCACCTCCACTTCGGGACGCGACAGGGGGGCGCGCGCCGAGGGCAGCTCCGCTTCGCTGCGGTAGACATGCTCGACCCGGTAGCCGTCGCTGGTGCGCGCCAGCACGGCGCCCAGGCCCGCCGGCGTGCCTTCCTGCTCCGTGCGGCGCAATTCGCCGGGGCGGATCTGCGAATGCAGGGCGCCCACTTCGGCCACCATCATGCCGAGCACGTCATTGAGTTCGGCACGGTCCGTGACCCGCTCGACCAGCGGCGCATATTTGTCGCGCGCCGCCTTCCAGTCCACGCCGCGCATCTTCGCGTCGTAGAGAAAATCGCGGTGCAAACGCCAGGCGTCGTTGAACATCTGCTTCCATTCCAGGCGCGGATTCGACACGAAAGTCCAGTCGTCGACCTTGACCTTGGCCTTCGACAGGTCGGCCGGCAGCTTGGCGCCCGCCTCGATCACCAGCATCTCGCCCGGTCCAGTAGCCGCCGCCGTGCGGTAGTACAAATGCTTCTTGTCCTGCGCCAGGTCGAATTCGCGCACATTGGCCACCAGCAATTCCGGCTTGGAGCCGGTGTTGCCAATTGCCAAGGTCTTCAGGCTGGACTTGTTTTCGCCGCTGTCCCGCTCGAGGAAATACAGGCGCTTGTCATCGGCGGCCAGCGCGCTGTAATTGCCCGCCGCCAGCGGCACTTCATACAGGCGTTCGGCCAGACCCTGGCTGACGATGGCCGGCAAGGCGGCCGGCGCTTTTTTCACGGCGCCCTTGCCGCCCGCCTTTTCCAGCGCTTTTTCCGCCGCCGATTCGGCCGCCTTTTCATCGTCCGTCTCGGGCGGTTTCACTCCCGGACGGCTCAGCTCATCGTCGGGCTGGAACGGGAAACGGTTGCCCGGCTGCAGCGCCAGCGCATACACGCCGGTGCGCTTGTCGAACACGGGGCCCATGTTGCGGTCGCCCCATGGCGAACCGTTGGCCAGCTGGAAATTGCGCGCCGACAAGAAATACAGCCAGCGCCCGTCCGGCGAAAACACGGGCGAACCAGACGTGTAGCGGTCGCTGGTGACGAATTGCAGCTGCTTCGACGCGAGGTTGTACAAGCCGATCTGCTCGCGCTGCTCGTTGCTGGCCACGCGCACGATGGCCAGGTTGCGGCTGTCGGGCGACCATTGCACTTCGTCGTGCTTGTCCACGCCCGCCTTGCCCGCATCGTCGATCAGCTGGTTGCCCCTGGTCGCCAGATCCAGCAGCCAGAAACGGCCCTTTTTATCCGTGTGGGCCAGCCAGCGACCATCCGGCGACGGATACAATTTCCAGCGGTGATTATCGCCCTGCGTCGTCAGCTGCTCGCCCTTGCCCGATCCATCGGCGGCGTACTTCCAGATTTCATTCTCGCCGCTCGTGTCGACGATGGCGAAGACGGATTTCTCGTCGCTGGAAAAGACGGCGTCGCGCGCCCGCGCCCCTTCCGGAATGGCGATGTCGACGCGGCGCAGGCTACCCGTGCCGGCGACGCTGACACGGCCCCTTGCAGTAAGAATGATGCGCTCATCCTTGCCCGACACCTGGACATTGCTCAAGGTATCGAGCGGTGAGCGGATCTGGCGCGCGCGCTGCTGGTCGAAATCGGACACGAGGCTGATGGCCAGCGGCTGCGAGGCGCCCGTTGCCGGGACGTTCAGGTCGAGCACGTGCAAATCGGCGCCCAGCTGGTAGACGATCTTGCCGTCGCCCAGGGAAGCATTGCGCACGTCCCACTGCGTGTGGCTCGTCAAGACGCGACGGTCGGAGCCGTCGGGCAGCATGCTCCACAGATTGTCGCTGCCGCCCGCGTCGCTGATATAGTAGACACGGCCCTGCCACCACATGGGGCGCTTGTTGTTGCCAGCCAACACAGCGGGTTCCGCGTGCATGCGCACGGCCTCGCCCTTGCCATCAAGGTCATAGCGCCACAGGACGGCATGCGCGCCGCCCCGGTAGTTGCGCACATTGTCGTTGGTCATGGCCAGGCCGAAACGCGTAAAGAACAGCGTCTTGCCGGCGTCGTCGAGCACGGCATCGTTGGCGTCGGCCACGGGAAACACGCGGCGCGTCTGTTTCACGGGATCGATGGCGGCAACGATGCGGCGCGACGCGGGACCGTCCGTATTTTGCGTGCTGACCAGCACTTCGCCCTGCGCCGTCCAGCCCAGCACCAGCACGCCGCCATTGTCGTACGAAATACGCCGCGGCAAGCCGCCGGCCAGCGGCATCACATACGCTTCCTGCGCCCCTTCATAGGCGGCCGAAAAGGCGATCCACTGGCCGTCGCGCGAAATCGCCGCATTCGTTTCATAGCCCGGATGCGTGGTCAAACGCTGCGCCGCACCACCGCGCAGATTGCTTTTCCACAAGTCACCTTCGGCCGTGAAGACGACGGTATCGCCGCGCACGGCGGGAAAGCGGAAGTAGCTGCCGGCAGGCGCGGCAGCGGCGGCAGCGCTCCCCAGCAAGCCGGCGGACAACAGGAGGAAGGCGAGAGTACGGGAAATTTTCATGTAGGCAGTCTTTCAACGAGCAGTCAGCGGTCATGGAAACGATGCGGGGCAAGGCCGACACCGGGATCACGATTCTTGCATAGCTGATGCAAAAGCAATACCTTTTTTTAAACAAGGCAATTTGCATAATAGTTTCCATTACTCACTTACGGGCGTAAAAAAACCCGCGCCACTTGCGTGGGCGGGTTTTTGTTGACGGCAGGAAGCTTATTCCACTTCCACCGTTTCCGGCGCAGCCGTCGGCGCCGCATCTGGCGGTTCCGGGAATTCCAGCAAGACCTGGTCCTTGTCGTCGAGGTCGACCGTGACCCGTCCGCCCGTCACCAGGCGACCGAACAGCAGTTCGTCGGCCAGGGCCTTGCGGATCATGTCCTGGATCAGGCGCGCCATCGGCCGCGCGCCCATCAGCGGATCGAAGCCTTTCTTGCCGAGGAAAGCGCGCAGCTTCTCGGTAAACACGGCTTCGACCTTTTTCTCGTGCAACTGCTCTTCCAGCTGCATCAGGAACTTGTCGACCACGCGCAGGATGATTTCCTGGTCCAGCGAACGGAAGCTGATGGTCGCGTCGATGCGGTTGCGGAACTCCGGCGTAAACATGCGCTTGATATCGGCCATCTCGTCGCCAGCCTGCTTCGAGTTGGTGAAGCCGATCGACGTCTTTTGCAAGCTTTCCGCGCCCGCATTCGTCGTCATGATGATGATCACGTTGCGGAAATCGGCTTTGCGGCCATTGTTGTCCGTCAAGGTGCCGTGATCCATCACTTGCAGCAGGATATTGAAAATGTCCGGATGGGCTTTTTCAATTTCATCGAGCAGCAAGACCGCATGCGGCTTCTTGGTGATCGCTTCCGTCAGCAAGCCGCCCTGGTCGAAACCGACATAGCCCGGTGGCGCGCCGATCAGACGGCTGACGGCGTGGCGTTCCATGTATTCCGACATGTCGAAACGGATCAGCTCGATACCGAGGATGAAGGCCAGCTGTTTCGCCACCTCGGTCTTGCCGACACCCGTCGGACCGGAGAACAGGAAGGAGCCGATCGGCTTGTCCGTCTTGCCCAGGCCGGCACGGGCCATCTTGATGGCCGACGCCAGCGCATCGATGGCGGGATCTTGCCCGAACACAACATTGCGCAAGTCGCGGTCGATCGTCTGCAGCTTGCTGCGGTCGTCCTGGTTGACCGTTTGCGGCGGAATGCGCGCGATCTTGGCGATGATGTCCTCGATCTCGGCCTTGCCGATGGTTTTCTTTTGCTTCGACTTCGGCAAGATGCGCTGCGCCGCGCCCGCTTCATCGATGACGTCGATCGCCTTGTCGGGCAAGTGGCGGTCGTTGATGAAGCGCGCCGCCAGTTCGGCCGCCGTCGACAGGGCCGAGGCCGAGTATTTCACGCCATGGTGCTCTTCGAAGCGCGATTTGAGGCCGCGCAAGATTTGCACGGTTTGCTCGACGGTTGGCTCGTTGACGTCCACTTTCTGGAAGCGGCGGCTCAAGGCATGATCTTTCTCAAACACGCCGCGGAATTCCGTGTACGTGGTCGCGCCGATGCATTTCAATTGACCGTTGGCCAGTGCCGGTTTCAGCAGGTTCGACGCATCCAGGGTGCCGCCCGACGCCGAGCCCGCACCGATGATGGTGTGGATCTCGTCGATGAACAGGATGCCGTTCGGATTGTCCTTCAGCTGTTTCAGCACGGCTTTCAGGCGCTGTTCGAAGTCGCCGCGGTATTTGGTACCGGCCAGCAAGGCGCCCATGTCCAGCGAATACACGACGGCATTCTGCAGGATTTCCGGCACGTCGCTTTGCGTGATGCGGTAGGCGAGGCCTTCGGCGATGGCCGTCTTGCCCACGCCCGCCTCGCCGACCAGCAGCGGATTGTTCTTGCGGCGGCGGCACAGGATCTGGATCACGCGGTCGACTTCTTCCTCGCGGCCGATCAGCGGGTCGATCTTGCCTTCGGCAGCGGCCTTGTTCAGGTTTTGCGTGAACTGGTCGAGCGGGCTTTCCTTCGGCTGGCCGTCGACGGGCGCCTCTTCCACGCCTTCGGAGGCTTTCGCGCTTTCCGTCGACTGGTCCTTGCGCACGCCGTGCGAGATGAAATTGACCACGTCCAGGCGCGTCACGCCCTGCTGGTGCAGGTAGTAGACAGCATGCGAATCCTTTTCGCCGAAGATGGCCACCAGCACATTGGCGCCCGTGACTTCCTTCTTGCCATTCGAGGCGGACTGGACGTGCATGATGGCGCGCTGGATCACGCGCTGGAAACCAAGCGTCGGCTGGGTGTCGACTTCGCCCGTGCCAGGCACGGTCGGCGTGTTATCGCCGATGAAATTGGTGAGGGTCTTGCGCAGGTCTTCAATATTGACCGCGCAGGCACGCAACACCTCGGCAGCGGAGGGATTGTCCAGCAGTGCCAGCAGTAAATGCTCAACCGTGATGAATTCGTGCCGTGCCTGCCGAGCTTCGACAAACGCCATGTGCAAACTTACTTCTAATTCCTGCGCAATCATACTTCCTCCATCACGCACTGCAGGGGGTGCCCCGCCTTGCGCGCATGCGTTAAAACGAACTCCACTTTGGTACACGCTATATCTTTAGAGAACACGCCGCACACTCCTTTGCCGTAGCGATGAACACTGAGCATGATTTGCGTCGCCGTTTCACGGTCCTTGTTGAAATACTCCTGAATGATGGCCACCACAAATTCCATGGGGGTGTAGTCGTCATTGAGCAAGGCTACCTGGTAGAGCGGTGGCGGCTTCAGCACTTGCCGCTCCAGCAGGGTTTCTGTGTCGTGCTTGGTTGCCATACGCTTATTCTAATGCTTTCACAGTGGTTGTCATGCGCAATATCTACGCCTTTCCAATTGTTTTCAATCTTACGCGTTTTCTTAATAGTGCGCAGATGGCGACCTTGCCGTCAAAATCAAGAGTTGCTTTTTTGGTTGCCGTGAAGAATTTGGCAATATCGATGGAAAAGCGCTTGACTTCATTATTTATTCCGCCAACAATGCTGTATCGACTGTTGCAGTAATGTACAGCTTGATAAGAAGTGAGACGTCGAGGAGGGGGCAAGAAGCTTCTTGCTTTTATGGCTCGTGTGATTTGTTTTAATTTTGAAAGTTCTTTTTATGGCAACAGGTACAGTTAAGTGGTTCAATGATTCCAAAGGTTTTGGCTTCATCACTCCAGATGATGGCGGCGAAGATTTGTTTGCTCATTTCTCCGCAATCAACATGAACGGTTTCAAGACCCTCAAAGAAGGTCAAAAAGTTCAATTCGAAGTCACGCAAGGCCCTAAAGGCAAGCAAGCTTCCAACATCCAAGCAGCCTAAGCATCGCCGGCCCTCAGATGTGAAAAACCCCGTTTCCTTGAAGCGGGGTTTTTTTTCGTCCGCAGGGCGCGCAGCACCCTGCCCCGTTTCTTTTACATGTGCTCGACCATCACCTGGCCGAAACCGGAGCACGACACTTGCGTGGCGCCTTCCATCAGGCGGGCGAAATCATAGGTGACGCGCTTCGAGGCGATCGATTTTTGCATCGAGGAAATCACCAGGTCGGCCGCTTCCAGCCAGCCCATGTGGCGCAGCATCATTTCCGCGGACAAAATCAGCGAACCGGGGTTCACGTAATCCTTGCCCGCGTACTTAGGCGCCGTGCCGTGCGTCGCTTCGAACATGGCGACGGAATCGGACAGGTTGGCGCCCGGCGCGATGCCGATGCCGCCCACTTGCGCCGCCAGCGCGTCGGAAATGTAATCGCCGTTCAAATTCAGGGTGGCGATGACGCTGTATTCGGCCGGACGCAGCAAAATCTGTTGCAGGAACGCGTCAGCGATGGAATCCTTGACGATGATGTCGCGGCCCGTCCGTGGGTTCTTGAACTTGCACCACGGGCCGCCATCGATCAGCTCGGCGCCGAATTCCTTTTGCGCCAGCGCATATGCCCAGTCGCGGAAGCCGCCTTCCGTGTATTTCATGATGTTGCCTTTGTGCACGATCGTCACGGATGGCTTGTCATTGTCGATCGCATACTGGATGGCCTTGCGCACCAGGCGCTGCGTGCCTTCGATGGAGACGGGCTTGATGCCCAGGCCCGACGTGGCCGGGAAGCGGATCTTGGTCACGCCCATTTCATTGACGAGGAAATCCATCAGTTTCTTCGCTTCGGGCGAGCCTTGCTGGTATTCGATGCCGGCATAGATATCTTCCGAGTTTTCGCGGAAAATCACCATGTCCGTCTTTTCCGGTTCTTTCACGGGCGATGGCACGCCCGTGAAGTAGCGCACGGGGCGCAGGCAGACGTACAGATCGAGCTGCTGGCGCAAGGCCACGTTCAGCGAGCGGATACCGCCGCCGACGGGCGTGGTCAGCGGACCCTTGATGGAGACCACGTAATCTTTCAGCACGGCCAAGGTTTCTTCCGGCAGCCACACATCGGGGCCGTACACATTCGTCGCTTTTTCGCCCGCATAGATTTCCATCCAGCTGATCTTGCGCGCGCCGCCGTAGGCCTTGGCCACGGCCGCGTCGATTACCTTGATCATGACGGGGCTGATATCGATGCCCGTGCCATCGCCTTCAATGAAGGGAACGATGGGATTATCTGGTACATTCAGCGAAAAATCGGCGTTGACGGTGATTTTTTGGCCGTCAGCAGGTACAGTGATATGTTGATACATCGTGATCTCCGAAGTGGGACACACCGCTGGCGGGCAACACAGGCCGGCGACGCGCTCTGCGGTTGCAGAGTTTACAAAAACAAGTCCGAACAGGGCGGCAACAACGCACTTTAGCAGGGAAAGAACACCCGGGCCACCCGCGGCGCCAAAGAACCGCATTGCCATACCGCCTCAAGTCTTCTATAAGACATAAGACTAACATTTCACATTATGCACCAGTATCTTACAGGGCGCCACGCTTTTGCGGCGCCGATCAGCAGCCACCATCGCTTACATCAATTCCCTTACCAGCATGCCACTCATCCTCTTCAATAAACCATTCCAGGTCCTGTGCCAGTTTTCGCCGCAGGAGGGCCGCGCCACCCTGGCCGACCACATCACCATCCCCGGCATCTACCCGGCCGGCCGGCTCGATGCCGACAGCGAAGGCTTGCTGCTGCTGACGGACGACGGCCGCCTGCAGCACGAGATCAGCCACCCGGACCGCAAGGAAGCGAAAACCTACCTGGTGCAGGTCGACGGCGTGCCCGATGCGGCCAACCTGGCGCGCCTGCAGGCGCCGCTGGACCTGGGCGACTTCATCACCAAGCCGTGCAAGGCCGTGCGCATCGCCGAGCCGGACTGGCTGTGGCCGCGCAATCCGCCGATCCGCGCGCGCGCCGACAAGCCCACCTCATGGCTGGCGATCACCCTGAAAGAAGGGAAAAACCGGCAAGTGCGGCGCATGACGGCCGCCGTCGGCCTGCCCACGCTGCGCCTGGTGCGCAGCGCCATCGGCCCGTTTTCCCTGGCCAGCCACCCCTTGCTGCCCGGCGAATGGTGCGAAGTGCCGGCCGAAAACATAGGAAAAGCGTGAACCGGACAAGAAAAAACGCCCCCGTCGCCGAATTTTGCCAAGATGCACTATTTATTTTTAGATAATGCATTAAAATCATCCCACCTTAACATGATAGAAAAGGAAAGATGATGACAAAAGTAATCCTGGCCCTGGCCGCTTCCCTGCTTGCCGGCGCCGCACTGGCGCAATCGGGCGCCAAGGTGCACGCTTCCGCCGCGACCGATGCCGTCAAGCCGCCGCCCGCTTCGGCAGCCAGCCATGCGTCGGCCGCGACCGACGCCGTCAAGCCGGTGCCGCCGGCGTCGGCCACCGTCAACGCTTCGGCCGCGACGGATGCGGCGCGTTCGGGCGCATCGACCAAGGCTTCGGCCGCGACGGATGCCCCGCGCCTGGTTCCCCAGGCCCGCAAGGCGAAGCAGCCGGCCGCCGAGGCAGGCAAGCCGGTGAAGTAAGCAGCAAGAAGTAAGAAGTAGGAAGAAGCAAGGGTAATTCCCGGGGTTACGGCAGCAGCCATGTTGCTGTAACCCCACGCTTTCGGCGCGGACAGGCAGCATGCTTGACCAGGCAGCCGCCAGCATGGCTTAATCGCCGCTTCGCAGCCACCGTCCCGCCCCATGAAAAATTCCCTACGTCATCTCAGCCTGTCCATCGCCCTGCTGGCCGGCACCAACATTGCTCAAGCTCAAACAAAGAGCGTGCAACTGTCGGCTGGCATGCATTTGATCCAGGCGGAAGTGGCCGCCACGGAAGAGCAGCGCGAACAGGGCTTGATGTACCGTGAAAAGATGCCGGCCAATGCGGGCATGCTGTTCGTCTTTGGCAACCCATCGACGCAATGCATGTGGATGAAAAACACGCCGCTGCCCCTGTCCGTGGCCTTTATCGATGCCGGCGGCAAGATCGTCAACATCGAAGACATGCAGCCGCACACGCTCGACAGCCATTGCTCCACGAAGACCGTGCCCGTGCGCTATGCGCTGGAAATGAACCTGGGCTGGTTCAAGCAAAAGAACATCAAGCCGGGCATGAGCATCGGCAACTTGCCAGGGACACGCTAGGCCAGCGCGGCCGCGGCCTGCCGCTGGCGGGTGCGGCCGCAAAAAATCCTGAAAAAACGCGAAAAAACCCGCCAGAATGAATCTGCGGGTTTTTGCTTTTCAACCAGTGCCAGCGTACCGGCACAGGCAAGGCCGCCGTGGCGGCTTGCCTGCTGGCGAATATTAAGCGGACAGTGCTTTCAAAGCAGCTGCCAGACGGCTCTTATGGCGAGCTGCCTTGTTTTTGTGGATGATCTTCTTGTCAGCGATACGGTCGATGGTCGACACGGATGCTTGGAAGATTGCAGCAGCAGCTGCCTTGTCGCCGCCCTGGATCGCTTTGCGAGCAGCTTTGATAGCCGTGCGCAAGGTCGAACGTTGGGACGAATTGTGTGCGTTTTGCTTAACTGCTTGACGAGCGCGTTTGCGCGCTTGTGCGGTATTTGCCATGGAATTTCCTAAAACAGGGTCAAAGTGCGTTTGCAAACATTAGTGTTTGCCAACCGGTGCGTTCTGTGCGTCTGCCGAACCATGTGTGCCAAACCAGTGCCTGTCAAACATTAGTGTCTGCGTAACAGAATTCTGTACAGCCTTCGATTATAGCGATATTTTCAAGCGGGGGCAAATCAAAAAACCGTGTGTCACGCCAAAAACACGTGAAAATGGGCCTGGCAAGGGCGAATCGGCCCCGCTTGTTACCCGCTTGTTACCATATTTTAACCGTTTAACGGTACCGCGCCCGGCTATAATCTGCCCCCATGAACTTGCTTAAAACCCTCGCCGCCATTTCCAGCATGACCATGCTGTCCCGTGTAACCGGATTATTGCGCGAAAGCCTGTTCGCGCGCGCCTTTGGCGCCGGCGCCTACACGGACGCCTTCATCGTTGCCTTCCGCATTCCCAACCTCTTGCGCCGCCTGTTTGCCGAAGGGGCCTTCTCGCAAGCCTTCGTGCCGATCTTGTCTGAATACAAGAACCAGCATGGCCAGGAAGCGAGCAAGCAACTGGCCGACCATGTGGCCACCACCCTCGTCTGGGCCACTTTGCTCGTGTCCGCCATCGGCATCGTCGGCGCGCCCTGGTTCGTGTACGCGATCGCCACGGGCCTGTCCAAGGACCCAGGGGCCTTCGACGCGGCCGTATGGATGACGCGCCTGATGTTTCCGTATATTACTTGCATGTCTTTCGTGGCCCTGGCCGGCGGCATCCTGAATACCTGGCGCGAATTCAAGATACCCGCGTTCACCCCCGTCTTGCTGAACCTGTCGTTCATCGCCGCCTCGCTGTTCCTCGCGCCGTACTTGAAACAGCCGATCTACGCCATGGCCATTGCCGTGTTCGCCGGCGGCCTGCTGCAGGTAGCGATCCAGATACCCGCGCTGATCAAGATCGGCATGCTGCCGCGCCTGTCGATCAATCCCGCCATCGGCCTGTCCGACGGCGGCGTGCGCCGCGTGCTGAAAAAGATGGGACCGGCCGTGTTCGCCGTCTCGGCAGCGCAGATCAGCCTGATGATCAACACGAGTATCGCGTCGCGCCTGGCCGAGGGCAGCATTTCCTGGCTGTCGTATGCGGACCGCCTGATGGAGTTCCCCACCGCCATGCTGGGCGTAGCCCTGGGCACCATCTTGCTGCCCAGCCTGTCGAAGGCGAATGTCGATGGCGACAAGACGGAATACTCGGCCCTGCTGGACTGGGGCTTGCGCCTGACTTTCCTGCTGGCCCTGCCCGCCGCCGTCGGCATGGCGACCCTGGCCACGCCGCTGATCGCGACATTATTTCACTACGGCAAGTTCACGGCTGAATCCGTGACCATGTCGACGCAGCCGCTGGTGGCCTACAGCCTGGGCTTGATCGGCATCATCCTGGTGAAAACCCTGGCGCCCGCCTTCTATGCGCGCCAGGATATCCGCACGCCCGTGAAAATCGCCATCGGCGTGCTGATCGCCACGCAACTGATGAATCTGCTGTTCGTGCCCTACATCGCCGTGGCCGGCCTGGCCCTGTCGATCGGCCTGGGCGCCTGCCTGAACGCCAGCTTCCTGTACTGGGGCTTGCGCAAGCGCGGCATCTACCAGCCAAAACCGGGCTGGGCCAAGTTCTTCCTGCGCCTGCTGCCGGCACTCGTCGTGATGGGCGGCGTGGCGTGTGCTGGCGCCATGCGCATCGACTGGATCGCTATGCAAGCCCATCCGCTGTTGCGGGCCGGCGCGCTGGCCCTGGTGGTGGCCCTGTGCGGCGTGGCGTATTTTGCCACCCTCTTTTTGGTTGGCTTCCGCTTCCGCGACTTCAAGCGCCACGCTTGACAGCATGGGCAGGACGTTGTTGCCTGCGTCTCGCCGTACTGGCGTACTGCCTTCGACTGGGCGCCTAGTCCTGCACATGTTGTCGCAATCGCACATGTAATCATGCAGTGGAAACAAAAAAACCCGCCTCGGCGGGTTTTGTCATTCTTGCCAGCAAAAATCAAACAGCTTTGCGGGCGCGGCGGCGGGCGGCGAAACCGACCAGCGCCAGGCCACCCAACAGCATGCCGTAGGTTTCCGGTTCCGGCACAGGCAAGGCCGAGACCGTGCCCACGTACTGGCCATTCTGCAAACCGGTCAAGCCCGAAACACGCACCTCATAGGTACCTGCCGCCAGGGAACCGGCCCAGCTCAGGCTCTGGATGCCGGCCACCGACGTCAGGGTCAGGTCGCCATAGCCCACCAGGGTGGCGGCGAAGTTGCTGATCGCGCCTTCGGCAACGGAAAACGTTTGCAATGCGCCAAACGAGGTCGACGACGGGGTCAGCAGTTTGAAGGTCCACAAATCATCGACCACCGAATTGGCGGCGAAATTGGTGGTGATCGATGCCCGCGTATCGAAGCCGCTTGGATCCAGGATGCCCAGATTGTAGGTGGCCGCCGATGCGCTGAACGATGCTGCAGCCAGAATGCCTGCCGCGATAAATTTCAATTTCATAAATTATCCCTTAAAAGTAATTTATGGCCGCCAGGTGGGCCAGCCATCGCTTTAGTACTGAAAGTACCAGGAAGGATGGTAGCATAAAGACATCAAATTACTTGTAATTATTTTATTGAAATTTCATTTATTGAAAGTATTTCCTCTATGAAATGGTTCCAGGTCAAGATGAATTTCCAGGTGAAAATAGTTATCCCTGCATTCTTCATCGTTGACTTATGGTTAAAGCGGATTGCGCGCTTGCGCGCCAGCCTCTTCCTCCGGCTCCGCCGCCTCGGGCGCCGACGGTTCGGGTGCTGGCGCAGCCGGATGCGGCGGCGGGAACAAGGCGGGCGGCGCGGCGGAGGGCGGCGCGGCGGCGTCTGGCGGCGCCAGGACCAGTCCCGCCGGCTGCACGGGCCCGCCGGCGACGAACTGCCACTCGGACAGGTGCGACTTGCCTTCGAAACCGGTGAAGCGGGCATCGAAATTGCCCACTTTTAAGGGCGCGGACGATGACAGGCTATGCACGCCGATGATGCCCTGGCCGCCGGGCTGGTACAGCAAGCCCCATTCGGCGCGTCCCGTGACGGGGTCCACATACAGCTTGCGCAAATGGCGGCGTACTTGCGGAAAGCGCGGGTCGCGCAGCAAGGCGGCCAGGGTCGGCGGATGCTGCGGCTGGCCGGCGGGCGTGGCGCCCGTGTAACTCTGCAGCGCATCGACAAACTCCGCCCCGATGTCGAGCAGCTCCTGCTCGGCCGCCTGGCGCTGCAGCAAGGAGCCCATCTTCAGTCCGGCCGCCCCCACGAGGCCCAGGATGGCGACCAGGATGATCAGACCCAGATACGTAACACCGCGCTGGCGGCGCGCAGGACGGTGCATGGCCGCTACCAGTCGGCGAACGGCGTGCCGCTGCGGTCCTTGCCGGGCGCGCCGCTTTTCACGTCATACACCTGGCCCGGCGTATCGTCGGGCGGCGGCACGATCAGCCATGTCGATTCGCTGTCCGTGATGGGGTCGATGGGCATGGCGCGCAGGTATTTCTTTTCGACCAGTTGCTCCAAAGTATCGGGATAACGGCCCGTATCGCCGTGAAACTGGTCGATGGTCGTGCGCAGGTTGCGCAAGTTGTCCGCCAACACGGTTTCCTTCGCCTTGTCGAGGCTGGGAAAGTAGCGGGGCACGGCCAGGGTCAGCAACAGCGCCACGATGCCGAGCACCACCAGCAGCTCGATCAGCGTAAAACCGCGCGCGCGGTCAGGGACAGGCATGGTTCACCATAGACGGTAAGGCACGTTGTTCAGGCCGGTCTTGTTGGAAGTCGAGTACACATCGTACACATCGTCGCCCTCGCGCGGTTCGGCCGCTTCGCTGGCGTAGCTGCGCTTGCCCCACGTTTGCGCATTGCTCAGGCCCGCATCCGCATTGAACGGGTCGCGCGGCACGCGGCGCAGGAAAAACAGCTTGCTGCGCTTCGGGTTGCGCTGGTCCGGCACGCCCTCGACCAGCAGGTCCAGGCTTTTCGGATAGCCGCTGGCGTCGGGCGTGCGCATGACGCGGCCTTCGTCGCCGGCCCGTTTATAGGCGTCGAGCCCCTGGCGGATCTCGCGCAGCGCGCGCCGCAATTCCTGCTCCTGGCGCCGCTGCACCGTCACCTGCGTGACGGGGATCACCAGGGTGGCCAGCACGCCCAGGATGGCCAGGGTCACCAGCAGCTCGATCAGGGTGAAGCCGCCTGGCCCGCCCTGCGCATGCGCCAGTCTCATTTGGCGGGCGCCACCGGCACCGGCTGGCTCGATGACAGCGGCAAGGGCGACGCCTGCAGCGGCACGGGCTGGCCAGCCGAGATCGGCAAGGGCGAGGCGGCCGGCTCGGGCGACGGCGCCACTTCCGGCGCGGGGACGCTCTGCGGCAAGGCGGGCGGCACCTGGCCCGGCGCCATCAGCTGCTGCGCCGGCGCCGGCTGCATGCCGACGGCCGACGGGCCGGAACGCACGATCACCGTGCCCGGCATCTGCGTGGGCGCTTTGGCCGCCATGTCGGGCCGGCGGCGGAAGCTGCCTTCCGTGCCGGCGGAAAATTCCGATTCCTTCGCTTCCGGACGCTGCACCGTGCGCACCAGGTGCGGCGTGATCGACAGCACGATTTCCGTCTTCTGGCTATCGTCCTTGCTGCTGCCGAACAGGCGGCCCAGCACGGGAATGTCGCCCAGGCCCGGCACCTTGTTGCCCGAGCTGCGCTCTTCATTGTTGATCAGGCCCGCCAGCACCTGGTTTTCGCCATCCTTCAGCTGCAGCATGGTCGACGCCTGGCGCGTGCCGATCTGGTACAGGGTCGAGCCGCTCCGGGTGGTGGTGGCCGCGCCCAGGTTGCTCACCTCGAGCGAGATGCGGATGCCCACCTCGTTGTTCAAATAGATGGTCGGCTCGGCGTTCACCGTCAGGCCCACGTCCAGGTAGCTGATCGATTCGGAAGCGAAGCCGCCCGTGCCCGGCGAAATCGTGGTGGTCACCACGGGCACCCTGTCGCCGATGACGAATTTCGCCTTTTCCCGGTTGCGCACGCGGATGCGCGGGTTGGCCAGGATGTTCGCGTCGCCGTCCGTCTTGTTGGCGTTCGCCGTCACGGCCAGGTTGCTCACGCCGAGTGTACGCTGATTCAGATTATTCAAGTCGTTGATGGTCAACCCGATCCCGCCCGAAGTACTGAGCGGCGTCAAGGTCAGGCTCGATGGCCAGGCCACGCCCAGCTCCATCAGGCGGCTGCGCTTGACTTCGAGGATTTCCAGCTCCAGCACCACTTCCGCCTCCGGCACGTCCTGCAGCGCGATCAGGCGCTCGGCCAGGCGGATCGCCTCGGGCGTGTCGCGCACGATGACGAGGTTGAGTTTTTCATCGGCCACCACGTCGCGCGTCTTGAGGATGGTCTTGAGCGTGTTGGCCACCTGCTTGGCGTCCGCGTTCGCCAGGAAGAAGGTTTTCACCAGCACTTCCTGGTATTCCTTCAATTTCGCCGCCACATTGGGATAGATCAAAATGGTGTTCGCATCCATCACCTGCTGTTCCAGCTGGTTCGTCACCAGCAGGAAGTAGACGGCCGATTCCACCGTGCTGTTTTTCAGGAAGATCGACGTTTTCGCGTCCGCCTTGACGTCCTTGTCGAAGACGAAATTGAGGCCGGAACGGCGCGCGATCAGCTCGAACACCTGTTTTAACGGCGCGTCGCGAAACTCGATCGTGATCGGCTGCTTGTACGACCTGGCCAGGCCCGATTCGACGATGGGCGGCGCCGTCTTTTCATCGACCTCGCGCAGCAGCGCGCGCGCGCCCGCGTGATTCGGCTGCTCCGTCAGGATGGCGTTCAGGCGCTGGCGCGCGGGGTCGTATTGTTTTGCCTCAAGCGCCGTGCGTGCATCGGCCAGCAATTTCCCCTGGCGCTGCTCGCGTTCGAGCGCGCGCAAGCCGCTGTTGGCCCGCTCGTTCTGCGCATCGATTTCCAGCACGCTCATGAAGGAGGCGCGCGCCAGTTCGCCCTGCCCCGCCTGCGCCTGGCGCTCGGCCTGCTGCAAGCGGCTGCCGGTGGCCCGCTCGCGCGCCTGCAGATAGGCGCTGCGGTATTGCGCGTTGCCGGGGTCTTGCTGCAGCGCTTCCTGCAGCTTTTGCAGGCCGGCCGGGATGTGATCTTGCGCAATCAGCTCGCGCCCGTCGCGGTAGGCTTGCTGCCCTGCGCAGCCGGACAGCAGCAAGAGCAGCAGCGCCGATGAAAAGGAACGAGACATCACTCGGAAACTCCAATGTTGAGCTGCTGAAGCTGGTTCAACGGCAGATAAGTGAGCGTCATGACGGGCGGCGCGATCGTCACGACCTTGTAGGCGCCATCGACGACGGTATTGGCGCGCACGATATACGTCTTGTCGGCGCGCGATAAAAACACTTCCCAGGCGCCGTCGGCGGCCGCCTTGCCCAGGTAGACGAAGGGCAGCGGCGGCGCCATCGGCGGCGGTGGCGGCGGCGCTGCCGTCACTGCCATTTTCGGCGGCGGCGGATTCCAGTTCTGGCTCTGGAAGACGCCGTCGGCGCCGCCAAAGGTCTCGCCCTCCTCGCCCGCCACTTCGCTGCGCGGCAGCAGGGCCAGGATGGCCGGCTGCGCGGCCGGCGCCTTGACGGCCGCATGGCGCGCGGGCGCGACGGCCCGCTCCACCGCTTCGGCCACGTCGGCCACGGGCTGGCGCTCGCCGAACAGCAGCAAGGCGCCCGCGCCCAGCACGCCGGCCAGCATCAGATAGTGGCGCGGCGTCATGGCGCGCCTCCCGCATCGCCCGGCGCATCGGCCTGCGTTTCGGTCAGATAAAACGTCAGGCGCAGGCGCGCTTCCAGTTGCGTATCGGCGATCTGCTCGCGGCGGAAACTCAGTTCGTCGAGCGAGGCGAAGGGAGCGGCGCGCAGCGCTTGCAGCGCGAACTGCCACACGGCCCCGTAACTGCCCTTCAGCGGCAAGGTCACCTGGTAGGTGGCGACCCTGCTGGCCTTGTCGTAGCCGCTCTTGTATTCGCCCTGCGCCAGCAGCAAGCCATTTTTCGCGGCCAGGTCGAACAGCTGCTTGACCTGCTGCTCCGCGTGGCGCTGCTGCCCCAGGGCGGCATAAAAGCGCGCCAGGTTCTCGCTGGCCGTCGCCGGCGGCGCCGCGATGGCGACGGCCAGCGATGGCACGGGCAAGGGACGCGCTTCCAGCTGCGCCGCCACGGCCCGTTGCTGCCAGGCCCACGCCCAGGCGGCCACGCCCAGTGCGAGCAAGGCCACGGCGATGCAGGCGGGCGCGCCCAAGCGGCGCAGCAGCAGTTGCGCGCGCAGGCGCAGGATATTGATGTCGATGGCCATCATGGCGTGCCCCAGCGCGCTTCGAGCTGGAAGCGCAAGGGTTTGTTCGGGTCGAGCGCATTGATTTCATGGCGCAGCAGCTGCACCCTGGCGCCAAACAGCTCCTGCTGCTTCAGTTGCGCGATGTAGGCCACCATGGCGTCGCTGCCGGTCGTCTCGGCCGTGATCTTCAGCACGCGCTTGCGCGCATCCGGTTCCAGCGCCAGCAGCGCGATGGCGGGCGGCGTGGCGCTGGCCAGCGCATCCTGCAAGTCGCGCCACGGCAGGTTCAATTGCAGGATGGCCGCATTCACGGCCGCCGCCTGCGCGGGCGCGATGGCGATTTGCGGCGCAGGCGCGGGGCCCTGCATGGCGGCCATCACGCGCTGCTGCGCGCGCTGTAACTGCCCCTCGCGCAGCTGCTGGCGCTGCAACGCGGCGCTGCCGCTGCAGGCCGCCGTGACGGCCAGCGCCACGCCCAGCACCCCCGTCATCCACGCCCAGACGGGCACGCGGTGCAGGCTGCGGCGCCAGCCGGGTGGCGCGAAATCGAAATCGAGGCGCGTCATGCCACGCCTCCGCTGCGGGCCAGCCGGGCGGCCGGCGACAAGGCGCCTTCCCCGTCCGGCGCGGAAAAAATCTGGCAGCGGAACGCTGCCGCCGGCGCCAGCCAGAGCGCTGGCGGCGCGCCGCATAGCTGCAGCAGCGCCGGTGCGGGCACGCCTTGCAGCAGCGCCTCGCGCGCCAGCGTGTGTTCCAGCCAATCCTGGCCCGCGCCGGGCGGCACGGGCAGCGCGCGCACGGCGCGCAGGCGGCCATCGTGCCGCACGCCCAGGGTCAAGGCATTCTCCTGCAGCTGGCCGAACCAGGCGCCCGGTTTCAGCGCGTCGTGCCAGCGGTTCCAGTGGCGCGCGAATTGCGGCGTGATGAAAATCAGGGCCAGCTCGCGCGCGGCCGCCACGCGCGTCAGCTGCGCCAGCAGGGCACGGGGCACGGCGCAAAAAAACGGCGCGCGCGCATCCCAGGCGCTGCTGCTATGCCACAGGCCGGGAGGATCGCCATACAGCGACTGGAAGCGCAGCGCGGCGGCCGCCTCGATATCGGCCAGGCGCGCGGCGCCGTGCGGCATGTCCACTTGCCACAGGCGCGCCAAGCCATCGTCGAGCACCACGGACAGGGGCCAGCCCGCGTACTCGCCGGCCGGCAGAATCTGTTCCAACGCCTGCCACAGGGCGGCAAAGTCGCCGTGCAGCGTGTCGCCCGGCACATACGCGGCTTCGCCCAGCGGTGTCCAGGCGGGCGCGCGCCAGCGGCTGCTGCGCCACAGGCTCACCTTGCCCGCCGCCACGCCCAGGCGCAGTCCCAGTCCATAACTTCTACGCATGCAGGGTGACCCTCTTGATTTCCGTGATGGTGGTGGCGCCCCGCTTGACCAGTTCCAGCGCCGCCAGGCGCAGGCTGCGCGTGCCGTTCGCATGCGCGGCCGCCTTGATCTGGCGGATCGGCTTCTTGTCGACGATGAGTTCGCGGATTTCATCGGTCAGCACGAGGATTTCGGCGATCGAACGGCGCCCCTTGTAGCCCGTGCCGCGGCAGTCGCCGCAGCCCTTGCCCTGCTTGAATTGATATGCATCAACGTCGGCGCGCGCCAGGCCCACGCTGGCCAGTTCAGAATCGTCCGGCGTATATTCGGTAGCGCAATGGGGGCAGTTGGTGCGGATCAGCCGCTGCGCCCAGATGCCGTTCAGGGCCGAGACAAACGCATACGGATCGATGCCCATGTGCGTGAAGCGGCCGAACACATCGAAGACGTTATTCGCATGCACGGTGGTGAGCACCAGATGGCCCGTGAGGGCCGACTGCACGGCAATTTCCGCCGTCTCGCGGTCGCGGATCTCGCCCACCATGATCTTGTCGGGGTCGTGGCGCAGGATCGAGCGCAAGCCCTTGGCAAAGGTCAGCCCCTTCTTCTCATTCACGGGAATCTGCAGAATGCCGGGCAGCTGGTATTCGACGGGGTCTTCGATGGTGATGATCTTTTCGCGCCCGTTATGGATTTCCGTCAGCGCCGCATACAGGGTCGTCGTCTTGCCCGAGCCCGTGGGACCCGTGACGAGCAGCATGCCGTAGGCTTCCTGCGCCAGCGCGCGCAAGGCTTCCAGCGACGGCGCGTCAAAGCCCAGCGCTTCGAGGGTCAGGGCGCCGTACGCCTCGATCATGGCGCGCTTGTCGAGGATGCGGATGACGGCGTCCTCGCCATGGATGCTGGGCATGATGGAGACGCGCAGATCGATTTCGCGCCCGCCCGATTCGACGCGGAAGCTGCCGTCCTGCGGCACGCGGCGCTCGGCGATATCGAGTTCGGCCAGCACTTTCAGGCGCGAGATGATGTGCTCCGCCACTTCGATGCCGTTGACGGACGTGGCGTGATCGAGCACGCCGTCGACGCGATACTTGACGGCCAGGCCGCCGGCCGTGCTTTCCAGGTGGATGTCCGAGGCGCCCGCCTTCAGGGCGTCATACAAGGTCGAGTTGACCAGCTTGACGGCGGGGCTGGCCGCTTCCGACACGCTGGCGAACGACAGCACGGCGGCCGTCTTGCCGTCGCGCCGCGCGTCGGTGGCGGCGCCGGGCAGCAGGCTGTCGACGGCGCGCGCCGACTCTTCCTGCTTCGACAGGTAGGCGCCGATGTCGGCTTGCAGCGCCAGACGCACGCTCAGGGCGCCCGGCCCCGCGCGCGCGCCGAGCCAGGTTTGCAGGTCCAGGTCGAACGGGTCGGCGATCACGCCCACCAGCTGGCCGTCGGCGGCGCGCAGCAGCACGCTGTGGCGCGCCAGCGCCTGCGACAGGGGCAGCACGTCGAAGGCGGGAGACAACGCCAGCATGTCGGCCGTTTCCAGCACATCCAGGCCGAACGGGCGCGCCAGCGCGCGCACCACGGCGCGCGCCTCGATGCCGCTCAATTGCTGCAATTCCTCGACCAGGCTGCGCTTCGATTGGCGGCACAGGAGGCGCGCGCGCTGCAGCAGCGCGGGATCGATGGCCACGCCGGCCACGGGGGATTCGGCTACGCTCTGCATCATGAAATATCGCCGGCAAGATCAAAGATGGGCATGTACAGCAGGATCACGATGGCGCCCACGACGAGGCCGATGGCGGCCATCAGCAGCGGCTCGAAGGTGCGCGTAAAACGGTCGATCCAGCGGCTGATTTCGCCGTCATAAAAGGCCGCCGACTGCGTCAGCATGGGGCCCATGTCACCCGTGCGCTCGCCCACGCGCAGCATGCGCAGGGAAATGGGCGTCGTCAGTTGATATTGCTCAAACGCGGACGACAGGGGCTGGCCCGCCTCGATGGCGCCGCGCGCCTGCTGCAACGACACCTGCATGCCGGGCGACACCATCGCCTGCACGGTGGCGATCGCCTGCACGATGGTGATGCCGCCCTCGGCCAGCATGCCCAGCGTCAGGTACAGGCGCGACAATTCATAGATGCGCACGCGCTCGCCGATGCCGGGCAACTTCGCCAGCAGGCGCGCCACGCCGCCATGGCGCAGCACGCGCCGCACGGCCGACCATGCGACGCCGCCCGTGATCAGCAGCCCGAGCAACAGCAGCACGCCATGCTGCGTGACGAACTGGCCCCAGCTGAGCATGACTTGCGACATCCACGGCAAGTTGCGTCCCGCGCCCTGATACACCTCGGCGAAGCGGGGCACGACATAACTGATCAGGAAGGCGCTGACGCCGCCGCCCACGGCCAGCAAAATGGCGGGGTAGATGGCGGCGCTGACGATCTTGCCGCGCACCGTATCGATGCGCTGCTGGTAATCGATGTAGCGCGACAAGGCGCGCGGCAAGTCGCTCGTGCCTTCGGCCGCCTTGACGATGCCGATATACAAGGGAGGAAACAGTTCCGCCTGCTCCGCCAGGGCGGCGGAAAAGCGCTTACCTTCGCGCAAGCCTTCCAGCAGGCGCGTGAGCACGCTGCGCGTGGCCGGCGACGCTTCCTTTTCCAGCAAGGCTTCCAGCCCTTCGACGATGCCCAGGCCCGCGTTCAGCAGCGCCAGCAACTCCTGGCTGAACAACAGCAGGGGCAAGGCCCGCGCGCGCTGGCGGCCGGCGGCGCTGAACGGCGTGGCCCGCAGCGGGCGGATGGCGCTGACGAACAGGCCGCGCGCCTCGGCCTGGCGGCGCGCGTCGGCTTCGTTGCGGCCGTCGATCACGCACGTCTGCAAGGTAGCTACGGCCTGGTCCGTGGAAAGCGCGCGTACTTCGAACTGCATGATGGCTTGTCCGTAGGAAAAAGAATGGTGCTGGCGTTATTGCGAACTGATGTCGGCGTTCTCGCCGCTGCCGCCCGGCTGGCCATCCTTGCCCATCGAGACGATGTCATATTCGCCCTTGCTGCCCGGGGCGCGGTATTGATAGGCATGGCCCCACGGGTCGAGCGGCACGGCCTTTTTCAGGTAGGGTCCATTCCAGCGCGTGCCGGCGGCGGGCGGCGCGACCAGCAGCGCGGCCAGGCCTTCTTCCGTGGTCGGGTAGCGCCCCACGTCGAGGCGGTAGGTATCGAGCGATTTTTCAAACGCCTCGATCTGCGCCTTGGCCACCGTCACTTCGGATTTGCCCAATTGGGCGAAATATTTGGGGCCGACATACGCCGCCAGCAAGCCGATGATGACGATGACGACCAACAGTTCGAGCAAGGTAAAGCCGCGCGCATGGCGCGTTGCTGCAAGGTTCTGCCTGTGTGCTGCATGCATCCGGTAACTCCTTATTGCCTACCTTCAATACATTGCCGCCATGTGCACCGCTGGTGGCCGCGCACAGGCGGCGCGCGCCTGCCTGATGCCTAGCAGGCTACCATGCCGCTTATGGTTAATACAATCTTTTGTTTGTACTGAAAACAACAAAATCCTAGGGGAAACCATCGCGTTTGCACTAACGCAAGTCGCGCGCCACCTGTCCCGCGGCAGGCGTACAATCGGCGCATGTGCGGCCACGCCGCCTGCCTTGGGAGCTTGCATGTCTGCAATCCGTTTCAGCCTTGCCATCCTGGCCGCCGCCAGCGTACTGCCTGCCAGCGCGTCGGCGACGCCACAGCGGCAGCCATATATTGTTGAAGTGCGCATGCAGTTGACGCCGCCTGACACAATCCAGCGGGAAACCCAACGGGAAGCGGGACGGCGCGCCGTGCTGGCGCTGGTGCCCGATGCCATCGTGCAATATCACTACACGGCCGCGCTGAACGGCTTTGCCGCCCTGCTGACGCCGGCCGAAGTCCAGCGCCTGCGCACCAGCCCCCTCGTCGCGCGGGTGGCGCCCGACACCGAGGATCAGTTCAACAGCGGCGGCATGCACCGGACCGCCGCACCCCGGCCACAGCGCTAAGCAGCATCAGGCGGCCAGCAGGCGCAGCGCGATGCCGCGCGAGACGGCTTGCGTGCGATTGCTCACCCCCAATAATTTATAGATGCGCTGCAAGTGGCTTTTCACGGTCCCCCCGCTGATGCCGAGGATTTGCCCCACCTCTTCATTGCTCTTGCCGATGCTGACCCAGTGCAGCACTTCCAGCTCGCGCGCACTGGCCGCGCGCGCCGCGCCGGCGGGAGCTGCCTGCGCGCCGTCCGGCAGCGCCAGCCAATGCAGATGCAGGCAGGGCAGCAGCAATTCCAGCACGTACGCCTGGCGCGCCGGGTCGGGCCAGGCAGCGCAGGGGGCGCGGAACAGGGCAAAGAAACTGCCGCCGCCAGCGCCCGCGCTGCCATGCACGAGGGTCCCGTCGATGAAGGCGACGCGCCGCCCGCCAGCGCGCCAGGCCTGCGCCAGCCGGGCCACCTGTCCGTGGCGCGGGTCGCTGAAGTCCCGCACCTCGGCTTCGGCCAGCACCGCGCTATGCCAGGCCGCGCTGCGCACCACGCCGCCATCGGCGCCCAGTTGCGCGCAGACGAGGACGGCATGCGGCAGCAGCGCCTGCAGCGGTCCCTGGCTCCACAAAAAGAAGTCGCCGGGCGCGGCGATGCCATGCGCGCCGAGTATGGCGTGCAGCAAGTATTCCTGTTCCCGCCCCGTCAGCAGCATCAGGCGCACACGGCGGTGTCAAACGCCAGGTAGCGGTAGCCGCTGCCGCGCACGGTTTCGATACGGTGGCCGCAGCCGCCCGGCAGCAAAGCCTGCCGCAAGCGTCCCACGTGGGCGTCGACCGTGCGTTCGTCCAGATACGCGGCATGGCCCCACACCTGGTCCAGCAGTTGCGCGCGGCTATGCACCCGGCCCGGATGGTCCATCAAAAAATGCAGCAGCTTGAATTCCACGCGGCCCAGGCTGACAGGCACGCTGCCGGCCGTCACGCGCCGGGTGTGCGGATCGAGCCGCAAGGCGGTGCCGTCCGCGCTTGAACCTGCGCGCAAGGCCGCTGGCGCGCGGCGGCGCAGCAAGGCATGCACGCGTGCCAGCATTTCACGGGGGCCGACGGGCTTGCACAGATAATCGTCGGCGCCGCTTTCCAGGGCCAGCACCTTGTCCTGTTCGCTGTCGCGCGCGCTGACCATAATGATGGGCAAGTCGCACAGCACGCCATCCTGACGCACCTGGCGCAGCAGCGCGATGCCGGACGCATCGGGCAGCTCCCATTCCAGCAGCAGCACGTCGGGCGGATCGGCGGCCAGCAAGGCCAGCGCGCCGCGCGCATCCACGGCGCAGCTGACCCGGTAGCCGGCGCCTTGCAGGTTATGCACCAGCAAGGCTTGCGAGGCTGGCGCAGGATCCAGCAGCAGAATATGACGGCGCATCGATGCATCCTCCCGAAAAAAAGTGGGCGGCCCTCCCTGAGAAACTAGACGGCACGACAAGTTTTTGACTATGCATCAAGCGTAAAACGGTGACTAATACAATTTAGTTTCCTGATTTATAGCTATTCCGAATAAATAGGCGAAAAAAAACACAGCGCACCGAGGCGCGCTGTGTTCAGGCGGGACAACGACTATTTATGCTGGCGTGACGAACTGGCGCCGGCGCAAGGCAAAACCGATCAGCGCCAGGCCGCCCGTGAGCATCATCCATTCCGACGCTTCCGGCACGGCCGAGATTGTCGCGATGCTGGCGTAGGTGCTGCCGGCTATGCTGGCGGGCAAGCCGCCGTTCAGCGGGGTCAGTTCGAATTGCAGCAGGTTGCCATTCGCATTGCCCAGGTAAGCCATACCCGTGTAGTCGAGCAAGCCCACGCCAAACGTCGTGCCCGCGTTGCCGGCCGTGTTCAGGAAGTCGCCGCCGAAGACGACGTTGAATCCGAACTTGCCGCCCAGGGTCACGTTGTGGAACCAGTCGTTGTAGGCGCCGCTATTGCCGAAGGTCAAGGTACCGGGCACGCTGCCGCTGACATTGCCTTCCAGCGATTCCAGCGCGCCGAACGCGCCCGAAAAATTGCTGAGCACGGCGCTGGCGCCCGGCGCGGGGCTGTTGCCGGCGATAAAGGCGAAGTCGAGGAAGCCGGCGCCGGAAAAGGCGCTCGTGTCGATTTCCACGCGATAGGCCAGCGGATCCGCCAGCGCCACGCTGGAGCTGGCGGCCAGCACGGCGGCCAGCATGGCGCGGCGCAGGGCCGGATGGAGTTTTGTTGTCAACATGATGGTGTCCTTAGAAGTTGCCGGCGTAGATGCTGGCCGAGTAGGTGATCGTCACTTTCGACGGATTGGTGAAACTGACGGCAAACGATGCCGTCGCGCCCGGCGCCAGGCTGGCGGCGTTGACGGTGACATATGCGGCGCCCGCATGGGTGCCCGTGGCATTGGCCAGGCTGACGCCGGCCGGCAAGCCGCCGAACGCCACCTGGAACGGGCCGGCCAGGGCGCTCGTGCCCGTGTTGGTGAACGAGAACGTGCCCGTGTATTTTTGCGTCGCGCGGTTGTACGCGAGGCCCGAGCTGGTCGTCGAGACGGCGGCCGTGATGTCGCGGTAGGCGGGCTGCAAATCCAGGCTGATGACGACCGGGTCGTGATCCGAGGCGCGGTAAGGCAAGGCGTTGTACAAGTCTTGCGGCTTGGCCGAATCGATGTTGTAGTCGATCACTTCCGGCTCGTCCGCATTCACATGCCATTCGGCCACGCCGGCCACTTGCGGGCTCAGCGACGCGCTCGCCAGCGCGTGGTCGAGGTAGCCGCTCTGGCCGCCAAACACGTACGAGTACGGCATGCCGGATGGCCGCACGAAACGCTCGAGTTCATTGACGAAGCCGGCGCCCGTGATCACCTGGATCGGGTCTTCCGCGCCATAGGAATTCAAGTCGCCGATGACCAGCACGTCAGCGTCGCCGGCAGCGGCCGCCACCTGCGGCACGAAGCTGCCCACCAGACGCTGGGCTTGCTGCACGCGGGTGGCGTTCCAGCAGCTCTGGCTATCGTTCTGGTCCGCGTCCAGCCCGCTCGAAGGGCAGCTGCCCTTCGATTTCAGGTGGTTGACGATCAGCGAGAATTTCTCGCCATTGCTCGCAAGAAAAGTTTGCGCCATCGGTGGCCGGTTGTTGATGGCATTGGCGTCCGACAAGGCGCCGCCCACCAGGCCCAGCTTGCCCGGCTTGTAGATCATCGCCACGCGGATGGCGTCCGTGCCCGTGGCGGCCGGTTTCGGCACCACGGCGTACGTGACGCCGCCGGTGGCCGCGTTCAGCTGGTCGACCAAATAGGTGACGGCGATTTCGCCATTGTTCTGGATTTCCATCAAACCCACCACGTCCGCATCGATGGCTTTCAGTTCGGCCACGATCTTGTCGCGCTGGCGCTCGAATTCGGCCAGGTTGTCGGCACCGCGGCAGTTCGACTTGGTGGTCGAGGCGCCCACGGTGCAGCCCTGCCCCGTCTGCCCAAAGATATTGTTGCCATTCGTAAAGGTCGTGAAGAAATTCAGCACATTCGCGCTGGCCACCTTGACGTTGCCGGATGGCAGTTCCGGACTGCCCGTGCGCGGGTTATCGCGCGAAAACTGCGGCGTCTGCGTCGGCTGCAATTTATATGCGGCGCCGCCACCGCCGATGGCACCGAAATCGACCACGCCCGTCAGGTCGGCCACCGTGTCGCCGCTGCGCACGGTGTTGTCCTGGCCGATGTAGGGAATCGTGGGCGGCGTGACGAAAATGCCATCATCGAGCACAATCAGGTTGTTCGCATTGGCGGCGATCAAGGCTTGCGCCTCGGCGGAGCCGGCCGGATAGCGGTTGGTCGGCACTTCGCGCCGGCCCGCCGACAGGGTCAGCTCGCCGCGCGCGCCCAGGTAAGCGTTTTGCGACACGGTCAGGGGCTGCGTGAAACGCACCAGCATGCCTTCCACGGCGGCCAGCTTGTCGTTCGGCAAGGTCACATTCGTCGGCACGATGCCGTGGCCCGCGCTTTGCGTGAGGATGGCCGTCACGTCCTTCAATTCCGTGTAGGAATTCTTGGCGCCCGTGGGCGTGTATTCGAACACCGTGCCCGTCACGCGCACCAGCTCGCCCGGCTGCACGGTGGTGGCCGTCGCGCCCGTGTACACGAAGATGCCGTCCGACGTCGATGGATCGCCGTCGCCGGCCGCGTCCTGGATGAAGAAGCCCGTGCCCACTTTCAGGGTCACCACGCCTTCCGTCGTCTGCACGGAATTGGCGTAGGGGCTGGCCGCGCCGCTGCCCTGGATTTGCGGAATCGTGTGGCTGACGGCGGCCAGGCCTTGCACGGCGACATCCACCTTGCAGGTAGCCGTCTGCTGCTGGTCATTGCTGAAGCTGACGATCACGGGATAATTGCCCACCGGCACGCCGGCGGCCACCAGCAGGCTGACCATGGCGCTCTCGCCCGCCACGCCGGCCGCGCTGAAGTTGGCCAGGCTGATGCCGGCCACGGCCGGCGAACTCAAGATAGCGGCGTTCACGACGCCATCCGCATCGGACGCGCGCAGCACGGCGCTGCCGCCATTGCCCACGGCCAGGGCCAGGCTGGCGGGGCAACTGGTGATGATCTTGTGCACGACGGGGCCGCCGCACACATTCAGCGGCGAGGCCGTATTGCGCGGCGTCACGCTGCCGGTGGCAAAATCCGCGCTGTTATCGTCCGTGTCGCCGCAGCCGCCATTGGCGCGCAGAATCGCCAGGGTATTCGAGGGCGCGGGCGCCACGGCGCCTTCGAAGCCGTTGGCCGTACCGAAGCCGACCAGGTCGATGACGGCCGCGCCCGTGGGGCTGGCACCCACCTGGGCCGTCTTGCTATTACTCAACAGTACCTTGCCCGTCGTGCCGGACATGGCCAGGGTGCCCGTCGCGTCCGGCGTCGGCAAGTCTTGCGTGCCGCCCGTGCCCTTGGCTTGCTGGACCAGCAAATACTGGCCAGGTTGCAAATCGATAGCCGGCAAGGCCGTCACGGACCAGCTCGTGTTGGCGGCGGCGCCGTACTGCACGCTCCAGTTGCTCAGGTTGACGGGACTGGCGCCACGGTTGAACAGCTCGATGAAATCGTTGCGGTACACGGCGCCCGTGTTGCCGCCGCCCCCATACACCTGGCTGATGACGACATCGGATACGGCCAGGGCTGGCAAGGACAGGCTAGCCAGCACGGCGGCCATGACCGTCAGGCGCAACGGTTTACGCAGGGACGAGAGCGGGACGGACGGGACGGCAAGGTGGACATTCATGGTTTTCCTGGTCGGTAAGATGACGCCAACCCGGACAGGCGCTGGCAGGCTGTTCTTGACAAAATGATGACGAACTTATGATTTGCATACTAAACAGTGTGCATGACGAGTTGATGACATTTCATTAAGCTGAACGGAGTAATGCGCAGCACGGATCCAGGCTGGCGGCCGCCTGCCGAAAGTATCCTTTCAACAACGCCAGGCTGTACAAAGCAAGCCAGGTCGTTATGCCGCTGCACAATATGATATAATTCAAACAAATAAGTTTAGTTCCTGACAAGGAATTGAACGGCAACACCAGACCCAGTAGTGCAGGCCCCATCCATGCCTGACCTTGAAACGCACTCCCTGCCTTGCTCGCAACAGTAGCCTGGACGGGAGCGGTAACAATCGCATGCGGACACACGCGCCCGGCGGCGCACCCTTCCATGCCTTTTGAGAGATCGATCATGCCAACACCAATTTTCACGCCAGCCTCTTCCCGTCCCTTGCTGCTGGCCGCGGCCTTGATGTTCTTCGGCGCCAGCGCCCAGGCACAAACGGCCGCGCCTGCGCAAAAGAATGAAAAGAATTGCCAGGCCAGCACGCAATCGGCGAATGGCAATACGAAAGACGCCAACCTGGACGGCACCTACAGCGCCTGCAGCCTGGCCAATGGCTTCATCGGCTCCGGCACGCGCACCAACGACGGCTCGAACAAGACGCCGGAATTTGACGGCATCGTGTCCGACCAGGAATTCCGCAATTCGTCATCGGCCGAGAATAATCACCGCCTGACCGCGCGCCAGTTGCCTGACGGTGCCGGTGCCGGCGAACCGCGCAAGGTGCGTGCCAGCGACGACCGCGACTTCAGCTTTATCACGCGCGACTTCGTGGCCGCCGAAGAAAACCGTCCTTTCGATGACGCGGCCGGCTACCGTGGTCCGGGCCGTTCGTATCAGGCCCGCAGCGGCGACACCCAGGCGCCCTTGATCGTTTCGTCGTCGCTGGGTGAAAACTTGCCCACAGGCAGCAACGGTGTCGGCGGCGGCGGTTCGGGTGGCGGCTTCACGGGCGGCAGCATCCTCCCCGTGACGCCGGAAATCCCGGCCGTGCCGGAACCGGAAACCTATGCCATGCTGCTGGCCGGACTGGGCCTCGTCGCCCTGGCGCGCCGCCGCAAAAGCAAGTAACCGTCACGCAGCACCATGAAAAAAGGCCCGCAAGGGCCTTTTTTATTGTCTGGAAGAATCCGGTTTCAGCGCCGGAAACCCGCATACGGCGCCGCCAGCGGGTCGCCGATGAACAGGCCCTGGGCCGGCCACAGCACGCTGCCCCAGTACGCTTCCAGCGCCGTGCTGCCGGACAGGTAGCGGCGCAGCAGCACGGTCGGATTGGGAAACTTTTGCCAATAACTGCACGGTTCGCTGACAGTGCCATAACTGGCCGTCGCGCCCGCCTCCAGCCAGCGCTGGCTGCTCATCTGGCTACTGCCCTGCAGGTCGCCGCCAAACGAGGTCAGGTGGTCGGCCAGGGCGCCGGGCAGGAAATGCAGGGTCTCCAGCTTGGCCACCTTGGCCTGCCCCGTCTGGTACACCATGATGTCTTGCGCCCCTTCCAGGCTGTCCGCCTTGAGGTTCTTGACGGTCAGCTTGCGCTGGCGCACGACGCCAGCGGGTGGAAAGAAACCGGCCCGGCTGTTGCGCACCGCGTCGCTGGTGGTCAAATAATAGGCGCTGGCGGCCGGCACGGAAAAGCCGCTGACGGCGCCGCGGTCCACCACGGCCTTGGCCTCTTCCACGAAATCGACAGGCAGCAGCATCGACAGGCGCAAGCCCAGCTGCGTGTAGGGTTGCGCCGCCTCGCTGTTGAAATACTTGCTGGGCTTGCCGGGATCGCAGGTCTTCGCGCATTGATCCCCGTCATAACCGAGGGTGAAAGCGGCGGTGATGGCATTGCATTCGACGGCATACGGCGCGCTCCACACCATCAGTACGGCCTGGATCTCGGGTTTCAGCTGCGCATTGATGCGTTCCTTCAACTGCGCGAACTGGTCGATGCTGAGCTTGCGGGGGCGGTTGGGAATATTCACGTGCGCCACATTCGCGGCAGGAATGCCGTGCGCCTTGCGGTAGTACTCGCCCACCTCGACACTGTTGGGTTCGGCGTCGTTGATGACGATGGCCAGCTGCGACGCCTGCAAGCCGGGCGGCGCCACGGCTGCGGCAGCGGCGGCTGGCGCGTCGGCATGGGCGGCGCCGGCGGCCAGCGCCAGCGAAAGACAAAGGAAGTTGCGCAAGGGTCGGTACACCGGTAAGTGAGGGATCGGAGGCAGCCGGCCAGGGGCGCGGCTGCCCTGCGATGAGAACGCCATCAGGCGCGCTGGTAGACATCCTCCAGGCGCACGATGTCGTCTTCGCCCAGGTAGCTGCCCGACTGCACTTCGATCAGGTGCAAGGGCAGCTTGCCCGGGTTTTCCAGGCGGTGCGTCATGCCGATGGGAATATACGTCGATTCGTTTTCCGTCAGCAAGGTCACCTTCTCGCCGCACGTGACTTGCGCCGTGCCGCTGACCACCACCCAGTGTTCGGCGCGGTGATGGTGCATCTGCAGGGACAGCTTGCCGCCCGGATTGACGGTGATGCGCTTGACCTGGAAGCGTTCGCCGATATCGATGCCTTCATAACTGCCCCACGGGCGGTACACCTTGCGGTGCTGCACGTGTTCGCTGCGTCCCGCCTGCTTCAAGTGGTCGACCACCTGCTTCACGCGCTGCACCTGGTCCTTGTGCGCGATCAATACCGCATCGTCCGTTTCCACCACGACCAGGTCCTGCACGCCCAGCACGGCCACCATGCGGCGCTCGGCGCGCACCAGGCAATTGCTCACGCCATCGAGATACACGTCGCCGCGCACCACGTTGCCGTTGGCGTCCCCCTGCTGCACTTCCCACAGGGCCGACCAGGAACCGACATCGCTCCAGCCTATGGCGGCCGGCAACACCACCGCATGCGCCGTATGCTCCATGACGGCATAGTCGATCGAATCGGATGGGCAGGCGGCGAAGGCCTGCTCTTGCAGGCGGCAGAAATCGAGGTCGCGGTAACCGTCGCGCACGGCCGTTTCGCAGGCGGCCAGCATGGCGGGCTGGAATTGCCCCAGCTCGCCCAGATAGCGTTCGGCGCGGAACATGAACATGCCGCTGTTCCAGAAATAATTACCAGCGGCAAGGAACGACTGCGCCGTGGCCAGGTCCGGCTTTTCCACGAAACGCTCGACCTTGCAGCCCGCGGCGCCCGGATTGACGGGCGCGCCGCTGCGGATGTAGCCATAGCCCGTTTCCGGCGCCGTCGGCACGATGCCGAAGGTGGCCAGCGCGCCATCGGCCGCCAGCAGGGCCGCCTCGGCGATCGCCTGGTGAAACGCGGCCACGTCGGTGATGACATGGTCGGCCGGCAAGACCAGCATCAGCGCCTGCGGGTCGATACCCAGCAGGAATTGCGCGGCCACGGCCACGGCGGGCGCCGTATTGCGCCCCACGGGCTCAAGCAAGATGCCCAGCGGCGGCAAGCCGATCTCGCGCAATTGCTCGGCCACCATGAAGCGGTGCTCGTTGCCGCACACCACCAGCGGCGGCATGACGTCGAAACCGGTCAGTCCGCTATCGCCGGCACGGCGGTTGGGCAGGCTGGTCACGCGCAACGCCGTTTCCTGCAACATGGTCTTGTCCGTTACCAGCGGCAACAGTTGCTTAGGTAACACAGCGCGCGACAGCGGCCATAAACGGGTGCCCGAACCGCCGGACAGGATGACTGGATAAATTTTCATGGTTTCACTTCGCAAACAGTTTATTGGGCAGCATACAGGGCCGGCGGCGTTTCGTCGCGGCGCAGGCTGCGCCGGTCGCGCGCATTGCCCCAGGCATCTTTCTCATAGTCGGAGACATGGCGCATCTGGCCGGCACGGTCGACACTATAATCCTTGAAGACGATCATTTCATCCAGCACCACGCCAGGCAGCACGCGCGTGTACTCGAACAGCACGCTGCGCACCACCTCGGCCCCGCCGCAGACGTGGCTGCCATGGCCGATCCAGGCCGGCCCGATGATGGTCGTGCCCGCTTCGATGCGGCAACCCGAGCCGATGTAGACGGGGCCTTCGATGCGCGTGCCGCCGCTCCAGTCTATGCTCGTGTTCAGGCCGGCCCACACGCCATCGGCGATCTGGGTGCCAGGCACGTGCAAATGGGCCACTTTTCCCATCAGCACGCTTTGCAGCACTTCCCAGTAATCCTTGATGCTGCCGATATCGATCCAGTTGTACTGGCGTTTTTGCGCATGGAAGGGCAAGCCTTGCGCGACCAGCAGGGGAAACAGTTCCGAGCCGATATCGAAGGGCTGGCCGGCGGGAATCAGGTCCAGCACGGCCGGCTCGAACAGGTAGATGCCGGTGCTGACGCAATTGGACAGCGCATCGGCCTGCGCCGGCTTTTCCTGGAAGGCGCGCACGCGCCCGTCGGCATCGCTGACCACCACGCCATAGCTCGACACCTTGTCCCATGGCACTTCCAGGGTGATGACGGACGCCAGCGCGCCCTTGCTGCGGTGCTCGCGCAGGGCCGCTTCCAGGTCGAGGTCGATCAAGGCGTCGCCGCACAGCACGATCGTCGTATCGTCGAAAAAGCCGCCGAACTCCTGGATCTTCTTCATGCCCCCAGCCGAGCCGAGCGGTTGCGGCACGACCTCGCCCGCATCGTTCGTATAGCCTTCGAAGGAATAGCCGATGCGCACGCCGAACTGGTGGCCTTCGCCGAAATACTCCTCGATCTTTTCATGCAGGTAACTGACGTTGACCATGATGTCGGTCACGCCATGCTGCGCCAGGTGTTCCACCAGGTAAGCCATCACGGGTTTGCCCAGGATGGGGATCATCGGCTTGGGCAAATCATAGGTCAGGGGCTGCACGCGCGTGCCCTTGCCTGCTGCCAATATCATCGCTTTCATCGTCAAACTGCTCCATCAGGGTTGGGGATGGCTGGCCAGGCGGCGCACTTCAGCGGCCATCCTTGCTCAAGGTCACGGGAGCGGCGGGCGCGGCGGCGGGAAACAGGCGCGCATACGCGGCCAGCAGCTTCGGCGCTTCATATTCCCACTCCAGTTCGTTGATCACGCGATGGCGGCCAAACGCCCCCATCTGCTCGCGGCGGGCCGGGTCGTCCAGCAAGTCGACGATCTTGCGCGCCATGTCGATGGGATCGTTCTTCAATGCATACAAGGATGCCTGCTGCGCGGAAACCTTGCCCTCGACCAGATCAAACTGCACGATCGGTTTGCCCAGCGCCATGTATTCCATGATCTTGTTCATGGTCGACTTGTCGTTCATGTCGTTGGCCACGTCCGGATTCACGCACACATCGGACGTATTGAGCATTTCCAGCAATTGCTGGTCCGGCACGCGCCCCGTAAACGTCACGTAGTCGGCAATGCCCAGGTCCTGCGCCATCTGCTTCATCTGTTCCAGCGAGGTGCCGCCGCCCACCAGGCCGAACTGCACATCGTCGCGCTTCAGGGTTTGCACGATGTATTGCGCCGCCTGCAGCAGCAAGTCGATGCCTTCCTGCGCACCCATCACGCCCACGTAGCCGACCAGGTAGGCGCGGCCCTTCTTGAGTTCCGGCACGGGCGGCAGCACGCGCAGGCGGTCCAGCTTGGGTCCGCTGCGCACCACGTACACATCCTCGGGCTTCATGCCGCCCCGCTCGATGGCGATCTTCTTGTACGACTCGTTGGTGGCGATCGACACGTCGGCGCTCCGGAACGACCAGCGCTCGAACAGCACCATCAGTTTATAAAAGAAATCGCGCCGGCCGAACTTGGCTTCGTACAGCTCCGGATTGATGTCATGGTGGTCGAACAGGAAACGCTTGCCCATCGTCAACTTGAAGAAGCCGCCGATGAGGAACAGCAGATCGGGCGGATTGCAGGCGTGGATGACGTCGAAGCCGCGCGCGAAATGCACTTTCCATGCCAGGCGGAAAGTGTGGAACAGCGCCAGCGAATACTCCACCAGGTAGCCCTTCGCCCCTTCCGCTTCCAGCGGCAGGTGGTAGCGGTAGATATGGATGCCGTCGATGGCTTCATAGCGCGACTCGTAGCCCTTGCCCGTCGGACAGATGATCGACACTTCATAACCGTTCGCATGCAGGGTGGTCGCTTCCTGCCACACGCGCCGGTCGAACGGCGACGGCAGGTTTTCCACCAGGATCAGCACCCGGCGCGGCTGTCCTGCCACGGTGTTACCAGCAGATGCCGTCATATTGCTCTCCACTTTGTTCTTTGCTGATGCGCACCAGGTCGACGATGTGCTGGTGCGGCTGCAGGCTGGCGGGCACGGTCTTGAATTCGGCCGCGCCATTGCCGATGACGATGGTGTCGGCAAAATCGAGCACGTCCTGCATGTTCGTCACCATCAGCTTGGAAATGTGCGGGATGTGATTGAGGATGTAATCCTGGTTGGCGCCCGTCAAGGCGGCCAGGTTGACGTTCTTGTCGTACAGTTTCAGCTCGTAGCCCTTGCCCAGCAGATACTCGATGACATCGACCAGCGGCGACTCGCGCAAGTCGTCCGTGCCGGCCTTGAACGAGAAGCCCAGGATGCCCACCTTGCGCGCACCTTTGTCGACGATCATCTTGATGCCTTTTTCCACTTGCCGCTGGTTCGACGGCAGGATAGAGTTCAGCAAGGGCAAATCGAGGTCCAGGCTGCGCGCCTTGTAGGTCAGCGCGCGCACGTCTTTCGGCAGGCACGAGCCGCCGAAGGCGAAGCCCGGCTTCATGTAGTACGGCGACAGGTTCAGCTTGGTGTCCTGGCAAAAGATTTCCATCACCTTGTGGCCATCGATGCCGACGGCCTTGCAGATGTTGCCGATTTCATTCGCGAACGCCACTTTCACGGCGTGCCAGGTGTTGTCCGTGTACTTGACCATCTCGGCCGTTTCCACATCCGTGCGCACCAGCGGCGCATCCATCTTTTCATACAGCTGCACCAGCAGCGCGCCCGCCTTTTCGTCGGATTCGCCGATCACCGTCTTCGGCGGATTGTAGTAATCATAGACGGCCGTGCCTTCGCGCAAGAATTCCGGGTTGTTGCACACGCCGAAATCGACGCCGGCCACCTTGCCCGACGCCGCTTCCAGGGTCGGGATGACGAGCGAACGCATGGAGCCGGGCAGCATGGTCGAGCGCGCCACGACGACGTGGAAGGTATCCTTTTCACGGATGGCGGCGCCGATTTCCTGGCACACCTTGCGCACGTGGCTCAGGTCCAGGTTGCCATTGAGCTGCGACGGCGTGCCCACGCAGATGAGCGACATGTCCGAACCGAAAACGGCGTCGCGCACGTCGAAGGTGGCGCGCAAATGGCCGCTCTTCACGGTCGCGGCGATCATTTCGCCGATGTCTTTTTCAATGATGGGCGTGGTGCCCTGATTGATCAGCTCCACCTTGGTCCTGTTCGGATCGACGCCGATGACTTCGTGTCCATCCGTTGCCAGGCAGCCAGCCGAGACGGCACCCACATAACCCAAACCAAATATGCTAATTTTCATGTTTTCCTCGTATTTTCTGACAGATCAGGGGTAGCCAAACTCAGGTGAAACTCCGTGCGCAAGGTGGCTGCGCCTTGCAGCCGCCCGCGCCAGACCAACACAGGCGCAGCCTGTTTTTCATCGAAGCGGTGCGAAATCCAGCCCAGCGGCGGATGGTCGCTGCCGCATACCAATTGCACGGAAGCATCCGGCAACGGCGGTAAATGCATCTCCAGCGCGAAAGCGTCGCCCGTCACGCGCAACACCTGGCCATCCAGTTGCACGCGGCAGCGGGGATCAAAGTGCCAGAACAACTCCACCTCATGCGCGTCCTGGCATTCGAGCACGTCATCGACCACGATCAGCGCGGCGCCGGGCGCGACGCGCACGTCGCGCCGGTGCAGCACGCCATCTTTCAAGCCCAGGTAGCCGTCATGGCTGGCGCTCCAGAATTGCCCATCGGCATCGTCACGCCACGCCAGGCACGCTGCCCTGGCCTTGCGCAGCCACAGGAAGTTGCCGCCCGACTCGGACTGGTCGCGGCCATCGATGCGCACGGTGTTGTGCGCGCTGGTGCCACGGAAATAATCGCGCCACTGCTTGTGCGTATGGTAGGCATAGGTGCCCGGATCGACCAGCACCATCTGGCCCGCCACGGACAAGGTCAGCGCCAGCGCATCGGCGTGGCCGTGCGCGGCGATGCCCAGGTAGCCCAGTGGGCCGGCATCGGCAATCAGGCGCACTTCGTCGGGCGTGCCAAAGCCGGCGCCCATCACGTAATAGCCGCCATCGGGGAAGGCGCGCGGCAAGGTATCGGGCTCAGCGTCCGGCAAGGCGTCAAACGCCTGGCTCCCCGCCTCGCCCAGCAGCCAGGCGCTTTTCTCGTCGAACGTGCGCGCCTTGGCCTTGAAGTCCGCGCGGCCGAACAGGGCCGCGCCGCTGGCCAGCAGCGACGTGTAGGGATTGGCGCCCGGCGCCTTGTCCCAGTGCGCCAGCAGCGCGTCGTCGGCGTCGCCGAGCATCGGCACCTCGCCCGCCACGTTCGTCATGGCGGCGATAAATTCCAGCATGGCTTCCAGGCGCCGCAAGAAGGCGGCCGAGCGGGGCCGGCCATTGGCGCGGCCCGCCAGCACGCACAGCAGCATTTCATCGGCCACCGTGTGCTGGTAATAAATGGCTTGCTCGCGGTTCACGCCATCGGGGCCATTCTGCTGCAGCGCCTGCGCTTCCAGCTCGCGTTCCGTCTGCGCCAGCCAGCCGGAACTTTCCGGCCAGCAAGGCCACGTGAGCGCGGCGATATGCAAGCCCGTCAATTCGCCAAACAGGTGGTTGTTGGCCGACGAGTGGCGCGAAAAGTGTCCCGCGATGAAGTGGCAATGCTGGTAGATGCTGTCGAGCCAGCGCTGCAGGAAGGCTTGCCCCTGCGTACCCTGGAACAAGGGACTGTTGATGCCACCGAGCAAGTGCCACGCATGCGACCAGCTGACCAGGCGCAAGGCCAGCTCCAGCGCGCTGCTCCAATTCGGCCCCAGCGGATACGGACATTGCTGCCACCACGATTCAAGCAGGACTTGCACACCTTGCGCATGGCGCAAGTCGCCGCCGAGGCGGTAGGCCATCGCCAGGTCGGCCACGGCCAGGTGGCGGTTCGGTTCCCACAGGCATTTGATATCGCCCACCACGGTTTCGTCGCGGTAATTGAGCGTCTTGCCAAACTCCAAGGGCACGACGGTGCCCGTCTTCGGATCGCGGTTCCATTGCGGCGGGAAACCCAGCTCCGTATCGCGCAGGGCGAACACATCGAAACGGCCCGCGAGGATGCGCTCGGCCGCCGCCAGGTGCGGGGCCGTGTCGATGGGCATGCCCAGCCAGGGCGCGCCGAAACGCTGGCGCACGGCGGGCGGCGGCACATGCGCCAGGCCGTAGCCGCGCGCCTGCAGCCGTTGCTGCAAGGCATCACGCACGCGATGCGCCACCTCGGGCGCCCCCATGGCGCGCAAGCGGTTCAGTTTCCAGGACAGGTTGCTCAGCATGGACGTCTCACAGATACTGGCGGTGCCAGATTTCCAGGGTGAGCAAGCTCCACAGCAGTTTCTCGTGGTTTTGCCGTCCGGCCACGTGCTCGGCCAGCACCTGCTGCAGGGCTTGTGTATGGTAATAGTGGCGCGTGCGCGACCCGGCGCCCGTCAAGTGTTCATACAGGTAATCCTTCATGGGGCCGCGGAACCATTCGTTGACGGGCACGCGGAAGCCCACTTTCGGCCGCTCCAGTATGGCTTGCGGCAACAGTTGCTTCATGGCTTCGCGCAAGATCCACTTGGTGGTGCGGCCGCGCACGCGGTACTCGTCCGGCAGGCTAGCCACATACGCCGCCAGTTCGTGGTCCATGAAGGGCATGCGCGCTTCCAGCGACGCGGCCATGGTCATGCGGTCGCCCCGCTCCAGCAGGTTGTCGGGCAGCCAGCTCAGCTGATCGAAGCACAGGATGCGGCGCAAGGCGCTGTTGCCGGCGCTGCCGCAGCCCAGCGAGGGATCGCGCTGGCGCGCCGGCGCCGGCATGGCCACCAGGCGCGCGCGTTCCTGATCGGACATCATGCCGAACCAGCGCGGCATGCGTTCGTGGAACGCTTCCAGGCCCAGGTTGACGATGGCCGTCTTGGCGCGGCGGAAACGGTACGGCAAGGCGCCGATGGCCGGCTCGATCAAGCCCCGGCGCAGCAGGCCCGGCAGCATCTGGTAATTGCCCGCATAGCGCTCGTACACGTGCTTGGGGTAACCGCCGAGGATTTCATCGGAGCCTTCGCCCGTCAAGACCATCTTGACCGTCTTGCGCGATTCCTTCGCCAGCAGGTAGATGGGAATGTCGGATGGCTCGGCCACGGGGGCGTCGCGGAAACGCACGAGGTCGGGCAGCAAGGCGATGACCTGGTCGACGGACACTTCCAGCTCATGGTGTTCCGTGGAAAATTGCCGGGCGATATCGGCAGCATACGCCAGCTCGCTGAAGCCGCCCTCCTTGAAACCGACGGAAAAAGTCTTCACGGGCACGCCCGCATGGCGCGACATCAGCGCCACGACGGCCGACGAATCGATGCCGCCGGACAGGAAGGCGCCGAAGGGCACGTCGGAAATCATGCGGATGCGCACCGATTCATCGAGCTTGTCGAGGAAGGTGGCGACGGGGTCCGCCGGTAGCGGGGCCGCCAGGCGGGGCCGGCTGTCGGGCGGCGTGTAATACACGCGCTCGCGCAGCACGCCGTTTTCCCACGTGGCCGTGGAACCGGGCGCCAGCTTGCGGATGCCCTGGAACAAGGTGGCCGGGCCCGGCACGTAGCGGTAGGCGAAATAATCCCAGATGGCGGCCTCGTCCGCTTGCGGCGCCACGTCCGGCAAGGCCAGTAGCGCCTTGATTTCCGAGCCGAACGCCAGTTTTCCCTCGTGCTGCCACAGGAACAGGGGTTTCTTGCCGAACGGGTCGCGCGCCATGAACAGGCGGTCGTTGCGCGCATCCCAGATGGCAAACGCAAACATGCCGCGGAAATGCTGCACGCACTCCTCGCCCCATTGCACGTAGGCATGCACGATGGTTTCCGTGTCGGATGCCGTGCGGAAATGGTGACCCAGCGCGATCAATTCGTCGCGCAGGGGCTGGAAATTGTAGATTTCGCCATTGAAGATGATTTGCACATCGCCCGTCTCATTGCCCAGCGGCTGGTGGCCCGTGGCGATGTCGATGATGGACAGGCGGCGGTGCAGCAAGCCCACCTGCCAGGCGCCGTCGGCCGTGGCCGCGTTGAGCACGCCCGTGTCATCGGGACCGCGGTGCGCGATGGCGCGCCCCATGGCGTCGAGCGCCGCGGGCAAGCCGGCGACGGACGAGGGGAAGATCAAACCGGCAATACCGCACATATAGGCTCGCTTAAAAAAGGGTTCGGCTAGACTGCCGGCGGCGCCAGCAAGGCGCGGTAGACGCGGCGAAAATCCTGCGCCAGGCGCTCGACCGTATAGGCGCTTTCGATGCGCTCGCGGCACGCTTGTCCCATGCGCCGCAACAGGGCGCGGTCGCCGTCGAGGCGCGCGATGGCGTCCGCCAGCGCCTGGGGATTGCGCCGCGGCAAGAACACGCCATGCACGCCATCCTGCATCACGTCGGCTATCGCGCCCACGGGGCACACCAGGACGGGCGTGCGCGCGGCCATGCTTTCCAGCAACGCATACGGCAAGCCTTCCTGGTGCAAGGTGGGAAAACCGAACAGGTCGGCCTGGCGCCACACGGCTTCCTTTTCCGCGCCAAAGACGGGGCCGAGAAAGCGCACCGCCTCTTGCAAGCCGAGTCCGGCGACGCGCTCGCGCAGCGCCGCTTCCTGGGGGCCGCTGCCGGCCAGCGCCAGCGTGGCTTGCACGCCTGCGGCGCGCGCCAGGCGCAGCCCTTCGAGCAAGTCGAACAGGCCCTTGCTTTCCGCCAGGCGCCCAACGTACACGAGTGACAGCGGACGCTGCGGCACGAGCGGCCTGTCGCCAGGGTCGCTGCCCGCATCGATGGCGTTGGGTATCACGTCGAGCGCCAGCGCGGGATCGAAATCGCGATAGCCCTGCAGTTCGCATTGCGCCAGCAACACCACCACATCGGCCGCGCGCAACACGCGCCGCAGCAAACCCGTCAGCAATGGCTTGCCGTTGAAAAACACCTGCGGCAAGGCGCCACCATGCACCTGGTACACGACGCGCTTGCCCATGGCCTTGGCCAGCAGCAGATACACGATGTCGCGCCAATAGCTGCGCCACTCCATGGACGTGTTGATATGCACGATCTGCGGACGCTGCCTGCGCATGGCCTGCACGAACTGCACGGGGCTCCAGGCAAAACGCAGCAGCTTGTGCAGGCGCGACTCGTTGCGGCCCTCGCTGCCGACCTGGAAGTGCACGAGCTTGTAGTCTTGCGACAAAGAACTATGAAATAGTTGATTCAAATGGGTGGTTACCCCGCTCACCGCATTAAGTGCAGGTCCTAGCAGCATTATCGTAGTCATATTGGTATTATATGTTGTACTTTTGTAATTTAGACGCGAAGACAAATATATTTGCTGCATTGCGCTAACATCTACAACAATTTTCTTCCAGGGAACACCACTCATGGTGCATTCTGAGCGCCGTTTACGTGTTCGGCAACAATTTCTTGCCTGCGCTTCCAGCCATGGGCATCAACGGCGCGCGCCGGCCAGATCCAGGTAGCGCTGCGCCAGTGCCTGCGCCAGCACGCGGTAGCTGCGCTGCGCCTCGATATAGGCGACGCCGGCCTGGGCGCGGGCGCGCGCTGCGGGCACATCGGACAAGATGGCCGCCATCGCCGCGGCCATGGCGGCCGGTTCGCTGGCCGTCAGCCAGCCTGCGCCGCTGGCCGTCAGCACTTCGGCCTGGTCCGGACTGTCATTGCCCACGGCCGGCATGCGCAAGGCCAGGTATTCGAGCAGCTTGGTGGGCGAACTGACGTCGAACAGGGCGCCACGGGGAATATACGACAGCGCGGCGTCGGCCCCGGCCAGCAGGGGCCAGGCCTGGTCCGAGGGCAGCCAGCCCGTCACGCGCACGGCCCCGGCCAGGCCGGCACGCTGCGCATAGGCAAGCAAGTCATCGACGTCGGATGGCGTATCGGAAGCGCCGATCAGCAACAAACAGGCCGCGGGGATGCGCTGGCGCACGATCAGTAAGGCGTCCAGCAAGCGTTCCAGCTGGCGCGACTGGTCGAGCGTGCCCAGGTAAGCCAGCAAGGGCACCTCCTCCCAGCCCTCCGGCCGGACGGGCGCGATGGCTTGCGCCTGCAACACTTCCATGTCGACCCCCATGGGCACGGCAGTGAGGCGCTGCGCCGCGATGCCGCGCGCCTGCATCATGCGCAGCATCGCGTCGCTTTGCACGAACACATGATTGGCGCGCGGCAACACAATGCGGTACAACAACCATTGTTCGAGCAAGCCCTTGCACAGCACCAGGCGCGCGCGCAAGGTGGGGCGCTGCGCCAGGCTGCTGCGCGCCCGTTCGATGCGTCCCTCGCTGATCAGGTATGACACCCAGTAATAGAACGGTATGCCCTTCAGGCGCGCCACCAGCAAGGCGAGCAGGCCCGTGGGCACCATGTCGCGCACCTGGATCGCATCGCAACCGGCGCGGCGGGCGCCCGCCAGGGCGCGCAGGCAAAGCCACTGGAAAGCCAGTTCGCGCAACAGGCGGCTGCCCAGGAAACGCCCGTGGCGTACCGAACGGAAACCCTGCGCCTGCGGCGGCTGTTGCGACGGCATGCCGACGATATCGCATTCGACGCCGTGGCGCGGCAGGTATTTGCCGAACAGCACCGCGACATCGGGACGAAACGTGGGCAGGCTTTCCGGCACCAGTTGCAAAATCTTCAGGGACATAGGCGGTTCGACGACAAAAAAAGGTTGAGGCAGATACAATACGCCATGCGCCGAAGCATATCATGCCCTTACGAAATAATTAATTATATTGCATTAGTAGCATCAAACCAAGCTTGCGCCATTGATGAGCGGCAAGCTGGCCGCAGCGTGACAGGTCTCACACTGAAACAATGCATAAACGTCCATTTTAATGCTATTGTAACAATGCAGTCGATTGCCAATCATTAATTGTGTGACAACGAGCGCCGGAACGGCCCTGGCTGTTGTTTTAATGTGATAATGTTCATTTTTAATAAGGCGCAACAATGATCCACGTGCTGCTGTCGGAAGCGGGAACCTACCACGACATCGTCGAGCATCTAGCGGCGGGCGGCGCGCGCGTGACGCATATCGGGCCGGACGCGCAGGCGCACATGCGCAGCAAACTGTCCATCCTGGCCGCCATGCTGTCGCCGTCGCTGTTGCGCACGCGCAAATTATGGCGCCAGCAAGACCGCCTGCTGGTCGTCGGCTGGCAGGCGCTGCCCGTGCTGGCGCTGATACGCCTGGGCCTGCTACCGCGCCCGCAACGGCTGCTGGTGATGGCTTGTTTCATCCATGGCACGCGGGCCCGCAACGTGATCAACCGGGCCTGGCGCCTGCTCAATTTCCCCGGACTGGAATTCATTACTTTTTCCAGCGGCGAAACGCGCAACCTGACCGACAACGTCGGCATCGCACCCTCCGCCGTGCATTTCCACCTGTGGCGCCAGCATCTCGACGGTGCCACCACGGCGTCCCAGCGGCAAGATGACGGCAGCATCTTCTCCGGCGGCTTTTCCAACCGCGATTACGACCTGCTGCTGGAGGCGGCGCACGGGCTGGAAGCGCACCTGGTGATCGTGGCGTCGGCGCAAAACCAGATCCCCGCGCAAGACCCGGCGCAGACCACGGTCCATCTCGACTTGCCGGAAGCGCAGTTTGAAAAGCTGCTGGCAAGCAGCCGGGTGGTCGCCATGCCGCTGAAAAGCCAGGGCGAAGCCTGTGGCCAGAGCGTGCTGCTGCGGGTATTGCGCAATGGAAAACCGCTGATCGCCACACGCCACGAAGCCATCGAAGCGTACCTGGGACGCGATTACGCCGGCTTCGTTGCCGCCGGCGACAGCGGCGCCATGCGCGAAGGCTTGCGCCGCGCCCTGTCCGACGAGGCATTCCGCGCAGGCTTGGCCGCGCAGGTGTCGCGCGCCTGCGCCCAAATGGAACAGCGCGGCGGACCGGGCCAGGAAATCGAACAATTTCTGCTCGCCAATTAAAAAATCCACTGCCGCAACGACGACAGTGGATTTTCCTTGAACCGGCGGTCAGTTAGGCAATGTCACCACTTGCTTGCCGACCGTCAGCGTGCGGGCCGTGCCGCTTTTGCCCAGCTTGATCAGCGGCTTCTTGCAGCCGACATCGAGCACCGTGAGGAATTCGCCGCTCAGCGCCGCGGCCGACTTGATGAACACCCCATGCTCTTCATAGGTACCGGGCTGCGGCGGAGGTCCCGTGCGCTTTTCGAAACGCGCGCCGGTGCTGACCGGCACCACGCACACCTTGCGGCCCTGATTCGTCACCGAGATGGCGCCGCCGGCGTCGACCACGATAGGCGCATACGTATGGAAGTTCCACTCGAACACGCGCGGCGTGGCCGAGGTCACCTGGTCCTGCACCACCACGGCATCCGTGGTGCGCAGGAACCACAGCTTGCGCAGCGCCGACGTCAGCTGGCCGCCGTAGGCCAGCGTGGCGTCGCCCGCCACATAGTCGACGGTGGCCTTGGGAGCAAAGGCGGTGATGCGGCCGTTGCGCGCCATGGTCGTCTCATAGCCGTCGACCAGCTGGCCCTGGCCATTGTCGAACGTCAAGGCATTGTGCGCCTTGGTCTGGCGGTACCAGGAACTCCACAGCGGCGAATCGTACCAGTCGTACCAGCCGCTTTCCGTCAGCAGGGGCACGCCCGCGCTGGCCAGCACAAAGCCGTTCTGGTCGCCGTGGCTGTGATTGAACGAACCGTAGGGACTCGATTTGAAATACACCGAGGTGCGTTGCAGATTGCCGATGTCGCTGTGCATGGCTGCCCAGCCGATGCTGGGGTAATACGCCGAGTTGCCTGGCGGCGCGGGCGTGGCCACCGTCGCCACCGGCAACGGGTATGGCGCCTGCAAGGTGGCCAGCGAATCGTCGGTGCGGATCAGGTTCTTGTAATACCACGCCGCGGCAGGCGTGGCGAAATGCGCGGCGAAACCCTTCATCATGCGGATTTCAGGCAGCGTCTCGTGCCCGTCGCCAAACACGTGGGTCTGCGAACCGGGCGGCACGAAATGCATCAGGTAATCGAGGAAGCCGCTGGCCCAAGGCTTGGTGAACAGGTCGACCTTGGTCGCGTAGGCAAGCGCCGGCCAGATCTGCAGCGCATAGTCGGCTTCATACTCGGCATACGCCGTGCCGTTGGCAAAACCGCCCTCCGGACCGCTCCACACGCTGTAGGAACTGACAAAGGCGCGGAACGAGAAATCGAACCAGTCCTTCGCCTCCGGGATATCGCCCAGGGACAGCGTTGAAATCAGCGTCAGGAAACCGATATTGCTGGCGGCGTGGGAATCGTAGGGATACTGGTCCAGGCGCCCCGTCTGCGCAGCCAGGTCGAGGTACATCGCATTGGTGCGAACGCGTACCATTTCCAGCCACGCGGCGCGGCGCGGCGCATCGAGGGCGCTGCCCAGGTTGTCGACCGCCTTGATCAGGCTTTGCGCAATGGCGCGGTTGCCCTGGTCATGGTTGACAAAACTGGTACCGCCGTTCGGGCTGAGCGCGGCTTCCTGGTCGCCGCGCGCGATCGCCTCCACCAGATACTGGTTCTCGCCCGTCACGCGATACAGCAGCGAGGCCGCTTCGAGCTGGCGTGCGCTCTGATTCGTGCGCGAAATGACGCGCGCATTCTGCGCCTCGTTGGCGGCCGTGCGCACCTTGCCTGGAGACAATGGCCACTCGGCGTCGGAGACGGGCGCGATCGCCGTCATATTACGTATCACCTCGGTGCTCAGCCAGGTCAGCACCTGGCTGCGGTCGGCGCGCTTGGCCGCGCTCCAGCTCGCAAAAAAGGTCGCGTTATCCTCCAGGCCGCGCGGGCGCGGGCGCAAGACGATGGCGGCGCGCAAGGTGCTGCTTTCCGGCACTTCGAACACTTTCGACGTGGCGTCGATCACAAAGGTTCGCGGGCTCGACCATTCATTGCTCGTGCTGGGACGCACGCGCCAGCTATAGGTGCCTGCCGCAAATTTCTTGGATGGCAGATACCAGTTGCGCGCCGACGTGAAGGTGCTGACCACGGCGCCCGCCAATTTGACTTCAATGACATACGACGCCGGCGACAGCGGATGGCGCGACCAAGTAAAACTGGGGGGATTTTGCGGCTGGATCTGGCGGTTGTCCGGCAAGGTGCGGACGGCCAATGGGTCGGTCGCCAGGGCCCAGTCGGCCTGGGCCTGGCCGCAGGCTGAACAGACGAGCAGCAGCGCCACTTTGACCAGCGTATATTTAGCGAATTTCATAGATTACCTTCTTAACATCAACTATCGAGCAAGATACCGCCGCTGCGTGGGGCATATCATACGCCTCCTGTCGAGGCTGCTTGCGAGACACAGGACGGCCCGCCGTACAAAATCGGGCAAAAGGCGAAGACACTGCTGAAGGCACTGCGAATACCTGTAAGCATATACCTAAAGTATTCTTCCGAACATTAATATTAGTTGCAGCTCAGCTATTAATGTGCGTTTCGCGCCACATTTGCCATTTGACGGCGAGCCGGGTCGGCAGCAAACAAGACAAGGCCAGGGCCACCCACCAGTGGCGCGACATGCCGCCGCCGGCGGCGCGGCGCAACCCGGCCAGCGCCTCGCCGCGGCGGCCCCGCGCCAGGACCGCGCGCGCCACGCTGACGCGCGCATCGGACACCAGCCGCAAGGCGGAACGCCGTGCCGGATTGGCCGCCGGCCAGGCCAGGGCGCGCCGTTCCAGCCGTTCGAACGTGGGCGCCAGCACATCGGCCGACTCGATCGCGCACAGGCTGCCGGCCACCTCGACACGATAGGCCACCAGCTGTGCCGGCGTAAACACCAGGGTCAGGCGCTCGGCCAGCCGGAACCACAGATCCTGGTCTTCGCCAGCCGACTCGCCTTCCGGGAAGCATGGTTGCAAGGGCAACAAATCGCTGCGCCGGATGGCCACCGAATTCGTGCAGAAAAATGGTCCGCCACGGCGGCGCCGCTCGAAAAAGTCGTCGAGCAGGCGCGTCTCGCGCACGGCCCCGCCCTGGTAGCTGAGCGCCGCGGCGCGGCTGTCCGGTATGCGTTCGAAGCCGCAGGCGAAAAACGAGCCGGACGGATGGGCGCGCGCCATGCCCACCATGGTTTCCAGATACACGGGACCATACCAGTCGTCCGCATCGAGAAAGCAGATCAAGTCGCCGCGCGCTTCGAGGATGCCGCGGTTGCGCGCGCGCGAGACGCCGCCATTGGCCTGGCTGACGAGGCGCACGCGCGCATCGGCGCAGGCCCGCACGCGCTGCGCGCCATCATCGCTGGAACCGTCATCGACCACCACCACTTCCCAGTCGGCATGGGTTTGCGCCAGCACCGAGGCCAGCGCCGCTTCGATATACGGCCCCTTGTTATACAGGGGCACGATGACCGAGCACAGCATCAAGCCATCCCCGGCACGCGCACCTTGCGCGCCCTGACGGCCTGCTTGTCGGCCACCGGGAAATACGCCGTCACGATAATGAGCAACAGCAAATGCGTCATCGCCTCGGCGGCAAAGCCCGTCAGCGACAGCGGCACTTCGCTGATCGAGCGGATGGCGATGAGAACGAACAAGGCCATCGACAGGCCCTGGCTGGCCCGCGCCGTGCGCGCGCACGCATACAGCAGCGCCATGGCATACAGCACCAGGCCGATGGCGCCGATGGTGCCGGCGCTGGCCAGGCTCTGGTAAAACTGGCTGTGCGCATGGGTGGCGTATGGCATGCCGATGCTGATGCGGAATGCGTCATCCCACAGCGGCAAGCCGTAGCCGAACACGGGATTCTTGTGCCATTCCTGCAGCGCCACCTGCCAGATCACGTCGCGGCCCGTCAAGCTGATCAAGTCGGAGCCTTCGCTGCTGGTGGCAAAGTGCGCCAGCTTGGCATCGATATTGCCAAACATCACATACAACATGCCAAGCGTACACAGCAGGATGAAGCAGAAGATGCCGACGATCGACAATTGCGGGCGGCGGTAATCGAACAGCCGCTCCTTGATCTGTTCGCGGAAACCGAAATAGGCGACGCAGGCAAAGCACAGGAAGCAGGCGATCCAGCTGGTTTTCGATTGCGCCAGCAGCAGGCTGCCCAGGCCCAGGCCCCAGGCGAACAGGTTCAGCGGGCGCCAGCCATAGGGCTTGCGCCACAGGCACAGCAGGAACACCACCACCATCGGTCCCAGGCTGTTGGCGTGATTGGCCAGGCCCGTATAGCGGATGCTGAGGAAGGGAATCAGACCGTGGTAATTCCGGTTGACGACCATGTTCGGCTTCCAGGCAAACACGGCTGCGCTGAGCACCAGGAACAGCAAGGTGGCGTTGCGCATCGAGATGACGCTCAGGTCGACCTCCTTGTGCGTCATCAGCAAGGCCGCATAGCCGGCCAGGAACATGTACAGGTATTCATGCGATACATTGGTATGGCGCCCCAGCACGGCCGGACTGACGATATTGCTGAGGAAATACACGAACAGCGCCCAGAACAGCAGCATCGGTATCGGCTGCAGCTTGTCGCGCGTAGTCAGGCGGTGCAGAATGCGCTCGCCGCAGGCAAAGATCACGAACAGGGACGTGAGCCGGCCAAACCAGGAGCTGGCCGGGTGCCGCGCCAGCGCCTGCATGCCCATCTGGAGTTCATCGCCCGAGACATCGCGGTTCGACAGGATGGCCGCCACGGCGATCGACAGGAAGACCGGATAGAACACGTACGGCACCAGTCCCGTCTCGCGCTTGCTGCCCCAATGGATGCTCAAGGCGATCACGAACACCACCACCAGCGCGGCGACCACGGCAAACAGGCCAAACAGTATTTCACTCATGTAGTTCTCGCGTATCCAGTAAGTTGTCGCGCGCGCCACAGCGGGCGCGCAAATAGGAGACCACCCTGGCCGGCAGCGGCGGGCTGAAGCGGGCAAGCATGCCCACCGCGCGCGTGCCCAGCAGTTCAGGCCAGGCCAGCACGGCCAGCAGCAGGGTCAGGCCGCCGAACAGCGCGCCGCCCAGGAATGCCGGCAGCGGATGGCTGCCGCCCAGGCCGCCCAGCATGGCGCCGCCCCAGCTGCCGGCGGCGGCCAGCAAGCCCATGGCCAGGCCGCGCGCGGCCAGCGGCGCCAGATCGCCCGGCCCCACCTGCAGGCGCAGGCACGCCACCGTGCCCACCACCAGCGCCCGCGCCAGCAAGGTGCCGGCGGCGATCATGGCGACCACCGCCCCGCCCTGCCCCGCCCACAGCACCAGCGCCGCGCCGGCCAGCACGATCAGCGGCAGCTGCAGCAGGCTTTCCAGATGCTTGCCGCCCGTATTCCATAAGATCGGCGTCGACATGCCCCACGTGATGTACGCGGGCATGGCCAGCGCCAGGATGCTCAGCACGATGCCCGACTCTTGCCACACCTTGCCGTACAACACGCCGATCAAGTCCGGCGCCGTCATCGCCAGCAGCACGAACAGGGGCAGGATGATGATCCAGATGGTCGCCAGCACCGACAGATACGTGTCGCGCAGGCGCGGCAAGTCGTCCTGCAGCTTGGCGCCCGTGGCCAGGAAGGCCGGCTGCAAGGCGCTCAGGAACAGCGAGTTGGGCGTATTGGCCAGGTTGTAGCCGACCGCATACACGCCCACCGCGTGGGCATTCAGGAAGCGGCCCAGGAACACGCGGTCCATATTGTTCAGGCACCAGTTGCACAGATTCGTCACGAACACCGTCACGCCCACATTCGTCGAGCGCCGCGCGCCCTCGTACCACAGCAGCGGCTTGAGCGAGAAACGCGTGCGCGCATACGTCAGCACCAGCGCCGTGGAAGCCTGTCCCAGCCAGGCGCACACGAGGGTCCACACGCCGGCGCCCGCATACGCGAGCGGCAAGCCCACCAGCAGGTAGCCGACGATGTAGCTGATCACCTGGATGATGTTGAGCCAGCGGAAATCGAGGGCGCGCCGCAGCAGGCTGCTGCCCGGCGCCGTCAGCGCATTCAGCAGGCAAGTCAGGCTCATCCAGGCGATCACGGGCGCGATGCGCGGTTCCTTGAAGTACGCGGCGATCCACGGCGCCATGAAAAACAGCAAGCTCATGGCCGCCAGGCCCGTCAGCGCCTGCCACGTCACCGTGAAGCGCACGTCTTCCTCGCTGAGCGTGCGGTTTTGCACCAGCCCCCAGGAAAAACCGAAATCGGCCAGAAAGTTGCTAAATGTCAGCACAATCAGTCCCATCGCAAACAAGCCGTAGTTTTCCGGCCCCAGCAGGCGCGCCAGCACCACTTGCGTGACCAGCTGCAGGCCAAACATGAGGACCGTGCCCATCGCCGCCCACTTGACGGCGCTGACGCTTTTCTTGTTGATGTCGCTGCTCATGATTCTCGCTGTCCGCCACGCCGTGCCGCGCCCGCCGGCGCTTTGTCATCGTTCAAGCCATGCCTCATCCGGGCGGCGCGCCGATCAGGCGGCTGCGCTGCGCCGCCGGCATGCTGGCCAGCAAGCCGGTGACGAAATCGGCCTGCAAGCGGTAGGCGCGCGGCAAATCCGTATCGATGCTCGACACGCGGAACAGCATGGCGTCGGCCACGGTGCCCGTCAGGCCATAGCGCAATTGCTCCAGGCGCTGCTGCATGCCCACCTTGCTGATCTTGTCGCCGATGGTGATCCAGTACGTGATGGGCTCGCTGCGGTTGCCATTCACGGCCAGCAAGCGCTTCACGGGCAGGCTGCCGTAGGCCGAGGCCAGCTCGCCGTATTCGTCGCGCTCGACCTGGAAACCCTGCGCCGCGTAGCACACTTCCGGCTTGTGCACGCCCATGTTGTCGCTCTGGTCGCCGCCGTACGCGATCGACAGCATCACCCGTTCGCCGTGCCCATTGATGTAGGTGCGCGACAAGGTCTGGTTGTAGATCTTGTTCAGGCGCTCCTGGGTTTCCGGATCCACCTGCAGCGGCACGATGGAACTGTCGACGCGCCAGTCGCCGAACGCTTGCGGTATCGCCGCTTCCAGCGAAAAACTCGGGCGCTGGTCGGCCATCTTCACGCCCGGCGCCACGCCGTGGCTGAGGACGGCTGCGCCCAGCAGCAAGGCGCCCAGCAGCATATTCATGCGCAATGCAGCGTTCATGTCGACGCTCCCACGGTTGGTGCGCGGCCCGCCTGGCGCTTGCGCACGATCCACTGCAGCAAGCTGTCGACACTGAGGATCAGCAGCAGCGCGGAAATGAACAGCACCATGCCGGCGAAGCCATGCAGGAAGCCCTGCCCGGCCGCGTCGCCGAAGTAATACGTGATCAGGGTCAGCACCATCACGCGGATGACATTGGCAGTAAAGGAAATCGGCACGATCAACAGGGCCAGCACGATGTTGCGGAACGGCGAGGTATGCCGCACCAGGTTCAGGTAGAACAAGCCCAGCGCTTCAAGCGTCAGCAGGGTCTGCAAGCCGGCGCAGGCGTCGGCCACCAGCAGCTGGTACTGGCCGATCTGCAGGATCACGCCATTGCGGGCGATCGGATAGCCGGCCAGGAAAAGCAGGTGTTCGGTCACATACGAAACCGCCATTTTCATCGGCATGGTCAGGGTCGTCACCAGCGGCAGCGGCAGCGGCACCATGAACAGCATGAAAAAGAAGGGAAACCACAGAATGCGCGCGGCAATCCAGCCGCGCTTGAGCAGCAGCAGGGCCAGGCCGGTGCCGATCAGGGCGAGGATTTCCAGCGACAGGATATGCTGCGAACGGCCCAGCACATACAGCAGCAGCGAAACGGCCAGCAGCGGCCAGCCGGCGCGGGCCGGACGGGCGCCGGCGCTCTGCGCCAGCATCTCGGGCCATTTGCGGTAGATCAACCACAGCGACAGGGCCAGGATGATGGGGCCGTGCGCCTGCTCTTCGGTGGACCAGATGCCGCGGAACAGGCCGACCAGGCTGGGCGCGAGCATGGCCAGGAAACCCAGCGCCAGCGGCAGCCAGTCCGGCACGGCGGAGCGGCCGGCCTGCGCCGGCGGCATGGCGTGGCCTGGCGCAGCCATCAAAAGTCGACCATCACGGAACCGACCACCTGGGCGCCGCTATGCGTCATTTGCTCGGCCATGGCCGCCACTTCCGCCATCGGCGTCTTGTTCTTGCGCGCCACCAACAGCACGCCGCCCGCACGCGCCGCCACGGCCAGCGCATCGGAACCGGTGGCATACGCCGGCACGTCGTACAGCACCACGTCGTAGCGGCTTTCCAGCTGCTTGTTGAGCGTGACGAAGGAGGTACGGCTGAGCAGTTCCTGCGGATTCGGCGGCAAGGTGCCGGCGGACAGCACCGACAGCGCGACAAACGATTCCACCTTGGCGATGATATCGAGTTCGGCGCGGCCGGCCAGCACGTCGGACAGGCCCTGGCGTGTCTTCAGGTCGAAGATTTCCTGCTGGCGCGGCGCGCGCAGGTTGGCGTCGACCAGCAAGGTGTGCTCGCCCAGCTGGGAAAACACCACGGCCAGGTTGGCCGCGAACAGGCTGGCGCCGTCGCCCGGCTCCATGCCCAGCACCACCAGCGATTTGCTGCCGCGGGCGAACCAGCGCAGCATCAGCTGGCTGCGCACGGCGCGCAGGGTTTCCACCTGGTGGCTGAAAGGCTGGTAGGCGGCCACCAGTTCCTGCGGATACTTGCCGGCGCCCGGCTGCAGGTACGGATAGTCGAACTGGCGCGCCAGCACTTGCTCGATATCGGCTTCCGTGATCAGGCCCAGGCGCAGGGCCGCTTCGCCGAAGCGGATGCCCAGTTCCTTTTGCATGCGCAGCACGCGTTCGGCGTTTTCCGGCGTGATCTTGCCCGATTCGAGCAACAGGCCGCCAATGCTGGAATCGGTGCCGCGCGCCAGCGGCGCAGTGGTATTGAGGAGGTGTGGACTTGAAGTCATGATAGGTTCCATCTCAGTTCAGGCGCAAACGGCGCGGCAGCATGCCGCGCATGCGACGCTGTTTAGGTTTCCAGTCGACCACGCCGAACACGGGAATCTGCAGCACTTCGCTCAGGTCCTGGTCGGAACGGATACGGCGGTCCAGCAATTCGGCCAGCAGCGCGATGCCGCAGCCCAGCATGAGGCCGAGGAAGATCGACAGCAGCACGTTGCGGAGAATCTTCGGGCTGTCCGGCTCGATCGGCGCCGTGGCCGGATTGAGCATGGCGATATCGGACTGCTCCGCCTGGCCTTCGATGCGCGTCTGCGACAGGCGCTGCGAGGTCACGTCGAAGGCGCGCTGGGCGCTTTCCACATCCTTGCTCAGCACGCCCATTTCATCGCGCGTCCGGTTCAATTCCAGCACCTTGGCTTTTTGCGCCGCCAGTGCGGCGCGGATCGCGCCTTCGCGCTGCTGCAGGATCTGCGCATTGTTGCCCACGCTTTGCGAGGTGGCGCGCGTCTGCTCGGCCAGGTCGCGGCGCAGCTTGTCCACTTCCGCCTTGGCGCTCTGGTATTGCGGGTGATTGCGGTCCAGGCGCTGGCCCAGTTCGGCCAGCTTGCCCTCGGCATTGCCCAGGCCCAGCTTCAGGCTCTGGATCAGCGGATTCGACGCGACGTCCGGCGATTCGGACAGGTTGCCGCCCTGCGCCATGCGCTGGCGCGAATTGGCTTCCATGGCCTGGCCCTGCGCCAGCACCAGTTGCGCCGACAGGTCGTTCAAGCGGTTCGATTCCACATCGAGGCGGTTGTCGACGCTGACGATGCCATTGTCCTGCTGGTATTTCGACAGGCGGCTTTGCGCGCGCTCGACGTTGTCACGCAGCAATTTGGTCTGGTCATCGAAGTACGTCGTCGCCTTGCGCATCGGGTCGACCTTCAGCTGGATGCTGACCTTTTGATACTGTTCCGCAAAGGCGTTCGACACGGCCGCGACGAATTGCGGGTCGGCGCCCTTGAAGCTGACATCGACCACGCTGCTTTCGCGCGACGGCATCACTTCGAGTTTCTTCAGCAGCAAGTCGGCCAGCCAGTCGCGCACCGTGCCCTTGCCTTGCGCCGCGTCATTGAACTGGGCGATCACGGCGGGGCTGCGCGCCAGTTCCAGCTGGTCGACGACGCGCAAGGCCACGTTCTTGCTGCCGATAATATCGACCTGGGTCGCCATGTAGCCAGGCAGCAACTGCCCCGGCATGGTCATGCCAGTCAAGGGATCGACGCCCTTGTAGTTCAGCAGCAGGGTGCTGGTGGCCTTGTAGGTCTTCGGCAGCACCAGGCTGACGCCCAGCGCCAGCGCCACGGTGATCATCAAGGTCAGCAGCACAATCTTCTTGCGCGCCCGAAGGATCAGCAATAGTTGGGTGAGGTTCATTTGGAAACTTTCAATACAAAAAGGTAGGGAGCCAGTTGCTCTTAGAACAGGCTTTCCTGGACATACACGACATCGTCGACGCGCAGCAGGTCGTCATGCTTGACCGACAATACTTCCATCTGGCCTTCCGCATTGCGGCGCTTGACGCGCACGCCCCGTTCGGTGCCGCGCAAGGTCAGGCCACCGCCCACGGACAGGGCTTGCAGCACAGTCATGTTGCGTTCCAGGCGGAAGGCGCCCGGACGCTGGACTTCGCCATAGATGTAGAACCGCGGCGCGCGTTCCACGTAGATGATGTCGTTGCCGCCCACTTCCATGTCGCCCTTCAGGTCGCCGTTGCGCACGATGTCGAGAATGTCGGCCACGTCGCGCGTGGCAGTGCCGCCGCGCTTGCGGATCACGGTGATCTGGTCGGCGCCGTCAGGACTGACGCCGCCGGCCATGGCCAGCATGTCCATCACGCTGCGCTTGCCTTCCACCGGGTAGCGGCCCGGACGGTTGACCTGGCCCAGCACGGACGCCTGCTGGCTTTGCAGGCTGGTGACGATGATGTTGACTTGCGCCTTGCGCAGGAAGCCGCCGCTCTCGAGCAAGCCGCCCAGTTTCTTTTCCGCTGCCGACGTCGACAGGCCGCCGACGGCCACCGCGCCCACCAGCGGGAAGGTGATTTCCCCCGCTTCGCTCACGCGCGTCTCCAGGCCCAGGTCCGGGTTGCCGTAGACGGAGATTTTCAGCACGTCACCAGCCCCAAGGGGGACATCGGCTGCACCGGCCATGCCTGCGGCGAGGGCCAGAAAGGCCGCCATCATCCAGTTTGCGAGTCGTTTCATGATTACAGATTCCCGTTGGTAGATTGCTGATGTTTAACTACTTGTCGATAAGTCACTTATTTCAAGCCCGCCACGCCGCGCTCGTTGGCTTCATGCGCGCTGTTCGCCGGCGCCGCTGCCGCAGGTGCGCTGGCCGTAGCCGAGGCCGCAGCCGCCGCATCCTTGTTGAAATACTCGATCTTGGCGCTGGCGCGCAGACGCTTCAGCTCCGCTTCGGCCGCATCCTTGTTCTTCTTGTTGGCCAGGAACTGCTCGATTTGCGGCGCCGCCGCGTCCAGGCCCACCGGGCTGTCCTTGATATCGGCCAGGGCGATGAGCAGGCTGCGCTCGCCTTCGCGCACGATGAACAGCTGGCCCTTCGGCATCGATTGCAGTTTGCTGCTCAGTTCGGGCGCCAGGTCGGCGCTGGTGCGCGACACCTGGGTGCGGCCGAACGCGATCTTGTGCTCCTCCAGCCATTGCGCCACGTCTTCCAGCGACTTGGCGCGGTCCATGACGGCTTTGAGCTCATCGTTCAGCGCCGCCGTCGGGATGACCAGCTCGCGCAGATCGAATTGCTTGCGCTGGCTGAAGAACAGCGGGTTTTTCGCGAAGTACTCTTCCACTTCGGCCTTGCTCGGGCGGGTGGCCGCGCCGATGCGCTTTTGCATGTATGCCTGGGCAACGATCAGCGCCTTGGCGCGCTCGATGGCCTGCATGACTTTCGGATCGCGGTCGACCTTTTCCTTGGCCGCTTCGTTCTGCAGCAACTGGCGGTCGATCAGCGACTCGAGCAACTGCTTGCTGGCCGCGGCCTGCTGCGGCGCCTGCACGCCGGCGCGCTGCAACTCTTCATTCAACTGCAAGACGGTGATTTCTTCGCCGTTCACGCTGGCCAGCGCCTGGCCAGCCTTTTTTTCCTTGTTGCCGCAAGCGGACAGGCCAGCAGCGGCCAGCAGGACCAGGGCGGCGCACAACAAACGTGGCGCGGGGCGGGAGTGAATAAAATGATTCAAGCGTGCTCCTTCGGATGACAGGTATGACGGGGGTGGAAAATCCGGCGCAGTATAACGGGCCATGGCCAGGCTGCACTGCACGGATGCCCCGAAAAATAGTTATTCGTCAAATAATTAACAATATTGTAAACATAATACACATAATGCATGACGACAAGCAAAATATTTGCTTAAAAATCTACTAATGAGATATAAAAACAACTATTTCCACAGTCTACTTGATTGCAAAAAATTATGTATTGCGTGGTTCAGACCGACTTTAAAATCGATAGTTGGCGCGTGCCGTCCCGGACGGCCTCCCGTCAGGGTGACGCACGTCCGGCAGGGGCAAGGCCGGATACTGCTCACATCGTGAACCCTTTCCAAGAGGAAAGTAATGGCGCATGGCCGGCACGACTCGTGGCAAGGTGAGCGCGGAGTGGTCGCGTAATGCGCTGGTGCTCTATAGATGCTCCATTTTAACGCGTATTGACTCCGTGCAAAGTATATTCAAACGCTATTTTTTCCTGCGGGCAGCATACTGACGCTCAATGGGCGTTCTCGCGCGCCAGCACCACTTTGACCGTGCGCGCGATAATCCACAGATCCAGCCACAGCGACCAGTTGCGCAGGTAATCGAGGTCGAAATGGATGCGCGCCTCCATCTTGTCGAGCGTTTCCGTCTCGCCCCGCAAACCGTTGACCTGGGCCCAGCCAGTAATGCCGGGCTTGACCTTGTGGCGCAGCATGTAGCCCTTGATCAGCTTGCGGTACTGCTCGTTGTGCACGACGGCATGGGGGCGCGGTCCGACGATGCTCATGCGGCCCTGCAGGACGTTGAGGAATTGCGGCAGCTCGTCGAGCGAGCTGCGGCGCAGGAAAGCGCCGACGCGCGTCACGCGCTGGTCGTTCTTGGTGGCCTGCACCACCGTGTCGCCATCCTCGCCCACCGTCATGGAGCGGAACTTGTAGACGACGATTTCCTCGCCATACAGGCCATAGCGGCGCTGGCGGAAAATCACGGGGCCTTTCGAAGTGGTCTTGACGGCGATGGCGATGACCAGCATCACCGGCAGCAGCAGGATCTGGATCATCAGCCCCAGCACGATATCGCTGCCCCGCTTGACCATGCTGTTAAAGCCCGTGAACGGCGATTCGCGGATGGCGATGACGGGCATGCCGCCCACGTTGTCGAAACGCGCCTGCATCAGGTCGAAGATATAAATATCCGGCAGGAAATACACGGAAGCCGTCGTATCTTCGAGCTCGTCGAGCATCTTGCGGATGCGCGGCTGGGCCGAAATCGGCTGGCTGATGAAGATCATCTTGATGTTGTGTTCGCGCACATAGGAGGCGATATCATCCATGCGCCCCAGCATGGGCTCGCGCATCTTTTCCGGCCAGCGGTCGTCCGTGCGGTCATCGAAAAAGCCGTGCACGTGCATGAACAGGTTGGCATTGCGCTCGACGGTGGCGGCAAACTTCAGGCTGGCGTCGTTGGCGCCGATGATGACCACCGAGCGCACTTCGCTGTCGCCGTCCGGGCGCAGGCTGAACCTGCGCCCGGCCAGGTGCCCGGCCAGCAGCACGAAGGGCGTGAGGACAAACCAGGCCAGCACCACTTCGGTATCGAAATGATAGGCCAGGCCCGTGGCCGAGCCCAGGAAGGTGAGGATCAGCGCGACGATGGTCCAGCCGACGAGGATATCGCGCGCATACGCCAGCATGCGGCCGCTGCGCCAGGTACGGTAGGGGTCGACATGCTGGTAGACCGTCGATGAAATGAAGACGGCCAGTATCATCAGCACCAGCGTATAGCCGGTGAAGGTCGAACCCGACAACACCGTCATCAGGTACAGCAAGCCCATGATGATGATCGGGTCGAGGACGCGCTGGAAAAACGAAATCAGGGGTATATCATTGACAGTCATGTTGATCTTTAAAACTGTACGCTGCCATTGAAGGAAATGCCCTTGGCCCGGTAGCTGCCGCTATCGATGATGGCGACGCCTTCGCGCCGCTCGTGGAACACGCGCACGCCAAGCTGGATTTTCCGGTGCGGTGCATACGTCGCGCCCAGCGAGGCCGTGCGCGTGGTGTCGCGCCCGTCGCCGGGCAGCACCAGGCCGCTGACGGCCTCGAAATCGCGCCGTTCCTGGCGCAGCTGCGCATCCACGCGCACCTTCGACGTGGCCGTCCAGGTCGCGCCCAGGCTGGCGCCCGTGTTCAGGCTGCTCGTCACCAGCGAATTGTCGACGGAACCGAATTCGCGCCAGACGATGCCCGTGAAATTGACCTTGCCCAACGGCTTCCAGTACACGCTCAGCCGGCCATTCGTGCCGCTGGTATCGCGCCCGGACAGCAAGTTGTTGCGGTGGCGCACCCAGCCACCGAGGAATTCCATCTGCGTGATATCGCTGAAATCCCAGAGGACATTGGCCTTGATCTCGTCCTGGCTATAGCCGTTGCCGTACACACTGGCGTCGAACGCGCCGCGGTTCGGATACTTGCCATTCAGGTGGCGCAGCTGCACGCCGACGCGGCTGTTGCTGCGCGCCAGGTAGTCGACGCCAAATTCCGTCGCGTCTTCCACCCAGTTGGAAAACGCCTGCGACGGCAGGTCATACGAGTAGCGGTCGCGCGACAGGCCGCCGCGCACGCGCCAGCTGGGGTGGAAGCGCCACGCGCCATTCACGTACTCGCGGCGCTGCGTGCGCAGATTGCGCACCGAGCTCTGGAAGTCGCTGAACGGCGTCAGGGTCTGCGAATAACTGGCGCCCACATGGCCTTCCAGGTGGTTGGCGATGTGCCATTCCAGGTCGGCCAGGTAATCCTTGCCATCGTAGTCGAACTGGCTGAAGCGGTTGAAGCTCACCTTCGACCACTTGGCCTGGCCCGTCAGTATCTGGCGGCCGATGGGACGGTTGAACAGGAAGCCCGCCTGCAGCATCCTCGACGTATCCGAACGGGGGCCGGAAAAACCCCGCACATCGTCCGGCAGGCGCATCAGGTTGTCGTCGTACGAATAGGACGTGGCAACGAAAGGCTTGATGGTGTCGCTGATATCGGCCACGGCGGCGCCGCTGGCCAGGGTGCCCAAGAGTAACAGCGCAACCGGCAAACGTGGGCTGGCCATGAAGGCGGCGGCAACGGCTTTTTTACGCAAGGAATTCAACATGGATTTTGTCTTTGAAAGATCACACAGTTGATAGGCAATACTACCAGTAAATCCAGTGCCCACCAGAAATAATCCAGAGGCCCAGCACACCGTTCGTCACGCCGTGCGCGAGGATGGGCGACCACAGGGACTGGCTACGCATGTACAACAAACTATAGACCGCACCGGCCACCATGCCGGCCAGCCATAAATTATGCTCAAAGCCAAACAGCAACACGCTGATGGCGAAGGCCTTGGCGCTGGCCAGGCGCGGATCGGCCCGCAAAAAATCCGGCTTGTCGATCCAGCGCAGCAGGAAGGAGCGCCAGAACAGCTCTTCCATCAAGGGCACCACCAGCGCCGCGCCGGCGATGCGCAGCAGCACCAGGCTCCACTCGATGCGGCCATCGGTGCGGGGGTCGAAACCGTCCGGCTTGCCGATGCTCATCCAGCTGGCGTCGAGATTGATCCACAGCAAAAAAACAACAACACCGCCTGCCAGCGCCCCGAGAATGGCACGCGCGCCCAACGGCGTCCACCGTAATTCCGTGTAACTGCGGCGCCAGTACAACAACAAGCCCAGCACGACGCCGATCTTGACGACATACAGCCAGCGCAAGTCCTGCGCGGCAACGCCCAGGCGGCCGAGCATGTCGGCAATGGCAATGAAGGAGAGATAGGCCAGGAATGGCGCTACCCGGGGCAAGGCGGCGCGGTCAAACATGCTGCCACGCATCGGAGGAGGAGCTGCGCGCCGGACGCGGTGGTCCGGAGCGCATGTTTTTCATGACAAACATGCATCCCCCGATGTAATAAATATAATTATATAATTATATCAAGCAGAACCGTTGCCGTGGCAAATAATCCTGACTTAATTACAACAGGGTATGCAAAAAAGCATCAGCTATTCGCGCGCACCTCGATCTGCTCCCACTTTTCCAGCGCTTCCAGCAGTTCGCCTTCGATCTCGGCCACGCGCGCATTCAGGCGCTTGCCTTCGGCTGGCGTCTTCTTGTAGAAGTCCGGATGCGACAGTTCGGCGGCCAGCACCGATTGCTCGTCTTCCAGCTTGGCGATCAGTTTCGGCAACTCTTCCAGCTCACGCTGTTCCTTGTAGCTGAGCTTTTTCTGCTTGGCGGCCGGCGCGGCAGCCTCGACCTTCACGGCCGGCTTGCTGGCTGGCGCCGTGGCGATCGGCAAGGTGCGCACGCGCTCCCAGTCCGTGTAGCCGCCGACGAATTCGCGCCACTTGCCCTCGCCTTCGGCGACGATCACCTGCGTGACCACGTTGTCGAGGAAGGTGCGGTCATGGCTGACGAGGAAGACGGTGCCCGTGTATTCTTCCAGCAACTCTTCCAGCAATTCCAGGGTATCGATATCCAGGTCATTGGTCGGTTCATCGAGCACCAGCACGTTGGCCGGCTTGGCGAACAGACGCGCCAGCAGCAAACGGTTGCGCTCGCCACCGGACAGCGACTTGACGGGCGAACGGGCGCGTTCCGGCGCGAACAGGAAGTCGTTCAGGTACGTCATCACGTGGCGGCGCTGGCCGTTGATCTCGACCCAGTCGCTGCCCGGCGCGATGGTTTCCATCAGGTTCGCCTCTTCGTTCAGCTGCGTGCGCATCTGGTCGAAATACGCCACTTGCAGCTTGGTACCCAGGCGGATGGTGCCCGTATCCGACTGCTCTTCGCCGAGGATCATCTTCAGCAGGGTGGTCTTGCCGGCGCCGTTGGCGCCGATCAGGCCAACCTTGTCGCCGCGCAAGATGGTGGCGCTGAAATCCTTGACAATGACCTTGTCGCCGTAAATCTTGGAGACGTTTTCCAGGTCCGCCACGATCTTGCCCGAGCGTTCGCCGGCCGAGACGTCCAGCTTGACTTGTCCTTGCTGTTCGCGGCGCGCATTGCGCGTCAGGCGCAGCGCTTCCAGGCGGCGCACGCGGCCTTCGTCGCGCACGCGGCGGGCCTTGACGCCCTTGCGTATCCACACTTCTTCCTGCGCCAGGAACTTGTCGAACTTGGCGTTTTCCACTTCTTCGATTTCCAGCTGCTCCGCCTTGCGCACTTGATACGCCGTGAAGTTGCCCGGATACGACAGCAAACGGCCGCGGTCGAGCTCGATGATGCGCGTGGCAACGTTGTCGAGGAAGGAGCGGTCATGGGTAATGAACAGCACGCTGCCCTTGAAGTCGCGCAACAAGCCTTCCAGCCACAGGATGGAGCTGAAGTCCAGATGGTTGGTAGGCTCATCGAGCAGCAGCACGTCGGGCGCCGACACCAGCGCGCGCGCCAGCGCCACGCGCTTCTGCATCCCGCCGGACAGGGTTTTCATGGCCATGTCGCCCGTCAGGTTCAGACGGTCGAGCACGGTTTCCACCTTGTTCGGCAAGCTCCACGCATCGGCCGCATCGAGTTTGACCTGGATGTCGTGCATGCGTTCCATCAGTTCGTCGTCATTGCCCTGGCCAAACTGGCCCGTCAACGCATCGTATTCCTTCAGCCACGCCTGCGATTCGCCCATGCCGGACGCGACGGCGTCGAACACGGACATTTCCGGGTCGAATTGCGGTTCCTGCTCCACATACGCGATCTTGATGCCTTGTTGCATTACCAATAAGCCGTCATCGAGCTTGAACTTGCCCGAAATAACCTTCAACAGCGACGATTTACCCGTGCCATTGCGGCCGATCAAGCCGACCCGCTCCGAGGTTTCCAGTGAAAATTCCGCGTGATCGAGCAGCGCGACGTGACCGAACGCAAGTTGCGCCGATGAAAGAGAAATGACAGCCATAATGAGTAAGAGTGCTCGGGCGCCGTCTCGCGCACACCGCGTGGTGTGCAAAACAGCCGCCGATTGGATGAATGAAGCACGCATTGTACCGATAACTCGGACTTCAATCGCCATCGACCAGTAATTACCGCCTGGATGATCACAGGCTGCCGACGCGCGTTGCGTGGAAACGTGGTGTCGCCAGCAGGAATCGAACCTGCATTTAAGTCTTAGGAGGACCTTGTACTATCCATTGTACGATGGCGACACGCGCAGCGGCATTATACAGGCTAGTTCCTGCCATTGACAGTCCGGCAGCACGTGCGTGGGACAGGCGCCTCAGTGCCCTGCCACCTGGCGCAATGGCGCCGGCAACGCAGGCGATGCCGAAGGCAACAAGGGCAGGATTTGCTGCGCCGCCAGATCGTGCGCCACCGGGTTCCAGTGGCCGTCCATCGGCAGGAAATCCATGCGCTCGCGCTGTTGCGCCCAATGGCGCGCGAATACCGGCTGCATGTCCACCACCTGATGGCCGTGTCGCAGGGCAGTCTCGATGAAAAATGCGCGATCGCCCGCTTTCCAGTTGGGTACCGCCTTCTGCGGCGCATACAGCATGTTCCGGTCCGCGTCGACCAGGAAGATAAAGCGCGTATCGTCAGCGCCGCCCAGCGCGCGCAATTGCGTCATGTAGTACTCGAGCGCAGCGGCGCGGCGTGCATCAGGTGCGCTGGCGGCCGGCTCCTGCGCCACGACAGGAGGACTGCGGCGCAACTGGCTCATCAACCAGTCAGGAAATTTCAAGTTGTAATAGATATAACGGGCCAGGGCCGAATAGGCGACCAGCCGCTTGGCCTTGGACTCGACATAGGGAACATGCACCATCCTGATATCGTTCCCTTCGCTGACAAACATGCTATGGCCCCGCTGCGCCGGCGCCAGGATGTCGAGCATGTCCATCGGCTCGACAAACATCACCACCGTGCGCGGATGCAGCTGCGCACGCGTATGACGGAACACTTCCAGCGCGTCGGCAAAGCCGTTGCCCGAGGCAGAGGCGGCATACACGCCGCCGCCCAGGGCTTGACTCAGCCGGCCTTGCAGGGTTTCCGGGTATTCCAGCATCAGGCTTTCGATAAAGCTGTCGCCGATGACAAGCACGGCCGCGCCATCCTTGAAATCGGGGGAGTTGGTAAAGCCCTGCCGATTCGTCCGGCCATGCCGGGCATTCGCCATGGCCCAGCCGTGCGAATACACGTAGTCCTGCTGCGGCAGATAACGGGCATACGGACGCTGCTCGCTGCTCTGCTCCATGCGCAATCCGGACACCACCGGCATGCATTGCAGGAACGCTTCCAACGCCAGTGCCGTGACCAGCACACCCAGGCCTATCGCAAATATGGAGCGCATATGATTTGTCAGAAATTAAAGTACAAGAATTCAGAAACGCCACGCGTCTCGCTAATTGCCAGCAAGACCAGGCAAAGCATCAACATGGCCCCCAGCAAGACGCTGCCCCGGCCACTGTCCAGGCGCTGCTCCGTCGACAGGCGCAAGCCTCGCCCCAGCAGCTCATACACGTTCGGCAGGAAGAAAACGATGGCGGCGCAGACGCCCAGCCACCACAGGCAGGAACTCAGCTGCATGATGCGGTTCACGCCCAGCATGCTTTCCTGCATGGCGGGCGTCAGCGTGCCGCCGCCCATGGCTTGCAGCACGTCCAGCGCCACCTCGAGGGAACTGGCGCGAAAAAACACCCAGGCCAGCACCACGGCAAAAAAGGTCGCCAGTGCGCCGCCGGCCCGTATCGCCAGGTTGCTGCGCTGGCCCAGCAGATGGCGCAAGGCATGGTTGACGATCAGATAAGCGCCGTGCAAGCAGCCCCAGACCACAAAGGTCCAGTTGGCGCCGTGCCACAGTCCGCCCAGCAGCATCGTGATCAGGAGGTTGCGGTAACGCAAGAATCCGCCCTTGCGGTTCCCGCCCAAGGGGATATACAGATAATCGCGCAGGAAATTGGACAGCGTGATGTGCCAGCGGCGCCAGAAATCGATGATGGAGGTCGCCTTGTATGGCGAGAGAAAGTTAATCGGCAAGATAATGCCGAACATATAGGACAAGCCATACGCCATGTCGCAGTAGGCCGAAAAGTCGAAATACAGCTGGAACGTATAGGCCAGCGCACCGGCCCATGCCTCCAGCATGCTCAAATGGGCGTGATGGAGGTCGAAGACGGGTGCGACGTAGCGCGCGATGCCATCGGCCAAGATGACTTTCTTGAACAGGCCAATCGTGAAGAATGTTAGGCCGACGATCAGGCGCCCGCGGCTGAAGACATGCGATTCGGCCTGCACGAACTGCGGCATCATCTCCTTGTGATGCAGAATCGGACCGGCGATCAGGTGCGGAAAGTAGGTGACGAACAAACCATAGCTTTCTGGCTGGTAATCCTTGACCTTGCCGGCGTGGCAATCGACCAGGTAGGCGATTTGCGTAAAGGTGAAAAACGAGATGCCGATCGGCAGGGTAATCCCCAGCGGCTGGAATGTCGCCCCCGTCAGGGTGGCAATATTGCTGATAAAAAAATCAAAATACTTGAAAAACACCAGCAGCGACAAATTGAAGGCGAGTCCGAGCCACAGCCAGTGCTTTGCCTCGCGCTTGCGGCCCGTCTCTTGACGTTTCGAAACGACTCGGCCAATGCTGAAGTTACAGCAGATTGACAGCAGCAACAGCGGCAGGTAGGCGACATCCCAGTAGCTATAGAATGCAAGCGAGGCCAGCAACAGGAAAATTATGGATAGCCGCAGCGAGTATTTTGACAGGAGAAAGTATCCCAGCAACGCCAACGGCAAGAACACCAGAAAGAACGGAAATGAATTAAATAACACGGTGCAATTCCATAAAGTTGCTTATACGTAACGCGTTGGCAGCCAGCAATGGCAAGTTTATGCTTTTAACGCTGATATTTGTTTATTATTATTCTGAACATGGTGACGAGACGAACTCTTGCCCGCACAACGTGCGGGCATGCGCCGGACTGCCACGGCCAGGCGCGCCGTCGCCGTCAGCCATTCCTGCACACCATTTCCCGCCACGCTGCCGAACCCGTACCAGCGTCCTGCCTTATTTGTGACCCATGGTGGCAAACGGCGGCACGCTGAATTTCCTGCGCCGCGCGACGCCTGCACCAACCAGCAACAAGCCGGCCAGCATGAGTTGCAACATCGCGGGCTCGGGCACGGCGCTGACGCTAAATACTTGCATGGCGCCAAACGTGACGTTCGGATAGGAGCCATACGGCGCGCCATCGAGCAAGCTTGCGCCAAAGATGCCATTGACCGGGTCGATGTACGAATAGCGCGAAGAAATGCCATTGGTGCTCAGGTCCGCCGACATGCCCAGGTCGGCGCCGATGCCGAACGTGGGGCCGGCGTCGATATCATTGAAGGTTTGATACGCCCCCACCGAGTCCAGCGCATAGGTTTTCGGCGTCTGCCGGAAGTACTGGCCCGACGTCAGGTTGAAGATGAAGGCCGTGCGGTCGCGGTCTTCCGGCGTCATGTTGTAGGTACCCGACGAATTCCAGCTTTGCGGGTTGTAGCCGCCCACCAGCCAGGTCTGGCCGGCGGCGTTGCTCGCCTGCATCACGGAAAACGTGCGTCCCTTGCCGTCGGCGGCCAGGTGGAAGTCGCGCGAGGTGTCGCCCGCCGACTTCGTGTAGATGGCCGTCAGCGCCAGCGGCCCTTCGCCCAGCCAGGCGGACAGCTGCGCTTCCTGCGCGCCGTTGAGCAAGGATTGCGCCGAGGCGACAGGAACGCTGCCGATGCACAGCAAGGCACCGGCGAGCAAGGTGACGGGCCGCACCGCCTTGATTTTCAGCATGATTTGTTGTTGCATCGCTCCCCCTGTATATATGCCGCGAATTTTCGGCATATCAATATAGCACAGGGTGATATATTAATTGCATTAATTTATTTCCATTGAAATGCAGTTAAGGCAATAGTTTATTGTAGCCATCATGGCGGCAGCACCGCCGTCACCTCGATTTCCACCCTGGCGCGATCCTCGATCAGGCCAGCCACCTGCACGGCCGTCATGGCTGGAAAATGCTTGCCGATCAGCTCGCGGTACGCCACGCCGATTTGCGGATACGCCGCCACATACTCCTTCTTGTCGAGCACATACCAGTTCATGCGCACGATATGCTCGGGCAAGGCGCCCGCCTCCGCCAGCACGGCGACGATATTCTGCAAGGCCTGGCGCACCTGCCCCGCAAAATCGTCCGTATGGAACCGGCCCTGCGCATCCCAGCCTATCATGCCGCTGACGTACACCGTGCGTCCGCTGGCGGCCACGCCATTTGCATAGCCGCGCGGCCTGGCCCATCCCGGTGGTTGCAGCACTTGCATTGCGTTCTCCTGGTTATTCATACATGTCCCGCCTCGCGCAGCAGTTCGCGCGCGATGATCAATTGCTGTACTTCGCTGGCGCCCTCATAGATGCGCAAGGCGCGGATTTCACGGTACAGGCGCTCGACCGGATGATCGCTGACCACGCCCATGCCGCCGAACAGCTGCACGGCCGCGTCGATCACCTGCTGCGCCGTTTCCGTGGCCGTCAGCTTGGCCATGGCCGCTTCCTTCGTCACCTTGCGGCCCTGGTCGCGCTGCCAGGCGGCGCGGTAGGTCAGCAAGGCAGCCGCCTCGATGCCGGTGGCCATCTGCGCTAATTTTGCCTGCGTCAGCTGGAAGTCCGCCAGGGTCTGGCCGAACATCTGGCGCGCCATGGCGTGGCGCAGCGCCTCGTCAAGGGCGCGCCGCGCAAAGCCCAGCGCGGCGGCGGCCACCGACGTGCGGAACACGTCCAGCGTGGCCATCGCCACCTTGAAACCCTGTCCCGCCTCGCCCAGGCGCTGCGTGGCGGGCACGCGGCAGGCATTGAAACGCAGGCGCGCCAGCGGGTGCGGCGCGATCACCGCGATGCGCTCGGCGATTTCCAGGCCGGGATTGTCCGCGTCGACGATGAAGGCGCTGATGCCGCGCGCGCCCGGCGCCTCGCCCGTGCGCGCGAACACCACGTAAAAATCGGCGATGCCGCCGTTCGAGATCCACGTCTTTTCGCCATCGAGCACGTAGTCGTCGCCATCGCGGCGCGCCGCGCACGCCATGGCCGCCACGTCGGAGCCAGCCTGCGGCTCGGACAGGGCAAAGGCGGCGATGCGCTTGCCGCTGGCCACGTCCGGCAAATAGCGCGCCTTGTTGTCGGCGCTGCCGAACAGGCCGATGGCGCCGGAACCGAGTCCCTGCATGGCGAAGGCGAAATCGGCCAGGCCGTTGTGGCGCGCCAGGGTTTCGCGCATCAGGCAAATGGCGCGCGTGTCGATCTTGCCATCGGTGCCCGTGGCGTATGCCAGCCAGCCGCCCTGCCCCAGTTGCGCCACCAGCGCGCGGCAGGCGGCATCGACATCGGCGCCATGGGCTTCCTGCAGGTGCTGCGCGGCCCAGGCATCGAGTTCGCGTTCAAGTTCGGCATGCCGCGCTTCGAAAAACGGCCAGTCCAGGTAAGTTATATCACGCGTGCTGCTCATGTCAGTCGCCCTCGAATTGCGGTTTTTCTTTCGCCACGAAGGCGTGATAGGCGCGGTGGAAATCGTTGGTGGCCATGCAGATGGCCTGCGCCTGGGCTTCCGCCTCGATGGCTTCATCGACGCCCATGTTCCACTCCTGCTGCAGCATTTTTTTCGTCATGCCATGCGCGAAGGTGGGCCCGCCGGCCAGGCCGGCGGCGAACAGCTGCGCCGCCTCGGCCAGCTCCCCGGGTTCGACCAGGCGGTTGAACCAGCCCCAGCGCTCGGCCTCGCTTCCAGGCAGGGAGCGCCCCGTGTACAGCAATTCTGCGGCGCGGCCCTGGCCAATCACGCGCGGCAGCAAGGCGCAGGCACCCATGTCGCAGCCGGCCAGGCCCACGCGGGTAAACAAAAAGGCCGTCTTGCTGCGCGCCGTGCCGATGCGGATATCGGAGGCCAGCGCCAGCATGGCGCCGGCGCCCGCACAAATGCCGTCGATGGCGGCGACGATGGGTTGCGGACAGGCGCGCATGGCTTTCACCACGTCGCCCGTCATGCGGGTAAACGCCAGCAGGCCGGGCATGTCGAGCTGCGTCAGGGGACCGATGATGTCGTGCACGTCGCCGCCCGAACAGAAATTGTCGCCGCTGCCCGTGATGACCACAGCCTTCACATCGTCCGCATGCGCCAGCGCGCGGAACAGCTCGCGCAGCTCCGCATACGAATCGAAGGTGAGCGGATTCTTGCGCTCGGGCCGGTGCAAGGTCAGGGTGGCGACGCCTGCGTCGACGGAAAATAGAAAATGCCGCGCGGCGTACCCGGCCAGGCTGGCGCGGTTGCCTGGCAGGTCTTGCGGCTGGCCGGGTAGATGGCGCATGCTCAATCCTTTAGGGGGGTGTTATTCAACTGCTGCTTCATGTGCGACAGCAGGTCGATTAATCGGGTTTTGTCGTCCGGTGTCACGCCGTGCAGCAGTTCGGCGATCCAGCCTTCGTGCACGCGCGCCATTTCGTCGAACGCGCGCCGGCCCGCCGGCGTCAGCTTGACGCTGTACGAGCGGCGGTCCTTCGGATCGACCACGCGCGCCACCAGTTTTTCCTGCTCCAGCTGGTCGGTGATGCCCGTGATATTGCCGCCCGTGACCATCATGCGCTTGGACAGTTCGCCCATGCGTAGACCTTCGGGAAAGCGTTCCAGCTGCGCCATCAAGTCGAAGCGGGGCAAGGTGATGCCGAAGGTGGCGCGCAGGCGCGTGCGCACCTCGTTTTCAATCTTGACCGTGCACGAGAGCATGCGCAGCCACAGCTTGAGCGACTGGTGGTGATCCTGCGTCAACCGGCTGGCCAGATCCAGCACGGGTTCGTCCTGCACATTGTCGGGTTCTTTATCCATGGTCTTCATTCCGTTACATGACTTCACCGCCGGCGACGGCGATCGATTGTCCATTCATGGCGGCCGACGTGGGCAGGCATAGCCACGCCACCGCATCGGCCACTTCGCGCGGCTGCACCAGCCGCTGCTGCGGATTGCTGGCCGCCAGTTCCGCGCGCGCCGCATCTTCGCCGCACCCCGTCTTGCGCACGATATTCTGCACGGCCTGGGCCACCATGTCCGTTTCCGTGTAGCCGGGGCAGACGGCGTTGACGGTGACGCCGCGCGGCGCCACTTCCAGCGCCAGCGCGCGCGTCAGGCCGATCACGCCATGCTTGGCGGCGACGTAGGCGCTGACGTAGCGGTAGCCTTTCAAGCCCGCCGTCGACGCCACGTTGACGATGCGTCCCCAGCCCGCTTCCAGCATGCCCGGCATGGCCGCCTGGCAGCAGTGGAACACGCCCGTCAGGTTCACGGCCAGCATCTGCTGCCAGATGGCGGTATCCGTCTTGCCGAAAGGCGCCGCATGCGCCTGGCCCGCGTTATTGATCAAGATATCGATGCGGCCGAAATGCGCGGCGGCCTGCGCGAAACCCGCCTGCACGGACGCTTCCACGGCCACATCGAGCACACAGATGGCCACCCTGCCCGCATGGCCCTCTTCTTCCAGCTGCATGCGCGCGCGCGCCAGCCGCGCGCCGTCGCGCCCGGCCAGGGTGACGCGGGCGCCCGCGTCCAGCAACGCGCCCGCGCAGGCCAGGCCGATGCCGCTGCCGGCGCCCGTCACCAACGCATGCCTGTCGATTATCGCTTGCGTCTTCATGTCATCCTTCCAGCAGCCGCGCGGCTACCTGTTGCGGGGTGAGACCCGTATTGGCGGCCGCCAGCTGGCGCTCGCGCTGCAGATTGCGTTCCAGCTGCTGCTGGCCCGGCCGGTACTGTTTCGGCCAGACAGCTCCGGCGCCGCTGTAGCCGATGCGCGCCGTCTCCGTCAGGGTCCAGGCCGGGTTGGCCAGGTGCGGCCGGCCCACGGCGCACAGGTCGGCGCGCCCGGCGGCGATGATGCTGTTGGCGTGGTCGGCTTCAAAAATCGAGCCGACGGCCATACTGGCGATGCCCGCCTCGTTGCGCACGCGGTCAGCGAACGGCGCCTGGAACATGCGCCCGTAGACTGGCTGTTCGAGCTTGCTGACCTGACCCGAGGAGCAGTCGATCAGGTCGGCGCCCGCCTGCTTGAACAGGCGCGCGATGACGACGGCATCGTCGGGCGTGATGCCGCCATCGACCCAGTCGTGGGCCGAGATGCGCACGCTCATGGGTTTATCCTGCGGCCAGGCGGCGCGCATGGCGCGGAACACGCGCAGCGGATAGCGGCAGCGGTTTTCCAGGCTGCCGCCATATTCATCCGTGCGGCGGTTGGTCAGCGGCGAGATAAAACTCGACAGCAGATAGCCGTGCGCGCAATGCAGCTCCAGCCAGTCGAAACCGGCGACGGCCGCCGCCAGGGTGGCGCGCACGAAATCCTGCTCGATGCGCGCCAGGTCGCTTTCCGTGGCCGCACGCGCCACCTGCGACACGCCGGCCAGGTATTGCTGCTCCGAGGCCGAGATCAGCGGCCAGTTACCCTCTTTCAAGGGCAGGTCGATGCCATCCCACATGGGCCGCGTCGAGCCTTTCGCCCCCGCGTGGCCCAGCTGCAGGGCGATCTTCGCATCGCTGTTCGCATGCACGACATCGACGATGCGGCGCCAGGCCTGCGTGTGCGCTTCGCTGTACATGCCCGGGCAGGCGGGCGTGATGCGCGCATCGGCCGACACGCACGTCATCTCGGCAAATACCAGCCCCGCGCCGCCCATGGCGCGTGCACCCAGGTGCATCAGATGGTAGTCGCCCGCCACGCCATCGACGGCGCTGTACTGCGCCATCGGCGAGACGGCGATGCGGTTTTTCAGCAGCACGCTGCGCAAGCGGAATGGCGTGAGCATGGGCGGCAAGGCCTCGTCCAGCATCGCCACGCCAGCCTGCTCGCCCGCGCGCCGCGCCAGCCATCGCTCGTAATCGGCCACGTAGGCAGGGTCGCGCAGGCGCAGGTTTTCATGCGAGATGCGCTGGCTGCGCGTGAGCATGGAATAGGCGAACTGCGGCGCTTCCATGGCGCTGTAGCGCTCGACGTTTTCAAACCATTCCATGGAATTGCGCGCCGCGCTCTGGATCTTGAGCACCTCGATGGTGCGCAGCTGCTGGTAGGCGGTCAGCGCAGCATCCGTACCGGCAGCGGCGTCGGCATGCTGGCCGAAACAGCGCGCCAGTTCGATGGCGTCTTCCAGCGCCAGCTTGGTCCCCGAGCCGATGGAGTAATGCGCCGTGTGGGCCGCGTCGCCCATCAGCACGACGGGCACGCCATCCTGGCGGTGCACCCATTGGCGGCAGACGATGCGGGGGAAGGTGATCCACTGGGCCGAGCCGCGCAGGTGCGGCGAATTGCTCAGCAAGCCGTGGCCATCGAGTTCCTCGGCGAACAGGGCTTCGCAAAAGGCGATGCCCTCTTCCTGGCTCATGGCATCGAGGCCCGCCGCACGCCACACATGTTCGGGTGTTTCGACGATGAAGGTCGAGGTCTCGCCGTCATACTGGTAAATATGCGCCTGGAACCAGCCGTGCGGCGTCTGGCGGAAGGCAAACGTGAAGGCCTCGAATTTCTTGCGCGTGCCCAGCCAGACGAAGCGGCAATGGCGCTGGTCGATCTCGGGCTGGTAGCTGGCCGCATAGCGCGTGCGGATACGGCTGTTCAAGCCGTCGCTGGCGATCACCAGGTCGGCGCCGTACTGGCGCGCGATGGCCTGGTCGTCCTGCACTTCCGTCTCGAACACCAGCTGCACGCCAAGTTCCTCGCAGCGCGCCTGCAGGATGTTGAGCAGGCGCTTGCGGCCGATGCCGCAAAAGCCATGGCCGCCGGAGCGCACGGTCTCGCCCTTGAAGTGGATCTCGATATCGTCCCAGTGGTTGAACGCCTGCAGGATGGCGCGCGCCGTCGGCTCGTCCGCGTTGGCCAGGTTGCCCAGGGTCTGGTCGGAAAACACGACGCCCCAGCCAAACGTGTCGTACGGGCGGTTACGCTCGATGACGGTGATGCGGTGCGCGGGGTTCTGCTTTTTCATGAGCAGGCTGAAATACAGGCCGGCGGGGCCGCCGCCGATGCAGACAATATTCATGGAGTGTCCGTACGAAGTTTGAAGCGCTGCAGCTTGCCCGTTTCTGTGCGCGGCAGGGAAGGCAGGAAATGGATGGCGCGCGGGTATTTATACGGGGCGATCTGCAGGCGCACGAAGTCCTGCAGTTCGGCTACCAGCGCATCGCTGGCCTGGCAGCCCTCCTTGAGCACCACGTGCGCCTCGACGATCTGGCCACGCTCGGCGTCGGCGCGCCCGACCACGCCGCATTCGGCCACGGCCGGGTGGCGCAGCAGCGCCTCTTCCACTTCCGGGCCGGCGATGTTGTAGCCGGCCGAAACGATCATGTCGTCGCTGCGCGAGCGGTAATAGAAATAGCCGTCGGCATCCATCTCGAAGGTGTCGCCCGTCAGGTTCCAGCCATTTTGCACATACTCGCGCTGGCGCGGGTCGGACAGGTAGCGGCAGCCGGTGGGGCCTTTTACGGCCAGGCGGCCCGTCACGCCGGGCGGCTGCGGCACCCCTGCGTCATCGACGATGCATGCCTGGTAGCCGGGAATGGCCTTGCCGATGGCGCCGCGACGGATGCCCTCGCCCGTGGCGGAAATGAAGATGTGCAGCATCTCGGTGGCGCCGATGCCGTCCGTCATGGCCAGGCCCGTCGCCGCCTGCCAGGCGTCGCGCGTGGCCAGCGGCAGCGCTTCGCCGGCCGAGACGGACAGGCGCAGGCTGCGCAAGTCGTGGCTGGCCGCCAGGAGCGCCATCTGGCGGTAAAAGGTGGGCGCCGTGAAGCAGATGGTGGCACCGTACGCCTCGATGGCGCGCAGCAAGGCGTCGGGCGTGAGTTTTTCCAGCAGCACGGCGCATGCGCCAAAGCGCAGGGGGAACAGCAGCAAGCCACCGAGGCCGAAGGTGAACGCCAGCGGCGGCGTGCCGATGAAGATATCGTCGGCGCGCACCTGCAGCATGGAGCGGGGAAAGCAGTCGCAGATGGCCAGCAGGTCGCGGTGCATGTGCATGGTGCCTTTGGGGACGCCCGTCGTGCCCGAGGTAAAGCTGATCAGGCAGACGTCGTCGGCCGCCGTATCGCATGCGGCAATGGGCGCATCGTGGGCCGCCATGCGCTGTTCCAGTTCGGCGCCGTCGGCGCCAAAGCACAGCATGGGCGGCAGGGACGCTAGCGCGTCAAGTTCCGCGCGCAAGCCTTGTGCGCACAGCACGGCGTTCACTTCCGCCTTGGCCAGGATGGTGGACAGTTCACGCGCGCGCAGCAGCGGCATGGTGGGCACGGCGATGCAGCCGGCTTTCAGCACGGCCAGCAGGCAGGCGGCCATCATGGGCGTATTCGCGCCGCGCAGCAGCACGCGGTTGCCGGGGATCAGGCGCAGGTCGCTGCGCAGCACGTGGGCGATGCGGTCGACCTGCCGCGCCAGCTGCGCGTACGTCCAGCGCTGGCCGTCGGCAAGGATAGCGGTGCGCCCGCCGCCGCCATTGGCCACGGCGGCATCGAGCAGCGCGGCGACGCAATTGAGGCGCGCCGGATACTGCAGTTCGGGCAAGTCCAGGCACAGCTGCGGCCAGAGTGCGCGCGGCGGCAAATGCGTGCGCGCAAAGTCGTCCTGGGGAGATGCGGTGGTAGGCGAAGGGTCGCTGCTCATGCTCATCCTGGCTGGTAGCGGGCGCGTGCACAAGGCCCGGAAGCAGATACTTTAAACCTAAAGTATTTTCCCGGCAAGCAAAAAACAGCAGATTCAGTCGATCCCGTCCTGTTGCCGCAGCAGGCGCGCCTGCTGCGCCACGCTGCGCGCCAGCGCGGCCAGCGCCGTCTGCATCTGGTCGCCATCGAGCACCGAGGCCTGCAGCAGGGCCATCATCCCGGCTTCCGCGCCATGCAAACCCAGGGTGCGGCAACCGAGGTGCAGCCGTTCGAGCTGCTGGCGCGCCTGGGCCGGCTCGCCGCGCGCCAGCAAGGCGTCGACCTGTTCGCTGGCGGCGACTATCTGCCCCTGGAAGCCCGTCAGATACGCCAGCAGGCGTTCGCTGTCGATGCCCAGCCGCTGCAAGGTGTCGCGCGGCGCCTCGGCCGGCAAGGCCGAGACGTCGAAGCAGGCATCGATATGCTGGCGCACCTGCTCCGGCTGGAAAGGCTTGACGATGTAGCCGGCGGCGCCGGCCTGCACAGCGTCGCGCACCGTGTCCTGATCATTGGCCGACGACACGAGCACCAGCGGCATGGCATCGAGCGCGCTGTCGGAGCGGATTTTCTGCAGCAGTTCCATGCCGGACAGGCGCGGCATGCGCAAGTCGCAGAAGCACAGCGACGGGCGCAAGCCGCCTTCGAGCTGTTCCCACGCCGCCGCGCCATCTTCGGCTTCCACGATATCGTGCACGCCGCAGCTGTCGATCAAATGCATCAATACCATGCGCGACACGACATCATCGTCAACCACCAGTACTTTCATTGCTTTCTCCATTGGCGGCAGCGTCTCGGTGCCTGGCCGTATTCTACCCAGTTTCGCCGCGCGCTCCATGGCCGGCATTGCCTATTTTACATTTCCTTGTCCAAAACAGCTATTTGCGCCAACAGTGCGCGCAATTGCGGCAAATGCAGGGCCACCTGCGTCCAGCGCCCGCCGTCCGCCGCTTCTTCCATTTCCGTGCACAGCATGTGCAGCTGCGTTTCATCGAGGTAGGCGGCGCTGCCCTTCAAACCGTGCAGCAGGCGCCCGGCGTTGTCCTTGTCCTGCGCCGCCAGGGCGTCGTCGAGTTCACGCAAACGCCCTTCCAGGTCGGCGACGAAGGCGACGCGGATGCGCCGTTGCAGTTCGCCGCTGCGGATGGACTGGGAAGGCGCCGCGACGGGAAGTGCCGGCGCGATACCGAACAGGGCGTCGAGTTCGGCCTGTCCCCGCGCCGTGCCGCGCGGCGCGTTCGACGGCATGCGCGGCAACATGAAACCGCGCTGCAGCTGGCGCTCGATGGCGCGCGCCAGCAAGCCATGCAGCACCGCCTCGTCGACGGGTTTGCTGAGGAAATCATCCATGCCGACGCCAAGATAGCGGCTGCGGTCTTCTTCGCTGGCGTTCGCCGTCAGGGCCACGATCATCAATTCCTGGTCGCGCACGGGCTGGTCCGGCCAGCCGCCCACACGGATCAGGCGCGTCGCCGTGGCGCCGTCCATCTCCGGCATGCGCCCATCCATCAGGATCAGGTCATAGCGCGTATGCACGCAAGCCGCCACCGCCAGCACGCCGTTGGCGACCACGTCGACCCGGTGCCCCAGCTCTTCGAGCATGACGCGGATGATGATCTGGTTGGTGGGGAAGTCTTCCGCGCACAGCACGCGCAACTGGTGGCTGTGCGGCGCCAGCGCCACCTGCGGCACCAGCGGCGGCGCCACGCCATCGGCCAGCGGCAAGGTGAAGGCAAAGGTACTGCCCTGCCCCGGCGTGCTGGCCACCTCGATCTGGCCATCCATCAGTTCGACCAGCTGGCGGCAGATCGCCAGGCCCAGTCCCGTGCCGCCGTAGCGCCGCGTAGTGCTGGCGTCGGCCTGCTCGAATTTCTGGAACAGCCGCGCCATGGCCTCGGCATCGATGCCGATGCCGCTGTCGCTGACGGTAAAGCGGATCAGGTTGACCTTGCGTCCGCCGCTGCCGCTGGCCACGCCGGCCCGTTCGACGCTCAGGCTGACGCCACCGCGCTGGGTGAACTTGAAGGCATTGCCGACCAGGTTGACCAGCACCTGGCGCAAGCGGGTCGGGTCGCCCACCACGAAGGGCGGCAGGTCGGGCGCGAAATCGATGGCGAAACCGATGCTGCGCGCGGCAGCCTGCTCCTCGAACAGGGTGACGACCGTCTCGATCGCCGCGCCGAGCGCGAAGTCGATGTTTTCGATACTCAGCTTGCCCGCCTCGATCTTGGAAAAATCGAGCAAGTCATTGATGATCACCAGCAGCGACTGGGCGTTGGCCTGGCCGCGCAGGATCTGCTCGCGCGTGGCGTCGTGCAGCTGCTCGTCGCGCAGGGCAAAGCCCAGCATGCCGATCACGCCGGCCAGCGGCGTGCGCATCTCGTGGCTCATGTTGGCCAGGAATTCCGACTTCTGGCGCGTCGCATCCTCGGCCTTGCGCTTGGCCTGGCGCAGGCTTTCTTCGTTTTTCGTCAGGCTGCTGTTGACTTGCGCCAGCTTTTCCGACTGCGCCAGCACTTCGATTTCCTTGCTCTGCAACTCCGCCGTGCGTTCGCTGACCTGCTTTTCCAGTTCATTCTGCTGATGCCGCAGCGCGCGCACGCGCTGGCGGTACGCGCCATATATGGCGCCCAGCAGCAGCGCCGCCATCAGGGTGCGGAACCACCAGGTTTTCCAGAACGGCGGCAGGATCGTGATGGCCAGGGTGGCGCCGCTCTCGTTCCACACGCCGTCCTTGTTGGCCGCCTTGACGCGAAACACGTAGTTGCCGGCATCGAGGTTGGTGTAGGTGGCAAAGCGCCGCCCCGCATCCGTCATGACCCAGTCCTGGTCGAAGCCTTCGAGCCGGTAGGCGAACATATTGCGCTGGGGCGCGGCGAAATGCAGGGCTGCGAATTCCAGCGAAAAGACACTTTCGCGGCTGGTCAGCACCAGGTTGCGCGTGTGGTCGATCGCCGCCTTGAGCACGTGCGCGAACTCACCGCGGCCGATGGCCACCGGCTTGTTGAATATCTGCAGCTCCGTGATGGCCACCAGCGGCGGCACGCGGTTGTCGTGGATATCCTGCGGCACAAACGCCGTCATGCCGTTGAAGCCGCCGAAATACATGGTGCCATCGGCCGCGCGCAGGGCCGCGCCATCGAAGTACGAGCCTTCCACCGTGCCATCGGCACTGTCGTAATTGCGGAACAGGCCGCTGCGCATGTCGAGCCGCGTGATGCCGCTGTTCGTGCTCAGCCACAGCTGCTCGTTGTCGTCGCCGAGGATGCTGGCGACGGCGTCGTCGGCCATGCCATCCTTGCGCACGAAGCGGCGGAAGCGGATCTCGCCCTTGGCGTCGACGTCCATGCGGTTCAAGCCATTGGCCGTGCCCACCCACAGCACGCCGCGCTTGTCCTCGTGCAGGTAATGCACCTCGTCGTGGCTCAGGCTATGCGGGTTTTGCGGATCGTGGCGGAAATGGCGGAAGTGGCCGCTGGCGCGGTCCAGCAAGTCCAGGCCGTGGAAGGAACCTATCCACAAGCGCCCCTTGCCGTCTTCCAGCACGGGCCGCACCATGTTGTCGGACAAGCTGTTCGGGTTGGCCGGGTCGTGGCGGTAGGTGGTAAAGCGGCGGCTGACGGGGTCGAAGCGGTGCACGCCGCCCCGCGTCGAGACCCACAGCATGCCGCTGCGGTCGCTCACGATATTGCGGATCGTGTCGCTATTCGGGTCGCCGGCGGCAAAGCGCATGGTGAAGAAGCGCCCGAGGGCCGGATCGAAGCGGTGCAAGCCCGTCGAACCGCCCACCCACAGCACGCCGTCCGGCGCCTTGTACAGGGTCGTGACCTGCTCGTCGCGCGACATGCCGGGTGAGCTGCGCAGATCGAACAGCCGCGAGCTGCCGTCGCGCGTGTCGTACAGTTTCAGGCCGCCCTTGGTGGCCAGCCACAGCTTGCCATCGCCCGCATCGGCCACGGCGCGCACTTTTTTGTCCGCCAGCGCGCCCACGTCGCCGGGCGCGCGCGCCATGCGCGAAAAGCCGCCACTGCCCAGGTCGACCCGGCTCACGCCGCTGTACCAGGAGCCGACCCAGAAGGTGCCCGCGCGGTCGCGGTACAAGGACGACAGCTGGTTGTCGGCGACGCTGAATTTGTCGCCCGTCTGATGCCGGTATTGCAGGAAGGTGTCGCTCGCGGGCAGCCAGCGGAACAGGCCGTCGGCATTGCTGCCCAGCCAGACGGTGGCGTCGACATCCTGGTACAGGCTGGCCACGCGGATGGCGGAAAAGCCATGCTTCTCGCCGAAGCGCACGCGCGCCTGCGGCGGCTGGCCGGCGCCGCCCAGGCGCCAGCGCTCGGCGCCGGCCATGGTGCCAATCCACAGGTTCTGCTGGCGGTCGATCAGCAGCGACTGGATCACGTTGTATTTCGAGCCAGGCTCCGTGTCGACGGCAAAATGCTCGAAGCGCTCGCTGCCAGGCGCCAGCATGTCCAGGCCCGTTACCGTGCCGATCCACAGGCGCTGTTGCGCGTCCAGCGCCAGCGCCTTGATTTCATTGTCGCCCAGGCTGTGCGGATTGCCCTCTTCATGGTGCCAGGTGCGGAAGGTGCCCGTGGCCGGGTCGAAATGCTGCAAGCCGTCCGAGGTGGCGATCCAGAAGCCGCGCGCGCCATCGTCGAGGATGGCGTGGATATGCCGGTTGCCGTTGCCGCGCTTGCTCTTTTCGGCCGGAACGTAATGGATGAAGGTCTGGCTGGCGGCGTCGAAGCGGTCCAGCCCATTGTCGGTGCCGATCCACAGCTGGCCCTGGCTATCGACATGCAGCTCGCCCACCCAATTGTCGGCCAGGCTGGTCTTGTCGCCCTCGATATTCTTGTAGACGACCATGCGGTAGCCATCGTAGCGGCTCAGGCCAGACTGGCTGCCGAACCACATATAGCCCTGCCGGTCCTGGGCGATGGCCAGCACCGATTCCTGCGCCAGACCCTGGTCGACGCTGAGCTGGTCGAAACGCAGGGTGGGCGCAGGCGCCGCCGCGGCCGGGACGCCCATCAGCAGAATTAACAGTAAAGCAACATCGCAAACACGTCGAAATACCAGCACAATCGTCCTGTCAAAAAAAACGCGAAAAACCCGCACACCGCTCCAGGGGCCGTCTCAGGAACCAAAGAACGCCAGGACATCATCCTTGCGGGCTTGCGTATCGCGCTGTCCAAGACGGATCAGCTCGTTAGTATACGTCGATTCGAACAATAAATACGATGCCAGCGCCGCGCCGCGCGCTTCGGCCGCGCCGATACCCGACAACATGGTGCGGATGGGGCGGGGCAAACTGCCGATATGCCGGCTGGCGATGGCGTCGAGCCGCTCGGACGGCGCGATGACCAGCAATTCCACGGGCCGCAAGGCCGTCTTGCCCAGCAATTCGGGCGGCAGCATCGACAGGGTCAGGTTGATGCGGTTCAGACGCTCGATGTCGACGGCCAGCCCATCGAGGAAGATCGACGACAGCGCGTGGCCGGCAATCTGCGCCAGGCTCGGGTAGCGTGCCGCTTCGGACGCGGCGGGCGCCGGTTCCGTCATCCGTCCCGCCCCCACCACCAGCACCTTGTTCGCGCCCAGGTGGATCGCCGGCGAGATCGGCGCCAGCTGGCGCATGGAACCGTCGCCGCAGTATTCGCGCTGGCCGCCCACGTACAGGGGCACGGCGGGAAAGATGAAGGGGATGGCGGCCGAGGCGAGCAAGTGCTCCACGCCGATCTGGTCCGGCAGGGCCAGGCGCTGCGTGCGCACCCAGGGCGCGATATCCTCGGCCGTCTGGTAAAACGTCATGTGGCGGCTGCCCGAGTACGACGACGCCGTCACGGCCAGCGCATGCAGCAGGCCGTCGGCCAGGGCCGCGTCCAGGCGCGGCAGGTCGAGCATGCGGTGCAGCAGGCTGACCAGCGGCGTGTTGTCGAGCAGGGAACTGGGCGGCGATGCGTGCCACTGGCGCAGCAGCCAGCCGAACGACAGCAGCGACAGCCAGCGCGCGCCCGAGCGGATCACGCCCAGCGAATCGGCCCGGTAGACTTGCTCGACTTCGATGTGCTGCCACACGTCTAGCAGCTTTTGCACGCCTTCGCCGAAGTTATCGGCACGGCAGGCCAGCGCCGTGGCGTTGATGGCGCCGGCCGAGGTGCCGCAGATGATGTCGAACGGATTGCGCGCCGGCGCCCAGCCCGCTTCCCACAAAATCGCCGAAATCGCCTGCAGCACGCCCACCTGATAGGCGGCACGGGCGCCTCCTCCCGTGAGTATCAAGCCTGTTTTATTTTGCATTCCCATGCCGGCAGATTAGCAGGGTCTTGATACTTTGTGGAAAAGTTTCAATCTCCCTTGACCATGCCTTCACGACGTGGATCGGCGCCGCCAAACCAGAAATCCTTGCCATGCGCATTCAGCCGCATGATGCCCTGCAAGCCCGAGTTCTGTTCGATCACGCGCACCTCGTGGCCCATCGCTTGCAGCGCCTCGACTTGCGCGGCGGGCGCGCGGCCCTTTTCCAGCTCCGTCGGGCCATTGCGGCTGCCGAAGTTCGGCAGGCTGATCGCTTGCTGTACGTTCAAGCCCCAGTCCATGGTGCCGACCAGCACCTTGGCGACATAGTTGATGATGGACGAACCGCCGGGCGAACCCGTCGCCAGCACCAGCTTGTGCGTGCCCTTCTCGAACACGAGGGTGGGCGACATGGCGCTGCGCGGACGCTTGCCCGCTTCGACCCGGTTGGCGATGGGGCCGTCGGCATCGCGCGAATCGAACGAGAAATCCGTCAGCTGGTTATTCAGCAAAAAGCCGTCGACCATCTGGCGCGAACCGAACGCGTCTTCCACGCTGGTGGTCATCGACAGGCCGCCCCCAAAAGCGTCCACCGCCACCAGGTGCGAGGTCGACGGGCGCTGCAAGGCGTTGTCCATGCCCCACGCCACCTGCATGCCCGGCGGCGTGCCAGGCATGGCCTTGCCCATGGATTTGTCGCCGATCAGCGAGGCGCGCTGCGCCAGATAGGTTTTATCCAGCATCGAGGCGACGCCATTGCCCGGCAGCGGCACGAAGTCCGTGTCCGCCACGTAGCGGTTGCGGTCCGCGTAAGCCAGGCGCCCCGCTTCCGAGAACAGGTGGATCGCCTGCGCATCGAGCACGCCGTCGACGGGCGCATACGGCCGGATATCCTTCACTTCCAGCATGCCCAGCATCTGCGCGATGGCGATGCCGCCCGACGATGGCGGCGGCATGCCGCACACGGTCCAGGCCTTGTAATCGCTGCAGACGGGTTCGCGCACCTTGGCGCGGTAGCCGGCGATGTCCTGCGCCGTCAGCTTGCCCGGATTGGTCGGATGCGCCGCCACCTTGGCGGCGATGTCGCGCGCGATGCGGCCGTTGTAAAACGCGTCGGCGCCGCCACGGGCGATCTCGCGCAGGGTGCGCGCCAGCTGCGGGTTTTTCAGCACGTGGCCGACGGGCCATGCCTTGCCGTCCGGATCATAGAAATACGCGGCGGCGACCGGGTCGCGCTTCAGGGCCTGGTCCCAGTTCAGCAGGCCGTTGAGGCGCTGGCTGACGGGAAAGCCGCCGTGCGCCAGCTTGATGGCGGGGCCGAACAGGGTCGCCCACGGCAGCTTGCCGTGCTCCTTGTGCGCCAGTTCCAGCATGCGCAGCACGCCCGGCGCGCCCACGGAACGCCCGCCCACCACGCCCGTGGCGCGCGAGACGGGACTGCCGTCGGCATTCTGGAACAGGTGTTCATCGGCGCTGGCAGGCGCCGTTTCGCGCCCGTCGAACGCTTGCACGCCCTTGGCCGTGGAGTACAGCAAAAAGGCGCCGCCGCCGATGCCCGACGATTGCGGCTCGACCAGGGTGAGGACCAGCTGCGTGGCGATGGCCGCGTCGATGGCGCTGCCGCCCTTTTTCAGCATCTGGTAGCCGGCATCGGCGGCCAGCGGATTGGCAGCGGCGACCATGAATTTCTGTGCCGCCCAACCCGATTTCTCCGCATACGCGGTGGCGATTTCCGGCGCCTTTTGCGGCACCTCGGCAAATGCGGGACTGGCAGCGAGGGCTCCCAGCAAGGTCAGGCTCAGTGCCAGCGGCTTCAATATGATCATGGATTCTCCGATAAAAAAAGGACGCACAGCCAGGCAAGGCTGTACGCCCCATACGGGGGTATCCTACATCAAATGCCCGTCAGGGCACTGCCCCTTACTTGGGCTGCATGCGGATGGCGCCGTCCAGGCGGATGGTCTCGCCATTGAGCATGACGTTTTCCACGATGGCTTTCACCAGCTGCGCGTATTCGCCCGGCTTGCCCAGGCGCGAAGGGAACGGCACCATCTTGCCCAGCGCATCCTGCACTTCGGCCGGCATGCCCAGCAACATCGGTGTTTCGAAAATGCCGGGCGCCACCGTCATCACGCGGATGCCGTTGCGCGACAGGTCGCGCGCCATCGGCAGGGTCAGGCCCACCACGGCCGCCTTCGACGACGCATACGCGGCCTGGCCAATCTGGCCATCGTAGGCCGCCACGGAAGCCGTGTTGATGATGATGCCGCGCTCGCCTTCGGCCGTCGCATCCTGTTTCGCCATGGCGTCGGCCGCCAGGCGGCACATATTGAAGGTGCCCACCAGGTTGATGTTGACGACCTTCTGGAACAGGGCCAGCGGATGCGGGCCATCCTTGCCCACGGTTTTCACGGCAGGCGCCACGCCGGCGCAGTTGACCAGGCCGCGCAAGGTGCCCAGCTTCGTGGCTGCCGCCACCACGGCCAGGCCGTCCTCTTCCGACGTCACGTCGCACTGGACGAACACGCCACCGAGTTCAGCGGCCAGCGCCTGGCCCGCTTCCGTCTGCACGTCGGCCAGCACGACCTTGCCGCCGGCCGCCGTCAGCATGCGCGCCGTGGCGGCGCCCAAGCCCGATGCGCCGCCCGTGATGATGAATACATTGTCCTGAATCTGCATGAAATCTCCTGAGTGATAAGGGCCGTGTTCCCGGCGCCTGATGGTTGATACATGATGCCATCATTACGTTTACGTAAACGTAATGTCGGCGACAATTGTAGCCATTTTTATGGTCACCGAGCGAAAACTTGCAGCGCTGGCGAATGAGAAAGTTAAAAACACTGCATGAAAGCGCCATTGCGGTGGCAGATGCGCCCGTTGGCATCGAGCGTGGCGTTGCCCGCGCCGTTGTAGCGCGCGCCTGCCGCATCGCGGCAACCGCCTGAGTCGCATGAGCCGATGGGCTGCGGCGCGCGCGGCATCGGCACGGCCGGGCTGGGCGGCAGGGGCGCGATGGGCACGACCGGTGACGCAGGCTGCGCCGGCATGCGGCCGATCACTTGCGCCACGGAACGGCGCGGCTGCACGGGCGGCGCCGGCATGCGGCCGATCACTTGCGCCACGGAACGGCGCGGCTGCACGGGCGGCGCCGGGCGGCACGGCTCCACCGCCAGCTTGCCGCTGTCGCGCGGGTCGAGCTGGCACACGGGCAAAGGCTCAGTCAAGGACTCGGCAGGCGCCGCCTGCTCCTGCGCCCGGGCATGGCCGCCAGCGAGCAGCATGGAGCACGCCAGTGCCGATATCGTTTTTGCCAGCCTCTTCATGCCGCCTCCCAAGCATCCATCGCAACTTTCATTATTGGCACACGCCGCGCCAGATGCCAGCGCGGGTAACAATTTGTCACGCTTGTACCTGCCATGCGCACAGCGTAACGGTGTTTTATTTCCTTTCAGCACTTTCCTTCTTGCCAGTATGGCATTACAATAAGAACGATTCTTATTCTCATTCGCAGGATGGGAGCGCATTTTTTACTCTTTTCATTCATTCATACCCGAGCCACCCGGAAGGCAGCCAGGAAATAACAACATCCGGAAAGTTCACCATGACCAAGCGTAGTCCCGCCTTCGCAGCCCCCGTTTCCACTCCCGGCCGCTCCATGCATTCCGCCGCCCTGCTCCTGCCCTGCCTGCTCTCGCTGGCCGTCAGCAACGCCTGGGCCGAAGGCAATGTGGCCGCCGATCCCACCATGAACACGGTGGTCGTCACGGCGTCCGGCACGGCCATCGACATCAAGGATGCGCCGGCCAGCATCAGCGTCATCACGCGCGAGGAAATCGAGCGCCAGCCCGTGTATGACTTGAATACCTTGCTGCGCCGTATCCCCGGCGTGACGGGCGGCAACGGCCCCGAAGGCGAAGCGTCGAAGATCAAGCTGCGCGGTTTGCCCGACAAATACACCCTGATCCTGGTCGACGGCAAGCGCGTGGGCAGCTCGAGCGACACGGCTTACCGTCCCGACCTGGGCCGCCAGGACTTGAACTGGATCTCGCCCGACATGATTGAGCGCATCGAAGTGGTGCGCGGACCCATGTCGTCGCTGTACGGTTCGGACGCCATGGGCGGCGTGATCAACATCATCACGCGCAAGGTGCCGGGCAAGTGGAACGGTTCGGCCACGGCCAACTACACGCAACCGCAGGAAAGCGACCGCGGCACGGCGCACCAGCTGGGCGTCAACCTGGCCGGCCCCCTGTCGGACACGGTGGGCATGCGCCTGGGCGTGAGCCAGACGCGCCAGAATCCCGATGAAAAATTCGACAAAGCGGGCGGCATCGGCGGCGAACGCAACCAGACTGTCTCGGGCCAGCTGACCTGGGCGCTGGGCAAGAAACAGAACCTGTCGCTGGACGCCAGCTATGGCAGGCAGGAAGCCAGCGGTTCGAGCACACGCGATGCGGACGGCGAGTCGCTGGTTCCCAGCTGGGGCGCCAACAAGCTGATACGCAAGAGCGTCAGCCTCGGCTACGAAGGCCGCTGGGACTTCGGCAAGACCACGGTCAACCTGTATCACAACGATTTCGACAACCAATTCGTCGGCACGGTGGCCAAATCCAAGGACAGCACGCTCGATGCCAGCCTGGAAAAACGGGTCGGCTGGGGCGGCATCGAGCAAATGCTGGTGATGGGCGGCCAGTGGAAGCACCAGGAATTGACGAACACGAACACCATCGGCACCGTACCCACCGATTACCTGGGCAACACCGTGAGCGGCGCGACCCTGTCCGGCACCACCTCGGCCCTGTTTGCGGAAGATCAATTGTTCCTGCGCGAGGACTTGACGGCCACGGCCGGCTTGCGCCTCGATCACCACAGCAAGTTCGGCAACCATTACAGTCCGCGCCTGTACCTGGTGTACCACCCTGCCCCCGCCTGGACCATCAAGGGCGGCATCTCGCAAGGCTTCCGCGCCCCGAGCCTGAAGGAAAACTCGCCAGCGGCGGCAACCAACTCGGCCGGACGCGGTTGCGGCAGCCTCAAGCCGCTGGGCTACATCAAGGGCGACTGCTACATGGCCGGCAATGCGGACTTGAAGCCGGAAACGAGCACGGCCGGCGAGATCGGCGTGGCGTGGGAACAGAATGGCTGGGATGTGGGCCTGACCTGGTTCCACACGGATTTCAAGAACAAGATCGACTATGCGCCGCTGGGCTTTTACCAGCAGCGCTGGTGGACCAAGATGACGAATATCCAGAAGGCGCGCACCAGCGGCCTGGAAGCGACGGCCACCATCCCGCTGACGAAAAACCTGAACTGGCGTAACAACGTCACCTACATGGCGGAAGCGAAAAACCTGACCACGGGCGCCAACCTGCTGTCGACGCCGAAACTGTCGTGGTACTCGGCGCTGGGCTGGCAAGTCAACGACCAGCTGTTCGGCGAAGTATCGGCCCAGTACACGGGCAAGGAACTCGACGCCGGCAAGCTGGCCGACAAGGCCTACACCATCGTCGACACCGTCGTGTCGTACAAGGTCACGCCGCAATGGACCGTGCGCGGCGGCGTGCAAAACCTGTTCAAGAAGGGTCCGACGGCCGATGGACTGGTCGACTATTACGTGCCGGGACGGCGCATGTTCGTCGGCCTGACGTCGCGCTTCTAAGCGGCTAGTAACGGGGCGGCGGCGTATCGGGCGGCGGCGTGGCGGCATTCGCCGGCACGCTGCCCAGCATCCGCCCGGCCGCGGGCACCTTGTGGCCGCTCGCATACATGCATTTTTGATAAGAATCATCGTAACTGCGCTGCATGCCATGCGAGGAACTGTCGGCCGCGCCCGGGCCGGCCAGCTGCGCCTGCGCGTAGCCACGGCAACTGCCGTCATCGACGCGGAATTGCTCGAGGCTCTTGCCCGTGTCGGGCAAGGCCGTGGCCGACGGCCCTTCCGGCATCACCGTGCAGGCGGCCAGCAGCAGGGGCGCCAGCAGGCCGGCACGCCCCATCAACGCTTTCGTGTTCATCGTCGCCTCCCCGTCAGCGCACGCTGGTCGGCAACACGGCACGCCATGCCGTACTGCAATTTTTCACATAGGGATAATAGCCCTGCGGCCTCGCGCAGTAGTACCACATCTGCGCCGTCGGCTCGCCGCCCTGCTCGATGTACACGGGCGGCGGCTGCACGATCAGGGTGCGCCCATATGGATAGGGATAGCCATACCACGGGTCGCCATACCAGCCAGGCCCGTAGCCATACCACCAGGGAGATCCCACCCAGACGCCCACGTGCGAACGACCATGGAAGTGGCCGTGGCCGCCGTGAAAGCCGCCATGCCGGCCCGGCGCCGCCTGGGCCACTCCCGCCGTGACCGCCAATACCAAGAGCGCCGCCAGCGCGCCGCCCTTCCTGCTGATGCTGTCCATGACATCCTCCCGCCTTCATGCCCAACTGTGACACTCGTTTCATTATTGACAGAGAGCCAGCACAAGCAAAGGCGCCGTAACAATTGCTCACCTTTGATACGCCGAGGATATGGACGGCAGGAAAGTTTCATTTGCGCAAAATACAAACAGCCCCGCGGCGCTGGCCACGGGGCTGCGGGGATGGCGCAGTTTATTGCGCGGGCAAGCTTTGCACGGGTGTCGCCGGCGCCAGGATGGGCGGCGCGGGCGCGTGGATGGGCGCCGGCGCCTTGACCGCCAGCCAGCCCGTGGCCGGCAGCAGCGGCACCAGCAGCAGGGCCACGATATTGATGATCTTGATCAAGGGGTTCACTGCCGGCCCGGCCGTATCCTTGTACGGGTCGCCCACCGTGTCGCCCGTGACGGCCGCCTTGTGCGCGTCCGAACCCTTGCCGCCGAAATGGCCATCCTCGATGTATTTCTTCGCATTGTCCCAGGCGCCGCCGCCCGTGGTCATGGAAATGGCCACGAACAGGCCCGTGACGATCGTCCCCATCAGCAAGCCACCGAGCGCCGCAGGCCCCAGCAGCATGCCCACGACGATGGGCACCACCACGGGCAGCAGCGACGGCACGATCATTTCGCGGATGGCCGACGCCGTCAGCATGTCGACGGCCTTGTCGTATTCTGGCCGCGTCGTGCCTTCCATGATGCCCTTGATGTCGCGGAACTGGCGCCGCACCTCCACCACCACGGCGCCTGCTGCGCGGCCCACGGCTTCCATCGCCATGGCGCCGAACAGATACGGTATCAAGCCGCCGATGAACAGGCCGACGATGACCATGGGGTTCGACAAATCGAAGGTGATGTGCTGGCCCACGGATTCGAGCGCATGCGTGTAGTCGGCGAACAGCACCAGCGCGGCCAGCCCGGCCGAGCCGATGGCGTAGCCCTTGGTGACGGCTTTGGTCGTGTTGCCGACGGCATCCAAAGGATCGGTGATGGCGCGCACGGAGTCGGGCAAGCCCGACATTTCCGCGATGCCGCCCGCGTTATCCGTGATGGGGCCATACGCGTCGAGCGCGACGATGATGCCCGCCATCGACAGCATGGAAGTGGCCGCGATGGCGATGCCGTACAGGCCCGCCAATTGATACGATATCAGGATGGCGACGCAGACGGCCAGCACCGGATACGCCGTGGACTTCATCGACACACCCAGGCCGGCAATGATATTCGTGCCGTGGCCCGTCGTCGACGCTTCGGCGATGTGGCGCACGGGCTTGAAATCCGTGCCCGTGTAGTACTCGGTGATGTACACCATCAGGCCCGTGAGGACGATGCCGACGACGGTGGCGCCCAGCATCTTGTAGCGCATGGCGTCGTCGGGCCACAGCAGCCACGTCACCACGGCAAAACCGACCAGCGACAGGCCGGCCGCCCACCACAGGCCCGTGTACAGGGCCGACATGATCTTCTTGCCGGGGGCCGTCTTCACCATCGAGCAGCCGACGATGGACGCGAGGATGGAGACGGCGCCCAGCAGCAGCGGGTAGATGATGGCCGTGCTGCTGGCCTCTGCCATCAGCAGTGCGCCCAGCAGCATGGTGGCGATCAGGGTCACGACATAGGTTTCGAACAGGTCGGCCGCCATGCCGGCGCAGTCGCCCACGTTGTCGCCCACGTTGTCGGCGATGACGGCCGGGTTGCGCGGATCGTCCTCGGGGATGCCCGCCTCCACCTTGCCCACCAGGTCCGCGCCCACGTCGGCGCCCTTGGTAAAGATGCCGCCGCCGAGCCGCGCGAAGATGGAAATGAGCGAGGCGCCGAAGGCCAGGCCGATCAGGGGCTTGATCAGGTCATGCTGCGTGAGGCCGGGCGCGCCCGTCGTCGCCAGCAGCCAGTAGAACAGGGTTACGCCCAGCAAGCCCAGTCCCACCACCAGCATGCCCGTGATCGCCCCGCCCTTGAAGGCCACGTTCAGCGCCTGGTTGATGCCCAGGGTGGCCGCCTGCGCCGTGCGCACATTGGCCCGCACGGAGACATTCATGCCGATGAAGCCGCAGGCGCCCGACAGCACGGCGCCGATCAGGAAGCCCAGCGCCGTGTGCAGGCCAAGCAGCGCATAGATGGCGATCAATAACACCACGCCGACGATGGCGATGGTGCGGTACTGGCGCGCCAGGTAGGCGGCCGCGCCCTGCTGGATGGCCAGGGCAATTTCCTGCATGCGCGCGTTGCCGGGATCCTGCCTCAGAATCCAGCTGCGCGACACCAAACCGTAAATAACTGCGACCACGCCGCAGACTACCGCAAACCACAAGCTGGCTGCCATATCGTCCCCTTCTGTTTTTATCCGACGTCATTGCCAACAGCTGCAGACCGCACCGGGTAGGCACGCGCAGCCAGGAAAACACGACCTGCAAAAAACCTGAACTACGAAAACGATGCGGCACCGCTGGCGAAAAGCGGGCACAAAAAAAGCGGACACTCAGGTCCGCTTTTCATAAACTGCTTATTCCGCCAGGGCGGCAAATGCGCTGTCGCGGATTTGCTCGACCGGACCGACGCCGGCGATGCGGCGGTATTTCGGTGCGCCTGGCAGGCCGGACTTGGCCCAGTCATTGTAGTAGCCCAACAAGACCTTGGTCTGGTTGTGGTACACGTCCAGGCGCTTTTTGACCGTTTCCGCCTTGTCGTCGTCGCGCTGGATCAGCGGTTCGCCGGTGATGTCGTCGACGCCGTCGACCTTGGGCGGGTTGAATTTGACGTGATACACGCGGCCCGAACCCGGGTGGCTGCGGCGGCCGTCCATGCGCTCGATGATCGAAGCGTCAGGCACGTCGATTTCCAGCACGTAGTCGACATTGATGCCGGCGTCTTTCATGGCGTCCGCTTGCGCGATGGTGCGCGGGAAGCCGTCGAACAGGTAGCCATTGGCGCAATCGGCTTCCTGCAGGCGATTCTTGACCAGGCCGATCATGATGTCGTCCGACACGAGGCCGCCCGCATCCATGACTTTTTTCGCGGCCAGGCCCAGTTCGGAGCCTTCCTTGATCGCCGCGCGCAGCATGTCGCCCGTGGAGATTTGTGGAATGTTGTATTTTTCTTTGATGAAATTAGCTTGGGTGCCCTTGCCGGCACCGGGTGCTCCTAAAAGTATCAGACGCATTGAAAAGTTCCTAAAAAACAGATTTTGGATGGTGGTATGTGTAATTTTTTTTAGATGGTGTTGCTAAGGCTATCTTTCCCTACGAAACTTACCACAAAAAATCCCCGGAACGCCAGTTTGCTATCGAATTGCTATGCCCTGATTGATCAAAGCCAGCAATTCGCGCGGCGCACGTTTCAAAATGTGGTTTTTACTGCAGGCGCACAAAATTATATTTGCACGCCTGCCGTTTTGCGGGTAGCGCTTACAGGGCGCCGTAGTGGGCTTGCACCCTGGCAAGATCTTCCGGCGTATCGACACCGGCGGCCGGGGCGCTATCGGTCACGTGGACGGCGATGGCAACACCGTGCCACAGCACGCGCAGCTGCTCCAGCGCTTCGATGGCTTCCAGCGGCGAGGCGGACAATTGCGGATATTCTTGCAAAAACGCATTGCTGTACGCATACAGGCCGATATGCCGCAGGGGCACGTAGCCTGCCGGCAAGCTGTCTTTCGACTGCGCGAAGCCGTCGCGGTGCCACGGGATGGTGGCGCGCGAGAAATACAAGGCGCGGCCGTTCTTGTCCAGCACGACCTTCACCACATTCGGATTGAACGCGTCGGCCACATCATGCAGCGGATGGGCGCAGGTAGCCATGGGGACGGCGGCGCTGATCTGCGCCGCGCAGGCGGCCAGCAGGGCCGGATCGATCAACGGTTCGTCGCCCTGCAGGTTGACGACGACGGCGTCCGGCGGCAGCCCGAGCGTGCGCGCCACTTCGGCGATGCGGTCCGTGCCCGACGGATGGTCGCTGCGCGTCATGCACACTTCCACGCCATGCTCGGCGCAGGCGGCACGGATGCTGTCATGGTCGGTGGCGACGATGACGCGCGCGGCGCCCGAGAGCAGCGCCTGCTCGGCCACGCGCACCACCATGGGTTTGCCGCCCAGGTCGGCCAGCGGCTTGCCCGGCAGGCGCGTCGAGGCCAGGCGGGCCGGGATGATGACGATGAACGCCATCGTTATTCCACTGCGTCTTGCAGGGTGCGCGCTTCGTCCGCCCACATGATGGGGATGCCATCGCGGATAGGATAGGCCAGACGGTCGGCGCGGCAAATCAGTTCCTGCGCCTTCTTATCGTGTTCAAGCGGACCCTTGCAAACAGGGCAGACCAGGATATCAAGCAGTCGAGCGTCCACGACATTTCTCCACAATTTGTTGGGCCAGCGCGCTATCGATGCGCGCACTGACGGGGACGACCCACAGTCTCGGGTCATCTTTGAGATGTTCAATTTGCGCACATTTTACTGCATCCTTCTCGGTGATCAAGATCACATCCGTGTCGAGGGCGGCAAATGGCTGGTCGAGGAAGTCGTGGTGGTCGGGCAGGGGCAGCTCCGTGAAGTCCAGTCCGGCCCCGCGCAGCATGGTAAAGAAGCGCTGAGGATTGCCGATGCCGGCCGCCGCCACGATGCGCTGGCCGCTGGCCGCCAGGTCTGCAAGGGCCATGCTTTCGCCGCGGTTCAGCAGGCGCTCGGCCACGCCGCCATCGAGCCGCATCTGCACCACCAGCCCGCCTTGCGGCGCGACCTGGCCCACCAGTGCCGGCGCCAGCTCGGGCGCATTGATCACCGTCACGTCGCGCCGCCGGCGCGGCGATTCGCGCAGCGGTCCAGCCGGCAGCAGCCAGCCATTGCCGGCGCCGCGGCCGTCGAACAGCACGATTTCCACGTCGCGCTGCAAGGCGTAATGCTGCAAGCCGTCGTCCGTCACCAGCACGTCGACGTCCGGGTGCACGGCCAGCAGCGCCCTGCCCGCTTGCGCGCGGTCGCGCCCCACCATCACGGGGCAGCCGCCGCGCTGGAAGATCAGCAGCGGCTCGTCGCCCACCTGCTGCGGCGTGGAGGCAGCGCTGACGGCGCGCGGCAAGCGGTCGGCGCTGCCATGGCCGCGCGAAATGACGCCCGGGCGCATGCCCGCGTCGCGCAAGGCTTGCACCAGCCAGATCGTCAGCGGCGTCTTGCCCGTGCCGCCGATGAAAATATTGCCGACGACGACGACGGGCACGGGCAGGCGCGCCGATGTCAGGAGGTTGGCCCGGTACAGGCCGCGCCTGACGCTGCTCAAGGCGCCGAACAGCAGCGACACGGGCCACAGCGCGCACGCCAGCGGGCCGCGCGTCAGCCAGGCGCGGGTAAGAGTGGTTTCAAGCTTGGCGGGAGAGGATGTGGGCATGCGGTGAAGGGTAAAGGGCTGGGGTCTGACCCGGCGGGTCAGTCCCCAATTTTGTTGCCGGTAACGGTAGGAACTTACTTGCCGCCCGCCTGCGCCGCAAACGTCAGCTTTTCATAGCCGGCCAGTCGCGCCGCTTCCATCACGTGGATGACCATCTGGTGCATGGCGAACTGGTCGGCGTTGACCACCACCACGGGCGTCTGCGCGGGCGCCTTGCCGCCATTGGCCGCCTTGGCCGCATCCTGCAAGGCGTCAGCCAGGCCGGCCACGTCGCGGAACGAGACGGGTTCGCGGTTGACCGTGTAGTTACCCTTGGCATCGATGGTGACGTCGAGCTGCTGCGGCTTGTCCTTCGCTTGCTCGGCATCGGCCGTCGGCAAAGTGATCTGCAGCTCCGTGAACTTGCTGTAGGTGGTGCTGACCATGAGGAAGATCAGGATCACCAGCAGCACGTCGATGAACGGAATCAGGTTGATTTCGGGATCTTCACGCCCCTTGCCTTTGCGGAAGTTCATTGGCGGCCACTGTGGACGATGTCGACGAATTTGACCGCTTGTTGCTCCATGTCAATGACGAAGCTGTCGACGAGGGCGCGAAAGTGGCGGTAGAAAATCAGGGCCGGCATGGCGATGGCCAGGCCAAATGCCGTGTTATACAAGGCGACGGAAATACCGTGCGACAGCGCCGCGTTCGACGCGGTGGCGCCGGGCGAGGCAAAAATCTCGATCATGCCGATCACCGTGCCGAACAGCCCCATCAGCGGCGCCAGGGTGGCGATGGTGCCCAGGGTCGTCAGGAAACGTTCCAGCGTGTGAGCCACGCCGCTGCCCGCCTCTTCGATCGATTCCTTCATCACTTCGCGCGGCGCGTCGACATTGCGCAGGGCGGCGGCCAGCACCACGCCCAGCGGCGAGTTGTCTTCCAGCTTGGCCACCGTGTCCGGCGTGATCTTGCCGCTGCGATACACCTGCACCACTTCATCAAACAGCTTGCGGGGCAGTATCTTGACGCGGCGCAAATACAGCAGGCGCTCGATGATCAGGGCCAGAGCGACGATGGAAGCGATCAACAACAGCCAGATGGGCCAGCCAGCGGCTTGAAATATAGCGAGCAAAAGAAACTCCTGATAGAGGAAAGGCGATGGACCGCCCGAACAGCCTGTATTGTACCGAGCGCCGAAGACCGATTGTACGTCCGCGCGGGAATGGCGCAATGTAGCGCGTTGCCGCGCCGGCGGCAAGTGGCGCCCGCATGGCACTTGTCCACACGGCCTGGCGGGCGGGCGCCAAGCGCCCCCGGTTTTGCACACTTTGTGTGGATAAGATTGTGAGCAAGCATGAAGTCCAGCATGCAAGCCCTTGATTTACAAGCGAATTATTGTACTGCGCAAAATACAGGCATAGCAGCTTATCGACAGTAGTCAATGTCATAAAATCAATAATTCAAGAGTTCTGCACATTTACTGTGGACAAGATTGTGCGCAAAGCCAAGGAATTCAATTAAGTCATTGATTTTAAAAGAAATTAAATCAATGAGTAAAAAAGTGGCAGCGAGCACGAAATCGACGCCAGGGAGACCGTCAAAGTTCTGCACACAATCTGTGGACAAGATTGTGTGCAAGCGCAAGGATACGCGCTAAGTACTTTGATTTATATCGTTTTTATTGCCATGCATAAAAATGTGGCAAGCGCTGAAAAGCGGGCTTTTATCGGCCCGATTGCGCTTCGAAACGGCAGTTTTCCACCGCAAAGGCAGTTTCGCACATAAAGTGTGGATAAGATTGTGAGCAAGCGGATTGACTCCATGCAAGAGCATTGATTTTAAAGGAGTTTTTTTCAATGCTGAAAAATGAGGCAGTGCAACGGCCTGGCCGCGCGGTGGAAAAGCAAGCGAAAAAGCGAAATGATTTATGCAGTTTTGCACATATTCTGTGGATAAGATTGTGAGCAAGGCCCACGATGTGATGCTATACCATTGATTTATATGGCTATTTTTATGCTGCGCAAAATTCAGGCAAGCCATGCCATGAGCATTCCAGTGGATAAATCCGGCGCCGCGCCAGAGTTCTGCACATTTTTTGTGGATAAGATTGTGCGCAAGGCCATGCATGGCATACTAAGCGCTTGATTCCTATGCTCTTTATTTCCGTGCGCAAAAATGTAGCAAGGCATTTTTATCAGTCAATGTCGGCTTGCCGGGCCATGTTTGTCCAAGGCAAAAAGTTCCGCACACTTTCTGTGGATAACTTTGTGCGTAAGTGGCGGGGGCTATACTGATGTGCTTGATATTAAAGGTTTTTTTCCCTGTGCACGCAAATCAGGCATATGGGAATTCATCATGAAATCAAATACTTAGAAATAGAACTTGTTGTTTTGCACGATATATGACATAAGCATGACCTCGCCGATAATATGTGGACAGTTCCCTCACCTCCCCCAGCTTGATGATGACCGACACCCCGACTGACAGCGGCTTTGCCGCCCCGCCCGTGCTGACCGTCAGCGCCCTGAACCAGGCCGTCGCGCGCCTGCTCGAGCGCTCGTTTCCCCTGACCTGGATCGCCGGCGAGATTTCCAACTTCACGCGCGCCGCTTCCGGCCACTGGTATTTCACCCTGAAGGACGATGGCGCCCAGGTGCGCGCCGTGATGTTCCGCGGCCGCGCCCAGTACGCCGGCTTCACGCCGCGCGAAGGCGACAAGGTCGAAGTGCGTGCCCTCGTCACCCTGTACGGCGCGCGCGGCGATTACCAGATCAACGTGGAAGCCATCCGCCGCGCCGGCGTGGGCGCCCTGTATGAAGCGTTTCAGCGCCTGAAGGAAAAGCTGGCCGCGCAAGGGCTGTTCGACCAGGAGCGCAAGCGCGCCATTCCCATGTTCGCGCGCAGCATCGGCATCGTCACCAGCCCGCAGGCGGCCGCCTTGCGCGACGTCTTGATCGCGCTCAAGCGCCGCGCGCCGCACGTCAACATCATCCTCTACCCCACGCCAGTGCAGGGCCAGCAGGCGCCGGAAAAAATCGCGCACGCCATCCGCACGGCATCAACCAGGGCCGAGTGCGACGTGCTGCTGGTATGCCGCGGCGGCGGCAGCATCGAGGATCTGTGGTCGTTCAACGATGAAGCCGTGGCATACGCGATCGCCGATTGCTCCATGCCCGTGATCAGCGGCGTGGGCCACGAGACGGATTTCACCATCGCCGACTTCGCGGCCGACCTGCGCGCGGCCACGCCGACGGCGGCGGCCGAACTGGCGGCCACGCCGCGCGCCGACTGGATGGCGTCCCTGCGCGCCGATGCGGCGGACCTGCGCCGCGCCATGCGCCGCAGCCTCGACGATGCGGCGCAGACCCTGGACCGCCACAGCCGCCGCCTGCTCAACCCGAAGGCGCAGCTGCGGCAGCAGCGTTTGCAGCTGCTGGCCCTGTCGACGGCCATGACGCATGCGGCGCGCGCGCCCGTGAACCAGTCGCAGTACGTACTGGAACGCCTGCGTGCGCGCTGGGCGGCCTTGCGGCCCGACGTCGCGGCGCCGCGCGCGCGCCTGGTGGAAATGCAGCGGCGCGGCGGCGCGGCCATGGCGCAGCAACTGACGCAGCGCCGCCACCGCCTCGACGGCCTGGCGGCGCAGCTGGAACTGCTCAATCCCCAGCGCACCCTGGAACGGGGATACGCCATCCTGCGCGATGAAAAAGGCGCGATCGTGCGCTCGCCGGCGCAGTTGCAGGCACGCCAGAACGTCAACGTGCGCCTGGCCGAAGGCAGCGCGCAGATCGGCATCGCCAGCGTGCAGGCGACCCTGGAATAAAAAAGGCCGGGGAAGACCCCCGGCCCAACACCTTCCCTACTGAGTGGACTGCTACTGCGACTGCTCTTTCCCCCTACGCCATCAGAACTTCATCGACACGCGCGCGCCAAAGGTGCGCGGCGCGTTGTAGAAGGCGCCGTAAATCTGCTGCGTGGGCTGGCATGGCATGCCCACGTCCGTGCAGATTTCATTGACGTCCAGCTTGACGGCCTTGTCGGTGGCATTCTGCACGAACGCTTCCACCGTATAGGCCTTGTTCGCCGGCTGGAAGCGCAGGCTCAGGTCCAGCGTCGTATACGCTTCCTGGCGCTTGACGCCGGCATGGCCCGGCACGTCGCCGTTGAACGCGCCCGCACCGACATACGACATGGTTTCGTAGTGCACCGAGGCGCGCGGCGTGAGCTGGCCGCCGGCGACATTGAAATCATGCTCGTACTGGACGGTCGTGGAAAACTTCGGCGCATGCTTCATGGTGCTGCCGCCCACGCTCACCAATGGCGCCGTCGAACCGCAGGACTGGCCATTCGCGCGCGCCGCATCGACGTCGCACGACATAAAATCGTCATATACGGCTTTCAGCCAGGTAGCGTTGCCCGTCAGGCGGTCGACCTTCGTTGGCCGCCAGACCCATTCCGCTTCCAGGCCCTTGACGGTGGCGCCGGCCGCATTGAAGTTGGCCAGCACGCTGTTGACCACCTGCGACTCGAGCTTGTCCTTGTACTTCATCAGGAAGGCGTCAAGATTCAGGGTCAGTTCGCGGTTCAGCAAGTCCGACTTGAAGCCGATTTCATAGCTGGTCAGCTTTTCCGGCTTGGTGGTGGCGCCGCCGTCGCCGATGGCCGGCGAGTGAAAGCCCGTCGTCACGGAGCCGAACAGCAGGATATCCGGGCGCAGCTTGTACTCGATGCGGCCCAGCCAGGTGGCCTGGCCATACTTCAGGTCCGCCGTGTTGTCTCCCGGCGTATTGCCGCAGCTGGCGGCCGTGATGGCGCCGCCGGGGCCGATATTGTGCGTGTTGGCCAGGCCCGAACCGGGCGTGACCAGCTGGCGCAGCTGGTCGGCAGTAAGGACGGTGGTGCCCAGCGGCGTGTTGGCGGGCCAGTTCGGGCAAGCCCAGTTCTTGCCGCCGATATCGAATTTATGGTCTTTCGTATAGCGCGCGCCGGCCGTCAGCTTGATCTGGTCCGTCACTTGCTGACTGACCTGGCCGAATACGGCTTTCGATTTGAGCTGGCGGTCGCCCTGGATGAAGGACATGGCCGAGGCATACTGGCCCACGGTGGGCTGCACGAAAATCACGGCGCCGTTGGCGATATCCTGCTGCACGGCCGCCTGCGAAATCTGGCTGCGGTCGATATCGAAGCGCACCTTGTTCTTTTCATTGAACAGGAACAGGCCCGCCACCCACTGGAACGGCGCATCGTCGTCCGAGCGCGCCTGCAGCTCGTGCGAATAGCTGTCGAACTGCGCCCAGTCGGTACGGTTTTCCGACTTGAAGCCGGGGAACAGGCCCGCATCGGAATCGTTGCTGTTCTGGCGCTTGTAGCGGCTCCAGCTGCCCAGGTAAGTGAAGTCGAGCGCATCGGTCGGCTTGTAATTGAGCTTGCCCTTGTAGGTCAGGATCGACTGGTCCAGGGTGCCCGGCGTGTCGATCAGGGCCGAACGCAGCTTCTCTCCCGCTTTCGGCTCGGCCGCCAGGTAGACGTTGCCGGCGCCCTGGTCGAGGAAGTAATCGGCGATGAACGTGCCGCGCAGTTGCGGCGTGAACTTCCACAGCAGGGAGGCGCGCACGCCCATCTGGTCGCCGGCGCCATACTTGGCCGTGCCCGGCATGACGTTCGAGCCGCGGCGGAAGTCCACCGTGCCGTCATGGCTATCCTTGATGGCGGCGATGCGCAGCGCCACGTCGTCGGAAAACGGGATATTGAGCATGCCCTGCGTCTGCAGATGGCGCTTGTCGCCCACGGTGATGCCGGCCGAGCCCATGAACTTGGCCGTGCTCGGCGCAGCCGACACGAGATTGACGGCGCCGGCCGTCGAATTGCGGCCGTTCAGGGTGCCCTGCGGTCCGCGCGCCACCTCCACGTGGGAGAGGTCATACATCAGCGCCGTGGCGCCCTGCGGACGCGGCGAATACACGCCGTCGACATAGAAGGCGACGGCCGGGTCGCCCAGCTCCGTGTGGTTGGCCGAGCCGACGCCGCGCATGTAGACGTGCACGCCGCCGGAGTCGCCATGCTGCTCGACGACGAGGCTGGGCACCATGGTGGCCAGCGACGCCAGGTCCTTGACCTGGTTGTTTTGCAGGGTGTCCTGGTTGAAGGCGGTGACGGCCAGCGGCGTCTCCTGCACGAAGGTATTGCGGCGCGTGGCCGTGACGACGATGCGGTCCATCTGCTCGGCGGCCGGTTTTGCCGCATCGGTGGCTGCCGCAGTGCTGGCCACTTCCTGTGCCATGGCGGCGCCGCTGCCCAGCAAGATGAACTGGGCGAAGGTCGCATGCGCCAGACTGAGGGCGATGGTATTGCGTTTGAGCTGTTGCATTGTTGTTGTCTCCTGTACCGCTGGTTGAATGATGATCACATAGCTCTTTGGCTACTGCTGCACATTTTTTGGGTGTCAATCTGAAGTCATGTCGCCTCCGTGCGGGGTCAATGGGTAGCCACGGCGCGCCCGGCCGTGTCGAATAGAAAGGCATGGCCTTCTTCCGGCGCGAAGCCGATGGCGCTGCCCTGCGCCAGCGCGTGGCGCGCCTCGCCATGCAGCTTGATGGCCACCGCATGCGGGCCGCCACCGATGCGGTCGTCCAGCGTGGCGTGGATGATTTGCGCATCGCCCAGCTGCTCGATCAGGGTGACCGTGGCGCCGTAGCCTTCATTGCGCGGCACCAGCCGCAGGTGTTCGGGGCGTACGCCGACCAGCATGCCCACCTCGCCACCGAGCTGGCTGGCCAGCGCGGGAACGGCGGCGCACGGCAAAAAGTTCATGCGCAGGGCGCCGATGAAGCCGGCCACGAACTGGCTGGCCGGATGGCGGTACAGCTCCAGGGGCGCACCCACCTGCTCCAGGTGGCCGCCGTGGAAGACCGCCACGCGGTCACCGAGGGTCATGGCTTCGACCTGGTCGTGCGTGACGTAGATCATCGTGGTGCCCAGTTCCTGGTGCAGCTTGGCCAGTTCGATGCGCGTCTGCACGCGCAGCGAGGCATCGAGGTTCGACAGCGGCTCGTCGAACAGGAACACCTTGGGCTGGCGCACGATGGAGCGGCCGATGGCCACGCGCTGGCGCTCGCCGCCGGACAAGGCCTTGGGTTTGCGGTCGAGCAGATGCGTAATCTGCAAAATCTCGGCCACCTTGCCGACCGCCGCGCGCACCTCGGCTTCCCCCTTGCCCGCCAATTTGAGGGCAAAGCCCATGTTGTCGCGCGCCGTCATGTGCGGATACAAGGCGTAGCTCTGGAAGACCATGGCGATGCCCCGCTCTGCCGGTGCCACGTCATTGGCCAGCAAGTCGCCGATGCGCAGCTGGCCCGCGCTGATGTCTTCCAGTCCCGCGATCATGCGCAGCAGGGTCGACTTGCCGCAGCCGGACGGTCCGACGAAGACCATGAATTCGCCGTCATGGATATCGAGGTCCAGGCCCTTGACGATTTCCGGGCCGTCGCCGTAGGTCTTGCGGATGCCGCGCAGGGAGATGGCGGCCATGTCAGTGCTCCCCTGCCAGGACCGGTGCGTCGGCATGCGCGGCGCGCTGCGCGGCGATGAAGTCGCGGTACCACAGGGCGCTGTCCTTGAAGCTGCGCTGCTGCGTGGCGTAATCGACGTACAACATGCCGAAACGCTTGGCGTAGCCCGAATTCCACTCGAAGTTGTCCATCAGGCTCCAGTAGAAATAGCCGCGCACGTCGATGCCCTGCGCGATCACGGCGCGCAAGGCGTCCAGGTGCAGCCGCACGTATTCGATGCGCGCCTCATCGTGGATATTGCCGTCGACGGGCTTGTCGGCGACGGCCATGCCGTTTTCCGTGATGTAGACGGGCGGCAGCCGGTATTCGCGGTGCAGGCCCACGAGCAGTTCCGTCAAGCCTTGCGGATAGGTTTCCCAGCCCATGTCGTTGACGCCAAGCTTGCATTCGGGCTTGCGCGGCGGCGTCTCGGCGCTCATGAAAGCGCGAGTGTAGTAGTTCACGCCAAGGAAATCGATGGGCTGCTTGATATCTATGAAATCGTTTTCAAAGATGGACAAAGCGGAAGCGTCGGCGTGTTTCAGGGCCAGGGCCGGGTAGCGGCCCTTGAAGATGGCGTCCATATACCACTGCACCGATCGCGCATATTCCAGTTCGGCCAGTTCGCGGTCCTGGGCGCTGTCGGTGGCCGGCGTGGCCGTCCACTGATTGAGCACGATGCCCAGTTTCGCAGGCGGATTGACGGCGCGCATGGCTTGCATGGCCAGGCCGTGCGACAGCAGCAGATGGTGCGACACCTGCACGGCGGCGGCCGGATCGGCCATGCCGGGCGCGAACTGGCCCGTGCCGTGGCCCAGCACGGCCGTGCACCACGGTTCGTTATGGGTGGCGATGCTGGCGACCTTGTGGCCGAAGCGGCGCGCCACCTCGGCCGCATAGGCGGCGAAGTGGTAGCAGGTGGCGCGATTGAGCCAGCCGCCCTCGTCCTGCAAGGCTTGCGGCAAGTCCCAGTGGTACAGGGTCAGGTGGGCATCGAGGCCCTTGGCGGCCAGGGCGTCGAGCAGGCGCGCATAGAAGTCGAAGCCTGCCTCGTTCCAGGCGCCGGAACCCGTGGGCTGCACCCGCGACCAGGACATGGAAAAGCGGTAGGCGTTCACGCCCAGGTTGGCGATCAGCTCCACGTCCTCGGCATAGCGGTGATAGTGGTCGCAGGCCACGTCGCCATTGCTGCCGTCGATGATCTTGCCATCCGTGTGGCTGAAGGTATCCCAGATGGATGGGCCGCGGCCGTCGATGGTGGCGGCGCCCTCGATCTGGTAGGCGCTGGTGGCCACGCCCCAGGTGAAAGTGGCGGGAAAGTTGATATCAATGTCGTCGTTATGCATGGTGGTCATGTCAGTGTGAGTGGATTAAAAGAGAGTGCTAGCCTTTGACGGCGCCCTGGGTCAGGCCCTCGATCAGGCGCTTCGAGGCGACAAAGAACATCAGCAGCAGCGGCAGCACGGCAATGGCGGCGCCCGTCATCAGCGCGCCCCACTCCGTGTTGTTCGGCGCCTGCATGCTGCGCAGGGCCAGCGGGATCGTGTAGTTCTCGACCGAACGCATGACGACCAGCGGCGTGATGAAATTGTTCCACGAGTTGATGAAGGTGATCAAGCCCAGGGTCCCCATGGCGGGGCCGATCAGCGGCAGCACGACGCGCCAGTAGATGGCGAATTCGCCGCAGCCGTCGATGCGCGCCGCCTCGATCAGGTCCTTCGGGATGGCCGTGCCGATGTACTGGCGCATGAGGAAAATCCCCAGCGCGCCGGCCGCTCCCGGCACGTACAGGGCGCGCGGCTGGTCCAGCCATCCGAGGAAATCCATCAGCATGAAGGTGGGAATCATGTTCATGAAGGACGGGATGATCATCGACGCCATCACCAGCGTAAACAGGGGCCGCTTGAAGCGGAATTCGTACATGGCGAAGGCATAGCCGCCCAGCGAGCAAAAGAACAAAGTCAGCGCTGTGGTCATCAGGGCCACGTACAGGCTGATGCCGATATTGCGCCAGAACGGCAGGCGCTCCTGCAGCAATTCCAGGTTGTTGAGCAGGGCCGTGCCGAACCAGCGTGGCGGCGGCAGGCTGTAGATCTCGGCGCTCGTGTGCGTGGCGAAGACGAACATGAAGTAGAACGGCGCGACCATGATCAGGGCGCCGGTGGCCACCATGGCGTAGGCCGTCCAGCGGGTGGTTTTCATCGGACCTCCTTGCGTTCATTGCGGCTGAAGATGCGGTTGTTGACCCAGGTGGTGCTGGCGATGATGAGGAACAGCAGCCAGGAAATGGCCGACGCCGTGCCGAAGTCGCCCGAGGAAAACGCCGTCTTGTAGACGAAGATGGCCGTCGTCATCACGGACTGGCTCACGCCGCTCGATTCGGCCACCAGCACGAACGGTTCCTCGAACAGCTGCAGATTACCCATGATGGTCAAGGTGACGGCCAGGTAGATCATGGGGCGCAGCTGCGGCAGGGTGATGTACCAGAATTGCTGGCGTTTCGAGGCGCCGTCGATGGTGGCCGCTTCATACAAATCCTTCGGAATCACCTGCAGCGCGGACAGGTACAGCACCAGGTTCCAGCCCAGGTAGCGCCAGAAAATGACGAAGGCGACGGCCGGCTTGATGAACGGCGAGCTGCCCAGCCAGTCGATCGACTCCGCAGGGAACAAGCCACCGACCAGCGGCAGGCTGGCGCACCATCCGATCAATACATTGATCTGCCCATAGTCGCGCGAAAACAGGGTGTTGAACACCATGGCGATGGCCACGCTGGAGGTGATGAACGGTAAAAAATAAATGCCGATCACCAGGTTGCGCGAGCGCTTGAAGCTGTTGTGGATGAAGGCCGCCAGCGGAATGGCCACCAGGTGCTGCGGCACGCCCGAAGCCAGCGCCAGCCACACCGTATTGCCCAGCGAGCGCAAGAACCACGGGTCGCTCAAGGCGTACTTGTAGTTATCCAGCCCCACCCACTGCATGGCTTCCACGCCGCTGGCCGCTTCCCACTGGTTGAACGACAAATAGATGGAAAACAGCAGCGGGAACAGGCTGAAGACGGCGAACAGGATGAAGAAGGGGCTGATGAAGATGTACGGCGCCCACTTCTTCATGTTGAAGCGTTTCCTGGCGGGCCGCGCTGCAGCAGCAGCGGGCGCGCCGTCGGTACAAGGCATGGAGGTAGTCATGCTGCTCCTAGCGCCGCGCGCGGTGGGTGATCAGGGCCTTGGCGTCGGCCAGCGCCGTCTTGATATCCTTGTTTTGCGCCAGCACGCTTTCCAGTTCCATGTTGACGATGTCGCGCGCCACGGCGTCGAACTTGTCGACGCGGATGACGGGGATCTTCGCCGCCGTGTCGCGCGCCAGCAAGCGCGTCTTCTGGCCGCCGAAGTACGGCTGCGGCTCGTCCATCATGGGGTCCGCATAGGCTGCCTTCAGGGCCGGGAAGGCACCGATCTCTTTCAGCGAATGCAGCTGGATATCCTTGTTGACGGTCATGAACTTGATGAATTCCCAGGCTTGGGTTTTATTCGCCGCCTTTTTCGGGATGCCGTAGAAGGAGCCGCCGTACGACGCCAGCGCACCGGCCGGCAGGTTCGCCGCGCGCCACTGGCCTTTCGAATCGGGCGCCAGCCACTTGGCCAGGTGGCCGCTGAGCCAGGAACCCATCATCTGGCTGGCCACCTTGTCGCGTTTGAAACCTTCGGCCCACTCGCCAGTCCAGGCCACGGTGCGCGCATCGATGCCGGCTACCCGCGCCGCCTTGGCCAGCTCGAACGCCTTCACGAAGCGGGGCGAATCGACCAGCACCTGGCCCTTGTCGCCAAAGTAAATGCCTTCGCCATCTTTCAAATTGGCGCGGATGACGATGTCGGCCAGGTCGCTGGCGCCGGCCAGCAGGTAGGTGCCGGTGGCGGCCTTGAGCTTCTTGCCGGCGGCGATGTAGGATTCCCACGATTGCGTCAGGTCGGCTTCCTTGATGCCCGCCTTGTCCATCAGGTCCTTGCGGTAGAACAAGGTGCCCGGTCCCAGGTCGGCCGGCATGGCGCCCAGGGTGCCGCGCGAACTGGTGGCTTGCACGAAGGTGAACGGCACGAACTGGGCGCGGTACTGCCCTGCCCCGTAAGGCTGCTGCAAGAGGTCTTCCATGCCCTTCGATTCGGCGAAGCTGCCGACATAGCGGAAGTCGATGGCCATCACGTCGGGCAGGCGCGCACCGGCCGCCAGCGCCGTCGTCATCGAGTTATGGTGGTCGTCGATCTGCAGGCTGACCAGCTTGACCTTCACTTGCGGGTACAGTTTTTCCCACAGGGGCAAGGCCGTCTTGACGGCGCGATCCAGGTCGGGGAACGAGGCGACGGTGATCGTGGCGGGGGCCAGCGTGGGCAACGGCGCCGCCGGCGGGACGACTGCGGGCGCGGCGGCCACGCCACAGGCCAGGGTCAGCGCTGCCAGCGGTGCGGCGCCAAGGATGCATGACTTCATTATTTCATCTCCGATTATTGAGCGTCTTCTATCTTGAAAACGTTTTCACAACATGTGTCCATTTAACACCGCAAAGAAAATCAAGTCAACCGAAAAAGTTGTCATTTTTATTGAGGGAAGCGTGGCAAGCGGCATGCCGCGGCGCCTGTTCCCCTATGACAGAGGCGAAAATACGGGTTGTCTCGGCCGCTGTTGTTTTTTGTGAAAACGTTTTCAAGCAATGTACTATCAGCAGGCCCGCCCAGGTGCGCCGGCATCATCCGACGTGCACGGCCCAGAATCTGTCGGCTTGCGCCCTGCGGGCCAAGCTGCGCTGCGCCCGACCCGCTGCGCTATCAGATATGGCCATTTATGGTAATCTTTCGATGAAAAGGTTTTCAGAGCACTGAAAACCAGCCATCTTGATACCCAGGAATCACCTTGAACGATAGCGCCCACGCTGCTCCCCCTTCCACCCTGCTCGACGTGGCCCGCCAGGCCGGCGTGTCGCCCAGCACCGTCTCGCGCATCCTGAACGGCACGGCCAGGGTCTCCGACGACAAGCGCGACGCCGTGCTGGCGGCGATTGCGCAGATGAAATTCGCGCCCAACCAGATGGCGCAGGGCTTGAAGAAAGGCCGTTCGATGACCATCGGCATCGTGGTGCAGGATATTTCCAGTCCCTTCTTCGACGAAAGCCTGCGCGGCGTGGACGATGGCTTGAAGGACACGGGCTATGCCTCCGTCATCGTCAGCGGGCACTGGAATGCGCAGGAAGAGGCGGATCGCATCCGCCTGCTGCTGGCAAGAAAGGTTGACGGCATCATTTTGCTGTCGGGGCGCATCTCGGACGAGAGCGTGCTTGATTTCTCGCAGCAGCGGCCCATCGTCTCGACGGGCCGCCTGCTCGCCACGAAAAGCGCCATCGGCTTCAAGCTCGACAATGAATACGGCGCATACCTGGCCGTGCGCCACCTGGTGGAACTGGGCCACCGGCGCATCGCCTTCGTGGCCGGCCCCGCCAACAACACGGATGCGGCCGAACGCCTGACGGGCTACCAGCGCGCGCTGCGCGAAGCGGACATACCCATCGACCCGAAGCTGATGGTGGAAGGTGATTTCCACGAAGCAAGCGGGATGCTGGCCATGAACCATTTGTTCGATACGCAGCAGCAATTCAGCGCCGTCTTCGCCGCCAACGACCTGTCCGCCTACGGCGTGCGCCTGTGCCTCTACCGCAAGGGGATCCGCGTGCCCGACGATATCTCGCTCGTCGGCTTCGATGACTTGCCCGGCTCGTCCTACACGACGCCGCCGCTGACCACCATCCACCAGCCCCTGTACGACATCGGCCGCATCGCCACCGAAGCGCTGCTGGGGCTGATCAATGGCGAAGCCGTGCAAGCGGCCATTCCGCCTTTGGAACTGATCGTCAGGGAAACCACCCGACGCATCCGCTGAGGCTTGCGGCTGGGAACTTTTCCGCCCGATTTAGGCTGAACGAGAATCACTACGCAAACGGCATTCGTGACGCGTGCCGGAATCTGCAGCAATGGCGCATCCGCTTTACAATAGTGGCTCGTTCAGCAAGAATGCCTGCTTCAAGCAAGCTTGGCTCAACCCTCCGGCCGCAGGCTGGAAGACTCCGAACACTCACCACAAAGGGACATCACATGGAACATACTCTGCCACCACTGCCGTATGAAATGGACGCTCTGGCGCCGCATATTTCGAAAGAAACCCTGGAATACCACTATGCCAAGCATCACCAGGCGTATGTCACCAACTTGAACAACCTGATCAAGGGTACCGAGTTCGAGAACCTGTCGCTGGAAGACATCATCAAGAAATCGTCGGGCGGCATCTTCAACAATGCAGCGCAAGTATGGAACCACACCTTCTACTGGAACGGCATGAAGCCGGCCGGCGGCGGCGCGCCTGCGGGTGCCGTGGCTGACGCGATCAACGCCAAATGGTCGTCGTTCGACAAGTTCAAGGAAGAATTCACCAAGTCGTGCGTGGGCAACTTCGGTTCGGGCTGGACCTGGCTGGTGCAAAAAGCCGACGGCTCCGTCGACATCGTCAACACCTCGAACGCCGGCTGCCCGCTGACCACCGGCGACAAGCCGCTGCTGACCTGCGACGTGTGGGAACACGCCTACTACATCGACTACCGCAACCTGCGCGCCAAGTACGTGGAAACGTTCTGGGGCCTGGTCAACTGGGACTTCGTTGCCAAGAACTTCGCGTAAGCGATTCTTGTCAACGTAGGGCGAAAAGAAGCCTGCGCCACCCCGCGCAGGCTTTTTTTTGTCCGCAGCACGGCAAGGCGCTGCGCTACAATCAGCATCCCGCCACCCCACCCTGCCCCGATGTCCGCTCGCCTGCTGCGCCGCCTGTCGATTTTGCCCCTGCTGGCGCTGCACCTGCACGCATACGCGGCCTCCCCCTCTCCCCTGCTGTCCGACTACACGCATAATGCCTGGGGCGCCCTGCAAGGCGCGCCCGTCGACGTACTGAAATTCGCCCAGGGCCAGGATGGCTGGCTGTGGATCGCCACGGCCACCGGCTTGTACCGCTACGATGGCGTGCGCTTCGACCGCGTCGACAGCGTGTACGGCTACCGTCTGCCGTCGAGCAATGTGCTGGGCCTGGCCACGCCGCCGGATGGCGCCGTGTGGGTCGGCTACCGCCTGGGCGGCGTCACCGTCTTTCGCCAGGGTGGCGCGCGCACCTATGGCGAAGCCGATGGCTTGCCCACGGGCGCCGTATTTCACATCGAGGCAGCGCCCGACGGCAGCATCTGGGTCGGCACGCGCGATGGCGCGGCGCGCCTGGCGCCGGGCGCGGACCGCTTCGAAGCGCAAGCCGCCAACGTGGGCCTGCCCGACAAGCGCGTGTACCAGATCCTGTTCGGGCGCGATGGCACGCAGTGGATGGGGACCATGCATGGCGTGTTCTTCCGCAAGCCGGGCCAGACGCGCTTTTCCCATGCCTGGCCGCGCACCATGCTCACCAGTATGGATGAAGCACCCGATGGCGCCATCTGGGCCGTCGACAACCAGAGCAATTACTACCGCGTGCGCACCAGCGCGCCGCACGGCGATGCGCCCATCCGTCCCGACGCCACGGGCAACGGCATCCGCTTCGACCGCGCCGGCACCATGTGGCTGATGCAGCCCGATGGCCTTGAGCGCAAGTTCAACCCTTCCGGCCCCAGCCTGCCGGCCCAGCGCCTGACGCGCCAGAACGGCATCAGCGGCCCGCTGCCGCAATCGTCGTTCCAGGACCGCGAAGGCAATCTGTGGTTCGGCACGTCGACGGGCCTGGACCGGCTGCGGCCGAACCGCCTGCAGACCCTGCCCGTCGCCGTGCCCTTCGACCATCCCGGCATGCTGCCGGGACCCGATGGCGACGTGTGGATCGGCGACTATGTGGGCGACGTGCGCAGCTTTACCGCCGACGGGGTGAAAAAGGTGGAATTGAAAGGAGCGCTGGCGGCCAGCCACTGGGCGCCCGACGGCACGCTGTGGCTGGGCAACGAGCAGGAACTGCACCACCGCGCGCGCAACGGCGCCATGACGCGCGTGGTGCCGCCCGTACTGGGACTCGATCCGCAGGCGCTGCAGCAAGACCGCTCCGGCGCCCTGTGGGCCTCGTTTTCCGGCGGCGGCCTGTTTCGCCTGAGCGAAGGGGAATGGATCGCCAATGGCGGCCTGTCCGGCCTGCCGGCGGTGCTGACCACGGCCATGGCGATCGATGGCGCCGGCACCGTCTGGCTCGGCCATGCCGACAATACAGTCAGCCTGGTGGCCGATGGCCAGCGCGCGGGCGCCGTCAGGCGGCTCGGCGCACCCGAGGGCCTGCAGGTGGGCACGGTGCTGCAGCTGTACCGCGATGGCGACATGATGTGGGCCGGCGGCGAAAACGGCGTGGCCCTGTACCGCGCCGGCCGCTTCCACACCTTGCGCGGTGCGCAAGGCGCGGCGTTTCGCGGCGTGTCGGGCATCGTGCGCCTGCCGGACGGCGACCTGTGGCTGCATGGCGCGGACGGCATCGAGCATATCGCCGCCGCCAGCCTGGTCGCGTGGATGCGCGACGGCAGCGCCGTCGTCTCGGAACGCTTCGACGCGCTCGACGGCTTGCAGGGCCATGCCTCGCAGCTGCGCCCCGTGCCGTCGCTGATCCATGCGCCCGATGGCAAGCTGTGGTTCTCCACCTCGGCCACCATCGCCATGCTCGACCCGCTGCATATCCGCCGCAATCGCCTGCCGCCGCCCGTGCAAATCCACAGCTTGCTGGCCGATGGCGTGCGTTACACGCTGGACGACGGCAAGCCGCTGCACCTGCCGCAGGGCAGCCGGAACCTGCAGATCGGCTTCACGGCCCTGAGCCTGTCGATGCCGGAACGCGTGCGCCTGCGCTACCGGCTGGCGGGCGTGGACGCCGGCTGGCAGGAGGCGGTGGGGCGCCGCGAAGCGTACTACACCAACCTGGCGCCCAGCAGCTACCGCTTCGACGTCACGGCCGCCAACGAAGACGGCGTGTGGAACACGCAGGGGACAGGGCTCGACATCGTCATCGCGCCCGCCTTCGTGCAAACGCCATGGTTCGTGCTGCTGCTGGCGCTGGGCGCCGCGCTGCTGCTGTATGGCGGCTATGTGCTGCGCATCCGCCACCTGACGCGCAATATGCAGGAACGGCTGCAGGAACGCTTGCAGGAGCGCCTGGCCGAACGCTCGCGCATCGCCCGTTCGCTGCACGACACCCTGCTGCAAAGCGTGCAGGGCCTGATCCTGTCGTTCCATGCGCATGCGGACATGCTGCCCAAGGGCACGCGCGAACGGGCGCGCCTCGATGGCACGCTCAACCTGGCCGACCAGTTGCTGATCGAAGGCCGCGACCAGATCATGGACTTGCGCGCCTCGGCCGAACCCGACGAACTGCGGCTGGCGCTGCAGCAATTCGGCAAAGGCCTGGCCGAACACCGCGCGCACGCCTTCACGGTGCATGTCAGCGGCATCTGCCGGCGCCTGCAACCGCGCGTGCATGACGAAATCTACGCCATCGCGCGCGAAGCGCTGTTCAACGCCTCGCGCTATGCCGAGGCGGCAAACATCGTGCTGGAACTCGACTATGCGGAGCAGGCCTTCACCCTGCGCGTGCGCGACGACGGCTGCGGCCTCGATGACGCCGTGGCGCAAACGGGCCAGCGGCCCGGCCACTGGGGCCTGGTCGGCATGCGCGAGCGCGCCGCCGCCATCGATGCCAGCCTGCGCATCGACAGCCGCCCCGGCGCCGGCACGCAGATCGAAGTGAGCGTGCCGGGCCGCCTGGCATACTGACGGCACGGTGCCGGCGGGCGGGCTGGCAAGCGTCTGCGGCCTCGATGAAAAATGTTGTACGATACGCAAGAGCGCTGCTTGGCTCGCCTATCCCGCCACACCACTTCCTGAAAGCACTCCATGAAAAAATGCCTGCTCGCCCTGCTGCTCTGCGCCTCCGCTTCCGCCTTCGCCAACTCGGCCTGCGACACGCCGCGCAACGACTTCGACGGCCTGTATTGCCTCAACAAGGTGTACCAGGAAGCGGACAAGGAACTCAACGCCAACTACAAGAAACTCGCAGCACAGCTCGACGCCGGCGGCAAGCAAAAGCTGAAAGCGGGCCAGCTGGCGTGGATCAGCGCACGCAACCAGAACTGTTCGAAACGCGAATCCTCGGGCTTCTATGTGAACCTCGATTGCGCCACCCAGACCACCATCGAACGCGCGCAATTTTTGCAGGACCGCGTGCGCGAATGCGTGAGCGCCGGCTGCCAGAACAGCAAACTGTGAGCTGAAGCTGCGCCAGCGCAAACGCGAGCGGGCGGTAATCCCCCATACTGGCCACTCGGAGGTCTTTCCGTTTATGCCATGAGCAAACTCATCGATATTTCCCTGGATCAATGGGACGCCAGCGGCAGCGCCACGCAGCAGGCGGCGGCGCTGCAAGCCCTCGAAGACGGGCAAGTACTGCTGCTGCCCCGCCTGGGATTCTCGCTGCACCCGGAAGAGCATGGGCTGCTGAACGGCGCGGCGGGTAACGCCAGCGGCGCCAAGAACATCAGCTGGGAACCGGTACGCGGCGTGCGCGGCCAGGGCGACGCCTGCGATGCGGCCCTGCTGGCGGCGCTGATGCAGCGTTATGCGCGGCACACGCGCAGCTTGCTGGCCGGCTTGCTGCCCAGCTACCAGGCGCATCTGCAGCAAGGCAAGGGCAGCTTTCGCCCCGTGGAAATCGCCGGCAGGGTAACGTCCTGGCGCAAGGACGATACGCGCCTGCATATCGACAGTTTCCCCTCCTCGCCCACGCAGGGCCGGCGCATCCTGCGCGTCTTCACCAACATCCATCCGCGCGACGCGCCCCGCGTGTGGAAACTGGGCCCGCCCTTCGAGCAGGTGGCGCAGCATTTTTTACCCGTCGCGCAGCGTCCGCAACCCGTGCTGGCGGCCCTGCTGCAGTGGCTGCACGTCACCAAGTCGCGGCGCACAGCCTACGATCACTACATGCTGCAGCTGCACGACGCCATGAAGGCCGACCTGGCCTACCAGGCGCAGGTGGAACAGCACACGCATGCCTTCGCGCCGGGCCAGACGTGGATCATCTTCAGCGACGCCGTATCGCACGCGGCCCTGCGGGGACAGCATGCGCTGGAGCAAACCTGGCTGCTGCCCGTGCGCGCCATGGCCGCCCCCGACAAGTCGCCGCTGGCCATCCTCGAGCGCCAGTTGCAACGCCCGCTGGCCTAGCCTGGCCAGGCACTGCGCCCCGGCAAAGCCAGGCTCAGGCAAACCGGCTCAGGCAGGCAAACGGGCCGCCTTGAAGCGCCGCCAGGCCTTGTGCATGCGGCCATCGCTGCCCTGCGCCTGCGCGCGCGCCGCCAGGTAGCCGCGCACGAAGGCCGCGTGCTGCCGCAACCCGTCCTGGGCGGACTGGTCAGCCTGGCCAGTCTGAACATCGGGCAATTGCTGCAACAGCCGGTCAGCCACCTGCACATCGTTGAGCCAGCCCAGTTCATCCTGCAGCACCGACAGCCGCCCCACATATGGTTGCACGGCGCGCGCGGCAAACAGCGAGGCAAAAAATTCCGTCGCATAGCGCGTCTTCTTGGCCGCGATGCGCACCCGGTGGCGCTGCAGCGGCGTGGCATGCAGCAGGCGCTTGCCGCGCTTTACCAGGCGCCGCTGATCCTTGCGCAGGGTGGCGCGGGCAAACGGCGAGACGTGCGCGTCCAGGCGCCGCACCTGGCGCGCGGAACAGCTGTCGCGCCAGGCGCGCGCCTGCAGCCAGCGCTGCAAGCCCAGCATGCAAGCCGTGTAGCGCGCCGATGTGACGGCCTGGGCCGCTTGCGCATGCTTGAGGCGCGCCTGCGCGTGCGCCGCCTCTGCCAGCGCCGCCGCATCCGCCTGCGCCTCGCCATCGAGCTGCGCCAGGGTATTGCCAGCCAACACATCCCAGTCGCGCGCCTCGCCCAGCGCGCCGCCCAGCCAGTCGAGTTCGGCCTTCAAGGCGTCCGGCAGCGCCAGCAGGGACTTGAACATGCCCAGCGCCGAGCGCAGACGGCGCAGGCCCACGCGCATCTGGTGCACGCTTTCCACGTCCTCGCCCGCCGCCACGCCATCCTGGTTGCCGCTGACTTGCTCCAGGCAATTGCCGGCGATGGCCAGGAACACTTGCTCCACCGACATCGCCGCGTCCAGCGCCAGGGGCTGCGCCTTGACCGCCTGCAGAGGCTGTGACGCCGCGAGGCGGTAGCCGCGTTCCGCCTTGCTCATGTGGCCCAGCTGCAGCGGCACGTCCTGCAGCAGGGCCAGCGCCACGTCGAACAGGCTGGCCGCTTGCCCCTGCTTCAATTCCAGTTCGATCTCGCTGACGGGCACGCTGCGGACGGCGCCATTCGCCCCATCCGCACCGCTTTCGATGACACCCTGGTCCAGCACGCATTCGATCTCGTCGCCCTGCGGCGTGCGCAGCTGCCATACGGTGCGCTCCATGCGCGTGGTAAACACGGGCTGCAAGGCGTCGCGGACGGCGTCCTGGCGCAACAGCGCGCGGATGGGCTGCTTGCGGCCGATGGCCGAGTCCAGCGCAGCGAGGTCCGGTTGCGGCCCGGAAACTTCGCCCTCCCACTCGTGGCGGCTGTGCAAGCCGCTGTTGACGGTGCCACCGGCCTTCAGGGTTTGCACCCAGCGCCCGTCCACCTGGCGCACGCGCAAGCCCGCCTGGTGGCGGCACAGCTGCAAATCGGGCGTATCGACATAGATATCGTGCATCTGCAGCAGCTGCACCTCTCCTTGCGCCTGTTGCGCCAGCAACGGGTGCGCGCGCAGGCGCGCTACATCTTGCTGCGCCAGCAACAATTTCAATTCGATTTCCATGACCGCTCCTCGCGAGACTCCTGAACGCCCATTGTAAGGCGCGTCCAGCCACATACAAGGAGCACGCGCACCGACCTTGATTTTGCGCGAAAATAGGCGCTTCATTCAACCAGGAGATGCCATGACCTACCACGCCGCCGAAAACCGCTACGACACCATGCAATACCGCACGTGCGGGCGCAGCGGGCTGAAACTGCCGCTGTTGTCCCTGGGACTGTGGCACAATTTTGGCGACAGCAACAGCCTGGCCTCGCAGCGCGACATGCTGCGCACGGCCTTCGACCTGGGCATCACGCATTTCGACCTGGCAAACAACTACGGCCCGCCGTATGGCAGCGCGGAAAGCAATTTCGGCAAGCTGCTGCGCGACGATTTCTTACCGTACCGCGATGAACTGATCATTTCCACCAAGGCAGGCTGGGACATGTGGCCGGGCCCGTACGGCCAGGGCGGCGGCTCGCGCAAATACGTGCTGGCCAGCCTGGACCAGAGCTTGCAGCGCCTGGGCCTCGACTACGTGGACATCTTTTACTCGCACCGCTACGACGCCGACACGCCGCTGGAAGAAACCATGGGCGCGCTGGCCACCGCCGTGCAGCAGGGCAAGGCGCTGTACGTGGGCCTGTCGTCGTATTCGCCGCAAAAGACGGCTGAGGCGGCCAAACTGCTGAAAGAGTGGAAAGTGCCGTGTCTGATCCACCAGCCTGCCTACAATATGCTCAACCGCTGGATCGAGGAAGACGGCTTGCTCGATACCCTGCAGCAAGAAGGCATGGGCTGCATCACGTTCACGGCGCTGGCGCAGGGCTTGCTCAGCGACAAATACCTCGATGGCGTGCCGCAGGATGCCCGCGTCAACCGCCCCGGCGGCGGCTCGCTGCTGCAAAAACACCTGAGCGCGGAAAACCTGGCCCGCGTGCGCGCGCTGAACCAGATCGCCGCGCAGCGGGGGCAAACCCTGGCGCAGATGGCGCTGGCCTGGGTGCTGCGCGATCCGCGCGTCACCTCGACCCTGATCGGCGCCAGCAGCAGCGCGCAAATCCGCGAAAACGTGGCCGCGCTGCAGCAATTGTCGTTCACGGCCGACGAGCTGGCCGCCATCGACGTGCAGGCGCGCGAAGGCCATATCAATCTGTGGGAAGGTCCGTCGCGGGCCGTCTGAACACGCGCTCCCCGGTGCTTGTGAAGCCGGTGGTCTGGCGCTAGACTGCCGGCTTCACAACATCCCTGCCAACGACCAGACACCATGAAGACCATCACTGCCACGACCCTTTGCCTGCTGCTGTGCGCGGCCAACGCCGGCGCGGCCAATTATTGCGACGCGCCGTCGTGGTCGATTACGCATGGCAAGAGCTACGACGAGGTCATGCAGATCGCCACGAAGCGCGACAAGATCCGCGACGCCGAATGCAGCTTTACGGATGTGATCCTCAGGATCCAGAACGAGGAGGCGGGCATCAGCCGCTATCCGGGCATCCTGCTCATCGCCGACGAGCGCGATGAACGCTTCGTCGTCACCAGCCGCGTCGGCGCCTACACCATCTTCAGCTACCGCTACAACGACAAGCGCCTGCTGCAGTTTGCCATGAAGGATCACAGCTGGGAGGAAGGCGAAGCGTTCCAGGCCGGCGCCTACAAGATCACGGGCGCGAAGGAATTCAAGACGCTCACCGGCTTTCCCACCACCTTGCTGGTGGTACAAACGTTCCAGTTTTACGGCCCGAAGTAAAGGCCAGCTTCCCTCACGGTTCCAGCGGCGGCAGCCAGGCCAGCAACTCCTGCGCCACCTGCCGCCGCCGTTCCGGCGTGGCAAAGGCCCCCACCTCCACATGCGTGCTGCCGCAGCTGATGCATATCAGCTGGCGCGGCCCCTCCGGCACGACAATATGCGTGCACCAGGGACGAAAGCTGCTGCGCTGGCGCCGGCCGGCGCTCACCTGCTCGACGACCAGCACGCCGTCGCGCAGGGCCAGATGCTCGTAGTCGCGGGCATGGCGCAGGTAATACAGCAGGGAAATGGCCACCAAGACCAGTTCGGCAAATGAAAAGACGGGGATGTACCAGTAGCCGCGCAGCGCAAAGGCGGCGGCGATGGCGGTGGAAAACAGGCACAGCACACCATAGGCGCGCAGCAACTGGCGCACCGTCAAGGCACTGTGGCGCGTAAACAGCCATTGCGGCTGTTCCCGTGCAGTATCGCGTGGCATCTCGCCTCCCGCAACAGGAAGGGCGCCGGCGTCATCGCTGCAGCGGCGCGTCCTTCAGGATATGCTTGCGCCGCTCAGGCGCCCATCCGCACCAGCGCATGGCCCACGTGCTGCCACCAGTGATCGCGCGACTTGACCTGTTTCAGGCAAGACGTGTCGATTTCCGCGGGGAAGACGCGATCCTGGCACACCTTCGTTTCCAGCGCGTAACGCTGATTCTCCGCCGCCGCCAGGGCCACGACGAGCCAGAACGCCAGCGCCAGCAAGACCACCAGCGAACTCCAGGCCAGGTGATTGGTGTTACTTTTTTCGCCAAAAAACTCGCGCGGCCGCGTCTCGCGATACATCGACATCAAGTCTTTTTCTTTCTCTTCCGACATCTGCGTTTGCATCCTCTGACATCCTATCCTGTACCGGCCGGCTGGCCATGGCGGCGCGCACGCCGCCTTGCCTGCATTTTACGCCGATGGCGCAAGAGGGGCGGTAATTCATGGAGGCAATTCACTACCATCACCCTGCGCCGGCTGCACGGGCGCCACGCTTTCCACATGATCGACGTCGATGTCGCCGCCAGCAGGCGCCGTATTGCGCGGCTCCACGCCGGCCCGCTCGCCCGTGCCGGCCGCATCGCTGTCGTTCTCCAGCGCTTCCGCATCCTGACCCGGCACGCCCTGCATGTCGCTGCCGCTGTCGGAACTGTCGCTGGGACCGAGCGCCCCCTTGCCATGGCCGCTGCCCAGGACGCGGTCAGGCGTGACGGGCAAATTGTCCGGATCGAGTGTGCTGCTGCTCATGGCGGCCTCCCGTTCATAAAAAATCAGCTTACTCCGCTGGCCTGACCTGCGGCGCACGCCTGCACGGCATTTCCGTGGGAAAAATGCGGCGGCGCACAACTATTTTCAGAAATTACTTCACAAATGTACTATTCATTGCTATAGTTAATTCAAGTAAGCATCTTCTCATCCAGAAACTGCTTCATCGGCGGCACGGCGCCCACCAGCGCCATGCCGCCGAACCGACCGGTACGTGGCGAGCCGGCCCATCCACCCAGCCATCATGCACATATTGGAGTCTTATCATGCAAGCCAAATCACTCATCGCAGCATTGTTTGCCATCACCGCCGCCACGTCGGCTTTCGCCCAGAGCGCCGCGCCTGCCGCTGCCAGCCAGCAACTTACGCGCGCTGACGTCACGGCCGAATACATCCGTGCCCGCAACGCCGGCGAAATCGCCACCAGCGAAGTCGACTACCCGAAAACGCCGGCCACCGCCGCCAGCAAAGTGACGCGCGAAGAAGTCATGGCCGAGTTCTACGCCGCCCGCAAGGCTGGCCTGATCCCGCAAACGGAAGCGGACTTTGACGTCGCGCAAACGACCAAGCACGTCGTGAAATAAGAAACCAGTCAGCCGGTTTCAGTCAGTCAGTAACACACCTCAGTTGCGGCGCAGCACTCGGGCCACTCCCGAAGCTCACCGCGGCGAGCTGTCAGCAACACCCCCAACACGATCTTTCCCGGAGTCCCTGCATGTCCCTGCACCGCCGTTTGCTTGCCGCCAGCCTGATCCTTGCCTTGAGCGCTTGCGCAGACATGGGCCATATCGCGCCGCAATCGGCCATGCTCGACGCCAACAAGCTGCAGGCGAGCCAGGCCATGGATGCCGCCGCCAGCGCCGCCATACAATGGCCGCGCACGCAATGGTGGCAAGACTTGCACGACCCCCAATTGAACCGCCTGATGGAGCAGGCGCTGGCCGACAGCCCCACCCTGCGCGGAGCCCAGGCGCGCGTGCGCCAGGCCGAGGCGCTGGCCGGCGCGGCGGAAGACAAGACCCGCCCGCAGGCCGACGCGAATGTCTCCATCAACCGCGAACTGTATTCGCAGCACGGCAGCACGCCGGCGCCCCTGGCCGGCAATTACGCCTGGCGCAACCAGGCCACCGTCACGGCTTCGTACGACCTGGACCTGTGGGGCCGCAACCGCGCCGCCCTGTCCGCCGCGCTGGGCGACGTGCAGATGGCGTCGGCCGAATCGCAGATGGCCCGCCTGGCCCTGGAAACGGCGCTGGTGCGCACCTACATCCAGCTGTCGTATGAATTCCAGTTACAGGACGTGATCGAACGCAGCCTGGCGCAGCGCGCCCGCATCCTCGACATCACGCGCCAGCGCAAGCAAGCCGGCATCGGCACCGACATTGACGTAGCGCAAATAGAAACCACCTTGCCCGCCGGCCGGCGCCAGCTGGAACAGTCGGCTGAGTCGCTGGCCCTGCTGCGCAACCAGCTGGCGGCCCTGTCGGGCAAGGGCCCCGCAGCCGGTGCGGCGCTCACGCGTCCCGTGCTGCGCCTGGACCAGCCGCTGGCCATTCCCGCCGCCCTGCCGGCCGACCTGATCGGCCGCCGCCCCGACATCGCCGCCCAGCGCTGGCGCGTGGAAGCGGCGGCGCAGCGCATCGACGCCGCCAAGGCCGAGTTCTACCCGAACGTCAACCTGGTGGCCTTTGCCGGCTTCCAGGCCTTCGGTTTCAGCCACTTTCTCGATGCCAACTCGGACATCCGCGGCGCCTCGCCCGCGCTGAGCCTGCCCATCTTCGCCGGCGCCCGCCTGCGCGCGCAGCTGGGCAGCCAGACAGCCGTGTACGACGGCGCCGTGGAGCAATACAACGCCACCGTCATCAACGCCATGTCGGACGTGGCCAACGCCGTCACGAAGGCCCAGTCGCTGGCCAAACAGCACCAGCTGACCGTGCAGGCGCTGGCCACGGCGCAGCGCGCGCGCGACCTGGCGGAAAAGGCCTACAAGGCGGGCATGAGCGACGCCATCAACATGCTCAACACGCAAGTGGCGCTGCTGGCAGAAGAACAGCAGCAGGCGCAAAATGGGGCGCGCGAGCTCGATCTGTACGTTTCCTTGATGAATGCACTGGGAGGCGGCATCTGAGCTTGCAATCCTGGCATTGCCCTAGCCCAACAAGATACAATCGGAACTTTATTCACACATGAAGGAATATGACATGACCGCTTTTGACGCCACCTCCAAGCGGCTGCAAAACATCCGCACGCGCATGCCAGGCTTCCCCATGGAACTGATGCGCCTGTTGCGCATGACGTACCACATTCAAAAAGGCATGAAGGATCTGACCAATGCCGCGCTGAAAAAGCACGACCTGGTCGATGCCAGCTACATGGTGCTGGCCGTGCTGTACGGCACGGACGACGAAACCTCGAACGCCTGCACCCTGGGCATGGCGTGCCATGAAAAGCCGGCCAACCTGACGCGCGTGTGCAACGACCTGGAAACGCGCGGACTGATCCACCGCGGCACGCGCCCCGGCGACCGCCGCTCCGTGATGATCTCGCTGACGGACAAGGGCCGCGCCCTGATCGAAACGGCGCTGCCGGACGTGTACCAGGAAACCTCGGCCCTGTACGAAGGCTTCACGGACGAAGAGCTGCAAGTGCTCGACAAGCTGTACATGCGCCAGTTGCGCAACCTCAACAATCTCAACAACCAGAACTGATAGCCTATCGATGACGCCAGCCACAGCAACAAAACCTATATACGGCCCCCTGACCCGGGCGGCCCACTGGCTGGCGCTGGCGCTGCAGGACTGGCGCTCGACGGAAGGCGAACGCTGGATCTACGTCGGCAAGACCCTCATCGCCTCGTTCTGCGCGCTGTGGCTGGCCTACCGCCTAGGCCTCGATTCGCCCAGCACGGCGATGACCACCACCATCATCCTGGCCCTGCCCAGCAGCGGCATGGTGCTGGAAAAAAGCTTTTACCGCCTGTGCGGCACCCTGCTCGGATGCACGGCCGCGCTGACCCTGATCGGCCTGTTCCCGCAGCAACCCGTGCTGCTGTTCGCCGGCCTGGCCCTGTGGGTGGGACTGTGCACGAGCGGCTCGGCCCTGCACCGCAACGCCCAATCGTATGTGTACGTGCTGGCCGGCTACACGGCCTGCATGATCGTGCTGCCCGCCATCGAGCAGCCGATGCAGGTGTTCGCGCTGGCCGTCACGCGCGTGGCCGAGGTCAGCCTGGGCATCATCTGCTCGGCGGCCGTGTCCAGCGTGCTGCTGCCGCGCCACCAGGGCACGCAGGTGATGCGCACGGTGCAAGCGCGCTACGGCAAATTCCTCGCCTTTTGCCAGGACGTGCTGCAGCAAAAACTCACGCCGGCGCAGGTGGAACTGACGCATTTGCAGTTTGCCGCCGACGTGGCGGCGCTGGAGCTGGGCCGCTCGGCCGCCCTGTTCGAAGTCACCAGCAAAGTGAGCCACGTGCGCGCGCAAAACCGCAAGCTGCACGCCTTCAACGCTACCTTCATGACGGCGCTGACCACCTTCTATACCTTCCACCGCCTGTTCGACCGCCTGCAGCGCGACGACGAGACGCAAGTCATGCAGGCTTGCGCGCCCCTGTACGCCATCGTCGCCGAAGCGCTGCAAACGACGCCGTCGCAAGACTCGCTCGACACCATGCAGCAGCACCTGCAAACGGCGCTGGCGCAGGCCCGCGCGGACATCGACGGCGCCCCCATCGCGCATGCGCAGCGCATCGATTTCGACACCGTGTGCGAGCTGCTCGAGCGCTTCGCGCGCGACATGAGCCGCTTTCACGAAGTGTATTTCAGCCTGGCGCACGACACGCCGCTGGAAATCAGCACGCCGCAGGCCTATGCGCCGAAGACGCCGCCCGCGCTGGTGATCGCCAGCGGCGCGCGTGCGGCCATCAGCCTGGCCCTGCTGGCGCTGGGCGCCTACTTCCTCGCCTGGCCCTATGCCAGCACGGCGATGCTGATGGCGGCCGTGTTCTGCGCGCTGGCCTCGTCCTCGCCGCGCCCCATCCTGATGGTCCGGCAAGTGCTGGCGGGATTTTTGATCGCCATGCCGCTGTCGCTCGTCTGCGTGTACTTCGTGCTGGTGCACGGCGACGGCTTCCCCATGCTGGTACTCAGTTTTGCACCCTTCCTCGCCGTGGGCCTGTATCTGATGACGAATCCGGCCAAGCTGGGCGTGGGCCTGGGCGTGTCGACCTTCATCACGCAGATGGCGCCGACGAATCTGATGCATGTCGACGGCGCTGCTTTTCTCAACACGGGCATGGCGCTGATCGTCGGCCTGATGCTGGCCGCCCTCGTGTTTGCCGTGCTGCTGCCCGAACACACGATGGGCCACAAGGACCATATCGGCCGCGCCCTGTGGCGCGAAGCGCTGCATGCGTGCACGGCGCCGGCGCGGCGCGTGAAACACCGTTTCGACAACCGCGTGCGCGACCTGCTCAGCCAGCTCAACGCGGCGGCCGGCCCGGCGCCTGGCGAGGCCACGCGCGCCGTCGTGCGCCAGGCATTGACCCTGCTGGAAATCGGCCACTCGGTGATCGAATTGCGCGAACTGATCGCGACCGCCCGGCCAGGCGCCACGCGCCACGCGCTGCAGCAATGCGTCGACCACATCGCCGGTTGGCTGCGCACGCGCGGCGACACGGCACTGCAGGCGGCCCTGGCGGCCACCCTGCAGGCGGGCGCCGTGGTGCGCGCGGCGCAGAACGAAGCCGGCGTCACGCCCGAGCGCAGCGCGCGCCTGCAGACGGCGCTGGCCGACCTGCATTCGATCTACACCTCTTTACTCGACCACATGGCGCCTGGCGCCGGAGACCACCATGCCGCGTGAATTCGCCCTGTTCGGAATTCTGATTCCTACCCTGCTGCCCCTGTTCATCCTCAGCATCGGCCTGCAAACCCTGCTCGACCGCGTGCTGGGCTGGCTGGGCGTGTACCGCATGGTGTGGCACCCGTCGCTGGCGCGACTGTGCATCTTCATCGCCATCTTCGGCGCGCTGGCCTTATCGCTTTACAAATAAAAAAAACTGTTCAACCCAATCAAGGAAAGGCTGCCGACATGGTAAGCAAACTGACCCGCTATGCAATCACCCTGCTGCTATTGGCCGCAGCCCTGTGGATAGGCAAGACCGTCTGGGACCGCTACATGGAGTCGCCGTGGACGCGCGACGGCCGCATCAAGGCCGACATCGTCAACATCAGCGCCGACGTGGCCGGCACCGTCACGGACGTACTGGTGCGCGACAACCAGGTGGTGCAAAAGGGCGACGTGCTGTTCGTCGTCGACAAGGAACGCTACACGAGCGCGCTGGCGCAGGCCGACGCCGTGCTGGCAGCGCAAAAAACGGAGATGGGCCGCCGCGGCAAGGAGGCCCAGCGCCGCGCAGGCCTCGACGCCAGCATCATCTCGACGGAAAGCCGCGAAAGCGCGGCCTTTGCCGCCAGCTCGGCCTCGTCGCAAGTGCAGGCCGCCGTGGCCGCCCGCGCGCTGGCGCAATTGAACCTGGAGCGCACCACCGTGCGCGCCCCCGTCAGCGGCTACGTGACCAACCTGAACGTGCACAAGGGCGATTTCGCCGCCGTCGGCGCGGCCAAGCTGGCCGTCATCGACAGCGCCTCGTACTACGTCGTCGGCTACTTCGAAGAGACCAAGCTGGGCATGCTGGCGCAGGACGACAAGGCGGAAATGAATCTGATGAGCGGCGGCACCCTGCATGGCCACATCGAGAGCATCGCGCGCGGCATCACCGACCGCGACGCCGCCACGGGCCGCGAATTGCTGGCCGACGTCAATCCCACCTTCAACTGGGTGCGCCTGGCGCAGCGCGTGCCCGTGCGCATCCACATCGACGAGCAGCCGAAGGGGCAATTGCTGGTGGCCGGCACCACTTGCACCGTGGTGATCACGCCCCACTCGGCGCATTCCGCACCGGCGCCGAAGCCAGCGGCCGCGCACCCGGCATGAGCCGCGGCGGCGCCGGACGCCTGGCGGAAATCGCCCTGTTCCTCGACGCCGCGGCGCTGGGCAGCTTTTCCGCGGCCGGCCGCAAGCACGGCCTGTCGCCGGCCGCCGCCAGCGCCGCCATCGCGCGCCTGGAAACGGCGCTGGGCGTCACCCTGTTCGAGCGCACCACGCGCCAGCTGCGCCTGACGGAAGAAGGTGTGCACTACCGCCACTACAGCGAACAGGCGCTGGACTTGCTGGCGCAGGCGGAAGACGGCTTGCCTGCAGGCGGCGCTGCCGTGCGCGGCGTGGTGCGCATCTCGGCGCCGTCCGACATCGGCCGCCAGTTGCTGCTGCCCATGCTCGACCGCTTTGCCGCGCTGCACCCGCAGGTGCGCCATGCGCTGACCCTGACGGACGCCACGGCCAGGCTGGTGCAGGACGATATCGACCTGGCCATCCGCTACGGCGAGCTACCCGACAGCGACATGGTGGCGCGCCTGCTGCACCCGGGCCGGCGCGTCGTGTGCGTGGCGCCCGCGCTGGCCGCCAAAGTGGGCGTGCCGGCCACGCCGCGCGACCTGGCGCTGCTGCCGACGCTCGTGCTCACGGCGGGCGACGGCGCGCCGCAGGAGTGGCGCTACCGCGAGGACGGCAAGCGCCACAGCCTGCGCCCGCAAGGCGCCTGGCACAGCAACGATGGCGAAATCATCCGCCGCTGGGCTGTGGCCGGCCATGGCTATGCCTACAAATCCCTGCTCGACATCGGTGACGACCTGCGCGCGGGGCGCTTGCACACGGTGCTCGACGATTACTTTGCCGACAGCGTCCCCCTGAACCTGCTGTACCGGCGCAGCCGCTTCCAGCCGCCGCGCGTGGCCCTGCTGGCCGACTTCCTGCTGCAGCAATTCGCCGCCCTGCCGGCGCAGCGCTAGCGGGCCACGGTCAGGGCGCCAGCACGCCCAGCTGGCGCAGCAGGGTCAGATTGTCTTCCAGGTGCCAGTTGTCGCTGATGCGCCCCTGCGCATTCACCCGGTACAAATCGAACGCGTAAAAGTCGATGGCCTGGCCCTGCCCCTGCAAGGGGCCCTGCGGCGTGGGGAAGACGCCCGTGAAGCGGCCCGTGAAATGCAGGCGCAAGGAGACACGGTCGCCCGCCACCAGCATGTCTTCGATGGCCACCTGCAAATCCGGCACGGCCGCATGAAAGACTTGCGAGGCCTGCAGCGGACCGGCCAATCCCTGCGGACGCCCGGCGGGCAAGCTGCGGTCGGTGAAATCGTCGGCCAGCGCCAGGCGCGCCAGGGCCGGATCGCCGCTCTGCCAGAACGCGGCGTAGCGGCGCGCGGCCAGCACCACCTTGTCGGTGGCGGCGGCGCCGGACAGGTGGGCCGGCATGGGCAGGAGCGTGGCGGATTGGGCGGGCGCGGCGGCCAGCAGAGAAAGGGCCAGGATGGCGGGGGCAAGAACAGGTGCGGGCATAATGAATCCAGATGGGTTGATCGGCGTGCCTGCTGCATAGGGCACCCCGTCATTCTGGACTCGCTTGCCTTATTTGATAATTGGCCCCGCGCTTGAATCACTTGCTTGCAGTAGTTGAAAATCAGCGGCCGCCTGCCACGTCGAGGATGCTGCCCGTCACATACGTGGCGCCCGGCCCCAGCAGGTACAGGATGGCGTCGGCGATTTCTTCCGGCTGGCCGCCCCGCTGCATGGGCACGCCGGACGCCAGGCGCGCCACCCGTCCCGGTTCGCCGCCTGACGCGTGGATGTCCGTGTAGATGATGCCGGGGCGCACGCCGTTGACGCGGATGCCCTCGGCCGCCACTTCCTTCGCCAGGCCCAGGGTCAAGGTATCGACGGCGCCTTTCGAGGCCGCGTAATCGATGTATTCGCCCGGGGAACCGAGGCGCGCGGCTGCCGACGAGACGTTCACGATGCGCCCGCCCTGCCCGCCATTGGCCGTCGACATGCGCCGCACGGCTTGCTGGCAGCAGAGGAAATAACTGATCACATTGGTGCGCAGCACGCGTTCGAGGCGCTGCACGGAAATGTCGGCCAGCCGGCATTTCTGCTCCAGCACGCCCACATTGTTGACCAGCGCCGTCAAGGTCCCCAGGCGGGCGTCGACTTCGCCAAACAAGCGTTCCACGTCCGCTTCATCGCTGACGTCAGCCTGCACGGCGATGGCCTCGCCCCCGCCGGCAACGATACGCGCGCACAGCGCCTCGGCCGCCTGCGCATCGCGCACATAGTTGACGCAGACGGCATAGCCCTGGCGCGCCGCCAGCTGCGCCGTCGCCGCGCCGATGCCGCGGCTGCTGCCGGTAATCAAGATCACTTCCTTCATCGCCCCTCCTGAATTGTTGTGGCTGCTTGTGGCTGCATCATACGCGGACGAAAAAAAACCCGCGCATGGCGGGTTCTGTATGCAAAGACCTTCAGTTCCTGAAGTGCGTCATGGCGTACGTCAAGTGCTGCCACCAGTGCTCGCGCGACTGCACGGACGCCAGGCATTTTGCGTCGACCTCGTTCTTGAACGCGGGGTCCACGCACGCCTTGGTGGCCAGCGCATTGCGCTGGTTTTCCACATTGACGACGGCAATCGCCAGCCAGGCCACGAGGGCGAGGGCCAATACGCACAAGGTCCAGGGCAGCTGTTTCATGACGTTCTCCAGTATTACTTCTTCGCAGGCGCCGGGGCGCGCTCTTTCAGCACGCGCGCCACCAGTTCATCCATCACGCGCAGGGTCGCTGTCTGGGTCTGCGGCTCGGACTGCCCCGGACGCGACAGCTGCGCCGGCGACGTCACGAAGCGGCCATCGATGACGATGGTCGGCGCGCTGTCGATCTTGCTGGCGGTGATCAGCTGTTCATTGCGTTTCAGCTTGGTCTGCACGCCGAAGGAATTGAACATGTCCAGGTATTTCGCCTTGTCGATGCCGTTCTTGACCAGCAGGTCGAGGATGGCGTCATCGCGGTTCAGGCGGTTGCGCTCGACGTGGATGGCGCGGAAGATCTTGTCGTGGAACTGGTCCAGCTGGCCCATCGCTTCCAGCGTGGCGTAGGCGTGCGCCTGCGCATCTTTCGGGCCATTGAAGGCCAGGTGGATGCGGCGGAAGGCGATCTTGTCGCCCTGCTTCTTGACCCAGTCGTGCATCAGCGGATCGAGCGCGTAGCAATGCGGGCAGGAATACATGAAGTACTCCACCACTTCCACCTTCTTGCCCGTGTCCGTGCGCACTGGCGTCGGGAGCGTGGTAAAGCCGGTATCGGCCGCCATGGCGCCGCCGGTGGCCGCCACCAGGGTGACGGCGGCAAGCAGGGGACGCAAGAAACGCAGAAAACGCATAATAATCCTTCATCATAAGTGGTCGAGAACGGGGCGAGATTACCACTTTTTGCGCCGGGCGATGAGGCCCGGGCGGAAAAAAGCCATGTTTATCGCCCCGGTTTGCGCCAGCTTAAGCCGTATTTAAGCCCCGCTGCACCCGCGCCTCAAAAATGGTAGCGCGCCGACACGCGCAGCTGGCGCGCATCCTTGAGGTAAATGCTGGAACGGCAGCCGGGCGCATCGCCGTAATGGCGGCGGTTGGCCAGGTTGCTGCCGGCCAGCTCCAGCTCCCAGGCGCCCAGCTTGTGCGCGTAGCGCCCGTCCACGGTGGCAAACGCGGGCACCTGAGCCAGGCAGCTGCCGGCGAAATCGGGGCCATAGCGCAGCGCGCGCAGCCATTGCACGCCCACGTCGGCACTGGCGCCGCCCTGCCCCGTCCAGTACAGGCGCAGGCTGGCCAGGGTTTTCGGCACGAGGGCGATATCCGGGCCGTCATAGGCGTAATCGTCGTAGCGCGCATGCACTTGCCGCAGTTGCCCGTCGAGGCGCCAGTCGCGCACCAGCGCCATGCTGGCCTCGATGGCGATGCCGTCGCGGCGCGAGGGGTCGAGGTTGCCCGCAAAGCCCAGCTGGCCCAGGCTTTGGTCGAAAACGATCTGGTTGCTCAGGCGCTCGCTGAATACGCGCACGGAAGCGCTGCGCGCCGCGTCGCCGACGGTGGCGCCCACTTCCATTTCGCGCCGCAACTGGCCCGCCAGGGGGCGGTAGCCGGCGCGGGTATAGCCATCGTCGTCGATGCGGTAGCTGCGCGCGGCCTTGGCGTACACGCTCAGTTGCGGGCGCAATTGCAGGCTGCCCTGCAAATCCCAGGCATTCTGGTTTTCCCAGTCGCTGCCGCCGGCGGGCAGGTCGGCCGGATCGAGCTGGAACTGCTCATGCCGCAGCCCCAGCAGCAGGCGCGGCGCATACGGGCCGCCGAAGGCCAGCTCTTCGCGCAGCAGCAGCGCGCGCGAATACTGGCGGCGCTGCCCGTCGCCATCGCGGTCCGAGCGCCGCTGCCACTGCATCAGGTCCAGGCCCACTTCCGTATCCGTGCCCACGCCGCCCACCTTGCCGTAATGGCGCAGGCGGGGCGCCAGCTGCCGGCGGCGGCTGCTGTACCTCGATTCGCTGCTGCCGTCCTCGCCCGCATAGTGGGCCGTGGCGCGCTTTTCCCGCTGCGACAGTTCCACGCCCAGCTCGAAACTGCCCACATAGCGCTGCACGAAGGCGCTGGCGCGCCGCACCTCATAGCGGTACAGGTCTTCCGGGCGCGCCGCCAGCAAGGCCAGGAACGGCGCCTCGGGCGCGGGATAGCGGGTCTCCTGGTTCAGCTGGTCGGCGCTGAAGCCGAAGCGGCCCTGGCGCGCCTTCCATTCCGCGCCGCCGTTGATGCCGCGCTGGTGAAACACGCTGCCATCGCGGTAATTGCCATTGCGCAGCCCGTCCATAGCCACATCGAGCGTCATGCCGTCCTGCTCGCGCGACAGGGCGCCGCGCACGCTGTGCTGGCCGCCCTGCGCCAGCTCGGCGGACACGTCGCCATGCGTGACGCCGGCCGCGCCGGCATCCACGCCTTCCTGCGCGCACGCCGGCATGGCCAGGGCGCACAGCAGCAAGGCGCGCGTGGCGATGGTCAGGACGGGAGGGGCAGGCATCATGGCGGCAGGCTGGAGGCGTCACCGCGGCGCAGACGCGCGCTGGTGGAACGGAAGGATGGCAAAAGCGAATCATTATACGCACGGCGCACGGCGCCGCAAGCGCCAGCCCGGCGGTACTTTCCTTATGCCAATATTTTATTGGTGATTTGGCATTTTTGTAGGTATATTAAGGTGCGCCCGGCGATCCTGGGCGCAGCCGACTGCATTTAAAAATCAACAATAAGAAGTCACTGTGGGAGTCACGCATGGAAAGTCGTAGCACAACGCGCCGGGGGCCGCCAAGTCCCCGCGGCACGCGCCGCAGCATTGGTTTTTTCCCCATCTCGGGCAAGCTCAAAGCCCTTTCCATCACCGCCATGCTGCTGGCCGGCCTTGCTTTGCAGGCCGACCTGTTCGCCCAGCCGGGCCAAGGCAAGCCGGCCGGCGCGCCCGCGCCGCTGGCGCCATCCGCCGACGGCATCGCCCTGGCGTCGCCGCATGCGTCGGCCGTCAGCACGCCCAGCGCCAGCAATGCCTGGGGCGGTGCGCGCACGGGCGCGCAAGCGACCCTGTCGGACCGCGTCGTCGATTACCAGATCGAAGCGACGCTCGATCCCGTCAAGCACACGATAGACGGCCAGCAGAAACTGCGCTGGCGCAACCGCAGCGCGCAAGCCGTCAGAAGCGTGTACCTGCACCTGTACCTGAATGCCTTCGAAGGCGAACATTCGACCTTCTTCACCGAAAAGCGCAAGCTCGACACGGGCTTCCGCTCGGGCGTCGACACGCGCGACGGCGAGTGGGGCTACATCGAACTGCGCAGCATGACGCAGAACGGCGCCAAGGCGCCCTGGCATTTCGTCCAGCCGGACAACGGCCCGGCCACCGACCGCACGGTCGTGCGCGTCGATTTGCCGCAGGCCGTCGCGCCGGGCGCCGAGACGACGCTCGACATCCGCTTCTTCGACCAGTTGCCGCGCGTCATCGCGCGCACCGGCTATTTCGGCAGCTTCCACCTGGTGGGCCAGTGGTTCCCCAAGATCGCCGTGCTGGAACTGCCCGGCGAACGGGGCGCCACCGCGCCGCGCTGGAACGCGCATGAATTCCACCTCAATTCGGAGTTCTACGCCGATTTCGGCAACTACGACGTAAAGCTGACCGTGCCCAAGGAGTACACGGTGGGCGCCACGGGCGAACTGCAGGGCGCGCCGCAGGAAAAGAACGGCATGCTCACGCATCACTATGTGCAGGGCGACGTGCACGATTTCGCCTGGACGGCCGACAAGCGCAGCGCGCAGCCGTTGACGGGCAGCTGGAGCGGTCCTGGCAGCCCGCCGGTGGCCATCAAGGTGCTGTACCCGCCCGAATACGCGTCGAACGCGGCGCCCGCGCTGCAGGCGGCCAAGGATTCGCTCACGTATTTCTCGCGCACCCTGGGCCCGTATCCGTACAAGACGCTGACGGTGGTGATTCCGCCGTTTAACGCGGCCGAAGCAGGCGGCATGGAATACCCGACCTTCATCACGGCCTCGAGCTACGCCAACCTGCAGCCGAAGACCATTCCCGAATTCGGCCTCGATTTCGTCACCATCCATGAATTCGGCCATGGCTATTTCTATGGCATCCTGGCGTCGAACGAGTTCGAGGAACCCCTTCTCGACGAAGGCTTGAACGAATACTGGGACCAGCGCATGCTGCGCGCGCGCGGCCAGGATATTCACGCCACCACGCCCCTGCTCAAGCGCCTGGGCTTCGATCCCGTCTTCAAGGTCTTCGAATTCGAGCGCATGGCCGCGCCGCGCCAGGATGCGGCCGACCCGCTGGGCCAGAACGCGTGGAACCGCCTGCAGGGCGTGGGCCCCGTCTACAGCCGCACGGCCATCACCATGCGCGACCTGGAAGCGCGCATCGGCAGCGAAGCCATGGAACGGGGCTTCAAGGCCTATTACGAACAGTGGAAATTCCGCCACCCGAGCGTGGCCGACCTGCGCGAAACGCTGGCCGAGGCGACGGGCCAGCGCCGCATCGTGGAACAGGTCTTCGCGCAGCAGGTCTATGCCAGCGCAAATATCGACGACCGCATCGGCACCTTCACCAGCGAAGAGCAGACGCCGCTGGCCGGCATGGCGGTGGTGAACGGCAAGCGCGTGGAACATACGGCCGAAGCGCTGGAAAAAGAGGAGAAAAAGGTACGCGAGGCGTGGGACAAGGCGCATCCGGACGCCAAGCCCGGCACGGGACCGTATCCTTATCTCACCAGCGTGGTCTTGCGCCGCCGCGGCGCGCCCGTGCCGCAGGTGCTGCTGGTGAAATTCGCCGACGGCAGCTCCGAACGCGTGGTGTGGGATAACGAGCAGCTGTGGCAGCGCTACACTTGGAGCAAGCCCGTGAAGGCCGTCTCGGCCGAACTCGATCCCGACCGCGTGCACTACCTCGACGTCAACAAGCTCGATGACAGCCGCACCCTGAAAACCGACACCTCGGCCGCGCGGCGCTGGAGCTTCGACCTTGCCGCCGTCTTCCAATACCTCCTTTCCCTGATTGCCACCGTATGAGCGCCACTTCCACGACACGGGCCAGCGGCCTGACCCTGACCACGCGCGCCAGCCGCGCCGCCCTGCAATGGCGCTTGCTGCTGCTGTGGGCGGGCCTGCTACTGATCCCCGCCATCCTTGCCGTCATTCCCCTCTGGCGCACCTTGAGCGCCAGCCTCGATAACGCCGTGCATGCAGCGGCCCTGGCGCACAAGCTCGACCTGATGACCCTGGCCGACCTGGTGGCCAACACGGGACGCAACGGCGCCGCCATCAGCCAGGCCGCCATCACCGGCGTCGTGCTGGCCCTGCTGCTGTCGCCGCTGCTGAGCGGCCTGGTGGTGACGGCCGCGCGCGCGCCTGCGCCACCCGGCTTCGGCCCCCTGCTGACGGGTGCCTTCAGCGAATACGGCCGCATGCTGCGCATGTTGCTGTGGAGCATCGTGCCGCTGGGCGTGGCGCTGGCGATCGGCGCCGGCGCACTGAAACTGGCCGACAAGCACGCGGCGAAAGCCATCCTGGAAGCGGATGCCGACCTGGCCCGCCACCTGGCCTTGCTGCTTACGGGTTTGCTGTTCCTGCTGGCCTGCGCCACGCTCGACGCGGGCCGCGCGGCGCTGGCCGTCGACCGCCGCCGCACATCGGCCGTCAAGGCCTGGTGGCGGGGACTGGGCATGCTGCGCCGGCGTCCGCTGGCCAGCCTGGCCATCTACCTCGTCATCACCGTGCTGGGACTGGCGCTGTATGCGCTGCTGGGCGTGGCGCGCCTGAACCTGGCCGCGCCCGGCCCGCTGGCCATCGTGGCCGGCTTGCTGGTGACGCAGCTGGCGGCGCTGGTGCTGGCGTGGATGCGCAGCGCGCGCCTGTTCGCCTTGATCGACGTCAAGCGCTCGCTCGCGTAATCAAGCCCCCAGGCGCCCTTCATCGGCCAGGAAGTCGATGAAGGTGCGCACTTTCGACGACAGGTAGCGGCGGCTCGTGTACACGGCGTACACCTTGCCGCCCGCCAGCTTGAAATCGTCGAAGAGGCGCACCAGCCGCCCCGCCGCCAGGTCCGCATCCGTTTGCCACGACGGCAGCAGCGCGATGCCCATGCCGTCGAGCGCGGCCGCGTGCAGCAGGCTTTCGTTATTGCATTGCAGGACGGGCGAAAACTTCACCGTCTCGCGCCCCTGTGCCCCGTCGAAGGCCAGTTCATTGCCGTTCGCCAGCAAGGAATAGCTGATCATGGCGTGCTGCGCCAGGTCTTGCGGCAGGTGCGGGTGGCCCGCGCGCGCCAGATAGGCGGGCGCGGCCACCAGGTGGAATTCGATGCTGCCGATGGGCCGCGCGATCAGGGCCGGCGATGGGGCCTGGCTCACGCGCAGGGCCAGGTCGAAACCCTCTTCCACCAGGTTCACCACACGGCCGCTGAGGTCGATGTCGAAGGTCACTTCCGGAAAGCGCTCGCGGTAGGCGGCCAGGGTGCGCGTAAAGATGGCGTTGGCGAACCAGACGGGCGCGCTCAGGCGCAGCATGCCGCGCGGCACCACCGTCGTGCGGCCGACGGTCGCTTCCACCTCGTCAAGATTGTCGAGCATGTCGCGGCACTGTTCGAAATACACCTTGCCGATTTCCGTCAGGCTCAGGTGGCGGCTGCTGCGGTTCAGCAGGCGTGCGCCCAGGTGGCGCTCCAGGTGCATCACGTGTTTGCTGACCATGGCCGGCGACAGGTCCAGGCGCTCGCTGGCGCGCACAAAACTGTCCAGCTCCACCACGGCGCGAAACACGCGCATGCTGCGCAAGGTATCCATACCCATCCAATCATCAACAAAATGGAAATGATATATCAATAATAGCGATCTTGATCAACTGACTGCGCATGACTATCATGGTTCCATCGTTAGCCATTCCCCTCAGGAGCCGCCATGCAAGAGCACACCTTCCCCACGTATTTCCTGTCGCACGGCGGCGGCCCGTGGCCGTTCATGAAAGACCAGTTCGGCGGCCGCTACGACGTGCTGGAAGCGTCGCTGCAAGATATCCCGCGCCAGGTCGGCGCGCGTCCCAAGGCCGTGCTGGTCGTCACGGCGCACTGGGAAGGGCCGCAATTCCTCGTTTCGGCCAGCCCCCGTCCGGGCATGATCTACGACTATTCTGGCTTTCCGCCGCATACGTACCAGATCCAGTACCCGGCGCCGGGCGCGCCGGAACTGGCGGCGCAGGTGAAACAGTTGCTCGATGCGGCAGGCCATCCGGCGCGCCTGGACCACGAGCGGGGTTTCGACCACGGCACCTTCAGCGCCCTGTTCCCCATCTACCCGCAGGCGGACATGCCGCTGGTGCAACTGTCGCTGAAACACGGCTACGACCCGCTCACGCACGTCGAAGTGGGCCGCGCGCTGGCCAGCCTGCGCCGCCAGGGCGTGCTGATACTCGGCAGCGGCCTGTCCTATCACAACCTGCGCCAGTTCGGCCAGGCAGGCGCCGTCGCCTCGCACCAGTTCGACGCCTGGCTGCGCCAGGCCATGGCCCTGCCGCCAGAACAAAGGCTGGAGCAATTGCTGGCCTGGGACCAGGCGCCGGGCGCGCGCCAGGCCCATCCGCAGGAAGACCATCTGCTGCCGCTGATGGTGGCGCTGGGCGCGGCCGAGCGTGAAGCGGCGCACGTCGTGTACCACGAGGAGGATTTCTTTGGCGCGCTGGCCGTGACCAGCTTCAAATTCGGCTAATCGGCCAGCGCATGAAAAAAGCGCCGCGACATTGCTGTCGCGGCGCTTTTTTCATGGTGGAGCGGTAACTTACGTGCCGCGCTTGCCGCGCGCCGCATTCCTGGCCTTCTCGGCGGCGATTTCCGCCGCCTTGGCCGCTTTTTCCGCCATCTCGGCCGCGTGCTGGGCCAGCAGGGCCGCGCGCGTGTCCGGCGTTTCCAGCGAAATGCGTCCCAGGATGCCGCTGCGGTAGTCGAGCAGCAGGGTATGCGAGGCTTTCTCGAAATCGTAGTCGCCGCCCTTGATGCGGAAGCCGCGCTTGGCGGCGATGCCTTCGACCACGCCGATGGCGTCGACTTCATCGACCTTGGTGCCGTAGCGGGCCGCCAGCAAGTCCGGATAGCGCTTGAGCAATTCCTCGGCCAGGAACACGGCCACTTCCTCTTCGATCAGCGCGTTCGAGCCGATGGCGTGGCTGGCCGCCAGCATCAGGCCGTCGCTGGGGATGGCGATCTTCGGCCACAGCATGCCGGGCGTGTCGACCAAAATCGTGTTCTTGTCCAGGTACAACTTTTGCTGCATCTTGGTGACGGCCGGCTCGTCGCCCACCTTGGCCACGCGCTTTTTCAGCAGCGCGTTCATCAGGGTCGACTTGCCCACGTTGGGAATGCCCATGATCATGATGCGCAGCGGCTTCGTCGGCACGCCGCGGTGCGGCGCCAGCGATTTCGCCAGTTCCGGAATGCGCGCCACGTCGCCCGGCTTCTTGGTCGTCATCGCATACGCGGTCACGCCTTCCTGGGCGTTGAAATAGGCCACCCAGGCAGCCGTGGCGGCAGGATCGGCCAGGTCGGTCTTGTTGAGGATTTTCAGGCAAGGGCGCTGGCGGAACAGGCGCAGCTCGTCCACCATGGGATTGCAGCTGGCTGCCGGCAGGCGCGCGTCCACCACTTCAATCACCAGATCGGTGTTTTCCATGGTCTCGGCCGCTTTCTTGCGGGCCGCGTTCATGTGTCCTGGGTACCATTGTATCGCCATGCTCTTGCTTTCAAAATCGTTCGGTCAATCCGCTATTTTACGTGGTTGCCGCCACGACGTCCCATTTTCCGCCGCCAACGCCAGCCGTGCGACACGAACGAGACAATTGGTGATAATTTGGCAGTTACATGAATGATAAGATTCGCAGTCCGTCCAGCCTGGACGGTTTCCCATCGCAAGCTTAACCTGGCACGCAATCCATGCACTTTCCCCGCTTTTGCCTCCTCGCCTCCCTTTATGCCAGCCTGCTGCCCGCCATGGCCCAGGAACAAGCGGCGGCGCCGGGCGACGCGGCAAGCCAGGAAATGCAGCAGATTGTCGACGTGCAAAGCACGCGCGATCCCGACCTGCGCCCCTACCGCACCATGCTCAAGGGACTCGATGCGTATGCCGACCACCAGCGCCTGGCGCCGGGCGCGCCGCTGCGCTTCATGCTGATTCCCGCCACGCCGCAGGCCAGGCTCGATGGCGTGACCCTGCACTTGTCAGCCGACAACCTGTCCATCCCCGTGCCGCTGGCGGCGGACGGCGGCTTCACCTTGTCGCGCGACAAGACCGCCTACGATGCGAATGCCGACCTGGTCAGCAACAAGAAGCGCGACACCCTGCGCTGGCGCGCCGACATCCATACGCCGGGCTTGCCCCAGAACGTGCGCCGCCTGGGCGACCTGCGCCTGGAATGCGAAATCCGCTGGGCCGTCGAGCAGGATGAGTTGTCCTTTGTCCGGCGCAACCTGTTCCGCCTGGCAGGCGGGCCGTGCCACTCGTCGCTGATCCACGTGCCGTTTCCCGTGGTGCACAAGCTGCTTGCCGTGCAGGCGCGCTCGGGCGAGCGCACGCTGGACATCCGCGTCACGCAAGACCGGCAACGCTTCGTGCCGCCGCTGCATGACCTGAACTGGGACGACAATACCCTGCTGACCCTGACCTACGCCGACGACGGGAAAATGGCGGGAGCCGCCCCGGCAGCGCCCTCGCAGGCAGCGCAGCGCCAATAAGGCGCCGCCCGCGCAGCCAGGTCAAATATTTCCACGTGGATTCTTATATTTACTGAAAGAAATAAAGAAGTATGTTCTAATATCGCCTCTTAAATGAAAAGCAATTATTTTCCAGGCTGGCTAGCGCCGGGTGCAGGGAGATAGGCGATAGGGATGGCTCGATATGGTGATGGAACACACTGGCAAGGCGCCAGCGGCACACGTGGAATGCGAACGTGGCAGCGCGCGCCCGGCCAAGGCGGCGGCCAAGCGCGTGCCGCGCAATGGCAGCCTGTTGCAGTGGAAGAAGGAATGCCGGCAATTGCAGGGGCAAGTGGCGCAGCTGGAAGAGCGCCTGAAGCGCCAGAGCGCCGACAGCTATGGCTTGCAAGTGCTGTATGACCAATTGGTCAATGAAATCAAGCACCACCGCGACATGTTGCAGCTCAACAGTTTTGACGCGGATAAATCATCGCTCGTCTACACGCAAGCCTGGCGCCGCTTCATGGCTGGCGACGCGCTCGACTACCAGACGCACCGCCACACGAATTCCCGCAGCCGCCCCAGCCTGCTGTAGTTCAAGCTCCCCCTTACAGCTCCGCCAGCGCCTTCACGTGCGCGGCCACGCTGCGGCCCAGTGACGACAGGTTGTAGCCCCCTTCGAGGCAGCTGACGATGCGGCCCTTGCCATACTGATTGGCCACGGCCATCATTTGCTGCGTCATCCACGTGTAATCGGCCTCCACCAAGCCCATGCCGCCCACGTCGTCTTCGCGGTGGGCGTCGAAACCGGCGGAAATGAAAATCATCTGCGGCTGCTGCCGGTGCAGCGCGGGCAGCCAGTGGTCGAGCACTAGCTGGCGCACGGCGTCGCCTTTCGATCGGGCCGGCACGGGCACGTTGACGCGCGTGTCCGTGTACGATTCCACGTCGCTGTACGGATAGAAGGGGTGCTGGAAAAAGCTGACCATCAGGATGCGCGGATCGTGCGCCACGGATTCGGCCGTGCCATTGCCATGATGTACGTCAAAGTCGACGATGGCGACCCGTTCGAGCCCGCGCACGTCGAGCGCATGCTTGGCGGCGATGGCGACGTTATTGAACAGGCAAAAGCCCATGGGCTCGCTGGGCCGCGCGTGGTGGCCGGGCGGGCGGATCGCGCAAAAGGCGTTGCTGATCTCGCCGTCGATGACGGCGTCCGTGGCTGCCACGGCCGAGCCAGCGGCGGCCAGCGCCGCATCGTAGCTGTGCGCGTTGAGCAAGGTGTCGCCGTCGAGCGGGTAATAGTCGCCCGCGGGCGGCACGTTGTCGCGCACGAGGCCGATGGCCGTGGCGCTGTGGTTGCGCTCGATATCGGACAATTGCGCGCGCACGCCTTCGCGGTGCTCGACCAGGTCGCTGATGTGCGCCAGGATCAATTGATCGTTGATGGCCTGCAAGCGGGCCGGCGATTCGGGATGCCAGTCGCCCATTTCGTGGCGCTGGCAATCGGGATGGGTATAAATGGCTGTGCTCATGCGCTGTACTGGTTACCTCTGTCTCTGCTCTCTATCCATACCGGGAACGCGTGCCGGAATCACTGCAGAGCATTCCTGCCTGCCTGGCCCGTTCTCGCATAAAATCACTGGCTGGTCTGTGCCGCCCTTGCCGCCTTTGCTGTCACGCTAATCTACCACGAGCGCGCAGGCGGCGGGCGGCGCGGTTTGACCTGGCCAAAGCGATTGTAAATTAAATAATCCGTCTTACTGTGATAGAAATAGCATGTTTTCGAAAATACACCAGGCCGCACAGCAGATCGGCGAAGTTCTCGTCGGCAAACAGTTACAGATCCGCCAGACCCTCGCCTGCGTGCTGGCCGGCGGCCACCTGCTGATCGAGGACGTGCCCGGCGTGGGCAAGACGACCCTGGCGCATGCGCTGGCCATCTCGCTGGGCCTGCAATGGAAGCGCCAGCAATTTACCAGCGACCTGCTGCCCGCCGACGTGGCCGGCATGAGCGTGTATGACCGTGGCAGTGGCAGTTTCATCTTTCATCCAGGCCCCCTGTTTACCCAGGTGCTGCTGGCCGACGAGATCAACCGCGCCACGCCGAAGACGCAATCGGGCTTGCTGGAAGCGATGGAAGAGCGGCAAGTGACGCTCGATGGCGTCACGCGCGCGCTGCCGCAGCCGTTTTTCGTCATCGCCACGCAAAACTGCGCGCACCAGCTGGGCACCTTCCCCCTGCCCGAATCGCAGCTGGACCGTTTTCTCATGTGCGTCACCCTGGGCTACCCCGATGCGGCCGCCGAACGGGAACTGCTGCTGGGCGCAGACCGCCGCGCCATGCTGCAAACCTTGCCAGCCGTCATGAACGCGGAAGAATTGCTGCAGGCGCAAGCAGGCCTGCGCGCCATCCACGCCTCACCTGCCGTCGTCGACTACGTGCTGTCCCTCGTGCATGCCACCCGCGTGCCGGGCGTGTTTGCCGATGGCCTGAGTCCGCGCGCCGCGCTGGCCTTGCTGCAGGCGGCGCGCGCCTGGGCCGCCCTGGCCGGACGCGACCACGTCACGCCCGACGATGTGCAAGCCGTACTCATTCCCGTCTGCGCCCACCGCCTGCACGCCGCGCAAGGGGTCACGGACAGCCGCATGCTGCTGCAGCAATTGCTGCTGGCGACACCCGTCTGACAGCCGTGCGCCTGCGCACCATCCGCTGGCTGCCGGCGCGCCCCTGGCTGGGCGCGCAGCGCGTGCACATCCGTCCCTCGCGCGCGGGGCTGGCGTTTGCCGCGCTGCTGCTGGCGCTGTGGATCGCGGCCGTCAACTACCGCCTGGGCCTTGGCTACGCGCTGACCTGTTTCGCGGCCGCCTGCGCCATCGCCGACATGTTGTTTGCCAGCCGTAACCTGGCGGGCCTGGCGTTGGCCGCCACGCCGGGCAATCCCGTGTTCGCGGGCAGTCAGGCCACGTTCACCTTGCGCCTGATCAACCGCAGCGCCCGCCCGCGCCATGCGATCCACCTGGCCATGCGCGATTCGGCGGCGGCGCCCGGCCCGGTCGACATCGCCGCCCACGGGGAAACGGCCGTCACCATCGTCGTGGCGGCGCGGCAACGTGGATGGGTGATTGCCCCGCCGGTGCGCCTGTCCGGCAGTTTCCCGCTGGGCCTGTTTATCGCCTGGTGCCATTGGCAGCCCGAGGCGCGCGTGCTCGTGTATCCGCAACCCGAGCACAACGCGCCGCCGCTGCCCTTGCCGGCAGGCACGGTACAGCAGACACGGCAACAAACACGACCACGCACGTCCGATGGCGCCCTGGAACTGGCAGTGGAACTGGCGGGCGTGCGCGCCTACCAAGCGGGCGACCCCTTGCGGCGCCTGGCCTGGCGCCAGATCGCCCGCCATGACGGCGAGCATTTATTCAGCAAGCAATTCCAGCCAGCCGCCGACGCGCCAACGGGAGCCGTCCCTGACAGCATCGTGCTCGAGCACGCCGCCCTGCACGCGCTGGCGCCGGAAGCGCGGTTGTCGCGCCTGGCCGCCTGGGTGTTGCAGGCGGAACGCACGGGCCTGCCATACGGCTTGCGCCTGGGCACGCTGACCGTGGCGCCGGCCTTGGGCGCCCGCCAGCGCGACGCCTGCCTGCGCGCGCTGGCCCTGCACGATTTGCCGCACGATTTGCCACAGGATGAGGCCTTGGCATGAGGCAATGGCTAGCCAACTTGCCGCGCGACAAGGCCGACATCCTGCTGCTGTTGCTGGCCGCCGCCATGGTGCTGGCGCCGCACGCGCTGCACCTGCCCCCATGGCTGTCGGCCGCCGCCGCCGCGCCCCTGCTGTGGCGCGCCTTCATCACCGTACGGGGCCGGCGCCAGCCGCGGCTGGCCGTGCTCGCGCCGCTGGCCTTGCTCGGCATCGCCGCCGTCTATGTCAGCTACGGCACTGTGCTGGGACGCGATGCGGGCGTAGCCATGCTGGCCTTGCTGCTGGCCTTGAAATCGCTGGAAATGCATGGCCGGCGCGACATCTTCGTGTTCGTCTTCCTCAGTTTTTTCCTCCTGTTGGCGAACTTCTTTCATGCGCAAGGCATCGTCAGCGCCGCCTGGATGCTGGCCACCGTCATCGTCCTGCTGGCCGGCCTGCTGTCGTCCCAGTATGGCGCCGTGCAACCGCGCCTGGCGCACAGACTGGGCTTGCTGGGGCACATGCTGGCGCTGGCCCTTCCCCTGTCGGCCGTGATGTTTCTTGCCGTGCCACGCGTCGACGGCCCCCTGTGGGGCGCGGCACCAGAAGGCACGCAGGCGCGCACGGGCTTGTCCGACAGCATGCAGCCGGGCGCCATCGCCTCGCTGGCCCTGTCAAGCGACCCCGTCTTCACAGCCCGTTTCAGCACGCCGCTCCCGCCGCAAGACCAGCTGTATTGGCGCGGCGTGGTGCTGGGCGACTTCGACGGCACCACCTGGACGCGCAGGGGCGCTGGCCAGCGCACGCCTGCCGCCGACAGCCGGATAGACATCGCCCTGGAAGGCCAGCCCAGCCAATACGAAGTGACGTTGCAAGCGAGCGGCCAGCGGCGCATCTTCGCGCTCGACGTGCCGCGCAGCATCGAACGCTTGCCCGGCAATCCGTACGTCGTGTCGTCCGCGCTGGAAGTGCTGACCATACAGCCCATTACTTCGACCGTACGTTACCGCGTCAGTTCCCAACCCCGCTACCGCTTGCAGGCCAGCCTGTCTTTTGCCCAGCAGCAGCCCTGGCTAGCCTTGCCTGCCGGTAGCAATCCGCGCAGCGTGGCCTGGGCCCGCGCATTGCGCGGCCATGGCGCGCAGGCGCTGGCGCCCGCCGACGCCATCGCCGCCGTGCTCGAACACTTCCGCCGCGCCCCCTTCCGCTACACCCTGCAGCCGCCGCTGCTGGGCAAGCATGGCGTCGACGACTTCCTGTTTGTCACGCAAGCGGGCTTTTGCGAACATTACGCGGGCAGCTTTGTCGTGCTGATGCGCGCCATGGGGATTCCCGCGCGCGTCGTCACCGGTTACCAGGGCGGCCTGCATGGCGCGGCAGACAACAGCCTGAGCGTGCGCCAGTCCGACGCCCATGCGTGGAGCGAAGTGTGGCTGGCGGGCCGGGGCTGGGTGCGCGTCGATCCCACCAGCGCCGTCGCGCCCCTGCGCACGGAGCGCAACCTCGATGCCGCCCTGCCGCCGGCCCCGTCGCCGCTGACGGCATGGCGCGCCTTGGCCGGCCTCGACGGCGGCGCGCACGGAGCGCTGGCCGCGTGGCGCCAGCAATGGCAGCAAGCCGAGCAAGCCTGGAGCCACTGGGTGCTCGACACCACGCCACAACGCCGGCGCGCCATGCTCGATGGCTTGAAAAACCTGCCGGCAAAAAAGCTGGCAGCCGCTTGCGCCTTGCTGGCCCTGCTGTCCGCCCTGGCCGGCGCACTGGTCTGGTGGCGGCAGACGCGGCAAGGCGATCCGCTCGACGCCCTGTACGCGCAGTTTTGCCACCGGCAGGCGCGGCGCGACTACAGCCGTGCGCCGCATGAAGGCCCGCACGGTTATGCTGCCCGGTTGGCCGCAGGCAAGGCCACGCCCGAAGCGCACGCCGCCATCGCACAGTTTCTGGCAATCTATGCCGCGATGAAGTATGGTAATGCCAACCCAGACGAACAACTCCGCGCGCGGCGCAGCTTGCGCCGCCTGTTAACCCAATGCCGATGAGACGCTCCTTGTTACCGATCAAAACCTCCGCCCTGTCCCTGCTCCTCTCCCTTCCCCTGTGCCTGTCCACCGTGCACGCTGGCGAAAACAGCAATATTTCCGACGCCGACCGCGCCCGTGCCGTGCGCGCGGCCAAGGCCCAGCCCGTCAAGAAGGTTGCCGGCAAGCCGGCGGCGAAGAAAGTACCGGCGAAATTCGACTTCGAAGGTGAATTTGTCGACTATGCCAACTGGAAAGAAGTACGCGCCTTCCTCGACGACATGTCCGCCAAGCATGGCTTTAACCGCGCCGAACTCGATACCCTGATCGGCAAGGTGCGCTATGTCGAATCGACCGTGCAACTGATGAAGCCGGCCCCGCCGGGCAAGCCGAAGAACTGGCAAGCGTACAGCGCCCGCTTCATCGAGCCGGTGCGCATCAATGCGGGCGTGAAATTCTGGGAAGAAAATGCGGAAGCGCTGGCGCGTGCCGAACGCGAGTATGGTGTGCCGGCCGAAATCATCGTCGGCATCATCGGCGTGGAAACGGTGTATGGACGCAACACGGGCCGCTTCCGCGTGCTCGACGCGCTGACCACCCTGGCGTTTTCCTATCCGGAAAGCCCGACCCGCGCCGCGCGCATGGAGTTTTTCAAGGGGGAACTGGAAAACGCGCTGCTGTATGCGCGCAAGGATGGCATCGATCCCTTGACCCTGCTCGGCTCGTATGCGGGCGCCATCGGCCTGCCCCAGTTCATGCCTAGCAGCATCATGAAATATGCGGTGGACTTCGATGGCGATAGTCACATCGACCTGCGCAATTCCACGGCCGACGCCATCGGCAGCGTCGCGCATTTCCTCGTCGAGCACGGCTGGCGGCGCGACGATCCGGCCATCAGCACCTATCCCGTCACCGTCTCTGCCAGCCGCGCCTGGGAAAAATTCATCGGCCAGGGCTTGCAAGCCAAGTACCGGCTGGCGGAATTGCAGGAGGCCGGCGTGAGCGCCGCCCCGTCCACGCCGCAGAACATGTTGTTCGGCCTGATCGATCTGCAAAATGGTTCAGAAGCAACTGAGTATCACTTGGCAACCAATAACTTCTTTGCTATAACTCAGTACAACAGAAGTTATTTTTATGCCATGTCAGTGATCGACTTGGGCAAGGCCATCAGTCAAGTGCGCGCACGCTAACTGAAAGTCGGTGTAAAGTTATAATATTACTTGTAAGAAAGCGTAAGGGATGTTGAAGCGACCAGAAAACAAGTCTATGGTAGGGCCGATAACATGTGCCAGCCTTGCTCGCCAGCCTTTGTGCGGCACGGAATACGGAAATGGTTTTATACTTAACTTTTGTCAAAGTACAATTTTTGTTCTATCATAGAGCATAATAAAGAATAAATAGGTGTTGCAACAAGACAACACCTATTTTGTACAAAGCAAGATTACTGGGCTTTCCGGCCTGAAATTGAATCCTGTTGTACAATTGTGTATATATTACGAAAAACTGTATCCCGGATCGTACCGTGTGTGAATTCGTTCCTTTTAGTAAAGAATGAACATGAACGCAGCAAGAGCGAGCTCCGAGTGTTTTTTACTTTGCAGTGCAACTACAGAAGGAACAATAACATCATGACAAACCAAGTCGGCATTGATATGAACAGCGATTCGGACTCCGACGATCTGCTTCAATACAACCCAAACAGATTGCTCGATACCCTGATCGAAAACCTGCGCCTGAAAAACGACGCAGCCCTGTCCCGCGCGCTGGAAGTAGCGCCACCAGTCATCAGCAAAATCCGCCACCACCGCCTGCCGGTCGGCGCATCGCTGCTGATCCGCATGCACGAAGTCAGCGACCTGAGCATCCGCGACCTGCGTTACCTGATGGGTGACCGTCGCAACAAATTCCGCATCAGCGACAAGCAATTCAAGCCAAAAGAAGGCGAAACGCCACAAGGCTGATCCTGCCAGTTGCGCAGGTTTTCCCTCCCCGCCATGGGGAGGGGGTATTTCCAGCAGTTCTCAGGCCGTTCTGGCCGATATTATTTTCCCGTATCAACTATCAAGCAGGAAACACGCCGGTCGACAGATAGCGGTCGCCACGGTCGCAGACGACGAACACGATCGTCGCGTTTTCCACCGTTTGCGAGATGCGCAGCGCGATTTCGCACGCGCCGGCGGCCGAGATGCCGCAGAACAAGCCCTCTTCCGCCGCCAGGCTGCGCGCCATGCGTTCGGCCACGCCCTGGCTCACGTATTCCACCTGGTCCACGCGCGACTTGTCATAGATTTTCGGCAAGTATGCTTCCGGCCACTTGCGGATGCCGGGAATCTGCGAACCTTCCTCGGGCTGGGCGCCGATGATCTGGATGGCGGGATTCTGCTCTTTCAAATAGCGCGACACGCCCATGATGGTGCCCGTCGTGCCCATGGCGCTGACGAAATGCGTGACCTGGCCATTGGTATCGCGCCAGATTTCCGGCCCCGTGCTTTCATAGTGGGCGCGCGAATTGTCTTCGTTGGCGAACTGGTCGAGGATCACGCCACGGCCATCCTTCTGCATCTGCTCGGCCAGGTCGCGCGCATATTCCATGCCGCCCGTCTTCGGCGTCAACAGGATGTCGGCGCCGTAGGCGGCCATGCTCTGGCGGCGCTCCACGCTGAGATTGTCCGGCATCAGGAGCAGCATCTTGTAGCCGCGCAAGGCGGCGGCCATGGCCAGCGCGATGCCCGTATTGCCGCTGGTCGCCTCGATCAGGGTATCGCCCGGCTTGATGACGCCGCGCTCTTCTGCGCGCTTGAGCATGGACATGGCGGCGCGATCCTTCACGGAGCCGGCCGGATTATTGCCCTCCAGCTTGCCAAGGATGACGTTGTTGCGCGCAAGCGCATCGGCACCCGGCAAGCGCGTCAGCTGCACCAGCGGGGTATTGCCTATCGTATCTTCAAGTGTCTTGTAAGCCATCGTGTCTGTTTGAGTAGATTCAACAAAGACCCATTCTAATATGAGATGCTGGGCGGCGTATCGCTCATCGGCGCCTGCATCCGGGCCAGAGCGCGCGTCCGGATGCGCCGCCGCATGCCCCACGGCGCCTGCCGCGCTGCCGTTTCCGGGCGTGTACAAGGGTGATTGCGGCAGGCGCGCGCCGCATGCGCTAGACTCGCCACTGTTAGTTATTTTTGTTATTTGCTTATTCAGCCTCCGAACGGACTCGCCATGGCCAGCAACACACCCGAATTCATTCCCGAAACGACGCAGGACGATCCCGTCCAGTTTGCCACGCTCGACTTGCAGGGCCGCAGCCACCATATCTCGCCCGTCTTCACCCCGCTCGAACTGCAGCGCTTGCAGCGCTATGGCACGCGGCGGCGCTTTGCCGATGGCGATACGCTGTTCGAGGCGGGCAGCAGCAGCTTCGGCATGCTGGTGATATTGTCCGGGCGGGTCAGCATCAAGCGTCACGAAGTGCTGGGGCAGGCGTCGCAGCTGCGCGAAGTGGGCGTCGGCCACTTCATTGCCGAAGTGGCGCAATTGTCCGGCCGCCCCACCCTCGTCAACGGCAGCGCCGTGGGCGCCGTGGAATTGCTCGACATCAGCTCGGAATCCTTGCGCGCGCTGATCGTGGCCGAGGCGGAGATGGGTGAACGCATCGTGCGCGCCCTGATCCTGCGCCGCGTGGCGCTGATCGAATCGAATTCGGGCGGCCCCGTGCTGGTGGGGCCGCGCGGCAACGGCAATCTGTTCCACCTGCAAAGTTTTCTGTCTAGCAATGGCCATCCGCACACGGTGCTCGATCCGGCCACGGATGCGGCCGCCGCCGCGCTGGCCGGGCGTTACCAGCCCACGCCGCAGGAATGGCCGCTGGTGGTCTGTCCGGACGGCAAGATCATGAAGAATCCCGGCAATGCGGAACTGGGGCGCTGTCTGGGCATGCTGCCCGATTTGTCCGGCGACAAGATTTTTGACGTGCTGGTGGTGGGCGCCGGCCCGGCCGGCCTGGCCACGGCCGTGTATGCGGCGTCCGAAGGTCTCACCGTGCTGGCGCTGGAGCAGCGCGCGTATGGCGGCCAGGCAGGCGCCAGCGCGCGCATCGAAAATTACCTGGGTTTTCCCACCGGCATCTCTGGCCGCGCCTTGGCGGGGCGCGCCTATGTGCAGGCGCAAAAATTTGGCGTCGAAATCGCCACGCCGGCCAGCGCCGCCAACTTGCTGTGCGACACCTGGCCCCTGCGCGTCAACCTGTGCGACGGCACGCAGGTGCGGGCCCGCACGGTGGTGCTGTCGTGCGGCGCGCGCTATCGCCGCCCCTCGCTGGCGAACCTGAAAACGTATGAAGGACGGGGCGTGTATTACTGGGCTTCGCCCATCGAAGCCAAGCTGTGCCGGCAGGAAGAGATCATCCTGGTCGGTGGCGGCAATTCGGCCGGCCAGGCGGCCGTGTTTCTCTCCGGCCATGCCGCCAAGGTCCACATGGTGATCCGCGGCGAAGGGCTGGCGGCCAGCATGTCGAGCTATTTGATCGAGCGCATCGCCGCCACGCCCAACATCACCTTGCACACGCACACGGAAATCATCGCCCTCGAAGGCGACGACGATGGATTGACGGAGGTGCGCTGGCGCAACAACCGCACGGGCGAGGAAGCCGCTTGCGCCGTGCGCCGCGTGTTTCTCTTCGTCGGCGCCGATCCGAACACGGACTGGCTGCACGACTGCGCCGTGGCCGTCGATGAACAGGGCTTCATCCGCACGGGCTTCGACGTCACGCGCGCCGAATGCCGCGCGCACGGCCACACAGCGCATTTAGCCTACCCGCCGCCGGACTTGCCGGAGCGGGCCGCCCTGGAAACGAGCGTGCCGGGCGTGTTCGCCATCGGCGACGTGCGGGCCGGTTCCACCAAGCGCGTGGCCGCCGCCGTCGGCGAAGGGGCGGCCGTGGTGTCGCAGATTCACGGCTTCCTGGCGCGGCTGCCGGCTGGCTCCGCCTGAAAATCGTGCATTGTAGAAACTGCTACAATCGGCTGTTGCCATCCAGCTGAAAGAGTCCGCATGTCCCACACCGCCAAGCTTTCCTCGCGCCACAACATGCCCGCGGTCCGCTGACGGTGCGCCGCATGCTCGTCAAACTGTTGCTGCTGGCCACCTTGTTTACCGTGCTCAGCATCGCTGCCCTGTACAGCTACGGACGTTTCGCCGAGCGGTCGCTGGGTGCGCCAGGGATGGCCTTGCCCGTGGCGGCGGACGCCACCCTGCTCGACCGCGTGCTGGCGCCGCAACTGGCGCAACGCCCGGGCCACAGCGGCACGGCGCTGATTGACGACAACCTGGAAGCGTTCGCCCTGCGCGCCCTGAGCGCGCGCGAAGCGGGCCGCAGCATCGACCTGCAATACTACATCTGGCATAACGACGTCACGGGACGCCTGCTCGTGCGCGAACTGCTGCGCGCGGCCGACCGTGGCGTGCGCGTGCGCGTGTTGCTCGACGATATCAACGCGCGGGGCCAGGACGCCGCCATCCTGGCGCTCGACAGCCACCCGCTGATCGACGTGCGCATCTTCAATCCGGGCCGCAACCGCGACGGCATCTGGTTGCGCGCCATGGAAATGGCCTTGCGCGCCGTCAGCCTGAACCGGCGCATGCACAACAAGGCCTGGATCGTCGACGGCAGGGTCGCCCTCGTCGGCGGGCGCAATATCGGCGATGAATACTTTGATGCCGCAGAACAAGTCAATTTCCAGGATGCGGACTTGCTGCTGGTGGGCCCCGCCGTGCAGCAGACGAGCGACATCTTCGACCGTTTCTGGAACAGCCGCGCCGTCATTCCCATCAGCGCCTTGCACGCTGGCAAGAACATGGGCGCATCGGAGCTACAGACCGTGCGCGCCCGCCTCGACGCGCTGACCGGAGAACTGGGCGCCTCGCCCTACCTGCGCCAGCTGACCGATGCGGGCCAACTGCAAGCCCACCTCGATGGCCGCCTGCGCCTGCACTGGAGCACGCACGTGCAAGTATTGTCGGACCCGCCGGAAAAAGCCGCGCCCGTGGCCAGTTTGCAGCGCAGCGAGCACTGGCTCATGCACAACTTGCTGCCCCTGCTGACGGACGCGCGCGAGGAAGCGCTGCTGACCTCGCCATACTTCGTGCCCGGCGCGGAACTGACGCAGACTCTGGGTAAAAAAGTTGCCGCCGGCGTCCAGGTCCGGGTGCTGACCAACTCGCTGGCCGCCACCGACGTTGCCCTCGTGCATGCAGGCTATGCGCGCTACCGCCAGGCGCTGCTGGGCGGCGGCATCGAGCTGTATGAATTGAAGACCCTGCACCGCAAGCGCATCAGCCTGATGGGGTCGAGCCGCGCCAGCCTGCATACCAAGGCCGTCGTGGTGGATAGCCAGCGGGGTTTCGTCGGCTCCTTCAACCTCGATCCCCGCTCGGCCCAGCTGAATACGGAGATGGGCGTGCTGTTCGACGATGCCGCACTGGCGGCCGACATGCGCGCGCTGTTCCAGCATTCGACGGCCAGCGACACCAGCTACCGCGTATTCCTCGACAAGGGCGCCCTGCGCTGGTCCGACGCTACCGAGGAGCCCGCCAAGGTGTGGACGCACGATCCCGAAGCTGGCTTCTGGCGCCGCACGCTGGTGTCCGTGATGCGCTGGCTGCCGATCGAATCGCAGCTGTAGGTGTGCGCGGCATGCAAAAACTTTTTAATCCTGGCAAAATTGCCATCTAAAAATATTTGTTGTTTTCGAGACATGTTAGATGCCGTTTTGGCAAACGCTGCTATAATCGTTGCAACGGGACACCACCGCTGTCCCTGAAGTACCCTTCTCGCCCCTTCCGCGATTGAATAAACGTTGGCCAAAAGCTCGCCGACAGACTGCAACACTACCCTGTCACTTTTGGAGCTTTATCATGCGTAAAACATCTACCTTGCTGGTGCTGGCCGCCGCTTCCCTGTGCGTCACCACCGCCCAGGCCGCCACGACCAACCTGGTCAAGAATGGCGATTTCGAACTGACCAGCAACGGCACCTCGAAACAGCTGAACGAAGGCACGTACGCGCGCGCGGACCGCACCTACCTGAGCGACTGGTCCAGCAAAGGCTATAACTTCGTCTTGAACGGCAACAACATCGACGACACCAACGCCGCGACGGCGCTGGCCTTGTGGGGTCCGAATTCGTACAGCGGCCACGGCCCGCAAAACGGCCTGGGCGCCAGCCCTACGGGCGGCAACGTACTGGCGGCCGACTGGGATTACTTTCCCGGCCCCGTCACGCAGCAAGTCAGCGGCCTGATCCCCGGCCAGGCCTACACCCTGAGCTTTTCCTACGGCGCGGCCCAGCAAGTGGGCTTCCGTGGCGATAACCTGGTCAATTACTGGGATGTGTCGCTGGGCAACAGCAAACAGCAGACCGCATCCCTGGCCAACGTCAGCCAGGGTTTCACGGGCTGGCACCAGGCCAGCATGACCTTCACGGCCACGGACAGCAGCGAATTGCTGTCGTTCATGGCCAAGGGCAGCCCGTCCGGCGCGCCGCCATTCATGCTGCTCGACGGCGTCTCGCTGGTGTCGGCCGTGCCGGAACCGTCGACCTGGGGCATGCTGATCGGCGGCCTGGGCCTTCTGGGGTTCATGGCACGCCGCCGCAAGGCTGCTGTAGCAGTCTGAGCCGCCAGCGCGCGTGACAGAATCCGGACCAGCCCAGCCTTGTCCGGATTTTTTTGCTTCTTACCTGACGGAATGAAATGAGCCTGCTACACACCCTGCAAACCCACCTGCCCGGCATCGCCATCGATGTGCTGCGCCTGAGCCTGTGGCTGGTGCTGCTGGCCGTGATCTTCGTGCCGCTCGAGCGCTTGTTTGGCGAACGCCACGCGGGACGTTCCCGCACGGAACTGTTCAGCGACCTGGGCTTTTATTTCATCAGCAGCCTGCTGCCGGCCGCCTTGCTGGCCGCGCCGCTGGCCCTGCTCGCCGTCGCCGGCCAGCACCTGCTGCCGGACGCCATCCCCGCCACCATGTCTACCCTGCCCCTGTGGGGCAAGCTTCTGCTGGGCTTGCTGATCGGCGAAGTCGGCACTTACTGGGGGCATAGGCTCAGCCATGAAATTCCATGGCTGTGGCGCTACCATGCCGTGCACCACAGCACGGAACAGCTGTATTTCCTCGCCAATACGCGCACCCATCCCGTCGACATGGTCGTCACGCGCCTGTTCGGCCTGACGCCGCTGTATCTGCTGGGCCTGGCCGGCCCCGGCGCGGCAGGCAGCGCGGCGCCCGTGCTCTTGCTGCTGATCGGCACCGTCTGGGGTTTCTTCATCCACGCCAACCTGCGTTGGCGCTTCGGCCCGCTGGAATGGCTGGTGGCCACGCCCGCCTTCCACCACTGGCACCACAGCAAATTCGAACACATCAACCGCAACTATGCGTCGACCCTGCCCGTGCTGGACCGGGTGTTCGGCACCCATCACTTGCCGCGCACATGGCCCGATGCCTGCGGCATCGAGGCGCACATGCCGAAGACGCTGGCCGGGCAACTGGCTGCGCCATTCCGGCCCACCGGCAAGCGGGAAATTCCGGCCGCGGAATAAAAAAAACCCCGCGCGGCCGGTACCACGCGGGGTTTTCTTCTCGTGCTGCGCGGCACCACCACGCAACACGCTTTACAGCAACACGCTTACTTTTTCTCGGCTTCTGCCTTCTTCGCGTCGGCAGCAGCCAGTTTAGCTTCCTTCTTCGCAGCCGCTTCCGCAGCCTTGGCTTCTTTCTTGGCCGCCGTTGCCGCTTTCTTCGCGGCAGCGGCTTCCTTCTTCGTCTCGGCAGCCGTTTTCACAGGGGCGGCATCGGCCGCGGCAGCAGCGGGAGCCGGCGCGGCAGCAGGCACTGCCTTGGCGGCGGCGGCTTCCTTCTTGGCGGCAGCGGCGGCGGCCTTGGCTTCTTTCTTGGCTGCAGCAGCTTCCTTCTTCGCTTCAGCGGCCGACTTGGCTGGTGCCGCAGCGGTGTCGGTCGCAGCAGCTGGCTTCGGTGCGGCTTCTTTCGCTGCAACTTCCTTCACTGCAGCATCCTTTTTTGCCGGGGCAGCTTTCGCCGCCGGAGCGGGTGCCGCTGGCGCGCCGGACTTGGCCTGGCCATTCACTTGCAAGCCCGCTTCCGACAGTTTCACGGAACTTTTCGGGCCGATACCTTTTACGCGGCTTTCGAAATCGGCCCAATCCTTGAAGGCGCCGCCCTTGGCGCGTTCATCGACGATGGCTTTCGACGTGACGGGGCCGATGCCCTTGACGCTGTCGAGTGCCGCCTGGTCCGCCTTGTTAACATCGACCTGGGCAAAGGCAAAGCCCATCGTCGCGATCAGGGTGGCGATGGCCAGCAGTATTTTTTTGAACATGGGTATCTCTCCGTGATGTGGTTTCAAGATGACTCGAACGCAAGGGAGGAACAGCGCCTTAACGGCTTAACGGCTGTAGCGTGATACGGTTGACAAGATGGGACTGCGGAACTGCGGGAAAACCTGCGCCAGATCAAACGGTCCGGCGCAGGCGATACAACATATTACTGCGAAAACAGCTCGTCGCGGGTGACGGTGGCAGTGCCCAGCTTGCCGACGACGATGCCGCCGGCGCGGTTGGCCGTGCGCACGGCGTCGCCCAGGGCCATGCCGGCCCCCAGCATGGCTGCCATGGTGGCGATCACCGTGTCGCCGGCGCCCGAGACGTCGAACACTTCGCGCGCATCGGTCGGCATGTGCAGCACCTCATCGGCCGTGTACAAGCTCATGCCTTCTTCGGAACGGGTCAGCAGCAAGGCGTCCAGCCCCAGTTGCGCGCGCATCTGCTGCGCGCGCTCCGTGAGTTGCTCCTCCGTATTCCAGCTGCCGATCACGCGGCGCAGTTCGGACTTGTTCGGAGTGAGCACTGACGCACCTGAATAGCGGCTGAAATCATCGCCTTTCGGGTCGACCATGACGATCTTGCCGGCGGCCCGGGCCGCCTTGATCATCTCTGCCACGTTCACCAGGCTGCCCTTGGCGTAGTCGGACAGGATCACCACGTCATAATGGGGCAGCAGCGCGTTGAACTGCGCCAGCTTGTCGCGCAGCACCGTATCGCTGGGCGCATCCTCGAAGTCGATGCGCAGCATCTGCTGCTGGCGGCCGATCACGCGCAGCTTGATGATGGTGGAAATGGCTGCGTCGCGCTGCAGATAGCTGTGGATGCCGCCGCCTTCGAGCAGGCGCTCGACCTGGCTGCCGGCCTCGTCATTGCCCACCACGCCGAGCAAGCTCGTCTTCGCGCCCAGCGCGGCCGCGTTGCGCGCCACGTTGGCCGCACCGCCCAGGCGTTCCTCGCGCTTTTCGATGCGCACGATGGGCACGGGCGCTTCCGGCGAAATACGGCTGACGTCGCCGAACCAGTAGCGGTCCAGCATCACATCGCCCACCACCAGCAGGCGTACCTGGGCCAACGCGGCCGGCGCCGTCAAGGCGACCACCTCGTGGGCGCTCATGCGCGCGTCAGGATCGAGCGGCCGATCCCGTGGTATTCGATGCCATTCTCGGCCATGACGGCCGGCTCGAACAGGTTGCGCCCGTCAAAGACGACGGCCTGCTTCAGGCGCGCCTTGACCTGCTCGAAGTCGGGGCTGCGGAAGGCTTTCCATTCCGTCACGATGACCAGCGCATCGGCATCCTGCAGCGCATCCTTCGGGCTGTCGGCAAAGCGCACCTTGGCCAATTGCTCAGGCGTCAAGTCCAGTTGCAGCACGCGGCGCGCCTCGGCCATGGCGACGGGGTCATACACGGCCACCGTGGCGCCGCGCCCCAGCAAGTCGGCCAGCAGCACGCGGGCCGACGCTTCGCGCATGTCGTCCGTATTCGGCTTGAAGGCCAGGCCCCACACCGCAAAATGCCGGCCCGTCAAGTCCTCGCCGAAGCGAGCGACCACTTTGCGGCCCAGCACCTGCTTTTGCTGGTCGTTGACGGCTTCGACGGCGCGCAGGATCAGCAATTCCTGGCCGTGGCCGCGCGCCGTGCGCTCGAGCGCCTGCACGTCTTTCGGGAAGCAGGAACCGCCGTAGCCGCAACCGGCATACAGGAAGCTGTGGCCGATACGCGGGTCGGAACCGATGCCGTGGCGCACGGCTTCGATATCGACGCCCACCTTGTCGGCCAGGTTCGCCAGCTCATTCATGAACGAGATGCGCGTGGCCAGCATGGCGTTGGCCGCATATTTCGTGAATTCGGCCGAGCGCACGTCCATCCAGTAGGTGCGCTCGTGGTTGCGGTTGAACGGCGCGTACAGGCTTTTCAGCAATTCGCGCGCGCGTTCGCCGTCCGGCGTGGCGTCGACGCCGATGACGATGCGGTCAGGGCGCATGAAGTCTTCGACAGCCGCGCCTTCCTTGAGGAATTCCGGATTCGACGCCACCGAGAACGTGGCGGCCACGCCGCGCGCATCGAGTTCGCCCTGGATGGCGGCGCGCACTTTTTCGGCCGTGCCGACGGGCACGGTGGACTTGTCGACGATGACCTTGAAGTCCGTCATGTACTTGCCGATGCCGCGCGCGGCGGCCAGCACGTATTGCAGGTCGGCCGAACCGTCTTCATCGGGCGGCGTGCCGACGGCGATGAATTGCATCACGCCATGTGCGGCGGCAGCCTCGACGTCGGTGGAAAAGGTCATGCGCCCGGCGGCGCGGTTGCGCGCCACGACTTCTTCCAGGCCCGGTTCATGGATGGGGATGCCGCCGCTGTTGAGCAAGGCGACCTTCTGTACATCGAGGTCGAGGCAAAAGACGTCATTGCCCAGCTCCGCCAGGCAGGCGCCCGTCACGAGGCCCACATAGCCCGTGCCGATAATGGTGATTTTCATGGTTGTGCCGTATTTGTAATATGGGTTCTGACCTGCAAGTGCACAGCACAGGGTTCAGGGCAAGGCGCTGCAACGCAGCCATGAGCCCTGTGCTGGGCACGACTAATTCATGACGTTGAGTTCTTCCGTGCGTCGTGGCGGATAGGTTTCCCACTTGTTGCAGCCCGGGCAATGCCAATAGAACTGGCGCGCCTTGAAGCCGCAGTGGCTGCACTGGTAGCGGGCCAGCTTCTGCGTATAGCCGTGCACGAGGTTTTTCACCATCGACAGCTCCGACCAGATGGCGGCCGGCGCATCCATCATGCGCGCTTCCAGCAGTTTATCCAGGCCCAGCAGGGTCGGCGTGCGGCGCAGCTCGGCGCTGACCAGCTGTTTCGCCGCTTCCACGCCGTCGAGCTCGATGACGGCCTTGAAGACGACTTCGATCAGGTCGATCGACGACGCCTCTTCCAGGTAGGAGCGCAGCAGGTTGACGCCTTCCTGTGGACGGCCCAGCTTGGTATAACCGTCCATCAGACGCTGCGCCACCAGGGCCACATGCGGCACGCTTTGCTGCTCCACGCGGCGCCAGGTGGTCAGCGCGCCTTCCACGTCGCCGCGCGCCAGCAGCACGTCGCCCGTCAGGATGGTGGCGCGCACGCTCTTGCGGTCCGTCTGCAAGGCTTTTTCCAGCAGCGGCATGGCTTCGTCCGGCTTCATGTGCACCAGCGCGTCATGCGCCAGTTCGCAATAGAACTGGGCGATTTCCTTCTGGCGCGCGCCGGCGCCCGATTCCTGCAAGCCCACGGCCGCTTCGATGGCGCGTGGCCACTCCTTTTCGCGCTGGTAGATTTCCAGCAGCGCGCGGCGCGCCTGGGCCGCATATTGCGTGTCGACCAGGCTGTTGAAGGTTTCTTCGGCGCGGTCCAGCAGACCCGCCTTCAGGTAATCCATGCCCAGCTCATAGGCGGCATGGCCCTGCTGCTCCAGCGGCAAGTCCGGGCGCGCCAGCAAATTCTGGTGCACGCGGATGGCGCGCTCCGTCTCGCCGCGGCGGCGGAACAGGTTACCCAGGGCAAAGTGCATATCGGCCGATTCCGGGTCCAGCTTGACGACTTCGATGAAGGCATCGATGGCCTTGTCATGCTGCTCATTCAGCAGGAAATTCAAGCCCTTGAAGTAATTGCGCGGCAGGCTGCGCGATTCGGACACCAGTTGATGAATGTCAACACGCGCGGCAATCCAGCCCAGCGCGAAAAACACGGGGATACCCAAGAGCCACCAGAGTTCAAAATCCATGCGATTGTTTTTATTCGAGTAAGAGAGATAGGAGCGATGGCGCCGCTTACTGCGCGCTCACGCTGTCCGGTTGCGGCTGGACATTGCTGGCCACGCCAACGGTCTGCAGCGCGGCAATGGTGGTTTTTTGCTTGCTCGCTTCGCGGCGGTGACGGAACACGGTCGGCGTCAAGGCCAGTACGCCCAGGCTGGCGCCGGCGACAAAAAAGCCCAGCAGCATCAGGACCAGGGGGCCGCGAATTTCATAATTGAGGAAAACATGCAGGTCGACAACCTGCGCATTCTTCAGCGCAAAACTGAAGAACAGGACGAAGAGAACACAGCCAACGATGGTGGAGATGATTTTCATCGATACGCCCAGAAAGTACAAAAAATGCCCGTATGGCACAACCTTGGAATGCCTGACAGAAGCGTAGCGAGCGTCAGCGAGGCTCGGCGCCCCCTTTGGTCCGAGAAGCGCAACCGTACTGAAGTACGGTGAGCATCGCAGGCCGCAAAGCGCGACGCGCAGTAGCTTATGTCAGGCATTCTCAGCATATTAACAAAAAAAAGCGGCATCCAAGGACGCCGCTCTTTGTGTCGCCTTCCAGCAGACGATTAATCCTCGATGATCGGTTGTCCGACCATCGCGTCCACCCGCTCGCGCAACTGTTTGCCCGGCTTGAAGTGGGGTACCCGTTTTTCGGGAACCATCACCTTGTCGCCGGATTTCGGGTTGCGGCCGATGCGCGGGGGCCTGCTGTTCAGGGCAAAACTGCCAAAACCGCGGATCTCGATACGCTGACCGGTCGCCAGGGCGTTGGTCATCGCATCGAGAATGGTCTTGACGGCATACTCCGCATCTTTCGCCACCAGCTGAGAATAACGCTCAGCGAGGCGGTTGATCAGCTCGGACTTTGTCATCTGCCGTATCCGCAGTCTTAGTTCTTGTTATCGAACTTAGCTTTCAACAAGGCGCCCAGGCTGGTGGTGCCCGAAGCTGCGTTGTTGTCGGTAGCTGCCATCTTCTGCATGGCTTCCTGGGTTTCAACGTTGTCTTTCGCTTTGATCGACAGTTGGATACCACGGGCTTTGCGGTCGATGTTCAACACCATTGCTTCGACGGTGTCGCCGACTTTCAGGTGCGTACCAGCATCTTCAACGCGGTCGCGCGAGATTTCGGAAGCGCGCAGGTAGCCTTCAACTTCTTCGGACAGTTGGATCACGGCGCCTTTAGGCTCAACCGATTTAACGGTACCGGTTACCAGCGAGCCTTTGTCGTTCATGGCTGCGAAGTTGTTGAATGGGTCACCTTCCAGTTGCTTGACGCCCAGGGAAACGCGCTCGCGCTCAACGTCGATGGCCAGAACGATGGCTTCCAGTTCGTCACCTTTCTTGAAGCGACGCACGGCTTCTTCGCCGGTTTCGGTCCAGGACAGGTCGGACAGGTGCACCAGACCGTCGATGTTGCCGGCCAGGCCGATGAACACGCCGAAGTCGGTGATCGATTTGATCGCGCCGCGGACTTTGTCACCTTTCTTATGGGTAACACCGAAGTCGTCCCATGGATTGGCTTTGCACTGTTTCATGCCCAGCGAAATACGACGACGCTCTTCGTCGATTTCCAGAACCATCACTTCTACTTCGTCGCCCAGTTGGACAACTTTGTTAGGAGCAACGTTTTTGTTCGTCCAGTCCATTTCGGAAACGTGTACCAGACCTTCGATACCCTGTTCCACTTCAACGAACGCGCCGTAGTCGGTCAGGTTCGTTACTTTACCGAACAGACGGGTGCTTTGTGGGTAACGACGGGACAGACCGGTCCAAGGATCGTCGCCCAGTTGTTTCACGCCCAGCGAAACACGGTTCTTCTCTTGATCGTATTTCAGGACTTTGGCAGTGATTTCCTGGCCAACCGTCAGAACTTCCGACGGGTGACGTACACGGCGCCATGCCAGGTCGGTGATGTGCAGCAGGCCATCGATACCGCCCAGATCCACGAACGCGCCGTAGTCGGTGATATTTTTGACGACGCCGGTCACGACCGTGCCTTCTTTCAGCGTTTCCATCAGTTTCTGACGCTCTTCGCCCATCGAAGCTTCGATGACGGCGCGGCGGGACAGAACCACGTTGTTACGCTTGCGATCCAGCTTGATCACTTTGAATTCGAGGGTTTTGCCTTCGAATGGGGTGGTGTCTTTGACAGGACGGGTATCAACCAGCGAGCCCGGCAGGAATGCGCGGATGCCGTTGGTCAACACGGTCAGACCGCCTTTGACTTTACCATTGACGGTACCGACGACGATTTCGCCCGATTCCATCGCTTTTTCCAGAGCCAGCCACGAAGCCAGACGCTTGGCTTTGTCGCGCGACAGGATGGTATCGCCGAAACCGTTTTCCAGCGATTCGATCGCCACGGAAACGAAGTCACCAACTTTGACTTCCAGTTCGCCGTGGTCGTTCTTGAATTCTTCGACAGGGATGAATGCTTCGGATTTGAGGCCAGCGTTCACGATCACGAAATTGTGGTCGAGGCGCACGACTTCAGCGGAAATAACTTCGCCGGAGCGCATATCTTGACGCGACAACGATTCCTCGAAGAGCGCAGCAAAACTTTCCATACCGGTAGATTCGTTAGTTGTAACAGTAGACATAGGGTTCACACAGGTTATCCAGCAGAGATCGCACGATGCGACTTAAACTGGGTTAGGTTTTTGACACACCCGGACAGGCCAGGAGCCGTCAACGGGCACCACATAGCATGCACTACACATCAATACACGCTATTTTGCTGCTTATTTTGCAACTGCGGCATACCATTTCAACACGGTTTCAACGGCATCATCTGCCGTCATGGCCGAGGTATCGAGGACATGCGCCCCTTCCGCAGGAACCAGCGGCGCAATCGCACGGTGAGTATCACGTTCGTCCCGCGCCTGCAAATCCATCAGAAGGTCTTCCATATTAGCAGAAAAACCCTTGTCTATCAATTGCTTGTAGCGCCGTTGCGCGCGCGCCTCGACGCTGGCGGTCAGGAACACCTTCAATGGGGCGTGCGGGAAGATCACCGTGCCCATGTCGCGTCCGTCGGCCACCAGGCCCGGCGTCTTGCGAAAGCCCAGCTGCAAACCGACCAAGGCATGGCGGACAGTTGGCAAAACAGCAATTTTCGACGCCGTATTCCCCACTTCTTCGGCACGGATCTGCTCAGTGACATTTTCATGCGCCAGCAGGATCTCGCCGCCCGCAAAATGGCAGGGCAAGTGTTCGGCCAGCTTGGCCAGCGCGTGCTCGTCGCGCAAGTCCGTGCCGCGGCGCAGCGCGCTCAAGGCCGTCAGACGGTACAGCGCGCCCGAGTCCAGGTAATGAAAGCCCAGCTTGTCGGCCACGCGGTGCGCCACCGTGCCCTTGCCGGAAGCGGTGGGGCCGTCGATGGCGATGACTGGAATGTGGGAGGTCGGCATAGTGTTGGCAATCAATTAAATCAAAGTATCTTTGGCAATCCCCGCGAAGGCGGCGAAATACTCGGGGAAGGTCTTGGCCACGCATTTCGGGTCGTTGATGCGCATCTCGTTGCCGCGGCGCGCGGCGCCGTCCAGCGAAGCCAGCGAAAAGCACATGGCCATGCGGTGGTCGTCATACGTGTCGATGGTGGCGGCAAGAATCTGCGCCGGCGGCGTCACGCGCAGGTAATCGGCGCCCTCTTCCACTTCCGCGCCCAGCTTGCGCAACTCCGTTGCCATGGCGGCCAGGCGGTCCGTCTCTTTTACGCGCCAGCTGGCGATATTGCGCAAGGTCGAAGTGCCGTCCGCGTACAGGGCGGCCACGGCGATCGTCATGGCCGCGTCGGGAATGTGGTTAAAGTCCATGTCGACGGCTTTCAGGACGCCGTTCGAACGGGCTTCGATCCAGTTCTCGCCCATGGTGATGGTCGCGCCCATCTGCTGCAAGGCTTCGACGAAGCGCACGTCGCCCTGGATGCTGTCGCGTCCCACGCCTTCCACGCGCACGGGGCCGCCGCCGATGGCGCCAGCCGCCAGGAAATACGAGGCCGACGAAGCGTCGCCTTCCACGTGGATGGTGCCTGGGCTTTGATATTGCTGGCCCGGCTGCACGGTGAACGACTGCCAGCCGTCATGTTCGACCGTCACGCCGAAACGGCGCATCAGGTTCAGGGTGATCTCGATGTACGGCTTCGAAATCAGCTCGCCCGTGACATCGATGGTGACGGCATGGTCGCGCGCCATCAGCGGCGCCACCATCAAGAGGGCCGTCAGGAACTGGCTCGACACGTTGCCGCGCACGGCGATGCGCTGCGCGTGGATGTGACCACGGCGGATGCGCAGCGGCGGGAAGCCCTGCTCGCCCGTGTATTCGATCTGCGTGCCGACGGCGTTCAGCGCGTCGACCAGGTCGCCGATCGGGCGCTCGTGCATGCGCGACACGCCGTGCAAGGTGTAGTCGCCGCCGATGACGGCCAGCGCCGCCGTCAGCGGCCGGATCGCCGTGCCGGCATTGCCCATGAAGAGGTCAGCCTCGTGGTGCGGGAACACGCCGCCGCAGCCTTCCACGTGGTGGATCTGGTGCGCGGTGGCCGGGTCGCCCTGCAACTCGTCCTGCGTCCATTTGACGCCCAGCGATGTCAGGGCCGTCAGCATGACGAAGGTGTCGTCGGAGGCGAGCAAGTCGACGATCTTCGTCGTGCCCTTGGCCAGCGCGGCCAGCAGCAGCACGCGGTTGGAAATGCTTTTCGAGCCGGGCAAGCGCACCGTGCCCTCGGCGTGCATCACCGGTTTCAAGTCGATATGGTGGGGGTAGTGCTTGGTCTGGGTCATGCTGGAATCCTTGAGTATTTATTGTGCGGGCGCGGGAGCTTCCGCCGTCTCGATCGCCTCGATCCATTGCTGCCGCGCGTGCTGGGCGTTCGCGTACACGCCCTCGATGGCGGCGCCGTCGTTCGCGGCCAGGTGGGCGCGCAAGGTCGTCAACTGCGCCAGGTAGGCATCCAGTTCGTGCAGCAGCGCCGGCTGATTGGCCAGGCTGATGTCGCGCCACATTTCCGGCGATGAGCCGGCGATGCGCGTAAAGTCGCGAAAGCCGCTGGCCGCGTATTGAAACAGCAGGCCCGCGTGCGGTTTGTTGGCGATGTCGTCGACCAGCGCAAAGGCAAGCAAATGCGGCAGATGGCTGACGGCGGCAAACACCTTGTCATGTTCTTCGGGCGTCAACGTGTGCAGGATGGCGCCGCAGGCACGCCAGGCGGCCGCCACGCGCTCGACGTCGTCCGCGGCGTTTTCCGCCAGCGGCGTGAGCACCACTTTCTTGCCTTGATACAGATCAATGATGGCGGCGTCGGGACCATTCGTCTCGCGCCCCGCGATCGGGTGGCCGGGCACGAACTGGCCCACCTTGCCGCCAAGCGCCGCGCGCGCGGCCGCCACCACGTCGCTCTTCGTGCTGCCCCCATCGGTGACGATGGTGCCGGGCTGCAGGTGCGGCGCGATGGATGCCAGGATGGGACCCGTCTGCGCCACGGGCGCGGCCAGCAGCACCAGGTCGGCGCCATGCAAGGCTTGCGCCATGTCGCCGCCGATTTCGTCGATGATACCCAGTTCGAGCGCGCGCACCATCGACGCGCGTGAGCGGCCCATGCCGACTACGGTTTGAACCGCGCCCGCGTGTTTCAAGGCGCGCGCGAACGAGCCGCCGATCAGGCCTACGCCAAAAATGACGACCTTCTTCAGTGCAGGCGTCGTCATGGCGTCAAGCCAGCGCTTTCGTCAGCGCGGCGATGAAGATGGCGTTTTCCTGCGGCAGGCCGATGGAAATGCGCAGCCATTGCGGCAAGCCATAGCTGCCCACGGGGCGCACGATCACGCCCTGTTTCAGCAGCGCCAGGTTCACGCGCGCACCCGCTTCATCATCGTCGCCCACCTTCACCAGCACGAAATTGCCGTGCGACGGCACGTATTCCAGGCCCAGTTGCGCAAACGCTTCCGTAAACTGCTGGTAGCCGGCCGCGTTGTTGCGCGCGCTTTGCTCGAGGAAGGCCTTGTCGTTCAGGGCGGCGATCGCAGCCGCCTGCGCCAGCGAATTGACGTTGAATGGCTGGCGGATGCGGTTCATCAAATCCGTCAGCACCGGCTGGGCGATGGCGAAGCCGATGCGCAGGCCGGCCAGGCCATACGCCTTCGACAGGGTGCGCGAGACCACCAGGTTCGGATACTGGCGCACCCACGCCGTCGACTCGTACTGCTCGTCGGCCGACAGGAATTCGTTGTAGGCCTCGTCCAGCACGACGACGACATGCGCCGGCACTTTCTGCAGGAAGGCTTCGAGCTGCGCCGCCGTCAGGAAGGTGCCGGTCGGGTTGTTCGGGTTGGCGATGAAAATCAGACGCGTGTCGTCGGCAATCGCCGCCGCCATGGCGTCCAGGTCATGGCCATAGGCTTGCGCCGGGACGACGATGTGGCGCGCGCCCAGGCCTTGCGTGGCCAGCGCGTACACGGCGAACGAATACTGCGAGTACACGACGGATTCGCCATGCTGCACAAACGCGTGCGCGGCGATTTCCAGGATGTCGTTGCTGCCATTGCCCAGGGTGATCCAGTCGGCCGGCACGTCATAGCGCTTCGACAGCACGGCTTTCAAGTCGAAGCCGTTGGCGTCCGGGTAGCGGCCCAGGTCATCGATGGCGGCGATCATCGCCTGCTTGGCCGATTCCGGCATGCCGTACGGGTTTTCATTCGACGCCAGCTTGACGATGGCTGCCTCGTCGAGGCCGAATTCGCGCGCGACTTCCGCGATCGGTTTGCCGCTCTGGTAAGGGGCGATGGCGCGGACGTATTCTGGACCGATATTTTTAGACATGGTGTTCTTTAAAAAAGTGGGTGATTGTAAGAATAGCTACAGCTTCACAGGCTGACAGGATATGACCCCAGCACCTTGAAAAACGCCGCATTGCTTTGCAGCTCGGCCAGCGCCTGGGCGACGGCTGCGTCGTGCACGTGGCCCTCCACGTCGACATAGAAATAATACTCCCAGCTGCCCATGCGCGCCGGGCGCGACTCGAAGCGCGTCATCGACACGCCGTGTTTCGCCAGGGGCGCCAGCAACTGGTACACGGCGCCCGCCTTGTTCGGCACGGCCAGCACCAGCGACGTCTGGTCCTTGCCCGACGGCGCCGTCTGCAAGGTGCCGACGACGGCAAAGCGCGTGCGGTTGTGCGGGTCGTCCTGGATATGGCCCTTGACCACGCCCAGCTTGTACTGCGCGCCCGCCAATTCGCTGGCGATGGCCGCCACCGTGCCGTCTTCGCCGGCCATGCGGGCCGCCTCGGCGTTCGACGCCACGGCATGACGCGCGATGTGCGGGTAATTCTGGTTCAGCCACACCTGGCACTGCGCCAGCGCCTGCGAATGGGCGCAGATGGCGGTGACGCCATCCATGTTGCCGCTCTTCGTCATCAGGCTGTGGTGCACGGCGATCGCCACCTCGCCGCTGATGATAAGGCTCGTCTGCAGCATCATGTCCAGGGTGCGGTTGACGGCGCCTTCCGAGGAATTTTCGATCGGCACCACGCCGAAATCCGCCGTTCCCGCCTCGGCGGAACGGAATACTTCGTCGATGGACGCGCATGGCAAGCCTTCCACGGCGCTGCCGAACTGCTGGTACACGGCCTGTTCGCTGAAAGTGCCCGCCGGGCCAAGGTACGCCACAGTGACCCGTTTTTCCAGCGAGCGGCAGGACGACATGATTTCGCGGAAGATGGTCTGCACTTCGCGGTCGCCCATGGGGCCGGGATTGCGTTCGGCCACGCCGCGCAGCACCTGCGCTTCGCGCTCGGGGCGGAACACGGGCGCCTGCGTTTCAGCCTTCACGTGGCCCACTTGCTGAGCGATTTGCGCGCGGCGGTTCAGCAGTTCGAGGATTTGCGCGTCGATCGCATCGATCTGTTCGCGCAGCGGTTTCAATTTATCGGTCATGGTTGGTTTGTTTCGTCAGCTGTACTTCAATCATGGCCGCGCGGCCTGCGCCGGCGGCGGGCCGGCGCGGTCGTCTAGGCGACTCAGCGTCCGGCAAACTCGTTCAAATAGTTGACCAGGGCTTGCACGCCCTCGATCGGCATCGCGTTATAAATCGATGCACGCATGCCGCCGACGGACTTGTGGCCCTTCAGTTGCAGCAGGCCGCGCTGTTTTGCGCCGGCCAGGAATGCGTCGTTCAGACTTTCATCGCGCAGATAGAACGGGATGGTCATGCGCGAGCGGTATTCTGGGGCGACCCGGTTCTGGTAAAAGTCGTCCGCATCGAGCGCCGCGTACAGCAGCGCCGCTTTCTCAATATTACGCTGTTCCATGGCTGCAACGCCACCCTGGCGTTTGAGCCACTGGAAAACCAGGCCGGCGATATAGATGCCGTAGGTGGGCGGCGTGTTGTACATCGACTCATGTTCGGCCACGATGCTCCAGTCGAAGGCCGACGGGCAGATCGGCAGCGCCTTGCCCAGCAAGTCTTCACGCACGATGACCAGGGTCAGGCCGGCCGGACCGATATTTTTCTGCGCGCCGCCGAAGATGACGCCATATTGCGATACATCAATAACGCGCGACAAAATGTGCGACGACATGTCGGCCACGATGGTGGTCCCTGCCGGCACGTTCGGCGCCTGCTGGAATTCCACGCCGTCGATGGTTTCATTGGTGCAAATGTGCAGGTAGGCGGCGCCCGGCGTCAGCTGCCATTCGGCGACCGGCGGCACGCCCGTGAAACGGGCGGCCTTGGACGACGCGGCCACGTTGACGTTGGCGTACTTGGCCGCTTCCTGGATCGACTTGCCGGACCACGAGCCCGTATGCACGAAGTCTACGGTGGCCGGCTGCTGCGCGGCCAGGCCCACCAGGTTCATGGGAATGATGGCGTTCTCGCCCAGGCCACCGCCCTGCAGGAACAGGATCTTGTAGTTCTCGGGCACGGCCAGCAGCTCGCGCAGGTCGGCCACTGCCTGCTGGTAGATGGAAATGAATTCGGGACCACGGTGGCTCATTTCCATCACCGACATGCCACTGCCATGCCAGTCCTGCATCTCGGCAGCTGCTTGCGCCAGCACTTCCTTGGGCAGGACGGCGGGGCCGGCGGAAAAATTGTAGATATGGGTCACGATACGGTCCTTGGCAAAATGGAAATCTTATTGGGGCGACTGCGTGGCCGCCCGCATGACCTGGTCCAGCACCGCATTCACGCGCGGGATCAGCACGCGCTGGCTGATGGCCATCGATTCGGCTGACAGTTGCGGCATGGTCGCCAGCATCTTGCGCCCCAGCGGCGTCTTGTAGAAGGTCGTCAGCTGCTCGACTTCGGGCACCGTGTAAAAGCGCGCGTACAGGGGCACCATTTCGGCGGCCAGCTCGTCGATCAGGGTCGGATCGGCAAGCACCTGCGTCAGGGTGGCGATGGCCAGGGGGATTTCTTCCTCGGCGCTGGCCAGCGCGCGCGCCTTGCGCTGCTCGTCCAGGTTCGGGTTGCTGCTGATTTGCTGCTGCGCCGACTGGCGGATCATGGCCGGCACCGATTGCAGCATCTGGTCGAAGATGTTGCGCGTCAGTTGCGGGAACTGCATCGCGTCGAGCATGCGCCGCACGGCCACCTTCATGGCGGGGCTGGGCGCCGCCTGGCGGGCGGGCGTGGCTTGCGTGCTCTGGGCCAGGGCCGGCAGGGTCGCAAGGAAGGCCAGCGAAAACGCGGCGAAGAAGGTGGCGACGATTTTTCTCATGGCATGCGGGACTTTACAAAAGCGGGGAACTATCTGGGGGTACGCAGGCTGGCGCCGCAACCGGCACGCCAACAGCAATTGGGGCTCCCGAAAGAGCCCCAATCATCTTACTCCGGCTGCGCCGGGTCGACAGGATCGGCCGGTTCAGCCGCTGCCGGCGCGGCCGCAGCCTCCTGGCCCGCCTCCGTCGTCAGCTCGACTTCGTCGATATCCGTCTCCACCACGCGCTGCAGGCCGGACAGCTTGGTGCCGTCTTCCACGGCGATCAGGGTCACGCCCTGCGTCGCGCGGCCCATCTCGCGGATTTCCGACACGCGGGTGCGGATCAATACGCCACCGGTGGTGATCAGCATGATTTCATCACTGGTATCGACCAGGGTCGCGGCAACCACTTTACCGTTGCGCTCACTGGTCTGGATGGCGATCATGCCTTTCGTGCCACGGCCATGGCGCGTGTACTCGGTGATCGGCGTACGCTTGCCGTAGCCGTTTTCCGTGGCCGTCAGCACCGACTGCTGCTCGTTCTCGGCCACCAGCAGGGCGATCACGTGCTGACCTTCTTCCAGGTTCATGCCGCGCACGCCGCGCGCCGTACGGCCCATCGGACGCACGTCGTTTTCGTCGAAGCGCACTGCCTTGCCCGAATCGGAGAACAGCATCACGTCGTGCTGGCCGTCGGTCAGCGCCGCGCCGATCAGGAAGTCGCCGTCGTCCAGGTCGACCGCGATGATGCCGGCCTTGCGTGGATTGCTGAAGTCCTTCAGCGGCGTCTTCTTGACGGTACCGAGGCTGGTCGACATGAACACGTAATGGTCTTCCGGGAACGTGCGGTTCTCGCCCGACAGCGGCAGGATCACGGTGATCTTTTCGTTGTCCTGCAGCGGGAACATGTTGACGATCGGCTTGCCGCGCGAATTGCGCGAGCCTTGCGGCACTTCCCACACCTTCAGCCAGTACATGCGGCCACGATCCGAGAAGCACAGGATGTAGTCGTGCGTGTTGGCGATGAACAGCTGGTCGATCCAGTCTTCCTCTTTCGTCGCCATGGCTTGCTTGCCGCGGCCGCCGCGCTTCTGCGCGCGGTATTCGGTGATCGGCTGGGCCTTCATGTAGCCGGTGTGCGACAGGGTCACGACCATGTCCTGCGGCGTGATCAAATCTTCCGTTTCCAGGTCGGTCGCGTTCAATTCGATCTGCGAGCGGCGCACGTCCTTGTTGCCGGCGCCGTATTCGTTCTTCGCCGCCGTCATTTCGTCGGTGATGATGACGGTGACGCGTTCCGGCTTGGCCAGGATGTCGAGCAAGTCGGCGATGTGTTCCATCACGTCCTTGTACTCGTTGACGATCTTGTCCTGTTCCAGGCCGGTCAGGCGCTGCAGGCGCATTTGCAGAATTTCCTGCGCCTGGTCGTCCGACAGCTTGTACAGGCCATCGCCCTGCATGCCATAGTGCTTCGGCAGGTTTTCCGGACGGTAGGCGTCGATGCCGCCTGGCGTCGAGCCGTCGCCCGTGCGGGCCAGCATTTCGCGCACGACGGACGAATCCCAGGCCTTGGCCATCAGCTCGACCTTGGCGATCGGCGGCGTCGGCGCGGCCTTGATGATGGCGATGAAGTCATCGATGTTGGCCAGCGCGACAGCCAGGCCTTCCAATACGTGACCGCGTTCGCGCGCCTTGCGCAGTTCGAACACGGTGCGGCGCGTCACCACTTCGCGGCGGTGCGACAGGAAGCATTGCAGCATCTGCTTGAGGTTCAGCAGCTTCGGCTGACCATCGACCAGGGCCACCATGTTCATGCCGAAGGTGTCTTGCAACTGGGTCTGCTTGTACAGGTTGTTCAGCACCACTTCCGGCACTTCGCCCCGTTTCAGCTCGATCACCACGCGCATGCCCGACTTGTCGGATTCGTCGCGGATGTCGGAAATGCCGTCGAGCTTCTTGTCGCGCACGTTTTCAGCGATGCGTTCCAGCAAGGATTTCTTGTTGACCTGGAATGGCAGCTCATCGACGATGATGGCGATGCGGCCGCCATCCTTGCCGTATTCTTCGAAGTGGGTCTTGGCGCGCATGACGACGCGGCCGCGGCCCGTGCGGTAGCCGTCGCGCACGCCGGACACGCCATAGATGATGCCGGCCGTCGGGAAGTCCGGCGCCGGGATCAGCTCGATCAATTCATCGATCGTGCACTCGGGGTTGCGCAGCACGTGCAGCGCGCCGTCGATGACTTCGGTAATGTTGTGTGGCGGAATGTTCGTCGCCATGCCGACCGCGATACCGGACGAGCCATTGATCAGCAGGTTCGGGATACGCGTCGGCAAGACCGTCGGTTCCTTTTCCTTGCCATCGTAGTTGGGCTGGAAGTCGACGGTGTCCTTGTCGATATCGGCCAGCAGCTCGCTGGCGATCTTGTCCAGGCGGCACTCGGTGTAACGCATCGCCGCGGCGCCGTCGCCGTCGACGGAACCGAAGTTGCCCTGGCCATCGACGAGCATGTAGCGCAGCGAGAAATCCTGCGCCATGCGCACCAGCGTGTCGTAGATCGAGGCATCGCCGTGGGGATGGTATTTACCCATGGTTTCGCCGACCACGCGGGCGCACTTGACGTAAGGGCGGTTCCACACGTTGTTCATTTCATGCATCGCGAACAAGACGCGGCGGTGCACTGGCTTCAAGCCATCGCGCGCATCGGGCAAGGCGCGACCGACGATCACGCTCATGGCGTAATCGAGGTAGCTCTTGCGCATCTCTTCTTCGAGGGAAATAGGAATTGTTTCTTTTGCGAATTGATCCATTGGCGGTTCGACTGATCTCAGGCTGTGGTTAACTTATCTGTTACGCAATGTATGACGCAATACTGCATATCCTGGGTGGCTGTCGTCGTGGACGCCGCGCCGCGCGCTGCTGGCGCGGCCCGGCTTCCATGTCGCAGAGTGCCGGAACAAATCGGCGGGCTGGCGGCACGGCCAGTACGTGCACCGCAGTGGTACGAGCTGGCCATGCAGTGCCGCCGTGGGCATTTGCCCGACACTCTTAACAGTCAAGCGCACGATTTTAGCATGCGCGCCCAGCTACCTGTACAAATTGGCCATACCAACAAGATTGGCAGTTTGCACGGGAGCCGTGCAGCCTGACCTTTCGATAATGCACAATGGCAATACCAGTTCAAGACACCTGCCCTTAAAAGAGGCAAAAAAAGCGATCAATTGTTACAGACGCGTTACAAATGGGCATTTTCGTTGCGCAAAAACAACGCGCGGTCTAAAATCGGGCAAGCTTTGATTTAACCACGGTCGTGCGCCCCTGATGCGTGTGGCAAAATGACTGGGAAGTTAATTGCTAGTTTCGCAATCTGAAACGAGCGCATATGGTCTACATGATAAAATCTTGGCACGTAGCACCAGTAGCGCAGTGTTGTTCTGCGGATATCACCCCCCGAAAGGAAAAAAGAATGAATAAATTTGTAACGCTGTTTTTCGCTGCATCCGCAGTGATTGCTGGCTCGGCTTCGGCCCAAACCCCAACCTCCCCACCATTCGCGCCAGTTACCACTGACATCAAAGCACCAAGCCCAAAAAGCGCTTACGTGCAAGATGCCCGCGGCGTGATCGTGCGTGACCCATTCGGCCTGTGCTGGCGTACCGGCTACTGGACACCTGCTGACGCAGTGCCAGGTTGCGACGTGCCACTGTGCGTAGAGCCAGAAACCCTGCAAGACGGCAAATGCGTGGCTCCTCCAGCACCAGTCGTACCAGCACCGGCACCAGTCGTTGTCGTACCAGTACCAGTCGTCGTTGCTCCTACCTCGGAAAAAGTCAGCTTCGCTGCTGATGCATTCTTCGATTTCGACAAAGCTACGCTGAAGCCAGAAGGCAAAGCCAAGCTGGACGAGCTGTCCGCACAACTGGGCGGCATCAACCTGGAAGTCATCATCGCTGTGGGTCACACCGACTCCGTCGGCACCGATGCTTACAACCAAAAACTGTCGGTACGTCGTGCTGATGCTGTCAAAGCCTACCTGGTCACCAAAGGCGTTGAAAGCAACCGCGTGTACACCGAAGGCAAAGGCGAGAAACAACCTGTTGCTGATAACAAAACTGCCGAAGGCCGTGCGAAAAACCGTCGCGTGGAAATCGAAGTTGTTGGTACCCGCAATAAGTAATAGCTGAACCCCTGGACTTGCCGCAAGTCATCGCGCAAGTCAAGAACAGCATGAAAAACCCCGCCACGGCGGGGTTTTTTTTCGTCCGTGGCTGCCCAATTGTAAAATTGCCGCTATTATTCGACCTATGAACGCCGACCCTCTCGAAATCCAAAAATTCAGTGAGCTGGCCCACCGCTGGTGGGACCCCACTTCCGAGTTTCGTCCCCTGCACGAAATTAACCCCCTGCGCCTGGAATGGATCAATGCGAAAGTGCCGCTGGCCGGCAAGCGCGTGATCGACATCGGCTGCGGCGGCGGTATCCTGGCCGAATCGATGGCCCGCAAGGGTGCCGACGTGACGGGCATCGACCTGTCCGACAAGGCCTTGAAAGTGGCCGACCTGCACAGCCTGGAATCGGGCGCCAAGGTGCGCTACAAGCTGATCGCCGCCGAAGCCATGGCCGAGGAAGAGGCAGGCCAGTACGACGTCGTGACCTGCATGGAAATGCTCGAGCACGTGCCGGACCCAGCCGCCATCGTCAAGGCTTGCGCCGCGCTGGTGAAACCGGGCGGCCACGTATTCCTGTCGACCCTGAACCGCAACCCGAAAGCGTACCTGTTCGCCATCCTGGGCGCCGAATACCTGCTGCGCCTGCTGCCGAAAGGCACGCATGACTATGACAAATTCATCACCCCGTCCGAGCTGTCGCAATACGTGCGCAGCGCCGGCCTGGACGTCAACAGCATGCGCGGCATGGGCTACAATCCGCTGACCAAGATTTACTCACTTAATAGCGATACCAGCGTCAATTATCTGGTGGCCTGCACCCGGCCGCTGTAACCATCACGCACAATACAAGGCGGCTGCGGCCGCCATTTTTCATTCCTACTTGACACACTTTGTCCGCCATGATCACTGACCATCTGCCAGCCCCGCGCGCCATCCTGTTCGACCTCGACGGCACCCTGGCCGACACCGCGCCCGACCTGGCGGCGGCCATCAACCTGCTGCGCGCGCGCGCCGGCCTGGCGCCGACCCCGTATGACGTCCTGCGCCCCACGGCCTCGGCCGGCGCGCGCGGCATGATAGTCGCGTCCTACGGCATCGGCCCAGGCGAAAGCGGCTACGAAGCCCTGAAAGACGGCTTTCTGAACAATTACGAAGCGGCCCTGGCCGTGGAAAGCCGCCTGTTCGACGGCATCCCCGCCCTGCTGGAAGGCCTGCAAGCGCTGGGCCTGGCCTGGGGCGTGGTCACCAACAAGGCCGCCCGCTTCACCGACCCGCTGGTGGGCCAGATCGGCCTGGGCGCCGCCGGCTGCGTGATCTCGGGCGACACCATGTCCCACCCGAAGCCGCACCCCGCCCCCCTGCTGGAAGCGGCGCGCCGCCTGGACCTGGCGCCGGCAGATTGCTGGTACGTGGGCGACGACCTGCGCGACATCCAGGCCGGCCGCGCCGCCGGCATGCGCACGGTGGCCTGCGCCTGGGGCTACTGCGGCCCCGTCGAACCGCAGCACTGGAACGCCGACCACCTGCTGGATACCCCGCATGCGCTGCTCGAGCTGGTCAGCGCGGTAGTGAAGGCGGCGCAGGCGCGGCAATTGGCGGCATAAATCGGCCTGCGCTTGATCTGGCACACCAGCAAGCGAATGCACCATGCAAGAGTGGGCAGATTGCGCTACAATGAAGGTTCTGTGGGGACGACCTGGTTTCGACGTGGGTTGCAAAGCAGCGCAGGGCATACCGAGGGCGGGCTACCTCGTAAATACAACCTGAAAAAACTTAACTGCAAACGATAACTCGTACGCACTGGCAGCTTAATCGCTGTTAGCTCTAGAACACCTCGTCCCTGGGGTGGGCCGTCAAAAGCTCTAGAGTCATTTACAGGGACTCGTCGTATGCTGGGTTACTTAGCGTCCGACTAAATAATAGGTAACTCGCTTGCCCATAACGTGCACATCCGTGCTGGCTGAGTTAAATTAAATGATAGTGCTAAGTATGTAGAACTGTCTGTGGAGTGCTTGCGGACGCGGGTTCGATTCCCGCCGTCTCCACCACTGAATAAATAAAAAGGGCTTCCCCGTTTTGGCGGGGAGGCCCTTTTTGTTTATTCCATGCATGCAGAACGCGGGCGTCGAATCCGCGTCCGGTACGGGCGCGGGGGTTTTGCGGGACTTCGGCGAGCGCAGCTCGGTGCCGCAAAACCGGGTTGCGCTTGCAAGCGCAACCCTTTCCGATTCCTCTGACTAGCTTTTGCGCCGCAGGCGGTTTTTCCTAACGACAACATGGACCGTTCAGGCCGCGTCCAAATGGCAGACCTGACCCTCGCTCGCAAATGGCGGACATGGCGCTCACACCCATTGTATTGGCGAGAACCATTACTAAACCGTTTGACAAGCCTACACCTGGCTAAGCTGCAGGCCGCTGGATTCGCCGGCAATGCGGCCATGGCAACATAATCCGCAGCCAGCACATGACTGCAAATTGTGCTGCCTAGAAATTTTTAATCTTGAATTTGCTTCTATAGGGAAATAATCTGGAATCACCATTCGTCTTTGACTGAGAAGCAAATATTGCCTTGAGGATCGGTGTACTATGATGCAAACTGCAATTTATTGGACAATTAATGTCACGCACATGTGGCCTTACCCCCAAGAGCGAAAGCATAATGGCTACCAAAAAATATTCAATCAGAAGCGAAGGCGACACTAAATGAGTCACAGGAATTTTGAACCGTTAGCCGCCGAAGCGCTGACCACCTTTGCAGAAATCTCCGAAGGCGCTACGCAAAAATTAGCTACTTCGGTAAATATATCTGCTGATAGCTTTGCTAGCGGCAATACATTGACCGGCGCGCAGGCCTATCAGAATTTGAATGACATTGGCCAAATAAATCGAGAAGCATGGAGAGAGCTAAGCGGAGAACCTTCAATTGCTCGCTTGGTGTTGAAAGCTGAATCTGGGCAAGAGTTGGTGATCTATATCACCCGCAACATCAGTATCAACCTCGCTTCTAACAAGCAGGTTGCCAGTTATAAGTCGGCTATTGGACGTCTCGCTGAACTCCCTGTGGGTGAAGATGCCAGCATAGTCCTTCAGGGGCGGCCGCAAGTTTTTTCAGTAATTGAAAAAACCAGCTTCCGACCTGGCATGACGGACAACGGTTGGGATTCATTAGATAGCCAATACCGTCATGTAGACCTAGGCGTGTTTTCCATAGATTCGCTACGTTCGCTGCTGATTGCTCGAGGAATCGATGCGGTTGATGAACTGGACAAGTTGTTAGAGAAGGCCGCGACGGAAAATGGAGTGCGGGCTGGTATTAGTCATCAAGTCCGTACGGCCATGGGCCTGCGTGATCAGCCTATTCTTGACCAATTCCAAGGCGAAATTTTTCGTTTGCCATTGGATAGTCAATTGATTATCCTTGGCCCCCCTGGGACAGGGAAGACCACGACGTTGATAAAGCGGCTGGGACAAAAACTCGATATTAGCAACTTGGACGAAAATGAACGTCACGTCGCTGACGTATCTGGCCAAAATAAGCCGCACGCAAGTAGTTGGTTGATGTTCACTCCTTCCGAATTGCTGAAACATTACTTGAAGGAAGCTTTCAGTCGAGAGCAGGTGCCCGCTTCCGATGAGCACATAAAGACATGGACTGCCTATCGTAGTGATATCGCTCGCAATACCCTCGGAATTCTGAGAACAGCTAATGGTGGGAAATATACGTTTAAGCCGGAGATGCAAAATCTAGCTCCTGCAGTAACACTCGACCCGCGGGGATGGTACCAGGCATTTAGCAATTTTCATGATAATCGCCTGAAGATCCAGTTGAAGGAAGGGGCAACTATCGTTTTAGAGTCAGCACCTGCCACCGGCAAAGAGATAGCGCAGGAACTTCAGCGTTTAGTGAAGAGACTGGATGGTCGCGTTTGGGTGGATATTTACCGAGATCTAGATAAGCAAGAAATACGACTTAAAGTTTCTCTAGATGAATCCAAGGAAATTACCGACCAGCTGCTCAAACAAGAACGTAATCGCATATTCAATGGAGATAAAGAGGTCTTCCATCGGCTGGCGCTATTTCTTGAAAGCATCCAACAGGACGATGACGAGGCTGATGAAGATGCTGAGTTTGATGAAGATGATTCTGAAACAAGCGTGAGCTCTAGTACCGGTGACATTCAAAACGCTGTTAGAGTCTATCTCGCCAGCCTTAGAGCACTTGCACGAAGCCGTTATCGTAAACGTAGTCTGCCTAAAGATTCACGCGCAGCAAAGATTGTGCCGTGGTTAGGTTCCGCATTGCCCCCCGAAGCCGTATTGTTGGAAATTGGCCAGCGCACTAGTTTTCAGAACGGATTGCGTCGATTTATAAATGCCTTTAGGAGATATGTTACCGATGTTTCTTCTAGCTATCGATTGTTTCGCAAGGAGACAAGCGATTTTAAGGAGTTTTATTGCGAGGCAGCGTCCAATCCTTCGCATTTATCCGTAATGGAGTTGGATGCGATCGTACTTTTGATGCTAAGAAATTGCCGGGCTTTATTGTCACAGTCTTTTATTGACAGGGAGTTAGACGCGCCTCGATTTGAAATATTGAGAAACTTGGCAAGGTTATTCAGGAATCAGATCATGGTGGATGAGGCCACGGACTTCTCAATGCTAGAGTTGGCATGCATGGAAAGTATGACAACACTCAAGGGCCGTTCCTTTTTCGCTTGTGGTGATTTTAATCAACGGATTACCCATACTGGTGTGCGTACTATGGAGCAGATAGATTGGGTGTCGGCCCGTATTTCTGCGAAATCTATCAACCTTGTTTATCGGCAGAGCCGTGCGCTAAACACTTTCGCAGGAGATTTACTGCGAATTTTGGATGGCGACTTAAGCGCGCTTGGCTCATTGCCGAAAGAAAGCACTCATGAGGGTGTTAAACCGGTATTACTGGAGCGAGCAAGTGAGGACGAAGCCGCCGCCTGGGTAGCGCAACGTATAGCGGAGGTGGAGCGAGCCGTTAAGAAAATGCCCACAATTGCCGTACTGGTTAATAAAGAAGACGACGTTAAACCAATGGCCGAGCGATTAACCGGCTATCTCGAAACGGTAAATCTTAAAGCGGTAGCATGTGAGGAAGGTAAGGCGCTTGGTGAGGGCACTGATGTTCGGGTTTTTTCTGTTCAACACATTAAAGGGCTGGAGTTTGAGGCGGTATTTTTTGTTGGTATAGATCGCTGCGCTGAGCAAAACCCAAAATTATTTGATCGTTACTTGTATGTTGGTGCTACCCGTGCGGCAACTTACCTGGGTATGGTTTGCTATCACGGTTTACCGTTGAAAATGAAAAGCTTGGCAGATAGCTTTGACAAAAAATGGTAATTACATCAACCGTCTAAGATGTCTCGAATTTCTCACCAGATCAACCGTGCATTATTTTTTAATATTTTTTGCTTGATTAGATGCCTAGGGGAGAAAATGGCAAATTCACTTGAAACTGTGAAATTACTCCCAAAAACTTGTTCGTATGACGTCCAATGCAATGCAAGCGAAAATTTATGGGTTATTTTTTTGGGGAGAGGGGCTTGCTAGCACAACTCTCTCCGATTCTTTTGGCTAGCTCTTGCGCCTCAGGCGATTTATCCTAGCACGAAGGTGGCCCGGCAAGCCACGCCGGCGGCGAGAAAAAAAATAGCAAGCAAGACTACAAACACGGCCAGCGAGCCATATTCAGCAAAGACAAGACCATCAAAGTAACCAAGCAGCAATGCCACCTGATCGGGCACAATATCGAGGCATTGGCAGAGAAACCCAAACCATGAAAATTGCTCGCCTGCTTTCCTCCAGTTTCCTCGTGCTAGCAGTGGCCCTCGTCGCCTATGGTCTTTTCGGCCTCTCCCGTTTTGCCTGGTACACGGGCGCATACTATGATGAGCGCATGATCTTGTTCGACCACGGCTTCTATCCTTTTGCGTGGGGTATCGCGCTGCTGCTGATGGGACAAATCGCCCGCTTGCACCATCGTCGACCGGCCATGCTTCTCGCCGCGGGTGCCGCACTGTTGCTCCTTGTCTGGAAACGAGCAACCGTGCCCGGTGCCATCACCAATCAGCAACTTTTCCCCGATCCAGCTTTACTGGAGGGAATGATTGTTACCGCTGTCGTGGTCTTCGTTTTGGCGCTGATAGACCGCCCCGTCGAACAAGCCATCCGCAAAGCTCTTGCTCGTACCCGGTGACCGGTCGCCCCCATTACTCCCCACACACCGCCCCGCCCACCGCTCCCCCGATACTCAAGCCCGTCGACAAATCGAAACCAAAATCACAGCGATAGCCATCTTTCGGACGATGCCGGCACAGCAGCATGTCACGATTGCGAAAGCGTATTTGCGGGTCGGGGCAGCCATCGCGCATATCCGGCCCGATGGCGTCAAACATGTCCTTTGCAGCGGCTCCCGTCAAACGAAACGCAACTTTGGTATCGCCCGCAACCGGTGCCACGGCATCGTCGAGATATGCGCCATAAATCGCGTACGCCCCTGAAAAATCCTTTTGCACGAATTCCCATACGGCCCTGGCCTGGTGCGCCAACAACAAGCACAGTAGCGCGACGAATAGCTGGCTGGCGCGCCTCAGCATACGGAGCCGCCGATACTGCGTCCGCTCAGAAGGTCAAAACCGAAGTCGCAATGGTGCCCATCACGGGGATGATAGGAGCAGCGCACTTCCGCCCGCTGGCGCAGGCGATATTCGCCATCCGCGCCGCACGCATTGCGCAAGTCCGGCCCCATCGCATCGAATAGCTGCTTTGCCGCCTTGCCATCGATCCAGAATGCAATGCGCTTGTCTTTACCGGTCGACGGTTGCGGATCGCTCAGGCCTCCGCTATAGATGGCATAGCGGCCTTTGAATGACTGGTAAGAAAATAACCATTTGGGAGCGGACTGAGCCATGGCCATAGCAACGACAAGGAGCGGAAAAACAGCGAGAATGCGTTTCATGTCATCCGTCCCGCTACTTAATCGTGACGTGAAAATGGTCGTCGTGATGTATGAGTGGTCTTATCCGGGGGATAGTAGGGTCATTAAAATAAATAACTTGGACAAAGCTGAATTCAAAAAATATGCGGATTAGCTGCGCCGTTGCATCGCGATGCATACTGCCTGTCAAACCTTGTTGCGCATTTTATTGACGATGTCTCGCGCCGCAGTAATTGGCGAGAATCTTCGCATGATCGCCCAAAAATGCACACTCGACAATTTTTGCCGTAATGCATTCCCGAAGCATTGCGAAGGATCAAATCCCTGTACGTTAATGGCGTTATCGCTAATTGCAGCCATGACATTGAACAAGCGCAAGATCGCGCAGTGCCACGTTGAGACTAAAGAACCTCCCCCAGCAAATATCCCATCGCCCTCCGATACTTCTCCACCCTCTCCAAGTCCTTCCGCGTCGGCGCCCCTATCCTCGACAAATCGCTATTCTCGGCCAGATCCGCCAGCTTGACGGCCTTGCCGACCGGATTCAGGGCTGCGCGGGCGATGAAATCCTCGTACGACTCGCCCTCGATCTTGGTCACGGCGCGCACGCCGTCGATGACTCCCCGGGAAAATCCTTCGCGCGCCAGGTCGTCGAAGGTGATTTTTCCATCGCTGTCTTCCACCACATCATGCAGTACGGCGACAATTTGCTGGGCGCCAGGGGCGACGCGCAGCATGACGCGCAAGGGGTGGAGTATGTATGGCGCGCCGCCCTTGTCCGTCTGGCCGGCATGGGTGGCGGCGGCGATTTCAATCGCGCGTTCCAAGGTGCCGCGTCTTGCGTGTTCACTCATGTTTACTCCTTGTTCACTCCACGTTGGTTGCTGACCCCGTTGTACGCCAGCCGCGGCGCTGCAAATGGCAAACGCTGCTGCACAGCAAGGCTGGCACCAGTAAATTGAGCACCGGTATCAGCATCAGCAAGCACAGCAGCAGACCCAGGGCAAAGATCGCCGGACGCTGCGCGCGGCGCAACGCCGCTTGCTGTTCTGCGCCGAGCACGTCTTCGGCCGCCGCGCCGTAGATCATCCGGACATTCCAGGCCAGCAGGTACGAGACCAGCACGCCCATGGCCCACACGGGAATCAGCAGGGAAAGCAGCAGCAACAGGCGCCGCCAGACGGGGCGCGGGGCGGGCAGCTCCAGGCCGGCCGGAGGTTGCCACGGGGCATAGCGGCGTGCCGCCACAGCCTTGGCCCGTTCCAGCAACAACCAGCGCAACGGCAAACGCGCCGTGCCGATGGCGCCGACGATAAAGACCATGACATAGAACAAGGTGGCCAGCGCCAGCAAGGCCAGGGCGATCTGGCCGACCGACAGCAGGGCCTTGGCGGCGCTGCCCAGGCCGCCGGCGATATTGCCCATCTGCGAGAGCGTGGCAGGCCCGTTGGCCAGTGTCCCGACGCCATCCATCACGCCCAGGCCCAGCAAGCCGGTAACCGACACCAGCGCCAGCATGGCGCTCAGCTCGACAAAAAAACGGCCGAAGCAACCATACAGCCCCAGCCACAGGGCCACGACCGCCATGCACCACAGCGCGGAGCGCCACCACAGCCCCGCATGACGCGCATCGCGCACTCCCAGGCCGATGCACGTGAAGGCTTCCCGCCAGGCCAGCAGCCAGGTTTGCAATGTTTGTGTCACGCTCAGGCGTACTCCGCAATGAAGGGGCGGATACGTCGATCCGGATGTTGCCGATTGTACATGGATCAGCCTGGCGCACGCGCCCCGCCCTCCGCCGTCAGCAATCGCTATCGAAACGCAAAAGCAGTCGCGGCCCGCTCGGCAGGTTCGCAAGGCGAGGCATAACAGACTTGATTTCTGCCGGATGCCTTGGCCTTGTACAGTGCCGTATCAGCAAGTTCAACCAGTTCGACCGCCTGGTTTTCCAGGTGCGTCGGCATGAAAGCCGCCACGCCGACGCTGACCGTCACCACGCCAAGGGGATTTCCCCGATGCTCGACGCCCAGCGATTGCGCTGCCTGGCGAACACCTTCCGCCACCGCCAGGGCGCCCGGCAAATCCGTTCCAGGCAATAAAATGACCATTTCCTCGCCACCATAGCGTGCCGCCAGGTCGCCCGGCCGGCGCATGCTGTAGCCGACCACTTTGCCGATTTTTCTCAGGCACTCGTCGCCGGCCACATGGCCATAGATATCGTTGTATTGCTTGAAGAAGTCGACATCGATCAACACCAGCGCAAGCGAGCCGTCTTCACGCTGTGCACGGCTGAACTCGGCAAGCAGCGACTGGTCGAAGTGGCGCCGGTTCGCCAGCCCCGTCAAGCCATCCTGGTTGGCAAGGCGGGCCAGGGTTTCATTGATCAATTCCAGCTCATTGCGCGCCTCGAGCAATCCAGCCTCGCTCTTGACCCGCAAATCGATTTGCCGCACCACGCGGTATCCGATGAAGGCAATCAGCAGCACCAGCACACCACCCACCGCGTTCTGCAAAATCGTGTCGAGACGCCACGAAGCGAGAACTTCATCCTGTGACAGTGCGGCAGAAACCACCAGCGGGTATTCCTCGACCCTTCGATAGCTATTGATACGCGTCACGCCATCGACGCCCGACTTGATCACGGCCGTGCCAACGGGACTTTTGGGCAAATAATCGTGGAATACGGGGAATTGCGAAATATCGCGTCCCAACAGGCTTTCATCGAAGGGCCTTCGCAATAAAAGAATGCCTTTTCCATTCGCAATGAAAATGGCGCCTTTTTTCCCTATCGAAAAGCGTTCATAAAACAGCCTGAAATAATTCATGTCGATGGTCGCCAGCGCCACGCCGCCGAAACTTCCGTCGGGCATATTGATTCGCCGCGATACCGTGACTATCCATTGCCCCGTTGATTTGCTGCGCACGGGAGGTCCGACATAGGGCCCCCGGTCCTCATGCGTTCGATGGTAGTTGAAATAATCCCGATCAGAATTATTCAGATTGCTCAACAGCGTTTTCTGCGAATTCACGAGCCAGCTGCCATCCCTCGCATAGATGAAGATGCCGTGCAACTGGCGCAGCTCGGCGACACGGGCGACCAGCAATTTGTGCACACGGGCCAATTCGCTATCGGAAACACCGTCTGTTTCCACCCGCTCCACCAGTCCGACCAGCACCGTATCAGCTTCCTTGATGGTGTCATAGGCATGCTGCGCAACAGATTGCGCCAGATTGGCGCTTTCGCGGGCCGCCTCACTCAGCTGTACTTCCCGTGCGCGCAAGGTCATCCAGAACTGGATCGCCAGGAGCGACAGGCACACCAGCACGACAAATGAGATGGCCAGCGGCAGCAAGGAAAAACCACGGAAACCTGCTCCCAACAAGCGTGGCGGCAAGCTGCGTGACCTGATCATGGCGACACTCCCGGATTGACATGCCGCAAAGTGTGCACCAAATAGGCAGCAACATACTCACACATCGTCACAAACAAGATACAAAAAAATTACCACTGCACTTGCCAGGGAGCATGGATGAAGAATCACTTTGCCTGCTGCGCCATTGTGCTCGCTCTTTTCTCAACGGCACATGCGGCTGACAGGCAGCGCCCACTCTACCGCCGGCTCAACGGCACGTATTCCCCCGGCAAGCTGGCCACCTCCAGCGCATCGGCAAACGCCAGCAAGAACTTCGCCGGGCCATGGTCCGACACCAGCAGGGAGGCACCCTTGTGGCGCAGCAGTTTCAAGACTTCCTGCTGGTGCGCCTGGTATTCGCTGGAGTGCCCGTAAAACGTTTGATACATCTCAAGGGTTTCCATGGCCTTGGCGGCCAGGATGAATTCGGGTTTGTCCATGATGTCTCCTCGTTGTCAGTACTGCCAAAACCACGAAAAAAACCTGCAAGACGTGCGGCCCATGCCGGTCGCACTGCATTGCGGCAACCACATCCGTATTTCCATCATACGCCTCAACCCGGCCATTGCGCCGTCCTGTCGCGCATCTTTTTCCATTCCGCCCGTCCTGCTACGTTACCGTGCATCCAGACCTGCGCCATTCCTCGCGTGCGCGCTAGCCGCACGCTCCCGCACATGGCATCATGCGCGTTACCCATTCACTCTGGCGACACATGGACCAATATCACTTCCTCGTTGGCGAATTCAAGAAAAATACCCCCTTCATTGCCGCCGCGGCCAGCGCGCAGCTGTTCGCCTGGTTCGCGCACATCGGCGAACCCGTCGAGCGCTACGGCAACAAGCGCGGCAAGATCGTCAAGTTCTCACAGCGAAATTACGAGAAGATGCTGTTCGCGCCAGAGACCGACGGCATCGGACTGCTTTCGCCGCGCATCGTGCCGCCCGACGAAGCTGACGAGGCCGTCAACTGCGACGCGCAAGCCATGTATTCATCGGGCTCGGAGCTGGTTCTGTCCATACGCGCCAGCAAGCTTGCGCTGATGCCGTTGTTCGACGGTGCCCGGGCCATACCCGGCCTGTTTGAGCATTGCGAATATGTGTACTGCTACGCTGAAACGCAGGGCTATGGCACCGGCTACGCACTCGGCTACCGGCAGATCGATGAAGCCCATCCGATGACCTTTGGCACTCCTTGCCCCGCAAATAACTGGGCCGCCATCAAGCGGCGCGGGCTGCTAGATTCGCACCTGCGCGATGTATATCCCATCAACGGTTTCACGCAAGCCAGACTGGATGCGCTGCCGCCCGAGCGCCGGCAAGCGCTGCGCGACGCGATGCAGGCGTATGGCCGCTGCGAGGAGCATGCCGGCTTGACTTTCTGGTACCTGCCGCCCGAGGAACTGGACGCCGCCCGCACCGCGCTGAACGCACACGCCATGCTGGGCGCCTATATCAGCCACCGACACCCATGAGCACACATCTATCGCTGCACTGCTATCTGCAGGACGCCGCCGCCGAGCGGCCCCTGCCCTGCTCCGACGTGACCATCCAGGCCGACCCGGCCACCCTGCGCGCCATCGCCCATTTTCTGCTGGCCAGCGCCGACACCTTTGATCAGGCGCAAGACCGGGCCGGCATGCACGCCCATCTGCAAGACGAATGGGACGGCTGGCAGGACGACTTCCCCGACCTCGTCGTGGTCGCGGCCTAGGTGGCGGCCTAGCCCGGCGCCTGCGTCGGCGCGCGTCGGGTAACATACGCCACCTTTGCCATACAGAGAACACTCGATGCCCCATTCCCGATACGCCCTGCCGTCGCTGCGCACGGCCGTGCTGGCCGCCGCGCTGGCCAACCTGTCCGCCTGCGCCAGCCCGCCCGCGCACGAAACGCTGTTCCTCGCCACCACCCTCACGCCTGCGCACTCCTTCACCAAGGGCGTCGAAGGCCCGGCCGTGGATGCGGATGGCAATATCTATGCCGTCAACTTTGCGCGCCAGCAAACCATCGGCAAGGTCAGCCCCGGCGGCATGGGCGAGGTGTACCTGACCCTGCCTGGCACCAGCATCGCCAACGGCATCCGCTTCGGCAGCCGCGGGCAGATGTATTTGGCCGACTACATGGAACACACGATTTACCTGGTCGACCCGGCCACGCGCGCGCTCGCCATCCACGCACGCGAACCGCGCATGACGCAGCCGAACGACATCGCCATCACGGCCGACGACGTACTGTATGCGAGCGACCCGAACTGGAAGGAAAACACGGGCCGCGTGTGGCGCATCGCGCAGGACGGCACGGTGACCCTGGCGCTCGACACCATGGGCACGGCCAACGGCATCGAGGTGAGTCCCGACGGCAAGATCTTGTATGTGAATGAAAGCGTGCAGCGCAATATCTGGATGTACGACATCGCCGCGGACGGCAGCCTGAGCGGCAAGCGATTGCTGATCAAGTTCGACGATTTCGGCATGGACGGCATGCGCGTGGACGTCGACGGCAACCTGTACGTGACGCGCTACGGCAAGGGCAGCGTGGTCAAACTATCGCCGCAGGGCCGCATCTTGCGCGAGATCAGCGTGCCCGGCGCCAAGCCGAGTAACATCACCTTCGGCGGCCCCGATGGCCGCACGGCGTACGTGACGGAAGTGGTGCAGGGACGGCTGCTGCAATTTCGCGTCGACCGCCCGGGCCTGGAATGGCAGCGGGCGCAGCAGCATAAGGCAAATGCGGCAAATGCGGCGGCAGCGGCGGCAGCCACGCCACCGGCTGCCGCGGAGTCCGTCAGCGCGGAATGACGCGCTCCGCCTTCAACTTCTCGAACAGCTGGAAGAAGGCGTCTTGCGTATCCTGGTAATCGGGGAAGCCGGCCTTGCGGCTCTTGCCCATGTCCGTCATCACTTCCATCGGCCGGCCCAGGTCGGCATCCGTATGCCACCAGGAAGCGAGGCGGCCGACATCCAGCTCGGCCAGATCATGCTGCTGCGCGATGGCGCGCCACTGGGCGGGGGCATCCTGCATGCGCCCGGCCAGCGGCGCCATCACCTGGGGCAAACCGGCCGCCGCGACGCCGAAATAGGCGGCCAGGCGCGGCCACAGCCACTTCCAGCGGAAGACGTCGCCATTGACGATATTGAAGTCTTCGTTGCGCGCGGCGGGGCTGTCGGCCGCCCACGCCAGGTGGCGCGCGATCTGGCCCGCGTCCGTCATGTCGGACAAGCCGTGCCATTGCGCGGGCGAACCGGGAAACACGAAGGGCTGGCCGCCGGCCTTGCACAAATTCGCATACACGGCCAGGGTCAGGCCCATGTTCATGGCATTGCCCAGCGCGTAGCCGATGATGGTGTGCGGGCGGTGCACGCTCCACGTAAAACCGTATTGCGCGGCCGCTTCAAACAGCCGGTCTTCCTGAGCATAGTAGAAATTCTCGACCGCCTGCCGGCCCTGCTCTTCGCGAAATGGCGTGACGGGCACGCTGCCCTGGCCATACGCATCGAACGGTCCCAGATAATGCTTGAGTCCCGTCACCAGCGCCGCATGGCGCAAGTGGCCGTCCGGTCCCAGCGCGGCCAGCACATTGGCCACCATGGCGCCATTGACGCGGATGTTTTCCTGCTCGTTTGCCTGACGTGCCCAGGCCGTGAAAAAGACGTGGCTGGCGTCCAGGCCCGCCAGGGCGGCGTTTACTGCCGCGCCATCCGTGGCATCCAATTGCAGGGAAGTGCAGCCTGCCGGCACGGGCGTGCGGCCGCGCGAGACGCCCGTCACTTGCCAGCCCTGCGCCAGCAAGTGCGTGGCCAGATTGTTGCCGATGATGCCGCTGGCGCCGATGATGAGAGCGTGTTTTTGCATGAGAGAAAGCCTCCGAAAGAAAAAAACATCATATCCGCGCCATCAATTCTTATCCGCGATACTATTTCCCCTTATTCATGAATAAAATTCGCGAATCATGTTTTCATCGGAACATCTCAAGGGCCTCACGCCATTTCTCGCCACGGCCGACGCGGGCAGTTTTACCAGGGCGGCCGAGCGCCTGCACCTGAGCAGCTCGGCCGTCAGCAAGAGCGTGGCGCGGCTGGAAGAGCGGCTGGGCGTGCTGCTGTTCGAGCGCAGCACGCGCCGGCTGAAACTGAGCGACGCGGGCCGCGCCTACTACGCCACTTGCAAGCGCGTGCTGCAGGAACTGATGGATGCGGAAGACGTGCTGGGCGAGCATGCGACGGAGCTGGCGGGCAAGGTGCGCATCGGCGTACCCGCCTCGTATGGCCGCCTGCGCGTGATGCCGGCCCTGCTGGAACTATGCGTGCAGTATCCGCGCCTGCAGCCGTCGATCGCCTTCAGCGACCGCTTTGTCGACCTGTTCGAAGAGCGCATCGACATCGCCGTGCGCATCGGCGCGCCCTCGCACTGGCCGGCCGCGCTGGGCCAGATGCACCTGGGCGACGAACAGCTGATCCTGTGCGCGGCGCCCAGCTACCTGGCGCGGCGCGGCACGCCCGCGTCCATCGCGGATCTGGATGGCCACGACTGCATCGCCTACGGACGCGGCGATGGTTCGCCCATGCCGTGGGTCTTTCCTGACGTCGCCACGGGCGGGCAGGTCGAGCACCGCCTGGCATCTCCCCGCATGACGGTGGGCGACGCGGAAGCGCGCACGGCCGCCGTACTGGCCGGCCTTGGCGTGGCGCAGCTGGCCACGTGGCTGGTGCACGAGCACCTGGCCACGGGCGCCATCGTGGCGGTGCTGCCGGCACTGGCCACGCAAGGCTTGCCCCTGTACCTGGCGTGGCCGCTGGCGCGCCAGCTGACGCCGAAAACAGGCACCCTGCTGCAGGAACTGCGGCAGCGGCTGACGATCAGTTGATTCAGTTGATTCAGTTGAAAATTCCGCTTGACCCTGACGTTACGTCAGGTGCGATTCTGCTTGCACGCACCCGGAAAGGAGTACCCCATGCTGTTGAAAATCGGTGAACTGGCCAGGATGACAGGCTTGAGCATCCGCACCCTGCACCACTACGACAGCATCGGTCTGCTCTCGCCCTCGGCGCGCACGCAAGCTGGCTACCGCCTGTACCAGCACGGCGACATGGACCGGCTGCACCGGATCATGGCGCTGCGCAAGTTCGGGCTGTCGCTGGCCGATATCGCCAACGCCCTCGCCGGCCCGGACCTGCCTTTGCATTCCATCGTGGCGCAGCAGATCGCCATGCTGGAACGCCAGATCGCGCAAGCTTCCACCTTGCGCGAACGCCTGCGCACCCTGCAGGCGCAACTGGCGCAGGGGCAGGCGCCGGAACTGACCGAGTGGCTCACCACTATGGAGTTAATGACCATGTACGACAAATACTTTAGTCCCGAAGAACTGCAACAGCTGCCGCTGCTGACAGATAGCGCCGTGGAACAGGAATGGAAAGCACTGGTAGCGAGGGTGCGCGCCGTCAAGGAGGCGGGCGCCGGCCCCGGCGATGCGCAAGCACAAGCGCTGGCCACGGAATGGATGGTCAAGCTGGTGCGCGACACGGGCGCCCACCCGGGCCTGTTCGCGCGCCTGAACAGCATGCACGAACAGGAACCATCGATGCAAGCGACGACCAGCGTCGATGCGGACGTGATGCAATTCATCATCGCCGCCTTCAATGCCTCGCGCATTGCGCTGTATCGACCTTTCCTCGATGAGCAGGAATATGCGTACCTGGTGGCCAACTACGGCAGGCGTTCGGGCGAGTGGCCGGCCCTGATCGCCGCCGTGCGCGCCGCCATGGATGCGCGCACGCCGCCCACCGACCCGGCCGTGCTGCAGCTGGCGCGGCAGTGGCTGGAACTGTTCCGCTCATATGCAGGCACGAACCCGGCCACGCAGCTGAAATTCCGCCAGGCGCACCAGCAGGAACCGCGTCTGATGGAAGGCAGCTTCGTCGACGGGGCCATGCTGCAATACCTGGGCACGGCGATGGCCGTGGTGGCGCAGGAGCGTCCCGCCAAATAAGTTGACGTGTGGCATCTCGTGGGCGGGGCCATGTAGAATCGGCCTTCGCCCACGAGAGGAACAACCGATGCGCCGCTTTCTGTTTGCTTGCCTGACCCTGCCCGCCCTGCATGCCGCCATGGCGGCCGAGCCGCCCGTGCAAGGGGTGTGGCAGGGCACCGTGGGCAAGGCCAATATCGTGGCTTGCTTCAACCAGCCCAGCCCCACGCAAGGGTCTGACCGCAGCGGCAACTATTACTACACGCGCTACAAGACGCCGATCATGCTGACCAAGCCGAACGGTAAAGTCCTGTGGCAGGAACTCGACGCCAAGGGCGACACGACGGGCACCTGGTCCCTGAATGCGCCGCAAGACGGCAAAGTCACCGGCACCTGGGCGGACCCGAAAAGCGGCAAGACCCTGCCCCTGGCCCTGACCCTGCTGGAAGCGGCGGGCGACCGCGAGCATCCGTCCTGCGCCAGCGATGCCTACAACCTGGCGCTGGAAGATTTTCCTAATACCAAGACGAGCAAGCCGATCGCCTTCGAAGGCAAGCAATACCGCAACCTGCAAGTGGGCGACACCATCACCGTGGAATTGATCGCGCCCGGCGATGGCGTGACAAAAATCAATGCGCAGTTGCGCGCCGTGCTGGCAAAAAATAAAAAAGACCTGGCCGACTTCTATGCCACGCGGCGCGAATACCTGGGCCGCAACGGGTTCACGACGGAAGACGAAGTGTATGCGGAGCCGACCTACTGGTCGCCGCGCTGGGTGACGGTCAAGTTCTACCGCTGGGCGGCAGGCTATGGCGCCAACGGCATCTCCATCAAATTCCGTACCTGGGACGTCAAAACGGGCCAGGAAACGGACGTGTGGAACTGGTTTGGCGCCAGCGCCAGCGATGGCGACGACAAGGCCGAATTGCCGGACCGCTTGCGCCAGGCCCTGTTCAAGGACGTGAAAATCGATGCCGAATGCAAGGGCACGGATTACGACGGCCGCGGCCGCTTCCACCTGTCCCTGAAGCCGGAAGGCGTGTCCTTCTGGGAAGACTCGAACGGCAGCGGCTGCGAAAACGATTTTTTACTGCCGTACAGCAAGGTCGGCCCCTTCCTCACCGTCAAGGGCCGCGCCGCGCTCAGCGATTTGCTGCCGAAGAACTAAGCAGCACCTCTGCCACCATCTCCGCCGTGGCGGCCGCCAGGGTCCAGCCCAGGTGGCCGTGGCCCGTGTTGTAATACACGCCAGGCGCCTTGCCCGGCCCCACTTTCGGCAGCATGTCGGGCAGCATGGGGCGCAAGCCCGCCCACGGGATCACCTTGCGCGTATTAACACCGGGAAAGCACTGCTCCACCCAGCGCACCAGCGGGCGGATGCGGTCGGCGCGGATGTCGTCATTGAAGCCATTGAATTCCGCCGTGCCCGCCACTCTGAGCCGGTCTTCGCCCAGGCGGCTGCTGACCAGCTTGGTCGCGTCGTCGAGCAGGCTGACCTTCGGCGCCGCCGCGCGGCTGGCTGCGTCGTCGAGCTGCACGGTAATCGAATAGCCTTTCACGGGATATACATTCACGTGGTCGCCCAGCATTGCCGCCATGGCGCGGCTGGCCGTGCCCGCGCAGATGACGACGGCATCGAACACGCTGCTGTCCTCGCCCACGCCCACGCTGATGCGCACCTTGCCGTGTTCGCGCGCCAGCGCGGTGACCTGCGCGCCGTAGCGGCACGCCACGCCCAGGCGCAGGCATGCGTCGGCCAGGCCGCTGGTGAATTTGTGGATGTCGCCCGTGGAATCGCTGTCCGTGTAGTAGCCGCCGTAAAAGTCGCCCTGCAAGGCCGGCTCGATGGCGCGCATTTCCTGCCGCGTGACGGCGCGCCGCTCCAGTCCGCCCTGCGCCAGCAGGCGCGACACGCCGGCTGCCCGCTCGAAGCCGCGCTGGTCACGGTAGACGTGCAGGATGCCGGCGCGGCGATGATCGAAATCAATATGCTCTTCCTGCGCCCAGGCAAACAAGTGTTCGCGCGCGGCGATCGCCAGGCGCGCCGTGGCGATGGTGTTGCGCTCGTAGGCGGGCATGGCGGCAAGGAATTGCGCAAACCAGCTCAGCTTGTGCCAGCTGGGCCATGGATGCAGCAGCAGGGGCGCGTCGCGCCGTGCCATCCATTTCAGGGCGTTCAAAATCGTTGCCTTGTGGTTCCACACTTCCGCGTGCGAGGCCGACAATTGCCCGCCGTTCGCATACGACGTTTCCATGGCCGCATAACGGTGGCGCTCGATCAGGGTGACATTGACGCCCCGTTTCGCCAGCGCGTAAGCGGTGGTGACGCCCGTGATGCCCCCGCCCAGCACGGCCACCCGCGTCATAGTGGCGACACCTTGTGCACGACGGTATCGCCCGCCTGCAGTACGCGGCCATCCTCGGCCAGCACGTCCATCCTGCGCACGGGCAAGCCCGAACCGCGCTGCAGCAGGGTCGAATGCGCCTCGCCCGCCTGGAACAATTGTGCCTCGCTCCACTGGCGCAAACCGACGACGACGGGAAACAGGGCCAGCCCCTTGGCCGTCAGCACGTATTCCTGGTAGGCCGTGCCGTCCGATGCGGGCGCGACCGTAAAGATGCCCTCTTCCACCAGCGTGTGCAGGCGGTCGGCCAGGATGTTCTTCGCCACGCCCAGGCTTTTCTGGAACTCGCCGAACCGGCGCATGCCGTCGAAGGCGTCGCGCACGATCAGGAGCGACCAGCGCTCGCCGATCGCGTCGAGCGCGCGCGCCACGGGACAGGGGTCGGTTTTCAGGCTCTTGCGCTTGGCCACGGGCATTCTCCAGGATTGAGTGGTTGCATTTTAAAACTTCCCGGCGTAGACTCCAACTGGTTTTAATTTGAAACCACTTACATACAAGCCCATGCGCGACACGAACCTCCCCATCACGACAGCACTTCCCCCCACCCTCGTCTGGCTGTTTGCCACGGCGGCCGGCCTCAGCGTGGCCAATGTGTATTACGCCCAGCCCTTGCTCGCCACCCTGGCGCAGGAATTCGGCATGACGGAAGCGGCCAGCGGCATGGTCATCACGGCCACGCAGCTCGGCTGCGCGCTGGCCCTGCTGCTGCTGGTGCCCCTGGGCGACATGCTGAACCGGCGCCGTTTGACCCTGTTCCAGCTGGGTTTGCTGGCCATCTCCCTGGCGGCGCTGGGCTGCGCCCGCTCCACGGCCGCCTTGCTGGGCGGCATGCTGCTGGTGGGTCTGCTGGGGACGGCCATGACGCAGGGCTTGATCGCCTATGCGGCCAGCGCGGCGGCCAGCCACGAGCGGGGCCGCGTGGTCGGCATGGCGCAAGGCGGCGTGGTGATCGGCTTGCTGCTGGCGCGCACCCTGTCCGGCGTGGTGGCCGATGTGGCCGACTGGCGCGCCGTGTACTTTGTGTCGGCGGCCATCGCCTGCGCCCTGCTGTTGCTGCTGTGGCGCAAGCTGCCGCCGGCGCAGCCGGCCAACCGACAACTGGCGTATGGCGCCCTGCTTGCCTCGATGGCGGGGATGTTGATGCACAACAAGGTCTTGCGCGTGCGCGGTACGCTGGCCCTGCTGATGTTTGCCGTGTTCAATATTTTCTGGAGCGCCCTGGTGCTGCCCCTGACGGCGCAAGGCTACAGCCATGCGGCCATCGGCGCGTTTGGCCTGGTGGGCGTGGTGGGGGCGCTGGGCGCGGCGCGCGCCGGGGCGCTGGCCGATAATGGCCGCGCGCAGTGGACGACGGGCGCAGCCCTGTTGCTGCTGCTGGCCGCGTGGCTGCCGCTCAGCTTTGCGGGCGCGTCCCTGTGGCCCCTGGTCGTCGGCATCATCGCGCTGGACCTGGCGGGCCAGGCCATCCACGTGACGAACCAGAGCCTGATTTTCAAACAGGATAGCGACGCGCACAGCCGCCTGGTGGCGTGCTACATGCTGTTTTATGCGGTGGGAAGCGGACTCGGTGCGATTGCCGCCACCAGCGTGTATGCGCTGGCGGGCTGGCATGGGGTATGCGCGCTGGGCGCGGCGGTCAGCTTGCTCGCCCTGCTGTTCTGGCGACTGACCTTGCCTGCTGAAAAAACTGAGAGCGCCTAACAGAACCGTAGCGAGCGGCAGTGAGTTGCGGCTGAGAAGCGCAGCTGTGCGGATGCACAGTGAGCATCGGAGGCCGCAAGTCGCGACGCGCAGTAGGTTATGTTAGGTGCTTAGTTCAGCATGGCCGCGGTAGAACCATGGCGGTAGGTTTTCAAGGCGTCCGGCTGGATCTGGATCAGCGAACCGCTGACTTTAATCAAATGCAAGTCCGTCAACTGGTGCAGCACGCGCGACAGGGTGGCGGGCGCCAGGTTCAGGAACGATGCCAACAGACTTTTCTTCAAGTCCAGCTTGACCTCGTTCGAACGCTGCTGGTCCGACGCTTGCAGCAGGTACTCGACCACGCGCTGGGTGGCGTTCTGCACGGAGCAGCGCTCCACGTTGCGGATAAAACCCATCAGGTGATGCGACAGGCTGTTCATCATCTGGCGCGCGATACGGGGCGACTGGTCCAGCAGGCGCAGCAGCGCGTGCGGCGGAATGCGCAGCAGCAGGCAGTGCTCGAGCGCTTCGGCGCAGAACGGATACGGTTCATCGAGGAAAATCATGGCTTCGCCGAAACTCTGGCCCGGGCGGATCAGTTCCAGTACCTTGTCGGTACCTTCCATGGAAAACACGCTCAGCTTGACGAGGCCGAAGACCACCACATAGGCGCCTTCCGCCACTTCGCCCTTGCGGAACAGTACTTTGCCTTTTTCCACTTCGACGCGCACGACATCCTGGCGCAATTGCTCTAATTGCGAAGGGGAAATATGGCGAAACAGAGCCTGGCTCGATAGCAAGCCATCGACGTTGACCTTATGCATGACACTCTCTTATTAGATTAGCGAATGACTAAGAGTGTAATGCGCAGGCACGGTCAAGGCCATACGTCAAAGGAACTAGGGTTGTCTAGGCCGGAACGCCATGCAGATCAAACAATCGCGCATTCCTTGCGCACTATTTGCACTTTGTTTGATCTTTATTTGCTCAACTCGCGCTCGACGGCATACACGGCGATCTGCACGCGGCTGCTGAGCTTAAGCTTTTTGAGGATATTTTGCACGTGGATTTTCACCGTGCTTTCGGCCACATCGAGCTGGCGCGCGATTTCCTTGTTGCTCAGTCCTTGCGCCAGGCAAGCCATGGCTTCGCGTTCGCGCGGCGTCAGCTTGTCATAGTCGGCCTGGGGCGCGTTCTGCCCCGCGCGGAACTGCGACACGAGCTTGGCCGTCATGGCGTCGGCGATCACGGATTCGCCGGCGGCGGCGCGGCAAATGGCCTGGCCCAGCTGCTCGGCTTCGATATTCTTCAGCAGGTAGCCGCGCGCGCCCGCGCGCAGGGCCGCGCCCAGGTCGGCCGCGTTTTCCGACACGGTCAGCATCAGCACGACCATCTGCGGCAAGTCCTGCAAGATCAGCTGCAGCGCCTCGACGCCGGACACGCCGGGCATGTTCAAGTCCATCAGCACCACGTCGGGCCGCAGTTCGGCCGTCAGGCGCACGCCGTCCAGCCCGTTCGATGCCTCGCCCACCACCTGGAATTGAGGATTGCGCTGCAGCAGCAGCTTGACGCCGCTGCGCAGCAAGGTGTGGTCGTCGACCAGCAGGATTTTGATTGGTGCGTTCACTATGTTTGTGGCCTGATAGGGATAAGTCATCTGTTACGCGGCCTGGCGCCGGGCTGCCGGCAAGGCCAGCGAGATCGTCGTGCCGCCGCCGGGCGTGCTGTCGATGGCAAATTGCGCACCGAGCCGCTCGGCTCTTTCCTGCATGATACGCAAGCCGATCTGCAATTCCGTTTTCTTGTCGCGCAGGTTGGCGGCGAAGCCTTCGCCATCGTCGCGCACCTGCAGCGCGAAATCGCGCCCGTTGACCACGCGCAGCGCCACGTTGCTCGCTTGCGCGTGCTTGCGGATATTCGACAGCGCTTCCTGCACGATGAACAGGATCTGCAACTGCTGCTCGGGCGCCAGCGGCGCGCCATTGCCGCTCATGTCCAGGGTGCCGACGACGCCCGTCTGCAGCTCGAACTTGGCCAGCACTTCCGACAGCTTGCTTTCCAGGTCGCTGCCATGCCAGCGCGTGCGGAAATTGACCAGCAATTCGCGCACGTCCTGGTAGCTTTGCTCGACGCCCATGCGCATCAGCGGCAACACTTCGGCCGCTTCGTCGAGCTGGCCCCGGCGCACGGAATCGTCGAGCATCTGCACTTGCAGGCTGATGAAGTTGAGGCTTTGCGCAATGCTGTCATGCAAGCCTTCGGCCAGCAGGCTGCGTTCGCGCGCCACGGCGAATTCCTTTTCGCGCGCGATCAGGCGCTGGTTTTCGATGGCGATGCCCAGGCTCTGGCCCAGCGTTTCCAGCCAGCCCTGTTGCTGCGCATGCACGGCTTGCGGGCGCGCAAAGTGCAGCGAAAAACTGCCCACCACCTGGTCGCGCGCGAGGATGGGAAAGACGGCGATGGCGATAAATCCTTCATCCTGGCAACGGTAGCGCTGCAAGGCATCGACCTGGCGGAAATCACGGATCTGGATCACGCCCTGCGCCACGGCCGCGCCGCACAGGCAATCGTTGTTGCGGATGCAGTGTTCCTCTTCCACCATGGCATCGGAAATGCCCTCGTGCACGATGATGTGCACGGTATCGTGCTGCGGATCGAGGATGCGCACGGTGCCCCCTTCCGCCTGCGCGAACTGCATCACGTGGCGCAGGAAGCCGCGGCACAGCGCATCGATGGCGTGCTGTCCCGCCAGCAAGGTGGAAATCTCGTGCAGGGTGGCCAGCTGGCGTTCCTGCGCGGCGCTCAGGCCCGATTCGGCTTGCGCCAGGCGGCGCTGGCGCCAGCGCGACGCTGGAAGTTGTTTGCGGGAAGATTGACTGCGCGGCGCATGCATGAAGAACTCGAATCTGAAAAGTGGTGCGCCCGGCAAGCGCTGCGGCTTGCCGGGCTGGTAAAGGTTACAAACGGATCTCGGTACCCAGCAGCTTGACGAACTGCGCCAGCCAGGCCGGATGCGCGGGCCACGCGGGCGCCGTGACGAACTGGCCATCCGTGACGGCGTCCGTGACGGCGATGTCGGCATACGTGCCGCCCGCCAGCTTCACTTCCGGCGCGCAGGCGGGATAGGCGGAAATGCGCTTGCCGCGGATGACGTCGGCGGCGGCCAGCAACTGCGCACCGTGGCAGACGGCCGCGACAGGCTTGCCCGCGTCGGCGAAATGGCGCACGGCGGCGATGACTTTCTCGTTCAGGCGCAGGTATTCGGGCGCGCGGCCGCCGGCGATCATCACGGCGTCATAGTGGGCCGGGTCGATGTCGTCGAAACTGGCGTTCAGGGTGAACAAATGGCCCGGCTTTTCCGTGTAGGTCTGGTCACCCTCGAAATCGTGGATGGCCGTCTTGATCGTCTCGCCGCTCTTCTTGCCGGGACACACAGCATGCACGGTATGGCCGAGCATCAGCAGGGCCTGGAACGGCACCATCGTCTCATAATCTTCTGCAAAATCGCCGGTCAAAAACAGAATTTTCTTCGCTGCCATTTAGTTCTCCTATGAAAGATTGATCCCATATCCTTGCCAGCAGGACACACCGCAAGCCGTATCTTAGCGCGACTTGGCAACCATACTGGATATTTATCAAACTTTTGCGCCTTGATCGAGGATTTTACAGGCTGAGGCAGAATTTTTTACAGGCTGGCAGGTCAAACTCGGACGCCCCCACTCGAAAGCCTGGCCATGCACACCGCCACCAGCCCCCTTGCTGCGCCTGCCCTGATCCGTATCTTCGACCATTTTGCCGATGCGCAACAGGCCCGCAGCGCCCTGCTCGACGATGGTTTCCCCGCGCACGCCGTGCAGCTCGACACGGTCGACGACGAGGCCGTCCCCACCGTCCCCATACAGGGCAAGGCCGCGTGGCGCGGCATGTTCCGCCTCGTCGTGGCCATCGGCAATGCGCAGGAGCGGGAACGGGCGCACGCCATCGTACAGGCGTATCACGGCTGCGATATCGACCAGCGCACGGCCAGCCACGTGGGCGGCCGGCGCGCAGGCGCAGGCGCACACGCGCCGGCCGGCTGACACCCTCCCCCGCGCGGCCAAATTATGGCAAGATCAAGCTTCCTTCATTCCTCAGTGGAACTTGCCATGATTTTTGAAATTGCCCACATCCAGATCAAATCGGCCACGCACGCTGCCTTCGAAGCGGCCGTGACGAAAGCCATCCCCCTGTTCCAGCGCGCGCGCGGCTGCGAGTCGATGCGCCTGGAGCGCTCGATCGAAAACGGCGACGCCTACCGCCTCGTCGTGGGCTGGACGACGCTGGAAGACCATACCGTGCATTTCCGCGGCAGCGACGACTTCCAGGCCTGGCGCGGCCTGGTGGGCGAATTCTTCGCCGCCCCGCCCCAGGTCGAGCACATGAACACGGTGGTGACCGGGTTTTAATATCGGCAGGCGGCACGGGCTGTCAATGTCCGTGCCGGCGCCTTAAACGGCAGGATGGTGAAACACTTGCCGCAAGTAAGCGAGGAAAGTTTCATCCTTGCACAGGGTCTTGCCCGGCGAATCCGACAATTTCGCCACGGACTGGCCATTGCAGCGCACCAGTTTCATGACGATGTTGAGCGGCGTCAAGCCGACATCGTTGGTGAGATTGGTGCCGATGCCGAAGCCCGTCATGATGCGGTCGGCGAAGTGCTGGTACAGGGCAAACGCCTTGTCCAGGTCCAGGCCGTCGGAAAACACGAGGCGCTTGGTATTGGCATCGATGCGCAGGGCCGCGTAATGGGCCAATGCCTTCTCGCCCCACTCGACGGGGTCGCCCGAATCGTGGCGCAAGCCGTCGAACAGCTTGGCGAAATACAGGTCGAAGTCGGCCAGGAAGGCGTCCATTCCCACCACGTCCGTCAGGGCGATACCCAGGTCGCCCCGGTATTCCTGCACCCAGTCTTCCAGTGCCGCCTTTTGAAAGTCGCGCAAGCGCACGCCAAACGACTGGAACGATTGCATGTATTCATGGGCCATGGTGCCGATCGGCACGATGCCGAGCTTTTTCGCCAGGTACACATTCGACGTACCCTTGAAATACTCGGGCACCTCGCGCGCCAGGCGCTGCACCACCTCGTCATGCCAGGCACCGGAAAAGCGCCGGCGCACGCCGAAGTCGGAAAACTCGAATGGATGCTTGCGCCTTGGCAGCTTGCCGAATTCCTTCACGGCCGCCACTTTCAAGCCCAGGCGGTGGCGCCCTTCGCGCATGGCCGCGTCCAGGTCGAAACGGCGGAAATACAGTTCGTTGATGATGTACAGCACGAAAATCTCGAAGCCCATCACGTGCACTTGCGGCCCGGCCGCGTGCACGAGCAAGGTGTCGCCATCCGTGCTCACTTCGATGAACTTGCGCTGGAAGCGGAACACCGTCAAAAAGTCGACGAAATCACTCTTCATGAAGCGCAGGGTGCGCAGATAGGCCAGCTCGTCGTCGGCAAACGACATCGAGCATAAATGGTCGAGCTGCTCTTCCAGCTCGCCCTTCAGTTCGGCCAGGGGAAAGGCCGTGGCGTTGCGGCAGACAAATTCGTATTCGGTATGGGTATTCGGATGACCGTGCAGCAATGCTTGCCACATTGTAAATTTATACAGATCGGTTTCCAGCAAACTGCGCACTATCGGGGTCATGTGTGTTTTCTCCAACTTCCTGAAGCCAGAATAGTACGCCACTGCAAGCATTTCAGCAGGACACAATCGACAATGGCTCAGGCCGGCGCGTTCGCCTGCAGTTCGGGCAAGACGTCGGCGGAGGTGGCCAGCCGCGCGCCGCGCGCATGCATGGCGGCCAGGAAGTCGCGCTGCTGTGATGCAAAGCCCGTGACGGGGCTCATGCAATCCGTCAGCAAGACCAGGCGCGACAGCGCCTGCGGTCCCTGCTGCGCTTGCAGGTAATCGGCGATGTGCTCGGTGCTGGCTTTCACGCAATGGCTGCCCGCTTCGCCGGTGACATAAATCTGCTGCGCCGGCAGCAAGGTATCGAGGAAGGCGCGGTTGAGCTGGGTGGCCGCATCCTGCGGATCGGGCACTTCCGCCATGACGGCCGAGTAATGCTCGGTCCATGGATTCGAACCCTTGCTCAGCTTGGCCACCACTTGCAGCCGCTCCACTTCCCACGCGTTGTAGGCGGCGCGCACGGCCGCGTGGACATTCTGCCCCCAGCTGCCGATCTCGCAATGCACGGGCCACACCATCAATTGATAGCGCCCCGCTTGCTGCAAGGCATCCAGATAAGCCAACGCGCGCGGCAAGGCGCCGCTGGCGGCGGGCAGGAACAGGCGGTCGCGCACCTGCTGCGCGCTGATCTGCGTAAATGGCGGCACGGCGCCGCCATCGCCCGTGCGCCAGAAGGCGGGGTGGGCGATGTCGTAGCGGTGGTGCGCGTCGAGCGTGATGCTGATCTGCGTCAAACCGCCTCCCCCTTCGCGGATCAATTGCGCCACGCGCAGCATATCCTGGTGGGCGCCGGGCACGGCCAGCGCCGGTGCGGCATCTGGCGGCAGCCATGCGGCGGGCAAGTCGCAAAAATCGTTTTGCGGATCGATGACGAGCAGGTGCAACTGGCGTTTCATGGCGGTCCTCTGGCGTGGCAATAGTTCGCATGATACGGGCAACTGCGCCGGCGCGCCTGCACCGGCTACGTGTGCTCACTCGCAATAACTTGCGCCGAAACAAGCCACGCGACGCTTCAGGGATGGAAGACATAGCGGCGCTGGCGCCGCTCGACCAGCTTGACGGCCACCTCGCCCGCCTCCGCCACGGCGTCCGCTTCCGTTGTAAACTGGTGGTCGGCCGACACCCGGCGCTTTTTCACCAGGTTGACCCGGTGCATGGGGTTGCGCGACGGGGCATAGATGGCGACGTAGGCGCCCCATAGCTTGCAGCCCCGCAAGGGTTCCGCCGTGTAATTCACCTCATAAAAATCAACATACTTTATCGGCACGATGTTCGCTCCAAAAATGACATGGCCGGACAGCTTGTCTCTACGGACTGACGCGGTAAAAAGGTAAAACCATGCGTTCACGCCTGCTCGGGATACCCGATGCGGCTTTGTTTTTATAACGCGGCACAGGAGAAAATGGATGAATGACTACCTCATCTTCATGCACGACGACACGGAAACACCGGTGGACGTCGCCACGCCGGCCTGGGAAGATTACTTCGCCATGCTCAGGGCCAGCGGCCGCTTCTGCGGCGGCAGTTCCATCGGTCCCGGTATCTGCGTGCACCGGTCCGGCCAGGCCAAACCGGTCACGCCACACTTGTCAGGTTATATACGTGTACAAGCTGAAAGTATAGACGATGCAAAAAAATTGTTAATCGGAAACCCCGTACTGAACGCAGGGGGGACGGTGGAAATTCGCGAGCTGCCGCGCGACTGACACGGCGTCGCCGGCCCCCTACTTTCCGGCCTCGGCCGCGGAATGCATGGACCACACGACGCTGAGGATTTTCCATTCGCCATCGCGCTTGACCATTTGCCACGCTTCCACGCCATAGTTGGACAATTTATTGCCGACGAGGAATTCGTAGTCGAAGTTGACCCACGCTACATGGCGGTCCTGGGTGATCTTGACGTTGTAGAATTTTTCTTCCGTGCGCTGGGGTTCGCGCTTGATGAAGTTGGCGAAACCGACATAGCCGGCCGCCCCGACGCCGTCGAAGTGGACGTCCGTCGTGTCCCGCATTTTCTTGATGAAATCGTCGTCGGCAGGCGAGGCGAACAGGATGTTCGTATGCAGCAGCAGCGACGACAGCAGCTTGACATCCTTGGCGATCAGGGCCGCCTGGAAGTCGGCGACGACTTTTTCGATGGCGCGGATATCGTCGGGCGTGGAGGCATGGCGCCCCACGTGGGACGGCGCAGCTGGCGCAGTTTGCGCCAGCGCAATGCCTGCTGAAAACAAAGAACATCCGAACAATATTGCGCTTGCCAACTTGTGCATGAGGGACTTTCATGGCGAACCGCTCGCCGGGCCGGCACGGGGCGTGCCGCCGGCAAGCTTATGTCAACCATAGCAGATTGGCAATCCCCCTTTGGAACTAGAGGCGAGCCTGATTCAGGCAGCCAGGGCCTCGATCGACGCGCGGCCCTTGGCGATTGCGCTGCTGACGGCTTCCTCGCCCATGGCCACGCCTTCGGCCTGCACGAACTCGATGTTGGTGATGCCGATGAAGCCCAGCGCCGTGCGCAGATAAGTGCTCAGGTAGTCATACGCGGCGCCGGGGCCTTCGCTGTAGACGCCGCCGCTGGCCGTGAAAATGACCGCTTTCTTGCCCGTGGCCAGGCCGACCGGGCCCGTCGCCGTGTACTGGAACGTGCGGCCCGCGCGCGCCACGTGGTCGATCCACGCCTTCAGGGTCGAGGGCACGGAAAAGTTGTACATGGGCGCGGCCAGCACCAGCACGTCGGCCGCCAGCAATTCGTCGACCAGGGTATCGGACAATTCCACGGCCGCTGCCGCCTGCGCGCTGCGCTGGTCGGCCGGGGTGAAGAAGGCGCCCATCACCTCTTCCGTCAAGTGCGGCACGGGCTGCGCCGCCAGGTCGCGTTCGACGACGCTGGCCCCTTGCGCGGCCAGTTTGGCGACGAATTCGCCGGACAATTGACGAGAAAGGGAACCGCTGTTGCGCACACTGCTATTAATGTATAAGACCTTGCTCATGAAGTGCTCCTGTGAAGATGGGTGACGGGAATGGCCGCATCGCAGCCCTTGCACACAGCATAGTTCGGGTCTACCATCGAGAAAACCGTGTAAATATAAATGATTAGCATCGAATTTCTAGATATGGAGTCAGCATGAGAGAACCGGGCCAGCCTTCGCTCGACCAGTTGCGCGTGTTTGTCGCCGTCATCGACGCGGGCGGTTTCGCCCACGCGGCGCGCCAGTTGCACCGCACGCAGTCGGTGATCAGCTACACCATCGCCAACCTGGAAGAACAACTGAACGTGGTGCTGCTCGACCGCGGCAAGCGCAAGCCCACCCTGACGGACGCGGGCAAGGCCCTGCTGGCCGACGCGCGCGCCGTGGCCCTGAAGGTCGACGGCATGCGCGCGCGTGCCAAGGCCTTGGCCGGCGGGCTGGAGGCGGAAGTGTCGGTGGTGGTCGACGTGATGTTTCCCACCTGCGTGCTGGTGCGCGTGCTCGAAGCGTTCCAGGCGCAGTTCCCCACGGTCGCCCTGCGCCTGCGCATCGAGGCCATGGGCGCCGTGGCGCAACTGGTGATGGATGGCAGTTGCCACATCGGCCTCGGTGGCTGGATGACGGCCACGGCCAGCGTCTTCGAGCGCCTGGCCGTGGGCCACGTGCGCCTGATTCCCGTGGCCGCGCCCAGCCACGCGCTGGCGCAGCTGGCAGGCCCGATCGCCTCCAACGTGGCGCGAGAACACGTGCAGCTGGTACTCAGCGACCGCAGCGTGCTGACGGAAGGCCAGGATTTCGGCGTGCTGGGATTGCGCAACTGGCGCCTGGGCGACCTCGGTTCCAAGCACGCGCTGCTGCGCGCGGGCCTGGGCTGGGGCAACATGCCCGAAGCGATGGTGCGCGACGACCTGGCGGAAGGCCGCCTGGTGCACCTGCCGCTGGCCGTCGACAATGGCGAGAATTACCCGATTTATCTGATCCAGCGCGCCGACACGCCGCCGGGCCAGGCGGGCAAGTGGCTGACGGAGCGGTTTGCGGAACAGTTGCCGCTACTGGCACAAGTCTTCTAGAAGCGCGCGCGGGCGGGTATCATGCGCGCATACATTGATCAGCATCAGAAGGAACCACATGGCCGGCATAGACGACTTCGTCAACAAACAAAAACCTGGCGCGCGCTTCGTCATCACGGCGCAGATGCTGCGCATGACGCCGCAGCAATTCGATTCGCTGGCGCAGGAATGGATGGAAGACGGCGGCCCCGGCTTCGACGTGGCCGGCATCCCGCACCGGGTGGTCGTCGACGGGCAGTTCTATATTGCCCGGCTCACCGTGCAGCGGCACGGCGAGCCGGCATAAGGTCTACTCGACGCCCAGCACGTGCAGGCGGCGCCGCAGGCGCGCCACTTCTTCCGACAAGTCGACCACCAGCGCGGCCAGTTCGGCGTTCGCGTCGAACACGGATTCGATTTCGTGCAGGCGGCGCGCGCGCACCAGGTCCAGGCTGGTGAAGCGCCAGGCCGTGAGTTGCCCCGCCGGCGGGCCATTTTGCAGCAGCACGCCCGTCTGCACGTGCTGCACCACCCAGTCCGGCTCCACGGCGCAGGCGCGCGCCAGTTCTTCCAGGCTCAGGGCACGGTCTTCCAGCAATTCGCCAATTACCTTGTTTGTCATGATTTACCCTCCCAGCTTCTGGCGCGGATTGAAAGCCATCTCGCGCGCCATGGTTGCATACAGTTCGCGCGCCTTGTCATCGTTCGCCGGCGGCAGCACCACTTCCAGCAGCAGATACAGGTCGCCCGGCTGGGCGGCGGGGATGCCGCGCCCCTTCAGGCGCAGCTTGCGCCCCGTCTGCGAATTGGGCGGCACGCTGACGGACACCGTGCCCGATGGCGTGGGCACGTCGATCTCGCCGCCCAGCGCCGCTTCCCACGGCGTGACGGGCACCGTCTCGAAGACGTCGCGCCCTTCCACCTTGTAGCGCGCATCGGGCCGGAAGCGGATTTCCAGGTACAAGTCGCCGGCCGGCGCGCCGCCGCTGCCCGGATTGCCCTGCCCCTTCATGCGCAGCTGCTGGCCTTCCGTGACGCCTTTCGGTATCGTCACTTCCAGCGTGCGTTCGCGCGTCACCACGTGGCCTTGCGCATCCGCCTCGGGCACGCGCATGACAATATGGCGCTTGGCGCCCTGGTAGCTGTCCTGCAAATCGATGGTGATGGCGGCGTGGCTGTCTTCGCCCTGCATCTGGAACGTGCTGTTGGCGCGGCGCCGCCCGCCCACGTGGGCGAACAGGTCGGCAAAGAAGTCGCTGTCGTCGGCGCCCGACGATTCGTAGCCCGAACCCCAGTCCGGCGGCGGGCGGAAGGGCTCTCCCTTGGGATGGCCCTGCGCGCTGCGGCCCAGCTCATCGTAGGCGGCGCGCTTTTCCGCATCGCCCAGCACGCCGTAGGCTTCGTTGAGGGCCTTGGTGCGCTTGTCGGCGTCCGGCTCCTTGCTCACGTCGGGATGGTATTTGCGTACCAGCTTGCGGTACGCCTTCTTGATCTCGGCCTCGGTCGCCGTCTTTTCGACGCCAAGTTCCTTGTAATAATCCTTGTATTCCACCGTGCCTGCTCCCCATAGTTGAAGTGCCTGTAGGAAGAGTACACGAATTGGCCGAAGGACAGCGGACGCACAAACCAAACCGCCCGCGGGACACGGGTCGCGCGGGCGGTGCAAGGGCAGCGGAAAAGGTCTAGCGCACGCGGCGCAGCGAGGAAATGCGGCGATCCAGGCCATGGTGCAGGCGCCCGTAGCTGCCAGGCCCCATCACCACGCAGCGGCCGCGGAAGTTGGCGTCGACGCAGAATTCCCAGCGGCCGTAATTGACGACGATCGATTCGGCGCGGTCGTTGAAGCCATAGCGGCTCAAGTCATGCACTTCGCGGTCCAGGCGCACGGGCCGGCCGCGCATGCCCGCATCGGGGAACATCAGCACGGCGCCGTTCATGTCGGGACGGTGGCCGCCGCCATGGCCGTGGCCAGGGTATGGGCGTTCCGGCTCCGGATACGGACGGTTCGGGCGCGGCGGGTAGGGACGGTGATCGCCGCCGCCGTGACCCGGCCGGCCCACTTCGCGCACCGAGGAAACGGCGTCGTTCATGCCCGGCATGGTGTCGTAGCGGCCCGGTCCCAGGGTGCGGCAGTTGCCACGGTAATTGGCGTCCTTGCACACTTCCCAGGTGCCCGAGCGCACGATGATGCTGGAGGTCTTGTCGTTAAAGCCCATGCGCGACAGGTCGCCCGCATCGGAACGCAGGGTGACCGGACGGCCGCGGAAACCGGCATCCTCGAACAGGGTGATTTCGCCCGCCGATGCGGCAAGGGGGGCGAGGAAGGTGGCGGCGCACAGCAGCGCGGGCCGGAAAGATCGAACCATGACAACTCCAATACTGAGACATTTTCGCCAGTGTAGTCCAGGCGGCAGGCGGCGAGTGTAACAAAGGGCAAGCAAATGTCAGCACACGGCACGGAATGTAAAAACCGCCTGGCGGGATCAACCCGGCAGGCGGCCTGTCAGTACCGCGTCAAGACGCGATCAGCGCACGCGGCGCAGCGAGGAAATCTGGTTTTCCATGCTGTTCAGGCGGCCGTATTCTCCCGGCCCGATCACTTCGCAGCGGCCGCGGAAGTTCGAATCGCTGCACACTTCCCACTGCCCCTCGTTGACGACGATGGACGAGGCGCGGTCGTTGAAGTTGTAGCGCACCAGGTCTTCCGCATTGCGGTCCAGCGCCAGCGGTTCGCCGCGCATGCCCGCTTCGGGGAACAGCAGGACGGCACCGCGCTGCTGGTACTGCTGTTGCGGATATTGCTGTTGCGGATACTGCTGCTCGTATTGCGGCCGCTGGTACTGCTGCTCATACTGCTGCTGGCGGCGCGCTTCGCGCTCGTCGACCATGCGCGCCGACGACACGCGCCCATCGAGGCCGCGCCCCAGGTCGTCGTGGCGGCCGGGGCCGAAGATGCGGCACACGCCGTTGTAGTTCGAATCGCTGCACAGCTGCCAGTAGCCGTTGTAGATGACGATGCTCGTGGTGCGGTCGTTGAAGCCGATACTGACGAAATCGTCCGTATCGCGGTTCAGGCGCGCCGAGCCGCCATTCTGCCCCGCGCCCGAATACACTTCCAGGGTGCCGCCACGGCCATAGCCGCCATGGCCGCGGTCCGGATCGCGCCCGGGGCGTCCCGGATTGTAGCCGTCGCCGCGCCCCGATTCGCGCACCGAACTGATGGCGTCGTTCATGCCCGGCATCGAGCGGTACTCGCCCGGCCCCAGGGTCTTGCAATTGCCGCGGAAGCCGGCATCGGTACACACATCCCAGGTTCCTGAACGCACCAGGATGCTCGACGTCTTGTCGTTGAAGCCAAAGCGCGACAAATCGTCCGTCGTCTCGCGCAGGTTCACGGCGCGGCCCCGGAAATTATCATCCTCGAACAAGGTGATATCGCCCGCATGGGCGGTTGCATGCGCCCCCAGCGAGAGCAGCAAGGTCGCCGCGCATGCCAGCGCGTGTTTGAAAGGGCCCGTCATGATTAACTCCATTCTTCATTCTTTGGTGATGATTCGCCTGGCCAAAACGCCAGGGTGTTAGTGTAACAAATACAAGGCCTCGGCGAAGGCCCGGTCGCGCATTCAATACAGGCGACGCAGCGAGGAAATGCGCTTTTCCAGCGTCGCGCCCAGGGTTTCATACTTGCCCGGCCCCATGCGCTCGCAGGTGCCGCTGAACTGCGAGTCCGTGCACACTTCCCAGGTGCCTTCGTGGATGTTCATGGAGGCCGCCTGGTCGTTGAAGTTCAGGCGCACCAGGTCGCTGACGTCGCGGTTCACCTGCAGCCCGGGGCCATTCAGGAACGCGCGGCCGTACAGCACCACCAGTCCCTCGTTATTCTGCGGACGGTTCTCTTCGCGCGGATCGACGAGGCGCGCCGACGACACGCGCCCGCTCAGGCTGCCCAGGTCGTCGTGGGTGCCAGGCCCGAACACGCGGCAGCTGCCGCGGTAGTTGGAATCGCTGCACAGCTGCCAGTAGCCATACTCGATGCGCGCGCTGCTGGCGCGGTCGTTGAAGCGGATGTCGACCAGGTCGTCGCGGTCCGCGTTGATGCCGGCAGACGCGCCGCGCTGGCCGCCGTCCGCATACAGTTCCAGCGCCGCGCGGCGCCCGCTGCTGCTGCCGCTGCCGCCGACTTCGCGCACGGATGAAATCTTGTCGTTCATGCCCGGCATCGAACGGTAGTCGCCGCGCTCCAGCGTCTTGCAATCGCCCTTGAAATCGGAATTCGTGCACACTTCCCAGCTGCCCGACTCGACCTGGATGCTCGACGCGGTGTCATTGAAATTGACGCGCGACAGGTCATCGGTCGTATCGCGCAAGACCACCACCCTGCCCTTGAAATTATCGTCGGTGTACAGGCGGATCTCGCCGGCCTGCGCCGCGAGGTGGACAAACAGCGAACTGGCGCACAGCAGGGCAAAAGCGAACGGGCGATTCATGGGGCGGTCTCCGGTGGCGGCAAAGGCAAGTGATCGACATGACAACTGATGTCAGTGTAGCCATCCGTAGAAAAAACGGTGTAACAAAGTATGAGAAAAGGACAACAAATTGTTACCAAAAGCAATAACCGGCCCTGCGGGAGCCGGTTATTGCCATTTCGCTGACGCGCAGCCCCGCGTCAGCGCACTTCGCGCACCGACGAGATGCGGTTGCTCAGGCGCTCCAGGCTCGCGTATTCACCGGGTTCCAGGGTGCGGCAGCGGCCGCGGAAATCCACGTCCTCGCACACTTCCCAATAGCCGGAGCGCACGCGCACGCTTTGCACCGTGTCGTTGAAATCGCGTTCGCGCAAATCGGCCGAGGCGTTGCGCACGGTCAAGCTGCGGCCGGCGAAATCGTCGCGCGTATAGAAGGTCAGTTCGCCGCCCAGCGAGCGCCCCGGCAAATGGCCGCGCTCGCGGTCGCGGTCACGGCGGCCGTCCCAGTCGCGCCCCCGGTCGCGGTCGCGGCCCGGATAACCATCCCAGCCGCCGCGCACTTCGCGCAGCGAGGTGATCTTGTTGGCATGGCCGTCCAGCGATGGATACTCGCCCGCCTCGAGCAGGAAGCAGGCGCCGCGGAAATCGGCTTCCTCGCACGCTTCCCAGCGGCCCGAGCGCACGCGGATGCTTTGCGTCGTGTCGTTGAAACGGACCTCTTCCAGGTCGGCGACGGCGTCGCGCACGGTGTGCGAGCGGCCGTGATAATCGTCGCGCGAATACAGGGTCAGTTCGCCGGCGCCGGCCAGTTCGGCCGTCATGGCGGCGCCCAGCAGCAGGGCGCAGTTCAAAGCTTTCTTCAACATGGTCTTACTCCATAGTCAGGGTACTGCGGTTGACTATTTGGTCATTTTGCCAAATAGAGCGCGCAGTCTATCCGCGACTGGCCCACTTAGCTGTAACAAATGATTACCGCGCGCCGCCCCCGGGGGCGGCACGGCGGACAAGCACGGCGAATGCCGGTAGAATCTTGTGTTTAGTCAAGCTTGCCGACCATGCCACACACTACCTCGTTCACCCTGCCCGCCGTCCGTACTGAAATTTCTTCGCTGTGGAAGCTGGCGTGGCCCATCCTGATCGGCCAGCTGGCCACCGTCGGCATGGGCGCGGCCGACGTGGCGATGACGGGCCATACGAATCCCGAGGAACTGGCCGCCGTCTCGCTGGGCGCGGCCATCTGGTCCATCGTACTCGTCACCGTGAGCGGCATCATGATGGCGATCAATACGCTGGTGGCGCATGAAATCGGCGCCGCGCGCCACGACCGGGTGCCGCACATCGTGCGCCAGTCGCTGTGGAAGGCGCTGCTCGTGGGCCTCGTGGCTTGCCTGCTGACGAACATGGCGGCGCTGGTGTTCGACCACCTGATGCTGGAGCCAAACGTGGCGGCCAAGGCCAAGCTGTTCGTGCACATCATCAGCTGCGCGCTGCCGCCGTTCGCCGCCTACCGCGCGCTGTACGGCTACAGCACCAGCATCAACCAGACCAAGCCCGTGATGGTCATCGCGCTGGCCGCGCTGGGCCTCAATATCCTCGTCAACTACCTGCTGATCTACGGCCACTGGGGCATGCCGAAGATGGGCGGCGTGGGCTGCGCCGTGGCCACCACCTGCTGCGTGTGGATGATGTTGCTGGCCATGCTGGCCTGGATCAAGATCGCGCCCGCCTACCGCGCCACGTACCCGTTCACGCACTGGGAAGGGCCGCAGCTGTCGTCCATCGGCCCCATGCTGCGCCTGGGCCTGCCCATCGGCGTGACCTACTTTGCCGAAGTGAGCGCGTTTGGCGTCATCAGCCTGCTGGTGGCGCGCTTCGGCGTGATCCAGGTGTCCGCGCACCAGATCGCCCTGAATTTCTCGTCCGTCGTCTTCATGGTGCCGCTCACGTTCGGCATCGCGCTGGTCACGCGCGTGGGCCATGCCGTGGGCGAAGCCAACCTGCGCCGCGCGCGCTTCATTTCGTGGGTGGGCGTGGCCATGTCGCTGACGGCGGCCATCGTCTCGGCCACCGTCATCACCGTGTTCCGCCACCAGATCGCGCAAGCCTACACGTCCGACCCGCAAGTGCAGGCCCTGTGCGCGCAACTGCTGCTGTTCGCCGCCCTGTTCCAGCTGTCCGACGCGACGCAGGTGGCCACGTCCTGCGCCATCCGCGGCTACAAGGTGACGCGCCAGCCGATGCTGATCCAGCTGCTGGCCTTCTGGGGCTTCTCGCTGCCGATCGGCTACGTGCTGGGCCTCGCGCCAGCCGGTTTCCCCTGGTCGCCGGCCGAGCCGATGGGCGCCGCCGGTTTCTGGATCGGCCTCGTCACGGGTTTGACGGTCGCCGCCGTGCTGCTGACCTGGTACTTGAACCGGCTGTCGCTGCAGCGCCTGCGCGCGGCGCATTGAAACAATGCATGGAACACAGGGCGGCGCGCAACTTATGCATGCCGCCCTCCCTGCTTCGCCATACAAAGCCCCAGCGCCGCACTCTTTCTACCAAAGTAAAGAAGGCAATTGCTGGATTATTCCGTGACTGGCCCTATCGCATTAAACGCCGTGCTCTGGTATCGTTTGCTGTCAAGCATCTTCTTGACATCCCTTTACAATCACCGAGACATCCATGCGTTTTATTCTTTGTTTTCTGGCCGCGATGGCCAGCGTTCCCGCATCGGCTGAAAAGCTGACCCTGGAACGCATCCACGCCGATCCGGCGCTGGCCGGCCCCGGCGTGCGCAACCTGAAGGTCTCGCCCGACGGCGAGCGCGTCACGTTCCTGCGCGGCCGCGCGGACAACCAGTTCCAGCTCGACCTGTGGGAATTCAAGCTGAAGGACAAGAGCACGCACCGCCTGGTCGACTCGAAGGCGCTGGTGCCGAATGAAACGATTTCGCCCGAAGAGCAGGCGCGCCGCGAACGCGAGCGCACGGCCAGCCTGAACGGCATTCTCAGCTACAGCTGGTCGCCGGACGGCAAGCAGCTGCTGGTGCCGCTGGCCGGCAATCTGTACCTGGTCGACGCGGCCCACCCGGACAAGGCGCGCCTGGTCGCCAAGGGCAATGTGCTCGACCCGAAAATCTCACCAAAAGGCCGCTACGTATCGTTTGTGCGCGATCAAAACATCTATGTGATCGACCTCAAGACGAACAAGGAACGCCAGCTGACGACCGATGGCAAGGGCACGATACGCAACGGCGAAGCCGAATTCGTGGCGCAGGAAGAAATGGGTCAGCGCACCGGCTACTACTGGGCTCCCGACGATTCCGCCATCGCCTATAAACGCTATGACGAAGCGCCCGTGCCCGTCGTGCGCCGCTTCGAAATCTTCGCCGACCGCACCGACGTCGTCGAGCAGCGCTACCCTGCCGCGGGTGACCCGAACGTGCTGGTGCAGCTGCTGATCGTCTCGCCGGAAACGGGCGTGCAGCGCCAGGTGGACCTGGGCACGAACCCGGACATCTACCTGGTGCGCGCCGACTGGAGCGCGGACGGCAAGTCGCTCGTGTACCAGCGCCAGTCGCGCGACCAGAAGACCCTCGACCTGGTCGCCGTCGATGCGGCCACCCTGGCGCAGCGCACCTTGCTGACGGAAACGTCAAAGACCTGGGTCAGCATCCATGACGACCTGCGCTTCCTGCCGAACGGCCAGTTCCTGTGGTCGTCCGAGCGCACGGGCCGCAACCACCTGTACCTGTACGACATGGGCGGCAAGCTGCTGCACCCGGTCACTTCCGGCGAGTGGGGCATCGACAGCGTGCTGGCCGTGAACCAGAAGACGGGCAAAGTCTACGTATCGTCGAACCGCGACGCCGTCATCGACAAGCAGACCTACGCCCTGGCCCTCGATGGCAGCACGGCCGACAAGCCGCAGCGCGTCACCAAGGCCGATGGCTGGCACGACACGACGTTCTCGCGCAATGGCGAAGTCTTCGTCGACACGTATTCCGACCCGGCCACGCCGCCGCAAGTGAGCATCCGCCGTCCGGACGGCGCCATGGTGGGCTGGCTGGAAGAAAACGCGCTGAACGCCAGCCACCCGTACTACAAGTACAAGGCGGACCACCTGCCGACCGAATACGGCACCCTGAAGGCCAACGATGGCCAGACCTTGCACTATTCGATCGTCAAGCCGTCGAACTTCGACGCCGGCAAGCGCTATCCCGTCTACCTGTCGACGTATGGCGGCCCGCACTCGCAGCACGTGGCTCGCCGCTGGGGCAACAACTTCGACCAGTACATGGCGCAGCAGGGCTTTGTCGTCTTCCGCCTCGATAACCGCGGCTCGTCGCGCCGCGAGCGCGCGTTCACGGACGCCATCTATCACAACCTGGGCGCGGCGGAAGTGGCGGACCAGCTGGTCGGCATCGACTGGCTGGGCAAGCAAAGCTTCGTCGATGCAAAACGCATCGGCGTGTTCGGCTGGAGCTACGGCGGCTTCATGACCCTGCGCTTGCTGTCGGCAGCGTCCGACAAGATCGCCATGGGCGTCTCGGTGGCGCCCGTGACCGACTGGTCGCTGTACGACACCCACTACACGGAGCAATTCCTCGGCATGCCGAAGGAAAACGTCGACGGCTACAAGGCCAGCACCGTGTTCGCCCACCTGGACGGCCTGAAGTCGCCGCTGCTGCTGGTGCACGGCATGGCCGACGATAACGTCTTGTTCAGCAACAGCACGCGCCTGATCGACGCGCTGGTGAACCGCGGCGTGCAGTTCGACCTGATGACGTATCCTGGCGCCAAGCACGGCATCTCGTCGCGCGCGGGCCAGCGCCACGTGTACAAGAAAATCGAGCTGTTCTTCAAACAGAACCTGGCCAATCCAGTGAAATAGGTTTGATCGGCATCAAATAAAAAACCGCCGCCTGTCTCGCGACAGGCGGCGGTTTTTTTATGCGTGCGCCAGATTACGGTTTGCGCGTGACGGTTTCCACCGCGTCCTTGACGTCGCCGACTTTCTTCTGCACTTTGCCTTCGACCTGGTTTGCCAGGCCCTTGGCTTGCTGTTCTTCGCTGCCGACGATCTTGCCAGCGGCTTCCTGGATTTTACCGCCGACTTCCTTCAGTTTACCTTCGACTTGATCTTTGTTCATGATGGATCCTCACTGTAGTTGGTACATCTGTTGTCCGGCCCCGAAGGGCCGGTACTGCGGCTCACACGCTGTTGCAAACTGCTGGCTGCGTGTCGATGTGTCCATACTACGGGGCGGGGGATCAATGCTCTGTACGGTTCCTAACACATGCTCAATTTGCGCCAATATCGGCGATCACGCGGGCTTGCGCCACACGGTGGCCAGCCACGGCTGCTGCTCGCGCGGCAAGCCCGGCGGGCGGTAGTACTGGTCGAGCAGGCTGAAACCGGCCGCCTGTACATACGCAGCCCACGTTTCCTCGTCGTGATAGCTGCCGTAGCGGGCACCATTCCAGCCTTCCTGGTTCTGCCCGCGCGGATTCGAGCTGAACAGCACGCCACCGGGCTTCAGGCAAGCGTGCAAGGCGCGCAGCACGCCGGGCAAGACGGCGCTGGGCACGTGGAACAGCACGGCATTGGCGAACACGCCGTCGAAGTGCGCTGCGGGCAAATCGAGGTCGACGAAATCCTGCTGCCACACGGTGCAGCCGCTGTAGGCGCGCGCCATCTCGACGAAGCGGGGGCAGCCATCGACGCCCGTGGCGTGATGCCCCATGGCCGTGAACGCCTTCAGGTCGCGGCCCGGGCCGCAACCGAGGTCGAGGATGGCCAGCGGCGCCGGCTTGCCGATGGCGTCCAGCAGCGCGGCGATGTTCTGGCTGACGTCGTGGTCGCGCGTGCCTTCGAAAAACTGCTCGGCGCTGGCGTCGTAATGGGCCAGGGTGCGGCCCGTGATGGCGTGGATGGGGTCTTGCGGTGGGCTTGGCTGCATGGCGGTCCTGTCGATATGTTCCGCCATTTTACGCTGCCGACCAGTTCCCCGGCCGGCAGCGTCAGCACTCTTACCAGACGCGCACGCGCTGCTCCGGCGCCAAGTACAGCTGCTGGCCCGGCTGGACGTCGAAGGCCGGGTACCAGGCGTCGAGATTGCGCACGGTGGCGGCACGGTATTGCGCCGGCGCATGGCCATCCGTGAGGATTTGCTGGCGCGCCGCCGCTTCGCGCGCCTTGCTGCGCCAGCTGACGCCATAGCCCGTGAAGAAATCGCGGTCCGCGCCCGCCTGCAGCGGCTTGCCCTGCTGCGACAGGGTGAACGCATCATGCGCTGCCGCCACGCCGGCCAGGTCGGCCAGGTTTTCGCTCAGGGTCAGCTGGCCATTCACGGCCAGGTCGGGGAACGGTTTATAGGCCGCGAACTGCGCTACCAATTGCTTGGATGCCGTCTGGAAATGCGCCAGGTCGGCCGGCGTCCACCAGTCGCGCAGCTTGCCCTGGGCGTCGAACTGCGCGCCCTGGTCATCGAAGCTGTGGCTGATCTCGTGGCCGATGGTGGCGCCGATGCCGCCATAATTGGCCGCATCGGATGCCTGCGGGTCGAAGAATGGCGGCTGCAGGATGGCGGCCGGGAAGTTCAGCGCGTTTTGCAGCGGCAGGTTGACGGCGTTGACCAGCTGCGCCGGCATGGCCCAGGCCTTGCGGTCGGGCGACTGGCCCAGCTTGGCCAGTTCCTGGCGATAGTGGAACTGTTCCGCCCGCTGCACATTGCCCAGCGCATCGCCGCGCACCACGCGCAAGCCAGCATAACTGTCCCAGCGTTCCGGATAGCCCACGCCCACGTACAGGGTTTGCAGTTTTTCCTGCGCCTGCGCCTTGGTGGCCGGCGCCATCCAGTCCAGCTTGTCGATGCGGCGCGAGAAGGCGGCGACGATATTCGTCACCATCTCCTGCACGCGGGCTTTCGATTCCGGCGGGAAATAGCGTTCCACGTACAGCTTGCCGACGGCGTCGCTGAGGGCCGCATTCGTCGCGGCCAGCGCGCGCTTGCTGCGCGGCGACTGCTGCGGCGTACCGCTCAGGGCGCTGCCATAGAAGGCGAAGCGCTGGTCGGCGGCCGCCTTCGGCAAGGTGGTGCTGAAATGGTTGATGGCGTGGAAGGCCAGGAAATCCTTCCACGTGGCCAGCGGCACGCTCGCCACCAGCGCGGCACTGCCCGTCATGGCCGACGGATGCCAGACGATGAAATCCATCTGCTTGCCCAGGCCGGCCGCCTGGAAGAAGGCTTGCCAGTCCAGGCCCGGCGCCTTGCTGGCGAAGTCGGCGGCGCGCCACGCGTTGTTGCCCTTGGCGACATCGGCCGAATCCTCGCGACTGGCGTGGCTGGCGGCAATTTGCTGTTCCAGCGCAAACACGCGCGCGGCGCGGGCCGGCGCATCGCGGTAGCCGGCCTGCTTGAGCATGGCGGCGATATGCGCCTGGTAGCCCGCGCGCAAGCCCTGCATGCGGGCGCTGTCGTCCTGGTAAAAGGCACGGTCGGGCAAGCCCAGTCCGCCCTGCAGCAGGTAGGCGACATTGCGCGTGGTGTCGTTCAAGTCTTGCGCCACCCACAGGCCGAACAGGTTTTCCGTATAAAAATTGGTGGAATTGAGCGGATCGACATCGGCGCGCAAGCTCTCGCCCAGCGCGCGGGCCAGCCCGGCCTGGTCGCGTATGCCATTGATCTTGCTCAACAAGGGCTTGATCGGGGCCCAGCCTTTCGCTTCGATAGCCGATTCATCCATCCAGGAACGGTAAAAATCGCTGACCTGGCGCGCGGAGGCATCGGCCTGCGGCGCCGCCGCCAGGCCCTCGACGAGGGCGATGATGCGCTCGTTGGTCGCATTGGCGAGGATGGCGAACGAACCCCAGCTGCTGCGGTCGGCGGGAATCTCCGTGCTGCGCAGCCAGTCGCCGTTCACGTAGTCATAGAAGTCGTCGCCGGGCAAGACTTTCACGGGGACGGCAGCCGTGTCGCCGGCGGCCTGACCGTGCGCCTGGGCCGGCAAACCAGCCAGCGAGACGCCGGCCAGGGCGAGGACGATGGCGGCCTGGACAGGCGTCCGGGACCAGGAAAAACGCAAACCGTGCATGGCGATCCTTTCGATGGAATAGTCAAAATCATAGCCTGTTTCCCATGCAAAAAGCATCCCGGAACTTTTTTGCATGCGGACAAAAAATCGGCCTATAGTTTCACGACCCCGTGCCGCGCGTACGCCAAGGAGATTGCCATGCAACTGGAAGCGCTGTTCCAGCAACCCCACGCCCTGCCTGCCGCCCCGAAGATCGTCGATGAACTGGTGCGCAGTTTCGACAACCCCGCCATCGCCACCGAAGACATCGCGCGCCAGCTGGGAGCGGACCCGGCCTTGAGCGCCAAACTGCTGCGGCTGGCCAATTCAGCCTATTACCACGTCTCGCGCAGCATCGGCACGGTGGAAGACGCCGTGCTCATGCTCGGCTTTGTTACCGTGCGCACCCTCGTCATCAGCTCGGGCCTGGTCAGCGGCTTCAAGGCCGTGCCCGGCCTGAACCTGCCGCAATTCTGGCGCTACAGCCTGCACAGCGCCGTGTCGGCCCGCTGGATCGCCAGGCAGACGGGCGACAACCAGGACCTGGCGTTCACCATCGGCATGATGCATGCGATCGGCCAACTGGTGATCCATGCCGCCATGCCCGAGCAAGCCATGCAGCTCGACAAGATCGCCCCGCCCCTCGATGCGCGCCGGCTCGACGCGGAGCGGGTCTCGCTGGGCTATGACTATGCACAGGTGGGCGCCGAACTGGCGCGCCGCTGGAAGTTCCCCGGCGCCTTTGCCGACGCCATCGCCGCCTTTCCCGACCCGCTGGCCAAGGCGCCGCTGAACCGCCTGGCCGCCATCATCCACCTGGCCGCCTGGCGCGCCCGCATCGATGAAAACGCCCTGAGCAATGAAGAAATCATCGCCTGCTACCCCGGCAACGTGGCCGAAGCGCTGGGTTTGCCGCCCTCGGTACTGGTCGACAAGATGCCGCCGCCAGCCGAACTGAGCGCGGGATTGGAAGAACTCGTCAAATAAATCCCCCACCGCCGGCATCGCCGACCCTGCATCCATGCGGGTTTGCGGACGATTCCGGCGGATCGCCAAAATTATCCAAATTATTTTCACTTTTTTTTCAAAAACACCCTCAAGTTCCCGTTAAGCACGCCGTTAATCTAGACAAGCGGTAATCCATTCACTAGTTACGGGTGTGCTCATGACCTCCAACGACGTTCTCTCGATGTATGAAAATATTGCAGGAATGACCAATAAAATGGTCGTGGCCGCACGTTCGAGCGACTGGAATGACTTGGATGCCCTGGAAAACCAGTGCGCCAGCGCCGCCAGCACGGTCATGACGGGCAAGGTGCCCGCCCAGGCCGGCGCCTCGCGCCTGCGCAAGATCGACTTGCTCAAGCAAATCCTGGCCAACGACCGCGAAATCCGCACCATCACGGAACCGTGGATGACGCAGTTGCCGAACGCCATGCAAGGTTCGCGCGCCCGCATGTAAGTCATATGGCAGCGCCAGAAACGACAAAAGCACCCGCGGGTGCTTTTTTTACGTCTGCCGCCTTGCCGGGGAGCGCGCCATCTGCGGCGCTCGGGAAACAAGGAGGGGGAATTTGGAAGGCGAGCCCCAGGTATCTCCTGGCGTCGCCTCGCTGCCGGTTGCATCCGGCGTTCGCGAGCACATCGTCGGCATCGCGAACCGCTTCCAGACCCAGGCGTTTATGCAACGCTACACCTGTTTGCCGCGCCACACTATCGTTGGTGACTGCGCCAGGCTGGGGCTGTTTTGTCGTAGAGCAAGTCCACTGAATTAATCATATCACCATATTTAAGAAACAGGCAACACGCGATACAAGCATTTTTCTGTCTTTTTTCAATATCTTTTTTTATATCAAATTCCGGCGCCGCCTTGTCGCAGCCATTGCAACATCATCAACGCGAGAACGGCTCCGGTTCCGGCTCGTCCGCCGCCCCCTCCTCCACCGCCTCCGTCAGCACGGGCGCCTCCTTCTTCTTGCGGCCGAATGGCTTGCGCAGCAAGACCCAGTATTTCGACGGCGCGCCCGGCCCCGCCGCCTGCCTGCGCTTGCGCACGACGTACACGATGAGGGCCGTCAGCAACAGGAAGGCCAGGGTGCCGATACCCAGCCACAGCAAGCCGTTGCCGCCCGCCTTCTTCTCGGCTGCCGGTGCCGCGTGCAGGGGCTTGGGCTTGGGCTTGGCATGCGGCGCCTGCGCCTCAGCCGGCGCAGCGGCGGCAGCAGCGGCGGCAGGCTGAGCCAGCGCCTGTTGCAAGGCGCCGATCTTGCCTTCCAATTCGCCGAGCTTGTCATTCAAAGCCGCGTTTTTCTCGTCCAGCGCCACGCACGCTTGCGCCTGCTCCATATTGGTTTGCGGCGCGCAAGCGGCGACGGGCGCCGTGGCGCGGCGCAACGGCGCCGGACGCAGTGCGGCAGCGGGCGGCGCGGGCGCGGCGGGCGGCGGCACGAACACGCGCGCCGGGCGCACCAGGCCCTCGGCGCGCGCGCGGGCCGCCAGGGCGGCAGCATCGGGCGACGGCGCGGCGGAGACGGCGCGCGGCAATGGCAACGGTTGCGGCACGGGCACGGGCACAGGCGCGGGCGCGGGCGCCGGAACGGCGGACCTGGCTGGCGCGCTGACAGGGGCGACGGCGGCGGGCGGGGCCGGCGTCAGCCACAAGGTGCCCAGGCGCACGACGGCGCCATTGCCACTGCCCAGCAATAAATACAGGTGCACGTGGCCTGCCTGGATCGCTTGCCGCGTTGTCACACGCACATAGTGGCGCCCACCGCGCTCCAGCGGGCTGATGGTCAAGGTTTGCAGGGCCGGATCCATGCCGATGCCGCCGCCGCGGTACACATCGGGCGAGGCCAGGCGCACGGCCACGCCGCCGGCTTCCTCGGGCGCCAGGGCCGTCAGTTCTATCTCGGCCAGCAAGGGCTGGCCCACGTGCGACAGCACGGCCATGTCACCCAGCTCGGCCGCCATGACGGGCGGCAAGGCCAGGCTGGCGGCGGCGCACGCGATCAGGGACCAACGGGGAAAGATGCTGCTCTGCATGGACTGATCGCTTTGATAACAGGATAGGAAGGGGAACTCGCCTGTCTTTAACGGCAGGAAATCGCAAAAATATAGATGGGTCAGGGTAAAAATGATGCAATACAGCATCATCCTGTGCTTTTTTGACGCCTGGAGTACACTCGATCCACCTCTATCGATGAAAGGGATGCCATGAGTAGCAGAATCGAACGCGACAGTTTCGGCCCGATCGACGTACCCGCCGACCGGCTGTGGGGAGCGCAAACGCAGCGCTCGCTCGAGCACTTCCATATCTCCACGGAAAAGATGCCGCCCGAACTGATCGCCGCCCTGGCCACCGTCAAGCGCGCGGCCGCCCACGTCAACCTGGACCTGGGTCTATTGGATGGCAAGAAAGCCATCGCCATCACGCAGGCGGCCGACGAAGTACTGGCCGGCAAGCACGAAGCAGAATTCCCGCTGGCCGTCTGGCAGACGGGTTCTGGCACGCAAAGCAATATGAACATGAATGAAGTGCTGGCCAACCGCGGCTCCGAGCTGATCGGCGGCTTGCGGGGCGAGGGGCGCCTGCTGCACCCGAACGACGACGTCAACCTGGGCCAGTCCTCGAACGACATCTTTCCCACCGCCATCCACGTAGCGGCCGCCCTGGCCGTCGCCAACACCGTCTTGCCGCCGCTGCGCCAGCTGCGCGCCACCCTGGACGCCAAGGCCACGGAATTTGCCGACATCGTCAAGATCGGCCGTACCCACTTGCAGGATGCGACGCCGCTGACCCTGGGCCAGGAATTTTCCGGCTACGTGGCGCAGCTGGACTTTGCCGAGCACATCATCACGGCATCGTTGCCGCCGCTGCTGCAGCTGGCCGCCGGCGGCACGGCCGTCGGCACGGGATTGAACGCCCACGTGGAATTTGCCGGCCGCATCGCCACGGAACTGGCGCGCCTGACGGGCCAGCCGTTCGAGACGGCCAGCAACAAGTTTGCCGCGCTGGCGGCCCACGACGCCTTGGTGGCCGCCCATGGCGCGCTGAAAACCCTGGCCACGGCCCTGATGAAGATCGCCAACGACGTGCGCTGGATGGCGTCCGGCCCCCGTTCCGGCCTCGGTGAAATCACCATCCCAGAAAACGAGCCGGGCAGCTCCATCATGCCGGGCAAGGTCAACCCCACGCAGTGCGAAGCGCTGACCATGCTGTGCTGCCAGGTGTTCGGCAACGATGTCGCCATCACCGTGGGCGGCGCCTCGGGCAATTTCGAGCTGAACGTCTTCAAGCCCTTGATTGCGCACAACTTCCTGCAAAGCGCGCGCCTGCTGGGCGACGGCATGCGCAGCTTCGACGAGCATTGCGCGCACGGCATCGCGCCGAACCGTGAGCGCATCGCCGAACTGATGGAACGCTCCCTGATGCTGGTCACGGCGCTGGCGCCGCACATCGGCTACGACAAGGCGGCGCAAATCGCCAAGCAGGCCCAGCATGAAGGCACGACCCTGAAGGAAGCGGCGCTGGCCCTGGGCTTTGTGACGGAAGAGCAATTCGGTGCGTGGATCGTGCCCCTGGACATGACGCGGCCCAACAAAAGTTAAGGCTCAGCCTGCATTCCTCCTGGCTTCATGTAAACTATGACCTTAGTTGACACCGTCATTAAGTGTTTAAAACACATCGTTGCAATAAGGGATACAATGCAAAAAGTAAGCTTTGATTTAACATCCGAGTTCGTCGAGCTGAACCAGCTGCTGAAGCTGGTCGGCCTGTGCGACAGCGGTGGCGCAGGCAAGGTCATGGTCGATAGCGGCGTGGTGAAGGTCGATGGCAAGAAGGAATTGCGCAAGACCGCCAAGATCCGCGCCGGCCAGGTCGTCAGCGTGGGCGATATCCGTATCACGGTCGTCGCTCCCGCTTGATGCCGGCATGGGGTGCGAAAGCAGCCCCATGCGTCCAGCCGGCGCCCTGCCAGCCGGCTGCCTGGATCAAGCTGCAAACACGTCGTTATTGTCAGATAAATATCGATTGCAGAAGGGAAGCGCCATGGACCATCCCGAACAAGGTACGCGCAGCCAGGAACGCCTGATCGGCGACTTGCGCCAGGTAATAGAAAACGCGGAAGAATTGCTGCGTAACACAGACAAATACACCAGCAGCCTGTACCAGAGCGCGCGCGCCAGACTGGAACTGGCCCTCGTCGCGGCCACGGCCGAGCTCGCCCGCTTTGAAGAAGAACAAGTCACGCGCATGATGGACGCCACCCTGGCCGCGAATGCCCTGTACCGCGATCAGACGGGCGAAGCGCGTCTGCTGCGGGCCTTCGAATAAACAGTCAGGTCGTCAACACCGCATGCGCCAGCCACTGGCGCAAGTGCGCTGCCAGGTCGAATGCCGGGTCCAGCTCGAACGCCGCATCGAGCGCCGCGCCAAACGTCTGCCCCTGCCTTAACGACAGCAAGGCGGCATGCGCAGCCGCATCCAGTAGCAGCACCTGCGCCTTCCAGCCCGGCCGGCATACGAGCGCGCAGCTCGCCACCTGCATATCCTGCGGAAACATCCCCTGCCCTTCTCCCTCCTGATGCGCCTGCCACAGGGCCGCCACTTGCCAATCCGATGCCAGCAAGGCGCAGGCGGGATGCAAGCTGAAGCGCCGCGCTTCCAGCTGATCGGGATGCAAGGCGGCCAGCGACTCGGGCGCCAGACCCTGCGCATCAGCCGCGTAATGGGCCAGGTGCACGGCCCATTCCAGACGCGCCATGTCCGGCAGATAGGGCAAGTCGGAGATATGCGGGAAAGTGGCCAGAAAATCGGCGAAACGGGCGCCAAACTGGTTCAAATCGGCGCTATCGGATGGCATCTGCCGCCCATACGCGCGCGCCAGGCCGCCCAGGAATTCCTCGCCCACCAGCGCCAGCACGACGGGATAGGCGTGCGCCAGGGTGCGGCGCCAGGTGGCGCTCATATTGCCGCGGTACAGTGCGAAACGCTGCGGCACCGCCTCTCCCGCGAACGGTGGCAATGTTGCCTCGGCATTTAGCAAGGCCGTGGCAAACGCTTGCTGGCCGGCCGCCAGCGCATCAAGTGACGCGGGCGGCGGCGCCGGCAGCGCTGCTCCCTGCCGTGACGTATGCGGCGCATGCCACGCCAGCATGGCTTGCGCCTTGTCCGCCTCGCCCAGCAAGACATCGAGGGCGGGCAAGTCCGTATCCCATTCGACCAGCGTGGGCACGGCGCCAAAGCGCTGCAAGGCGGCCGCATACAAGTCCCAGACGGGATCGGCCACGGCGGCGCCGTGATGGTCGATCACGGCATGCGGCGTTACCAGATGGCCGCCCAGGTGCAGCTCGCCCACGCTGCCCGGCGCGATGGACAGCATGGCCGTCAAGGCGTCTTCGCCGTGATTGCACTGGTTCACATACAGGTTATTGATATCGAGCAGCAGCCCGCAGCCGCTGCGCCGCGCCAGCTCCGCCAGGAATTGCGCCTCGCTCATGGCATCGTCGGCAAAACGCAGGTAAGTGGAGACATTCTCCAGCAAGATCGGCCTTTTCAGCACATCCTGCACCCTCCCCACCCTGGCGCACAGCAAATCGAGGGCGGCGCCATTCAAGGCCAGCGGCAACAGATCATTGAGTTGCTGCTGCGCCACGGCGCCCCAGCTCAGGTGTTCCGACACGAGGACCGGCTCGATGCGCTCGACCACGGCGCGCACGCGCTGCAGGTGCGCGTCGGAAAAACCGCGCGCGGATCCCAGCCCCAGGCCCACGCCATGCAGGCTGATGGGGTAATCCTGGCGCAGGGTGTCTAATACATGGTTATCCCAGCCCGACGGCTGCAGATAATTTTCGGTGTGTACTTCCAGCCAGCCCACCCGGGGGCGGCGCGCCAGGAAGTCGCGGTAGTGCGCGGCGCGCAAGCCGACGCCGGCAAGCGCTTGAACTGGCGGCGGCATGGGCAGGCGGCGGATGCTTACGGCTGCGTGGCCGGTTTTGCCGCCTTGCCGGCCTTGATGGGCTTGACGGAGCCGCCCGCCTGTTCGCACGTGCCCTTGGCAACATACGTCCATTCCGTCGGCAAGTTGTCCGCCTCCGCCTGGCCCGCGCAGGAGTGCGCGCCGTCGGATGAGGCGCAATCGTTCTGCCCTGCCTTGGCCACGCCATAACACTTTTCCTTGTCGCCAGGGGCGGGACCATCGTGCGCGGCCGCGTTGAGGGTGGTGCCGGCACAGATGCCCGCGAGGGCGGCGGCGATGAGAGCTTGACGTTTGTTCATGGGGAATCCTCTTGCATGGGTCAAAGTAATGGCACGCCCCGGGCTGCGCTGATGGGCAACGCGAGGTGATGGACGCCATTCTACTGAATCGGCCGTGCCATGGCGAACCATGGTCAATTAATCAACTTGACAGGGGCGGGGAGAAAAATGGAAGGAAAGCAGGAAGACAGACAAAAACGCCCACGCGCCACCGTCGATGACGGTGGTGTGGGCGTAAGCAATGCGAGCGCCAGACGGGCGCCGCGGGACTGCGCTCAGGCGGTCGTGTTGATGCGGTTGCCGAGGTGGGCCGGCAGACTTGGCGCCGACTGTACCGGCGGCAACGCTGCCAGCAAGGCAGTGGCGGTCGAGCTTTGGATATCCTGGGCTTTTTTCAGGACAGTCAAGCCGACGGCTTGCCGCGTGCCTGTCTCCGCCATCGTGGTTGACAGTTGAGCAATGCTTCCGACGTCCATACGTTTCTCCAATGAGGTTCTACCCTTGTTAACGGATGCCGCCGGCAAACCTTTAGCTTATTTTTCCAGCTTATTTTCCAACTGCAGCAGCAGCCAGGCCAGCACGTGTTCGCGCGCATTCAAGTCCAGCCATTGCACGCCCTTGCGCAAGTCGGCCGGCGCAGGACTGTCCGACGCGACGGCGATCACATGCGGGTCATGCGGATACAGGGGCGCCTGCCCCACTGCCGGACGGAATACTTCCAGCTTCGGAATGGGGTCCGTCTTGAAGCCTTCGACCAGGGTCAGGTCTGCCGGCCCCATGCGGGCCAGTTGCTGCGCCAGGCTGGGTTCCGGCGCGCCGCGCAGTTCATGCACGATGGCAAAACGGTACGGTGACGCCACCAGCACTTCCGCCGCGCCGGCCAGGCGCAGGCGGGCGCTGTCCTTCTGTGGCGGTTCCAGCGCCAGGTCATGGTGGCTGTGCTTGACCAGGTTGACGCGCAAGCCGCGCGCCGCCATTTCCTTCACCACAAATTCCAGCAGGGTCGTCTTGCCACTACCGGAACGGCCGATCACACCGAGTACCGGGTGTGCGGGCATCGCATCGTGCATGGTCACTCCTTGATTGAGAAGGAATGATTATACGCAGCCCACCGGCGCTGCCGCCTGGCGCAGGCGCCGCGCATCGCCCGACTCATCGCGCAACTCATCGCGCAACTCAAGCGCCGCCGGATTTCCCGCCATTCCTGGCATTGGCGGGCCCCGGCTTGCCGCCCTGCCGCCGGCGCCTGCCCACCGGCTTCGGCGCTGCCGCTCCCGCCGCTTGACTTGCCGTTTTACTCGCCGTTCTACCATCCACCGCCTGCGCATTCCTCGCCCTGCGCGCCAATTGCCGGTGGGCGGCGATCGCGCCCGCCTCCGCATCGGACTGGAAGGGAACGGCGGCAGCGGCGGCCAGCGCGCCATCCGGCGGGGAGGCAGGCGCCGGCGGGGCGAAATCCTGCGCCCGCACATCCGCTTCCCAGGCGGCGCGCTGCGCCTGCACGGCTGCGGGCACGGCAGGCGCCGCGCGCGGCTGCGCCAGGGTCAGCATGGCGCCCAGGCCGCTGGCGGCCGCCACGCGCGCGCCCATCTGGGGCAAGGCGCCATCGGCGGCGCGGCAAAAGCGCTGCAGGATGGTTTTGATGATCGACGCGTGATCGTAAACCTCGTGGCTGACGCTGCCTGGCGCGATCAGCGGCGACACGAGCAGCATGGGCACGCGCACGCCGTAGCGGCGAAACGCGGGGTCGTCGTCCACGGCGACGGGTGGCGGCACATGGTCGAAAAAGCCGCCGTGCTCGTCATAACTGAGGATGAGCAAGGTGCGCGCCCAGGCGGGACCGCGCGACAGGGCCTGGTAGACCTGCGCCACCAGCGCCTGGCCGGCGCGGATATCGGCCGGCGGGTGGTCGTCATTGTCGAAGAAATGGGGATCGATCCAGCTGACCGAGGGCAAGGCGCCCGCCAGCGCATCGCCGATGAAGCCATAGCGGCGGGCGCTGGAGCCGAACGGTTCGTACATGTCGGACGAGCGGTAATGGTCGTCCGTCAGCGCCAGGCTCCAGGGCTTCCAGGCGGAATAGAACTTCCAGCTGACCTGGGCCCGCTCTAGGTGGCGCACGAAGGATTTGTTCGCATACAGGGGCACGCGCTTGCTGTCCTTGCTGCCGGCCGCCTTGCCGCTGACCGCATACAGGCGGTTGGGCCAGGTGGCGCCCGGCACGGAACTGTAGCAGCGGTCGCAGACGCAGAATTGCTGCGCCAGGAAATCGTACATGGGCAAGTCGACCCCATTGTAGTAGCCCATGACCAGGTCGATGTCGGGGTCGCCCGGATGCGTTTGCGCATAATCGTCGACAAAGCCACCGTTATTGTTTTGCAATTGCTGCGCCACCGACATACCCGTATGCGACGGGTCTTGCTGCGGGCCAAAGGCCGTGCGCAGCAAATGGTGCACGGGGTAGCGCACGCCCGCATGCACGTTGGCATGGCTTGCCTGCAAGCCATCGATATCGGTGCGCCCGCCTTCCAGGCTCAAGTAGCCAAGCATGTGGTCGAACGAGCGGTTTTCCATCATCAGCACGACGATATGGTCGATGCGCGCCAGGTTTCCCAGGCCCTGCGCATCAAGCACACCCTCGCCAGCAGTTGCGGCAGCAATCATCGGACCTCCCCGGCCGCGCACACGGTCGCAGCGACCCTGGTTCGACCAGGCCCCGCCAGTATGGTTCAGCTATGGCGGCCCGGCCTTGATGCACAACAACTCAATATGGCACGCGGTAGCGGTAGCCCTTGAAACTGAAGATGGCCGCCTTCGGCTGCAACTTTTCCAGCACCAGGCCGGGCGCCAGTTCCTCGCCCTCGTGGCGCAAGACCTTGTCGATCAGCAACAGGCGGTCGGCCGGATTCTTCGAATAGATATAGCCGCCAATGGCGATGGCGGGGATTTGCCGCTGTATCGGCTCGGGCAAGTCGCGCATACCGGGCACGCTCTCTTCGGCCGCCGGCGCGGGCGCTGGCGCGGGCATGGCCGGCGCCGGCGCCGGAGCGGGAGCGGGAGCCGGAGCGGGAGCCGGAGCGGGGACAGGCGGAGCGGCCTGGCCTGGCGTCTCCTGCTTCGGTTCCGGCACGGCCCTCGCATGGTGCACGGGCGCGGCGGTGGCCGCTGGCGGCACGGGTACGGGTACGGGTACGGGTACGGGTACGGGTACGGGTACGGGCGCAGCCGCGGGCGCGGGCGCGGGCGCGGGGACAGCAGGCGGCGGCGCTGCCGGCAGCGGTGCGGGCACGGCCTGGGCCAGCAAGGCAGGGGCGACGGCCGCAGGTGCTGCCGCGCCCGCCTGCCACGGCTGCCACAGCAGCAGCGCGGCAGCCACTGCCACCGTCACGCCGCCCAGCGCCAGCCACACGGGCGCGCGCCGCGCAGCGCCGGATGCGGCGGCATCGTGCAGCTGCACTTGCGGTGCGTGGATCGACGGCAACTCGCCCAGTTGGCGCTCGGCCTGCGATTTTTTCAGTGCTTCAAGTATGTAGGACATCTTATTTCCCCGCCACCATCGCCGTCGCAGCGGGCGCTGCCACGGCAGGAGCAGCGCTGCTCAGGCGCGGCTCCGAATTGTCACCCAGCTGCATCAGGCGTATGAATGTTTTCGGGCCCGCCAGGCCATCGGCCCGCAAGTTCTGGCGCTGCTGGAAAGCACGCAGCAGACCTTGCATCTCGGCATCGAGCGGCAGATTGGCGGCCGGCGCAGGCAAACCCTGCTGTTGCGCCAGGCGCTGTGCCAGCCAGTCCACGTCGGCACCGCGGGCGCCCAGCGGCACTTCGTCGCGCCAGCTGCGCGGGGCGCGCCAGAAGGTGGTGAAACTGCCATCGCTGCGCTGCGCCAGCTGGGCCAGCGGCACGCTTTGTGGCTTGCCATCGAGCAGCACGGTGGCGTTCTCGTCCTGCACGCGCGTCAGCAGCGCCAGCTGCTCCGCCCCCTCCCCGTCGCGCAAGGCCAGCAGGGCGGGACGGTCCAGCACGCGCAGCTCGGCGATGCCGCCCCGGCTGTGCAGGCAGCGCAAGCCGGCGCGGGCGCCCGCCTGGCAGGCGTCACCGGCCGGCAACTGCTCGCCCCACAGGCTGGCCAGCTGGCGCAGCACGGCGTTGCGGTCCGGCACGCTGGCCGGTGCGGGCGTGGATGCGGCGGCAACCGCCACGGCGGAGGCGGCCGGCACAGAGGCAGCCACGGCAGGTGCAGGGGGCACGGCGGACGGGCGCGGCATGAAATGCCAGGCCAGCGCGGCCGTGACCACGGCGCCGGCCAGCACGCCACCGGCCACGTGCGGCCAGCGCAGACCCCGTCCGGCAGCCGACTTCCCCTCTTCCGCAAACACTTCCTCGGCGGCGCGGCGCAATATCTGGCGCGTCACCTGCGGCTGGTTTTCCACGTAGGCGCCCAGCAGCGCGCGGTCGCACAGCAGGTTGATGCGGCGCGGCACTCCCTTGCTCAAGGCATGGATCTGCGCCATCAAACGCGGCGCGAACGGCGTCTGCGCCGTGCTGCCCGCCACGGCCAGGCGGTGGCGGATATAGCTGGCCGTCTCGTCCGCCGTCAGCGAACCAAGGTGATAGCGGGCGATCACGCGCTGCGCCAGCTGTTCGAGTTCGGGACGGGCCAGCATGGCGCGCAATTCCGGCTGACCGATCAGTATGATCTGCAGCAACTTGCGCTCGCTCGTCTCCAGGTTGGTCAGCAAGCGCAGCTGCTCCAGCACGGCGGCGGACAGGTTTTGCGCTTCGTCAATGATCAGCACATTATTCTTGCCCTGCGCATGGCTGGCCAGCAAGTGCGCATTGATGGCGTCGACATAGCCTTTCACGCTGGCCACGCCGGGCGCCAGGGCGATGCGGAATTCCTCGCAGATCGACAGCAGCAATTCCTCGACGGACAATTTCGGATTGAAGATGTAAGCGAGCTGGCAATTTTCCGGAATCTGTTCCATGAAGCAGCGGCACACGGTGGTCTTGCCGGCGCCGATTTCTCCCGTCAGCAGCACGAAGCCGCCGCCGCTGCCCACGCCATACAGCAGGTGCGCCAGCGCTTCGCGGTGGCGTTCGCTCATGAACAGGTAGCGCGGATCGGGGGCGATCGAAAACGGCGATTGCTTGAGCTGGAAATAATGCGTGTACATGGAGACCCTGCGGATGAAACGATCAAAATGCGCGGCGGCAAGCCGAACCCCTCATCGGGTGCGGGCGGGCGGCAACGGCTTGTATTTGGCGCAATACACTTTCGCCTTGCTGCGGAAGTAGACGATTTTACTGCCAGGCACGGAACCACGGACAGGAAAGGCGGAATTGTCGAGCTTATTGAAGCGCAGGCCCGAGACGCCGCGAATGGCCGGTTCCAGCTTTTCCGGCGTCGCGTCCGCCACCACGCCCATGAAGACGAGGGGACTGGTGTCGTCGCTGACGATCACGTCGGTAATCGGCGCGCCCCACAAGGTGGCGTCCGTGCGGAACCAGTAAGCGCCCCCTTCATGCTTGTAGGCGGGGCCGAAGGCCGTCAGCAGATACGCATAGAAGGCCTTGTTGTCGATCTGGTCGATGCACAGCACGGCATTGCCCACCACTTGCCCGAACGTGGATGGCGGCGGCTTTTGCTGTGCCAGCACGCCGGACACGGGCGTGCCCACGGCCAGCAGGGCGAACGCCGCCAGCAGGGCCGGCGCACGCCACGGGCGCGACAGTAAGCGACGCAGGCGCATGATCAGCGCTTGCGCTCTTCTTTCTTGACCTTCTTGGCTTCCTTCTTTTCCTTCATGGTCTTGGCCGGTTCCTTCTTGGCTTCCTTCTTGCTGTCCTGTGCCTTGCTCATTATCTACTCCATACCTGGGCGGAAATGCCTGGGCCATTATGACACTCCCCCATGAAAATGCCACCCGAAAAGCAAAACGGCCGCACAAGGCGGCCGTTCCAGTCGCGCGTCAGCGCACTCTCAGTGCAGGCACAGGCGGCGGCGCGTCTTTTCGATCAGCGCCGCATCGTAGGGATACAGGTTCTCGATGAAGAACAATTCCGTTTCCGCTTCGTCTTCTAGGCACATTTCGATCATGACCGGGCCATCGCTTTCGCGGCCCAGGAAATCCTTCGGCCAGCGGTTCTTGCGGTGCGTGCGCATCATTTCCATGCCCAGCGCAGCCAGCGGCGCCGACACGCCAGCGGCCAGCGCCTCTTGCTGCCAGTCGTCCCAGTAATCGCTCTTTGCTGCCTTGTCGTTCATCATGCTCTTCCAACTCAGGTGTAAAAGGCGGACTTTACTCTTCATGGCGTCCCTTGCCAAGCATGCGCGGAAGCAACACTACCGCGCGCGGCGCAGACCAGTCTGGAAAAATTGGCATTAAACAAGGCCAATTTCAATACCATTCGGCAAGCACAAAAATCCCTTTATTAACAATCACTTGCAATCACGCCCTCGGGCATGCGGCGACAGCGCGCAACGCATTTGTTAATACCACTTAAATACCTGTTGACAAGCCATCGGGGCGACAATATAGTGCCTTCAGCTTTTTCGCCGCCCGACAAATAAAAGAACCGAGACAGGCGCAATCAACCAAACGCGGGACTGCACAACATGATCGAATACATAATCGGCGTCGACGGCGGGGGCAGCGGAACCCGCGTACGCCTGGCGCGCCTCGACGGCCAGGAACTGGCGCAGGGACAAAGCGGCCCATCCGGCCTGGGACTGGGCATCGAACGGGCCTGGACGTCCGTGGCGCATGCCGTCACCCTGGCCTTCCGCGCCGCCGCACTGGAACAGCCGCCGCTGCAGCGCATGGCCATCGGCCTGGGCCTGGCCGGCGTGCACAACAAGCAGTGGGCCGCCAGCTTCATCGAACACAATCCCGGCTATGCGGCCGTCGCGCTCGAATCGGACGCCCTGACCACCCTGCTGGGCGCGCATGCGGGCCAGCCGGGCGCCATCGTGGCCATCGGCACGGGCAGCGTGGGCGAAGTGCTGCACGCGGACGGCAGCCGCCATGAAGTGGGCGGCTGGGGCTTCCCGTCCGGCGACGAAGCGGGCGGCGCCTGGATCGGCATGCGCGCCATCAACCATGCGCAGCAGGTGGCCGACGGGCGCGTGCCCGGCAGCGCCTTCGCCACGGCCATCATCGATGCCTGCGGCGGCCAGCGCGACGCCATGCAGGTCTGGCTGGCCGCCGCCAGCCAGACCAATTTCGCGCAACTGGCGCGCCTGGTGCTCGAACACGCGGCCACCAATGCGGTGGCGCGCGCCATCCTGGTGGACGCGGGCCAGCAGATCGCCCTCATCGCCAGGGCGCTCGACCCGGCCGGCGCCTTGCCCGTGGCCCTGTGCGGCGGCCTGGCGGCGCCCTTGTCGGGCTATCTGCCGGCGGCACTGTTGCAACTGGTCGTGCCGGCACAGGGCGACTCGGCCGCAGGCGGCCTGCGCCTGATACGCAAGCACTTGCAGGAGCAATGACCATGCTGGCCAAACTGTCCGCCTTCAAACCCAATCCGGCCAGCGACACGCCGCTCTACATGCAGCTGGCGAACATGCTGTCGGACGGCATCGCCAGCGGCGACTGGCGCGCCAACCAAGCCTTGCCCTCCGAGCGCGTGCTGTCGGACATCCTGGAAATCTCGCGCGTCACGGCGCGCAAGGCCATCGACATGCTGTGCGACCGGGGCATGCTGACGCGCAAGCGCGGCTCGGGCACCTACATCACGCCCAAGCTGGAGCAACCGCTGTCGCGCCTGACGAGCTTTTCGGAAGAATTGCGCCAGCGGGGCTTCACGGCCGGCTCGCGCTGGCTGCAGCGCGACATCGGCGCGGCCGCGCCGCTGGAACTGCTGTCGCTGGGACTGTCGCCGCACATGCCGGTGGCGCGTTTGCGCCGCCTGCGCACGGCCGACGAAGTGGTGATGGCGATCGAAACGACCACCATCCCCGCGCTGTACATGCCGGACCCGCAGCAGGTCACCGATTCGCTGTACGGCTACCTGGAGTCGCGCGGCACCATCCCGATGCGCGCGCTGCAGCATATCCGCGCCGTCAACGCCACGGCGGAACAGGCCAAGCTGGCCAATATCAAGACGGGTGAAGCCATGCTGCACATCACCCGTGTCAGTTATCTCGACAACGGCGCAGCGGTGGAACTGACCCACTCGTATTGCCGCAGTGATTATTATGAATTCGTAGCGGAGTCGCGCAGATGAGCAGCACTATCAAAGGCAATATCCTTACCCCCGGCGGCTGGATCCACGGCGCCATCGCCTTCGGCGAGCGGGTCGACAGCATCACGGGCGATTCGCTCCACCCGTCGGGCAACAGCGACGATTACATCCTGCCCGGCTTTATCGACCTGCACGTGCATGGCGGCGCAGGCAAGGACATCATGGAAGGCGGCGAAGCCGTGTACACCATCGCGGGCATCCATGCGCGCCACGGCACCACCAGCCTGCTGGCCACCACCATGACGGCGCCGCCGGAAGATATCGACATGGCATTGACGGCCATCGGCATCGCCGCCAACCACCGCCGCCCGAACACGGCGCGCGTGCTGGGCGCCCACCTGGAAGGCCCGTACATCAATTCCGGCAAGCTGGGGGCGCAGCCGAACTACGCGCGCGCCGCCAACCTGGCTGAAATCGAGCGCCTGCAAACGCTGGCCAAGCTGCGCGTCATCACCGTGGCGCCGGAAATCGCCGGCCACCTGGACCTGGTGCGCGCCCTGGCCGACGCCGGCGTGCGCGTGCAGATCGGCCACACGCTCGGTTCGTACGAAGATGGCGTGGCCGCGCTGGAACACGGCGCCATGGGTTTCACGCATTTGTTCAACGCCATGAGCGGCCTGCATCACCGCGAGCCGGGCATGGTCGGCGCCGCCCTGGCGCACGCCGAATACGCGGAACTGATCCCCGACCTGCTGCACGTGCATCCGGGCGCCATCAAGGTGGCCCTGCGCGCCATCCCGCGCCTGTACTGCGTCACCGATTCCACCGCCGCCACCGGCATGCCGGACGGCGAATACATGCTGGGCCGCCACGCCGTGCAGAAATGCATGGGCGGCGTGCGCCTGCCCGACGGCACCCTGGCGGGCAGCACCTTGACCCTGGACCAGGCGCTGCGCAACCTGGTGGGGCTGGGACTGGACCTGGCCGACGCGTCCAAGCGCGTGTCGACCAACGCCGCCGATTACCTGGGCCTGGAAGAACGCGGCCGGCTGGCCCCCGGTACTTACGCCGATCTGGTGGTACTCGATCGCGATCTCAAACTCAAAGCTGTGTATATAGAAGGAGAAATCTGTGACCTCAATGATGCTTAAAGAAGCCATTTCCGCCGCCGAATGCGTCGCCCTGCAACTGGCCAGCGACACGGAACGCTACGCGGAACTGGGCCGCAAATTGAGGAGCACCTCGTTCTCGACCGCGCTGACCATCGCGCGCGGCAGCTCGGACCACGCCTGCAACTACGTCGCCTACCTGATCATGGCGCGCCTGGGCCGTGTCGTCGCGTCCCTGCCGATGTCGCTGGTGACGCTGAACAAGTCGCCGCTGGTGACGCGCGACACGCTGGCCATCTCGATCTCGCAATCGGGCCAGAGCCCTGACGTGGTCGAGCCGATCCGCTACTTCCGCGACGGCGGCGCCACCACCGTGGCCCTCGTCAACGACATCGATTCGCCGCTGGCGCACGCCGCCGAGTGGGCCATGCCCCTGCGCGCCGGCAAGGAACAAAGCGTCGCCGCCACCAAGAGCTTCATCACCAGCCTGGTCGCCGGCGCGCGCATGGTGGCGCAGTGGCAGAACGACCCCGAACTGCAGGCGGGCCTGGAAGCGCTGCCCGAAGCGCTGCTCGAAGCGACCCGCGTCGACTGGTCGCCCGCCATCGACGTGCTGGCGCCGGCACGCAACATCATGGTCGTCGGACGCGGCATCAGCTTCCCCGTGGCGCTGGAAGCGGCGCTGAAATTCAAGGAAACCTCGGCCCTTCAGGCGGAAGCCTTCAGCGGCGCCGAAATCAAGCACGGCCCGATGGCCCTGATCGAAGACGGCTACCCGCTGCTGATTTTCGCCACGCGCGGCCCGACGCAAGCCGGCCTGCTGCAGCTGGCAACCGAGATGCGCGGCCGCGGCGCCAAGGTCTTGCTGGCTGCCCCCGCCGACGTGGCCGAGCGCGACCTGACCCTGCCCGTGGCGGCCACGCCGGACCTCGACCCGATCGTCGCCATCCAGTCCTTCTACGTGATGGCGGCCAAACTGTCGGCCGCGCGCGGCATGGACCCGGATGCGCCGCGTCACCTGAGCAAGGTCACCAAAACCAATTAAGCAGCAAGCGGCAGCTGCGCCCCCGGCACGGGGCGCGGCTGCCGTCCGTAGCACCCGAATATAAGCGACGGCAAGGGCATGTACCCGCGCCGCGGACTCATGGACATTGGAGCCACGCGCTCCAGGATAAAAATGACGATCAAGAGACTGTTGGCGGTTGTTGCCTGCGCGGGCCTGCTCGCGCCGCAGGCATGGGCTGCCGAGAAAATCGAATTCTGGACCTTCAGCATGAAGCCCAAGTTCACGCCGTATTTCAATGCGGTGGTGGCGCGCTATGAGGCGCAGAATCCCGGCGTCAAGATCGAATGGATCGACTTCCCGTGGGACGTCATCCAGACCAAGCTGGTCACGCGCATCGTGGCCGGCACGCCGCCCGCGCTGGTCAGCCTGAACGTGCCCTGGGCCGACGAATTCGCGCGCGACGGCTTGCTCACGCCCGTCGATGGCCTGATCGCAGAAGCGCGCGCCAGCTACATTCCCAGCGCCCTGGCGGACTTGCGTTTCAAGGGCGGCACCTACGGTTTTCCCATGTACAGCAATGTCGCGGTGATCGCCTTCAATACCGCCATTTTCAGGCAGGCGGGCCTCGCGCGCGGCCCCGCCAGCCTCGATGAACAGCTGGCGTTCGCGCGCCAGATCGCGCAACGCACGGGCAAGGCCGGCATCGCCCCTGCCCTCTCCAAAATCGACGGCCTGTTCATGCAGCAGGGCCTGGCCGTGATTACCGACAACCGCGCCGTCTTCAATTCGCCGCAGCACGTGGCGCTGGTGCAGAAGCTGGCCGACACCTACAAGGTAGGCGGCCTGCTGAAGGAAAGCCTGTTCGCCGAAGATAACTTCCCCGCCGTGATCGACGCCTACAAGGGCGGCCGCCTGGGCATGCTGCTGGCGCCGCCGACGGCCATGCAGCGCATCCGCGGCGACGCGAAAGACATCTACGCCATCACCGACGTGGCGCCCGCGCCGCTGGGTCCCACCGGCATCGCCGACGGCGGCTGGCTGGTGCACTTCGCCATTCCGAAAGGCGTGCCGGCGCGCCAGTTGCCATCGGTCGGCAAGTTCGCGCGCTTCCTGACGAACGACGAAAACCAGCTGGCGTTCGCGCGCCAGGCCAGCGTCTTCCCCACCACGGTGAAAGCGGCGGCCGATCCGTTTTTCCTCGCCACGCCGACCAACGCGGGCGCGGCCGAAAAGGCGGTCGCCGCCGGCGCCCTGTCGATGGGCCATTCGCGCACCCTGTACGTGGCCGGCATCGACGACTACGACGAGCTGCGCCGCTCGCTGGTGAAAGCCGTCGAGGCGGGCGTGACGGGCAAGCAGGATGTGAAGCAGGCGCTGGACCAGGCCGTCGCCATCTGGAACCGCAAGCTGGCCACCCTGCCGCGCCACTGAGGACACCATGACATTCTCCCACCGCCACACCCTGCAAGCCTGGCTGTTCCTGACCCCCGCCCTGCTGCTGCTGGCCGCCTTTTCCTTCTGGCCCGTCGGCTACGGCTCCGTGCTGGCCTTCACCGACTACAGCCTGATACGCGAAACGCGCTTCGTCGGCCTGGATAACTTCCGCTACATCTTCAACAACGAGATGTTCGTCTCGGGCCTGAAGAATTCGCTGATGTTCCTGCTGATGGTGCCCTTCGTGCAGGTGGGCGCCATCACCCTGGCGGTCTTGGTGAACAACCGCCTGCCCGGCATCCGTCTGTTCCGCGCCGCCTTCTACGTGCCCGTGGTGACGACCGTGTCCGTGGTCGGCATCATGTGGGGCTTCATGTTCCACGAGCAGGGCGCGCTGAACTACGTGATGCTGACCCTGAAACTCGTGAACGCGCCCGTGGGCTGGCTGTCGAACGACAGCCTGGCCCTGTTTGCCGTCATGTTCGTCACCCTGTGGCGCGGCCTGGGCTGGTACATGGTGATGTACCTGGCGGCGCTGCAATCGATTCCGTCGGACATGCCGGAAGCGGCCATGCTCGATGGCGCCAACCGCTGGCAGCGCTTCTGGAAGATCACCGTGCCCATGCTGCGCCCCACCATCATGCTGTGCTCCATCCTGTCCGTGCTGGCGGCCCTGAAGGCGTACCAGGAAGTCGACGTGCTGACCCAGGGCGGCCCGATGAATTCCACCTTCACGGCGCTGTACTACGCGTATGACCAGGGCCTCAAGCACTTGAAACTGCCGCGCGCGCTGGCCGCCAGCTTCGTCGTGTCCCTATTTTGCATCGGCATCGCCCTGCTGTGCCTGCGCTACCTCAAACCCAAGCACCGTTGATCGGGAATGACCATGCAAAAACGTTCCCGCCCCCTGAAAACCCGCCTGCAAATACTGGGCCACTATGCCGTGCTGTGCGCGATCGCCGTCGTCTGCGTCTTCCCGTTCTGGTGGACCCTGGTGACGGCCATTTCCACGGAGGGCAATATCTTCGCCTTCCCGCCCACCTTCTGGCCGAAGGCGCCGTCCTTCGACAACTTCATCGAAGTGTTCAATGCGATCCCGATCTGGTCGTTCTTCAAGAACTCCGTGCTGATCGCCGTGTTCACCGTTTTCTGGAAACTGCTGCTGTGCTCACTGGCCGCGTATCCGCTGGCGCGCCTGAAATTCCGCGGCCGCAAACTGGTATTCGGCCTGATCCTGGCCACGCTGGTGCTGCCGTCGGAAGTGAACTTCCTCGTCAACTTCATCACCATCACGCAAATGAGCCTGGTCGACACCTACACGGGCGTGATCCTGCCCAACGTGGTGACGGCCGTGGCCATCCTGCTGCTCAAGCAGGCGTTCGAGGAAGTGCCGCAAGACCTGATCGACGCGGCCAGGGTCGATGGCGCCTCCGAGTGGGTGATCTTCAGCCGCATCATGCTGCCGCTGATTACGCCATGGCTGGCCACCGTCGGCATCCTGACGGCCGTCGAATCGTGGAATGAATACATCTGGCCGTCGATCGTCATGAGCAAGCCCGATGAATTCCCCCTGTCGGTGGGCGTGCTGTACTTGCGCGGCACCTTCGGCAGCAGCACGCGCGTGATTGCGGCCGGCACCCTGATCACCATCGTGCCGACCCTGCTCGCCTTCCTGTTTACCCAACGCTTCTTCATGCGCGGCATGGACGGCGCAGTCAAATGAAAACGTCTCTCGATAAGGAAGCCTCCATGCACGACAAGCGCACCAACATTGGCAAACGCAGCCCGATTTCCTGGGTGCCGACCTTGTACTTCGCCCAGGGCCTGCCGTTCTACGCCGTGGCCCTGGTGGCCGGCCTGATGTTCAAGAGCATGGGCGTGCCGAACGACCAGATCGCCCGCTGGACGGGCCTGATCGGCTTTGCCTGGGTCTTCAAATCGCTGTGGAGTCCCTTCCTGGAACTGGCATCGAGCAAGAAGACCATGGTGGTGCTGTTCCAGTTCGCCGGTGGCCTGAGCCTGGGCCTGATCGCGCTGGCCCTGCAAACGCCGCTGTGGTTTGCCGCCTGCATCGCCGTGCTGTTCGTCGCCGCGCTGGCCTCGTCCACGCACGACATCGTCTGCGACGGCCTGTATATCGCCAGCCTGTCGGACAAGCAGCAGGCGGCCTACGCGGGCTGGCAAGGCGCCTTCTTCAACGCGGGCAAATTCATCTCGCTGGGCGGCCTGGTGATCCTGGCCGGCTACCTGGAGAAAAAAATCGGCATCAAGCCCGCATGGTCGGTGATCTTCCTGATCATCGGCGCCATGATGCTGTCGCTGGCCGCGTACCACCTGTGGGCGCTGCCGCAGGTGCGCAATGCGACCGTGGCCGACAAGAGCGTGGCCGGCATCAGCCGCACCCTGTGGGACGTGCTGGTGGACTTCCTGAAAAAGCCTGGCATCTGGGGCATGATCGCCTTCATCATCCTGTTCCGCGCCGGCGAGGCGCAAGTGCAGACCATCGGCCCGCTGTTCCTGCGCGAAGCGCGCGAACTGGGCGGACTGGGCCTGTCGACGACGGAAGTGGGCGCCGTGTACGGCACGGCCGGCACCGTCGCATTCCTGCTGGGCAGCATCGGCGGCGGCTACTTCACGTCGTGGCTGGGCCTCAAGCGCGCCATGTTCTTCCTGATCCTGGCCATGAATTTGCCGAACCTGGTGTTTTATTACCTGAGCCACAGCATGCCCACCGATTTGACCCTGATCACGGCCGCGCTCAGCGTGGAGATGTTCGGCTATGGCTTCGGCTTCGTCGGCCTGATCCTGTTCATGATGCAGGTGGTCTCCGTCGGCAAGTACCAGACGGCCCACTATGCGTTCGCCACCGGCGTGATGCAGCTGGGCTTCGTGCTGTTCAAGATGATCAGCGGCGACATCCAGACGGCGCTCGGCTACAAGACTTTTTTCCTGTGGGTGCTGGTGTCGGCCGTGCCCGTATTGATCCTGTCGCGCTTCATGCGCATCGGACCGAAGGATGCCTCCGGCCAGACTGACACGGGCGCCACGTCCGCGCCGGCCAGCGCCAGCTAGGATAGAACCACTTCATGGCACATATCGCGTTAAAGAACATCGTCAAGCTGTACGACGACAAGCACCCGGTCATCCACGGCATCGACCTCGATATCCGCGACGGCGAATTCGTCGTCTTCGTGGGGCCGTCCGGTTGCGGTAAATCAACCCTGCTGCGCATGATCGCGGGGCTGGAAGACATCACGGACGGCGAGCTGCATATCGGCGGCAAGCTGGCCAACGATATCGCGCCGGCCGAGCGGGGCCTGGCCATGGTTTTCCAGAGCTACGCCCTGTACCCGCACATGACGGTATTCGAAAACATGGCCTTCGCCCTCTCGCTGGCGGGGCACAAGAAGGCGGAGGTGCGCGCCGCCGTCGAGCGCGCAGCCGAGATCCTGCAGATCACGCCACTGTTGAAACGCAAGCCGAAGGATCTGTCGGGCGGCCAGCGCCAGCGCGTAGCCATCGGCCGCGCCATCGTGCGCAAGCCGCAAGTATTCCTGTTCGACGAACCGCTGTCGAACCTCGACGCCTCGCTGCGCGTGCAGATGCGCGTGGAAATCTCGCGCCTGCACCAGGAATTGAAGACGACCATGATCTACGTCACGCACGACCAGGTCGAGGCGATGACCCTGGGCGAGCGCATCGTCGTCTTCAACGGCGGGCGCATCGAGCAGGTGGGCAGTCCGCACGCGCTGTATAACAATCCCGGCAACCTGTTCGTGGCCGGCTTCCTCGGCGCGCCGAAGATGAACTTCATCGCTTGCGCAGCCGTCGCCAGCGGCCCCGGTTCGGTGGCCGTGCGCCTGCCTGGCGGCGCCGTGATCGACGTCGAAGCGCAGGGCGGGAGCGTGGCGCCGGGCGACCAGCTGACCCTGGGCGTGCGCGCCGAGCACGTCGTCCTGCAGGACGGGGACGCTGCAGGCGACAACGTCATCGACGCGGCCGTCAGCCATGTCGAATACCTGGGCGACGTGGCCATCGTTTACGCCAGCATGCCGGGCGTGACCGAGATGCTGGCCGTCAAGCTGCCGGCCGAGGAAGGCTTGCGCCAGGCGGGCGACGCCATGCGCCTGCATCTGCCGGCGCAGCGCTGCCTGCTGTTCGATGCCGCAGGGCAAGCCCTGGCGCGCACGTTTGCCGCACCCGCTCAGCCGTTTATGTGACAATAGCCGCTTCGTATCATGCCGCTTCTGTTTGACTTATGCAGGCAGACTGGCAGAATGTGTGTTTTTTCGAGCTTCCTTGCCCCTCTGGCAATGCCACTGCACGATGTTGCGGCTGCCAGTGCAGGTGCGTATTTTTGTTATTGATTGAAGGATTGACCATGTCCCAATTCCGTCTTGCCCGTCTTAGCCTGCTCCTGGCCGCCATCGGCCTGAATGTCCTGCCATCCCTGTCGCACGCGCAGGATGCCAAGCCAGCCGCCGCCGCTGCCGCTCCGGCCGACTCGGTGCGCCCTGAAGTGTTCAAGCTGCTCGATCCGACCGCCGTGAAGGCATCGATGGATGCCAAGAATTACGCCGACGTGCAAAGCCGCATCGACCAGGCTGCCGCCATGCCGGCCCTGACGCCGTATGAAACGTTCGTGCTGAACCGCCTGCGCGTGGCGCTGGCCTCGACCACCAACAATGCGCCTATGGCCATGACGGCACTGGAAGCGGTGATCGAATCGGGCAAGCTGGACAAGAAATCGGAAGGCGACTTCATCCAGGCGCTGGCGAACTATCACTACAACGCCAAGGATTACCCGAACGCCATCAAATGGTTCACCCGTTACCAGACGGCAACGGGCGACGTAGCCTCCGTGCGTCCCTACATCATCCGCGCGTATTACTTCAGCAATGATTTCGCGCGCGCCAAGCAGGAACTGATGGCCGACGTGACGGCCAAGCAGCAAGCGGGCAAGACGCCGACCATCGAAGAACTGCAATTGCTGGCCAACACGGGTTCGAAGAGCAAGGATCCGGCCACCTACCTGATCGCCATGGAAAACCTGGTGCGCTACTACCCGTCGGATGATTACTGGAGCGACCTGCTGGGCCGCCTGCAAGGCAAGGCCGGTTACTCCGACCGCTTCGCGCTGGACGTGCTGCGCCTGCAATTCAAGGCCGTCGACACCATGCCGCCACAGGACTACAGCGACATGGCTGAAATCGCCTTGCAAAACGCCTTCCCGACGGAAGCGAAAAAAGTCATCGACGCCGGCTTTGCCAAAGGCGTGCTGGGCACGGGCGCGAATGCTGCCAAGCACAAGAAACTGCGCGACCAGGCCAACAAGGCTGCCGCCGACGATGCGAAAAACATCGCCAGCGGCGAAGCGTCGGCCATGAAGAGCAAGGATGGCACGGGCTTGATCAACCTGGGCTACGCCTTCGTGACGATGGACCAGTTCGACAAAGGTATCGACCTGATCCAGAAAGGCATCGCCAAGGGCGGCCTGAAACGTGCTGAAGACGCCAAGCTGCGCCTTGGCTATTCCTACGCCATGGCCGGCAAGAAAGACGACGCCATCAAGGTCCTGGAAACGGTCAAGGGCGGCGACGGCGTGGGCGACCTGGCCCGCTACTGGATCCTGTGGCTGAACCGTCCTGCCACGGCAGCGGCGGCGGCACCGGCAGCAGCGGCACAGTAATTCCTGCGCCCTCAAGCAGACGCAAGGCAGTTCCCGGCTCAGGCCGGGGCTGCTTTTTTTTCGACTATCCACCCAAGAATGGGTATCGTCGCCCTGGCCACGCGGCATGGGCTGACGTCAAGTTTCAGACCTTGATATAGATCTTGCGCTTGTCCATCGCGTAGGCGATCAGCCAGCACAGCAACATGAAGCTGACGGCAAACAGCATGGATCCCACGCGCGCCGGCGCCCAGCCCGTAAACCACTGCTGGTACAGCCACTGGTACAGGTTACCGCTGCCGATGCGCACGGTAAACGCAATAATCACCAGCACTTCCGACACCAGGTAGATGAACAGGGTGTTCTTGCCGAAGACTTCAAAGAAGTAGGTCCAGCCCGTCATTTGACGCACGTCAATGATGAACATCAGCAGCGCCAGCAGCAGCAAGTCCAGGCCGATGCCCAGCATCACGTAAGAGCTGCTCCACAGCTTCTTGTTAATCGGAAACACTTCATTCCAGCACAAAGCCACCGCCACGCAAATGGCGCCGGCCACGGCCAGCTGATACAAGCTGGAGCGCAGCCGCGCCGGCGTCGCCTGGCGCAGGAAACTGCCCGCCAGGTAGCCGGCGATCACGTTGACGATAGCCGGCAAGGTGCCGAGGACGCCTTCCGGATCGAAGGCGATGCCTTCGCCGTGGTATAAATGGCTGTCGCCCAGCAGGATCAGGTCCAGCTTGGCCGGCGCATTGCCGTGCAAGCTGTAGTCGCCAAAGCATGCCAGGATGGCCCAGTAGCCGAGCAAGGCGCAGGCGCTGAAGGCCAGCGCGCCCCGCGTCTTCCAGTAATGCAGGATCAGCGCGGCGGCCAGGTAGCATACGGCGATGCGCTGCAGCACGCCGGGGATGCGCGTGTGCGACAGGGGCGACCAGGCGAACTGGCCCGCGTCGTCGATCTTGAAGAAGGGGAACCAGTACAGCAGGAAGCCCAGTAAAAAGATCAGCGCGCTGCGCTTGCACAGCTTGGCCAGCACGGCGCCATGGCCCAGGTTTTCATACTTGCCCAACGCAAAGGCCAAGGCATTGCCGACGACAAACAAAAAGCTGGGAAAGACCAGGTCCGTCAGAGTAAAACCATGCCATTCGGCATGCAGGAACGGGGCATACACGCTGCCCCAGTCGCCAGGCGTATTGACGACGATCATCAGGGCCACGGTCAGGCCGCGCAAGACGTCGAGGGCGAGGTAGCGTTGAGGTGCAATAGTCATGATCAAACAAATCCAAATGAGAAAAACCGCCTTCCTGCTTGCGGCAAGGAGGCGGCAAAAAACCTTGCGCCGCAGGATACAAGCTTGGCAGCGCAAGTCATGCTGGCAACCGGCGGGGACAGCCCAGGCATGAACAAGCCAGAAGCCGCCCAGCCGGTGAGCGCAAAAAAAAAAGCAAGCCCCTGAAGCAGGAACTTGCTTGAAAGACCGAGGAAGACCTGGCCTGACGCGGACGCATCAGGCCTGATCGTCTTGCTTACAGCTTGCCGCGCAAGCCCAGGTAGAAAGTACGGCCATTGCTATAGAAAGCGCGTGGCTGTTCCTTGTTTTCGGCGTACATCTTGATGGTTTCATTGGTCAGGTTAAGCGCATCGAACGTGATCGTGAAGTGTTCGTTGATCTTGTAGTTGAGCGAACCGGCCAAAGAGCTGCTGTCGTCGACGTGCTGGCTGGCGCCACGGTCCACGCCGGCCTTGTAAGCCGAGCGATAGTTATAGGCCAGGCGCGCGCTAAAACCATGTGCTTCATAGAAAGCGGTCAGGTTATAGGTATTTTTTGATGCATTCAGCAGTTCACTGCCATCGTTCAACTTGCCATCGGCATAGGTGTAATTGGCCAGGACGCCGAAATCACCCAGCACCGGTTGCTGGTAGCTCAACTCGACACCCTTGTTCTTGCCCTTGGTATTGAAAGACTCGGTAATTTGATACAGGTTGTTAGCGCCGACCTTGGTGTTGAAATAGGTCGCATTGACGTTGCGCTGTGCCACGATCGAGTTCAAATCCATGTAGAAAATACCGGCCGACACCGCCGATTTCGGTGCGAAATACCACTCGGCACTGACTTCGGCATTATTCGAGCGCACCGGATTGAGATTCACATTCCCCTTGGTGCCGCTGATGGTATCGTCATTCAGCGCAACAGCGCCACCCAATGCGCTATAGTCGGGACGCGCAATGGTCTTTGCCAGGGCCGCGCGCACGACGATATCGCGGTTGACATCAAACTTGATGTTGGCGCTAGGCAGGAAGTCATTGTAGCTGCGCTCGTAGGTGTTTTGCGAGTAATCGCCAAATGCCGTGGAGAGCGGGCCACCGCTGGAGTTGACCGTCGTCGTTTGCTTGGTGTGCACGGCACGCACGCCGAAGTTACCACTCCAGTTATCGCCAGCCACATTGGCCATGCCGTACACGGCCTGGGTTTTTTCTTGCAGTTTGAACTCATCCTTCCAGTTATGGCGCACCACGCGGTCCACGTTGCGGTTGCCTGGCACGGCACCCCAATTGGCCAGCGCCTGGCCATCGTACAGGAAGTAATTGTTTGGCACGTTTCCACCCAAATTGTTACCATAATTGCCTGGGAACATGGTGCCATTCCAGACGGGACCTGGATTGATAAAACCTAACTTGCCAGGGCCGGCTTCATACGGGTGCTCGGCGCTACGTTTATGATCAGTGAAGCGTGCGCCAAACTTGATGGAATCCCAGATGCCGCTCGACAGGCGCAATTCGCCATCGATCTGCGTGTAGAGTTCCTTGTCGACCGATTGCGATTCGCCGCCGCCGATCCAGCCGGTTCCCTGTGGCGAGGAAGTATTACCACCTGGATAGGAAACGGTCGCCGGGTTCATGCCGTTGAGTGCATACGCCATGCCGCCATTGACATTGTTTTGATAATAAACATCGTCGCGGTCGTAACCCACGCCGTGGGTCTTGCCCAGCTTCCCGGTAAAGGTCAGGTCCTTGCTCGCGCGGTACTTGAAATTGAAATCGAGATAGTACGTCTCGCCGCCGGCATCGGGACGGTAGGCATTGTCTACTTCCCCAGCATTGGAGGCGAACGTAGCGCCGACCAAGGTACCGTTCTTGACGGTGTAATTCGTCGGAACAAGGTTCGAACGATCCGCACGGACCGAATTGCCGGGCGCTGCCAGGAAATTGGTATTCTGGTTAGGCGCCTTCAACTGGGAGTAGAAGCCGTTAAAGTCCAGGGTCAAGTCTTTGTTGGGCTTGAATTCGACGTCAAACGCGCCGCCTTCACGCGTTTTCTTTTGGGTGAAATAGCTCGCGCCAATAAACGTAGGCACCCGCACGCCGACCAAGGACGGATCGGCCTTGGCCGCCGCGCTATCCGCAGTGATGCTGGTGTAGCCCAGGATTTCCTGGCCATCGCGGCGTACCGACGTCTTTTGCGAGAATCCCTGCAGCATGACGCCCAGGGTATTGGTATCATTTTTCCAGTTCACCAGACCGGAGAATTGCGGTTCTGTTTTGCTGGACAGGTCATTGTAGACAGCCTGGATCGAACCTTCGGCCGTGATCTGGTTCTTGAATTCCAACGGACGGCGCGTAATCACATCGATCGCACCGGACACGCCGCCTTCCACCAGATCAGCGGTGGCGCTCTTTTTCACCACTACCGAGCTCACCAGCTCGGACGGCAGCAAGGAGAAGCTGCTGCTGCGGCCCACGTTGCCACCGTATTGATTCAAGACAAACCAGTCGCCCGTGCTGATGGCATGGCCGTTGAACAGGGTTTGCTGCAGGCTGGGGCTGGTGCCGCGCAGGCTGACGCGGTCGTTTTCGCCGAAGCCGCCTTCACCACCGGCCGACGATTGGGTATTCACACCTGGCAGGCGCTGGATCGCGTCAGCCACGTTACGGTCAGGCATCTTGCCGATATCTTCGGCCGTCACCACTTCCACCACGGAATCCGCATTGCGTTTTTGCTTCAGCGACTTTTCCAGCGAGGCACGCACGCCGGTCACGGTGACGGTCGTCACGTCGTCGGCGGGTGCTTCTTGCGCCTGCGCCGAAAAAGCCAGACCAGCGACCATCACGGCAACGGCCGCGGCGATCGGCGTACGGCTACGCGATCCGGATTTCACGACGGCAGCTGCAGGTGTCAAATTGCGTTTCATGTACTCCCCCTTGATTTAGGCTCCAGGATTGGAACCTTTTCATTTTTAACGTAGGTCTTCTTTCCAGCCCGCCCACTCACGCCGGCATGCTGCAGACCCTTCGGCACAACCACTTACAAAACCAATTCAACGCCAATATACTACTATCCAATACCAGAACACTACCAGTTGCAACTTTTTTTTTATAACGTTGTTTGAATCACACAGACCACTTTATCTAAATCAATCCGTAGCCCGTATGCGCGGCTTAAATACGGGGGAGGCCAGGCATAAATTGTTGGCCTGATAATTCAAATTGGTTTTATAACGGCCTTTTTTGGTATTATCCAGCGACACAAAACAGATACAGAGCGCGTCTGCAACGCGCCGTAACGGAGACCCTCAGCGTATGACAACCCTCGCTCACATCATGCAAGGCCTGGGGCAGACGAGTAGCCTGCCCCTGTACCAGCAACTGCAGCGCGCGCTGCGCGAAGCGATCGACAAGCGCATCCTCGGCCCCGAGGAAGCCTTGCCGGCCGAACGCCAGCTGGCCAGCGACCTGTCCGTCTCGCGCATCACCGTGCGCAAGGCCATCGATGGCCTCGTCAACGAGGGCTTGCTGGTGCGGCGCCCCGGCTCGGGCAATTTCATCAATACGCGCATCGAGAAAAACTTCGCCAAACTGACCTCGTTTTCCGAGGACATGCGCGCGCGCGGACGCACGCCCCGCAGCGTGTGGCTCAAGCGCGCAGAAGGCACCGTCACGCCGGAAGAAGCCTTGCGCCTGCGGCTGTCGCCGGGCGCGCCCGTGTACCGCTTCCACCGCATCCGCTATGCGGACGAGGTGCCGATGTGCCTGGAATACGCGACCATCGTCGCCAGCTGCCTGCCGAACCTCGACGCTGTCGATATCTCCATGTATGACGCGCTGGAACAGGCGGGCAACCGGCCCGTGCGCGCCTTGCAGCGCCTCAGCGCCTTGTTGTTGACGGGGGAGCAGGCCAGCCTGTTGCAGGCGGAGGAAGGCGACGCGGGCTTGTCGGTGGAAAGGCTGGGCTTTTTGCGCGATGGCCGCGCCGTGGAATTTTGCCGCTCCTACTTCCGCGGCGATATGTATGACTTCGTGGCTGAATTAAGTACCAATTAATACCGGATGCGCGAATTTCTCAATACCAGATAACACCACTTATTGCAGTGCAATATATATGCCGGTATCCCACCTATAATATGCACGGCAATGGTGCAATTATCAACGGCGATTATGTGGCCGCCCGCGCAGAATATAAAAGAAGACCGTGCAATACGGTTTTGCGCATTGCAACAAAACGGGGCGTTATACGTCAAACGGCGGGCGCGGCGCGGCGGCCCACGCACAGCAGGATCACGCTTAGCGCCACGCACAGCCAGCCGAATAGCGGCCCCAGCCAACCGGCCCACGTGGCCACGGACCGCGCTGCCGGCAGCGGCGCCAGCAAGGTGCTGCCCGGCATGGCGCTGCTGGCCCGCTCCGCCAGCACGTTCCCATACGCATCGCTGACCGTCAGCACGCCCTCGCGCGCCGCGCGCAGCACCGCATAACCGTTTTCCACGCCGCGCACCACGGTCATGCGCGCGCCCATCCAGGCGTCCAGCTGGAAATCCCAGGCCGGCACCAGCATCGCTTGCGCACCGGCCGCGCCATACGCCTGCCCCAGGGGCGCAAAATGCATGTCCTTGCAGATGGCCAGACCCATGGCCTGTCCCGCCACCGGCTGCACGGCATACGCGCTGCCAGCAAGAAACTCGCGCTCGGGCGGCGCCAGATGATGTTTTTGATAGCTGACCGGCGCGGCGCCATCGGGCGCGAACAGCCAGGCCAGGTTGCGCCGGCCGGCAGCGTCCTGCACGCCGATACCCAGGATAATCCACGCGCCCGTGCTGCGCGCCAGCGCCTGGAAACGTTGCCGCACGGCGTCCGCCTGCGCAGGGGCCAGCACGGCTATCTTTTCCGGCAACAGCACCAGCGTGGCGCCCTGCCCGGCCAGTTGCCCGACATGGCGCGCGTACTGGTCCCAGACGGCTTGCGCGCGCGCCGGCGGCGTGGCCGGACCGATAAAGTCATCGATGGCCACCAGTCCCGCCAGCGGCCCGCCAGGCGCCGGCGCGCCAGAGTTTCCCTGCACGCGCCAGGCGCCGCCAGCGAACGCGGCCGCCAGAAGCAGCGCGGCCGCGCCCGCCGCTGGCGCATATGCGCGGCCGCCCGCCAGCAGCAAGGCCAGCGCGGATGGCGCCAGGCACAGCAAGAACAACAGGCCAGGCACGCCCGCCAGGGCCGCCACCTGCAGCACGGCAAGGTTATCCGCTTGCGAATACGCGAGGCTGCCCCAGTTACCATCGGGCAGCAAGGCCGCCATCGCCGTATCGATGGCCACCCACAGCACGGGATAGGCCAGCACCGTCCAGCCGGAGCGGTAGCGCAGCACGAGACGCCGCGTGGCCAGCACCACCAGCAGCCACAGCAGTGCCTTGACGAACATCACGGCCAGCATGGCCGGCAAGGGCATGAGCAGGCGAAAATAGGCAACGTTCGATGACAGACCCAGCAAGGCGGCCAAAAACGTCATCCAGGCCGCATCGCGGCGCGACGAGCGCAGGGCCAGCCACAGCACGGGCAGCGGCGCGCACCAGGCCAGCCAGCCCAGCGGCTGCGGCCCCAGCACCCAGTACAGGGGCAGGCCCGCCGCCAGCGCGGCGGCGGTTTGCAACAGGCGCTGGCGCAGCGCGGTGCCGCCGGCAGCCGGCGCAGACAAGGTATGGAGCATGGTCATGCTTTCAAGGGGAGCCAGATTTCCACGCCGCCGCTGCCGCTGACGGGATCGAAATGCTGGTCGTAGCGTTCAAAATCGGGCGCGTCGGCCACTTCCAGGCCGGACCGGGGCAACCACTCGTTCCACACCGTGTGCCAGGTGGCGCGGATGGTGGAAATGTGACCGCGGTGATGAAACACGGCATAGCGCCGCGGGGCGATGCGCAGCCGCGTCCAGCCGTCGGGGGCCTGGGAAAAGTCGTTCACGGGCATGGCGCACAGGTAATCGAAATTGCCCGCATCGTCATTGTTGCAGCACACGCCATATACGAGCTGGCCGGGCGCCGCATGGGGCAGGAAACGCTGCCACAGGGCGGGAATGCCGGCAACCGTTTCTGCGCGATAACGTTCGACGAGACCCGCCACCAGCAAGGCGGGACCCTGTTCGAAACGGGGTGCTTCCAGGGCCACGCCTGGCGCCACATCCAGTTTGATGGCCTCCACCAGCGCGAGGTTGGCGACATGGCGCTGGGCCCGCACCATTTCCGGCGTGCGCTGGAACTGCTCGCGGAAGGCCCGCGTAAATGCCTCGTGGGAACTGTAGCCAGCCTGCAGGGCGACGGCGAGGATGTCTTGCGCGCCCTGCGCCAGCGCGCGGGCCGCCTCGCTGAGCCGGCGCGCCCGCACATAGCGCATCACGGAATGGCCCGTGGCCAGGCCAAACGCGCGCGTCAGGTGACACGGCGAGGCGCCGCCCACGTGGGCGATGTCGCCGAGCGAGATATTCTCCGCATAATGCGATTCGATATACCAGAGTGCCTTGGCCAGATAGTGCATGGACGCTTCCCGTTGAACGAGCTGCGACTGTAGCATTTTCAGATCACGAGGATTTGACTGAAATTGCGCAATGCGGGCTTATTTGCGCGTGCGCTTTTCGTAAACCAGCTGGCCGCTGCTGATGCGCGCCAGTTCGGCCATTTCCTGGGCCAGGAAGGCAAGCAGGTCGTCGATGCTGACGACGCCGGAAAGCGCGCCCAGGCTGTTGACCACGGGCAAGCGGCGGATGCCGTTGACGCGCATGCGTTCGATGATGTCATAGACGTCTTCGTCTTCGCTGGCCGTGAGCAGTTGCGCGCTCATGATGTCGCCCACCAGCAGGCTGGCGGGGTCGAGGCCCAGGGCGATGACGGAAATGACGATGTCGCGGTCGGTGAGGATGCCGATGGGAACGCGCTCGCCGTTCGGCTGTTCGGCCACGATCAGGTCGCCCACGTGGTGCTGGCGCATCAGCAGCGCCGCGTCTTGCACGCTGGTGTCACGCTGGCAATGGATGGTGTGCAGGGTACAGATGTCGCCGATGCGCATGTCGCCACTCCGTTTGAGGCAGAGTGTCCACGCTACGCCAGCCCACCGTGGCGGGCTTGAGGCAAATCAATGGAGCGGTACTTACTTTTCTTCGGGAGGCGGCAGGAAGCAGGCTTCGACGATCTGCAGGTCGTTATCCTTGGCGAACTCGCGCACGAAGTGAAACGCCATCGGCTCGATCTCGCGCAGCTTGGTGTTGACGACCACCGACTTGACGCCGTTGACGACGGTCGGCCGCACGTAGGGCGAATACTGGAGGTGCGCATTGCGCCCGCCGCCTTCGGGATTGAAACAGGACATCACTCCGCAAAGGCGCTCGGCCCAATCGCTGGGTCGGAATTGCTTGCCATTGCTGGTGAGACCAAGGATGAAGAACTCGTCTGAGAGTTCCCCTGTTTTTTGAGATAACTCGGCCATGTGGCTTGTCGGGACTGGATTGCGTGAATGGCCCCGGCGGGTAAGCCGGGCTGGTAATTCAACTACGTTTGCTGCGGTAAGCCAGTATTATATCTTATAGAAGACTTGGGTTCTACCTCGATCTGCCCTGACGATGCAAACAGGGGCCGGCACGCGTAACGCGCCAGCCCCTATTTTAACCTTGTTCCAAGCGCCAGGCGCATGGATGGCGCGTGTGCGTCCGCGTCAGCCGAGGAAAACGGCGCCCGACATCAACAACAGCAGCAGCATCCACAACAGCAAGGCGCGCCAGACGAGGCCCACCGTGCTCTGCAAGGCGCGTGCGCCTGGCTCTTCGCCCGGCAGGATATCGCTTTCGCTGTCGCTGTCGTCGACGGCCATGTCGGGCGTGACGACCACGCGGGCCGCCGTTTCCGCCGGCGTGCCCAGGCGCACGCCCATGGCGCCGCCGCCGGCCGTCAGGATGATGCCGATGGCCTCGTCCTGCCAGCGCTGGGCGAAATTGCGCCAGGCGTAGATGGCATCCTCGAAATTGCCGACCACGGCAAACGCCACGGCCGTCAGGCGCACGGGAATCCAGTCGATCAGGTAAAAGGCGCGCGCGGCGAACTGGCCGAACGCTTCATTGCGCATGTGCTCGGGCTCGTTCCAGGCGCGCGCCAGGTATTCGGCCACGCGGTACATCACGGCGCAGGCAGGGCCCAGCGGCATGAGGAACCAGAAGAACACGCCAAACACATTGCGATGCGTGGTGATCAGGGCTTTTTCCACGGCGATGCGGGCGATTTCGCTCGCTTCCATGCCTACCGTGTCGAGCTTGGTCCACTCGGCCAGCAAGGTCCGCGCGGACGCCTCGTCGCCGGCGCTCAGGGCCAGCTGGATCGACGTGAAGTAATGGCTGTAATGGCGAAAACCCAGGGTCAGGTAGACGATGAGGACATTCCAGACGAAGGCCAGGGGGGTCAGCTGGTAATGCCGCAAGAGCCAGTACACGCCGGCCGTCGGCACCATCAGCACGCCGATCATGAGGAACCAGCCCATGCGGCCGTGGTTGGCGTGGCCGGCATTGAACCAGGTCTCCATGCGCATTGCCAGGCTCTTGATTTCGGCGTAGATCGGATTGTCCGCGCGCAAAGGTTTGAGCTGCTCGATCAGCAATGCGCAAAGTATGGAGAGAAATGTCATCAATGGTCCTTTTTGTCTTTTTCAGCAATACCGCAATGCCCGCTACGATAGCGCAGTGCAGTGCTGGAATCAAACTTATTACGTGCGGGGTGCCATTTTACGCGCGCAAGAGGTGAAACAGATTGCGCAGCATGCCGGCGGTGGCGCCCCAAATGTAGAAGCGCTCGTAGGGCATGGCGTAGAACGAGCGCCGTCCGCCGGGCAATTCCACCGACAGGCGCTGGTGGTTGAGGCCATCCATGAGGAAGGCCAGCGGCACTTCGAAGATTTCCGCCACTTCCGACGGGTCGGCGCGCAGCTCGAACGGCGGCGTCACCAGGCCCACCACGGGCGTGACCTGGTAGCCGGTGCCCGTCAGGTAGTCGGGCAGGCAGCCCAGCACTTCAATGTGTTCGCGCACCAGGCCCACTTCTTCTTCCGTTTCGCGCAGGGCCGTGGCCACGGGCGAACCATCGAACGGTTCGCTGCGCCCGCCCGGAAAGCTGACCTGGCCCGCATGGCTGCTCAGGTGGTCCGTGCGCATCGTCAGCAAGATGGTCAAGCCCTGTGGCCGTTGCACCAGCGGAATGAGCACGGCGGCGCGCACGGGCACGGCGCGGGCGGACAGGAAATCCTGGGTAATCTCGGGCTGCCAGTCCGGCTGTTCGGCCAGGCGCCGGCGCAGCCAGTCCGGCGTCAGGCGTTCGGCGTCCAGCGCCGCCTCGCCGGCGATCGAATCGATGGCGAGTTGTTTGGGATCAAATGCGACGGTGGCCATGGCAGCTTGCCTCAATAGCAATTCAGAATAAAAAAGGGGCGCCGAGAGGCACCCCTTTTCCCAACGCAGACGCTGATATTACGCGCTTGCTTTCGCCACAACGCGGCGATTTGGCAATTTTTCTTTGATACGCGCCGATTTACCCGAACGCTCACGCAGATAGTACAGCTTGGCGCGGCGAACATCACCACGGCGTTTCACTTCGATCGAAGCGATCAGCGGCGAGTACAGTTGGAACGTACGCTCAACGCCTTCGCCGGACGAGATCTTGCGAACGATGAAGTTCGAGTTCAGGCCACGGTTACGACGGGAGATAACGACGCCTTCGTAAGCCTGGGCGCGCTTGCGCGTGCCTTCGACTACGTTGACGCTGACGATAACGGTATCGCCTGGTGCGAAGTCAGGAATCGATTTACCCAGACGGGCGATCTCTTCTTGCTCTAATTGTTGAATCAAGTCCATTTTTATAACTCCGAAAACCATCATGCCGGCGCACTGTGGATAGCGTGCTATCCGCCCGGTAGAGGATGGGTATTACCAATTTGGGCAACATGCCCGGCACTGCAAAGCCACCCTGCTGGCCGTCCGAGGACGGTTTACAGGCTGGCCAGGAATTTTTCGTCGGTCTTGCTGAGCAAGCCGGCGGCGCGCGCACTGACCAGCAGGTCAGGCCGCTTTGTCGCGGTCGCTTCCAGCATGCGCTGGCGGCGCCACTTGACGATCTCGGCATGATTGCCCCCCATCAAGACGGGCGGCACGGCCATGCCTTCATAGCTTTCCGGCCGCGTGTAGTGCGGCGAATCGAGCAAGCCATTGACGAAGCTGTCCTCGATGGCCGATGCCTCGGTGTTCAAGACACCCGGCAACAGGCGGATCACCGCATCCATCAGCGCCATGGCGGGCAGTTCGCCGCCCGACAGGACGAAGTCGCCGACGCTGATTTCTTCGTCGACGCAACGGTCCAGCAAACGCTGGTCCACGGCTTCATAGCGGCCGCACAGGATCACCAAACCGGGTTCGGCTTTCAACTGCGTGACGCGCTCGTGCGTCAGCGGACGGCCTTGCGGCGACATGAACACCACGCGGGGCGCCGCCAGGCCGAGATCGGACTGACGTTGCTTCGCGGCATTAATTGTCGCTTCGAGGGGACGGGCCATCATCACCATGCCGGGGCCGCCGCCATACGGGCGGTCATCCACGGTACGGTGATTGTCGGTGGTGAAATCGCGGGGATTCCACAGCGACAAGCCACATTTCCCCTGCTCGAAGGCGCGCCGGGTCACACCCGACTGCGTCAGCGCGGCAAACATTTCCGGGAACAGGGTCACGACATCAAATTGCATCGCTCACCATCCTGCAAAGTTTGCCCGGCGCAAAGTTAAGCGCAGGCGGTTTAATAATCGAGGCCCCAGTCGACCGTGATCTTGCTGGCAGCCTTGTCAACGTTAATGACAAACTGACCAACAAACGGGATCAGGCGCTCAGGCGCCTTTTCAACGGTCTCATCGGCAGTGGCGACGGGCGTAACGCGCAAGATCGACTGCGGACCATTGCTCATCATGTCGTGCACTGTGCCGAGGCACTCGCCTTGCAAATTCTCGACTGTCAGTCCGATCAGATCGGACCAATAAAATTCATCGGCCGACAGCGTCGGGAAATGGCTACGCGGAATTTGCACAGAGACGCCTTTCAGCGCTTCTGCGGCATCCCGCCCGACCACACCCACCAGCTGGGCCACGACGTCGCCGCCGTGTAACTTCGCTTGCCTGACTTGAACATCATGCAAGGTCGGTTTATCAAACCACCAGGTTTTGACGCTTAATAATGCATCCGCGTCGTCGGAGAAAGGAGTGATCCTAACCCCGCCAGCAATGCCATAAGCACCGGAGACATAGCCTACCTGTACCAGGTCATCGGGGACTTTCACCCCGGATGCAGTCTTGACCGTCAAACCAGTGATCTAATTAAGCTGCTGCTTTGTTGTTGCTAGCTACCAAGCGAGCAACGGTTGGCGACAATTGTGCGCCAACGCCTTGCCAGTAGGCCAGACGGTCTGCGGTGATACGCAGTGGAACTTCGCCACCTTGCGCCATCGGGTTGTAAAAACCGATACGCTCAATGAAGCGACCATCGCGGCGATTGCGCGAGTCAGTAGCGACGATGTTGAAGAACGGGCGCTTCTTGGCGCCTCCACGAGCTAAACGAATAACGACCATAATATTTCCAAAAAGTGTGCTGAGGCGGAAAAAGCCGCAAATTATAGCGCGCTTTACCGCCAGGCAGCAAGCGTTATGATGACGGGCGTGTAATTTGGGCTAATCAAACATTATGACCAGTCATGGCCGAAGACGCAATAGGCGCGTGCGTCTATCGTGCCTGCCATGTCACGTCCAGGCGTTGATATTGCACGACAGCATCGCCTGAACGCTGCCTGAAAGTGCTATCGTTGCAGCAAGCAATGACCGATACTGGCAATCTTTACCGATGAGCAACTCTGGAGTCCCATGACCACCGCTACCATTTTGCAACAGTCGCACAAGAACAAGGCCTTCACGACACTGCTGGCCTTCCTGCTGGGCATGCTGGGCGCCCACCGCTTCTACCTGCACGGCGCCAAGGACCGCTGGGGCTGGCTACACCTGGCCGCCCTGCCCGCCTCGCTGCTGCTGCGCCAGCTGTTTCCCGAAGCGGACTGGTTTTACCAGATATTGCCGCTGACCCTGTCCGCCCTGGGCGGCTTCCTGGAAGCGCTGGTGCTGGGCCTGATGCCGGACGACAAGTGGGATGCGCGCTACAACACCTCCTCCAGCCGCCAGTCGGACACGGGCTGGCCCCTGGCCGTGGTGCTGGTCGCTACCTTGATGCTAGGCGCAGGCGTGCTGATCGCCACCATGGCGCGCCTGTTCGACTTGCTGTATACAGGCGGCGCCTACGGTTAATTTCCACCCGGAAATAGCATCGGATCACGCCTGCCGCACGCACATGTAAGTGTTGGTAAGCAATCATGATTTTCCTCTATACTGCATTCACAATGCCGACATTACTGGCACATTCAACACCCCCTAGGAGAAGATCATGATTCGTCGCCCACTCGTCCTCGCAGTCGCCGTCACGGCCCTGCTCAGCACCTCCGCCTTCGCGCAAAACCTGTCGCCGAAAGCGCAATACGCGTACGACACCAAGCAAGCCAACACGCGCTATGCGGACGACAAGAAACTGTGCGCAGAAGAAACCAGCTCGAAAGCCCGCATGCAATGCCTGCGCGACGCCAAGGGCGAATACGACCAGGCCATCATCAACGCCAAGGCCGCGCAAAAGGCGGGCAACTCGTATGCGGGCCAGAACAGCAAACCAGCCCAGCAACAGATCTGCGCCGAGTGCGGCAAGGTGCTGGCAGTCAACGTCGCTGAAAAAGCGGGCGAAGGCGGCGCGCTGGGCATGATCGGCGGCGGCGTGGCCGGCGCCCTGCTGGGCCGCCAGGTTGGCGGCGGACGCGGCAAGGACCTGGCCACCCTGGCCGGCGCCGCCGGCGGCGCTTTCGCGGGCAAGCAAGTCGAAGGCCACATGAAAAACAGCAAGGTGTGGACCGTTACCGTGCAGTACGAAACGGGCGCCAAGGCTGACTTCGCATTCGACCAGGACCCGGGCCTGGCCGCTGGCGACTTGGTGCGCAATTCCGGCAACGGCATCGCCAGAAGATAAGCTTTTGAAAGAGTAAAAAAAAGCGCTGGAGAGTGATCTCCAGCGCTTTTTTGCATTAGGCCAGCTTGCGCCGGCCAAGTTTCAACTTAAAACTGCTCTTCCGACAAGGCCATCACGCCGGCGCTGCCGTCGATGATGGTGGCGCGCAAGCCTGGCGCCTGTGACAGGATGTGGTCGGCAAAGAAGCGCGCCGTGGCGATCTTTGCCTTGTAGAACGAAGCGTCGCCGCTGCCTTCACCGAGCTTTTGCTGCGCCACCACGGCCGCACGGGCCATTTGCCAGCCGCCCAGCACGATGCCGGCCAGTTTCAAATAGGGCACGCTGCCCGCGAACACGGCCTTGATATCCGTCTTCATGTTCGCCACCACATACTCGACTACCGCTTCGAGGGCCGCGCTGCCTTCGGCCAGGTGGCGCTGCATGGCCTGGAAGTCGGCGCCGGACAGTTCGCCCAGCTGGGCTTCCGTGGCGCGCACCTGGGCGATGATGGCTTTCGCCACGGCGCCGCCGTCGCGCACCGTCTTGCGGCCCACGAGGTCGTTCGCCTGGATGGCCGTCGTGCCTTCGTAAATGGTGAGAATCTTGGCGTCGCGGTAATGCTGGGCGGCGCCTGTTTCTTCGATGAAACCCATGCCGCCATGCACTTGCACGCCGTCGCGCGTGACGTCTTGCGACATTTCCGTGGCCCAACCCTTGATGACGGGCACCAGGTATTCATACGTCGCCAGGCTTTCCGCACGCACTTCCGCGTCCGGATGGTGGTGCGCCACGTCGCTGATGGCCGCGCCCACGTAGGCCAGCGCGCGCGCCGCCTCCGTTTGCGAGCGCATCGACATCAGCATGCGGCGCACGTCCGGGTGGTGGATGATGGAGACGGGACCAGGCGAACCGGCCAGGTCGCGCGACTGCACGCGGTCCTTGGCGAACGCCACGGCTTGCTGGTAGGCGCGCTCGGCCAGGCCGATGCCTTGCAAACCGACGCCGAAGCGGGCCGCGTTCATCATGATGAACATGTATTCGAGGCCGCGGTTTTCCTCGCCCACCAGGGTGCCGATGGCACCGCCGTGGTCGCCGAACTGCAATACGGCCGTCGGACTGGCCTTGATGCCCAGCTTGTGCTCGATGGAAACGCAATGGGCGTCGTTGCGCGCGCCCAGGCTGCCGTCAAGATTGACGAGGAATTTCGGCACGATGAACAGGGAAATGCCTTTCACGCCGGCGGGCGCGTCCGGCGTGCGGGCCAGCACCAGGTGGACGATGTTTTCCGCCATGTCGTGCTCGCCGTACGTGATGAAAATCTTCGTGCCGAACACTTTATACGTGCCATCGTCCTGCGGCACGGCGCGCGTGCGCACGGCAGCCAGGTCGGACCCCGCTTGCGGCTCCGTCAGGTTCATCGTGCCCGTCCACTTGCCCGACACCAGGTTTTCCAGGTACACCGCTTTCTGTTCATCGCTGCCGGCCGTCAGCAGCGCTTCGATGGCGCCGTCCGACAGCAGGGCCACCAGGGCGAACGAGATGCTGGCCGAGTTGAGCATTTCGATGCACGGCGTGGCCAGCAGCTTGGGCAAGCCCTGGCCGCCGAATTCCGTCGGATGCTGCACGCCCTGCCAGCCCGCTTCGCCGTAGGCCTTGAACGCTTCCTTGAAGCCTTTCGACGTCGTGACTTGCCCGTCGTGCCAGAAGCTCGGTTCCTTGTCGCTGGGGCCGTTCAAGGGGGCCACCACGCCGCCGCAGAACTTGGCGTTCTCTTCCAGCACGGCTTCGGCCGTGTCGGGCGTCGCGTCTTCGCAGCCGGGCAAGGTGTGGATTTCGGCCAGGCCGGCCAGTTCGTTCATCACGAACAACATGTCTTTCAGCGGGGCTTGATAGCTCATCTTCTTTTCTCCAAGAAAAAAGCCACGCGCGGCTCGCCGTGTGGGGCGGGCCGGCGTGGCTTTGTCAGTAACAAAACCGGAAGGGGTGCGACTTAACCCAGTTCTTTGACCAGTTGCGGCACGATCTCGAACAGATCGCCCACGATGCCGTAGTCGGCCACGGCAAAGATCGGCGCTTCCGGATCCTTGTTGATGGCGACGATGGTCTTCGAATCTTTCATGCCGGCCAGATGCTGGATCGCGCCCGAGATACCGACGGCGATGTACAGCGATGGCGCGACGATCTTGCCCGTCTGGCCCACTTGCCAGTCGTTCGGCACGAAGCCGGCGTCGACGGCGGCGCGCGAAGCACCCATGGCGGCGCCCAGCTTGTCGGCCAGCGGTTCCAGGATGTGGAAGTTTTCCGCCGAACCCATGCCACGGCCGCCCGACACGATGATTTTCGCGGCGGTCAGTTCAGGACGGTCGGACTTGGCCAGTTCGCGGCCCACGAAGGCGGACTTGCCCGCGTCGGCGACGGCGGCAACGGTTTCCGTGGCAGCCGAACCGCCGGTGGCGGCAGCGGCGTCGAAACCGGTGGTGCGCACGGTGATGACCTTGACCTTGTCGCCAGATTGCACGGTGGCAATCGCGTTACCGGCGTAGATCGGGCGCTCGAAGGTGTCCGGCGAATCGACCTTGGTGATTTCCGAGATTTGCGCGACGTCCAGCTTGGCGGCCACGCGCGGCAGGATGTTCTTGCCGTAGGCGGTGGCTGGCGCCAGGATGTGGCTGTAGTTGCCGGCGATGGCCAGCACTTGCTCGGCCACGTTTTCGGCCAGGCCGTCGGCAAAATATGGCGCGTCGGCGACGATGACTTTCGTCACGCCGGCGATTTGCGCGGCGGCAGCGGCGGCAGCCGATGCGTTCGAGCCTGCGACGAGCACGTGCACGTCGCCGCCGCATTGGGCAGCCGCGGTCACGGTGTGGTGGGTGCTGCCCTTTAAGGTAGCGTTGTCGTGTTCAGCAATAACTAATGCGACCATGATATGTCCTGTAATTGTTCTGGGTAGACGGCAAAGCCGCTTAGATGACTTTGGCTTCGGTACGCAGCTTGGCGACCAGGGTAGCGACGTCCGGGACCTTGATGCCGGCCGAGCGCTTGGCTGGCTCGACGACTTTCAGGGTCTTCAGGCGTGGCGCAACATCGACGCCCAGGTCTTCCGGCTTGACGGTCTCGAGCGGCTTTTTCTTGGCCTTCATGATGTTCGGCAAGGTCACATAGCGTGGCTCGTTCAGGCGCAGGTCGGTGGTGATGATCGCTGGCAAGGTCAATGCCAGGGTTTCCAGGCCGCCATCGACTTCGCGGGTGACGGTGACTTTACCGTCTTCCAGCACGACTTTCGAGGCGAACGTGGCTTGCGGCCAACCCAGCAGGGCTGCCAGCATCTGGCCGGTCTGGTTGCTGTCATCATCGATGGCTTGCTTGCCCAGGATGATCAGTTGCGGCTGTTCTTTCTCGGCCAGGGACTTGACCAGCTTGGCCACGGCCAGCGGTTCCAGTTCAGTCGTCGTTTCCACCAGGATGCCGCGGTCGGCGCCGATGGCCATGGCCGTGCGCAGGGTTTCCTGGCACTGCGTCACGCCGCAGGAGATGGCGACCACTTCAGTGACCTTGCCGGCTTCTTTCAGGCGCATCGCTTCTTCCAGCGCGATCTCATCGAAAGGGTTCATCGACATTTTGACGTTGGCGGTATCGACGCCAGTGCCGTCACTCTTGACGCGGACTTTGACGTTATAGTCGACCACGCGTTTGACGGGTACCAAGACTTTCATAGCTATGCCTTTGGGAAATTATAAAAATGACGGATCAAGTGCTGATTGTGCGTTCGATTATAAGAGAAATTTGAATCTTGAACCGAATTTAAGCACGATCGTGCGATTTTTTGTTAGAGCAATCCATCTAAACTGTCCAGCTTTGAGGATTTCAGGGGAGTCCGCCGCTACGCTGCAAGGCAGCAAAAGGGCATGAAAGTGACGCACACGGCAGGGTATTCACCAGGCCGCGCCACGGCGGCCCCGGCTGGCAGAATTATTTGCGTTGCATCAGGAAGACGAATTCGGTACCCGTCTGCACATGCGACAGCAGGGCATTGCCCGTTTGCTTGGCAAAAGCCTGGAAGTCGCGCACGGAACCGGGATCGGTTGCCATGATGCGCAGCACTTCCCCGCTCTGCAGCTCTGACAAAGCCTTTTTCGCCTTCAGAATCGGCAAGGGGCAATTCAAGCCCCGCGCGTCGAGTTCTTTATGAAATTCCATAATCTCGGTATCAAGTAGTGTGTCGCTCATCATCAATATCCCGCCATTTTTGTTGTACTGATTTTCGACATACTACTCTAAATCAGGGGCATTGACGCGCTGCACCAAAATAGTTCATCGGCTGTTGTGGTGTCACAACGAGATTCCACACGGCAAAACGGCCCGCAAACACCGTCTGCGGGCCGTTTTCAAGGGGCTGTGGGGCGAAAACCCCGCATGGAGCCTAGCTTACGCCTTATTTCGCGCGTTCGCCGACCCAGGCCGGCACGCCGGCCAGGGCGTTCGCCAGGCCGCTCGGATCGGTGCCGCCCGCTTGCGCCATATCGGGGCGTCCGCCGCCTTTTCCGCCCACTTGCTGTGCAACGAAGTTCACCAGCTCGCCCGCTTTGACCTTGCCAGTCGCGTCGGCCGTGACGCCGGCGATCAGGCTGACCTTGCCGTCGGCCACGCTGGCCAGCACGATGGCGGCCGTTTTCAGCTTGTCCTTCAGCTTGTCCATGGTTTCGCGCAAGCGGGCCACGTCGGCGCCGTCCAGCACGGCTGCGAGCACCTTGATGCCGTTGACATCGACGGCTTGCGTGACCAGTTCATCGCCCTGGCCCGACGCCAGTTTCGATTTCAGCGCGGCCAGTTCCTTCTCCAGCGCCTTCACGTGATCCTGCACCTGGCCGATGCGGGCAGTGAGCTCTTCCGGCTGCGCCTTCAGGGCATTGGCCGCCTCGACCAGGCGGCGGTTGATGGTTTGCACCAGCGCCAGCGCGCCCTCGCCCGTCACGGCTTCCACGCGGCGGATGCCGGCGGCCACGCCGCTTTCGGCGATGATCTTGAACAAGCCGATGTCGCCCGTGCGCTGCACGTGGACGCCGCCGCACAGCTCTTTCGAGCTGCCGATGTCGAGCACGCGCACTTCGTCGCCGTATTTCTCGCCGAACAGGGCCATCGCGCCATGCTTGACGGCATCGTCAAACGACATCAGGTGCGCTTGCGTGGCGCGGTTTTCCAGGATCTCTTTATTGACAATGGTTTCCACGGCGGCGATTTGCTCTGCCGTCATCGGTGCATTGTGGCTGAAGTCGAAACGGGTTTTATCGGGGTCGACCAGCGAACCCTTTTGCGCCACGTGGCTGCCCAGCACTTCGCGCAAGGCCTTGTGCATCAAGTGCGTGGCCGAGTGGTTGCGGATGGTGCGCGCGCGCTTGGCCGTGTCGACTTGCGCCGAGACGGCGTCGCCCACCTTCAGCACGCCCGATTCCAGCACGCCGTGGTGGCCGAAGACGTCGGCCTGGATTTTCAGGGTGTCGCTGACGGCAAAGCTGCCCGCGCCCGAGGAAATCACGCCCTGGTCGCCCACCTGGCCGCCCGATTCCGCGTAGAACGGCGTCGTGTCGAGCACGACGATGCCCGCTTCACCGGCTTTCAGTTCCTGCACGGGCGTGCCGGCCGCGTACAGCGCGACGACCTTGCTGCTGAACGTCAATTGATCGTAGCCGACGAAGGTGTTTTTCTCGCCCGTGTACTCGACCTTGCTGTCCTTGTGCGTCTTGCCGCCCTTGCGCGACAGTTCCTGGCTTTCCTTCAGGGCCGCGTCGTAGCCGGCCTGGTCGAACGTGATGTCGCGTTCGCGGCAGATGTCCGCCGTCAAGTCCGGCGGGAAGCCGTAGGTTTCGTACAGGGTGAAGGCGGTGGCGCCGTCGATGCCCGTGGCATCCTTGGCCAGCTGCGCTTCCAGCACTTTCATGCCCGTTTCCAGGGTTTCGCCGAAACGCTCTTCCTCGGCTTTCAGCATGTTGGCGACGTTGTCCTTCGCTTCTTCCAGCTCAGGATAGGCGCCGCCCATCTCGATGGCCAGATCAGCCACCAGCTTGTAGAAGAACGGTTTCGTCTGGCCCAGCTTGTGACCATGGCGCAAGGCGCGGCGGATGATGCGGCGCAATACATACGCGCGGCCTTCGCTGCCCGGGATGATGCCGTCGACGATCATGAAGGCGGCGGCGCGGATGTGGTCGGCGATCACGCGCAGCGACTTGTTTTCCAGGTCCGTGGCGCCCGTTTCGCGCGCGGCAGCCTTGATCAGGTGCTGGAACAGGTCGATTTCATAGTTCGAATGCACGTGCTGCAGCACGGCGGCCAGGCGCTCCATGCCCATGCCCGTGTCGACGCACGGCTTCGGCAGCTTGTGCATGACGCCCGCTTCGTCGCGGTTGAACTGCATGAACACCAGGTTCCAGATTTCAATGAAGCGGTCGCCGTCTTCGTCAGGCGAGCCCGGCGGGCCGCCAGGAATGTCGGCGCCGTGGTCGTAGAAGATTTCCGTGCATGGACCGCATGGGCCCGTGTCCGCCATCTGCCAGAAATTATCCGATGCGTAGCGCGCACCCTTGTTGTCGCCGATGCGGATGATGCGCTCGACGGGCACGCCGATTTCTTTCGCCCAGATATCGTACGCTTCGTCATCTTCGATGTACACGGTGACGGTCAGCTTATCGGCCGGCAAGCCATATACCTTGGTCAGCAGTTCCCACGCGTATTGAATCGCGTCGCGCTTGAAATAGTCGCCGAAGCTGAAGTTGCCCAGCATTTCAAAGAAGGTGTGGTGGCGCGCCGTGTAGCCGACGTTTTCCAGGTCGTTGTGCTTGCCGCCGGCGCGCACGCAGCGCTGCACGGAAGTGGCACGCGTGTACGGACGGCTGTCCGTGCCCGTAAACACATCCTTGAATTGCACCATGCCGCTGTTCGTCAACAGCAAGGTCGGATCGTTGCCTGGCACCAGGGAACTGGAACGGACGATGGAATGGCCCTTGGACTCGAAAAATTTGAGGAACTTGTCGCGGATTTCAGTTGATTTCATGTTTTTTTGGCAAAGAGTGGCGGCAGCTTTAAAGGGAAGATTATACGTGATATGGGGTGCGGCAATGACGGCGGGCCAGGGCATTGTTGCGCCCGTGCCAACATCGACAACCTGCCCGCTCAGGCTGGGTCGTGGTGGCTGGCGCAGGCGTGCGTTGCAGGCGCGGCCTTGGCCGCCGCAGCGGATGGCGTAGGGCCGGCGGCCGCATTGCAGTCGGCGCAGCGGCCGTACAGGGTCAGTTCGTGGCGCTCGACGACAAAGCCTTGCGGCGCCATGCGCTTCAAGTCGCCCGGGCAATCATGCACGTCGAACACGCGCTGGCACGTGGTGCACTGGAAATGGTGGTGGTGGTGATTGGCGGCCGTGTTCGACTCATAGCGCGGGTTTTCACCCGGCAAGGTCACCACGTGCACCTTTTCTTCCAGCACCAGCGATTTCAAGTTGCGGTAAACGGTGGCGATGCCCAGCTGCGTCACCTGCAAGCTGGCCTGTTCGAGGATTTCCTGCGCCGACAAGGGGCGCTGGGCCGACTCGATGGCGGCTTGAATAGCGGTTTTTTGACGTGTTGTGCGTTCCATAGCCGACAGAATACACCATCCGCCTGACTCCCCTGCCCGGAAAAACTGTCACACAGTAATGATAATGGGTTATCATTATCATCTTCTGGCAGCCACCCCATCCGGCAATGGCCTGCCCCGACCCGTCAAACCGATCGCCGATAAAGGAATTCTTGCCCATGTCCGTCCGTCCTCACCAACCCACTCCCCTCGCGCTGGCCATCATGCTGGCCTTTGCCGCCCCTGCCAGCGCCCTGGCGCAGCAAGCGACAACCTTGCCCGCCGTGACCGTCTCGGCCAGCGCCCTGGCCCTGGGCAGCGACGACATGAGCACGCCCGTCACCGTGCTCGAAGGCGAGGAACTGGTGCGCGCCCGCGAAGCGACCCTGGGTGAAACCCTGGCCGGCCAGCCGGGCATCACCTCCAGCCATTTCGGCGCCGGCGCCAGCCGTCCCATCATCCGCGGCATGGATGGCCCGCGCGTGAAAGTGCTGTCCGATGGCGCGGAAGTGCAGGACGCGTCGACCATCAGCCCCGATCATGCCGTCGCGGCCGAACCGATGCTGTCGGAACAGATCGAAGTCTTGCGCGGCCCGTCCGCGCTGGCCTACGGCGGCGGCGCCGTCGGCGGCGTGGTCAACGTGATCGACAAGAAAATCCCCACGCGCGTGCCGGCGAAAGGCTTTGAAGGCAGCGCGGAAGTGCGCGCCAACTCTGCCGCGCGCGAAAAGGCGGGCGCCTTTGAAGTCACTGGCGGCTCCGGCAACATCGCCTTCCACGCGGAAGGCGTCAAGCGCGATGCGAAGGAATACAAGGTCGGCAGCGGCTGGGAAGGCGGTTCCAAGGTGGCCGGCAGCTACAACAAGACGGACACGGGCAGCGTGGGCGTGTCGTGGGTGGGACAGCGCGGCTTCCTGGGCCTGGCCTTCACGAGCCAGCATGCGGAATACGGCTTGCCTGGCCACAACCACGAATTCGAAAGCTGCCACCCGCACGGCACGCATCTGCATTGCGGCGGCCACGAAGGCCACGGCCATGGCGATGAGGAAGAACACGACCATGACCACGAAGATGGCGCCGTTCCCTACGTGAAACTCAAAAGCGAGCGCTGGGACGTGCGCGGCGAATTGCGCGACCCCGTGCCCGGCTTCGCCAAGCTGCGCCTGCGCGCTTCGTTTACCGATTACAAGCACGATGAAATCGAAGGCACGGAAATCGCCACCACCTTCAAGAACAAGGGCCACGATGCACGCCTGGAAATGGAACACCATCCCGTCTTCGGCTGGCGCGGCGTGGTGGGCCTGCAAACGTCGAAACGCGATTTCTCCGCCCTGGGCGAAGAAGCGTACGTGGCGCCGACGGTAACGAAGAAACACGCGGCCTTCCTGGTCGAGGAATACAAGCTGGACCAATGGCGCTTCGAAGCGGGCTTGCGCCACGAATGGCAAGACATCACGGTCGACAGCGCCACCCTGCAAGACCGCAGCGCCAAGGGCACGTCCATCTCGCTGGGCGCCGTGTGGAAATTCGCACCGCAGTATTCGCTCGGTTCGACCATTTCCCGCACGCACCGTTTGCCCAGCGCCGAGGAACTGTATGCGCACGGCGTGCACATGGCGACGGCCACGTATGAGCTGGGCAATCAAAACCTGGGCAAGGAAACGTCGAACAATATCGACTTGACCTTGCGCAAATACGCGGGCGCCACGACCTTCTCGGCCAGCGCCTACCGCAACAAGGTGGACAATTACATCTTCGGCAGCACGCTGGACAGCCACGAAGGCTTCCAGCTGATCCAGTACGCCCAGCGCGACGCGACCTTCACGGGCGTGGAAGGCCAGATCCGCCAGCAATTGAACCCCATGTTCGGCGCCAGCGTGTTCGGCGACTACGTGCGGGCCAAGCTGGCCGACGGCGGAGGCAACCTGCCGCGCATCCCGGCCCAGCGCGTGGGCGTGAAGGTCGACGCCAACTGGCAGGCATGGAGCGGCGTGGCCGAGTTCTACCGCGTGGGCAAGCAGGATAAAGTGGCAGCGTTCGAAACGGCCACGCCGGGCTACAACATGCTGAACCTGTCCGCCAACTACGACACGCGCATCGGCACGACGCCGGCCCAGTTCTACATCAAGGCGAACAACCTGACGAATGAACTGGCGTACAGCCACACCTCGTTCATCAAGAATGCGGCGCCTTTGACGGGGCGCAACTTGACGGTCGGCATGCGTATCACCTTTTAATGTTTGACTAGACGGCAACTGCTGGGGTCAGCCCCGTCCGGGGGAATTTTTTCCAATGGGGAAAATTCCACTCCCGAAGGGACTGACCCCGGATTTCCGCTGAGTATGCATCGCATTATTCCGTCGCTCCGATCAGATCGATCCTGTCCGTACAAAACCCGTCCACACCCCAGGCCAGCAGCTCACTGGCCCGCTCGGGGGTGTTGACGGTGTAGCAAAACAATCCCAATCCCTCTTCCTTCACGGCAGCCGCCAACTCCGGCGTCAGCTGCTGGTGGTCGCAATGCAGCGCCACCACGCCCAGTTTGCGGGCCGTCCGCGCCCAGCCATCCGGTATCTGTTCGACCAGCCAGCCGCGCGCCAGTTCCGGCGCCGCCTGGCGCGCCGCCTCCAGCGCCGCAATGCTGAACGACGACAGCAGCGGCAATAATTCCCCTGCAGCAATTTCCTTCGAAAAATGATCGCGCGTGGCCAGCGCCACGGTCTTGCCCGTCGGCACGTCGAAGCCGGGCGCCGGCTTGATTTCGATATTCATCCAGATGCGCTGCGCCTTGCAGTAATCCACCACGGCGGCGAAGGTGGGCACGCCTTCACCCGCGAAAGCGGGGCCGAACCAGGCGCCCGCCTCCATCGCGCCCAGTTGCGCGGCCGTGTAATCGTTGACAAGGCCGCTGCCGGCCACGGTACGGCCCAGTTCGGGGTCGTGCACGACGACGGGCACGCCGTCGGATGCCAGCATGACGTCGAATTCCACGGCGCGGTAGCCGTAAGCCAGGCCGCAGCGCAGGGCGGCCAGGGTGTTTTCAGGCGCCAGGGTGCCGCCGCCGCGGTGCGCCAGGGTGCGTGGATAAGGCCACATGATGCTTCCTTTATAGCAATTCCATGGATACAGACTGTCTTGCCATACTATTGCGTGCCTGCCCTGAAAAGTAAAGCGGCCCCGTTTGGCGATCCTCCGCGGCGAATGGCGGCGCGCCAGCCCCGTTTCGTCGCAGCCCGGTTGCGCCCAGGCTTGCGCTGGCACACAATGCCCCATCGCTACCAGCAGACACCACCATGAAAACCGATGCAACATCCGCCGCAGCGCCAGCAGCCAAGGCCAGGTCTCCGTACTACCGCATGCTGCCCGACGCGCGCTATGCGCTGGCGCTGAACGTGATTTGCGCGCTGGTCATTACCTTCATCCTCAATCCGGGCAGCCATTTCGGGCAAAACCTGATCGCCTCGATGTGCATCGGCACGATCGCCTTCTTGCTGATCGACGGCATGCGCCTGACCCTGTGGGGCGAAGGCCAGCGGCCGAAATTCCTGCCCTTCATGCTCATCATCCTCATTTCCGTGCCCGTGGCGCAAATGCTGGGCCTGACCCTGTTCAGCTGGCTGACGGGCGTGGACGTGGGCGGCTTCGAAAGCCTGCTGCCTACCCAGATGATCAGCACGCTCGTATTCACCCTGCTGGCCACGGGCGGCGCCGTGCTGTTTTTCTCCAGCCGCGAAAAAATTGCCCGCCTGCAAATGGAAGCCGCCCAGGAAAAGGCCCGCGCCGAATCCGTGGCGCGCCAGGCGATGCAAGCCCAGCTGCAGCTGCTGCAGGCGCAGATCGAGCCGCACATGCTGTTCAACACCCTGGCCAACCTGCAAGGCCTGATCAGCTTTGACCCGGAGCGCGCCCAGTTGCTGCTCGACCAGCTGATCCAGTATCTGCGCGCCACCCTCTCTTCCTCGCGCGCCGGGTCCACCACCCTGGAGCAGGAATTTTCCCTGATGCAAGCCTACCTGGGCCTGATGTCGATACGCATGGGTGCGCGCCTGCGCTTTACGCTGGACTTGCCCGACACTTTGCGCCAGATCAAGGTGCCCCCCATGCTGCTGCAACCGCTGGTGGAAAACGCCATCCAGCACGGCCTGGAACCGAAGATCGAAGGCGGACACATCCACGTGCAGGCATCCACGGACGCTGGCGTGCTGCTGCTCACCGTCAGCGACGATGGCCTGGGCCTCGACCATCCGGGCCAGACCAAGGGCACCCACCTGGGCGTGGCGAATATCCGCGAACGCCTGCGCGGCATGCACGGCGACGCCGCCAGCCTGTCGCTGACCGCCAACCATCCGGCAGGCGCGACCGCCCGCCTGACACTTCCCCTTCCACCCACCATCACGAGCCACCTCGCATGAGTCCACATACTCCACGCGCGCCGCGCGCCCTGATCGCCGAAGACGAACCCATCCTCGCCGCCGCCCTCGCACACGCCTTGCAACGGCTGTGGCCGGAGCTCGACATCGTTGCCACTTGCCCCAACGGCGTGGAAGCCTTGCGGCAAGGCCTGGCGCTGCAACCCGACATATTATTTCTCGACATCAAGATGCCGGGCAAGACGGGCCTGGAAGCGGCCGAGGAACTGGCGGAACAGTGGCCGGACGGCGTGCCTTTCCCCCACATCGTGTTTGTCACCGCCTACGATGAATACGCGCTGGCCGCCTTCGAACACGCGGCCGCCGATTACGTCTTAAAACCCGTCAACGATGCGCGCCTGGGCAAGACGGTGGAACGCCTGCAGCAACGCTTGCGCGACAGCGCTGGCGGCAACGGCAACGCTACAGCTACGGCAAGCCCAACGCCAGCGACGTCGGCAGCCGAATCCGCCAGCGACGGCAACATGGCCCGCCTGCTGAGCCAGTTGCAAGCCATGCTGCCGCCAGCGCCGCGCCTGCAAATGATACGGGCCGCCGTCGGCAACAGCGTGCGCATGATCGCCCTGGCCGATGTCGTGTATTTCGAAGCGCTGGACAAATACATCAACGTCGTGTGCCAGGACAGCGAAGCGCTGATACGCACGAGCCTGAAGGAGTTGCTGCCCCAGCTGGACCCGCAACAATTCTGGCAAATCCACCGGGGCACCATCGTCAACGCCAGCGCCATCGCCACGGCCGTGCGCGACGATGCCGGCAAGCTGTCGCTGACCCTGCGCCAGCATCCGGCGCAGCTGCGCGTCAGCCCTTTATATGCCCATTTGTTCCGCCAGATGTAAAACCGTTAATGCAGCTGGTGCTTCAAGTCCGACAATTCATCGTGCACCTTGAGCACGGCGCTCTTCATTTCCGGCGTCACGCTGGCCGCCGTGCCGCATGCCCGCTTGGCGCGGTCGCCCAGCGATTCCATCTGGTCGACGGCTTGCCGGATGCGCGCATCGTCCTGCGTGTCGATGGCTTGCCGCACGGCGTTCTTTTGCTGGTCCAGCTGGTTGATGCAATCCTTCAAGTCCATCGGCATGCCCTGCTGCTTGCCGCACAGCTGGGCCGCCTGGCCGATCGCATGTTCAATGGCGCCAAAGCGCCGTGCCACTTCCTTTACTTGCATCATGATGATCTCCTGTTCGCGTGGTGTCCGGGTTGGATCACCAGACTGGCGCAGGGTTCCCCGCCAGCCGCCATGGCTTCGAAATTTCCACATGGCACTTTTTTGTAAGCACTGGTGACATTTTAGATAATTATCAAATCCTTCAGATACATTGGCGTACCTGAACCACCATGTCCTCCATGACCTCGCCAACTACCCTGCCCCGCCGCGCTCCCAGCCTGCTGCTGATCGTCCTGCTGCACCTTGGCTTTGCGTATATCGTCTTGCAGTCGCGGCCCCGCGCCGTCATGGATGAACACTTGCCGCAGGGTCCGGCCATCGCCTGGCTGCGCCACACGCTCCCGGCGCCGCCCAAGCCGCCCCCCGTACGGTTGCCCGACGCAAAACCGGCCGCCGCACGCCCGCCGCGCCTGCCCGTGCCGGCGCCCGTCAACCGCCCCTTGCCCGTTCCCGCCGCCGAACAGGCGCCGGCGCCGGCAATGCCGGAAGCGATCACGCTCGTCGCGCCGCCCAGCGCGGCCGACATCCTGGCGCAAGCCAAGCGCGACGTGGGCAAGATCGACAAGGAGCTGCGCAAGGAATTCCCGCAACGGGGTGGGGAGAAATTCGACGACACGGGTTTCAAGCGCATGCAACAGGGATTTGCCGAGGCCTACGCGGCCGTGCCGCCGAAATGGTACGAGGCCTCAAAAATCGAGGAAGTGGGCGCGAACGAGGCCAAGGGCAGCCGCACCTATAAAATCACCAGCGCGCTGGGCACCTTGTGCGTGACCACGCGCGCGGGCAAGCAGGGGGAAACGATGATCGGCAACTGCCCCAAATAACCGTTCAGCCGACGGCTTCGCGCGCGCCCAGCGGCTGCAAATGGCGCAGGCGCAAGGCGATCAGCACGCCGCCGCCCAGGCACAGGCCCAGCATGACGACCACGCCCGTCCAGCCGTCGAAGCCCCACATCATGCCCGAGGCGGACCCGATCAGGCTGGAACCCAGGTAATAGAACAGCAAATAAAAGGCCGAGGCCAGCGCCTGCGGCGCGCGGGCGCGGCGGCTGACCCAGCTGCTGGCGATCGAGTGCGAGGCAAAGAAGCCGAAGGTGGCCAGCGCCATGCCGATGACGATCAGCGGCAGCGAGTCGAACAGGGTCAATACAATGCCGGACAGCATCACCGACAGCATGATCCACAGCACGCCCCGGCGCCCCAGGCGGTCCACCAGGCGACCGGCCCAGACGGAACTGAAGATGCCGATCAGATACAAGAAGGCCAGCAAGCCGACCGTGCTCTGGCGCAAGCCGAAGGGCGCGGCCAGCAGACGGTAGCCGATGTAGTTATACAGGCTGACGAAACAGCCCATCAGCACGAAGGCCAGGCAGAACAGCCACGGCAAGCCCTTATCCGAAAAATGCTGCTTGATGGCATGCGGCAAGGCATTCCAGCCCTTGGTGCTGGGCACGAAGTTCTTCGACGCGGGCAGGCTGCGCCAGAATTCCGCCGCCGCCAGCACGCCGGCCACGCCCAGCACGCCCAGGGCCCAGCGCCACGACAGGAAATCGCTGAGCATGGACGCTACCAGCCGTCCCGACATGCCGCCAAACGCGCTGCCGGCGATATACAGTCCCATCGACAGGCCCAGCGACGGCCCTTCGATTTCCTCGCCCAGATACGCCATGGCCACAGCCGGCATGCCGCCCAAGGCCACGCCCAGCGCGGCGCGGATGGCCAGCAACTGCGCATAATCCTGCGCGAACGCAGACAAAATGGTCAATATTGCGGCGGAAAACATCGACGCCACCATCAGCGGCTTGCGCCCGACCCTGTCCGACACGGCGCTCAGCAGCACCAGCGAGATGGCCAGCAAGCCGCTCGACACGGACAGGGACCAGCTGCTTTGCGCCGGCGTCAGATGGAACTGGTGCGACAGCAGCGGAAACAGGGGCTGGATGCAGTACAGCAAGCTGAAGGTGGAAAAGCCGCCGAAGAACAGCGCGCGGTTGCTGCGCTTGAATTCGATGGAACCCTTGGCGATGGCCGTGCGGGGAGCGGGAGCGGCAGGCGAAAGCGCCGGAGTGACGGCGGAGGCATAAGCGAGCGATGAATCAGACATGGCCGTGTTCGTGAAAGAAGCGAGTCTTCATCTTAGGATTGCCAACTCATATCGTCCAATATATATTTAAGGCCCAACTCATACTTTAAAACGATTACTGGACGAATATGGAACTGCGCCACCTGCGTTATTTTGTCGCCGTCGCCGAGGAGTTGCACTTCACGCGCGCGGCCGAGCGCCTGCACATCGGCCAGCCGCCGCTGAGCCAGCAAATCCAGGCGCTGGAAGCGGAATTGGGCGCGCAGTTGTTCGAGCGCAACAAGCGCTCCGTGCGGCTGACGCAGGCGGGCACGCTGTTCCTCGACGATGCGCGGCGCATCCTGGCCCTGTCGGAGCAGGCGGCCGTGACGGCACGCCGGGCGCAGCGGGGCGAAGCGGGCGAATTGCGCATCGGTTTTACCTTTTCCACGCCGTTCACGCCGTATTTCGCCACCGTCATCAACCGCTACCGCCAGCTCTTTCCGCACGTCACATTGACCCTGCACGAAATGGCGACATTGCATCAACTCGAAGCGATCTCGGGGCGGACCATGGACCTGGGTTTCGTGCGCCCGCCGGAAACGACGTACCCCTCCGATATCAAGCTGACGCAACTGCGCCAGGACCCGCTGTTCCTCGTGCTGCCCGTCGCCCACGCGCTGGCGGCCAAGGAGGCCATCGCGATTGCCGACATGGCGGGCGAAGGTTTTGTCATGTATCCCAAGGATGCGGGCACGGGGATTTATCCGCAGATCTTTCGCCTGTGCAAGGCGGCCGGCTTCGTGCCCCAAGTGGCGCAGGAAGCGGGCGAGGCGTCGACCATCATCGGTCTGGTGGCGGCCGGCTGCGGCATTTCCGTGCTGCCCGCCTCGTTCGACCGCATCCGCATGGATGGCGTGTGCTACCGCCCCATCGACGACCCGCAGGCGACGACCAGTCTGTTACTGGCGCAAAGGGAAGAAGAAACGTCGCCGCTGGTGGCGGCATTCGTGAAACTGGCCGAGGAAGCGGCGCTGGAAGGGGGAGCGTAGGCCGGCAGGCGCCGGCCCACGTACTGCATTACGAGTAGTCGGCGTCCAGCTCCGAACCCGCATAGTTTTCCAGGTCCTCGAACAGGCTCTTCATGCTGGCCCGCGTGAGGATTTTATGCACGACGGTGCAGCTGCGGCGGTACGAAGCGATGCGGTCGAGCAACACCGGGTGATGCTGCACGGGCACCTTGGCCACCAGGGCGGCCCAGCCTTCCTCGAAGTCGGGCTTGTTCTTGCGCACGGAACGCACGAAGCGCTCGAACTCCTTCTGCCCCGTGCGCGCGATGACGCGCCCGCCGCCTTCGATGGCGAAGATGATGGCCAGGGCGATGACGCCCTCGGCATTCAAGTCGCTGTCGCTGACGGGGCCATTGTCGTGGTGGCGGCGCAGCCAGCCGGCCAGGCGCACGACGGCTTGCACTTCCTTGCGCTGTTGCAACTGCAACGCATACTTTTCATAGCCGGCCCAGTTCTGGTTCGGGTCGGCCTGGCAAATATCGATGAACAGCTCGCGCAGGCGCCGCTGCAGGTAGACGGGATCCTGGTCGTATTCGCCGACGAGGGCGTCTTCCGGCAGCTGCGACAATTCCTTGATCAGGCGAAAGCCCACCTGGAACGCGTGCTCGGCGCCGTGCTCGACGAGGAAATCGAGCGCGGCCTGGTCGCCTTCATGCGTGACGGCCTGCTCCAGGCCCAAGGACACGCCGCCCACCGTCAAATACAGCGCTTTCTGGATGCCGTCGGCCGTGCGTTCATTCGTGAACTTCTCGGCCACCATGGCCGTGATGCCCGTCAATTCATCGGCCAGGTTCAGGGCCGCGTCTTCGCGCGGGTCGCCCGGCAACAGTTTGATGGCGCGCACCAGGCGCGGAAGATTCTCTACAACAATTGCTGGCAGCATTAGACGTTCCCTGCTTTCATTACGAGAAAATGCCCGTGCCCAGGCTGCGGCGCGTGCTGGAACGCGGCGCGCTGCGCGTGCTCGGCACTTGCTTGCGCAGGCGGTACAGCAATTCCTTGGTACTGCGCTGCAACATGGTCGGCTCTTCGTCCGGGTCGTCCGAGTATTCCGCGTCGGCCAGGTCGGCGCTGTGGCGGAAGTCGGGGAACAGTTCGAACAGCGAGCGGTCCCAGCCGTCTTCATTCGCTTGCGCCAGCTCGATGGCCAGCGGCACGACGTCGTTGTCGGACGAGGTCACGCCCGTCACATACGGTCCCTTGATGACGATCTCGCCCGCCACTTCGAGGATTTCCTTCGGCGCCATCGAGAACAGGATGGCGAACGCCGTGGCGCCCCAGTCGGTGGCGGACGCTTCGAGCAGCAGCTCGCGGCGGCGCTCGGCGTCGTCGGTGGAAAACACGACGCCGTGGATGTGCGCGAACAGGGCTTCGGCGATGCGTTCCGGATCATCCTCGATCTGGTCGTCGCTCCAGGTGGCAGCGATGAAGGCCAGGCTGTCGGCCCAGGCTTTCGGCGGCACCAGCAAGGTCGCCAGCGACATCTTGCCGCCGTCGAAGCCGGCCAGGTGCAGGGCCGTCACTTGCGGCGGGATGGCATTCAACACTTCCACCACGGCAAGATCGCCGTACTGGTCGGCCGCGTCGGCAAACGCCTGCTCGGCGTGGCCCAGCGAACCGGACAGCACCAATTCCGTGACTTGTTTCGTCAGCGCGGGAAGATTGCTCTTTTGATCCGCATTTTGCTTGTCATTATCGGCCATGGTCATCTCCATCCTGGTCAAACATCTGGGCGAAATCGTCGGTCGCTTCGTCTTCATCGTGCTCGTCGTCGCCGTCGTCATTGGCGGCCAGCTGGTCCAGCGACTGGTCGTCGTCGTCCCACAGGCGGGGATTCTTGTGCAGGAAGGCCGTGATGATGGCCTGGCGCGCCAGGTCGGGGAAGCTTTCCTCGATGGCGGCGTACATCTTGGCCGCTTCCGGCGCGGCGCACGCGGCCATGGAAAACACGCGGGCCGTATCGCCGAATTCGTAGTCTTCGCTTTCGGCCAGCAAGCCCTTCGGGTCGCTGAAGGTGATGTGGTCGACCAGCGCGAAGGCCAGCATGTTCACGTCTTCGATGCCGCCGCCGCTCGCGTATTCGCCCACCAGCGCGTCGACCATGCTCTTGTAGTTCTTGCGGTTCGGCGGGTCGCCGAGGATGCCTTCGATCTGGCCTTCCAGCTCGCGCGACTGATACGCGAATTCAGGGTGTACTCTTCTCATGCTGTGCTTTCCAATGTGATGCGCGGCGCTGGATGAACAGCGCCGTTGTTGTTGTTTTTCAAGTAATTCTGGCCGGCCGATGCTGGCTACGTCCGTTAATCGGCAGGCAATACCGTGCCATGCAGGCGGAACACGCCGCACCACAGGGCATAGGCTTCCGCTTCCGGATCGATGATGATGCGGTGGTTCACGCTCTGGTCGTATTCGGCGCGCTTGGCCGGGTCGGCCAGGATCTCATACGCCTTGGTGACGCTCTTGAAGCGCGCCTCGGCGCCGGGGGCCTGGTTGCGGTCGGGGTGGAAGCGCATGGCCAGCGAGCGGTAAACCTTCTTGATTTCATCGTCGCTGGCATTGGGCGCGACACCGAGGACGTTATATAAATTTTCCATAAAAGGCTCCGGGGTCACGTTTTTCTACTAATTAAAGGCGAATTATCCTATAGAACGGCGTCCGCGTCGCTTGCATGCCGGGAAATGGGGGCAAATACGTGCTTATAAAGCGCTTGCGGTACGGTAAAATGCTTTTTACTGTCACTCTTCCGCATTGATCAATGAGCAACGATAAACCGAATAACGCCGCGCCGGCGCTGGCGCCCAATTTCTTGCGTAACATCATCGAAGCCGACCTGGCTGCCGGCGCCCATGTGCGTCCCGGCCTGCCCCAGGTGATCACGCGTTTCCCGCCGGAGCCGAACGGCTACCTGCACGTGGGCCACGCCAAGTCGATCTGCGTCAACTTCGGCCTGGCGCGCGACTACGCCGGCCAGTGCAACCTGCGTTTCGACGACACCAATCCGGCGAAGGAAGAGCAGGAATACGTCGACACCATCATGGACAGCGTGAAATGGCTGGGCTTTGACTGGGAACCGAAGCAGGCCGATGGCCAGAGCCACCTGCATTACGCGAGCGACTATTTCGACCAGCTGTACGCGATGGCCGAATACCTGATCACGGCCGGCTTTGCCTATGTGGACAGCCAGAGCGCCGAAGACATGGCCGCCAACCGGGGCAATTTCGGCCAGGCAGGCAAGAATTCGCCGTTCCGCGACCGTCCGCGCGACGAATCGCTGGCCCTGTTCCGCGCCATGAAGGCGGGCCAGTTCAAGGATGGCGAACACATCCTGCGCGCGAAGATGAGCGAAGATGCCATGAGTTCGCCGAACATGAACTTGCGCGACCCGGCCATCTACCGCATCCGCCATGCGCACCACCACCGCACGGGCGACGCCTGGTGCATCTATCCGATGTACGACTACACGCACCCGATCTCGGACGCGCTGGAAAACATCACGCATTCGATCTGCACCCTGGAATTCCAGGACCACCGCCCATTCTACGACTGGCTGCTGGAAACCCTGTCGGCCGGCGGCTTCTTCCAGCAACCGGTGCCGCACCAGTTCGAATTCTCGCGCCTGAACCTGACCTATATCGTCACCAGCAAGCGCAAGCTGCGCCAACTGGTGGAAGAAAAAATCGTCGACGGCTGGGACGACCCCCGCATGCCGACCCTGGTGGGCATGCGCCGCCGCGGCTACACGCCGGAAGCGATTCAACTGATGTGCGAACGCACGGGCGTGACGAAATCCGATGGCTGGATCGACTACAGCGTGCTCGAAGGCTGCCTGCGCGAAGACCTGGACCCGAAGGCGCCCCGTTCGGTGGCCGTGCTGCGTCCGTTGAAACTGATCATCGACAATTTCCCTGAAAACGACAGCGTGGAATGCACGGCGCCCGTGCACCCGCACTTCCCGGAGCGCGGCTTGCGCACCTTCCCCATCTCGCGCGAGCTGTGGATCGAGGAAGACGACTTCATGGAAGTGCCGAACAAGGGCTATTTCCGCCTGTATCCGCCGATCGACGACAAGCCGGGCAGCAAGGTGCGTTTGCGCTACGGCTACGTGATCGAGTGCACGGGCTACGACAAGGATGCGGACGGCAAGGTCATCGCCGTGCATTGCACCTACTTCCCGGACAGCAAGTCGGGCACGGAAGGCAGCGCCAATTACAAGGTCAAGGGCAATATGCACTGGGTCAGCGCGCCGACGGCCATTCCCGCCGAAGTACGCCTGTACGACCGCCTGTTTACGGACCCGCAGCCGGACGCGGGCGGCAAGGACTTCAAGCTGGCCTTGAATCCGCTGGCCAAGGAAGTCGTGCAAGCGTGGCTGGAACCGGGCGCGGAACTGGCCCAGCCGGAACAGCGCTTCCAGTTCGAGCGCCACGGCTATTTTGCGGCCGACCGGGTCGACAGCCAGCCGGGCAAGCCCGTCTTCAACCGCATCGTCACCCTGAAAGACAGCTGGCAGCCCGCCAAATAAGGGCTGGACGGCACACGAAAAAAACCGCTGCGGCGGTTTTTTTTCGTTTCAAAGAGAAATATTGCCTGTTGACTATATTCACGATAGTTTTGTATATTAGGCAGCTATTGAGCAATTTGCAATTTCGATAGTCCTTGTGCAACTGAGTACAGCCACCACCACACAGGCGGCACCCGATTCCTCTTCCTGATGCGGATGGCGATGTCTTCTACTGCCGGCGAACACCCCTTAGCTGCTGAAAAAAGACCGCTGTGGCTGTTCGGCTTTGTCGTGTCGACGATGGTGGGCCTGCTGTTCTACATGGCCGCTTCGCTGTCGATCGAAAGCGATGCCAGCGAACAATTCAACAATCTGGCGCGCAACACCCAGAAAAACATCGAATCGCGCACCAAGTCGTATGCCAACCTGCTGCGCGGCACGGCCAGCCTGTTCCAGGCCAACGAACACGTGAGCCGCGAGCAATTCCACCGCTACGTGGCCAACATCGCCCTGCAACAGAACTATCCGGGCGTGATGAATCTCAATTACAGCCAGGAACTCGACGAGACGCAGCGCGCCGCTTATGAAGCGGCCATGCGGCGCGACTATCCGCCCGGGCGCGACGGCTATCCGGCGTTTGCCATCCACCCGCCCGGCCCGCGCGCCCAGTATTCCGTGCTCGTATACATCGAGCCGATCGCCAGCGCCCCGGAAAAGTATGGCTACGACATCGCCTCGCGCCCGCAGATCGCCGAAGCGCTAGCGCAGTCGCGCGATTCCGGCCACATCAGCAATTCCGGCGTGCCCGTGCCGATGGACGGCCGTCCCCAGCTGACGGGCATGGCCATGCGCCTGCCCGTGTACCGCTTCGGCATGCCCGTCGAGACGGTGGAGCAGAGGCGCGCGGCTTACCAGGGTTCCGTCGGCATCGGCTACGACCTGGTGACGATGATGCGCAGCGCGCTGGCCGACATGCCGGTACGCAACGTCCGCCTGACCCTGTTCGATATCGGTCCGCAGGCGCTGCAACAGCGGGACGTGCCGCTGCAATTGCCGCACGACATGCGCCCCATCTTCGACAGCACGGCGGCGGGCATGCATGCGCCATGGTGGCAGCCCGGCAGTTCGGGCCGCTACCTGAGCAGCACGCTGCTGATCGAGCACAATGGCCGCGCCTGGCAAGCGCTGTTCAGCGTGCGCAAGAGCGACCTGTATTCCCGCTTCGACGCCTTCCTGCCGTGGCTGGCCCTGCTGATCGGCTTTGCCAGCACCATGCTGCTGTACGTGCTGTTCCACACCCTGGCGTCGTCGCGCCGGCGCGCCATCCAGATGGCGACGGGCATGACGGAGGAGTTGCGCGCCAGCCAGATCCGATTGCAACTGTCGCACCAGAAACTGCGCCGCCTGGCCGCGCACGCCGACCAGATCAAGGAAGAAGAGCGCAAGCGCATCGCGCGCGAAATTCACGACGACCTGGGACAGAATCTGCTGGTCCTGCGCATCGACGCCGACATGCTGGCCTCGCGCACGCAGCGCCGCCACCCGCGCCTGAACGCCCGCGCCCGTTCGACCCTGGAGCAGATCGACGCCACCATCAAGAGCGTGCGGCAGATCATCAACGACTTGCGCCCTACCGTGCTGGACCTGGGCGTGAATGCGGCCGTCGAATGGCAGGTGGCGCAATTTCGCCAGCGCACGGGCATCGCCTGCGAAGTGAGCGAAAGCCATGACGACATTTGCCTCAGCGACCAATGCGCGACGGCCCTGTTCCGCATCCTGCAAGAGTCGCTCAGCAATATTTCCCAGCATGCGAATGCCAGCCGCGTGCAGGTCAAGCTGGAAAAATGCCGCGATACGGTGTCGATGAGCGTCAGCGACAACGGCGTGGGCGCGGCCATCGACGGGCGCAACAAGCTCGGCTCGTTTGGCCTGGTGGGGATAGAAGAACGCATCAAGTTGCTAGGTGGCACTTTTTACATCGAAAGCAGCCCCGGCGCCGGCATGAGCGTGCACGTCAGCGTGCCGCTGGGCGCGGACGCCACCGCGTTTCCCTACGAGGAAGAAAGCCGGGCCAGCGGCTGACCGGCACGCGCCCCGCATGAATCAAGCTCAGCTTGCATATTTCGTAATAAGATGCAATATTGATGTAGAACAACTTAGCGCCTGCCCGCCATGGGCAAGGCATTCCTTGACTACTTGCCAGGAGTACACACGCGCCGCTTTCCCTTGTTTCACCGTATTTCCCACAACGCTCTTTACCAAAGGACATTCATGGATACGAACGACAGTTTCAAGGCTATTGCCGATTTGAATTTGGACGCGATCAAGGTCAAACTGATGCACCGGGAGTCAGGCGAAGGATGGAGTCTGGAGAAGGCCAACGCGGTGGAATTCGAATACCGCCGCTTCCTGATCCTGATGAAACAGTTTCCGCAAGAAGAGACGGCGCCCTTGATGGACGTCGATACCTTCTGGCACTACCACATCCTCGACACCCTGAAATATGCGGCCGACTGCGAACAGGTGTTCGGCTACTTCCTCCATCACTTCCCCTACATCGGCTTGCGCGGCGAAGACGACGAAGCGGCGCACCATCGCGTGGGCGAGCGCATGAAGCAGTTGTATGAACAAACGTTCGGGGAAGACTATATCCGCGCTGAAACGGCGTATTCGGGGCGCGCCGTACAGGCGGCGTATTCGGGACGTGCGGTGCAGGAGACGGCTTACTCGGGCCGCGCCGTGCAAACGGCGTTTTCCAGTGCGGCGGTGCAAGCGACGGCTTACTCGGGCCGGGCCGTGCAAACGGCGTTTTCCAGTGCGGCGGTACAGGCGACGGCGTATTCGGGCCGCGCGACCGGGGCTGCCAACACCGCATTTTCCAGCGCCCCTGCCTCACTGGCCGCAGCGGTGGTCAAGTCGTCCTCGACTGGCCTGGAAATGGGGCGCTTCTATGTCGATCGTCCAGTGCTGAACCGCGACCCGCAATAGAAAAGCGGAAAACAGATGTGGCTGCCGCACGCGGCAAGCCTGACGTACCCAGACGGCACCTCTCAGTTTGCCGTCTGTCAGGCGCTCTTAGGCAGCCATCAACTCGCGCAGTTCACGAATGCTGAAATCGCTGATTTCATGCATGCGGATGAGGATCGTGGCGCCGATCGGCAAGGTATTGTGACGAATCTTGCTGATGACCGGTGGCGCCACTTCCAGGGCTCGCGACAAGGCGGCATCGTTTTTCAGTTGCAGCTTGTCGATGATCGCATCGAGGACGCGATTCGGGTTGTAGGTAGGCAAAGAGGTAATTTGTTTGAGAGACATGATCGAAAATCCGTACTTGTTGTATTAGAGCAAAAAGAAACCGAATGTCTCTTCTGCAATAATTCAGGGTAAACACACTAAAAAGCGCCATCACTTATGCGGCTTTTACGCCGCAAACAATATAATACACGCTATTGTTGATTTTTGCGTAACTTAACGCAAAATTGTGATAATTGAAGAGAATTGACGCACTTGGAATGTGCTAGAGGATAACTCAAATTGGAAAAATTTGCTGCAAGTCATCAATTTTTACGATGAGCAACACCGCTATGCATGAGCCAAGCTATGGCCATGAGGGCGCTCAGGCGCGCCATTTCGGCAGATAGATGCCAGCCTTGCGCGGCCACGCCGGCCGGGGTGGCAAGCGGGCACGTGCCCGAAACGGCATCCACGCGGCACCAGGCCAGTTGCCGGCGGATTTCATCGGGCGGCGGCGGCGGCTGCAGCGCACGTTCGCGACGGCGCATGTAAGCGCGTACCTGTTCCTTGCTGGGGTGACTCGTAGCTCGCATGGCTCGCTCCTGCTGACGGGAAACAGCGTCACGCTATGCAGAGCCCGCCACAAGAGCCCAGACGCGTGACGACATTGCTCACCATATCGCCAGCGCGCCATGACGCGTTTGCGCTGCGTCAAAGGTCACGGCCCCGGTGTTGCGCCGAGACCCGTACTGCGCCATGGCCCCAGCGGCCAGGCCCACATTCCTATTTCTTTTGCTGGCGCACGCGCTGCTGCTGCTTTTCCTGCGTTTGCTGGCGATTCTGCTTGCGCTCGAACAAGGTGACCGCATCTTTCTTGGCTTGTTCGACGGTACGCATTTCCTCATGCGCATCGTGCGGGACAAAAAATTCGGCGTCCTGCGCGGCCACGACGAGCTTGATGGCGGCCTCGTCGTCGAGGTCGTACAGTTCCGTCAGGACGGTGGTGACCTCGTCCAGGTATTCTTCGTAAGTGAGGGTGCTCATGCTGTAGTCCTTAAGTGAGTGGCGCAGCGCGGGAACGGCGCGCTGCGCGCCGGCCCAGCAAAGTGCGCAGATAACCGGCCATTTTACCCGATGCCGGCGCCATCGGCTGCCATCGCCTGCAAGGCATCGGCCACGCGCGCGTAGCGCAGGCGCACGCCCAGCTCGCGCTTGAGGCGGGTATTGTGCAGGCGGCGCGATTCGGACATGAACGACAGCAGCATCGGCGTGACCACTTGCCGCAGCTCGGCCCGCGGCAGGCGCGGCGGGCGCGGCAAGCCAAACGTATCGGCCACGGCATCGAAATACTCGGCCATCCTGAGTTCACTGTCATCGCTGGCGTGATACACGCGTCCCGGCTTGCCCCGCCACAGGGCCCGCTCGATGACGCGCGCCAGGTCATCGGCATGGATATGGTTGGTGTACACATCGTCGCTGGCTTCCAGGGCTGGCGTGCCTTCGCGCAAGCGCTTCAGCGGCAGGCGGTCTTGCGCATAAATGCCCGGCACGCGCAGGATGGCCACGCTGGCGCCGCGGCGCGCGCCCCAGCCGCGCAAGACCTGTTCGGCGTCCACGCGCCGCTTCGCGCGCGCATTCGCCGGCGCCGTCGGCCGCGTCTCATCGACCCAGGCGCCGCCGCAATCGCCATACACGCCGCTGGTGCTCACATACACCATGCGTGCATGCTCGGGTAAAATGGCGACCAGATTGCGCGTGCGCCGGTCCAGCAAGCCCGACGACATGGGCGGCGCCAGGTGCACGACCATCGTCGCCAGTCCCGCCAGCCGTTTCAGGCTGGCGCGCTCGTCGAGGTTGGCCACGATGGGCACGGCGCCGGCCGCCCGCAACTGCGCGCAGCGCGCTGGCTGGCTGGTGACGGCAAAGACGCGAAAGCGCGCGCGCAGCAGGGGCAGCAGCCGCATGCCGACGTCGCCGCAGCCCAGGATCAGCAAGCGCGGCAAGCCTGACGGCTTGCGCAAAGAGTGCATTAACATATTTTTCATCTCAAGGATTGTATGACTTTTCAAATTACTGTTCAGCCCAGCGGCCACCAATTCAGCTGCGAAGCGGACGAAACCGTCCTGTCGGCGGCGATACGCGCCGGCGTCGGCCTGCCGTACAGCTGCAAAAGCGGCGCCTGCAGCTCCTGCAAGGGCAAGATCGTGTCCGGCAGCGTACAGCATAAGCCATACCAGGCCCGCTCCCTGACGGAAGATGAAGCGGCGGCCGGCTACTCGCTGCTGTGCTGCGCCGTGCCTCAGGGCGACCTGGTGGTGCAGGCGCGCGAAGTGGCGGGCAGCAGCGACTACCCGATCAAGAAAATGCCGTCGCGCGTGACCACCATCGAAAAAGTCGCGCCCGACGTCGTCGTGCTGACCCTGCAATTGCCAGCCAGCGAGCGCCTGCACTACCGCGCCGGACAGTATATCGAAATCATGCTGCGCGACAACAAACGCCGCAGCTACAGCATGGCCAGCGCACCCGTCGAAGGCGGCCCCGTGAGCCTGCACGTCCGCCACATGCCGGGCGGCCTGTTCACCGACCAGGTGTTCGGCAGCATGAAGGAGCGCGACATCCTGCGCTTCGAAGGCCCGATGGGCACCTTCTTCCTGCGCGAAGATTCCGACAAGCCCGTCGTGCTGCTGGCCTCGGGCACGGGCTTTGCCCCCTTGAAAGCCATCGTCGAGCACATGATCAACGAGCAGTCGCCGCGTCCGATCACCCTGTACTGGGGCGGCCGCCGTCCGCACGACCTGTACATGGACGCCCTGTGCCGCCAGTGGGCCGCCGACTTGCCGCAGTTCACCTATGTGCCCGTCGTGTCGGACGCCCTGCCGGAAGACGCGTGGCAAGGCCGCACGGGCTTCGTGCACCAGGCCGTCATCGCGGACTTGCCCGACATGTCCGCATATCAGGTGTATGCCTGCGGCGCACCGATCGTCGTCGAGTCGGCCAACCGCGATTTCGTGCAATTGTGTCAATTGCCGGCCGACGAGTTTTACGCGGACGCCTTCACCACGGAAGCCGACCTGGCCAAGTAAGCATCCAGACAACGGGGTGCTGCTGGCGCGGCATCCGCTGCCGCTCCACCCCGCTGTTTCCTGGAAATTTCATGTCTCTCGCCTCTGCCGGCAACGGCTTCAGTATCCTGCGTCACCGCAACTTCGCCTGTTATCTTTCCGCCCGCGTGCTGGGCACGGTGGCCGTGCAGATGCAAAGCGTGGCCATCGGCTGGCAGGTGTACCAGATCACGGGCAGCCTGTTCGACCTGGGCCTGATCGGCCTGGCGCAATTCGCCCCCTTCCTCGTGCTCATCTTGCCGGCCGGCCACGTGGCCGACCGCTACAACCGCCGCAATATCATCGCGTGGTGCCTGGCGGCGCAACTGGCGTGCGCGCTGGCCCTGCTGGCGTTTACGTTAAGCAATATTTCCATCGTCTGGCCCGTGTTTGCCGTGCTGGTGCTGTTCGGCAGCGCGCGCGCCTTCATGATGCCGGCCACGCAAGCCGTGCTGGTCAACATGGTGCCCACGCAACACTTCAGCCGCGCCGTCGCGCTCAGTTCATCCAGTTCCCACGTGGCCATCATCCTGGGGCCGACTTTGGGCGGCTTGCTGTACTACTTCGGCCCCAAGGTCGTGTATCTGATCTCGTCCGCGCTGCTGGTCGTGTCCGTCCTGCTGATGCGCGCCACCACCCCGGCGCCGCAAGTGGTGAAACGCGAACCCGTCAGCTGGCATACCCTGCTCGAAGGCTTGCGCTTCGTCTGGTCGAAGCCCATCGTGCTGGGCGCCATTTCGCTCGACCTGTTTGCCGTGCTGTTCGGCGGCGCCACGGCCCTGCTGCCGGCGCTCGCGCATGACGTGCTGCATGCCGGACCCAGCGGCCTGGGCTTGCTGCGCACGGCGCCGGGCGCCGGCGCCGCCCTGTGCTCGATCGCGCTGGCCATGTTTCCCATCACGCGCCGCGTGGGCGCGTGGATGTTCGGCGGCGTGGCCGTCTTCGGCCTGGGCACCCTGGTGCTGGGCAGCACCAGCTATTTCCCGCTGGCCCTGGCGGCGCTGTTCCTGATGGGCGCCGGCGACATGGTCAGCGTCTACATCCGCCACCTGCTGGTGCAGTTCGAGACGCCGGACGAGATCCGCGGCCGGGTCAGCGCCGTGAACGCCGTCTTCATCGGCGCCTCGAACGAGCTGGGCGAATTCGAATCGGGCTTGACGGCCGGCTGGTTCGGCCTCGTGCGCGCCGTGCTCTTCGGCGGCGCCGCCACCCTGGCCGTGACGGGTATCTGGGCCGTGCTGTTCCCCGTACTGTCGCGCATGGACCGCTTCCCCCACCACGAGAAGGAAGCGGCCGCCAGGACGGCCACCGCGGCGAGCGCATAAGGTCTAAGATGCGCTATCCTCACTGACGAATCCGCACCATGAAAATCACGCTTCCATTCCACGGCTTCATCCGCAGCCGCCCCCACCTGAGCATGGCCACGGCCATCGGCGTGGCGGCCGGCCTGCTGCTGCCCGCATCCTGGCAACAGATGACGCGCCTGCTGACGGCGTGGAATGTCGCCGTCTGGTTCTACCTGGCAACGATGGCCTGGATGATGATGCGCGCCAACCACCACAAGGTCAAAGCCATGGCGGCGCGCCAGGATGAGCGGGCGGCAACCGTCCTGTCGGCCCTGTCCGTCGCATCCGTGATGAGCCTGGTAGCCATCGTTTCGCAGCTGTCCTCGATGAAAGACATGGCGCCGGACGAGCGCGCGCTGCATTACGGCCTGACGATACTCACCCTGGTCGGCTCCTGGTTCCTCGTCGGCACCCTGTTCTGCTTTCACTATGCCCACCTGTACTACCAGGCCGATCCCGCGCTGCGCCCCCTGAAGTTTCCCGACGACGAGCAAAGCCCCGATTACTGGGATTTCCTGTATTTCGCCTTCACCATCGCCGTCGCCGTGCAAACGTCGGACGTTTCCGTGCAGACGCGCATGATGCGGCAAATCGTGCTGGGACAATCCGTGCTGAGCTTTTTCTTCAACCTGGTCGTGCTGGGACTGTCGATCAATATCGCGGCCGGCCTCATCAATGGCTGAGGGTAAATAATTTCGTAGTGGAAACTTGACCTGGCTGAAGGGTTAAGCTCATCTTAATCGTGCGCACCCTCTTGAAATACTGGAAAGAGGAGTAAGATAAGTCATGCACAGGGATCAAGTGCATGAGGCAAGAACCAGGCGCCGACGCGCCCTGGCAGCGGGTTTGACCACTGCCATGCAAGGCGCCTGAGATGGGTTTTTTTTGAATTGACAGGAGTAAGCATATGCAAATCAATATTCATACCGACAGCACCATCGCCAACACCGCTGGACTGAACGAACATGTGCAATCCGTACTTGAAAGCGCACTGAACCGCTTCCGCGACAACCTGACCCGCATCGAAGTCCACATCAGCGACACGAATGGCCCGAAAGGCGGCGCCGACGATATCCGCTGCGTCATGGAAGCACGCGTTGCTGGCTATCAACCGATCGCCGTGACCGAACAGAACGCCACCGTGCATCAATCCGTTGCCGGCGCCACCGATAAACTGAAACGCGCCATCGATAGCGCCCTGGGCCGCCTGCAAGACAGCAAGCGCCACGCCACCGGCAAGAATGCCGTGATCGATACGGCCGAAGCGGAAGAAACCGCCGAGTAATCCCCACCCGCAGGATTTCCAGAGACTGAGGCAGCCGTTCAAGGCTGCCTTTGCACATCCGGCCCGCCTTTCGCGCGCGGCAACATCCATAGCAAAACCGCAAGCATTCCTGTGTATTGACGCGGCAATGAAATAATTGTCGTATTTCTCACAGTAAGTGACCTCAAGCAAGCCTTTGGCGTTACAGCCAAGGCCGCTTTACGCTATCATGAAGCTACCGGCCCCCTGCTCGCGCGCCGGCTTTTTGAAAGTGTGATTGTGGAACAGATCGGCAACTTCGGCGCTTCAGGCTGCAACATCGGCGATTTACAGCTATTTCGCGATGGGGCGGATAGCCAGACGGCCGCCATGCTAGCGCCCTGCCCCGTGATGCGCCTGGAAGCGGGCGAAGCCATTGCCGACACGCAAGGCGCCAGCCTGTACATCGTCCTGCGCGGCTCGCTGGCCGTGGCCGCCGACACCCACACGGGCATGGATGACGGCACCGTCAGCAAGGTCTTGCCCGGCGAAAGCGTGGGCGAACAATCGGTGCTCGATGAAGCGAGCAACCTGGCCGCCATTTCCGCCCTGGAAGAAACCGATTTGCTGGTGATCGACGCGGCCATCGTCTGGGAATTGATCGAACAGTCGAACGGCCTGGCGCGCAACCTGCTGCGGCTGCTGTCCTTCCGCATCCGCGCCGCCAATGCCCTGCTGCGCCGGCGCCAAAAACTGGGCGAATTCTACCGCCAGCTGTCGATGGTCGACAGCCTGACGGGCTTGTACAACCGCGCCTGGCTGACGGATTTACTGCCCAACATGATCGTCACGGCCCACGCCAGCGGCTCGCCGCTGTCGCTGGTGATGATAGACCTCGACCATTTCAAGCGCTTCAACGACACGCACGGCCACCAGGCGGGCGACCAGGCACTGCGCATCGCCGCGCAAGTGCTGGGCGCCGCCCTGCGGCCCACGGATTTTGCCGTGCGCTACGGTGGCGAGGAAATGATGGTGATCTTGCCCGATACCAACGAACACGTGGCCTTGCGGGTGGCCGAGCGCTTGTGCGAGCGCATGCAGCTCGCCGTCATCTTCGCCGACATGCGCAGCGCCTTGCCGCACATCACGGGTTCCTTCGGCGTGGCCAGCCTGGCGGCCGAACAGGACGACCATGCGCTGATCGCCGCAGCCGACGCGGCGCTCTATCGCGCCAAAGCATCGGGCCGCAACAGGGTCATGCTGTAGTTCAGGCAGCCTTGCTGTCGGCCGGCTTGCCAGCATCCGGCTTGGCGGCATCATCCTTCTTGCTGCTGTGCGCGGCGATGAAGTCGGCATAGCCCTTTTGCACCAGCTCGTACGTCTTGTCGATATTGCCGGCGATGTCGCCATTCAGCACTTTCAAGCCGCCCAGGATGTCGCGCGCTTCCTTGAAGCCTTTTTCCATGCCGCCGCTGATGGTGTCCATGAACTTGGTCAAGGCCGTATCGTCGTCCAGGCCGGGATTCTGTTTCTTGAAAGCATCAAAAAATCCCGTCGACAGCGATACAATGCGGTTCGCCGTCGCTTCGGCGCTGTTATCCTGCGAAGCCGCGTTCTGGATCGCATCCTCGCCGTACTGACCCTTCAGCGCTTCATTGATGTTGGTGATGGCCGTCTTGTACAGCAGCGCCAGCGGTTCGTTCTCGGAACCGATCGACACGTTCAGCGACGCCTGCATGATGGAAGCGTTCAATTGCAGCTTGGTGCGGTCATTCACGCTCATTTCAGCGTTGACGCCGTCCTTTTGCTGGACTTTATCGTCCTTGCCGGCAACGCCCGTACTGACGGAAGTCACGGAAGGGGTGGAATTGCCGCTTGCGGCGATGGGAATTGACACGATAGACCTCCTTGAACGGGCAATGTATGCCACCATGCGGGAAACGCGATGATGACCATCCTCTCGTGTAGTATCGGCAGGTTTTCAGAAAACTGTAGCAGCGGCCGCTTTTGGCGGCCCGGATAACCAATCAAGCAACGACCATCAATGACTAACCAGACCTTTCTTTGGCACGACTACGAAACCTTTGGCGCCCAGCCGCGCCGCGACCGCCCGGCCCAGTTCGCCGCCATCCGCACGGATGCCGACCTCAACGAGATCGGCGAACCCATCATGCTGTATTGTCAGCCTGCCAATGATTTCCTGCCCGACCCGCAGTCGTGCCTGATCACGGGCATCACGCCGCAGCAGTGTCTGCAGCTGGGCGTGCCCGAACACCAGTTCGCCGCCACCATCGAAGCGGCCTTTTCGGAGCCAGGCACCATCGGCGTGGGCTACAACACCATCCGTTTCGACGATGAAGTCACGCGTTTCCTGTTCTGGCGCAACCTGATCGACCCGTATGCGCGCGAATGGAAGAACCATTGCGGCCGCTGGGACATCCTCGACGTGGTGCGCATGACGCACGCGCTGCGCCCGGAAGGCATTCAATGGCCGAAGCGCGACGATGGCCAGACCAGTTTTAAACTGGAACACTTGAGCAAGGTCAATGGCCTGGCCCACGAAGCGGCGCATGATGCACTGTCCGACGTGCGCGCCACCATCGCCCTGGCGCGCCTGATCAAGGAAAAACAGCCGAAACTGTTCGAATTCTGCCTGGCCCTGCACAAGAAGGACCGGGTCGCCAGCGAAATGGGCATGCACCTGGCCGCCGGCGAGCGCCAGCCTTTCCTGCACGTGTCGGGCATGTTCCCCGCCGAACGGGGTTGCCTGGGCATCGTCTGGCCGCTGGCCACGCACCCGAGCAATAAAAATGAAATCCTCGTCTGGGATTGCGCCTACGACCCGCGCGAGTTGTTCCAGCTGGACGCCGACACCATCCGCACGCGCTTGTTCACGCGCAAGGACGCCATGCCGGAAGGCATGACGCGCCTGCCCGTGAAAAGCGTGCACCTGAACAAGTCGCCCATGCTGGTCGGCAATTTAAAGACCTTGTCGCCGGCCATGGCCGCGCAATGGGGCATCGATCTGGACGCGGCGAAGGTCAACGCGCAATTCGCCGCCGCGGCGCCGAACATGGATGCCGTCTGGGCCGAAGTGTTCCAGCGCCCGGGCGCGAATGCCGCGCTGGACGTGGATGAAGATTTGTACAATGGTTTCGTCAGCAACGACGACCGCCGCCTGCTCGAATCCTTGCGCCGCGACACGCCTGCCAAGCTGGCCACGGCCCGCCCCTCGTTTGCCGATGAGCGCCTGCAGGAACTGCTGTTCCGCTACCGCGCCCGCAATTTCCCGCAAACCCTGAGCGAAGCGGAAAGCCTGCGCTGGGAACAGCACCGCGCCGCCCGCCTGTTCGACGGCGACGCCGGCGCCCGCACCATCGAAATGCTGTTTACGGAAATCGACGTGCTGTCGGAATCCGTCGATGAGCGGGGCGAGGAAATTCTGGGAGAACTCTACGATTACGCGGAGATCGTCGCACCACAGCGTGACTAAATGCAAAATGCCGGGCTAGCCCGGCATTTTTTATGGATGACAAACAACAGTCATCACGGTGCCTGACAGAAGCGTAGCGAGCGGATGGGAGTTGCGGCCGAGAAGCGCAACTGTGCTATGGCACAGTGAGCATCGCCGGCCGCAAATCTCGACGCGCAGTAGCTTATGTCAGCCACCATCAGACGCGCGGTGCGCGTTGATGGCATCGCGCGTTTCAATGGCCACGCGGCGCGCCGCGTCGGCGAAGTCTTCGCCCGCCTGCGGCGTGGCGTAGATGATGGCGCGCGACGAGCTGATCATCATGCCCATGCCGTTCGCCGTCTGGCCCGCGCCGACGGTGGCGGCGATGTCGCCGCCCTGGGCGCCGATACCGGGCACCAGCAGCGGCATGTCGCCGACGATGGCGCGCACCTGCGCCAGTTCTTCAGGGAAGGTGGCGCCGACGACGAGCGCGCACTGGCCGTTTTTATTCCACTTCTCGGCCACCAGGCGCGCCACGCGCTGGTACAGCGGTTCGCCGTCCGTATTCAGGAATTGCAGGTCCGAGCCGCCCGGGTTCGACGTGCGGCACAGGATGATCACGCCGCGGTCTTTCCACGCCAGGTAGGGATCGAGCGAATCCTCGCCCATGTACGGGTTCACGGTGACGGCGTCGGCGCCGTAGCGCTCGAACGCTTCGCGCGCGTATTGCGTGGCCGTCGCGCCGATGTCGCCCCGTTTCGCGTCGAGGATCAGGGGGATGTGCGGATAATTCTCGCGCACGTAGCGGCAGATGTCTTCCAGCTGCTTTTCCGCGCCCAGCGCGGCAAAATACGCGATCTGCGGCTTGAAGGCGCAAGCCAGGTCGGCCGTGGCATCGATGATGCGCGTGCAAAAGGTGGTGATTCCATCAGGCAGGTCGCGCAGTTCGGCCGGCAGTTTCGCCTGGTCGGGGTCCAGGCCCACGCACAGCAGGGAATTATTGGCCGTCCACGCGGCGGATAATTTATTGATGAAATTCACGGCACACCTTCTCTATATTCAGTTGCAAACCCCGTATTGTAACGCGGCGCAGGCTTGCCACGGCGTCACAAGGCGGTCGGGGCCGGCGGCCGGCGCTTATTAAACCGACATTACGGGCCGTTTCAGGTATATTTGCCTCACCTCCCTTACTCTGCACGGAACCCATCATGCAAATCACCAATCAATTCACCAAATGGCTGCGCCTGGCGCTGAGCGTCACCGTCCTGGCCGGCGTCCTGACGGGCTGCGGCTACAACGACTTCCAGAGCAAGGATGAGGCCACCAAGGCCGCCTGGGGCGAAGTGGTCAACCAGTACCAGCGCCGCGCCGACCTGATCCCCAACCTGGTCAATACCGTCAAGGGCTATGCCACGCACGAGCGCGAAACGCTGGAAGCGGTGACCAAGGCGCGCGCCGCCGCCACCAGTTTCCAGATCACGCCAGAAGTGCTGAACGACCCGGCCGCGTTCGAGAAATTCCAGCAAGTGCAGGGGCAGCTGTCGTCGGCCCTGTCGCGCCTGATGGTGGTATCCGAGAAGTACCCGGACTTGAAGGCCGACACAAGCTTCCGCGACTTGCAGTCGCAGCTGGAAGGCACGGAAAACCGCATCACCGTGGCGCGCCAGCGTTACATCGTTGCCGTGCAGGATTACAACGTGCATGCGCGCAGCTTCCCGAACAACCTGACGGCCATGGTCTTCGGCTACAAGGTCAAGCCATCGTTCACGGTGGAAAATGAAAAAGCCATCTCGACCGCACCGACCGTCAACTTTGGCAAATAAGATGAAAGCCTGGTCCTATCTCGCGGCGCTGGCGACGGCGCTGCTGCTGTGGACGATGCCGCCAGCCGGCGCACAGGGCTTGCAGCCCGTGCCGCCGCTGGCCGCGCGCGTGACGGACAACGCCGGCATGCTGGACGCCAAGCAAAAGGCGGCGCTGGAAGGCGTGCTGGCCGATTATGAAGCCAAGACGGGCAGCCAGATCGCCGTGCTGCTGGTCAAGAGCACGGAACCGGAAGCCATCGAGCAATACAGCATCCGCGTGACGGATGCCTGGAAGCTGGGCCGCAAGGGCGTCGATGACGGCGTGCTGCTGATGGTGGCGAAGGACAACCCCTCGTCCCTGCGCCGCCTGCGCATCGAGGCGGGCCGCGGCGTGCAGGGCGTGCTGACGGATGCGCAATCGAAACGCATCCTGCAAGACGTGATCGCCCCCCATTTCAAGCAAAACGATTACTACGGCGGCCTGGTGGCCGGCGTGGGCTCGATTGCCACCCTGCTGAACCAGGAGCAATTCCCCGCTGCGGCACAGCAAAAGGCGCCAGCCACCGTGGAAGCGGGCGGCATGACCTTTTGGCTGCCGCTGCTGTTCTTCGGCTTCCTCGTCGTGCTGACCCTGTTCCGCTCGCGCGGCGGGCCGACGCGCCTGCAGCGCGGCAGCAACTGGTCCAGCGGCGCCACCGGTGTCGTGCTGGGCAGCATCCTCAGCCAGGCGCTGAACAACCGCGGCGGCGGCGGCTTCGGCGGCGGCGGTTTTGGCGGTGGCAGCAGTGGCGGCGGTGGTTTCGGTGGCGGCGGCGGCGGTTTTGACGGCGGCGGCGCCTCGGGAGATTGGTAATGACGAAACAACTGACATTCGGACAACGCTGCGGACGGGCATTGAAACATTTGCGGGGCACGCCGGCGACGGCGCGCCACGCCTTTCCGGAACGCACCCTGAAAGCCATCGAGACAGCCATCGCCGGCGGTGAAGCGATGCACCAGGCGGAAGTGCGCCTGATCGTCGAAGCAGCCCTGACGCCGGGCATGGCGTACCAGGGCGTGAGCAACCGCGAGCGGGCGCGCGAACTGTTCGCCCAATATGGCGTGTGGGATACGGAAGACAACGTCGGCGTGCTGATCTACATCAACCTGGCCGAGCACCAGGTCGATATCGTGGCCGACCGCAACGTGGGCCGCCGCGTCACGCCGGAACAGTGGCAAGCCGTGTGCCGCACCATGACCAAAGGGTTCAAGGATGGCAATTACCACGACAGCACCCTGGAAGCGCTGGCGCAGCTCAATACCCTGCTGCAAAGCCACTTCCCCGCCAACGGCACGCGCGGCAACCAGTTGCCGAACGAGCCCATCCTCCTCTGATTCCTGCCCAGGGATTAAAATCTGCCCATTGCCGCGCGGGCTGGTGTTCCTGTCAGCGCGGCCCCCATCCCCCGCCGAGGAGCACACATGAAATTAGTCAATAAAACCGCCATCGTCACGGGCGCCACGCAAGGCATCGGCCTGGCTTGCGCCACCCGCCTGATCGCCGAAGGGGTGCAAGTGATGCTGGTCGACATCAAGGAAGAAGGCGCGCAAGCGGCCGCCGCCCTCGGCCCGCAGGCGCGCTTCTTTTGCGCCGACGTCAGCCAGAAGGCGGATGTGGACGCCATGCTGAAGGAAACCCTGGCGCAGTTCGGCCACATCGATATCCTCGTCAACAATGCGGGCGTCACGCACGCGGCCGATTTCCTCGACGTCTGCGAAGACGATTTCGACCGGGTCATGCGCATCAACCTGAAATCGATGTTCCTGTGCGGCCAGGCCGTGGCGCGCGAAATGGTCAAGCGCAACAGCGGCTGCATCATCAACATGTCCAGCGTGAACGCGGAACTGGCCATTCCGAACCAGGTGCCGTACGTGGTGTCGAAGGGCGCCATCAACCAGCTGACCAAGGTCATGGCCCTGAACCTGGCCTCGCACGGCGTGCGCGTCAACGGCATCGGGCCGGGCACCATCCTGACGGAACTGGCCAAGCAGGCGGTGCTGTCGAGCCCGGAAGCGCGCCACACGATTTTGTCGCGCACGCCGCTGGGCCGCTGCGGCGAACCGGAAGAAGTGGCCGGCATCGCCGCCTTCCTGGCCAGCGACGACGCCACCTACATGACGGGCCAGACCATCTATGTCGATGGCGGGCGCATGGCGCTCAATTACACGGTGGCCGTGAAGGAATGAAGGCAGGCGCGGCAAGTTATATCAAAAAAGAATAATGGTTATCCGAAAAGATCATTAGACACATATCGTGCAACGCAGCATAATGCACCTGTCTCCACTATTCTCCTCCAAGAAAATAGTTTTAAGCCCGCTTTCACCAGCGGGCTTTTTTTTCGCTATCAATCTTGAAACATGGCTATTCTTGCCATTCCCCACACTCTTTCCGACAATTTGCGCTGCCGCAAAAAAATGTTGCGGCGTGTCATCAGGCCGTCATCTTCGCCCCCTATACTTGCTTCATCTGCTGTACAGGCAACCGATATGCCTGACTACAGACAGGTGTGCCGCGATGGCACACCACTCCCCTTTCATGACCGTGGCGGGCGCCCGCAAGGCGCGCGACATGGTAAGTACCGAGCAACTCTCAACTCTTGACCCATTTCATTTGGGTTTTTGGCCCGCGCCCCCGCGGGCCTTTTTTTTGCCTGTCCAGCAAGCTCTTGCGCAAAAACACGATGGCCCGCCACGCGCATGATATTGTGGCGTCCTTTCCACCTGTCCTAGCGCCTCATGCCTGCACCCTTGCCCGAACTGTGTTTTGCCGACCGTTACGAACGCCTGCGCTACCGCACCGCGCTGGTGCTATATGTGCTGGTGATCCTGATCGGCGACATTCCCGGCGTGCGCGCGGACGTGGGCCAGTATGCGTCGGGCGGCGTGCTGCATTCCTTCGGTTATGGCGTGCTGGCCCTGATCCTGTTCAGCGGCACGGGCGGCGGCATGGCGCGCCGGGCACTGCTGTCGGTGCTGATGGTGGCGGCCATGGGCGCGCTGGACGAATTCATCCAGAGTTTCCTGCCCTACCGCCATGGCGCCGTCAGCGACTGGGTGGTCGATGTCACGGCCGCCGCGGCGGTCTGCCTGCCGCTGTATTTCCTGTGGCCGAAAATGGTCGCCGCTGCCCTTGGCAAGGACGCGCCGCTGCCCGAAGCCTGAACGGGGGATGGCTCGCGCCCGTCAGGCGCGATCCGCTTCGCTATCCTGCAATGCCAGCCGCAACTGTCCCTGGCCCCGCTTGCCCAGTCGCCGCATCAGGGCGCGCGTCTCGCGCCGGCTGCCGGCCCCCATGGCGCGTGCCGTATCGCGCTGCATCTCCAGCAACTGTTCCGAGCGCGCCAGCCGCACCAGGCCATGCAAGGCCTGGGCCAGCACATGGCGCGCACGGACATCGTGCGCAGTGCCGCCGATGGCCAGCACCAATTCATCGATCAGTTTTGCTGTAGGGCCAGATGACATTTTTTCTCCCGATTGAACAGTGAGGAAACGTGCAGCCGCACGAAGTGGTAATTGCCAGCATCGTTTATACCAAGCACGGCAATTAGACACTTGATCTAGCTCAATCGACAATGACGGCCGCCGAACATCCCTGTTCCGCCATGCTCTTACATGCAGCAATCGCCGCCATCCGCATCACCGCGGGTGCCGATCCTGAGTGTGCGACCATGAGGAGACCAAGATGAGATCAAAAACCACCCTGCTGCTGACCGGCCTGACATGCGCCTTGCTGGCAGCCTGCCATTCCACGGACAAGACCAGTCTGGCGCGCAGCAATAGCGGCGAAACCTATGCCGCACCGGCCGGCACGACGCCGCAAAGCAGCACGGCCAGCACCGCCAGCAGCACGGCCGCCGATACGAGCAACGCCCAGAGCAGCATGAGCAGCGACATGCGCAACGACGCGAACCAGGCCACCATGAACATCAGCTCGGCCACGGTGCAGTCGATAGAAACCGTGCCGCGCAGCATGGACCAAGGCAGTGGCGACATGCAGGCGGGCACGTCGGGCACGGCCGGCAGCACTTCGGGGGCGGCGGGCAACATGCTGTACCGCGTCACCTTGCGCCTGGACGACGGCACGACGCGCACCTTTGTGCAAAACACCCAGCCCGCCTTCCAGATCGGCGACAAGGTCAGCGTGCAAAAAGGCGTGATGCAGCGCTATTGATCGGTATATTGATCGGTATCAACGCTGGCCGGCGCTGGCCGATTTCCTCCACGCCTGGCCGCCACTTGGCATGTATTTGGCACGCACTTGATACGCATTTGGCACGCAGTTGCCACGCAGTTATCATTTTCAAGCCAAGGCCAGGGTCAGCGGCCGGCTGCGCCCCTGCACCAGGGCCGAGGGCCAGGCCGGGTCATGCGTCAGGTTGTGCAATTGGCTGCCGTCGAGCAAAAACGTGTCTTCCACCGTACTGCCGGGCAGGCTGGGGTGGAAGGCCAGCGCCATGCCCCGCTTGAGGATGATTTCCGTGTGCGCGCCGGCCGCCACTTCGGGCGCCAGGTAGCCGTGGATGCCGCCCTGCCGGCTGGTGCGCACCGTGTCGGGCTGGCCTGCATACGCGTAGGCGCTGTCTAGCGCGTGATACACCATGCTCAGCGCATGACCCGTTTCGCAAGCGTCGAGCGCCACCGCTTCCAGCGCCAGCATGGCCGCATCGGCATCGTCCATGACCACCGCCGCGCCATCGGCGCGATGCTGCGCCGGGCCGAAGCGCCGTTGACGGCTGAGGCTAGCGCACAGGCCGAAACGCCGCGCGCACAGGGCCAGCACGGCTTGCGGGCCCAGCTCCACCTGGGCTGGCGGTGCGCGACGATACCGCTGTTGACGCTCCGCCCCGCTGACAAGCACGTGCACGGCCTGCAAGCCCCGCAGCCACAGCGCGCGCGCGCAGACGGCAGCCAGTTCCAGCTCGCTCCAGTCGGGGCGGGCCTGGCGCAGCGCATCCGCGGCCGCGCGGGCAGCCAGCTGCCCCACCTGCCGGTAGCGCAGCTGTTCCGATTCCAGCAGCACCAGCCGCTCTTCGCGCAAGGCTACGGGCAGGCTGCGTTCGTGCAAGCCCGGCCGGTCGGACAGGACCGGCGCGCCACCGGCCGCATGCTGCACGAAATGCTCGCGCAATTCATAGAGCTGCGGCTGCATCCAGGGCGACACTTGCCACGTCCATGGCCCGCGCACTTCTTCCTCGCGCATGCGCATGGCTTCGGCTTCGTCCGTCAAGATATAGGCCGCGTCGCGCGTCACCAGCACTTCCGCGCAGCCGCACTCGGCGGTATGGTAGTGGCTGTTCGACGCGCCCGCAGTGGCCCAGGCAAACCAGTCCCCGCCGCGCAGGCGCACGGCGCCGGCACGCTGGTCTTCCAGCCAGCCCCGCATCTGCGCCAGCTTGTGCGCCACTTCCAGTTCCAGCGGCCAGTTCATGACCGCCCCTCGTGCGGGCTCCGGCGCGGCGCGACGCCGCCTGCCCTGCCTGGCGCCAGCCGGGTCTCCTGTTGTGCATGCATAGCTGCTCCCTTCCTACATGGAAACGTAAGACCGGCGCCCCTATCAAAAGTTCAGTGCCCGGATGCGTCTCAGGCTTGCAGTCTATGACTTCCCTCTGTTTTTGCAAGCCGCTATTTCGCCAGTTCGATCAGGACAGCCGTGTACATCTGCAGATTCAGCAGCAGCTGTTTTTCCGTGATGAACTCGTGTTCGGAATGCCCCGTGTACACGGTGTGCGGCATGGCCGGACCGAAGCTGACGGCGTTCGGGAACAGGCGCGAATTGGTGCCGCCGCCGATGGCGACCGGTTGCGGATGCGCGATACCCGTGTAGTGCTCGAACACGGACAGCAGGGTGGGAATCTGCGGCGCGTCCGTCTGCAGCCACGGTTCGCCGATCTGCACCTGCAGGGTAGCGGGCACCTGGCGCCGCGCCTTCCAGCCATCGAAGGCGGCCGTCACCTGCTGCTGCAGCACGGCCGCCGTCTTGCCTTGCGGACGGCGCAGGTTGATGTTCAGTTCCAGCGCGCCGCCATCTTGCTTGAGCACGGTAGGCGCTACCGTCATCGGCCCCATGAAGCCGTCGCGATAAGCGATCTGGCCAAAGCGCTCGCCGTAGATGCCGGTGCCCACCAGTTCATTCAGGAACGACAGCATGTCGGCCGCCTGCGTGCCCTGCCACGGCTGCACGGCCAGCGCGTCGGCCAGCATGCTGATGGCGTTGACGCCGTCTTCCGGCTTCGACGAGTGGGCCGACACGCCCAGCGCCGTTACCGTCAAGGTATCGCCAGTGCGCGCGTAGCTGTAGCGCACGCCCTGCTGGCCCTGCGCGCGGGCGCGGATGGCCGCTTCCAGCGCGGCTGGCGCGTGGTCGATCACGGCTTGTGCGTCTTCCGGGATCTGGCTGCCGAAAAAGCCGCCCGCCAGGCGCGTCAGCACGGCGCCGCCCTTGGCCGGCAAGGCCGTGCGCGGCGGCAGGGTCAGCTTGATGGAACCGTAGCCCTTCTCGGCCGTCACCACCGGGTATTCCGCATCGATGGTGATGTTCACTTGCGGCGGCGTGTGGGTTTTCAGGAATTGTTTCAACGGTTCCCAGTCCGATTCCTCGGCCATGTAGACGTACAGCTCGATGCGCTTGCTCAGCGGCACCTGCTGGTCCTGGATAGCCTTCATCGCGTACAGGGCCGTGGCGATGGGCCCCTTGTCGTCTTCCGTGCCCCGTCCCAGCAGCTTGCCCGGTTCGCTGCTGCGATCCAATTCGAACGGCGAACGGGCCCATTTCGCGGGGTTAACCGGCTGCACGTCGCCATGCGTGATCACGCCCACCCGTTCGCTGCCGCTGCCCATGCCGATGATGAGCACGTGGCCGTGATCCTGGAAGTCGAATCCCAGGCGCTGCGCCTCGGCCGCCAGGTAGCGCTTGAAGCCCGTGTGCTGTGGATTGCCGGCAAAGGGCACGGCCGGGTCGGCCACCGTGTTGTAGCTGATCATCTTCGCCAGGCTGGCGATCAGCGGTTCCGGATAGGTGGCCAGCGCGTAGCGGGCCGTGTCCTGCGCCTGCTGGCTGACGGGCGCGGCGTGAACGGAGGGCTGCAGCAGCAGGCTCATCAAAGTCAGCAGGATGGGTTTCTTGAACATGGCGGGGCGCATAAAGTGGGGAGGCCAACTCTAGCATCGCCCGCACCGATTTCCAATCGATACGAGTTTTTTACCGATCAGTACGCAAATTCCCGATTCGCATTATCATGTGCACAGCCTGTCATCCCTGCCGCTTCCAAGGCCGACCCTACTGGGGTCAGGGGATAGACAAATCGTCCATTGTGATTTTCCACCACGTCCCGATATCGCTACCATGATTCCATTTTCCATACTCGACCTGGCCCCCATCGCCGAAGGCAGCGACGCCAGCCAGTCGTTCAAGAACACGCTCGACCTGGCGCAGCACGGCGAACGCTGGGGCTACAACCGCTACTGGCTGGCCGAACACCACGGCATGCCCGGCATCGCCAGCGCCGCCACGGCCGTCGTGATCGCCCATGTGGCGGCCGGTACCAAGACCATCCGCGTGGGCGCGGGCGGCGTGATGCTGCCGAACCACTCGCCGCTGGTCATCGCGGAACAGTTCGGCACCCTGGAAGCGCTGCATCCGGGCCGCATCGACCTGGGCCTGGGCCGCGCGCCCGGCTCCGACCAGACGACGGCGCGCGCCCTGCGCCGCGACCTGCAGTCCGATGCGGAACAGTTCCCGCAAGACGTGCTGGAATTGATCGACTACATGTCCGACGAGCCGCGCCAGCGCGTGCTGGCCGTGCCCGGCAAGGGCGCGAAAGTACCCGTGTGGATACTCGGATCCAGCCTGTTCGGCGCCCAGCTGGCCGCCCACCTGGGCTTGCCGTATGCATTCGCCTCACACTTCGCGCCGCAGATGATGATGCAAGCCGTGGCGTATTACCGCGAACACTTCAAGCCGTCAAAACAATTGGCGAAACCGTACGTGATGCTGGGCTTTAACGTGTTTGCCGCCGACACGGATGAGCAAGCGCACTTGCGCGCCACGTCGATGCAGCAAGCGTTCGTCAACCTGCGCACGGGCCGCCCGTCGCGCCTGCAGCCGCCCGTGCCCGGTTATCTGGAGCAATTGGGTCCGCAGGAACGCGCCATGCTCGATTCCGTCCTGTCATGCACGGCCATCGGCGCACCGGACACCGTCAAGGCGAAGATGGCCGCCTTCATCGCCGAAACGGGCGCCGACGAGCTGATGATCACTTCGCAGATCTTCGACCACCAGCACCGGCTGCGCTCGTATGAAATCACGGCACAGGTGCATGCGGAGCTGGCGAGCGCTCGTTAAGTTTTAACTCTCCCCCGGTATATCCCCCTATACCCTTTTCCCGGCCGTCGGCAACGATCGCCGGGATTTTTTTGCCTGGCGTGTTTAGCTGCCGTTTTGCCGGCCGTCTTGCCTGCCCCCTGCCGCAAAATCGGCCCTACCCGGCAGGAAATGTGCAGCCCCGCTATCATGCTCATCCAAAAGCATTATTCCAAGAAAGCTGTACCGCATGAAATCTGCAAGCTCTTCCGTCGATGCCAGCATCCTGCTGAGCTCCACCCGCATCCTGTTATTCGCCCTGTCCGCCGGCGTGCTCGTCGCCAGCCTGTATTACGTGCAGCCGCTCACGTCCATGCTGGCTGCCTCGTTCGGCGTCAGCGTGCCGCAAGCCGGTTACCTGGTCACGGCCACGCAGATCGGCTACGTGCTGGGCATCGTGTTCCTCGTGCCCCTCAGCGACGTGCTGAACCGCCGCCAGTTGCTGACGTGGATGCTGATCGCCAAGATCGGCGCCCTGCTGCTGGCCGCTACCAGCCAGAATATTATCGTCTTTGCCATCGCCAGCGTCTTGATGGGGATCACGTCCAGTGCATTGATGGTGGTCACGGCCATGGTGGCGTCATATGCGCCCGACCACAGCCGGGGCCGCATGGTGGGCACCGTCATGACGGGCTTGTTGCTGGGCATCTTGCTGGCGCGTACCGTGTCCGGCACGGTGTCGCAGATCAGCGGCGGCTGGCGCACCGTCTACGTGCTGGCCGCCATCGTCGTGGCCGCCCTGCTCATCATGCTGCGCCGCATCCTGCCAAACGAAGCACCACGCGGCAAGCTGCAATACGGAAAATTGATGGCCTCGCTGGCCGACATCATCCGCCAGGAACCGCTGCTGCGCCAGCGCGCCCTGTTCTCGGGCCTGGGCCTGGGCACCTTCAGCGTGTTCTGGACGGGGCTGACCTTCTTGCTCAGCGGCGCGCCGTATCACTACTCGGAAATGCAGATCGGCCTGTTCGGCCTGGCCGGCGCCACGGGCGCCTTTGCCGCGAATACGGCGGGCCGCATGGCCGACCGCGGCTATGCGCGCCAGGCCACCTGGCTGCTGGCCGTCGCCTCGATCGCAGGCTGGGCCTTGATCGGCTTTGGCGCCCATTCGCTGGTGCTGTTGTTGATCGGCATCGTCCTGCTGGACATGGGCGTGATGGGCCTGCAAGTAACGCACCAATCCATCATCTATAAACTGGCGCCGCATGCGCGGGCAAGGGTTACCACCGTCTTCATCGCGGGCGGCTTCATCGGCGCCTCGGCAGGTTCGGCCCTGGCCAGCGCCAGCTTTGCCGCCGGCGGCTGGCCCGCCCTGTGCATGGTGGGCGGCGCCATGCCGCTGCTGATGCTACTGGTGTGGAGCAAGTATCGCCACACGCAGCGCCGGCTGGAACGGGCAAGCGCCACCTGAACCAGCGCGAAAAAAAACCGCTCGGCCGAGCGGTTTTTTTTCGTCCCTATTTCGCTGGCGCGCGCGCCTTGCCGAACGCATCGCCCGCCTTCCAGGCCGGCATCTTCGCGCCATTTGCCACGGCTTGCCCCAGGTTCAGGGTGAACTGCGCCTGCTGCGTCATGCCGGACAAATCCCAGCTGGCATCGTACTCATCCGTGACTTGATGGTAGCGGGGGCCGTAGGCGGCCGCCTTGGCTTTCGATGCCTCGACATCCTTGATGTACTCGCGTCCGCCATTGATGGAAAACGCGGGCACGCCCGCCTTGGCAAAACTGAAATGGTCGCTGCGGAAATAACCGCCGGCCAAGTCGGGGCGGGCTGCCGCGATGTGCATGCCCATGGCTTTGGCCACCGTGGCGGCGATCGCGCCCAATTCCGTGCGCTCGCTGCCCTGTGCGCCGATGTCGCGCGTGGCGCCCACGAAATTCAAGCTGTCGAGGTTCAGCGCGGCCGCCGTCTTGTCCAAAGGCCACAGCGGGTCGGCCGCGTAGGCGGCGCTGCCCAATAACCCTTGCTCCTCGGCCGCCACCCACAGGAATATCTGCGTGCGCTTCGCGGGCTGTTTCACGGCTTCCTGCGCCATGGCCAGCAAGCCGGCCGTGCCCGAAGCGTTGTCGACGGCGCCGTTGTAAATGGTGTCGCCCGTTTCACCTTGCTTGCCCAGGTGGTCCCAGTGGCCGCTGTAGATGACGGCTTCATCCTTCAGTTTCGGGTCGGTGCCCGGCACCATGCCGGCGATATTGAATTGCTCCACCTTGCGCACGGCCGACTTCATTTCGCCCGACAGTTTGGCGTTCAGCGCGACGGCCTTGAAGTCCTTGTTTTCCGCCTGCGCGCGCAAGGCGTCCAGGTCCTGCCCGCCAGCCGCAAACAGACGGCGCGCCGCCTCTTCCGCGATCCAGCCCTGCAGCGGCGTGCCGGCCGTGCGGTCCGCCAATTGGAAGCGCTCGCTGCCGCTCCAGCTGTTCTGCACCACGCTCCAGTCATACGATGCGGACGGTTTCGTGTGAATCAGCAACACACCCGCGGCGCCCTGGCGCCTGGCTTCCTCGAATTTGTAGGTCCAGCGTCCGTAATAGGTCAGCGCCTTGCCGGCGAAACGGTTCGGATCAAGCGCGGTCGGCTGCGGGTCGTTGACCATCATGACGACGATCTTGTTTTTGACATCGGCCCCCTTGAAATCGTTCCAGCCTTCTTCCGGCGCCGTGATGCCGTAGCCGACGAACACGAGCGGCGCATCGAAGGTATGCGCGGCAACGGAGTCGCCCGTGGCCCAGACCCAGTCCGGGCCGAACGCCAGCGGCACGGCCTTGCCGCCCGCCACGACTTGCAGGCTGCTCTCTTGCGGCAAGGATTTCACGCCGGCAATTTGCACGCTCTGGCGGTAGCTGCTGCCGCGCACGGGTTGCAGCCCGGCCATCTGCGCCTGGGTTTCCAGGTAAGCCACCGTCAGGTCGGCGCCGCGCTGGCCCGTGCCCCGGCCTTCCAGCAAATCGTTGGACAGGAAGGCCAGGTGGGCGCGCAGGGGCGCTTCCTGCACGATGGGCAAACCGCTGGCGGCTTGGGCGGAAAACGCCAGCGCAGTCAAGGCGAGGGAAGAAAACAGCTTCTGCATAATATCCTTTGGGTAAGAGGAGGAAAGCGGTCCGGCGGATGGCCGAGCCGGCGATTGTATGCCATGGGGAAAGATGGATCAAAATGCGGACGAAAAAAATCCCCGCGGCAAAGGCGGGGATGGACGATGGAAGCTGCGTCAGACCAACAAGGCGGCCGCCAGCGATTCGATCTCTTCCGCCGATTCGTCGAGGATGGTGTGCAAGGTGCTGCCGCCGATGCCGAAGTCGATCTTCGCGGCCGCCTGGCGCCGCGCGGCGCTTTCCGGCGGATGCAGGGGCGAGCCGACAGGCGACAGATCGTTGGCCAGCACCAGGGTCGCGCCCAGGGTGCGGGGCGGGAACGGGCTGCCGCCATGCCACATGCCTTCCACGGCCTGCAAGACCATGTCCGGCACTTGCAGCTGGCGCAGCACGCCGCGGCCGATCAGCTTTTCGCCGTATTCGATCCAGTCTTCGGTATTGTCGTCCAGCAAACCCGGATATTCCTCGGCGCGCGACAGCAGATAAAAGCCGCCCACTTCGTGCACGATGGCGGCGAACATGGCCGTTTCCACATCGACATGCGTGACTTTCCGCGCGATCACCTGGCTCAGCGCGGCCACGTGGGCCGTGTGTTCCCACAGCTTGGCCGCCTTGGCGCGCAATTGCGGGTCCGTGATCTGGCTGCCCAGCTGGCGCACGATGACGGACGCCACCATCGACTTTAACGTGGCAAAGCCCAGGCGCGAGACAGCCGCGCGCACGTTGGCGATTTCATTGCCGGAACGGTTGTAGGCGGCCGAGTTGGCCAAGGCCACGACCCTGGCCGACAGCAGCGGCTCGGCCATGACCATGCGGGCGGCCGCTTCGATATGGCAATCGGGGTCGTCCAGCGCTTCCTGCAGCTTCAAGGTGGCCTTGACGTTGGCGGGGAACGTCAGCTCGCCCTTGCTCGCTTGCAGCGCGATAATCTTGAATACTTCCAGTCTATCCATGGGTCAATCTCCGGTACGGGCTTGTTCAAGCTCTGCTCTGTGGGTGGGCCGGGAACGCGCATGTATCCCCGGCCCTGCTCCCGTTTCCGGCAATATTACAGCAAGTTTATACTCAAACCTATTACTTTCCGGAAACTTTCCCTGCCACGCCTTCGACAAAATAATCCATCTTCGTCAGCGCCGCATCGTCCAGCACGCCTTTGTCCAGGCGCACTTTGCCATCGTTATCCTTGATCGGCGCGCTGAAAGGATTGAGCTTGCCAGCTACCAAGTCTTTCTCGCGCGCTAATACAAACTGTTTCACATCGGCGGGCACGGCGGCGTTGATGCCTTCCAGCTTGACCATGCCATCCTTGATGCCGCCCCAGGTGCTGCTGGACTTCCACGTGCCGTCCAGCACGGCTTGCGCCTGCTTCGTATAGTAGTCGCCCCAATGGTGGGTGACGGCGGCCAGCTGCGCCTTCGGACCGTACTTTTTCATGTCCGAATGGTAGGCGATCGCATACTTGCCCTTCTCTTCCGCCGCCTGCACCACGGCGGTCGAGTCCGTGTGGTGGGTGACCACGTCGGCGCCCTGGCCAATCAGCGTGATGGCCGCGTCGCGCTCCTTGCCCGGGTCGAACCAGCTATTTACCCACACCACTTTCACTTCCGCCTTGGGGTCGACGCTGCGCATGCCGCGCGTGAAAGCGTTAACTCCCTGCAACACTTCGGGGATCGGGAAGGCCGCCACATAACCGGCCACATGGGTCTTGCTCATCTTGCCCGCCAACACGCCGGCCAGGTAGCGGCCTTCATAAAAACGCGCATTCGTGTTGGCCACGTTGACGGCGGTCTTGTAGCCAGTCAGGTGGATGAACTTCACATTAGGAAATTGCTTCGCTACTTTCAAGGTGGGATTCATGTAGCCGAACGAGGTCGTGATGACGAGCTTGCTGCCCGTTTGCGCCAGGTCGCGGATCACCCGCTCCGCATCGGCGCTCTCCGGCACGTTTTCCACATACTTGGTGGTGATCTTGCTGCCCAGCGCCTTTTCCATTTCCTTGCGGGCCAGGTCATGCTGGGTGGTCCAGCCCGCGTCGCCGATGGGGCTGATATACACGAAGCCGACATTCAGCGGCACCGTCGCGGGAGCGGCGGCCATGACGGGCATCAAAACAGCACTGCAAACGGCGGCGCATACTAGTTTCTTGGACATGGTTTTCCTTGTGGTGAGTGATTAATTTCCGGGATTGAAATTTTTCCCCAGCGAAGCGGGCATGTTGAGCTTTATGTAATTGGCATTGCTGGAAATGAGCACCAGCACGACGATGGCCGCCAGATACGGCAGCATCGACAGCAGTTGCGACGCGATGGGCACGCCCAGCGCCTGCGCGTGGAAAGTCAATATCGTGATGCCGCCGAACAGGTAGGCGCCGCCGACCACGCGCGCCGGGCGCCAGGTGGCAAAGGTGGTCAGCGCCAGCGCGATCCAGCCCCGCCCCGCCACCATGCCCTCGACCCACAAGGGCGTGTAGACGAGCGACAAAAAAGCGCCGGCCAGGCCGCAGCAGGCGCCGCCGAACAGCACGGCCGCCAGGCGGATGCGCCGCACGGGATAGCCGAGCGCATGCGCGGAAGCGGGCGACTCGCCCACGGCGCGCAGCACCAGGCCCGCCCGCGTGCGGTACAGGAACCAGGCGATGGCCACGCACAGCAGCAAGGACAGATACACCATCGCATGCTGGCGGAACAGGGCCGGCCCCAGCACGGGAATGTCTTCCAGGTAAGGGATGCCGAAGCGGCCATTCTGCAAGCTGTTGCCCACATACTTCAAGCCGATGTACGTGGACGCGCCCGCGCCGAACAGAGACAGGGCCAGGCCCGTCGCGTACTGGTTCGTGCCCAGCCATACGGTCAGCCAGGCAAAGAAGCCGGACAGCAGCATGCTGGCGCCCGCCCCCGCCAAGAAACCCAGGGTGGGACTGCCCGTGTTGACGGCCACGGCAAAGCCCGTGATGGCGGAAACCAGCATCATGCCTTCCGCGCCCAGGTTCACCACGCCCGCCTTTTCATTCACCAATAAACCGAGGGCGGCCAGCATCAGCGGCGTGCCCGCATTGATGCTGGCGGCGATCAGGGGCGCGATGGTGAAAGCCAGGTTATCCATGTTTCCTCCAGCGCAATTTGTATTGGATCAGCACGTCGCAAGCGAGCAAGGCGAACAGCAAGATGCCCTGGAACACGCCCGTGATGGCGCTGGGCAAGCCGAGGCGCGATTGCGCCAGTTCGCCGCCGATATAAAACAGGGCCATGACGAAGCTGGAAAAAATCACGCCCACCGGATGCAGCCGCCCCACGAAGGCGACGATGATGGCGGCAAAGCCGTAGCCGGGCGACACCGTGGGCGTCAGCTGCCCCATCGGCCCCAGCACTTCGCAGGCGCCCGCCAGGCCCGACAGGGCGCCGCAGATCAGCAGCGATGACCACAAGGTCTTGCGCGAGGAAAAGCCCGCATAGCGGGCCGCGGCCGGCGCCATGCCGCCCACGCGCAGGCGGAAACCGGCAATGCTGCGCGACAGATACAGCCAGCCGCCCAAGGAGGCCAGCAAGGCGAACACGATGCCGATGTGCAAGCGCGTATCGCTGATGAGCATCGGCAGCAGCAAGCCGTCGGACAGCAGTTTCGACTGGGGGAAATTAAACCCTTCCGGATCGCGCAGCACGCCATACACGAGATAGCTGAGCAGCAATTGGGCGATGTAGACGAGCATCAGCGAGACGAGGATTTCGCTGGCGTTGTAGCGGTCGCGCAGCCAGGCCACCAGGCCCGCCCACACCATGCCGCCGGCCATGCCGGCCAGCAAGGACACGCCGATGATGGCCGCGCCGCCGACACCGTCATCGAGGTACAGGGCGGCCGCGCCGCCGCAGATGGCGCCCAGGGTCAGCTGCCCTTCCGCGCCGATGTTGTAGATGTTGGCGCGAAAGCAGATGGCCAGGCCCACGGCGATCAAGAGCAGGGGCGCCACCTTGATGCCCAGCTCGGACCAGCCATGCGCGTCGCGCAAGGGTTCCACGAAGAAGACGGCCAGTCCCGCCAGCGGATCGTGTCCCAGCGCAAGAAACAGCAGCGCGCCGCACAGCACCGTGAGCAGCACGGCCAGCACGGGCGACAGCCACGACATCAACCGCGACGGTGTCGGACGGGCTTCCAGCCGCAAAGCGAACTTAGCCATGGATGGCCTCCTGCGGCCACAGCCCGCTCATCCATTGTCCCACCTGCGCCACGCTGGCCTCGCCCACGTCGAGGGACGGCGAGATCTTTCCCTTTGCCATCACCAGCAAGCGGTCGCTGATGTCGAACAATTCATCGAGTTCCTCCGACACGACCAGCAGCGCGCAACCCGCGTCGCGCAGCGCCAGCAATTCGGCGCGGATTTGCGCGGCCGCGCCCACGTCCACGCCCCAGGTCGGCTGCGCCACCACCAGCACGGTGGGCTCGCGCATGACTTCGCGTCCGACTATGTATTTCTGCAAGTTGCCGCCCGACAAGCTGCGCGCCAGCGCCTGCGGCCCGCCCGCCTTCACCTGGAAGCGGGCGATGATGGCGGCCGCCCGCTGCGCGATGACCTTGTGGCGCACGAAGCCGTGGCGGATGGTGGCGGGGGTCTGCAAACTCAGCAGCACATTGTCGGCCAGCCCCATGTCGGGCACGGCGCCCCGTCCCAGCCTCTCTTCCGGCACGAAGCCGAAGCCCAGGGCGCGCCGGCGTCCCGGCGGCAAGCGGCCCGCCGGCGTGCCGTTCAGCACGATGCTGCCGGCGGCCGCGCGCATGTCCTCGCCCGACAGCGCAGCCAGCAATTCTTGCTGGCCATTGCCGGACACGCCCGCGATGCCGACAATTTCTCCCGCGCGCACGTCGAAATTGATATCCGTCAATTGCGTGGCGAACGGGTGGCTCTTCGGCAGGTCCAGCTGCCGCACGCTCAGCATGGCAGCGCCCGGCGTGCGCGCCACGCGCGTGACGGCGGGCGGCTCGGCGCCGATCATCATGCGCGACAGGCTGGCCGCCGATTCCTGCGACGGGTCGCACACGCCCGCGTTCTTGCCGGCGCGCACCACCGTGCAGGTATGGCACAGGGCGCGGATCTCGTCGAGCTTGTGGCTGATGTACAGGATGCTGCAGCCTTCCGCCGCCAGCTGGCGCAAGGTGGTAAACAGTTTTTCCACGGCGCCCGGCGTCAGCACGGACGTCGGTTCATCGAGGATCAGCAGTTGCGGCTTGGCCAGCAGGGCGCGCACGATTTCCACGCGCTGGCATTCGCCGACGGAAAGCGTGTGCACGTGGCGCTGCGGTTCCAGGTCCAGGCCGTACTGGCGCGCCGTCGCTTCGATGCGCTGCGCCAGCTCCGCCATGTTGGTACCGGCAGGCAAGCCGAGGGCGATGTTTTCCGCCACCGTCAAAGTGTCGAACAGGGAAAAGTGCTGGAACACCATGGCGATGCCGAGCGCGCGCGCGGCCGACGGGTTGGCGATTTCCACTTCACGGCCATTCCACAGGATCCGGCCGCCATCCGGTTGCACGGCGCCGTAGATGATTTTCATCAAGGTCGATTTGCCGGCGCCGTTTTCGCCGAGCACGGCGTGGATTTGTCCGGGCGCGACGGTGAGGCAGATGCCGTCATTGGCCACCACGGCCGGATAGCGCTTGCTGATATCGAGTAATTCCAGGCGTGCCGTCATTGTTTTTTTCGTGCCTCGCTGCAAGGTCGCCGGCATCGTCGCCGGTGGAGAAATTCAAGCTGTTGTCTCTATCGTATCGGCATCCGCGGCGCTTGGGGGATGACGCGACGGCGCGCATTTCTATTTCCACAAAAAAACAACACCTGTATACAATTTTGAAAAAAATTATCAGCTTTACAGCGGCCGCCTTGCCCCGCAAGGGCGAGAAGGTGCGATGATTATATGCAAGAACTGATAGTAAGTATGCAGCCAAGACATATCGCCCGACGCGGCGCTTCTCGCATCATGGATTGAACGGCGCGCAATATGCCCCATCGCAGCGCTTCATGCGGGCTACGCCCCCTGCTATTTCATTTCCCGTTTTCCAACACCGCCATCAGGAGCCGAAAGTGCCAAAAACCATACCGTGTCTATTGCTCTGCCTCACTACCACCCTGGGCATGGGCGCGACCGCCCAGGCTGCCGAATGGAGCGATACCGCGCTGAGCTGGCGCGCCGGCAATGACTACCGCGAGCCGTTCAATCCGGACGACATCAAGAAAAACATCTTTGCCATCACGCACGCCAGCGGCTACAAATACGGCAGCAACTTCGTCAACCTCGATTTCCTCATGTCCGACAGCAAGGACCCTGGCGCGCTCGGTAAAACCTCCGGCGCGCAAGAGGCGTACCTGGTCTACCGCAACACCATCGACATCGGCAAGGTGCGCGGCAGCGACATCAAGTTCGGCCCCGTGCGCGGCGTCGGCGTCACCCTGGGCTTCGACGTCAACACGAAAAATGACGTCGGCTACAACTCGCGCAAGCGCATGCTGGTGGCCGGCCCCACCCTGATGTGGGACGTGCCCGGTTTCTTCAACACCAGCCTGCTGTTGCTGCGCGAAAGCAACGCCCCCAGCGGCGCCTTCCCTCCCATCTCGCAAGTGACGGGCCGCTACACGTACAAAACGCACGCCATGCTGACGGGCGCCTGGGGCATTCCCCTGTCGCCGCTGTTCTCGTTCGAAGGTTTCTTCAATCTCATCGATTCAAAAGGCAACGATGAAGTGGGGCGCAAGACGGCAGTGGAAACGAATATCGACATGCAAGTGATGTTCGACGTGGGCGCGGCCCTGGGCAGCGCCAAGAACACCTTCCGCGTGGGCCTGGAATACCAGTACTGGAAGAACAAGTTCGGCAACTCGCCCGCCACCACGGGCAACGTGGGCCAGACGGCGAAGACACCGATGATACGCGCGGAGTACCATTTCTAAAATTCATTGTTACGCATCAACACACACAGTCGCGCCTGATGCCAGCATGGAGCTTTCCTGCTGGCGGAGAGCGCGACCGTGGAACAACTATTGCCGTATTACGAGCGTGAGCTGGGCCTGTTCCGCCAGTACACGCGCGAGTTTTCCAGCCGCTATCCGAAGGCGGCCGGGCGCCTGCTGATCGCCGGCGAGACGTGCGAAGACCCGCACATCGAGCGCCTGATCCAGTCCGTCGCCCTGCTCACGGCCAGGGTCGCCAAGCGCCTCGACGACGCCTATCCGCAATTTACCCATTCCCTGCTCGAAACCCTGTATCCGCACTATCTGCGGCCGTTTCCCTCGTGCTCCATCGTGCGCATCGCCGCCGACGAAGCGCCGGGCGGCGGCCAGCTGGCCCAGCTTGCGCATGTGGCGCGCGGCACGGTGCTGCGCTCGCAGCCCGTGCAGGGCGTGGCTTGCAAGTTCACCAGCGCGTATGACGTGACCCTGGCGCCGCTGACCATCTCTCGCCTGCATTTTTCACCGCTCCTCGACGCGCCGCCCGGCCTGCGCCTGCCCGCCGGCGCCAGCGCCTTGCTGAGCATTCAGTTCACCAGCAGCAGCGAGCAGTACCACCTGGATCAGGCCGGCTTTTCCAGCCTGCGCCTGTTTGCCGATGGCGAACCGTCCGTGCGCGCGGCCCTGCTCGACGCCCTGTTCCTGCACGGCGCGGGCGCCTACGTGGCGCTGGACGAACACGGGCCGTGGCAAGCCGTCGCTGGTACCTTGCTGGCGCCGGCCGGCTATGCGGACGACGAGGCGCTGATTCCCATTTCCGCCCGATCGCACCCGGCCCTGCGCCTGCTGACCGAATACTTTGCCTTTCCGGAAAAATTTCACTTCATCGATATCGGATGGTCGCTGCTGGCGCCCCTGCTGCCAAAACAGTGCCGCCAATTCACCTTGCACCTGCCGCTCAAGGGCGTGCGCAGCGACAGCCACGAAGCGCGGCTCTTGTCCGGCGCCAGCCGCGACAATCTGCTGCTCGGCTGCACGCCCGTCGTCAACCTGTTTGCCAAGTCCGGCGTGCCGATCCGCCTCACGCATACCGAGCCCGACTACGCCCTGGTGACCGATGCCACGCATGCGTTTGCCTACGACATCCACAGCATCGAAGCCGTCACCGTGGTGCGCAAGGATCAGGCCGGCGATCGCCTGAGCGCCTTCCTGCCGCTGTATGCCTCGCTGCAAGGCGCCCAGGCCGAATATGACCAGGAGTATGGTCAATACTGGCTGGCGCGCCGCGACGAAGCCGTGGCGGCCATCAGCCCCGGCCATGAAATGCGCCTGAGCCTGATCGACCCGCAATTCTCCCCGGACTGCGCGGCCAGCGCCACCGTCTCGACGCAGCTGCTATGCAGCAACCGCGACTTGCCCACGCAGTTGCATTACGGCTTGCCCGGCGGCGACCTGCTGGCCGAAGACGTGCCCGACGGCATCCCCGCACGCTTCCTGCGCAAACCGTCACCGAGCATGCGCTTTCAGGCAGACACGCACTGGCGCCTGATTGCGCACCTGTCGCTCAATTACTCGAGCCTGACGCAAGCGGGCCTGGGCGAATTCCAGAAAATGCTCAGCCTGTACGACCTGCCCCGCTCGCCCGCCACGCAGCGCCTGATCCAGGGCATCGTCACGCTCGACCACGGCAGCACGCGCGCGTGGATGCCCACCGTACCGTTTCCCACGCTGATGCCCGGCATCGCCATCCGCCTGGGCATCGACGAGCAAGCCTTCGTCGGCTGCAGCATCTATATTTTTGCCCAGGTGCTGCAGCGCTATTTCGCCCTGAACAGCCAGCTCAACTGCTTTAGCCAACTGACGCTGCGGTCCCAACGCAGCGGCGAGGAAATCCTGCGATGCCCGGAACGCAGCGCCGACGCCACGCCAGCGTGATCCAGCAATTGCTCGACGCACCGCAGCGCTTCGAGTGCTTCCAGGCGCTGCGCCTGCTGCTGGCCTGGCTGGCCGCACACGGCGTCGACGAGCACACGGCGCTGGCAAAGTTCGTGCGCTTCGACAATAGCGTCTCGCTGCGCTTTCCCGCCAGCCAGGTCGAGGCGCTCACGACCAGCGGCATAGCCGATGCCGATACCCTGCTGCAAGCGCTGCTGTCCGGTCACGGCCAGCCCATCCACCTCACACCCGCCTTCATGGGCCTGCTTGGTTGCCAGGGCAGCTTGCCCAGCCACTATTCGGAGCGCATCGCCGCGCACCAGCATAGCGAACGCGAGAATGGCCCGCGCGCTTTTCTCGACCTGTTTTCCAGCCGCGCCGTCGCCCTGTTTTACCAGGCCTGGCAAAAATACCGCATCGAACAAGCCGGCCATGCGGGCGACTTCCTGTCGCGCCTGCTGGCCCTGGCCGCTTGTCGCCCGGGCCAGGACGAGGCGGCGGCCGGCCTGTACAGCGGCTTGCTCCAGCAGCACGACGTCTCGTCCATCGTCATGGCGCGCATCCTCGGCGACCATTTCGGCGTGCCCTGCCACATCGACGAGGCGACGGGCGCCATGGATGTACTGGCGCCGCGCGAACAAACGGCGCTGGGCAGGGAAAACGCCGTGCTGGGCCAGCGCGCCCTCGTCGGCGAGCGCTGCCGCCGTCCCGACCTGGCCGTGCGCCTGCGCCTCGGCCCGCTCACGGCGCAGCAGCACGCCAGCTTCCTGCCCCGTGCCCCGGCCAGCCAGGCGCTGCGCCACATGCTGATGCTGTTCGGCCAGCCGCTCGTGCGCTACGACATCGTGCTGGTGCTGCGCGCCAGCGAGGTGCGGGGAATGGCGCTGACGGCCGCGCCACAAGGCGGCCTCGGTTGCAACAGTTTCCTCGGCGATACGGCAGCGCCGCGCCACCGCGATGACATGCACTACGAAATGCAATTGATGCCCTCATTCAACGATTGAACCTTGCGGCCGCGCAAAACGCTTGTGTTCGCTATTGCTACAGTCGGCCAACGATCCCTACCGTGAAGCGATGCACGATGAGCCAGTTCCCCGATACGACGGCGGCATGGACGGCAATAACGGGCGACATGCAGGGCCAGCGCCTGCTGCGCCTGCACTTTCCGCAGGGCGATGGCCCCGCCGGTATCCAGTTCCTGGCCAACAGCCTGGCCGCGAGCGAAAGCCTGTCGCGCGACTTTTCCTACGTGGTGGAAGTGCTGTCCGACGACGCCAGCGTTGCGCTCGACAAAGTGATGGGCAAGATGGTGACCGTCGACCTGGTGCGCGAAGACGGCACCTTGCGCTACTTCAATGGCTACGTATTTGAATTTCGCTTCCTGCGCACGGACGGCGGTTTCGCGTTTTACGAGATCGTGCTGGAACCGTGGCTGTCGCACCTGCACTTGCGCCAAAACAATGTCGCCTTCCACGGCTTGACGGTGGCGGCGCTGACGGACAAGGTCTTCGATGATTACCTGATGCGCGACTACAAGCTGGCCGCCGGCGGTCCGGATCCCGCCATCACCTACACGTGCCAGCACAACGAGAGCGACCACAACCTGTTGCACCGCCACTGGGAACAACTGGGCTGGCACTACCGCTACGAACACCGCCTTGACGGCCACACCTTGTGGCTGTCCGACGACAGCACATCCGGCAAGCCCATCGATGGTGATCTGAGTGAAATCCCCTTCCAGCATCAGGCCGGCTCCCTGGAAGACGATGGCGTGCATCAATGGAGCACCGTGCGGCGCATGGCGCCAAGCCAGATGACGGTAGCCAGCTTCAATTTCAAGAACCCGCGCAGCGCCCGCGCCAGCCGCGACTCGCTGAACCGTCAGGGCGCCGTGCCATCGCTGGAAGTGTATGAAAACACGGGCAGCTACGGTTTTAAAAACATCGACGATGGAGAACAGCTGGCCCGGCGCCGCATGGAAGAGCGCGACGCCCAGGGACAGCTGTTCGAGGCGCAAGGCAACGATCGCACGGCGCAACCGGGACGCTGGTTCACCCTGGGCGGGCATTTCGACAGCGCCGCCAGCGAATACCTGATCCTGTCCGTACACCACTACGCCAGCAACAACTATCAGCAAGGACACGGCGCCACTTCGCACTACAGCAACACCTTTACCTGCATCGCCCGCGCCATCCCCTGGCGCCCCGGCCGCAATTTCCACAGCCGCGAACCGAAGATCTACGGCGTGCAGACGGCCACCGTCGTCGGGCCGCCCGGCGAAGAAATCCACACGGACGGCTACGGGCGCGTGAAGGTGCAATTCCACTGGGACCGCCTGGGTACCTTCGACGACAAGAGTTCGCCGTGGATACGCGTGATATCGAACTGGGCCGGCCCGAATTTCGGCCACATCAGCCTGCCGAGGGTGGGCATGGAAGTGGCCGTGCAATTTCTCGACGGTAACGTCGCCATGCCCCTCATCATCGGCTGCGTCTACAACGCGCGCAACATGCCGCCGTGGGAGCTACCGGCGAACAAGACGCAGAGCGGCATGCTGAGCCGTTCCTCAAAGAAAGGTTCGACCGCGCATGCCAACGCCTTGCGCTTCGAAGACCGCAAGGATGCGGAAGAACTGTGGCTGCATGCGGAAAAAGACCAGCGCATCGAAGTCGAGCATGACGAATCGCACTGGGTGGGCAATAACAGGCGCAAAACCGTCGACCGCGATGAAACCGTGCACGTCAAGCGCGACCGCACGGAAACGGTGGACCACGATGAAGACATCACCGTGCACAACAACCGCCGTGAGCGCGTCGACCATGACGAACACATCGACATTGGCGACAACCGCCGCGAACACGTGGGCGGCAACGAGCAGGTGCAGATCGACGGCCACCGCACGGAACGGGTGACCCTGGCCAAGGACGAAACCATCGGCCTGGCCAAGGTGCTGACCATCGGCGCCGCCTACCAGACCACCGTCATCGGCGCCATGAACACCACCGTGGTGCTGGCACAGGCCGAGCAGATCGGCCTGGCGAAAAGCGTCATCGTCGGCGCCGACAGCACACTCACGGCCGCCGACTCGCACACGATGACGGTGGGCACGTCCAGCATCACCATCACGCCGGGTCGCATCGAACTTGTTGCCGATGAAATCATCATCCGCGGCAGATCGAAGGTGCAGATCCATGGCGATGACATCGACAACAATCCGGGCTGACGATGAACGACGCCGGCACAGCCCATTTCAACATCCCCAACCTGCTGTTCGACAACCGCACGCCGCACGCGGCCAGCCAGTTCGACATGCTCGACCAGTTTGGCGAGGCCTTCCATGTGGTGGTGGCGCGCATGGGCTACACGCTTGGCCCCTGCGGCGCGGACGGCCTGGCCAGCCTGCTGCCCATGGCGCGCCAATCGCCGCTGGCCACGCAAGACCTGCACCTGGACGACGACACGCAGGCGGGCATCGTGCAGGAAAGCGACTTCGCGCCCTATAAACCGCGCTGCGACGTGATCGTCAATGGCGTGGCGCACGCGCCGCGCGGCCAGGCGATGCCGCAATTTCTCGTCAACCTGAAGGTACAGTCGGAAAAGAAAACCCTGATCGACAAGACCCTGCAAGTGTGCGGCGAACGCGCCTTCCGCAAGAAAGCCGCCCTCACGCGCCTGGTGCAAGGCTGCGCCCGCATCGCCACCGTGGGCTTGCTGCGGCCCAATCCGTGGCAGCTATCCGCACCGTTAGCGTTCCTGCAATTGCCGCTGCACTATGCCTACGCGTATGGCGGGCAATGCCGCATCGCGGCCGATGACTGCACCGCGGCGGCGCACGACTCCTGCCAGGCCAATCCCCTGGGACGCGGTTTCGCGCGGCACTGGTACCTGGATGGAAAACATATCGATGAGCTGCCCGCGCCCCGTATCACGCAGCCGTCGCTGCCGTGCACGGCCGCCCAGTTCTGGCAAGGCGCCGGCGGCAAGGAATTGCCGCCACCAGCGGGGCTGGCCGTTATCGGCCGTGGCTGGCTGCCGCGCCGCGCGCTGGCCGGCAACATCGTCGTCAAGGTTCAATGGGATGCCGACGACATCCCCGCCCTGCCGGAAGACTTCGATTTCGCCTACTGGAACAGCACGCCGCCCGACCAGCAATGCACGCATCTGGCGGGACTGGAACAATTCACCTTGACCAATCTGTGCCGCCACGACCATCGCTCGGCCCGCATCGACCCGCGCGGAAACACGGTGCTGCGCTTTTCCCTGCCTCGGCAGGTGCTGTGTTTGCTGCTGGCGGACAAGAACGACCAGTTGCTCGTCCGGCGCCTGGCCATCGATACGGTGCTGGTCGATCCCGAGGCCGCCACCGTGGAACTGGTGTGGCGCGCCATCGTACCGGCCGACGCGGGCCAGGTCGCGTCGCGCCTGCTGCACGTGATGGAGCCGGCGCAAATCGCCCGCATCGAACTGCTGGAACAGGCGCAGGAAGCGCTAAGCGAAGCCGCCGGGCAAGGCAAGAAACCATGACGAATGAAACCGTCACCAAGGCCTCGCGCTTCTATTGCGTCAGCCTCAGCCCCGACATTTGCAAGACACCCGTCGGCTCCAGCACGCCACCTATTCCCTACAACATCATCGGCGAATTTTCAGAGGCGCAAAACGCCTCGCCCAACGTCAAGTCGCACAGCGAGCCCGTCATCCTGCACCAGCGCAGCATCATTCCCACCGTCAAGGGCGACGCGGCCGGCAAGGCGGGCGGCATCAAGAGCGGCACCGTCGGCAAGCAGGTCGACACCAAGGTGGCCAGTCCCATCCACCGCGCCAATGGAGCCAAGCTGGTGCAGATGGGGCGCGAAGTGTGGATGAATTCGCGCAATACCGTGGGCAAGATTTATGAACGGGGTGGGGAGGCGGCGAAGCCCGTGCTCAAGGAACTGAAGACGGCGATACGGGAAGCGGCACAAGATTACAAGGATCATGGCTCCAGGAAAATGCATGGCGCCGCCGAAGATCTGGTAGACGTGGGCGGCACCGTCCTGACAGGCAGCGCCGTGCTGGGTGTCGCCGGACTGGGCGTTGCGGCAACGGGAGTCGGCGCCCCCGCTGCCGCCGCGATGGAAGCGGGCGCGGCAGCGGGCGCTGTGGCCGGCACGGCGACCGTTGCGACAGGCACGGCCATGGATGCATCGGCCACGGTGCTCGACCAGGCGGCCGATTACATATTGACAGGCAAGACCCCTGATTTACTCAATACGGCCTCGGACATCGTCACGAATGCGGCAGGCACATTACTGCAAACAGCGGTGTTCAGCAAGATTCCTGGTGGAAAAATACTGAGCAAGTTTCTCGGCAAAAAAGCGGCGCCGACCATCAACAAGGTGAAGGAAAAGCTGGTCGGCAAAAAGCCGGACAAGCCGCCGCCAAAACTCGACAAACCTCCCCCAAAAAACGGCGGTGACGACGGCAAGAGCCGTGGCAAGAAAGAACCAAAATCGGAGCCGCCGTCCGACTGCTGCCCCAAGGATAGCGGTCCCGCGAAAAAACCCGTCAAGGGCCGCAAGCCCGTGCATTTCGGCACGGGCCAGGAAATCCTGTACCAGACGGATTTCGCGCTCGAACGCAGCATCCCCATCGCCTGGACGCGCTGCTACCGTTCCGGCGCCGAATGCGAAGACGGGGGCTTGCTGGGCGCGCGCTGGTCCACGCCCTACACCACCAGCCTGTCGCTGTGCGAGGCCGGCATCGTCTACCACGACGACAGCGGCCGCGCCCTGCGCCTGCCTGGTTTGGAACCGGGCAAGCGGCACGACAGCCGCAAGGAAGGTTTTACGCTCATGCGCGACGGCGCCGACACCTTTACCGTGCTGTGGCGCGACGGCAGCATCGACCGTTATGCGCGCGCTGAAGGCGGCTGGCTGCCGCATGGCTACGACGGCGTCAACGCCATGCTGGCCCCGTCCGCACCCATCGCCACGCAGCGCTTTGCACTCGTGCGTAGCGAAGGGCGCGACGGACGCGGCATCAGCATCGACCGCTTGATCGATGCCAAGGCGGGCGAAGTGCTGCTGCGCCTGCGCAGCGACGATGGCGGCGTGCTCGAAGCCATGCGCGGGGAAGCGGAACAGGCCATCCATATCGGCAGCATCGACGAGATCTTGCCCGACGGCAGCCGCCTCTGCCACGTCCGCTACGCCTATGCCATCGAGACGAACGATGCGCTGTCCCCCTTCCCGCCACGCCACAACCTGATCAGCCAGTCAAATGCGCTGGGCGACACGCGCAACTATGCCTACCGTCACCATTTGCTCACGTCGTGCAGCAGCTACACAGGCTTTGCCTACGAACTCGATTGGATCAGCCTGGATGCGCTGCGCGCCCGCTGGAGCGGTTCCCCATTGAACGAACCGGAGCTGGCCGAACGTTTCCCCATTACCCTGGCCAACAGCTACCAGGCGCGCGCCATCGCCACGCGCGCCCAGGACGGCAGCGAGCACACGCGCATCGATTACGTGGACAACGACACCAGCCGCGTCACGGAAAACGGCGACGTCCTCGAATACACCTTCGACGCCAACTGGCTGGTCACCGAAGTGCGCCGCGTCATCAATGGCAAAACCGCCTCGCTGGGCCGGCGCGAATGGGACCGCGACGGCATGCTGCTGGCCGATATCGACGCCAACGGCGCCGCCATGCGCTATGCCTACGATGCTGCCGGCAACCTGACCCGCAGCACCGATGCCAAGGGACACAGCAGCAGCATCGCATACGATGCCGGAAATCAACCTATCGCCTTCACGGATGCGCTGGGCAACACAACCTTGCGCGAATACGACGCGGCAGGCCGTCCCTTCAGCATCACGGATGCACTGGGCCACGTCACGCGCTACCGCTACGACGAGCGCGGCCAACTGGTGGAACTGATCGACGCCAGGGGCGGCAGCAAGCATTTTCAGTACAACCGCCAGGGCTCGCTGACCAGCTACACGGATTGCTCCGGCCACACCAGCGAATACCGCTACGATGCACTGGGGCGGCTGGCAACAGCCCGCGATGCACTGGGCCATGCCACCCGCTATGCCTATGACGCGCTGGGCCGGCTGATCCGTCTCACGGCGCCCGATCAAACTTGGGAGCAATACGCCTATGATGGGGACGGCAATCTGCTCCTGCACCTGGATGCGGCCGGTCAGCAAACGCGCTACCGCTACAACGGCCAGGGCTTGCCCGTCGAACGCACGGACGCCATCGGCCAGACCTTGCAGTATCGCTACGATGGCGCGCTGCAACTGACGGAATTGATCAATGCCAAGGGCGAAAGCTACCGGCTCGCGTATCACACGGAAGGCTGGCTGACGTCGGAAACAGGCTTCGACGGCAAGCGCACCGAATACAGTTACGACCAGGCCGGCAACCTGACGGCCACCGAGTGCGGCAGCCAGCGCACGCAGTTGCTGCGCGACGCGCTCGGTTTGTTGCAAGTCAAGACCACGGCGGACGGCATGGTGCGCTACGCCTACGATGCGCTGGGCCGCCTGACGGCAGTGTCCTCCCCGCAAGCCGAACAGCGCTTTATGCATGATGCGCTGGGCCAGCTGATCGAGGAGCGCAGCGCCTGCTTTATGCAAACGCTGCCCGAAGCTCCACGGTTGCCGAATGCCCCGCGCGTACCGGACGCCAGCTTTGTCATGACGCATGCCTATGATGAACTGGGCAACCGCATCCAGACCATCCTGCCGAACGGTCGCCGCATCGACACCCTGCGCTATGGCTCCGGCCACTGGCATGGTGTGCTGTGGCAGGGCCAGACCGTGGTCGACGTGGAGCGCGACAAGCTGCACCGGGAAAAGCAGCGGCAGCTGGGCAGCAGCGGCTTGCTGGCCACGCGCCAGTACGACCCGCAATCGCGGCTCACCCAGCTGACCCTGGCACGCGGCGCCAATGCGCCCGCCCCTGTGCGCGAACGCCGCTTCGACTACGATGCGCAAGGCAACCTGACCACTATTTTCCAAACGGGTTCCACGGCTGCCGCCCCGCTCGGCAAACTCAGCTACGCCTATGACCCCGTCGGCCAGTTGCTGTCCGCCGTGCAAGCGGGCCTGGCCGAACACTTCACCTTCGATCCGGCCGGCAATCTGGTCGACACTGCGCCCGCTACCGGCAACGTCCTGCAACGCTACGGCGATACGGAATACGACTACGACGAGGAAGGCAATGCCACCGGCAAGCGCTTCCATCCACCGGGCAGGGAATCGACGTGGAGCGACCTGGCACTTGAATACGACGCCGAAAACCGCCTCCGCCACACCACTAGGACAGAACGCCAGTCGCGCCACCGCGCCCGCTATTTTTATGACGCCTTCAGCCGCCGCATCGCCAAGCAGGTAGAAGAAGCACGCTGGAGCAATCGGCAAGACATCACCAAAGACCAGCCCGCCCGCAAGAACGCCACCACCACCTTCTTCGTCTGGGACGGCGACACGCTGGCGCAGGAACTTGGGCACGAAGAAACGGTCACATATTTGTACGAGCCGGACAGCTTCGTGCCGCTGGCCAGGATCAGTTCGCCAACCTGCCGCCAGGCAAGTGCGGTCTACCTGCCGCGCATCGCACAGTGGGATTTACCCGCCACCCTGCACGACGCCGAACTGCAGGCAGCCATTGCGCAAGAACAGGAGGACATTGAAGCGCATCATGTATCGGCATGGCAAGGTATCCAGGCAGCAGCTGACGACGCGGCAGCACACGACCGCATCACCCACTACCACTGCGACCACCTGGGCACGCCACGCGAGCTGACGGATGCGCAAGGGAAGGTAGTCTGGAGCGGGCGCTACAAAGCCTGGGGGCGCTTGCTGCATGTGGAAGGGGAAATCGAGCAGCCGCTGCGGTTTCAGGGGCAGTATGAAGATCAAGAGACTGGGCTGTTTTACAATCGCTATAGGTATTATGCCCCTGAGCCAGGACGTTACCTGACGCAAGATCCCATCAAATTACTGGGAGGATTAAATAGCTATAGATATGCAACAAATCCAACTGGTTGGGTCGACCCACTAGGGTTATCAAAAAAATGCAATAAAAATACAAATTGCGATCCATGTATTGGCAAAAATCCAGCAGCTTGGGCAAGCCAATGGCAAGGACATGGTATATACAAAGGTAGAGACAACTGGAAAAATACGATCTTGAAAGCAAATACCATTATTTACGGAGGAGTTCCAGGACAATCAGGATTTTATTTTGACGATGATACATTGACAAAAGCATCTGGAAGCAAGTCAAAGCTAGGTGAATTACTGCAAGTATTACCGCATAGAAAATTTGGTTATCGTCCAGACGTACAGGCTTATAAAGTTAAAAAAGATACGTGTGTAGCAACTAGCATTGCAATGGCTCAAGATGCCACTATTTTTGGCAATGGTGGAGGCAAACAATTTTTCCTATCCGATTTCAAAACCAAGGTTGTAAAAATTGGTCCAAAAATAAAATTAAAATGAGATAAATTATGAAAATAAATACTACTGACGGATCCATCAATATCGGAAAATTCATTACCTTATTCAGAGGTATGAAACGAAATGATTTACTATCACAATCAAAAAAACAAATATGGAAGGATTGGATAAAAAGAGATGGCGAGATAATATCTTACAAGACAACATTAAAAAACGAAAATAAACCGAAAGAAACCATAATTGCAATTGTTTTTTTTGAAAAAAATAATGGCCATATAAAATTCTGGGATATTGGACCAGAAAAAAATACTAATGAAATTCAATCAAAACCGGAAGGGAAATACACGAAAAAAATGAGGGGATGGTTTTTTGAAAACTTCCAACTTACTCTTCCACAATCTGGATCATGGGGCGAGGTAGATGCATTTTATGACCCTCACAATCTTACGACATCAATTATTTGCCACTATCTATATTAGTATGCATGGAAGACAATTTAAAAAACTATTTTTAAGAGCAAAAAATTAAAAAATCAAGTTCGAATTTGACTTACTTTTCACTCTGAACGATACTTTCCATTGCAGACTTACAATATGCCAATCAACTCTGCGACACCAGCACATCAGATTTTCATAAAAATTTTTGCATGACCTCAACGCCCGTCCCCCACATCGGCCGCTTCGCCCCCTCGCCCTCCGGCCCACTGCACATGGGTTCGCTCGTTGCCGCCATGGCCAGTTATCTCGATGCGAAGGTGCATCAAGGAACGTGGCTGCTGCGCATCGAGGATCTGGACTATGACCGCAATGTCGAGGGTGCCGATCTGGGCATCCTGGCCAGTCTGCAGCGCTGCGGCATGCTGTGGGATGGCGAGGCGACGTGGCAGAGCAAGCGCTTGCCGCTGTACGAGGCGGCGCTGAAACAGTTGCAGGACGATAGTCTCGTGTATGCGTGCGGCTGTTCGCGCAAGGAAATCCAGGATTCGGTGCTGCAGGCGGGAGGCCCCAAGGGTGGGGCCGCCGTGTATCCGGGCACTTGCCGCCATGGCTTGGCGCCGGGCAAGGCGGCGCGGGCCTTGCGAGTACGGGTACCGCAGGGAGCGGACGCGGTGTACGCTTTTGCCGACCGCTGGGCGGGTCCGCAGCGGCAGGACCTGGCCAGCGAGGTGGGCGACTTCATCGTGCTGCGCGGCGATGGTTACTGGGCGTACCAGCTGGCCGTCGTGGTCGACGATGGCGCGCAGGGCATCACGCAGGTGGTGCGCGGCGCGGACTTGCTCGATTCCACGCCGCGCCAGCTGTATCTGCAGGATGTGCTGGGCTTGCCCCACCCCGGTTTCCTGCACGTGCCTGTCGTCACGAACGACAGCGGCGAAAAGCTATCCAAGCAGACTGGCGCCCTCGCCTTCGATACGGCAAGCAATGCCGCCGACCTGCTGGCGTCGGCGCTGCTGCCGGCGGCCCGCTTCCTCGGCCTCGAGGTGCGCGCCGACAAGGTGGAAGACTTCTGGCGGCAAGCCATTCCCGCCTGGGCGCAGCGGCTGGCGCAGCTTCCCGAGCATCCATAAAAAAACCCGCCGCGGCGAACCGGGCGGGTAGCAATGCAGGCGCCAGCACATGGCCGGCACCTGGAACCGAACACTTAAGAAAACCGTAGCGAGCGGCAGTGAGTTGCGGCCAAGACGCGCAACTGTGCTTGGCACGGGGCCGCCGAGGCAGTGAGCATCTCAGGCCACAAATCGCGACGCGCAGTAGGTTTGCTTATGTGTTCTTAGAAGTTGCCTTTAAATTGAACGCCAAACTGACGCGGCTCATTGATGAAGCCCGTGCGGTTGTTGAAGTCGATGGCGCCCGTGATACGCTGGGTGTCGGTGATGTTGCGGCCAAAAACGGCCATTTCATACTTGCCGGCATCCCAGGTGTAGCCCACGCGCAAGCCACCTTCGACCATCGGCTTGCCGGTGAATTCGGTGGACTCGTACAGGAAGAAGTTGATCTTGCTGCGGTAAGCCCAGTCCGTGAAGACGAAGAATTCGCCGTTTTCCATCGGGATCGAATAACGGCCCGTGGCGGTGATCGTCCACTTCGGCGCTTGCGGCAACGGATTGCCATTGATGATGGCGAAGCCGGCGGCGTTTTTCGGATCGGTCACGGTGCAGCTGCGGCATGTGGCCACCGACAGGCTCGGATCCTTGATTTCCGTGAAGTTGTAGCTGCCGCCCAGGGACATCTTCAGGCTAGGCGTGACAAAACCTTCCAGTTCCAGTTCCGCGCCGCGGCCATTCGTCTTGGCTGCATTGATCAAACGCGTCACGTTCGAGGTGCCGCCAACGACCGTCAGTTGCTGGTTTTTCACCTGATAGTTGTACAGGCTGAAAGCAACGCGGGCACGGCGCTCGAACAGGTCGGCCTTGATGCCCGCTTCGACCGAGGTGATGGTTTCCGCGTCGGCAACCGTTACGGACACCTTGTCGCTGGCTGGCGCAATACTTGGCGCGCGGAAACCGGTAGCGACACGGCCGTAGAAGTTCACGTCCTTGTTGTACTTGTAGGTACCGCTCAGGTCCCAGTTGACCTTAGCTTTGCTGACATCGGCGCTGGTCGGAGAAATCTGGACGATACGGTCCGCTTCAACGGTGTTGAAATCCTTCTTGTCCTTGGTGTAACGCAAGCCGGCACGCAGCACGAAGTCATCGTTGACGGCATAGTTGACGGAACCGAAGGTGGCCCAGGCACTGTTTTTCTGGCGGCTGGCCAGGTGCGAAACGAGCGCATGGTCGCTACCGCCGAAGTTATCCGTGTAGCCGTTGGCATCTTCGTTGAAGTAGTACACGCCAGCCTGCCAATTGAGCGGACCGGCATTTTTCGATTCGGCGCGGAATTCTTGCGAGTACTGTTTCACGCTCTTGATGCCGCCAGCAGTTTCCACCGGGAATGGAATCGCTGGCACCATGCCTTTTGCGCCGCCATCGATGTCGCCATGCGACACATACTTGCCCACGCGTTCGAAACCGGTGATCGAGTACAGCTTGACGCCGTCGAGTTCCCAGCTCAGGCGGGCGCTGGCGCCATTGGTGCGCAGTTCCTGGAAATTCAAGGCATCGGTGTAGGATTTGGTCGGATTGAAACCGTCGACCAGGTCATTCGTGCCCAGCTTGATGGCGTTGGCGAAGAACACGCGCGCGCTGCCCGTGGTGCTGCGCTGATGCACGTTGAACAGGGCGTTGAACGTGCCGTTCGGCGCATACATCAATTGCACGCGTTCCGCGTGTTCGTTGTAGCCGTCCAGCGCATTTTTCTGGCCCGTAAACGTGTTGTCGACGTAATCGTCGCGGTGCTGACGCAAGGTCGAAACACGCATGGCCCATTCTTTGCTCAGCGGCACGTTGACGGCGCCGTCGAAATTGGTGGTGTTGTGCGTGGCGGCGGAAACGTTGTAATAGCCTTCAACCTTGTCCAGGTTCGGCTTGACGGATTCGAACTTGACCACGCCGGCAGGCGTATTGCGGCCGAACAAGGTGCCTTGCGGGCCGCGCAGCACTTCCACGCCAGCCACGTCGAAAATCGGATAGCCCTTGAGGATAGGATTTTCTTGCACGACATCGTCGTAAATCAGGGAAACAGGTTGCGATGCAAAGATGTTGAAGTCGGTATTGCCATAGCCGCGGATGTAGAAGCGGGGGAAGGTGCGGCCATTCGACGATTCCACGTTCAGGCTCGGCACTTTGCCGGCCAGCACGCGAATGTCTTGTCCACCGGACACCAGCACGTCGAGCTTTTCATCACGCAGCAGCGACACGGAGACGGGCACGTCGCGGATATTTTCCTTGCGGCGCTGCGCCGTCACGGTCACGGTTTCCAGCTGGCTGGCGGCAGGGGTCGTATCAGCAGCGACTTCATCAGCATAAGCCGAGCCGATAGGCAAGGCAGCGGACAGTGCCAGCATAGCAGCGCTTTTGGCGCACAAACGCTTGTGCATCTTGGACATCTTGATCATGTTGTTTCCCAGAAGTTTAAAAAAGAATTGCGAAACCTGTCTCCGGGTTATGTACGGCGCTGGATGATCGTTTGCACCATTTTGGTGCAACAGCGCGAGCGGATGTTTCTCCGCTCTCGGCGTCACTGGCTCTGCCCTGGCTGTCGTCCAAGCTGACAGCGGTTCTGGCCGCATCTCCGGGATGTCTGATGAACACCAACTTTTAAGTAAGGCGCCAATTTAATTCAAGCGCCTTATGCGCTGCAAGAATATTGTTATGTAAAATATTCATTCATCAACATAAAGGCCAGACTAGTGGTTATTCAGCCACAATAGCGTGCTCGCCTTGCTATTTCCTCCGATGCCATGCCGCGTGACGCGCCTTTTCGCCAGGCCAGCCGAAAGCGGAATTGCTGCCCTGCGAGACAGCCCCGAGGGTAAAAATAGTTGTAATATCGCCAGAATGAAGTTGCCAGACCGCCCCATTCCAGTGCGGCGGCGGCCCCCTGCACCATCGTCGATAGCCTCCATGCCAGAACCCAGCCAGCCCAGCAACGCCGTCCCGTCCTCCACCGTCGCCGCCCAGGCGGCGCATCTGCTGCTGAGCGCCCATTGCGACATCGTCTGGAGCACGAAAACCTTCGGCCAGTTCGATGCCGACCAGCCATCCTGGCGCGCCTTCACGGGCCAGACCGAGGCCGAACTGCTGGGCCGCGGCTGGGTCAATGCCCTGCATCCCGATGACCGCAACTTGCCTTACGTCATGCCATCGCACCTGACCAGCGTGTTCGAAGCGGAATACCGGCTGCGCCACGTCAGCGGCGCCTACCGCAACATGCTCGTGCGCATGCTGCCCGTGCTGGCGCCCGATGGCAGCATCGTTGAGTGGCTGGGCTCGCATAGCGACGTGACGCGGCAACGGCAGACGGAACAGCGGCTGCGCCTGGCCATGCAGGGCGGCCGCATGGGTACGTGGGAGATCGACCTGGGCAGCGGCAGCATGGCCGGCTCCGACGCCTTCAAGGCGAACCTGGGCCTGCCACCTGACAGCCGCATCGATTACGCGCAGTTGACGGGCGCCATGCTCGACGGCGACCTGCAGCACTGGCAGACGGTGGTGCACGCGGCCATCGCCAGCGCCAGCGATTTCGAAATCGACATCCGTGTGCGCTGGCCCGACGGTTCACTGCACTGGGCGCACATGCGCGGCACCTGCGCCAGCGATGGCGCCGGCAACGTGATCGCCCTGTCCGGCATCTCGCTCGACCTGACGACCAGCAAGCAGAACGAGGAAACCCTGCGCCTGACCCTGGCGGCCGGCGAAGTGGCCACCTGGAACTGGGACATCGTTGCCGACCGGGTCACGGCCGACAGCAATATGGCGCGCTTGTTCCCCGTCAATGCCGATGCGGCCACGGCGGCGCCGCTGGCGCGCTACCTGGACATCATCCATCCCGATGACCGCGAGCAAGTCAGCGCGCAGATTGCCCAGGCGCTGCAGGCGCACGCGCCGTTCGAGGCCAGCTACCGCGTCGGCGCCGGCGATGGCCAGTACCGCTCGGTCATCGCGCGGGGCCGCGCGGAATACGCGCCCGATGGCACGCCCCTGCAATTGCCCGGCGTCTTGCTCGACATCACGCGCCAGAAACAGGTGGAAGATGCGCTGCGCCGCAGCGAGGAACGCTACCGCACCCTGATCGAGCTGATGGACCAGGCTTTTTGCGTCATCGAAATGCTGTACGACGAGCAAGGCCGCCCCGTCGATTTCCGCTACCTGGAAGGCAACCCCGCCTTCGTCAAGCAATCGGGACTAGACAATGCCATCGGCAAGACCATCCGCAGCTTCGTGCCCGACCACGACCAGCACTGGTTCGACATGTACGACCAGGTCGTCAAGACCGGCGAGCCCGTGCGCTACGAAAACGAAGCCGTGGCCATGGAGCGCTGGTTCGAAGTCTTCGCCGCGCGCCTGGGCGGCCCCGGCAGCCGCCTGCTGACGGTATTGTTCAGCGACATCAGCGAGCGCAAGCGCTCTGAGCAGCAATTGCGCCAGCTGGCCGACAACCTGTCCGAAATGGACCGGCGCAAGACGGAATTCCTGGCCACGCTGGCGCACGAACTGCGCAACCCGCTGGCGCCCATCCGCAACGGCTTGCAAATCATGCGCCTGGCCGCCGACAAACCCACCACCGTGGCGAGAGTGCGCGACGTGATGGAGCGGCAAGTCAATCAGATGGTGCATCTGGTCAATGATTTGCTGGACGTGGCACGCATTACGCGGGGCCAGATCGAACTCAAGCTGGAACGCGCGGACTTGAAAACCATCATCGCCAGCGCCGTGGAAACGAGCATGCCGCTGATCGAGGCCAGCCGCCATCAATTGCAGGTGCAAGTCGATGAACAAGCGCTGCCGCTCGAGGCCGACCCCACGCGTCTGGCGCAAGTGCTGGGCAATCTGCTCAACAATGCCGCCAAGTACACGCCGGCCGGCGGCCAGATCAGCTTGCGCGCGCGGCGTGATGGCAACGAGGCATTGATCGAGGTCAAGGACAGCGGCGTCGGCATTCCCGCCGAGTCGATCACGACCGTGTTTGACATGTTCACCCAGGTGGGACAGAACATGGGCCGCGCGCAGGGCGGGCTGGGCATCGGCCTGTCGCTGGTGCGGCGCCTGGCTGAGTTGCATGGCGGCAGCGCCACGGCGGCCAGTCCCGGCGCCGGCCTGGGCAGCACCTTCAGCGTGCGCCTGCCCCTGCTGGCGGAGGCAGCGGCAGCGCCCGCAACAGTGGCCACGCCAGCCAGCGCCGCCGCCGGTCCGCATTTCCGCGTGCTGGTGGTCGACGACAATGTCGATGCGGCCGATACCCTTGCCGCCGTGCTCGACATGATGGGCCATGCCACGCAAGTGGCCCACGACGGCGCGCAAGCCCTGGCCGTGGCGCCGCAATTTTTACCGGACGTCATCTTCCTCGACATCGGCTTGCCCGGCATGAACGGCTATGAAGTGGCGCGCGCGCTGCGCCGGATACCGGCCGGCGCCAACGTCGTGCTCGTTGCCTTGACGGGCTGGGGCGCCGAAAACGACCGCAGCCAGTCGAGCGCGGCCGGCTTCGACCACCATCTGACCAAACCGGCCAACCTGCTTGCCATCGGCGAACTGCTGGCCACCCTTTCCACTCCAACAACACTGACCGACCATGACTGAATCCCTGAACCACGTCCGCCGCCACCTCCTGCTGGCCGGCGGCACCGCCCTGCTGTGCCCGACACCGCTGCTGTTTGCCGCGCCCGCCACCGGCATCGCCGCCGCACAGACGCAGCTGGCCGCGCTGGAACAGGCCGCAGGCGGACGCCTCGGCGTTGCCGCCTGGCGCCACGGCAGCGAACAGCGCGTTGCCTATCGCGCCGACGAACGCTTTCCCCTGGCCAGCACCTTCAAGGCGATGCTGGCGGGCGCCGTGCTGGCCCGCAGCGTCAGCCAACCGGGTTTGCTGGATCAGCACGTGCGCTACGAGAAAAAAGAACTGGTCACGTATTCGCCCATCACGGAAAAGCATCTGGCCGACGGCATGAACGTGGCCGACCTGTGCGCCGCCACCTTGCAGTACAGCGACAATAGCGCGGCTAATTTCTTGATGAAAATATTGGGCGGACCGCAAGCCGTGACGGCGTTTGCGCGCAGCATCGGCAATACGGTGTTCCAGCTGGAACGCTGGGAAACGGAATTGAATAGCGCCATCCCCGGCGAAGTGCGCGACACGGCCAGCCCCGCATCCATGGCGCACAGCTTACAGCAATTGTTATTGGGAAATAGCTTGCCAGCACCGCAGCGCCAGCAACTGGATGCCTGGATGCGCGGCAACACGACGGGCGACAAGCGCATCCGCGCCGGCGTGCCTGCCGGCTGGCAGGTGGCGGATAAAACGGGTTCGGGCGCGTATGGCAGCGTCAACGACATCGGCGTGGCCTACCCGGCCAGCGGCGCGCCGCTGATCATCGCCGTGTACTACACGCGCGAACAGAAAAAAGCGGACACGAACCAGGACATCATCACGGCCGCCACGCGCATCGTGACGGCCGCATTGACGTAATTCGTTGACGTAATTACTTCGGTAACGCGGCCATGAAGCCTGCATACGTGGACCAGGCGGGGTCGGCCGCGCTGCGGATTTCAATCGGGAACTTTGGACGCGGCGCCAGCGCCGTGTTCAGGCGATTGAAAAACTCTTCGCCCGACTGCGTGTAATAGATCCATTCGCGCAGGTTCTCGCCCGTCGACACCAGCGCCAGCGTGGCGAAGCCTTGCTCTTCCACCACGGGCGCCAGCGCCGCTTCCAGCTCTTCCATGTGCTCGCGCTCGTTCGGCGCGGGCATGCCCGTCTCGTCCTCATAACGCCAGGCGATGATGATGCGGTCCGGCTGCGACGACAGGTCCCAATCGTCATGGAAAGTGTCGACATAGCGGTAGATGATGGCCATCTCGTCGCTGTGCGTGACGATGGTGCCCCAGCTGCGGGCGGAAGTGGAATTTTCGTTCATGGTTGCAACAGTCAAAAAAACAATCGAGGGGGCGCAGCTTACAGCACTGGCGGGCAAGTCACATTCCACGCGTCATACTGGGCACCGCTCTTGCGCAGCCAGACGCGGGCGTAGCTGTCGCGATCGCTCTTGAACACGAGCGCATAGCGCTCTTCGGCACGCGGTGCGGCGGCGCCCACGTCGACGGCCGCCAGCGAAAACTTCAGCGCCCGCAACGGGGCGCAGGCCGTATTGCCCGCCATCAATAAGCGCGCCCGCTCCAGCAGCGGCTTCTGGTACAGCAGCACGCCTTCCAGTTCCGCATCGGGGACGCGCTGCAGCATGCGCACGGGTTCGGCCACGGGGCGGCAAGTGCCGCGGTCGAGCCAGGCAAAATATTCCATGCCCGCCTCCTGCCAGCGCGCCTGCTTGCCCTCGCCGTGCAGCACGAACTTGGTGCGCTGCGTGCGGCACAGCGCGCCATGACCGCGATACGGCGCCGTTTCCACGCTGCCCACCACTTCGCTGCCGCGTCCGCCCACCACGGGCACGCTCTCGAACACGGTGCGCGCAGCCGGCTCGCCCGGATATTGCTGCGCATAAAATTCCAGCAAGGACGCGCGCTGCTGCGCATCCACCGCCACCACCTCGGCGGCACCGGCAGAGAGGCACACAGCCGACACTACGCACAGCGCCAAGGGGCGCACGATATATCTAGGCATGGATCCAGGCATGGCATTCCTTCAATCGACGTTCAAGGGCGGGTATCGCCCAAGCGCAGATTATATAGTTACCAGGAAATACCAGGAGCGTACGGGATCGGGAGGTGCCGAAGCTGGCGAAACCGGCTTGTTCTTCAGTCAGCAGTTGACTTGCTGTCCAGTACTTGCCGCAAGACGTGCCGCTTGGCCGCCAGCGCCGCATCCGCCAGGCTCCATTGCTCCAGCCGCAACGCATACGCGGGCGTCATCATCCAGCCGAACACTTCCGCCTTGTCTTCCTCGGGGCCATAGGCTGCGTACAGGCTGACGAGGCCCGGCTGCGGGTGGCCCAGGTTCTGGAAGCCCTTGCCATAGGCCGTGGCGCCGCCCTGGCCGTAGGCTGTGCCGGGCGGGTTCAGGGCCAGCCAGGCGGGGTCGCGGTAATAGAAATCGTTGAACAGCCGGTATTCGATGAAGTGGTAGTACTCGTGGTGCACGCGCAGCTCCATGCCGGATGGACACATCGCGGCCAGCAGGTTGTCGGCGTAGACGACGCTGTCGATTTCCGGCGCCGGCATGGCCAGGCGGCGCTGGCCGTCCACGCTCAAATCCTTGACCAGGACGACGTGGCGCAAGCCCGTGCGCGCGAAGACGCCGGCCGGGTAGCGCTCCATGGCCGGCAAGACGATGCTAAGAAGCAATTGCAGCCCGGCACGGTCTTGCTCCGACTCCGTAAAGGCGTGCGCCGCGCTGCCGGGCATGGACAAGGTCCAGGCGGGCGCCAGTTGCAAGGCCGCCAGGCGCGCCGTGGCGATGGCCTGCAGCTGCGCCACGCTGGCGTCCCTGGGCGCGACGGGCGCATAGCGCACGTTCCAGTCGCATTCGCTGCGCATGCTGTCTTGCTGGGCGGCACGCTCGAGCGCTTGCGCCTCGGCGGCCGATGGGGCGGGCGGGCCGCCACTGGCGCAAGCGGACAGCAAGGCGACGGCAAGGCAGGACAGCAGGCGGCAAGCAGGCATGGGATTTTTCACAGGCATAAAGTGGGGCGCAATCGCGGCGCCCCATTCTACAAGATGGAAATTTCCCTACGCCATCAGCGCTGGTAATTCTTGAAGAAATTCCAGCTGATCACGGTGGCGTCCGGGCCCAGCTCGTCGCTGAATGGCCAGCCGGGAGGGCCGCCGCTCCACGCGTGGTTCATGCCCTCGACCGTGTACTTTTGCGCGATGACGGCGCCGTTGTGCAAATACGTATCGATGGAATAGCTGCGGCCATACGGCACGGTCTGGCGCACGATGCTGTCGGCACGGTAGCGCACGCTGTCATTGTCGAGGCCATCGTCGCCGTAATCGCTCGTTTGCAGGAATTGCTCGATGGTTTGCTCGCCGTTGATCGGGTTGACGACGATGTCGGAAGTGCCGTGGAACACCATCGTCGGCATCAATCGGCGCGGCGACCCCGAGCAGCGCCACGCATCCTTGCCGCGCACTTTCGGATCGAAGGAGCTGCCGTTGAACAGGGAATCGGCGGCCGTGACCATGCCCGTGGCGCCCTTGTACATGCCGCCCGAATGCACCATCACGGCGGCGAACACGTCCGAATAGCAGGCGGCCATGATGGACGCCATGGCGCCGCCGGCCGAGATGCCCGTCACATACACGCGGCTGTCCTGCACCGCATACTTGCTCTTGACCTTGTTCAAGATGCCCATCAGCACGGCCGGTTCGCCCGTGCCCCGCTCTTGGTTCAGCGGCAACATGAAATTCCAGCAGCGCATCGGGTTGGCCGTGACGTTCTGGCGCGGATAGACGACGATGAAGTTTTCGCTGTCGGCCAGTTCGTTGTAGCGGCTGACGGCGGCCATGCTGTTGGGCTCGGAGCCGCAGCCGTGCAGCATCAGCACGACGGGCAGCGGCGTATTCGGATTGTAGTTGCTCGGTAGCCAGACCTGGTATTCGCGCGAACCCCACAGGCTCGCGTACAGGCCGAAGTCCCACTGGCCTGCTGCGGCCGGCAGCGCGGCCAGCAAGCCGCAGGCGGCGATGAGTGCAGATAACAAGTGACGCAGTTGCTGATTCAGATGTGCCATGCCAGTCTCCTGATTATTATTAAGGACGAAAACAGCGACAACAAACCGGCTTGATGCATATCAAGCCGGCACTTCTACAAGCGCTTAAAATTTGTAGCCTGCCTTGGCGATGATCTGGCGCGGCGGGCCATAGAAACCGTCGAGGATGAACAGCGCAGGAATGTTGTAGCCATCCGTGCGGTAGCGTTTATTGCCCAGGTTGCTGCCATGCAGGCTGAAGGTCCAGTTCTTCGGCGCTTCCCAGACGACGCCAGCCGTCCAGATGCTGTAGCCGCCCTGCGCCAGGGTTTCGCTCAAGTCCGTGGTCGGATACACCTTGCTGCGGTAGCCGTAGCCGACCATGCTGCGCAAGGCGCCGCCAAACACGTCGCGGTCCGTGCGCGTCAGGTTCAGGCCCACTTGCCGGCGCGGCGTATTGCTGAACTTTTGCGTATCCGCAATGTTCTTGCCGCCGCTCATGAACTCGTCATAGCTGGCGTTCAGCAGCGCGAGGAAACCGTTGACTTCCCACTGGCGGTTCGGCCGCCATGAAAATTCGAACTCCGCGCCTTTGACTGTCGCCTTGCCCGCATTCGTGAAGTCGCCATAGAAACCGGGCAAGCCGCCCGGCTGCACGTAGCTGGTGAAGACGGACAACTGGATATCCTTGTAGCGGTTGTAGAACAGGGCGACGTTGGCGTCGAAGGTATCGTCCGGCGCCGCGTACTTCATGCCCACTTCCAGCGCATCGAGTTTTTCATCCTTGTACGGGCGCGCGGAATCGGGTACCACCAGGTTGTTGGCGCGCACGTTGTAGCCGCCCGACTTGAAGCCGCGCGACAAGTTGCTGTAGAAATTCGTCGTCTTCGACGCTTCATAGCGCACGGACAGTTTCGGCGAGGTATTGCTGACCGACAAAGATTTGTCGAAATCGGCCGCCGTCTGGATCGGGCGCGTAAAGCCCACGTCGGCAAAAGCACGGTTGAGCACGATGGCGCGCTTTTCCTCGCGCGTGTGGCGCAAGCCCGCATTGATGCTCCACGCCTTGCCCACGGGCCAGGTCCAGTCCGTGTACAGCGCCGTGCTGTCCGTCTCCACCGTGCTGACGGCGGCCTGGAACTGGCGTCCCAGGAAATTGTTGTAGATGCCGCCGCCGGCCGTGCCTTCGAAGCGGTACAGGCCGATCACACCGGCGCCATAGTCGCCGCTGTAGGACGCCTGCAATTCCAGGCTTTTCTGCTCGTCGCGCGAGTCGCCGAACACGTCGGCGATGGGTTGCGGCAAGCCGTCGAAGTCGATGGTTTGCTCGGACGTGCTGCGCCGCTTGGCACCGATCACTTTCACGGACCAGTCGTTCGACAGCGTGTAGTTGGCCACCAGCGAACCGCCCCGGTTGTGCGTGAAGTTGTTGCCCCGCATGCCGCTCTGGATATCGTAGGCGCTGGTGCTCGGTGGCCGCTTGAGCGGATCGAAAGCGCTCACGCCCATGCGCTGGAAACCGCGCACGCCCGATTTGTCGTCCGTGGCGTCCAGGCTCAGCACGACGGTCAAAGGGATGTCCTGCGGGAAGTAACCGACGGACAGGCGCGCGGCCGTGCTGTCCTGGTCGCTGACCTGTTCGCCGTTAAACGTGTTGCGGCCGAAACCGTCACGGTCCAGTTTGGCGGCCGCCAGGCGCGCGCGCCACGTGCCGTTTTCGTTGGCCACGTTGAAGGCGGCCTTGAAGTTGCGCTGGTTGTAGTTGCCGATGCCCACTTCCGCCGAAGCGCCGTTTTCCTTCGCCAGCGGACGCGAAATGTATTTGATGGCGCCGCCGATGGTGTTCTTGCCGTACAGGGTGCCTTGCGGACCGCGCAGCACCTCGATGCGCTGCACGTCGAACACGTCGAGCAGCGCGCCTTGCGGACGGGCCATGTAGACGTCGTCGAAATAAATGCCCACGCCCGGGTCCACGCCCCAGACGGGGTCGGCCTGGCCGACGCCGCGGATAAACGCCGTCAGGGTGGTATTCGTGCCGCGCGATGCGTACACGGTCAGGTTCGGCACGCGCTCCTGCAAATCGGCCAGGTTCTGGATATTCGCCCGTTCCAGGGCCTTGGCGGAAAACGCCGTGACGGCGAGCGGCACGTCCTGCAGCCGCTCTTCGCGGCGGCGGGCGGAGACCGTCACGGTTTCCATGCGTTCTTTCGCATCGCTGGCTTCCTGGGCACTGACGGCAGTTGCCGGGTTGGCTTCCTGCGCCTGGGCCTGGGTGGCAAACGCGCCGGCAACGGCGAGGGCGGCGGGCATCAATTTCAAAGCAAGTTTCATAGCGTCTCCAATGTCAGGCTTGCTTACCGCCAGGGAAAACGGCCGGATTCCGGAATCGCAAGACGTAACGGTACCCGCGCGCAAAAAGCGTGCACCTGCCCTGCGATGACTGTGTTCCGGCCCTCGGCCCGTGCGGCGAGTGGCCTGTTTATTTTGAATTTATGGTAAGGAAGGACTGCAACAAGGTATTCACACGCTGCGCCTGGTCCAGGGGCGTGGCGTGGCGCGAGTTCGCGATGATCTCGATCTCGCACTGCTGAAACTGTGCGGCAAAGGCCCGCTTGCTGGCGACGGGCGTGTAATCCTGGTCCGCCGCCATGATCAGGACGGGCATGGCCAGGGCCTGGAAATGGATGTCGATATCCCAGTGGAAAATGGCGTCCAGCGCGGCCATGTAGGCGCGCTTGTCCATGCCCGCCATCTGCGTGGCAAAGCGCTCGACCAGGGCTTGCTGTTCAGGATCGGGAAACAGTTTCTTGCCGATGATCTTGCCCATGGCTTTCAAGCCGAAGGTGGCGATCACCGTGCGGCGCAGCCAGTAGGCAAACAGCAGCGCGGCCGGTTTGCTGCCCTGGAACGGTTGGGAATTGATCAGGCACAAACTGACGACCCTGCCGGGGGCGCGGTTGGCCATTTCCAGGCCCACCATGCCGCCCAGCGAAAAGCCGACGATGTGCGCGCGCGCCACGTCGAGCTGGTCCATCAGGTTGAAGAGGTCGTTGGCGAAGTCGCCGATCTGCCAGTCGCCGTTGGGCGCGGGACTGGCGCCATGGCCGCGCAGGTCAGGCACAATCAGGCGATGGCTGCTGCCGAGGGCGTCGATTTGCGGGCGCCAGTCTTCGGCGCAGGAACCGAGGCCGTGCAACAAAAACACGGGATCGCCCTGCCCTGCCTGTGTGCCGGGACCGAGGTCGAGATAATGCAATGGAACATCGGATGTCGTGTGACGCCGCATTCTGTCTCCTTGCTGTTGAACATGCTTTGTGTTCAGGTGCAGGAATATATTTTCCTGCTGTTGGAAAACATAATACGGAATCCGAATTCCGATTTCAAGTTAAATCGGTAAATATCTCAAGTCAGGTAATTTAAAGCAACACGTACCAGCTCATCTTCCAGCGCGGCCGCCGACAGGAAGGACAGCGAACCCGACAACACGTGCTGGTTCAGGATGCCCAGCAGCACGGGCGGCACCACCATCATCGCCTGCGTGGGATTCGGATGGCGGATGCTGGCCGACTTGCTGGCCAGCACGGCGACCGTACGCTGCGAGATCAGATGGTTGATCTGGTGCACCTTGTCGCGGAACTGCGCGTCCTGCGAGCAGCGCGTGATCAGGGCGCGCAACACGCCGCGCCGGCCCATGTTGACGGCCACGAACATGGCCACCATGGCGCGGATGAAGTCTTCCAGGCTGCGCCCTTCCCACTGGCGCAGCTCCGTCAGGGTTTCGACCTTTTCCACCATGTCGGAAAAAAAGCGCTGCAGCAGCAAGCGGCTCAAGGTGTCCTTGTCGCCCAATAAACGGTAAAACGTGCCCACCGAGGTTTCCGCCAGTTTTGCCAGGTCGGCCACGCCGATTTCATCGAAACGGTTTTCCGCCAGCAACTGTTCCCCTACCAGCAGCAAGCGCTCGAAGGCCAGCTTGCTGCGCGCCTGGGTGGGCTCGGGTGGAACGATCAACTGCGGGAAGGGCATCGGGAAGGAAGGCATGCGGCGTCGGCGTCTCGGAATAGTGGAACCTAAGTTCCGTTATGGATGCGCGTATTGTAACGCGGGAGACGGCCGATGGGGAGCGCCGCGTGGCGCCCTCGCGTGCGCTAGCGGCCCTGCCACTCCATGTAGACGTCGGCGCGCTGGTAATGGGCGTCGCCGGCCGGCCGCGCCACGTGCGTAAAACCGCTGCTTTCATACAGGCGGATGGCTGGCGCCAGCTTGCTGTTCGATTCCAGGAACAGCAATTGCGCGCCGCTGGCCTCGAAGGCGTCGAAGGCCCGCTCGATCAGGCGACGCGCGATGCCCAGGCCCTGGCACTCGGGGGTGACGGCCATCTTCGACAGCTCGATGCTGGCGTCGCCGGCGCGGATCAGGGCGCAGGTGCCGACGATGCGGCCATCGAGGCGCGCGAGGAAGATCTGCCCGCCAGCGTCGAGAATCGAGCGTTGCGGATCGGACAGCACCTTGTCGTCCAGCGCCTCGACATAGAAATACCGCTCCAGCCAGGCGATGTTCAGCCGCTTGAAGTCTGCCGCGTATTGCGCGGCGTAATCGATGATTTCCACGGCCGCCCGCTCGCGCAGGCGCCGGCAGGCGGCGATCGTTTCGCCGAAACCTTGCGCCTGCAGGCGCGCTTCGGCCCGGTCCAGGCTGGCCATCAGCTGCGGCGTACCGTGCTCGAAGACGCTATCGACGGCCGCGCGCACATCGTCCCACAGGGGCGCCATGTTGCGCAGCAACGCTTGCCCGGCGTCGGACAGCGCCAGCAGCCGGCGCCGCTCATCCTTGGCGTCCGGCATCTCCGCCACCACGCCAGCGTCGAGCAGCTTGCGCCCCAGCTGCACCACCACCGGGTGCGTCTGCCCGATCTGCGCGGCCAGGGCCGTGATCGCCGTCGGGCCGTTGTCGCGCAGCAGCAATAACAAGGGGAAACAACGCGACGTCAGCTCGACGTCGGCGGCCAGATAGCTGGTATCGACGCCCGCATACAGTTGATCGGAAAGACGGCGCAGGCGGCTGGCCAGCATCAGGGAGCCGTAGGTTTGCAAGTTGGAAGACATGTTGGGCGGGATATATGTAAGTAGTTACGTATACCCTAACGTAAACGGGCTTTCCAGGTCAAGGGCAGGCTTGCTTAGTCCTCATCTTCCGCCAGCGCCTCCTGCAGCCTGGCTTGAAACACGGTCTCGACCAGCTCTTCCAGTCCCGGCCACACCTGCGTCAGCCAGCGCTTGCCCTCTGCGCTCACCGCCACATACGGCGCGTCGCGCGTGGCGCAGGCCAGGCCGATGGCGATGACTTGCCCCGCATCGTCCAGGCCGCCCGCGATCATGGCGTCGATCGGCAAGGCGATCAGCTCGGCGGTCAGATGCGGACGCAGCAGGCAGGCGGGCGCGATGATGGCGAACGATGCTTCCACGTAACTCCAGCAGTTGGTGGGCCAGTGGGCGGCTTTGACGGCGCCGAGGAAGGCCGCGTCGCCGATGGCATCCGGATGGGCTTGCGCCTGCGCATAAAAGGCGGCCAGGGCGACGAGTTGGGGCGGGGAAGTCCAGGTGGGCATGGGGTAGGAGGCAAGGTGGGCTGGCGAACGCGGAACCGAAGCCCGGCATTCGCCATATTACATCACTGGGTTACATCATTTAGTTACATCACTGAGTTACATCACTTAGTTTGACGTGAAGTCGGCGTTATAAACGAAAGACTGGCCCGTTTCCGCCACAAAGAACTTGTAGCTCAGTTTAGCCGTTGCGCCATTCGTCTTGGGCGACACCAGCGAGAAGGTGGCGCTGCTGCCGGCAGGAATGACCTGGCCCGACACCAGACCGACGATGGCCGGAACGACCTTGCCGGTACTGTCGACGGCCGTCACATTGGTAATCATGAAGCTCGTCCCGGCGGCGGCCACCTTGAAGGTATCGACCGTAAAGTTGGCCGCGCACGATCCCGAGCACGACCTCTGTACCGTCGCATTGGCGAGGTAAGGCAAGCCGGCCTTCGTCTCGACCGGACCGGCCCCATTGTCCTGCACCTGGTATAAATTGAGCAGATTCGGCGTCGCCGTTACCGTGACATTATCTTCGCCACTATTCACCGAGCCATCGTTGACGATTAATGTCGCGACATAATCACCGGCCATATCTGCGACAAATGTCGGCTGCGCGGCAGTCAATGACGACAGCACGGCCGCACTGCCAGCAGGCTTGCTCTTCAACTGCCAGCGGTATGTCAACACATCGCGGTCCGCATCCGTACTGCCAAGTCCCGTCAAACGCACGGTCGTTCCTGGAGCGACAACCTGATCTATGCCCGCATTGGCCATCGGCTCCGCATTGGTCGAGCTTGCAGTGGCAATAATGGTGGCGGTTGATGGTGCACTGTCGACCGTACCGTCATTGACGACAAGGCTGACGACATAGGTTCCCGGCACATTCGCCCAAAATCTGCTGACTGCCTGGCTGCGGTACAATTCGCCGGGAAACGGTTGCAGCATGCTATTTGGCGGCACGGAGATGAACGTCCATTTATAGCTGAGATTGTCGCCGTCCGCATCCGAACTGCCCCTGCCATCGAGGGTCACACCATACGCACCTGCCAGCACACGCTGATCCACCCCGGCATTCGCCACCGGAGCGGCATTCGTGGACGTCGCCGTAATCGTGACGCTCATTGAATCGCTCGATGTCGTTGCGTCCCACACACGCAACGTGGCGACGTACGTGCCAGCCTTGTCGGCGATAAAAGAGGGTTTCACCAGCGTTGCGGACGACAACGTGGCAGTACTCCCCGCAGGACGGTAAGTCAGGGTCCAGTAATACGTCAGGGCATCGCCATTCGCATCAGAACTTGCGCTGCCATCAAGAATGACGGTGTTCCCCTTGAGCACGTTCTGCGCCACGCCCGCATTGGCCAATGGCCGGGCATTGCCGACAACCGCCGTCGTCGTCACGAAAGCCGGCGCACTATCGACCTTGCCATCGTTGACAACCAGGCTCAGTTCATAGGCACCCGGCAAATCCACGCCGACATACGGACGCACGGAGTTTGCATCCACGATCCGTACAGTACTGCCGGCAGGCTTCGATACCAGGCTCCATTTATAGGTGAGGATATCGCCATTCGCATCGCTGCTTGCGCTACCATCCAACATGATACCCATACCCGCAACAATGGTCATTGACTGCCCCGCGTTGGCGACAGGCGGGGCATTGGCTACCGACGCGGCAACCGTCACCGACGACAGCTCGCTGCTGATCTTGCCATCGCTGACCAGTAAGGTGGCCACGTACACGCCCTCCACATCGGCGGTAAAGGTTGGTTTCACGGCGGATAAGGAATCCAGGACAGCGGCGCTGGATGCAGGTTTGGAGCTGATCACCCATTTGTAGGTCAAGGCATCGCCATTCGCATCGGAGCTGGTGCTCGCGTCCAAGGTCACGACGCTGCCGACCACCACGCTTTGGGCGGGCCCGGCCTGCGCGACGGGCGCCGTATTCGCCACCGGAATGGAAGGGGTAACGGGTAGCACGACTGCGCCGCCATTGTCCGCCGAGTTATTACTTCCGCCGCCACAGGCCGACAAGGCAGCAAAAGCCAGCGCACAAAATAAAATTCTACTATTCACGTGATATTCCGATCAGGTTAATGATATTTCACTCGACCCGAATTATTCACGATAAGTAAAAAATATGATAGGCAACTGCTGAATTGAACGGCATAAAAATATATTAATTCCAGCGCCGCCTTCTTATTATCCATTTCAAGCAGAGAAAAATATCGCACCACAACCATCTAATAAAATTCATTTGTAACGATGAGTCACCACAGGAAGCCGAATTAATAAACACGAAAACAAGGACGATGCATTTTGATCGAAGAGAAATCTGCCACCATCAATAAAATCACGGGCGGCACAGGTCATAATGGCAGCTCATCGCGATCATTTCATTCATGCCATGCCATCCTCATTCGAACACTGGAAAGCCGAACTTTTAATTTTGGGCAACATCATCCAGGACGACGACACCGCCACGCCGCCCGATGAAGCCCAGCAGCGCTTCCAGCGCTATTGCGCCATGCTCGATGCGCTGACGGGCAAGGAAGGCGCGCAATACGCACTGGCCATCTTTCAATCCGTGCAAGCCGAACACGATTACGGCGCCTACCAGATAGCCAACCGCGCCGCCTGGCGCTACGGCGAGACGGCGTATTGCATGGCACTGCTGCATGAACTGCCGCGCCTGATCACCACCTTGCCCGACTGGGCGGGCGAGTTTCTCGTCGGTATCGCCAATGGCGCCGGCACGCCCCACGCCTCGGCCATCAACTGCTTCAACTCCCTGCTGGCCGGCGCGCCGCCCGCGCCTCAAGCGCTGATCGCGGCCTTTATTGCCGAGGAAGAAGACGATGGCTGGTTCGAGCATTGCCCTGGCGTGCTGGGCGCCATTGCCGGCGAGCGCTACGCAGGCATCCTGCCTGGCCACGCTGGCGCCCCCGGCTACCAGCTGTTCCTGCTGCCCGGCGAAGCCGGCGCCCTGCCCTGGCAAGCCGCGCTCGACTGGGCCGCGGCGCGCGGCGCCTGCCTGCCCACGCGCAGCGAACTGGCCTTGCTGCACGCCAACTTGCGCGACGCCTTCCCGGATGCCTGGTACTGGTCGTCGGAAGCGGACGCCATCCTGCCCCGCCTGGCCTGGAGCCACGATTTCGATAACGGCACCCAATACAACTTTCGCAAGACCTACAGCGGCCGCGCCTGCGCCGTGCGCCGGGTCGAATTGGCGCCAGCGGCGGCCGCCCCCGTCCCCTTGCGGCAGGGCGAGCGCTATGCCGGCCTGATTCTCGGCAAGGATGGCGCGCCCGACTACCATCTGCTATTGCAGCCGGACAAGCTCGAGCCGGAGTACGACTCGTGGCAAGCCACGTCAGACTGGGCCGCCAGCCTCGGCCACAGCTTGCCGGATCGACGCGAGCAGACCTTGCTGTATGCGACATTGAAAGAGGCATTCCGGCCAAACTGGCACTGGTCGAGCGAGCCGGGCGACATCGAAGACGAAGCCTGGTGCAAGGACTTTGACACGGGCGTCGCCTATCAGACTTTGCGCGAGTTCGACGGCTACGCGCTCTGCGTGCGCCGGGTGCTTGTATAGTGCGCGTTTGCTCAGCCGAGCTGTCCCATCAAGGAAAACCATGCTGTTATCACTCGACGATCCTCTCTGGCCCACCCTGGAAGGCGGCTACCGCATGCCTTACGACGTGGCCGAGGCGCTCAAGGCCATGCAGGCGGGCGAAGACGTGTGGCATGAGCTGTGGGAAGAGCTGCACCACCAGGGCGACGTGGGCGTCGCCTCGTATGCGGCCGTACCCCAGCTCGTCGCCATGCTGGGCGGCGCGCAAGCGCGCGAAGAAGATTTCTATGCGCTCATCGCCCTGATTGAAATCGAGCGCCACCGCAAGCACAATCCGCCTCTGCCGGACTGGCTGGCCGACAGCTACCGCGATGCCTGGGCGCAATTGCCTACCATCGCCGCGCGCGACCTGCAGGGCCAGCTCGACCCCGTCATGCTGGAATCCGTGTTCGCCGTGCTGGCCCTGGCCAAGGGCAAGCTGCGGCTGGGCGCCGCCCTGATGCACATGGATAGCTCGGAAGTGGACGAGTGGCTGGAAGAGCGTCTCGGCTGGTCCGAGGTCTACGGCAAGGATGCCTGAGAGTCAGAAACGCTCGTCGCGCAGCGCGGGCATCACCAGTTCGCGCACGAACGAGGCGTTCGACAGGTTCAGCAGCATGCGCACGACGGCAACAACGTCATGCACGGGTATCAGCTCGCCTTCGCCGCGCGCGCTAGCGTCCGCCAGCGGCACGGACAAGCCATCATAGGTGTTCAGGTAACCCAGTTGCAGCGCCGTCACGGCCAGCCCCTGTTCGCGGAATCCTTCGCGCAAGGCGTCGGCGATGCCGTTCAAGGCGAATTTCGACGCGCTGAACGTCACTTCCGGGCGGCCGCTCTGGCGCAGGCCGGACGTTGACCCCGTGAGTATCAGTTGCGGCTTGTTGCTGGCCAGCAAGCGCGGCACCAGGCGCTTGAGCAGCAAGATCGTCGCCGTGATATTCGTATTGACCATGTCGACGATGGCGTCGTCCGCATCGCCGAGAAAAGCGTAGTCATCGCTGAAGGCCTTTTCTTCCCACACGCCCAGGTTGTAGATCACCGCGTCCAGCGCGGCCGGCGCCGCACGCGCGATGCATTCGACGGCCTCGGCGGGTGCGGCCAGGTCCGCTGCGATCCATTGCAGCTGCGTGCCCTGGCCGGCGGGCAAGTCGGCAGGCTGCTGGCGCGATATGCCGATGACGGCATGCCCGTCAGCGAGCAAACCGTCCACCAGCGCGCGTCCCAGGCCCCGGCTGGCGCCCACGATCATGATATGCATACTGTGTCCTTTGCAATGAAGTCAACGCTGATGATAGCGGCGTTGTATTAAGCACAGCTGAGGCGGCTCCCCCTCCCCCCGCATTTACTCACGCGGCGGAAATGCGTATGCTAGGTCTGGCAATCTCCCATAACACACAAGAACGAGACACATGCCTACCTCCGACACCGCCGCAAGCCGTCCCCTCACCCAGCAAGACTACAAGACCCTGTCGCTGGCCGCCCTGGGCGGCGCGCTGGAATTCTACGACTTCATCATCTTCGTCTTCTTTGCCAACGCCATCGGCCAGTTGTTCTTCCCGCCGGAAATGCCGGAATGGCTGCGCCTGCTGCAAACCTTCGGCATCTTCGCCGCCGGCTACGTCGTGCGTCCGCTGGGCGGCATCGTCATGGCCCACTTCGGCGACTTGCTCGGCCGCAAACGCATGTTCACCCTGTCCATCCTGATGATGGCCGTGCCGACCTTGCTGATCGGCCTGTTGCCCACGTACGCCACCATCGGCCTGGCCGCCCCGCTGCTGCTGCTGTTGATGCGCATCTTCCAGGGCGCGGCCGTGGGCGGCGAAGTGCCGGGCGCCTGGGTGTTCGTGTCCGAACACGTGCCCAGCCGTTTCACGGGCTTTGCCTGCGGCGTACTGACGGCGGGCCTGACTGTCGGTATTTTGTTGGGTTCGCTCGTGGCGACGGGCTTGAACACCGTCTACACGCCGGCGGAAATCACCGATGGCGCCTGGCGCTATCCGTTCTTGCTGGGCGGTATCTTCGGCTTCGGCGCCATGTATCTGCGCCGTTGGCTGCATGAAACCCCCGTGTTTGCGGAAATGCAGCAGCGCAAGGCGCTGGCGACGGAAATGCCCTTGAAATCCGTGCTGCGCAGCCACCGCGGCGCCGTCGTCGTATCGATGCTGCTGACGTGGATGTTGTCGGCCGGCATCGTCGTCGTCATCCTGATGACGCCTGCCCTGCTGCAAAAGATCCACCACATCGCGCCGCGCACCACCCTGGTGGCCAATACCGTGGCGACCCTGTGCCTGGCCTTCGGCTGCATCATCGCCGGCATGCTGGCCGACCGCCTGGGCGGCAAGCGCGTGATCTTCGTCGGTTCCGTGCTGCTGGCCATTTCCACGTACATTTTCTACACCACCGTCGGCACCCGCCCCGACCTGCTGCTTCCCCTGTACGCCATGACGGGCCTGTTCGTCGGCGTCGTCGGCGCCGTGCCCTACGTGCTGGTGCAAGCGTTTCCGGCCCAGGTACGCTTCTCGGGACTGTCGTTTTCCTACAACTTGTCGTACGCCATTTTCGGCGGCCTGACGCCCGTGGTCGTGACCCTGATGCTGAAGAACAACGTGCTGGGCCCCGCCTATTACGTGATCGGCGTGTGCGTGGTGGGCATGCTGACGGCGCTGTTCATCAAGGACCAGCGGCAGACGGTGGGACGCTAGCTTAGACTTGGGCAGCGCACGGGCTTGCCTCGTGCGCTGCAGCAACTGTCCCGGCAAGCGATCAAGAAAATAGCGATAGAAAGTCTTCAAAGGAGTTTGAAATCTTCCGCCAGTAATCATCGTCCCACAAGATGACGGATGGTGCGCCCCGGGCACCCCTGAAATCGAGACAGAATGGACTCCCGTCACCGGCCATGCCGAAACAGATGATTTCTGTAAAATCAACGATGTCCGGCATGGCTCCCGGGCCAGCACTGCCGCTTCCAGGCTCTCCATAGCAGCCATCGCCGACGAAATACGCCCCAAGCTGCGCTGTCCGGGCAGTCAATTCGACGGCATCCGTATGGATGTGCGCCAATTCCGTCTGCAGGACGCGACCGAAAGAATCGAGTTCCTCCTTCAGCCGCAAATTGCAGAATCCTGCTTCGTCCCGATATCTTGCCGCAAAAGCAATATACTCGACGGGTAAATCCATACCGTTAATCTGCATCGCTGACGTTACCTTTCACAAGCGGAGCATGATATTAAAACAAATGTACCGCTACGCCACCTTCGGGTGGCTCCTTTCGCCCCGATTTGTCGCGCTGCACCAAAATCTGAAAAGGCATTTCACATCGCGGGATTTCAAAAAGCAGACTCATCCATTAATGCTCTCACTTTTTGAAAATTCATTTCACATCCTGAAAAATTATAATTAAGTCGTTGAAAAAGAACGATTAAATTTAAGTTATATGTCTTATATAAGACTTGAAGATCGGCGCGAATCGGCCTACTATTTAGTCATGCAGTTTGCTTCGACAAGACGTTGTGGCGCACTCGGCGATTTTCTCAAACATAGCTTTTCTTTTTAGGAGATTCACATGTCCCAATATCAAGACGACATCAAGGCTGTTGCTGGTTTGAAAGACCAACAAGGTAGCGCCTGGAACGCCATCAATCCCGAGTCCGCCGCCCGCATGCGCGCCCAGAACAAGTTCAAGACCGGCCTGGACATCGCCAAGTACACGGCGAAGATCATGCGCAACGACATGGCCGCCTACGATGCGGACCCATCCAAGTACACCCAGTCGCTCGGCTGCTGGCACGGTTTCATCGGTCAACAGAAGATGATCTCGATCAAGAAGCACTTCAACAGCACCGACCGCCGCTACCTCTACCTGTCCGGCTGGATGGTCGCCGCCCTGCGCTCCGAGTTCGGCCCGCTGCCGGACCAGTCGATGCATGAAAAAACCGCCGTCTCGGCCCTGATCAAGGAACTGTACACCTTCCTGCGCCAGGCCGATGCCCGCGAACTGGGCGGCCTGTTCCGCCAGCTGGACGCGGCTCAAGGCGATGCCAAGCAAGCCATCCAGGCGAAGATCGACGGCCACGTGACCCACGTCGTGCCCATCATCGCCGACATCGATGCCGGTTTCGGCAATGCCGAAGCCACCTATTTGCTGGCGAAACAGTTCATCGAAGCGGGCGCCTGCTGCATCCAGATCGAAAACCAGGTATCCGACGAGAAACAATGCGGCCACCAGGACGGTAAAGTCACGGTACCGCACGAAGACTTCCTGGCCAAGATCCGCGCCATCCGCTACGCCTTCCTGGAACTGGGCGTGGACGACGGCATCATCGTCGCCCGCACGGACTCGCTGGGCGCCGGCCTGACCAAGCAGATCGCCGTCACCAATGAACCAGGCGACCTGGGCGACCAATACAACTCCTTCCTCGACTGCGAAGAAGTGTCGGCCGACGCGCTGGGCAATGGCGACGTCATCATCAAGCGCGAAGGCAAGCTGCTGCGTCCGAAACGCCTGCCGAGCAACCTGTTCCAGTTCCGCGCCGGTTCCGGCGAAGAGCGTTGCGTGCTCGACTGCATCACCTCCTTGCAAAACGGCGCCGACCTGCTGTGGATCGAAACGGAAAAACCGCATATCGCGCAAATCGGCGGCATGGTCAGCGAAATCCGCAAGGTCATCCCGAACGCCAAGCTGGTGTACAACAACAGCCCATCGTTCAACTGGACCCTGAACTTCCGCCAGCAAATCTTCGACGGCATGAAAGCGGCAGGCAAAGACGTGTCCGCCTACGACCGCGCCCAGCTGATGAGCGTGGAATACGACCAGACGGAACTGGCGATCGCCGCCGACGAGAAGATCCGCACCTTCCAGGCCGACTCGGCCCGCGAAGCCGGCATCTTCCACCACCTGATCACCCTGCCGACCTACCACACGGCAGCCTTGTCGACGGACAACCTGGCCAAGGAATACTTCGGCGACCAGGGCATGCTGGGCTACGTGGCCGGCGTGCAGCGCAAGGAAATCCGCCAGGGCATCGCCTGCGTGAAACATCAAAACATGTCCGGCTCGGACATCGGCGACGATCACAAGGATTACTTCAGCGGCGAAGCGGCGCTCAAAGCAGCTGGTAAAGACAACACGATGAACCAGTTCTGAGTTTTTGGTTTGGCTGTAGAGTGAGAAAGCCCGCTTTGGCGGGCTTTTTTGCGTCTGAACGTTGTGTAGCGTCAGATCTGGAATACACACTGATACACATTATAGGTATGCTTGCAGAGAGCAACATTTCTCCTCCGCGTTGCCGAGTTCAACAGATAGTGCATGAGGGAACAGCCATGAATATCCCCGTTGTCATTTTTAAAGATGCCGATAGTGTGTACGGCGTGAACGTCCCCGACATCAAAGGCGTCCACTCGTGGGGCGATAGCGTGGAAGATGCGCTCAACAACGTCCGGTCAGCCATCACCAGCCACATCGAGACACTGCTGGAGCTGGGCGAGCCAGTGGAAATCACGCAAAGCAAGATCGAAGCCCTCCAAGCCAATCTTGAGCATGCGGGTGGCATCTGGGCATTGGTCCACCTCGACCTTGAAAAGCTCGACAGCAAGCCCGAACGCATCAACATCAGCCTGCCGCGTTTTGTGTTGAGCAAGATCGACCGCTATGCGGCGGCGCGGCACGAGACGCGCAGCGGTCTGCTGTCGCGTGCGGCGCTCAGCTTGATCGAGGCCGAAGCCAAGGGAGGCGGTGCGCGGTGATGCCAATGACTTAACGGCAATCGATATCGATCTCGTTCTGCCCGGCCTTGCTGCCCTTCCTGTAGGTGAATTCACAAAGGCTGACACTGTCGTCCATTCTCTTCGACAGTGTCACCTCACCATGCGCGCCGTAACTGCATTGCAACCACTTGCCGTCAGGATAGGAGCCTTCCAGACGGTAGCTGAGTATCGTGCGCCCTTTCTTCTTGCGCTCCGCACTGGGCACGAGCTGCCCCCTGCGCTCCGGCGCGCCGTCGATCGGCGCTGCGGCACTGAGGTAGAGCGGGCTGCCGATATATGGCATCCAGCCAGCCGCCACGACGTTCAGGCTGATCGAAGTCGCAGGCACGCTCTCCGGGCAGGCATATGAGGCGGTCACGGCAGCATGCGTGAACACAGGGAAAATGCAGCAGGCGACGCCGGTCAACAAACGTTTATGTCGCATGGATGCTCCTCTATTCGATGACAAAAAAAGCATCAGCATTGTTGCTGGGATCGATATGCAGGCCATTCTTGTACTGGCCTTTGGAACGCAAGGTTCGCGAAGTCACGATGCCCAGGCGCTTGCCCGTCCACTGATCCATGACAATGATGCCGTCCAGCGTCTGCCCCATATACAGGGCGGCGTGATTGCCTTGTTGATGATTCGCATACTTCCCGTTGATAAATGTGGCAATGGCCGTACCCTTGCGCAGCAAGCGATTTCCCAGCACTGCTTCCCCCTGCTTCCAGGCCAACGCGGCAGGCGCACCCGCGTAGTGGCGAACCAGCGCAACGCATTGATGGTTGCCGACCATGGTGGTTTTTTCCAGGTCGTCGACTTTGCTGTAGGTGTAGGACATGAGACTCTCTCCATGGCTTTGTGGGAGATGCTTACGATACATGGGGGAAACTATGGGGGAATTGAGGAGGGACAAGGTTTGCAGGGGAATAAGGCTTACGCAAATTTGATTGCACATCTGTATTCGAATGAATACAGTTATCTCAGAAGATGATCACAAAAAGCCAAACACTTCAGCAACTGGTTGTCCGATATCAAGGACGACAAGACAAAGGCAATCATCGCTCAGCACATCGTTCGCCTGGAAAACGGATTGGGTGACGTGAAGGCAATTGGTGGCGGCGTCCGAGAACTACGCATTGATGTAGGGCCAGGCTGGCGTGTCTATTTCATTGAAGTTGAAGGGTACGTGATCGTGTTGCTCGTGGGAGGCAACAAGAGCACCCAGGCTACCGACATCAACAAGGCCAGGCAGATGGCCAAGAAGTTGAAGAAGTCTGCCGCAAAGAAAACCGTCGCAAAACCGACAAAATAATAGCGACCCGAAGCAATACAGGAGGTGCATCATGACTGAGCACAACATCAAACTGTCCGACCTTGAAGGGCTGGATCTGGAAGACTTCGACCCAGCGGAATACATCACCAGCGATGAAGCGGCTGCCGCCTACATCACGCAAGCACTGGAAACGAACGACGCCGCCATATTCGCCGCCGCCATTGGCGATATCGCGCGTGCGCGTGGCATGGCCGAGATCGCCAAGGCGGCGGGTTTGGGGCGCGAGAGTTTGTACAAGGCGCTTCGCCCGAATAGTCAGCCGCGCATGGAGACCATGACCCGTGTACTTGGTGCGCTTGGGGTGCGGCTGGTGGCGGAGGCTGTTGGGTCTGGGAAGGGGGAGGTGGTGGATGCCGCGCCCAAAAAAGCAGTGGCTGCGAAACCGCGCTCGCGGGTCAAGTCGGCGGTAGCGAAGCCAGCAGCTGCCTAGGGCTAGGGCGGTCGTTTGGGCACGGACTAATGCTTTGGGCGCCGTAGAGGCCTATTGGGGCCTTGTTGGCATAAGTTCATAGCCTAGCGGAGAAGTCGAAGGGGCGGACCTACCTGCCCTCTTCGAGTCGACCAACTGCTGCCCGCTGCGCGGGCAGCTTCGTGCGCAGAGGGTGTGTGTTCTTGGTTTTAATCAGGCTCTCGACAGAAGTGGCTTCTACCGTGTCCAATGCCTCAGTCCGTGTACGGATGGCGTACCTGAGCCCGCGTCGTGTAGCGATATGGAATGCGAGAAAGTGATTCTGTAAACTAATCTCATGTATCCTAGATGAACCGGTACGGATGCGATTCAAAAATACTATCCTGATTCAAAGCAAGTAGATCGTTGCGCGAGAATTCCTTGAGGGTGACATGAAGCAGTAGCTTAATTTGTTCCTGCGGAAGAGCTAGCTGACTAGCCCAATGAACAATTTCTCGTAGATAATCCATTGACCCCGGATATATTTTTTCATTAAGTATTGTCCCTGCGCTGTTTAATCTAGCTTTGCTTTCCTCAATCGGCTCATTTGAATTTAATGTTCTAAATAGCCTTAATGCTACTCTTCTTACCCAAGGATGATCATCAACCACGCCCCACGATAGGGCCTCAGCATTGCGGTTTGCAAGTTCCGGACTACTTTCCAGCTGCTCAAAAATTGCCATTCTGGCAGCAACAATTGGAACATGTTTCACCGCCTCAATAAATTCTGACAATTCTTTTGCGTTTAGACTATTAAACACCCAGAGAGGACTGTAAGCGCCGCGCCAGGAACCATAAAGACTTGAATGAAGCCATTTTCCAATTCCCATTTTTTGAGTGCTCCCACGTGTTGGGGTATCTCCAAAACAATCGATACCAATGGTGCCGATGAGACTTGAATCAAGCCACGCCTTCAAATCATCGTTAAGCTGATTGAAAACCTCTCGATACCTCAAATATATAAAATTTATCAAACTTGAGGTGTGCTGCTTTAATTTTCCAATGAAAATTTCGGTACGCTCTTTAGTGGATGAGATATCGCCCCCATTTTCCGCCACATTGACGCCTCGCTCCCATAACTCACATACACCCCAACTAGATTGATAAAAATTATTTAGACTAAATCTTTGAATTATTTTTTCGAATGAAGAATATCCATAAAAATCAGAAAGGTACAATAGTGCGAGCCAGCGAACATCCATGACTTCCTCTTCTGAGCTGAGTAGCTTCTCTAGCTGCAAACGAAAATCATCTTTCGAAACATCGCGTCGAACGGTCAATATTCCAATGCAGCGATTAACCCAATGATTAGAAGAAAACAACCGATTACAAAGATTCAACTGTTCATTTTTTAAAAACTTTATTTCCGATAGTGCCGAACCTGCAGCTCGACGCACTAACCATGATGGCTCAGTGTATTTATCATCATCGAAAAGAATTTTTGCTACTCCTAATAGAATATATTCTGGCTCTTCTGCCAAGGCATACCAGATAGACTCTCGTACCCCTTCAGTAGCTACACGAAGCCTATCTGAAATATCTAATTGAAGCTTTTGCGATTGCGGTACAGAAAGGGGGGCCGGTGCGATGACTAGATCGTGCATACCCTCGGGGAAAAGAATATGTGGATTCTGCTTCGGCATAACGTAGTTACCGAGTTCAATCTCCAAGTTCGCAACCGATATTTGCAAACCCTGCTGTTTAATTTTATATAAAGAGTTAGATAAACATTGAGTAAATATACTAAGGATCTCGCCGCTTTGCGATGGCTGAATCGGCTGCGATGACGCAATAAGAGTAGTCTTCTTTTTACTGAATCCTGTGTTGGCATAAGTGATTTTGTTTGCGGCTCCAGAGAAACAACAATCCAATATCAAAAGAACACGGGGATATTGGAAAATCCTAAGCATTTCACCAATCACGATGGTTGATATGCCATCTTGACCAAGCTTAGAATCAATGAAGTGCAAATCTAGCACTTCGTCGTAGGTGCTACCGTGCCCACTAAAATAAATAATCAAAAGGTCACTCGAAGGGCCATCTTTTTTTTGCTCTTTTAGAGCAGTGCGGATATGCGTCAGAAACTGATCACCTGTAATATCCAGTGCAACAATACTATGTCGGTGATCTAACGACTTCCCTAATACATCTTCAAATGTGTCATAAATTTTACGAGCATCATTTAACGATGCAGGAAGATCTTTTCGATGTGGCGCATATTCGCTGATACCAACAGATAGTAGGCGAACCTTCGGCGCTTTATTGGTCATATGAGGTGGTCTAAAACAACTTCAAGAATCTTCTCGCATTTCGTTTACTGTCCTAACTTCGTCGTCAATTTCTAACGGAGTTTCGCCATCGAGGCTATCGCCCAATCGTCTGAGTGAATATTTTAAGAAATCATAAACAGCATTTACAGCAATTCCTTCACCGAGGATAATAGCAACTTCAAGTATTAAACTGCCCTTTGTATCGTCTGATAAATTTTTTACTTTAACTTCGACTCCTTGGCTTTTTACTACCTCTACAAACTCGGATAGTGCAACTGAAAGTTCGGAACTGGCACTTAAGTTCTTTAAAATAAAAGTTTCCATAATCACCTTATATTGGAACGGAAGTCGTGGTTTGCGCTACCATTTTCTTAATTACATTAATATCATTACTAAGCAAAGATATCTTCTTGTCATCATTGCTACCATCGGTATGTTGCTGCAGAAATCCGTTCGGCTGGACATTCCAATATGTTGAATATAAAGAGTTCTCTCGTGTAATGACCTCAACATTTGATACCGCTTGACGAATTTCGCCTACTGCCAACAGAAAAGATTGATGATCCAATGCATATTCAAGATATTCATCCTTCTGGTTTGCAGGATGAGGTTGAATTAAACACCATTCGTTGACACCCATAGCATCAACTACAGGAGCCAATTTCCGGCTCCACTTATTTTCATAGTATTGTTTCGTAATAACCGTGTTGACCCTACACATTCTCTTTCGATCGCTGGAGTCTATCATGCCAACCAAGTTTACAGCATCATTCCATGCTCCAGGCTTTCTTCTTATTTCATCATGATCTTTAGCATAGCCATCAAGGCTAAATATTAATCTAGCGAACCGATTTGAATTGCCAATTAAAAACTGTTTATTTTTTTTCTTCCCCACCCCACTTGTAGTCAATGTAGTATGAATTCCCCTAGACCATAGATTAACACATACCTCTTCAAGAAAATCGTATGCAAGCGGCTCACCGCCAGAAAGGTCGACTTTCTGAACTCCTAACGCCAATAATGCATCAGATATATTTTCAATAAATTGAACAGGCAATCCAACTTCGGTTTTTGCTGCGAAACAATATGGACATGCTAGCGGGCATATATCTGTAATATGCCACATAACGTGTGGAATGCCCCCCACCACTAAGGGACCTTCTTGCGAGAGAAACTTATTGGTAACAGGGCAATATTTCATGAAAGGGAAAGGTGGTGATTGATTGCTGCGATCAAATCGGAATGTATATCTGCAACGCTCTTCATCATGCCGTCCGGATTTTGGCAAGTGACAACTATCGCATTGGCGTTATCTTTCGCCCACGACAAGTACATTAATTGGGCGCGATGCTGCAGAATTGCATCGCTCTCGTAAACGTCCTGAACTTTTTCTCCAATATATTCTCTTTCTTGTTTTTTGAAGACATTTTCTGATGCAATACGTGTACCAGTATCTAATATAATATACAAATCAGGGTGAGGCAGGCCAAGGATATCATGCTCAAGCTTCAATATCCAATCCCCAATTCCCAAATCTGCACCTGTTCGTGAACCTTGATATACAACGCTGGAAAGCGTAAACCGATTCAATAGCAGAACATCAATATCCTTGAGGGATTCTTCCAGTGATTGAAAGTCGTGCCATCTATCAAGTGCATACCACAACGACATTGATTTGGAATCAATTTTTTTAGCAGAATTTTCGTCGTCTCTACCAGCAAGAAGATTACCAATTTCTTTTCCTGTAAAGCTTGCATACTGAGGATATGAACGATTTACAACCTTCTTCCCAAGCGACAAGAAGTAATTTTCTAAAAGGTCAGTTTGTGTTTCTTTACCGCTGCCATCAATTCCTTCTACAGCAATAATAAACGTTCTATTATTGATTTTCCTCATATAGTATCACCTAAGCATTTTTCTAAGCTTAACATAGATGTTATTAGAATTTTCAGTATTTCGCCCGAGACCTGAAAACGCCGCGAAGCTCGCTCAATTGCTTCCATCCGCATTTCGTAACTAAAATCGGTAAGTGGGTCAGTACCGAACCTGCACCAGCTAGCAATATCGATACATCGTTTCAAGCTTGGGGGTGGCTCTTCCGTCAGAGCGCGTCGTTGAGCCTGCCTGAACCACTCGATGACACACTCCCCCTGCCTTTCGGTAAGTCGTTGTTTAAGTTCAGCCATATCAATGCCGCCAGCAGCGATTGATTGCCAATTTTGCAATAGTAAATTATGAGCGTTCATACATAGGCCATGTTGAGGGCAGAAGCGCATATTATGCCAGATCGACTTTTTCTTATCTCTTCGAATGTTCAGAATTCTGTATTACCATGGCTCAGGATAACATTGTGAGCAATTTTTACTTCCCGCAACTGACAATGGCTCGAAATTATCTCGCTGAGCGAGTCGCGACGCAGGAGGCAGGCCTGCCATTCAGACACAGGCTGAAGCACTGACCGCCGTAGAAGTCGGCTCAGCCGAAACCTAATTAGAACCACGAACGCGCGCCGCAGGCGCGCGGGGCTGCCGCGCAGCGGCAGCAGTTGGTCGATTCGGAGAGGGCCGGGCCGTTAGGCCCGACTCTTCGAATCCCCCGCGCAGGGCGCGCAGGCGCCCTGCTTCTCTCCGCCGGGCACAAAAACAAAAAGGCCACCCGAAGGTGGCCTTTTGCTTTTGTGTCTATGGCGGAGAGAGGGGGATTCGAACCCCCGATAGGCTATGAACCTATACACGCTTTCCAGGCGTGCGACTTCAACCACTCATCCACCTCTCCTGCAGGCAATGCGTCTACTTGCTCGCATTGCGTACTATTTCTCGCTTGTCGCGAAGCCGCAGATTATAGCAAAGATTCTACGGACTGCCAAAGTTATTTACCGTGGGGTAAAAGTTAAAGCGCACAGCGACAAGCAGCAGCCCAACAGAAGCCATGGTCGGCCCCCGCAGGGACCGACCTTCCATTACGACGCTTCCTTCAACTGCTCCAGGATGGCCGGGTTTTCCAGGGTCGACACGTCTTGCGTGATCGTCTCGCCCTTGGCCAGCACGCGCAGCAGGCGGCGCATGATTTTGCCGGAGCGGGTTTTCGGCAGGTTGTCGCCGAAACGGATTTCCTTCGGCTTCGCGATCGGGCCGATTTCCTTGCCGACCCAGTTGCGCAGCTCCAGGGCCAGCTTCTTCGCTTCCTCGCCCGTCGGACGCGCTTGCTTGAGCACGACGAAGGCGCAGATCGATTCGCCTGTCGTGTCGTCCGGACGGCCCACCACGGCCGCCTCGGCCACCAGCGGGTTGGCCACCAGGGCCGATTCGATTTCCATCGTGCCCATGCGGTGGCCAGACACGTTCAGCACGTCATCGATGCGGCCCGTGATGGTGAAGTAGCCCGTATCCTTGTTGCGGATGGCGCCGTCGCCTGCCAGGTACATCTTGCCGCCCAGCTCTTCCGGGAAATAGCTGGACTTGAAACGCTCGGGATTGTTCCAGATCGTGCGGATCATCGATGGCCATGGGCGCTTCACCACCAGGATGCCGCCCTGGCCGTTCGGCACGTCCTGGCCCGCTTCGTCGACGATGGCGGCCATGATGCCCGGCAATGGCAGGGTGCAGGAACCGGGGACCATCGGCGTGGCGCCTGGCAACGGGGTGATCATGTGGCCACCCGTTTCCGTTTGCCAGAAGGTATCGACGATCGGGCATTTCTCGCCGCCGATATGCTTGTAGTACCACATCCACGCTTCCGGATTGATCGGCTCGCCGACCGTGCCCAGCAAACGCAGGCTGGTCAGGTCGTAGTTGCCTGGATGAACTTTCGGATCCACGTCGGCTGCCTTGATCAGCGAACGGATGGCCGTTGGCGCCGTGTAGAAGATGCTGACGTTGTGTTTCTTGATGGTTTCCCAGAAACGGCCCGCGTTCGGGTAGGTCGGGATGCCTTCGAACACCACTTGCGTGGCGCCCACGGCCATCGGGCCATACGCGATGTAGCTGTGGCCCGTCACCCAGCCGATGTCGGCCGTGCACCAGAACACGTCGTCAGGCTTGATGTCGAAACTCCACTTCATCGTCAGCGCGGCCCACAGCAGGTAGCCGCCGCTCGAATGCTGCACGCCCTTCGGCGTGCCCGTCGAGCCGGAGGTGTACAAGATGAACAGTGGATGCTCGGCATCGACCCATTCTGGTTCGCATTGCGCGCTCTGGCCTGCGACCAGGTCGTGCAGCCACGTGTCGCGGCCAGCCACCATCGGCAGGTCGCTGCCCGTGCGTTTATACACGATGACGTTTTTCACGGTATCGCAGCCACCCAGCGCCAGCGCTTCGTCGACGATGGATTTCAATGGCAGCTTCTTGCCGCCGCGCAATTGCTCGTCGCCCGTGATGACGGCCACGGCGCCCGCGTCGATGATGCGTTCCTGCAGGGATTTGGCCGAGAAGCCGCCGAAGACGACGGAGTGGGTGGCGCCGATGCGCGCGCAGGCTTGCATGGCGGCAACCCCTTCGACGGACATCGACATATAGATGATGACGCGGTCGCCCTTGGCGATGCCCTTGGATTTCAGGCCGTTGGCGAACTTGCAGACTTTTTCGTGCAGTTCTTTATAGGTAGCCTTGGTAACGGTGCCGTCGTCCGCTTCGAAGATGATGGCCGTCTTGTCGCCCAGGCCATTTTCGATGTTGCGGTCCAGGCAGTTGTACGACACGTTCAGCTGTCCGTCCTCGAACCATTTGTAGAACGGGGCATTGTCTTCGTTCAGGGTGCGGGTGAATGGCTTTTTCCAGCTCAGGTTTTCGCGCGCCAGCTTGGCCCAGAAGCCTTCGTAGTCGGTTTCCGCCTCTTTCACCATGGCCTGGTACGCGGCCATGCCGGAAATGGTGGCTTGTGCGGCAAAGGCCGCCGATGGTTCAAATACGCGCGACTCTTCTGGTCCTTGCTGCTGCGTGCCCTGTCCTTGGTTTTCTGTAGCGGCCATGCTTGTCTCCAGTGTAGTAATTGTTTGCTAACACGATAAGCGCCCTGTCTTACGGACGCCTTACATTGCGCATTTTCTGCAGCGTTTTCCTCTGTCAAGACTAACCATAAGCGCCTTCGGCGATGGGCGTCAAGGGGACGCCGTACAGTATTTTCACTGGGAAAATGCCTGGCGCGCCGAAGCTTCAATACCACTTTGTGTTTCATCAAACCCAATAATACAGAGCAAGGCCATGCGCAGTAATCGACAGCAAGTGTAAAATGTCGGGCATGCCAAAAATTGGTATTTACTCCCCCAGGAACCCCTACATGATCGACCACCTACCACCGTCTGCCAAACATACCAAGCTGCATCCATTGTCCGCCTTCATCTTCATGTCGCGCTGGCTGCAGTTGCCGCTGTACCTGGGCCTGATCCTCGCACAATGCGTGTATGTCTTCCATTTCTGGGTGGAATTATCCGACCTGATCGGCGCCGTGTTCGGCAATGATGCAGCCCTGCAGCACGTACTGACGGCCGTCGCCGTGCCCGGCAGCGCCCTGCCGACCAAGCTGAACGAAGCGACCATCATGCTGGTGGTATTAGGCCTGATCGACGTGGTCATGATTTCGAACCTGTTGATCATGGTCATTATTGGCGGCTACGAAACCTTCGTTTCGCGCATGCACCTCGATGACCACCCAGACCAGCCGGAATGGTTGTCGCATGTAAATGCTTCCGTGCTGAAGACGAAATTGGCGATGGCCATCATCGGCATCTCGTCCATCCACCTGCTGAAGACTTTCATCAATGCCAACTCCTACAAGATGGAAGTGATCATCGCGCAGACGGTGATCCATATGGTCTTCATCATTTCCGCCATGGCGATCGCGTACACCGACCGCATCATGACGGTGACACAGAACCAGGCACGACCGCATTAAACCCGAAGCCCATGGCTGCCAGCAGCGGCCATGGGCTTTGTCATTCCACTGCAGTAACTAGTATTAGTAAAGAGTCTTACCCTTCTTATCTACCGCGAGAACACCATGACTGTCATAAAGCAAGAAGACCTGATCGAATCCGTCGCCGCAGCGTTGCAGTACATTAGCTACTACCACCCTGCTGATTACATCGAACACCTGGCGCGCGCCTATGCGGCCGAGCAAAGCCCGGCGGCAAAAGATGCGATCGCGCAAATCCTGACCAATTCGCGCATGTGCGCGGAAGGCAAACGTCCGATTTGCCAGGACACGGGTATCGTCAACGTCTTCCTGAAAATCGGCATGGGTGTGCGCTTCGAAGGTTTCAGCGGCACGGTTACCGACGCCGTCAACGAAGGCGTGCGCCGCGCGTACAACTTCGACGACAACAAGCTGCGCGCCTCCATCGTGGCCGACCCGCATTTCGACCGCAAGAACACCAAGGACAACACGCCAGCCGTCGTGCACATGGAATTGGTTGAAGGCAATACCGTCGACGTGAAAGTGGCTGCCAAGGGCGGCGGCTCGGAAAACAAGTCGAAGATGATCATGATGAACCCGTCCGACTCGCTGGTGGACTGGGTCATGAAGACCGTGCCGACCATGGGCGCCGGCTGGTGCCCGCCTGGCATGCTGGGCATCGGCATCGGCGGCACGGCCGAAAAAGCCATGCTGATGGCAAAAGAAGTGTTGATGGAAGACATCGACATGTTTGAGCTGAAACAACGCGGCCCGCAAAATAAACTGGAAGAATTGCGTATCGAGCTGTGCGACAAGATCAACTCGCTGGGCATCGGCGCGCAAGGCCTGGGCGGCCTGACGACCGTGCTCGATGTCAAGATCATGATGCACCCGACGCACGCCGCGTCGAAGCCCGTCGCCATGATCCCGAACTGCGCCGCCACGCGCCACGGCCACTTCGTGCTGGACGGCTCGGGCCCTGCCTACATGGAACCGCCATCGCTGTCGTCGTGGCCGGAAGTGCACTGGACGCCGGACACGGAAAAATCCAAGCGCGTCGACCTGAACACCCTGACGAAGGAAGAAGTCGCTTCGTGGACGCCGGGCCAGACCTTGCTGTTGAACGGCAAGATGCTGACGGGCCGCGACGCCGCGCACAAGCGCATCCAGGACATGCTGGCCAAGGGCGAAGAGTTGCCGGTCGACTTCAAGAACCGCGTGATCTATTACGTCGGCCCCGTCGATCCGGTACGCGACGAAGTGGTCGGCCCGGCCGGCCCGACGACCGCCACGCGCATGGACAAGTTCACCGACATGATGCTGGAACAGACGGGCCTGATTGCCATGATCGGCAAGGCCGAACGCGGTCCGGTCGCCATCGAATCGATCCAGAAACACCAGTCGGCCTACCTGATGGCCGTGGGCGGTTCCGCCTACCTGGTGTCGAAAGCCATCAAGGGCGCGAAAGTGCTGGGCTTTGCCGACATGGGCATGGAAGCCATCTACGAATTCGACGTCGTCGACATGCCGGTGACGGTGGCCGTGGACTCGAAAGGCACCTCCGTGCACAACACGGGCCCGAAAGAGTGGCAGGCGAAGATCGAGCAACTCAATAGCGTCAGCAAGATTCCCGTGACGGTCGCTTAAACAAGCACTACCATTAACGCCGCGCGGCAACACAGCGCGGCGTTTTTTTATCTTCTTCGGCTTTATATGACTTCTATTGCAAGCAATGCCCGCCCGGACGCCCCCATCGGCATTTTTGACTCCGGCGTGGGCGGCCTGTCGGTACTGCGCCATATCCGCGCGCAGCTGCCGCAGGAAGACCTGATTTACTTTGCCGATTCCGGCTATGCCCCGTATGGCGACAAGACGGAACAGCAAGTGATCGACCGTTCGCTGGCGATCACCGCCTTTTTATTGCAGCAAGGCGCGAAGGCGCTGGTCGTGGCCTGCAACACGGCCACCATCGCCGCCATCAAGGCGCTGCGCGCACGCTACCCCGACCTGCCCATCGTCGGCGTCGAACCGGGCTTGAAACCGGCGGCAGGCATCAGCCACAACGGCAAGATCGCCGTGCTGGCCACGGAACGCGCCTTGCGCGGCGACAAACTGCTGGCCTTGCGCGAGCAGGTCAGCGCCGCCACGGGCGCCACGTTCATCTTGCAGCCCTGCATCGGCCTGGCCGACCGCATCGAGCAATGCGAGCTGGGCACCGATCCGCTGGACGCCACCAGCGCCATGCTGGAACGCTACATCGCCCCCATGCTGGAACAAGGCGTCGACACCTTGGTGCTGGGCTGCACGCACTACCTGTTCGTGCAGGACGCCATCGAACGCACGGTGCGCGCCCACACGCAGGAACAGATCACCCTGGTGGACACGGGCGACGCCGTGGCGCGCCAGCTGGCCCGCCTGCTGGACGCGGCAAGTTTACGCCGCACCAACAACGACATGCCGCGACTGCAGGGCTACACGACGGCCAAGGTCGAATCCCTGGCGAAAGCCTTCGCCGGTTTGCTGGACTTACAACCTCCCGTCGAACACCTATCCGTGTGAGCGGCGTGAGCAAAAGCGACCGTTTTCATGCAATCTTTCGATTCTTTAAAAAAGACTGCATTTAGATTTGCCACTTTGCCGAGTTCTTTGTATAATTCGGCACCTGTTCAGCAAAACAGCTAAACAGGTAAGTAAGACAGTGGTGGCTGTAGCTCAGTTGGTAGAGTCCAGGATTGTGATTCCTGTTGTCGTGGGTTCGAGCCCCATCAGCCACCCCACAGAATAATGAAGAGCCCGGTTTTCGAACCGGGCTTTTTCTATTCCGGCGCCGCTTTTCTTCATTCTCCGATACCGGCCCCGGTATCGCTTCCTGCAAAAAATTCATTAGTGCAAATTTGACCATCGCCCTACTCTGGGGTGCGGCCTGGACCGCCCCATAAAAACAGTACGGAGACAACGATGAAGCAAATCCTGGCAGCACTCTGCCTGATGTTCTGCGCCCATGCGCAGGCGATCACCCTGACGGGCGTGCCGAACGCGCACGACCCCGGTACCCTGACAAAAGACGGCGACACGTATTTCAATTTCACCACGGGCGACGGCATCTGGTATTCCACCTCGACGGACCTGCTGAAATGGTCGGCCGGCCCTGCGCCCGTGTTCAGCACGCCGCCGGCCTGGATCGCCAATAAAATCCCCAACTTCAGCGGCTCGTACTGGGCGCCGGACGTGATCCACATGAATGGCTACTATTATCTGTATTACTCGGTGTCCACCTTCGGCACCTCCGTGTCGGCCATCGGCGTGGCCCGCTCGGCCTCGCTGAAAAATCCCAGCTGGACGGACCTGGGCATCGTCGTGCAATCGTATGGGGGTGGTGCGGAAATCAATGCCATCGACCCCGCCCTGTTCCGCGACTACGACGGCAAGGTCTATATGTCCTACGGCTCGTTTTTCGGCGGCATCGGCGTGACGGAAATCAACCAGGCGACAGGCAAGACGAGCGGCAACGTCACCACCATCCTCGGTGGCGGCGGCAAGGATATCGAAGCGCCCTACATCACGCGCGACGGCGAGTATTACTATCTGTTCGTCAACCGCGGCAAATGCTGCCAGGGCGCCGCCAGCACATACTATGTGGAAGTGCAGCGCGCCAGCAGCGTGACGGGACCGTACAGCGACACGCGCACGCTGCTGCCTAACCTCGATGGCAAATACAAGGGACCGGGCCATATCGGCATGCTCAAGCAGGATGGCTGCAACTACACCTCGATCCACTACTACGACGTCAATGACAATGGCGCGGCCAAGCTCGATATTTTGAAGATGACATATGACAGCGGCTGGCCCAGCCTGACGCGCAATTTCTCTGTCGCCAGCTGCGGCGGCATCTCGGACGGCCCCACGGTGCTACGCTCGCGCCTGAGCGGCAAAGCGCTGGCCGTGGCCGGCGCCGGCACGGCGAATGGCGCGCTGGTGCAGCAGCAAACCTATACGGGAGGGAAACACCAGCAATGGTATGTGGTGGGGCATGGCGACGGGTACTATAGCCTGATCAATGCGAACAGCCTGCTGGGCCTGGACGACTACAACAACTCGACCACGGCGGGCACGAATATCGCCCAATGGAGCTACTGGGGCGGACTGGGCCAGCAATGGCGCTTCGCCAGCCCCGCGTCCGGCTACCAGACAATTACCAACCGCTACAGCAACCTGACCCTGGACGTCCTGAACCTGAGCACGTTGGAAAACGCGCAAATCATCCAGTGGAACCTGACCAATGCGAATAATCAGCAGTGGTCGCTGAGCCGGCCCTAACAGACGAGCGGTATCCCGGCGGCATGGCACTGCCGGGGCGTCCTCTCAGCGGGCGGGGAGCAGGCCCAGCAAAAACTCGCGCGCCCGCGCCGCACTTGGCGAGCGCGACGAAGGATGCTGGATGCGGTAGCAATCCCTGTGGTCCAGCGGAAACTTCCACAATTGCGCATTGGGAATGTGCTGCTTGGCATATTCAGTGCCGATGGCCTTGCCCTGCGCATCGCGGGCCAGCGGAAAGAAATCGCGCCGGTGCCCGGCGGTGGCGCTGCCATTGGCAAAGATGATGATCTCGGGCTGGAAGAAATCGATTTGTACATCCAGCAGCAGTTTGGAGTACTTCTTGATGACCTCAAAATGCCGACATTTGACGGGACTACCTTTATTCCACGCCATGCACAGCAGATTGGCATAGATCAAGCCATCGCTGCCGGAACGCCGGGCCACCGCGCGCGTGAAATTATGAAAGGCACGGCCCTTGATATCCGCGCGTGACAATTGCTGCGCAAAATAAGCCTGATGCACGGCCATCGACCGCTCGACATAGTACTCCAGCGAACTAAAACGCTCCCCTACCGGCAACACATTCCATTGCCGCGTTTCGCAGCCCACGATCATGATGCGCTGCCGGGCGCCAAGCCAGTTGGGCGGCACGCTGGGGAGAAAGAGACCCGAGAGCTTTTCCGCATCGGCATGCGGCGCATGGCGGTCCAGCAAGGCCGTATCAAAATCGGCCAGTACGCCCAGATAGCGGCTGGCCAGGTCGGTGCTTGCAGCTTGCTTCGGGGAATGCATGGTCATTGCGTGCCTGTGTCCGGATGCCCGGGGATGGGCCGCAAACCATAGCACACATTTCAGCCCGCCAGCACCGACTGCACCGTCGTGGCCAGGTCTTCCAGGCGCACGGGTTTGACAAGGAAGTGGCGGAAGCCCACGGCCAGCGCGTCGTCCATGTACATGGGCAGGCTGTGGCCGGTGACGGCGATCAGCACGGCATTGGCCGTTTCGGGGTTGTGGTGCAGGCGGCGGCCGATTTCGATGCCGCTGATGCCGGGCATTTCGATGTCGAGGTAGACGGCGTCGGGCACGCACAGCTTGACTTGCTCGACGGCCATCTGCCAGTTGCGCACCACCACCGCGTGGTGGCCCAGCGCTTCGAGCAGCATGGCCAGCGATTCGCCCACTTCCTGGTTGTCGTCGACCACCAGCAGATTCAATTTGCGCGCAGCACTTGCCGGCTGGTCGCCCTGGCGGCGTTCCACGGGGGGATTGCCTGGTGTCGTTTCAGTTGTCTGGCTCATTGTACGTTCACGTCTGACGGCTGCAAAAACGGGAGTATACAAGAAGCGCGCACAATGCCGCCGCACCCGAGCACTGGTGCCAAGCGGCAATCAAGGCCGCCCGCTGTACCGCGCCAGCAACACTTCCCCACCCTGCGGGCAGGCATACCGCCACTACGCAATATTCGCAATTGACGGATAAAATGAGAATCATTATCATTCTTATCCCCTTGCGCAGGATGCCCACGCCACGATGTTGTCGCGCCGCCAAAAATGCCCGCGCAACCATTGTCCCTACGGAGATCCATGCATGGCCGCCACACTTTCCCCACTGCCTTTTTCGCTACGCCCGTGCGCGCTGGCCATCGCCCTCGCTTGCCTGGGCGCGTCCCTTGCCGCGCAGGCACAGGACGCCAATACGGCCAGTACCGCCAATGACGCCGGTCCCATCCTGGAATCCATCCAGGTCAGCAGCAACCTGCTGGGCACCAGCATGGCTGCCAGCACGAAGAATTTCGCGGGCGCCCGCACGGTGGTACAAAAGGATGACATCGAAAACTCGGGCGCGACCAGCCTCAGCGACGTGATGCGCCGCATTCCCGGCGTGCAGATCAGCGACAACTCGGGCAGCGCCGGCAGCGCCATTTCCCTGAATATCGGCGTGCGCGGCCTGGCCGGACGCTATTCGCCGCGCAGCACGGTCTTGCTCGATGGCATTCCGATGTCGGTCGCGCCATATGGCCAGCCGCAACTGTCGTTCGCACCCGTCAGCCTGGCCAATGTCGAAACGGTCGACGTGGTGCGCGGCGGCGGCGCCGTACGCTTCGGCCCGCAAAACGTGGGCGGCATCATCAACTTCAAAACGCGCCGCGTGCCCACCACACCCGGCATCACGGGCGACGCCACCGTACGCTACAACTCGTACAGCGAAGTGGGCCACAACACGCAGGCCAGCGTGTTTGCCGGCACCCAGCTCGACAGCGGCCTGGGCCTGGCGGTGCTGTATTCCGGCATCCGCGGCAGCGACTGGCGCGTGGGCAGCGATGAGAAGGTCAACGACTTCGCCCTCAAATTCCGCTACGACCTGAGCCCGACGGCCGAGGTGTACGGCAAGCTGTCCTACTATGACGTGACGTCGCGCACGCCGGGCGGCCTGACTGCCGCGCAATACAAGCAGGCCCCGTTCCAGAACACGCGCCCCACCGACTTCTGGAGCGGCGAGCGCAAGGCCTTCGACATCGGCTACCTGAATGCCATTTCCGGCACGCAAGAATTCGAGGTGCGCGCCTATTACAACAAGAGCTCGCGCGAAAGCACGCTGATCAGCGCCAATCTGAAAGGCCTGGGGCATCAGCCGCGCAACTATGAAACGACGGCCATCGAACCGCGCTACACGCAGCGCTTCATGACCGGCAAGGTCTCGCAGGACGTCACCGTCGGCTACCGCTACCTGGTCGAACGGGCCGATGAAAGCATCTACAACGTCGTCATCGCCAGCGGCGTGCAGCAGGCGCCGACGCGCTTCGCCAACAACTCCACCGATGCGCAAGCCGTGTATATCGACGACAAGATCGCCATCGACGCCTGGCGCATCACGCCGGGCGTGCGCTACGAGCATATCAAGACGGTACGCTTCAACCACTTGCCGACCGACCAGAAGATCGAGTTGCTCAACAACAAGGCCCTGCCGTCGCTGAACGTGGCCTACTTGCTCAACAACAACGTCACCCTGTTCGGCAACTACAACAGCTCGTTTGGCGCCGTGCAAAATACGCAGCTCAATGCACAGTCGAGCAAGAACCCGCTGCAGCCGGAACTGGCGAAAACCGCCGAGCTGGGCGCGCGCTGGAAGAGCGGCCAGCTATCTGCCGAAGCGACCTTGTTCAACATCAAGTTCGACAACCAGATCCAGTCCGTCGGCAGCGGCGAGAACGTCGTCTTCTACAACGTGGGCGCCACGCATCACCGGGGCCTGGAATCGGCCGTCGACTACCACTTCGACCAATCCGGCCCGCTGGCCGGCTTGAACGCCTACGCCACCTACACCTATACCAAGGCCACCTTGCAGGATGGCGTGAACGCGGGCAATGACGTGCCCTTCTATTCGCGCACCACGGACACCGTCGGCGCCCACTACCAGCTGGGCGCCTGGGGCTTCGACCTGTCGAGCAGCCACCAGAGCCGCCAGTTCTCCGACGAGGCCAACACCGTGGCGGAAAACCCGGCCGGCAGCGTGGGCGTCATTCCCGGCTTCCGAACGTGGAATACGCAAGTGAAATGGAAAGTACCGGGCCAGAACGGCCTGGAACTGGTTGCCGGCGTCAACAACCTCGCCGACAAGCGCTATTTCACGCGCACCTCGGACGGTAACCTGGGCAAGCTGGTGGGCGCGCCGCGCATGGTCTACCTGCAAGGACGGCTGGCGTTCTAGTCCCGCGCACGTCGCGGCTATGGCATCCATAGCCGGACCCGCACGCGGGCGGCACGCAAAAAACCTGCATCGTTGTTGTTTCGATGCAGGTTTTTTTACGTCCCGATGTCACAAAAATACTCCGGGGCAAGCAGCCTCAGGGCCGCGCTCACCCTGCGGCAGCACTGCAATTGGTTCATCATGGAAATTAATGCAATTTTGAACACAAATGATTTCACAATTACAAATATTTTTATCGTGCAGCAGTTTTTTTCGTGAGTTTTAGTGATATTCTTTAAATGTCATTTAGGAAATGAAATTAACTTTTAAATAATAGAACGGACCCACATGAAAATGCCTGCTACCCTCTTCAAGATCGCCGCACTGGCCTCCCTGATCACTGCCGGCGGCGCCAACGCCGCGACCGAACTGGTCGTCAACGGCAGCTTCGAAAGCAATGCCATCACCACCCCATTCGCACAATTGAGCGCCGTGACGGGCTGGACCTCATCCGTCAGCGGCAATACGGCCTTTGAAATCCAGAAGGGCGCCACGCAAGGCGGCCAGAGCGGCTTCAACCCCGTCGCTGCCGCCGGCACGCAATACCTGGAACTCAACGCCGAGCGCCTGACGTCCGTGTCGCAATCGCTCGCCACCACGGCCGGCGGCACGTATGCGCTGTCGTTTGCCTACTCGGGCCGCCCGAATACGCCAGGCGGCGCAAGCAGCCTGATGAACGTCTACTGGGGTTCGACCCTGCTGACGCCAACGGCCCTGGTCGGCAATACCACCGGCGTGTGGCAAACCTACAGCCAGAACGTCACCGCGCTCGGTTCGTCCACCTTGCTGCGCTTCGAATCGATCGGCCCGGCCTCCGCGCCAACCTATGGTTCCTACCTGGACAACGTGTCGGTGACGACGGCCGTGCCGGAACCGGAAAGCTACGCCATGATGCTGCTGGGGCTGGGCTTGCTGGGTTTCATGGCACGCCGCAAGACTGCCGCCTGAGTCTGAAGTCGTCGTGCAACAGCCGCTCCGCCACCAGGCCGGGCGGCTTTTTTTATGCCCCAAACGGAAGCATAATTCCCAGGAAATGTTGCCAAAAAGAATTAAATTGACGCTACAATAGCGGGATATCAAGCAATGCCAAGCATCGCTCCGCCAGGGCCACTACCCCGCCCTGATCATCAGCACGCATTTTTTGAACAGGATGACTGGCGCTGCCGGGCCCGATCGCGCTCCCGGCACGGCCACCACACGCACCATGTCTGCAGAAAAAACCATTACCGAAACGAGTTCCTACGGCAAGGAAACGCCCGTGGGACGTCCCGACATCGATGGCCGCGCCGGCATTTTCGTGCCCACGGCGGAATTTGACATCGACAACACCACCACCATCCGCAAGGGCGCGGGCATTGTCGGCTTCGGCAACCTCGATGGCACCCTGACCGTGTATTTCGAAGCGAACCGTTTCGACGAGAGCAATCTGCACAAATGGGAACACAAGGCGCGCAAGGCGTATGACCGCATGGTCATGGGCGCACCCACGGTGTCGAAGGCGAAAATCGATGCGCGCATGCTGGAACAGGTGGGCATCATCGATGGCATGGGCATCAATCTCAAGCACCCGGAACGCCTGACGCACTGGCTGGCGATCTCGAACGTGCCGGACACGGCGCCGGAAGAGCCTGTAGTGCGCTGGAAAAACCGCTAAACGGTCGGAGAGCGAGACGGGGCGCCAGGGACGAGGTGTTGTCCTACATCGTGGCGGACATTCATCCGATGCCCTAAGGCACCGAGTCATCCTATGATGAAAGCCTGACCACACCTCACACTACTCAGGAGTACGACATGTCCCGCCTCATCCCGATCAGCTTTGGCGCCTTGCAAATAGGTCTGGCAGCGGCGGCGATGTACATCCTGTGCTCGGCGGACGTGCTGCACCAGAGTTCCGTGTATTTCCACTGAGTTCATATTACGTCACAACTCTCACCAAATTGTAGCGAGCGGCAGTGAGTCGTGGGGGAGAAGCGCAGCTGTACTTTAGTACAGCGAGCATCGCAGCCCGCGAATCGCGACGCGCAGTAAATTTGGTGGGATGTTGACTAGCGGCGGCCGTAATAACGTCCGTGCCCACCCCAGCCACCGCGGTGTCCACCGTAGCGCCCAAAGCCAAACACGAAGTCCAGCCCGATCGATACGGGCGGATTGTAATAATACGGTTGCGGCGCGTACACGGGCGCCGGCACATACACGGGCTGTTGCACGTACACCGGTTGCTGCTGCACATACACGGGTTCATTCGTGTATTCCACGCGCGGCGCGCTCACCACGCGCGATGACTGCACCGGCTCGGACGAGACCGTATGCCATTCATAGGGATTGTAAGCCCCCTGTGGCGCGCGCGAACCGTAATACGCGGGACCAGGCGGCGCCACGACGCAGCCCCCCAGGGCGGCCAGCGAAATTACTGCCAACAGGGTTTTCATTGCAATTCTCCTCGGGTACCAATACTGGTGTACTACCTTAATTAAGTACTATAAGAAATTACGCCGCGCTTTGCTGTGCTTTTACCGATTGTTACACCCCGACGCACGCCGCAACATGAAGTGTCGCAAAGCCGCCACAAACGGCGCGCGCGGCATGTTTCCTCAAATAAACGGTATCGCGCAGGTATCGATGGCCTTGCCGGCCGCATCGTAGCGCTGCACGCACACCTGGTAGCGCACGCCGTAATCGAGCTCGACCTGCTCGACCTTTCCATACTTCAATTTCCAGCTGGGCTGCACCTGTTGCCGGCCAGCCAGCGCTGCCACATCCTGCGGAATCGCCATCGCCGTCTGCGTTTCGCCCTGGCGCGCATCCTGGCGCCGCGCCACGTCGATAGCCACGCTCACGGCCAGGTCGACGCCGCCGTCCGCATACTGCAAAGCGGGCGCGCCGCGCTGCGCCCGCATCACGCCCCAGGCGCAAGGCTTGCCGCCCGCCTCGCATTGCTTCAGCTGCGCCAGCGGAAAATACTCAGGGGCAATCTTGCCATCCTTGATGGGCCAACTGGTGCGCACGCCGTCGCGCTTGCCCGTCAGGGGATTGTCCCAGCTCAGGCTATTGACGACGGCCACGGTCTGCCCCGCCTGCAAGCCCACGGGCGTGCCCAGCGAGGCGCAGGCGGAAAGCAGCATGCCGCTGGCGGCAAGAAGGGAAAGTGTCAGGATGCGCTGCATGGTAGGCCTCTTGTGGTGGGATATCCCGAAGGTATGTTTCGAGGGTAACAGAATCGGCGGCGACAGTGCCGTTGGCTGGCGCACATAACACTACGGGCGGCACCCTTGCAGGCGCCGCCCGTAGCGGAAAACTCATGCCGGGAGCCAGGCTCCCGGCAATAGGTGGATCAGTCCAGCTTCCAGGCGTAGTCGACCTTGGTCCAGGTCTGCGCTGCGGCGCCATCCTTGGTGCCCGGCTTGAACTTGCACGCGGACAGGGCCTTGATGGCGGCCTTGTCCAGGTTCTTGAAGCCGCTGCTCTTCTCGACTTTCGAATCGGCAACGCTACCATCGGCATTGACCAGGAAGGACATCGTCACGGTGCCCTGCTCTTCGTTCATCAACGAAGCTTTCGGATAGTCGGCCTTGCAGTTCTTGGCATCGAACGACGCCGGCACCTCGGCAGCGAAGGCTGCGGAAGAAACGGACACCAGCAAGGCTGCTGCAACACTCATCAAACGCTTATTCTCAAACATGTGCTTCCCCATGATTATCAGATACGGTAATTACAACTTCCTGTGCGCTGTTGGCCGCGCTTAAAACTCTTCCCACTCGTCATTACTGCCGGCGCTTGCCGCCTTGCGCGGCGCCGGAGCAGCCACGGGAGCTGCCGCTTCCGCCTTGCGTGCCAGCGATTTCACCGGGCGCAATGCGGGCGCCGGCTTGCGCGCGGCAACGGGCGCAGCCACAGCCGCTACGGGGACCGGTACATACGCTGCCGGCTTTTCTTCGCCTTCGACCAGTTTGAAGATGCTGACCACGTGGGCCAGTTCGGCCGCCTGGTCTTGCAAGCTTTGCGCCGCGGCGGCTGCCTGCTCCACCAGGGCCGCATTTTGCTGCGTCATGCCATCCATCTCGATGATCGACAGGTTGACCTGTTCGATGCCGGCGCTTTGTTCCTGGCTGGCACTGGCGATCTCGCTCATGATGTCGGTGACGCGGCGCACGCTGTCGACCACTTCGCCCATCGTCACGCCAGCCTGACCCACCAGACGCGTACCGCGTTCCGTCTTCTCGGCCGAATCGTCGATGAGGATCTTGATTTCTTTCGCCGCGCCAGCGGAGCGCTGGGCCAGGTTGCGCACTTCCGACGCCACCACGGCAAAGCCGCGGCCTTGTTCGCCGGCGCGTGCCGCTTCCACGGCCGCGTTCAGCGCCAGGATGTTGGTCTGGAAGGCGATGCCATCGATCACGCCGATGATGTCGACAATTTTCTTCGCCGATTCATTGATCGAGCTCATGGTGTCAACCACTTGCGACACCACGGAGCCGCCCTTCAGGGCCACGTCCGACGCGGTGGCGGCCAGCTTGTTGGCTTCGCGCGCATTGTCCGCATTCTGTTTCACGGTCGAGGTCAGCTCTTCCATGGCCGACGCCGTTTTCTCCAGCGCGCTGGCCTGCATTTCCGTGCGCGACGACAGGTCGATATTGCCGTCGGCAATTTCACGCGACGCCGTGCCGATGGTTTCCGTACCGACACGTACCTGGCCGACGATGCCCACCAGGCTGTTGCGCATTTCCTTCATTTCCGCCAGCAGGCTGGAATTGTCCGATGGCTGCGTGTGGATGCCGATCGACAGGTCGCCATTGGCGATGCTGCCGGCGATCGATGCCGTGTAGTCAGGCTCTCCGCCCAGCTGTTTCAGCAAGCCGCGGGTGATCACCAGTGCCGCCGCCACGCCCATCGCCACGGCCAGTACGCCGAGGATGATCATGAACAGGCGCGCGCTGTCGAAGGCCTTGCGGGCGTCCGATTGCATCTGCTCATTGAGCTTGTCTTCCAGCACGGCCAGTTGCTCCAGCGCTTCCATCCATTTTTTCTGTACCGGGCGGATTTCCTTGATCATCACGCGCGTGGCGCCTTCCGCATCGTTGGCCATCCACAGCGCGGACGCCTTGGCGATGGCCGGCATGGCGGCGGCTTCGTATTCCTTGATCGAGGTCAGCAGGGCTTTTTCTTCAGAAGTCGACTCGACGGCAAATTTCTCTTCGAGCTTCTTCTGCGTTTCCTGATAGGTGCTGGTCTGCGTCTTGATACGCGCCATTTCCGGCTCCATATCGCCCGCGTCGGTCATCAGGGTCAGGATGCGCAGCGAGGTGATGCGGTCGCTGACGTTGCCACGCATATCGATCACCAGGCGGGTGACGACGTTATTGACATTGATCACGTGATCGAGACGTTCCTGGATTTGCGCCATGCGCGCGATGCCGAGGACGGTCACGGCCACCAGCAGAACCAGTACCAGGGCGAAACCCAGGCCCAGGCGGGTACCAACCTTCATTTTTGCTAAATTCATTTCGGCTCTTCGTAAATGAAACTATTGATAAGGATTTTTGCCCGGCACGACAAGACGAAGGCTGCGCAACACCGGCATCCGCCCTTACCCATTGGTATGCTGGCGGTATCCGGCCGCACGCAGCCTGGGGTACTTCCTGGTCTACAACAGCCCTGAAAACCACCAGTGACTGCGAATGCAAATTTGTTCCACGGACTGAATTTTTGACACCGATGATGTGAGATCAACATCAAACATTCATATGAGAAATATTTGTCTATAATCAATTATAGGTGTAAATTTTGCCTCAAAGCAAGCAATAAGTACCTGAATAAATGGCTGATTAACTTTCTTCGGGGAAATGGCAACAACGCCGTTTCTTGCCCCATAGAAATGCCCCACGACAGTGCGGCCGTGCGCCGAAACAGCGCATTTACAACACATGGCATAGCCATATGACATCGTTTCGGAAGTGGTATTCAGAGGAGGGGGTGGTACGGACAATACCAGTGCGCCGGGGCACCGGTATAGACAAGTTTGCTCAGCGGTCCCAGCTGCAATGCATCACATAGGCATGACGCTCTGTGCCAAAGACAAAGACGCTCCAGATGGCGCCCAATTGACTGGCCAGGCTGCGCTGACCGGATGATACCAGTTGATACCAGCGGGGCGCACTGCCCAGCAGTTCGGCCAGTTCGTTCTCGAAACCATCGAACAGGCGCGCATCGAGCGGCTGGCGGTCAGCCTCGCTCGCCGGGTGCAAGCGCTCGAGCAGCCACTGGCGCGGCGTGCACAGGACGCCGCTGCACACCACGCTCTCGATGGGCTGCAGGCGCATGCCGTCCGGTGCGATCTCCAGCGCGCGGCACAGCGCGTCGAACGCCGCCTGCGGTGCCACAGGGCCCAGACAGGAGCATGCGAAAAGGCTGCCATCGTCCTTCAGCGCGCTGACGGCTTGCAGGTAGCCGTCAATCTGGCGCGCAAGACCGTGGCAATCGCCGCTCATCAGGCAGGCAACGACAGGCGCGCCGCCGCTTCCAGCAGCAAACGGGGGTCGCCCGAAGCCAGCTTCTTCGAATCGGACAAGGTCTGGCGGAAGCCGCGCGCGCCGGGCAGGTTTTGCATCAGGCCCAGCATGTGGCGCGTGATGCTGTTCAGTTTCAAGCGCCCCGCCTCTTTCTCCAGCTGCGCACTAATATAAGGAATCATCGCTTCGAGCACCTGTTCGCGCGTCTTGACGGGAGCGTCGTCGCCGTAATAGCGCTGGTCGAACTGCGCCATCACGTACGGATTGTGATACGCCTCGCGGCCCAGCATCACGCCGTCCAGGTGCTGCAGGTGCAGGTCGATTTCCTCGAGCGTCTTGATGCCGCCGTTGATAATGAACTCAAATTGCGGAAAATCACGCTTCAAACGGTAGGCATAGTCATACTTGAGGGGCGGCACTTCACGGTTTTCCTTCGGACTCAGCCCTTTCAGGATGGCGTTACGCGCATGCACGATAAACGTCTTGCAGCCGGCGTCGGCCACGGTGCCGACGAAGTCGCGCACGAAGTCGTACGATTCGCTGTCGTCGATGCCGATGCGGTGTTTCACCGTGACGTCGATATCGACCACGTCGCGCATGGCTTTCACGCAGTCGGCCACCAGTTGCGGCTCGGCCATCAGGCAGGCGCCGAACGCGCCCTTTTGCACGCGCTCGGACGGGCAGCCGCAGTTCAGGTTGACTTCATCGTAGCCCCACTGCTGGCCCAGCTTGGCGCTGGTGGCCAGGTCCGTCGGGTCGCTGCCGCCCAGCTGCAGCGCCACCGGATGCTCTTCCTCATTGAAGCGCAGATAGCGCTCCACGTCGCCGTACACGAGCGCGCCCGTCGTCACCATCTCGGTGTACAGCCAGGTGTGGCGCGTGATTTCGCGGTGGAACTTGCGGCAATGGCGGTCGGTCCAGTCCATCATCGGGGCAACGGACAGGCGGCGGGAAGGCAAAGAAGAGGAAGTCATGGTGTCTACAAAAAACAGGAGCTGCAAATGACAAACCCGCTGCGCGCCTCACCAGTGACGGTGACGCGGCGCAGCGGGCCGGAGCGGCATGGCCCGCAGGCCATGCTCTACAACAGATTACGAATCACGCGACGCTTTTTTACGCTCGTGCTCTTTCAGGAAGCGCTTGCGCAGACGGATCGATTTAGGCGTGATTTCCACCAGTTCGTCGTCTTCGATGAATTCGACTGCGTATTCCAGCGACATCTGAATTGGCGGTACCAGGCGCACCGCTTCGTCGGTACCCGACGAACGCACGTTGGTCAGCTGCTTGCCCTTGATCGGGTTGACGACCAGGTCGTTGTCGCGCGAGTGGATACCGATGACCATGCCTTCGTAGACCGGGTCATTGTGCGACACGAACATGCGGCCGCGGTCTTGCAGTTTCCAGATGGCGTAAGCAACAGCGGCGCCGTCGTCTTGCGAGATCAGCACGCCGTTACGACGGCCAGCCATTTCGCCACGGGTGTTGTCGACTGGTGCGTATTCATGGAATACGTGGCTCATCAGGCCGGTGCCGCGGGTCAGGGTCATGAATTCGCCCTGGAAGCCGATCAGGCCACGCGCCGGGATCAGGTACTCGAGACGCACGCGGCCCTTGCCATCCGATTCCATGTTTTGCAGGTCGCCACGACGACGGCCCAGTTCTTCCATGACGCCGCCCTGGTTGGCTTCTTCCACGTCGACCGACAGGTTTTCAAACGGCTCGTGGCGCACGCCATCGACCATTTTGAAGACCACGCGTGGACGCGAAACGGCCAGCTCGAAGCCTTCGCGACGCATGTTTTCGATCAGAATCGTCAGGTGCAGCTCGCCGCGGCCCGATACTTCGAAGATCGTGTCGTCGTCGGTTGGCGCCACGCGCAGAGCAACGTTGGCTTTCAATTCTTTTTCCAGACGGTCACGCAGTTGACGCGAGGTAACGAACTTGCCTTCGCGGCCAGCCAGTGGCGAGTTGTTGACCATGAAGTTCATGGTCAGGGTCGGCTCGTCGACGGTCAGCATAGGCAGCGCTTCTGGCGTGTCCACTGCGCACAGGGTCGAACCGATACCGATTTCGTCGATACCGTTGATCAGGCAGATGTCGCCGGCGACGGCTTCGTCCACCAGCACGCGCTCCAGGCCCTTGAAGTTCAGCACCTGGTTGATGCGGCCCTTGATCGGGGTCGCGCCTGGGCCATTGATGACCAGCACGTCCTGGCCGACTTTGACGGTACCGCGGTTGACGCGGCCAATGCCGATCTTGCCGACGTACGACGAGTAGTCCAGCGAGGTGATCTGCATTTGCAGCGGGCCTTCCGGATTGTCGTCACGTACTGGAACGTGTTCCAGGATGGCGTCGAACATCGGCTTCATGTCGCCGCCGCGCACGTCTTCGGTCAGGCCGGCATAGCCGTTCAAGCCCGAAGCGTAAACGATAGGGAAGTCCAGTTGTTCATCGGTAGCGCCCAGCTTGTCGAACAGTTCGAACGTCTGGTTGATGGCCCAGTCCGGACGTGCGCCTGGACGGTCGATCTTGTTGACGATAACGATAGGCTTCAGACCCAGTGCCAGCGCCTTGCGCGTGACGAAACGGGTTTGCGGCATCGGGCCTTCTTGTGCATCGATCAGCAGCAGAACCGAGTCCACCATCGACAGAACACGTTCCACTTCGCCGCCGAAGTCGGCGTGGCCTGGGGTGTCGACGATGTTGATGTGGGTGCCTTCGTACTCAACGGCGCAGTTCTTCGACAGAATCGTAATGCCGCGCTCCTTTTCCAGGTCGTTCGAGTCCATGACTCGGGTGTCGACCGCTTGGTTTTCACGGAAGGTGCCGGACTGGCGCAGCAGCTGATCCACCAGCGTGGTTTTGCCGTGGTCAACGTGGGCGATAATGGCGATATTACGAATTGCGCGTTTTGTATTTGACATGGTCGTAGTAGTTACTGAAAAACTGCGGAGTGCGTACAAGATGTACGAGATACCCGAATGCTAATCTATTTCCGGAACCGCGTAGTATAGCATGTTGCGTTGCAACGCTATCTAAAAATGCTGGCGGCTCCCGCAGTCGGGGACGGTTTGTTTAAAAAAGCGACACTGTTTAACGAGTGTCGCTGGGTAATATGACGTTGCTGTGACTTATTGATACGCCGTGGCAATCAAGCGTTCTGGCGCCAGGATGCTGTATTCCTGCAACTGGCCCGTACCCAGCAGTTTGCTGTCGTGATACACGCGCACCCTGCCCGGCTCGGCTGGCACGGCGACGTCTTCCTTGCCCAGCGCAATGCGCTGGCCGTGCAGGAAACGCTTGGCCAATTCTTCCGTCAGCTGGACGGCGGGAAAGCTCGACAATAATGCATCGACGGGCGCCAGCAAGCTCAACGGCGCGGCGTGCGCCGTCAATTCATCGAGCGTGACGACGCCGTCAAGGGTCAGGTTGCCCACGTGGGTGCGGCGCAAGGCGTTCAAATGGCCGCCGCAACCCAAGGCATGGCCGATGTCTTCGCCCAGCACGCGGATATACGTGCCCTTGCTGCACATCACGGACAATTTCAGGAACGGGGCTTCGTAGCCGAGGAACTCGAGCTTGTGGATGGTCACCGGGCGCGCTTCGCGCTCCAGGGTGATGCCGGCCCTTGCATACTCATATAAGGGCTTGCCGTCTCTTTTCAAGGCCGAGTACATGGGCGGCGTCTGCAGGATAGGCCCGCGGAACTGCGCCAGCACGGCTTCGATCTGCTCTTCGGTGACGTTGACGTCGCGCGTTTCCAGCACTTCGCCTTCCGTGTCGCCCGTATCCGTCGTCTGCCCCAGGTGCACCAGGGTTTCGTAGGTTTTATCGGCTTCCAGCAAGTCCTGCGAGAATTTCGTCGCCTCGCCAAAGCACAGCGGCAGCAAGCCTGTGGCGAACGGATCCAGCGTGCCCGTATGGCCCGCCTTCTTCGCGTTCAGCACGCGCTTGGCCTTGATCAGGGCGTCGTTGCTGGACCAGCCGACAGGCTTATCCAGCAGCAAGACGCCATCGACCAGGTCGCGCACCCGCTTGATGCCCGGTGGTTTCTTCGGACCCGCCACTGTTATTGCTCGTCCGTCTCAGGTTTCGCGTCCGGCTCGGCGTCAGCCGCGCGCGTGGCGTTGGCCTTGTCGATCAGCAAAGACATTTCCATGCCGCGCGACGTCGAGCTGTCGTGCACGAAATGCAACATCGGCAAGGTGTGGATGTGCAGGCGCTTGCCCAGCAGGCCACGGATGAAGCCGGCCGCGGCCATCAGGCCTTCGGTGGTGTTCTTGATGGCTTCCTTGCTGTCTTTCAACATCGTGAAAAACACCTTGGCGTGCGCGTAATCGGGCGTGATCTGCACTTCGGTGATGGTGATCATCGTGCCGACGCGCGGATCCTTCAATTCGTAGGCGACGATTTCTGCCAGATCGCGCTGGATCTGGTCGGCCACGCGCAAGCCGCGCGCTGGCATGGTTTTGCTATGTTTAGCCATGATTTTATGCTGTCCTAAGTGCCGCAGGGCGCATGGGTCAAACGGTTGCCCGTTGACCAATGCGCCCCACGTGTTTGCGCGGACAAAGATATGTCCGCGCCATTACTGCTGTGATTACAGGGTACGAGCGATTTCCTGGACTTCGAACACTTCCAGCGTGTCGCCAACCTGAATGTCGTTGTAGTTCTTCAGCGACAGGCCGCACTCCAGACCGGCGCGAACTTCTTTCGCATCGTCCTTGAAGCGTTTCAGGGAGTCGATCTCGCCGCTCCACACCACGATGTTGTTGCGCAACAGGCGGACGGAAGAAGCACGCTTGACCACGCCATCGGTGACCAGGCAACCGGCAATCGCGCCCACTTTCGAGACCAGGATGACCTGGCGGATCTCGACCTGGCCGATGACCGTTTCGCGTTTCTCTGGTGCCAACATGCCCGACAACGCCGATTTGATCTCGTCGATCGCATCGTAAATGATGTTGTAGTAGCGAATGTCCACGCCATTCGACTCGGCCAGCTTGCGTGCCTGGGCATCAGCACGGGCGTTGAAGCCGATGATGACCGCTTTCGAGGCGACTGCCAGGTTGACGTCCGATTCCGTGATGCCGCCGACGGCAGCGTGTACCACTTGTACGCGCACTTCGGAGGTCGACAGCTTCTGCAGCGAACCGACCAGCGCTTCTTGCGAACCTTGCACGTCGGTTTTGATGATCAGTGGCAAGTTTTTCACTTCGCCTTCGGCCATCTGGTCGAACATGTTTTCCAGTTTCGCAGCTTGCTGTTTCGCCAGTTTCACGTCGCGGAACTTACCTTGACGGAACAGACCGATTTCACGCGCCTTGCGCTCGTCAGCCATGACGACGACTTCTTCACCGGCAACCGGCACTTCCGTCAGGCCCTGGATTTCGACCGGAATCGAAGGACCCGCTTCAGCGATGGCTTTGCCGTTCTCGTCCAGCATCGCGCGAACACGGCCATACGAAGAGCCAGCCAGGATCACGTCGCCGCGGCGCAAGGTACCGGACTGCACCAGGATCGTCGCGACAGGACCACGGCCCTTGTCCAGACGCGCCTCGACTACCAGACCGCGCGCTGGCGCTTCGACCGGTGCCGTCAGTTCCAGCACTTCGGCTTGCAACAGCACTTGTTCCAGCAGGTCGTCGATACCTTGACCCGTTTTGGCCGACACCGGCACGAATGGCGATTCGCCACCGTATTCTTCCGGCACGACTTGTTCAGCGACCAGTTCCTGCGTCACGCGGTCAACGTTGCCGCCTGGTTTGTCGACCTTGTTGATCGCCACCACCAGCGGTACGCCGGCTGCTTTCGCATGGGCAATCGCTTCTTTCGTTTGCGGCATCACGCCATCGTCGGCGGCAACCACCAGAATGACGATGTCGGTTGCCTTTGCGCCACGGGCACGCATGGCGGTAAACGCTTCGTGACCCGGGGTGTCGAGGAAGGTGATCATGCCGCGTGGCGTATCGACGTGGTAAGCGCCGATATGCTGCGTAATGCCGCCCGCTTCGCCGGAAGCAACCTTGGCGCGACGAATATAGTCCAGCAGCGAGGTCTTGCCGTGGTCGACGTGACCCATGACGGTGACCACCGGTGCGCGTGGCTTGGTTTCGAAGTGCGCGTGTTCGCCCACATCGGCCAGCAGCGCTTCCGGATCGTCCAGTTCGGCGGCGAACGCCTTGTGGCCCATTTCTTCCACCAGAATCATGGCGGTTTCCTGGTCCAGCACCTGGTTGATCGTGCACATCTGGCCCAATTTCATCAAATGCTTGATGACTTCGGATGCCTTGACGGACATTTTGTGCGCCAGTTCGGCCACGGTGATCGTTTCCGGTACGTGCACGTCCTTGACGACGGCTTCCGTAGGGGCCTGGAAGTTCGATTCACGGTCGTCATGGTGCGTCGGGCGACGGCCCTTCGCGCCACCGCGCCAGCTATCACGGCCGCCTGGGCCGCTGTTGCCGCGTGGTTTAGGACCACCGGTGGTGCCGCGTTTTTTCGCGTCATCGGACCAGGTGGACGACACATTCGCCGACTTGATGGATTTCTTGTCTGCAACAGCAGGCTTCTTGTCGCCCGGCTTGTCGCCAGGTTTCTTGTCCGCAGGCTTGTGCAGCGTGCCTTCCGGCGCCTTCGGCTTGACCGGTACCGGTGCAGGCTCAGGAGCCTTGATGGCGCGGCGTGGCGCGTTCATCATGGCCTTGATCTGGGCGACTTCGTCGGCTACGGCCTTGCGTGCACGCTCGGTGGCTTCCGCTTTGTCAGCGGCTTCCTTGGCGGCAACAGCAGCGGCGGCGGCTTTCTTCTTCGCTTCTTCAGCGGCAGCAGCTTTTTTCGCTTCGGCGGCGGCGTCGTCAACGACAGGCGCAGCGGCGCTGGCGGCAGGAGCGGCGGCAGCCTTGGCGGCCGCTTTCTTCGCTTCCGCTTCAGCTTCTTTCTTCGCAGCCAATTCAGCCTGTTGCGTGGCTTTCGCCTGGGCTTCTTTTTCCGCGTCGAGCTTGGCCAGACGTTCTTGCTTTTCGCGCAGATCGGCTTCCTGGCGGGCGATCAGTTCAGCCTGTTTACGGGCTTCTTCTTCACGGCGCGCCACGTCGGCGGGATCGATCACCGGTGCGGCAGGCGCGACCGGTTCAGCTGCGACCGGCGCAGCTTCGTCACGCTGGACGAAAGTGCGTTTCTTGCGCACTTCCACCTGGATGGTGCGCGATTTGCCGGTGGCGTCAGCTTGCTTGATTTCAGTCGTTTCCTTGCGGGTCACGGTGATTTTCTTCTTTTCTGTGTCAGCCGCTGCGCCGTGTGTGCGGCGCAGATGATCCAAAAGCTTGTCCTTATCATCTTTCGACAATGGATCTGACGTCGAACTTTTCTCGACGCCGGCAGAACGCAGCTGCGTCAGCAGCAAATCTGCAGGCATCTTCAGTTCGGTGGCAAATTGGGCTACGTTGTTACTCGCCATTCAGTCCTCTTTTCTATGTGTCGCGGAGATGATAAAGATACTCAAATTAAGCCTTTGCGGATTCGGCCAGACTCCATGCCTTGGCTTGCAACGCCTTGGCACGATCGTCGTATTTCGAGTCAACCAACTTCATCTCATCGTCGGTCACATCTTTAAATTCACTTGTAATCAGTTCACGCGCACGGTCCGCAGACAAGGCCAGGATTGCGCCAAATTCGTCGTATGCCAGTGCTGCAAATGCTTCAACGGTCTTGATACCAGCCAGACCCAGCTTGCCGGCGGTAATGCGGTCCATGCCTTCCAGACCGACCAACGCCTCGTCCATGCCTTCCAGACCCTCTTCCGAAGCAATCGCTTCGGTCACGAGCGCATCACGCGCACGGGTACGGAGTTCATTGACGGTATCTTCGTCAAACGATTCGATTTCCAGCATTTCGGAAATTGGCACGTAAGCGATTTCTTCCAGACTGGCGAAACCTTCTTCCACCAGAATATCGGCCACTTCCTGGTCGACATCGAGCTTTTCCATGAACAGGATGCGCACGGCAGCCGTTTCCTGGGCAGCTTTGTCAGCCGATTCTTCGGCCGTCATGATGTTGATCTTCCAGCCGGTCAGGTCCGAGGCCAGGCGCACGTTCTGGCCGGAACGGCCGATCGCGATTGCCAGGTTTTCTTCGTCCACGACGACATCCATCGCGTGTTTTTCTTCATCGACCATGATCGACGACACGTTCGCCGGCGCCAGGGCGCCGATGACGAACTGCGCCGGATCTTCCGACCACAGCACGATATCGACACGTTCGCCGCCGAGTTCGCCGGTCACGGCCTGCACGCGCGAACCGCGCATGCCGACGCAAGTACCGATCGGGTCGATGCGCTTGTCGGCCGTGTAGACGGCGATCTTGGCGCGGACGCCGGCATCGCGGGCTGCGGATTTGATTTCCAGCATGCCTTGCTCGATTTCCGGCACTTCCAGTTCAAACAGCTTCATGATGAAGTCTGGCGCGGTACGCGACAAAATCACTTGCGGGCCGCGCATATTGCGGTCGATGCGCAAGATGAAAGCACGCACGCGGTCGCCGATACGCAGATTCTCTTTCGGGATCATCTGGTCGCGTGGCAGACGCGCTTCGATCTTGCCCGATTCGACGATAGCGTCGCCGCGTTCCATGCGCTTGATGGTGCCGGTGACGAGCGAGTCGCCGCGTTCCAGGAAGTCGACCAGGATCTGTTCGCGCTCGGCGTCACGCACGCGCTGCAGGACGACCTGTTTGGTATCCTGGGCGAAACGGCGGCCGAATTCGACGGATTCGATCGGTTCTTCGATGTGGTCATCGACTTCGATATCCGGAATCTGTTCTTTTGCCTCGAAATGCAGGATCTCCTGATCCGGCAATTGCAGGCCCGCTTCATCGGGCACCACGTGCCAGCGGCGGAACGATTCGAATTCGCCCGTTTCGCGGTCGATCGAAACGCGGATGTCTACCTCACCCTCATACCGTTTCTTCGTGGCTTGCGCCAACGCGAATTCGAGGGCGCCGAAGACGACATCTTTATCGACGTTTTTTTCGCGCGCCAGCGCGTCAACCAATAATAAAACTTCGCGGCTCATGCTTTGCGTCCCTTAAAAACCACCTGCGGCACCAAGCGTGCCTTATCCACATCCGCGAGCGTAAACTCCAACATCGCCGGACCATCCTTACCTTCAAATTCCAACGACAATTTATCGCCCACGGGTTCTTGCAAGATCCCCTGGAACGATTTCCGGTTGTTCGTACCCGGCATCGCCACCATCAGCTTGACGATGATTTCCTGACCTGCGAAACGGACAAAGTCTTCCAGCTTGCGCACCGGACGATCCAGACCCGGGGAAGAAATCTCGAGGCGCTCGTAAGGAACGTTCTCTACCGTCAACACATGCGATAACTGGTGACTCACCGTGGCACAGTCTTCGACCGTGATCGGACCTTTTTCAGCGGCATCGGCGGCGCTGAAATCAATAAAGACGCGCAGCAGTCCGCGCTCGGCACGTTCGACATCAACGAGCTCATAGCCCAGACCTGTAACTGTCTTTTCAATTAATCCCAACTGCTGCAAGAAATTCTCCAGAAATAAGGCCCGTTTTCGGCATGACAGCGCCACATCGGGCGCCTACAACATGCAAAAACACGCATTCAAGTCATATATGGCCCCTTGCGGAGCCATTACAAACGGTTCAACAAAAAAAAAATGGGCATCTGCCCATCTTCTTGTATTTCCCCAACCAGATGAAAGCACTCCCCACCAAACAACCCTGCGGAGAACTTTTATTAGGCTGCAGATTATAACCTCTTATTAACTTCGCCGCAATGCCGCACACGCGGAGCGGCCCGGCTTACAACAGTTACAAGAGCGCGCACCCGCGGCAGATCGGCGGGCGCGCAAGAAGAAACTCTTCCCGATTAACCTTTGCTGCGGCGGCGCGGCATGCCATCCATGCCGCCACGATCCATGCCGCCACGCGGCTGACCACCGGAACGTTGCCCACCAGCACCACCGCCACCCGTATTGCGGCGCGGACCCGTGTTGGCGAAGCCGAACGCCGTTTGCAGCGGATCGGGCTGGCGCGGACCGCGCTGCGGCGCGCGGCCTTCGCCACCCGGACGGCCTTGACCCTGGCCTGCCGCACGCGGCGGACGACCCTGGCCTTGCGGCGCGCCTTCGAACGATGCCGACGAGCGGGGCTGACCACCCTGGAACGGACCTTGCGGCTGGCCACGGCCAGGACCACGCGCGTCGCCTGGACGACCGGCGCCGCCTGGGCGGCCCTGGCCTTGCGGACGGGCAAACTGGCCTTGCGGCTGGCCACGGCGCGGCGCGACCGGGAAAGGATCGGCGTTGCGGTTGCTCACATCGATGCGGTTGCCATTTGGCTCGTCATCGCGGCTGGCCTTGCGCGCTTCGCGGCCCTTGGCGGCGCCAGCGGCGCGGGGGTCGCCCGATGCCGGCATTTTCTTTTCGATGCCGTAGGCGGTCAGCAGGTCGCGCACGGTGTTTTCATCCATCTCTTCCCAGCGGCCGCGTTTCAGGCCGCTCGGCAGGGTCATGGCGCCGTAGCGGGTACGGATCAGGCGCGAAACGGTCAGGCCGATGGCTTCGAACATGCGGCGCACTTCGCGGTTACGGCCTTCGCCGATCACCACGCGGTACCACTTGTTGATGCCTTCGCCGCCGCCATCGGCGATCTTCGAGAACTGCGCCAGGCCGTCTTCCAGCTCGACGCCGGCCAGCAGTTTCTGGCGCATGCCCTCTTCCAGCTCGCCCAGGGTACGCACGGCGTACTCGCGGTCGATGCCGTAGCGCGGGTGCATCAGGCGGTTGGCCAGGTCACCGGAGGTGGTAAACAGCAGCAAGCCTTCCGTATTGAAGTCGAGGCGGCCAACGGCCAGCCACTTGCCGGCTTTCATGGTCGGCAAGCGGTCGAATACGGATGGACGGCCGTCCGGGTCATTATGGCTGACGATTTCGCCGGCCGGCTTGTGGTAGACCAATACGCGTGGCGGCTTCTTGCTGACGCGACGCTGGATCAACTTGCCATTGATGCGCACGTGATCGCTCGGCAGGATGCGCTGGCCGATGTGGGCTGGCTCGCCATTGACGGACACGCGGCCCGAAATGATCAGGTCTTCCATGTCGCGGCGCGAACCGAGACCGGCTTCGGCCAGCACCTTGTGCAGCTTCGGCGCATCGTCGTCGGACGTCAGATCGCGGCGCACGACGGCTTTCTGTACGCGGCCCGTGCCGCCTTCTTCGCTGTCGAACGCGTCGGAGGTGACGAACGAGAAGACAGCATCAGCGTCGCTGAGCTTGCCCGGCGCAGCCTGGCGGCCCTTGCCCTTCTTGCGGCTCTTGCCGGCATTCTTGCCGGCGCCCGGCACGTCGTTGCGCGGACCGCGCGGCAGGCGCGGGCCGGATACGAGGTTGCCTTCGGCATCGAACACATCGGCGACAGGCGCGGCAGCTTGCTCGGCGGCAGGTGCGGCTTCGGCTGCCTGCGGCGCTTCGGCGCGCGGCGGCTGGCGCAGCGCGCGCTCCGCCTGCACGCCACGCATCTGGCGCGGACCGCGCGTCGGGCGCGCTTCGGCCGGCTTGTCGGCGACGGCTTCCGGCGCCGTTTCAGCGACGGCGGCAGCGGCCTTGGCGGCGGCGCGGGCGCGCGGCGGACGCGGTGCCGGGGCGGCAACCGCCTCGGCAGCCGCTTCGGCGGCGTCGGCCACAGCCTTCAGGGCTGGCTTGGCGCGGGTTTTCTTGGCGGCTGGCGCCGCTTCAGCAGCGGCGACGACGACGGGCGCATCGGCAGCCACGTCGGCTTTCGTGCGGCGCTTCGGCTTGGCAGCGGCGGTGTCGCCTGCAGCGGCGACAGCGGCCGTATCGGCTTCGATCTGAGCCTTGGTGCGGCGCTTGGGCTTGGCAACGATGGCTTCGTCGCTGGCGGTTACTGTCTCGGGTGTGTTCGGATTATTCATTCTTCGTTTCTTGGCTGTGCTGACCTGGCGCAGCGTCAACCGTTAGTTCTGGCGCAGGGTCGTGAGTGTAGGCTTCGTCCGTGGGCGAAGCATCGGGGCCGGCATCAAGGCTTGCTGTCACATCTACATCTGTCACAGCCGTATTGCTACCTGCACCAAGCTGGGGGACAAGCTCATTGCTTGCCTTGTCAAAATTCTCTTGCAGGGCTGCTTCCAGGGCTTCCAGCCCATTGCCCTGCATTTCACTGATTTGCTGCAACGGCGGCAGCTGGGACAGCGAATGCAAACCCAGGTCATCCAAAAACTGCTTGGTGGTGGCCAGCAAGGCCGGCCGTCCCACCACATCGCGGTAACCGATGGCATCGACCCAGCCACGGTCTTCCAGCATCTTGATCGTCTGCGAATTGACGGCAACGCCGCGAATCTCCTCGATATCGCCGCGCGTCACCGGCTGGCGGTAGGCGATGATGGCCAGGGTTTCCAGGGTCGCCCGCGAATACTTGGGCGGCCGCTCGGGAGTCAAACGGTCCAGATACATCTTCATTTCCGGGCGGCTTTGAAAGCGCCAGCCCGAAGCGAGACTGACGATCTCGATGCCGCGCCCTTCCCACTCATCGCGCAACTCTTCCAGCAATTGCTTGATCGTGTCGGCGCCGACGCCGACGCCACGCACGCGACCATTCTCGTCCGCATCGACGAACAGCTTCTTCAAGCTGTGGATCGTCAGCGATTCACGAGCGCACAGCAACGCGGTTTCGAGGACTTTTTTAGCCTCAATTGTATTCATAGCAATTCTGTGCGGATGTGTGTTGCAATTCGTATGCAGAGAAAGAAATCAAAAACGTTCATTTCAACGTAACAGAGGGCAGACATCGATGATGACGCCGTGCTGGGTTACTAGTTGAGGCTGTTTTTCCGACGCCTTGGCCGATGCGCGCAAAGCGGGACTAAAGCGGATGCAGTGAAAGTCCTGCCATCCATGGTGCTGGCCTTAAATAACCAGCAATGAAACGAACTCCGGAGCAGCTGCTTTTCCCGTGGCGACGATGCAGCCAGACGGGAAAGCGACAGTCGTCGTTTCATCCAACGATGCCAATTGTACCTGATAAAAAGCGGAAAAGCGCAAAACCGGGTAAAACACGCGTTTTACCCGGCTCTGGCGCGACATCCCGCCCGCTGCCAACATCACAGGGAGGCGAGTTTCTCCGAGAGAATGGCCGATGCGCCCAGGAAAGCTGGGTACTGCGCCGTGATGACGAAGGTCGGCACTTGCGAGACATAATTGGCGAAGCGGCCCTTGCGCTCGAAGCGGGCGCGGAAGCCGGAGCGGTCGAAACGCGCGCCCAGGCGCGGCACGATGCCGCCGCCGATATAGATGCCGCCCAGCGCGCCCAGGGTGACGGCGACGTTGCCCGCCACGGTGCCCAGCATGCAGCAGAACGCTTCGATGACATCGTCGCACAGCTGGGATTCGCCAGCCAGCGCGCGGCGCGTGATTTCTGCCGCCGGCAAGTCTTCCGCCGGCACGCCCGCGCGGTCGGCCAGGGCGCGGTAGATCAATTCCAGGCCATCGCCGGAAATCAGGCGTTCGGCCGAGACATGCTCGTATTCGCGCCAGGCGAATTGCAGAATGCTCACTTCCGTTTCATTGAACGGCGCGAAGCTGACGTGGCCGCCTTCGCTTTGCAGGGCGATCCAGCCGCCATGCGAAGGAATCAGGCCCGATACGCCCAGGCCCGTGCCGGCGCCGATCAGGCCGATGGCCGTGTTCGGACGGGCCGTGCCCGCGCCCACCTGGTGCTTTTGCTCGTTGGACAGCTGCGGCAAGGCGCGCGCCAGGGCCGTGAAATCGTTGACCACGTCCAGGGTCGTGAAACCGCACTCTTCGCGCATGGCGCGGATCGAGAACGACCAGTGGTGGTTCGTCATGCTGAGGAAATCGCCGTCGACGGGATTGGCGATGGCGATCACGGCATGGCGCACGGCTTGCCCGCCGGCCGCGGCGATGTGCGGCAGGGCCAGGTAGGCTTGCAGGGCGGCGGACAGGCTCGGGTAATCGGCACAGGGCAACACTTCCACCAGGGTGATGTGGCCGGCGGCCACTTCCAGGGCGAAACGGGCATTGGTGCCGCCCACGTCGGCCAGCAGGCGCGGTCCATCGGCGAAGGCGGAAGTCGGCAGTACGGGAGAAGACGAAGCGCTCATGATTTTAAATGATGAAGTGGGACGCATGGGACGCCAAGCTTAAAGGATGAATGCGCCCGGAGGCAAGCAAAGTTTGTAGTTTAAGTACATCAAAACAAGCCTTTATTGGTAGTTCCACTCCAAATGCAACAGGCAGCGTCAAAATTGCTTAGAAACAATGATTTATAGTAAGTACTTGCACTCGCCAGGCACGCGAAAAGCATGCTGCACAGCAGCAGGAGTCACCTTGAAAACAGAGTATGCCGGAGTTTGCGCAAAGCCGCTTGGTACGCGGCGGCGCTGGTGCGGCGCTGCCGTCCTGGCCGGGCCGCAAAGGTGTTTTCGTATTATTACTACCGGTTTTTACTGCGGGCTTTATTGCCAGCCTGGCGTGCCGGCGGCAACCCGGATCAGGAGGGCAAGCCTTCGCCCAGCAGGCTGGCGGGCGCCGGCTGGTCCGAGCGGTAGGCGGCGTTCCACGCATCGAGGCCGCCATGCAGGGGCTTGGCCCGGTGGAAGCCATGCTGGTGCAGCAGCTTGGCCACTTGCGCGGCCGTCACGTCGTTGGGGCAGCTGCAATACACGATGATGTGGCGATCCTTGTCCATGGCGATCATGGCGGGCACCGGTTCCTTGCCATTGAAGAACAAAGCGCCCGGCACGGCCGGTTCCAGCGCCTGCGCCGTGGCGCTGCGCGCGTCGACCATCAGCGGCTCTTCGCCCTGCTCTATGAGTTCAAGCAATTCATCGATGCCGATGCGCTCGATCTGCAAGGCCTGGCGGAAACGCCGGCGTTCGAGGAATTTGTACAGCAGGAACAAGCCCAGCAAGGTGGCCAGCATCAGCAAGGCCGTGCTGCCCATGGTGCTGAGCAAGTCGAGCACCTGCTGCACGCTGGCATGGAAAATCACGCCGACGACGATGCCCGTGCCCGTCCACAGCAAGGCGCCCAGGCCCGCGTACAGGAAGAACAAACCCGGCGGCGTGCCCAGCGCGCCCGACATGGGCGCGGCCACGGTATTGAATCCCGGCACGAACTTGGAGACGATCAGGGCCTTCGGGCCCCAGCGCTTGAATTTGTCTTCCGTCTGGCTGACGCAGTAATCGGGCGACAGCGAGATACGGCACAGCAGCCGCAGGATGCGCTTGCCGAAATGGCGGCCCGCGCGGAACCACGTGAAGTCGCTGATCAGGCAGGCGCTGAGCGCGGCGGCCAGCACCAGCCCCCCATTCATGTCGCCATCGACGGCCAGCGCCCCCGCCACCACGAGGATGGGAAAGGCGGGAATCGGCAGGCCGAGCTGCTCCACCAGCACGATGCCAAAGACAATCAGGACACCGTAATGTTCGAGCAGGTAAATGAGGTTGGGCATGGCCGCTATCTTACCGTAAAAGCGTGTTTATATTTGCACGCCCTTCGGTATGGCGCTTAGTAACGTGCGCGTGTACGGATGCACGGGATTGCGGTACAGCTCATCCGAATCGGCCAGTTCCACCACTTGCCCCTTGTGCATCACCATCACCTGGTCGGCGATGTATTTGACGACGGACAAATCGTGCGAGATGAAGATGTACGACAATCCGAATTCATCCTGCAAATCCTGCAGCAAGTTCAATACCTGCGCCTGCACCGACACGTCCAGCGCCGACACGGATTCGTCGCAGACGAGAATTTCCGGCTGCATCGTCAGGCAGCGGGCAATGGCGATGCGCTGGCGTTGTCCGCCGGAAAACTCGTGCGGATAGCGGTGGAAAGCCTGCTCCGGCAAGCCCACTTTATCGAGCAGCCAGTAGGCCTTGGCGATGCGTTCCTGGTCCGTCGCGCCGATCTTGTGGATGCGCATGGGTTCCAGCAGGATCTGCCCTACCGTGAAGCGCGGGTTCAGCGAGGCATATGGATTCTGGAAGATGATCTGGATGCGGCGTTTATACGGCAAATACTCCTTGTTCGGCATGGCGATCAGATCCTTGCCGTGGAACATGGCCGTGCCGCCCGTCGCCTGGTGCAGGCGCAGCAGGGTCAAGCCCACCGTCGTCTTGCCGGAACCGGACTCGCCCACCACGCCCAGCGTTTTTCCGCGTGGCAAAGTGAACGACACGTCCTTGACGGCCTGGAATTCGCGCTTGCCGAACAGTCCCTCGCGCGTGTAAAAACTTTTACTCAAGTTATTGACCACCAGCACGGGCTCGTCGCCCGGCGTGTAGCCGCGCGTGCGCTGCTTCACCTCGATGCCGGGGCCCGCCTTGCCATCCATATAATCGGCGATGACGGGCAGGCGCCAAGGGCGCTCGTCCAGGGACGGACGGCAATGCAGCAGCGCCTTGGTATAACTGTCTTGCGGCGCTTCAAACACTTGCCGCACGTCCCCCGTCTCGCGCACTTCGCCGTGGCGCATGACGATCACCTGGTCGGCGATCTCTCCCACCAGGCCCAGGTCATGGGTAATGAAGAGCACGGACATCTGGTGTTTCTTTTGCAGCGCCGCGATGAGGTCCATGATCTGCTTCTGGATCGTCACGTCCAGCGCCGTCGTCGGCTCGTCCGCGATCAAGAGCTTCGGTTCGCAGGCGATGGCCATGGCGATCATCACGCGCTGCTGCTGGCCGCCCGACATCTGGCTCGGGTAGGCGTCGATTTTCGTGGCAGGGTCGGGTATGCCCACTTCCTCGAGCAATTCCAGGGTGCGCGCCCGCGCCTGCTTGCGGTTCATGCCCATGTGCTGGCGCAACACTTCGGCGATCTGGAACCCGACCGTGAAGACGGGGTTCAGGGACGACATCGGTTCCTGGAAGATCATCGAGATATCCTTGCCGCACATGGTGCGCCGCTCGGCGATCGACAGTTGCAGCAAGTCGCGCCCGCCGAAGTGGATGCTGGAAGCGGGATCGATGATGGTGTTATCCGGCGGCAACAAGCCCATCACGGCCAGGGAGCTGACGGACTTGCCGCTGCCCGATTCGCCCACCAGCGCGACGGTGCTGTTGCGCGGCACGTTGAACGAGATGCCCTTGACGGCTTCGAACGTGGTCTTCTTGTCCAGGCGGAAGGTGACGCGCAGGTCGCGCACTTCCAACAGGTTATTCTGGTCCATGAGCAACTCCTATTTCACTTTGGGGTCGAGCGCATCGCGCAAGGCATCGGTAAACAGCGAGAACGCCGTCACCAGCACGGCCATCGCCGTGGCGGCGGCTGTCAGCTGCCACCATTTGCCCAGGATCAGTTCATTTTGTGCCTCGTTGAGCATGCTGCCCCACGAGACGGTGCCCACCGGCACGCCAAAGCCGAGGAAACTCAGGATCACTTCCGCCTTGATGAAGCCCACCACGAGGATGGACATCTGCACCAGCGCCACGTGGCTGACGTTGGGGAAGATGTGCGAGAACATCTTGCGCCAGTGCGAGGCGCCGATGGCGTCGGCCGCCATCACGTACTCGCGCGCCTTGTGCTTGATGTATTCGGCGCGGATCAAGCGGTACGGCCCCGTCCAGCCCGTCAAGCCCAGGATCAGCACGATGGTCAGCACACCCTTCTGCTGCAGCACGGCCGCCACCGTCAAGATCATCAGGATGGACGGAATCGACGTAAAAATGCTGTAGAACCAGTTGAAGAAGTCATCGACGATGCCGCCGAAGTAGCCGGACACGGCGCCAAAGATGGTGCCCAGCACGACGGCCAGCAAGGCGGCCACCAGGCCCACGACGATCGACGTCTCGCCGCCCTTGACGGTTTTCTGCAGGATGTCGTGGCCCCACTTGTCGGCGCCGAACGGCAAGGTTGCCGCCTTGTGCGTGACGAGTTTCTTGGCCTTGCCCATGCCGGCGCGCAAGGCCGTCAAGTCGTCGGCCAGCGGGTCCGCGACGCCGTACATTTCCACGCCAGCCGATGGGTTGCTGCCCATCTGGGCGCGCAGTTCGGCGATATCATCGGCCAGCGGGTCGAGCACGTTGACGGGTGTGGGTGAGCTGCGCTCGTCGGCCAGGGGAATGGCCCCGTCGCCGGCCGCGGCGACGTCCTTGTCGGCGCCGACAAACGTGGGCGGCGCGTAGCTGACGGCCACTTCGTCTTCCCAGTTCGAAGCCACCAGGCCGCTGGCGGAAGCCAGTACCAGCAGGAAAAAGGCGCCGACCACGGCCAGCGATACCATTGCAATCTTGTCGCCGCGCAAACGGCGCCACGCCAGGGCCCACAGGCCGGGCGATGTATGAGGTTTCGACATCGTCTCTTTCTACTTCAGTTGTACGCGAGGATCGACCGCCTGGTACAGCAGGTCGGTGAGCAGGTTGAAGAGCATGGTGGCGGCGGCGACATACACGGTGATCGCCTTGATCACCGGAAAGTCGCTGCGCTCGACAGCCAAAATCACTTCACGCCCGATGCCGGGGATGCCGAAGAAGCGCTCGAGCAGGAAAGCGCCGATCAGCAGGGCCGGCAAGTTCGACATCACATAGGTAATGATGGGGATGCCGGCATTGCGCAGCACGTGCACCCACATGATGCGGCCTTCCTTCAAGCCCTTGGCGCGCGCCGTGCGCACGTAATCCTGGTTGGCCTCGTCCAGCACGAAGGTGCGGAACAGGCGCAGGGTCGGCGCGATCGACACGGCCAGGCCGATCAGGATGGGCAAGGTGGAATAGCGCAGCAGGTTTTCCCAGAAGCTGTCGCCCCAGCCCTGCACGGGGAACAGGCCCAGCTTGTAGGCAAAGCCGTACTGGAAGACGATGATGTAGACGAGGATGGAAATCGACATGCCCACCGTGCAGGCGATCATGACGGCGCGGTCCGTCAGCGAGCCGCGCACGAAAGCGATGGCCAGCGCCAGCGCCACGCCAAAGAACGTTTCCAGCACGGTCAGCGGGATCAGCACCATCATCGACGGCCCCAGGCGCGAGGTGATGATGTGCGACACGGATTCCCCCGTCGCCCAGCTCTGGCCGAAGTCAAACGTGACGATCTGCTTGATGAAGATCCACAGTTGCACGTAATACGGCTGGTCGACGCCCAGCTGGCGGCGGATGTTGGCGATGCTTTCCGCACTCGACATCTTGCCGGCCAGGATGTAGGCGGGGTCGCCGCCCACCCAGTTGAACAGGATAAACACCAGCAGGACGACGCCCAGCATGGTAGGCAGCATCTGCCACAAGCGGCGCAGGATATAAGCAAACATAATGATTCCTTGTTGTTATAAGCTGCGCTTATTTTTTAGCGGAATCGGCAAGGGGCGCCACTGGCGTGCCCGTGCTGTCGATATCCATGTACGCCCACTCCTGGAACAGGATCGGGTGCTTCTTGTAGCCCTGCACCGACTTTTGCGCCAGCATGTTGCGGTAGCGCGCGTAGCCGATCAGGGCGCCCGCATTGACTTCCAGGCGGCGCGCCATCTTGTGGAACAGCTCGTCGCGCTCGGGGCTGGCCGGCATGGCCTGGCTGGCGGCGTACCATTTATCGTACTCGGGGTCCTGGTAGCAGCCATTGTTGTTCTGGTGCGTGTTCGGGCCGTAGAACAACTGCATGAAGTTGTCGCCGTCCGGATAGTCGGCCAGCCATGGCGCCGTGCGCGTCTGCATCTTGCACTGCTTTTCCGTCTTCAAAATGTCGGAAAAGATCATGCGGTCGTTTTCCATGCGGATGCCCAGCGAGTTGTAGGTCTTGCGCCACATTTCCGCCTGCAGCACGCCATTGGCTTCGTTGCGCGAAGCGTAGCGGATCAGGAGCGGCTTGCCGTCCGGTAAGGTGCGCCAGCCATCGGCGCCCTTCTTGTAGCCGAATTTATCCAGCAATTTATTGGCCAGCACGGGATCGTATTGCAGCAGGCTCTTGTAGTGCGGATCGTAGCCGACGACGCCCGGCGGGATCGGATAGTCGAGACGCTTGGCCTGGCCATTCCAGATGATGCGGATTTCTTCATCGATATTGTGCGCCATGGCAATGGCACGGCGCAGCGCGATCTTTTCCTTGCTGAAGCCGCCGAGGGTGGGGTCTTCCATGTTCCAGTAGTAATAGCTGATCTCCGGGTCCAGCAAGCGCGACAGTTGCACGCCCTTCTCCGCCAGTTCGGGACGCAGCTTGCCGTTCAGCAATGCTTTCGGCGCCAGCGGGCCGTCGAGCCAGAACACGTCCGTGCCGCCGCTCTGGAAGGACAGCCAGCGCGACTGGTCTTCGATCATCACGGAAATTTCGATGCGGTCGATGGCGGGAATGCGTTTACCCTGCATCTGGCGCACGATGCGCTGGTCGTCCGGGTCGTCGCCGGCCATGAAATTCCACGTTTCCGGCAAGTGTTGCGGGTTGCGGTTCAGGACGATGCGGTTGCCGCGCGTCCATTCACCGAGCGTGTAGTAGCCGGTGCCGACGGGATTCGAGCCCACTTCGCCCTTCACGTCGCCGTATTTGTCCACCACTTCGCGCGCCACGGCGGCCGTCGGCACGTAGGCGAGGATCATGGGGAAGTTGAAATCCGTCTTGGTCAGCGTGATGCGCAAGGTGTACGGGTCGAGAATTTCCAGGCCGGCCACCTTCTTGTTGAAGTCCAGCTTGTTCGCCTTGGCCGCTTCCTTGGCCAGGTCGTCCAGCCCCACTACCTTGCCTTCGAACAGCCAGCTGTGCGGCGAAGCGAGGCGCGGGTCGAACAATCGTTTCCACGAATACACGTAATCGGACATCGTCAGTTCGCGGCGCTTGCCGCCGAACGCCGCATCGGGCGTGAACAGGATGCCTTTTTTCAGGCGGATGGTGTAGGTCTTGCCGTCGGCGGACACTTCCGGCATGGCGGCAGCCGCGCCGGGCACCACCTTGACGGGGCGCGCCAGGTAATCATAGGTGTACAGGGTGTCGAAGACAGCCTGCGTGATGTGGTTCGAATACAGGTCGCGCGCGGTGGCCGGATCGAAGCCCGTCTCGGCGGCCGGCAAGATATAGCGCAAGGTTTTGACCGGCGCGGCCGCGGCGCTGGGGGCATCGGCGGCAACGGCCGCCAGCGGCAGGGTGGCCAGGCAGGCGAGCAGCGCCACGCGCCGCATCCATGGTGACTTCATGTAATACCCTTCATCTCGATTATCTGTCGCACCGTATTGGTGCGCTTGTACTGGCTTCCCCCTGGGATACAGGATTCCACCGCCAAAACCAGTCCATCCTCGCAAGATCTATGCCTTGCTCATCGCCAGCCCCGTCCGCATGCAGGCGCGCTGGAAAAAGGCGTAACGATAACGCATATTTTGTTCGCCGGGCAAAAAGCCGCAGTACGGGCGTGGCGGGCAGCCACGGCTGCCTGCCGTGCAGGGGAAATCTTCCGCAGCGCAACAAAGACCGGTCGCCACCATGAAAAAACGACTTGGCAGTAACCGTTACGGCCCTGAATGACGACAGTTTTTATGGCAGTACGGAAAATATACGGCGCGGTGCAACATTAAAATAATTGCAAATATTAAAACAAGTCGGCGCCCTGGGCCTGGCCGTGGGCGCGGAACACCGCCGCGACAAGCTCGACAATCCATCGTTGTCGGGCACGGAAGACGGCGCCATCCATTCCAGCTATGTAGCCGCCAGGGGCGACAGCAAGGTGTCGGCCGTGTTCCTGGAAGTGCTGGCGCCCGTGATCAAGATGGTGGAATTGTCCGGCGCCTTGCGTGACGACAAATACGACCGTTTCTCGTCGACCACGCCGAAACTGGGCGCCAGCGACAATTTCTTCCAGCGTCCGCTCAGGCTGCCACGCACAGCCTGAACATCCGGCAGGCACAAGTCACTATCGTCATGCCATCCACACCAACGCCCGCTGCACTGCAGCGAGCGTTTTTTTATTTTGCGCACGAGGGGGGATCGCAGCCTCGTCAAAAATGCGGCACAAAATGCACCTTCTTTGTTCTAAATCAGTACCTCTGATGCACTGCGTTGTTTAGACACACAAACCTGTTTGCCACGTTGACAAGGACTTTTGCAGCTCATTACAGTGAATCTCTTGAAAAGATATAAATACTTTTCAATGTTCTCGGTGCGCCAACCAGCGCGGCCGTTCTTGCCCTTCTAGCCAACCGCTTTTCCAGGAGTCTTGAACATGATCAGAGAAACACGCTTGTCCCGTTCCATCCGTTTGATCTGCGCCAGCGGCCTTGCCGCAGGCCTGCTCAGCCAGCAGGTGCTGGCGCAAGAAGTCAGCGATACCAGCAGCATGCAACGCGTCGAAGTCACCGGTTCCTCCATCAAGCGCCTCGTCTCGGAAACGGCGACGCCCTTGTCCATCTTCAAGGCAGAGGATTTTGCCAAACAGGGCTTGACGACGGCCCAGGAAGTGCTCAGCAAGATCCCCTCGAATGCGTCCAGCATGGGCAGCGGCAATGCCGTCGGCGGCAATACCAGCGGCTTGCCCACGGGCGGCCAGGCCAGCGCCGACTTGCGCGGCCTGGGCGGCGACAAGACCCTGGTCCTGCTCAACGGCCGGCGCATCGCCAACCATCCGTATGACGGCGCCAGCGTCGACCTGAACATCATCCCCATCGCCGCCCTGGAACGGGTCGAAGTGCTGCGCGACGGCGCCTCGGCCATCTACGGCACGGACGCCATCGGCGGCGTCATCAACTTCATCACGAAGCGCTCCGTCAACGTCACGAATATCACCGCCGAAGTCGTCGCGCCCGAGCACAAGGGCGGCGGCGAGCACCGCATCAACCTGTCGACGGGTTTCGGCAAGCTCGACACGGACGGCTACAATATTTTCGGCGTGGTCGACTACCACAAGCAAAATGTGCTCACGTCGCAGGACCGCGATTTTTCCAAGACCGGCATCATTCCCGAGCGGGGCCTGTCGCTCACCAGCGGCACCACCTTCCCCGGAAACTACTTCGATGCGGCGGCCAACGGCGGCAAGGGCCTGGCCGGCAATCCGTACGCGGCCAGCGGCTGTCTGCCACCGCTGTCGGTGGCGGCCGCCAACGGCACTTGCCGCCAGGATTACACGCGCCAGATCGACGATCTGCCCGCGCAGGAGCAAGTGGCCTTCTTCGGCAAGGGCGCCTTCAAGCTCGGCGGCGGCCACCTGGCCACGGTGGAATATCTGCATTCGGAAAACAAGGTGAAGGCACGCACGGCGCCGCCGCCGCAAACGGGCTTGATCTTGCCCATTAGCAGCAAATATTATCCGGGCAATGCGGGCGGCGTGCCGGCGCAGCCGGGCTTGTCGGGCCAGCCGCTGAGCGTCAACTGGCGCCCCGTGGAAGCGGGCCAGCGGCAGATCGATTCGGACGGCAAGGCGGACCGCCTGGTGCTGGCTCTCGAAGGCGAACTGGCGGGCTGGGATTACAAGACGGGGCTGAGCCACGCGATCAGCAAATCGTCGGAGAAATTTACGGGTGGCTATGTGCAGGATGCCTCGTTCGCCGCCGGCGTGCTCAATGGCATCCTGAACCCGTTTGGCGTGCAGGATGCGGCCGGCAAGACTTATCTGGACAGCACCGCCCTGCGCGGCGAAGTGCAGAACGCCAAGGTCACCACCACGGGCTTCGACCTCAAGGGCAGCCGCGACCTGATGCAACTGGCCGGCGGCCCGCTGGCGATTGCGCTCGGCGGCGAAGTACGGCGCGAAAAGGCCGACTTCAACGTGAACCGCGACATCGCCGGCCAGGCCACCAGTTCAGGCCTGTCCGGCTCGCTGTCGAAGAGCGGTTCACGCACGATCCAGGCCGTCTTCGGCGAAGTTAACTTGCCGCTGATCAAGGACCTGGAAGTGCAGCTGGCCGCCCGCTTCGACCATTACAGCGACGTGGGCAGCACCACCAATCCGAAGCTGGCCCTGCGCTACCAGGCCAGCAGCGCGCTGGTGCTGCGCGGCTCGGCCAGCACGGGTTTCCGCGCGCCCACGCTGTTTGAAAAGAATGCGCCGCCGTCGAAGAACGATACCAACGATTCCTACGACGACCCGATCCTGTGCCCCGGAGGCGTGCCGCAACCGGGCGCCAATCCCTTGCGCGATTGCGACTTGCAGCAATTCAAGCTGCAAGGCGGCAATGAAAAGCTGAAACCGGAAAAATCCACCACCTTCGCCTTTGGCCTGGTGCTCGAACCCATCAAGGAAGTCACCGTCGCCGTCGATTACTGGAACATCCATTTGAAGGACAAGATTTCGTCCCTGCCCGAACAATCGATCTACGGCAACTATGAAAAATACAAGGCCTTGTTCCTGCGCAATCCCGACGGTTCGCCCTACGCCATCCTCGACCTGAACGACAACCTCGGTGAAGTGAAGACCGACGGCATCGACGTCAGCCTGAATGCGCGCCTGGGACGCGGCGCGTATGGCGATTTCAGCGTGTCGGTCGACGGCACCTGGACCCACAAGTATGATTACCAGAACGAGCGCGGCGGCGAATTCATCGCCAACGTGGGCCGCTACGCGGACAACAATCCCGTCTTCCGCTGGAAGCATACGGCGGCGCTGAACTGGCGCATGGGCAACTGGGGCGCCACCGTGTCGCAATCGTTCAAGTCCGGCTACACGGATCAGAACCAGGTGGATCCCCAGTACCGCCACGATGTGCCGTCCTACAGCCTGCTGAACGTGTCGGGCAGCTATGCATGGAAAGGCTTGCTGCTGACGGCCGGCGTGAAAAACCTGTTCGACAAGGAACCACCGTTCTCGAACCAGGGCACCTTGTTCCAGAAAGGCTATGACCCGCGCTACACGGACCCGATCGGGCGCGCCTGGTACTTGCGCGGCAGCTATACGTTTTAAGGGGGAATTGCGGGAAACGCGATCAGACGGGCAGCGCTGGCAGGCATTTGCCAGCGGAACCAAAGACGGCGCCATCAGCGATGATGTGCGCCGTTTTATTTTACGCATCTGAGCAAGTCTGACAAGGGTTCACGATATTTTATTGCTGAAGGATTATAAAAAAAACAGGAAAATGTTGCATTTCGTCCAAAAAGTCCGCACGAAATTGACAATCTGAATCGTGAATGTTTTGATGAGGCCCAAGAAAATTTACAGAATTTTCGTTGGTCAATTTTGAAATAAGCAAATAAATTGTCAGCAAGCAACATGTTATTTCAAAATAAATGCCATCTTTATCACAATAACAAGGAATTTCAGATGATGATAGAAAATGTAATATCGCGGTCGCTGCGCCTGATGTTTGCAGGCGGCATGGCCCTGGGCATGCACGCCGCGTATGCGCAAGAAACAACAGATGGCACCATGCAACGCGTGGAAGTCACGGGTTCGAGCATCAAGCGCATCGCTTCCGAAGCGTCGCTGCCGGTACAGTCGTTCAACCAGAAAGACATCAAGAAAACCGGCGTTACCACGGTTACCGATTTCATCCAGCAAATTCCTGCAATGCAGGGCTTCTCCGTGGCCGCCGATTCGGTGGGCGGCGGCGGCGGCGGTGTCACCACGGCCTCGATCCACGATATCGGCGCAGCCTACACGCTGGTGCTGCTGAACGGCCGCCGCTTGGCGCCATCCAATTCCGGCACCACCATCGACCTGAATTCGATCCCCCTGTCGGCCATCGAACGCGTGGAAGTGCTGACGGACGGCGCCTCGGCCCTGTATGGCGCCGACGCCATCGCCGGCGTGGTCAACTTCATCCTGAAAAAAGGCACATCGCCGCTGGAAATCAACGCCAAGTACTCGCGCCCTGAAGAAAAAGGCGGCGCCAGCAATTCGATTTCGATCAGCAAGGGCTTCGGCGATATCGACGAAGACGGCTACAGCATCTTCGTGTCGGCCAGCCACGACGAACAAAAATCGCTGAAAGCATCGCAGCGCAGCTTCGCGAAAAGCGGCATCATCAATTTCAACGATCCGAAGACCGGCAAGGCGCTGCAATTCATCAACGGTTCCTCGCGTTCGTCGGCAGCCAATGCCGCAGCCACCTACAACCGTACCGATGCAAACGGCAATGTGGTGATCAACCCGGAAACCAACAAACCATTCGTCGATACCGTCAACCTGGCCAATCCGTATGCACTGGCCCATGGCGGCAAGTGCGCGCCTGGCAATATGGACTTCTACGGCGATGGCAACTGCTATTTCGACTCGCCGTCGACCATTGAAATCAATCCCGAATCGAAGCGCGACTCGCTGTTCAGTTCGGGTACCGTCAAGCTGGGCAAGACCGGCTGGCAAGGTTTCTACGACTTCGCCTACACCGAAGCGAGCATCAAGGCCAGCATCGCGCCGTACCCGGCCGATTTCTCCATTTCCCCGAATTCGCCCCTGTTCAGCAAATACATTGCCTCGCAGTTGAGCCCGTCGCAGCTGGCCAATGCCGTGAGCGGCGTCGCCAAGTACCGCCTGTCCGAAATGGGTAACCGCGTGTACGACTACGGCAACAAGGCGACCCACCTCGTCGGTGGCGTGGAAGGCAGTGCATTCGGCTGGGATATCAACACGGCCGTGACGTACTCGAAAAACAAGCAGACGCAGGACTACGTCAGCGGCTTCCCGCTGTCCGACAAGTTCAACGCCCTGCTCGACGCCGGCACTATCGACCCGTTCGCCTACCCCGTGGGCGCCATGCCGGACACCATGCGTCAAGCCCTGCTCGGTACTGGCTTCAGCGGCACCTACAACACGCAAACCGTGGAAATGAAGGGCGTCGACGGCCGCGCTTCGCGCCCTGTGTTCTCGCTGCCAGGCGGCACCGCCATGCTGGGCGTGGGCGCCGACTACCGCAACACCTCGTTCAAGATGCAACAGGCGGATGTCGCCAAGCAGGCGCAAATCCTGTTTGACAATGCGCAAGTCGACAGCGAATACGCACGCGACAACGCTGGCGCCTATGCCGAGCTGATGCTGCCGATTTCGAAAAAACTGGAAGTAACCGGTTCGGTGCGTTATGACCAGATCGGCGCCATCGACGACAAGCTGACGGGCAAGACGGTAGGCAAGAAAGAAAACGCCACCACCTGGAAAATCAGCGGCAAGTATTCCGCGACCAAGAGCCTGATGTTCCGCGCCGCTGCCGGCACCGGCTTCCGCGCCGCCAGCATGCAGGAAATCGCCGGACCGCTGGAAGACTGGGGCGTCACGGGCGGTAACTACCAATGCCCATTGACGGCGGCAAACGGCATGGGCGGTCACCCGCTGGCCAGCTATTGCAGTGGCGTTGGACGCCAGCAATTCGAAGCCTTCCAGGGCGGCAATCCTGAACTGAAGCCGGAAACGTCGAAGCAATGGAGCATCGGTACCGTGTTCGAGCCGATCGACAGCCTGTCGATGTCGTTCGACCTGTGGAACGTGGAAATCCGCGACCAGGTCACGGCAGTCTCCGAAGGCTTGATCTTCAACAATCCAGCCAAGTATGCCAACCTGTTCACCACCAAGCACATCACCTCGACAGGCCTCGACGTGCTGGCCATCAAGCTGCTGCCGATTAACATCGGCAAGGTGGAAAACCGCGGTATCGACTACGACTTCACCCACAAGATGAAGTTGCTGGACGGCCGTCTGACGAGCCGCCTGATGGGTACCTACCTGCTGCGTTCGCGCTACACGACGCCGGGCACCGATGATCAGTGGGAAACCAGCCTGAATCGCTACGGTTCGAACGACAAGGTCAGCTTCCGCAACATCATCCGCGCCACCACCTCGTATGAGACGGCCAAGTTCACGCATACGCTGAGCGCCAGCTACCGCAATGGCTACACGGACAAGGAACAGACGGTCGACGATTGCGCCGTGATCGTCGCCGGCAGCCCTGGCGAATGCTATGGCATCCAGCTGGAAGTGCCGAGCTACACCACCTTCGACTTCCAGACGGCTTACCGTCCTATGAAGAACGTGGAAATCACGGGCGGCATCCTGAACCTGTTCGACCGCAATCCGCCGTTCACCCTGCGCAACACGGGTTCGCATCAAATTGGCTACAACCCATCGTACTCGAGCGCCCTGGGCCGCCAGTTCTACCTGAGCGGTTCCTACAAGTTCTAAGCTGATTGCATCGGCTGAAAACTGAAAAAGCCCGGAAAGCTTAGCTTTCCGGGCTTTTTTTCATGCTGCGCGCCACCTTATTCCGCGTCGCCCTGCAGGCGGCGCTGCCTGACGGCCGCCGCCAGGTTTTCCAGCACGGCCACGCTGGCGCTCCAGTCGATGCAGCCATCCGTGACGGACTGGCCATAGATCAGTTCCTTGCCCGGAATCAAATCCTGGCGGCCCGCCACCAGGTGCGACTCCACCATCACGCCCACGATGCGGCCATCGCCGCCGGCCACCTGGCTGGCGATGTCGGCGCACACGGGGATCTGGTTTTCCGGTTTTTTCGAGCTGTTCGCATGCGAGGCGTCGATCATCAGGCGCGCCGCCAGGCCTTGCGCGGCGATCGCCTTGCACGCCTCGTCCACGCTGGCCGCGTCATAGTTCGGGGTTTTTCCGCCGCGCAAGATGATGTGGCAATCCTCGTTGCCGTTGGTCGAAACGATGGCCGAGTGGCCGCCCTTCGTGACGGACAGGAAATGGTGCGGCTGCGAGGCGGCCTTGATGGCTTCCACGGCGATTTTCACATTGCCGTCCGTGCCATTCTTGAAGCCGACCGGACAGGACAATCCCGACGCCAGCTCGCGGTGCACCTGCGACTCCGTCGTGCGCGCGCCGATGGCGCCCCAGCTGATCAGGTCGGCGATGTATTGCGGGCTGATCACGTCGAGGAACTCCGTGCCGGCCGGCAAGCCCAGCTCATTGATATCGCGCAACAGTTCACGCGCCATGCGCAAGCCGTCGTTGATGCGGAAGCTGTTGTCCATGTACGGGTCGTTGATCAGGCCCTTCCAGCCCACCGTGGTGCGCGGCTTCTCGAAGTAGACGCGCATGACGATTTCCAGTTCGCCCGCGAAACGCGCGCGTTCCTTGACCAGCAGGCGCGCATATTCCATCGCCGCCTTGGTGTCGTGGATGGAGCAAGGCCCGATCACCACCATCAGGCGGTCGTCCTGGCCATGCAGGATACGGTGCAGGGCAATGCGGGCGCTGGCGGCAGTCTGTTCGGCTTGCTCCGAGCAGGCAAATTCGCGGATCAGGTGGGACGGCGGGGTCAGTTCCTTCATTTCGCGAATGCGCAAATCATCGGTGCGGGGCATCATTTTCTCCAAAATTTAAGGAAGGGTAAAACATCTGGGTAAAAAAAAACCGCCATCGGTGGCGGTTTTTTAGAATTTGCTGGGATCTCGTTTTGCTGCTACGTGAACCGACCGCTACTCCACCGCCTTTGGGTTGGAATTGCTAAAGTAAAAATAAGCGGTAAAAAAGTGGCGAGCGAACATGCGAGTCATCCGTAAGTGATGAACGACTATAAACCTAAATTGCAAGGGTTGGCAAGCATATTTGTCGGCAAAGCCGCATGCCGCTGCCGTTTTACACTGCATAACCCGCAAAAAAGCATAAAAAGTTGCGCGCTGAGAATCTCGCCGCGACTCTGCATCCCCGGCACCACCGTTGTGCCCGTCGTGGCAACCACGCCACGCCAGCCATTCTATCGACGACAAGCGGTGCACTCCTTGATCCAGGTCTAGTCCCGGCGTCGCCGCACGGACAAAACTCAAGGACGTATCGACGACCTTTGACTGCCTGACCTTTCCGGAGAACCGCATGATCCCTACACCATCCTTGCATTCCGCTGCCTTTTCACCACCCAGACTGGGCCTGGCACTGGCCAGTGCACTGCTGAGCCTACCCGTCCTGGCGCAGGACGCCGCGCCGATTGCGCGCGTGGAAATCACCGGCTCGAACATCCGCCGCGCGCAGGCGGAAACGGCGTCGGCCGTGCAAACCCTGAGCGCGGCCGACATTGAAAAATCGGGCAAGTCCAGCGTGGCCGAACTGCTGCAGACCCTGGCCGTCGACAACCAGGGCTCCGTCCCCACCACCTTCGGCAACGGCTTTGCCGCCGGCGCCTCCGGCGTGTCGCTGCGGGGCCTGGGCACGGCCTCGACCCTGGTGCTGCTGAATGGCCGCCGCGTCGCGCCATATGGCCTGGCCGACGACGGGCAGAAAGTGTTTGCCGACCTGAACATCATTCCCCTGGAAGCCGTGGAACGGGTGGAAATCCTCAAGGATGGCGCCTCGGCCATCTATGGATCGGACGCCATCGCCGGCGTCGTCAACGTGATCCTGCGGCGCGACTACCAGGGCACGGCCATCAAGGGCAATTACGGCAAGACGAAGGAGTGGGACGGGCGCGACGCGCGCGCCGCCATCACGTACGGCTTCGGCGACATCGACACGGACCGCTACAACGTGCTGCTGAACCTCGAATACAGCGAAAAGGCCGCCATCTGGAACCGCGACCGGGCCGGTCGGGGCGCCGTCGGCCGCAGCGACTTGCGCGACCTGGGCTTCAGCGCGCAGGAAACCCTCAGCGGCGCGGGCGCCATCACCACCAACAATGCGGCCGGCAGCGCCGTCAACGGCAATGTGCGCAATCCCGACACGCTCGACTACTACAACCGCGGCAACCTCGCTGGCGCGGGCTTTACGCGCACCTTCCCCGGCGCCGCCTGCGGCAACTTCACGACTCACCCGCAGGGAGATCCGGGCGGCGGCTGCCTGACCGATGCCGCGCAGCAATACGGCCAGATCCAGCCCAAGCAAAAGAACATCAATTTCTTCGGCCGCGGCGCCTGGCAACTGACGCCGGAGCTGCAAACGTATGCCGAGCTGAATCTGTATCACAGTGAATCGCACTCGGCCACCACGCCCTCGACGGTCAGCGGCTCGGTCGGCTATCCGGGCGGCCCCGTCAGCAATGCGGGCGTGTCGCTGGGCGCCGCCCACCCGGACAATCCGTATTTCGGCACGGCGGCGCGGCTGCGCTACCTGGCGGCCGACGTGGGGCCGCGCCTGTCGGAAGTCACATCCACCTTCATGCGCTTTGTCGCCGGCATCAAGGGCAGCGTGGCGGGCTGGGATATCGACAGCGCCCTGCTGTACTCGCAGAACAAGGTGTCGAACGACTTGGACGGCTACCTGCAACGCGACGTCGCCTTCGCCCTGCTCAACCCGAGCGCCGCCAATGTGGAGCGGGCCAGCCTGAACCCCGCGTATGCGGCCCTGCCGTCCGGCAGCCTGTGGCGCATCGCGGAAAACGCGGGCCTCAATTCGCGCGAGCTGTACGCGGCCCTGTCGCCGCGCATCTCGAACGACGCCAAAACGCATATCGCGCAGATCGACTTCAAGGCCAGCCGCGAGGTGGCCAAGCTGGACGGCGGCGGCCTGGGCGTGGCCGTGGGCGCGGAATTCCGCCACGAATCGACGGAACTCAAGCCCACCACGGGCACGGAACGGGGCAATATCATTGGTCTCGGCTATTCCGCCTACAAGGGCAGCCGCAACGCGTCTGCCATCTATGCCGAGGTGCTGGCGCCCGTGCTGAAGAGCGTGGAACTGTCGGGCGCCCTGCGCGCCGACCATTTCACCGACGTGGGCAATTCCTATACGCCGAAAGTGGGCGTGAAATGGACGCCCGTGCGCGAACTGGCCCTGCGCGGCACCTTCGCCAAGGGCTTCCGCGCCCCCAGCGCGGCGGAAAACGGCGTCGGCGGCCTGGCCGCGTTCTCCACCGCCAGCGATCCGCTGCGCTGCGCACTGGGCGTGGAAGCGGCCTGCGATCCGGCTTCCATCGCCGTCATTACCTCGCCCAATCCCAAGCTGTCGCCCGAACGTTCACGCAGCTATTCCGTGGGCGCCGTGTGGGACCCGTTGCCGCGCACCAGCATTTCCGTCGACCTGTGGCAAATCCGCCGCAAGAATGAAATCAACCAGGAGCAAACGGATACGGCCATCGCCGAAGGCCATGTGGCGCGCGACCCGTCGACGGCCACCGGCATCGCCGGCGATCCGGGCGCTATCACGGCCGTGCTGGCCAATTATGTGAATTCGGCGCAAACGACGGTGCGCGGCATCGATATCGACGCGCGCCAGCGCTTCAGCCTGGGCAGCGACTATGGCAACCTGACCTTCGACTTGAAGTGGACGCATCTGTACAAATGGCTGCGCACGGAACAGGACGGCACGCAGCGCGATTTTGCCGGCACACATGGCAATTGCGACGTGTCCAACTGCATGGGCACGCCGGACGACCGCATCAACCTGGGCGCCACCTGGGAACGCCAGAACTGGCGCATCACGGCCAACGTCAACTACCGCGCGCCGCTCGATAACCTGCTGTTCAAGAATGACCCCGACGGCTGCGCCACGCACTTCGCCGACGGCACGGACGCGCCGCGCGGCTGCCGCATCGCCTCGTTCACCACGGTGGACCTGACGGCCCGCTGGCTGGCCACGCCCAAGCTGGAAGTGTTTGCGACCATACAAAACCTGTTCGACAAGATCGCCCCGCTCGATCCGCTCACGTATGGCGCCACGGGCTACAACCCGCTCGACTACGCGGGCGCGGCGGGACGCTTCATCAGTGCGGGGGTGAAGTACAAGTTCTGAATTTCGTCATATTTTCAACGTATCAGGCGTTTCAGGAACCGTAGCGAGCAAGCCCAATATTGGGTTGAGTAGCGCAGCTGTACTTCAGGTACAGCGAGCAACGCAAACTCAAGAGTGGGCTGCGCAGTAGGTTCCTGAAATGGCGATCTAAGCCGTGCCGCCGACGGTAATGCCGTCCAGGCGCAAGGTCGGCTGTCCCACGCCCACGGGCACGCTCTGCCCTTCCTTGCCGCACACGCCCACGCCCGAGTCCAGGCGCATGTCGTTGCCGATCATGGAGACGCGGTTGAGCACGTCCGGGCCATTGCCGATCAGAGTCGCCCCCTTCACCGGGTAGCTGAGCTTGCCGTTTTCAATCATGTACGCTTCGCTGGCCGAAAAGACGAACTTGCCATTCGTGATGTCGACCTGGCCGCCGCCGAAGTTGACGGCATACAGACCGTTTTTGACGGAGGCGAGGATCTCGCCAGGGTCCTTGTCGCCGCCCAGCATGTACGTATTCGTCATGCGCGGCATGGGCAGGTGGGCGAACGATTCGCGGCGCGCATTGCCCGTCACGGGCATCTTCATCAGGCGCGCATTCATGGTGTCCTGGATGTAACCCTTCAGGATGCCATCCTCGATCAGGGTCGTGCACTGCGTGGGGTTGCCCTCGTCATCGATATTCAGGGAGCCGCGCCGGCCAGCCAGGGTGCCGTCGTCGACCACGGTGACGCCCTTGGCGGCCACGCGCTCGCCGATGCACCCGGAAAACGCAGACGAACCCTTGCGGTTGAAATCGCCTTCCAGGCCATGGCCGATGGCTTCGTGCAACAGTATACCGGGCCAGCCCGGCCCCAGCACGATGGTCATGGGGCCGGCGGGCGCCGGACGCGCTTCCAGGTTCACCAAGGCCGAATTGACGGCGTCCGCCGCGTATTGTTCCAGTACGGCATCGCTGAAATAGTCATAGCTGTAACGTCCGCCGCCACCTGCCGAGCCCGTTTCGCGGCGGCCATTCTGTTCCGCGATCACCGTCAGCGAGACGCGCACCAGCGGACGGATGTCGGCCGCCAGCACGCCGTCGCTGCGCAGCACCAGCACCACGTCATATTCGCCGGCCAGGCCCGCCATCACTTGCACGACCCTGGGATCTTTCGCCCGCGCCATCTTTTCCACGCGTTCGAGCAATTGCACCTTGGCCGTGGCGTCCAGAGAGGCGAGCGGATCGTTGGGCAGGTACAAGGACCGTCCGCCCTGCGGCTGCATCTGGCCCGCGATCTTGATCCTGCCGGCGCCGGCGCGGGCAATCGTGCGCGTGGCCGCAGCCGCTTCCAACAGGGCACGCTCGGAAATGTCGTCGGAATACGCAAACGCCGTCTTGTCGCCGGACACGGCGCGCACGCCCACGCCCTGGTCGATGGAAAAACTGCCCGTCTTGACGATGCCCTCTTCCAGGCTCCAGCCTTCGCTCTTGGTCGACTGGAAATACAGGTCGGCATAGTCGACCTTGTGCGTAAACATCGTGCCCAGGGCTTTCAACAGCTTGTCTTCGTCCAGGCCGAACGGCGTGAGCAGTATCTCGCGCGCCACGGCCAGGCTGGACAGATTGGGTTCAAATGGCTTCATAACTTTGCACTCGCTAATTATATTCAACTCATTCTCAGTACCTGACAGAAGCGTAGCGAGCGGCAGTGATTTGTGGCCGAGAAGCGCAGCCGTGCTTGAGCACGGTGAGCATCGCAGGCCGCAAAGCGCGACGCGCAGTAGCTTATGTCAGGTACCCTCACATAGTGCGGTGCGCCAGGGCTGGCAAGGATTCGCGCACGCCGGCCAAAAACAGCAGGTCGATCTCGCCGCTCACCACGCCCTCGCCTTCGGGCAACACGGCTTTCACTTCGCCCCACGGGTCGATCAGCATGCTGTGGCCCCAGGTGCGGCGGCCGTTCGGATGCAAGCCGCCCTGCGCCGAGGCCAGCACATAGCACTGGTTTTCGATGGCGCGCGCGCGCAGCAGCACTTCCCAGTGGGCGCTGCCCGTCGTATGGGTAAACGCGGCCGGCACGACGATCAGCGCGCAATCGCCCATGGCGCGGTAGAGTTCGGGAAAGCGCAAGTCATAGCAGATGGACAGGCCGACCCGGCCAAACGGCGTCTCGATCGAGCGCACCTGCGCACCCGGCACGATGGTGCGCGATTCGTTGTACGACTCGGCGCCGCGCGTAAAACCGAACAGGTGGATCTTGTCGTAGCGGCCGGCCGGTTCGCCTTGCGGGTCATACACCAGCGTGGTGTTGAGGACCTTGCCCTCCTCGCCGGAAATCAGGGGCAAGGTACCGCCGATCAGCCAGATGCCGTGCTGGCGCGCCATCTGCGCCATGCCATCCTGGATGGGTCCGCTGCCGGGCTGTTCCGCATGGGCCAGCTTGTCCGTTTCCTGCTTGCCCATGATGGCCCAGTACTCGGGCAGGACCACCAGCTGCGCGCCACCGGCGGCGGCCTGCGCCACCAGGCGGCGCGCCGTGGCCAGGTTGTCTTCCACGGAAGGCGAGGAAATCATTTGTACTGCTGCGACTGTATGCATCATTGCCACCTCTTCTCCATTCGAACGCCGCGCCTATTTCGCCACGGCCTCCGCCGCTGCGGCGGCAGGCACGGCGACAGGGTCCAATTTACCACCATCGAGCTTGGTCACGACGGGCGCTTTCCACGGCCCGGCGATCTGCATATGGTAAGTGAGCGCCTTCATCACGGGCGCACGCAGGAACAATTGCGCCAGGAAACTGCCCAGGCCGATGACGGGGTTGACGGCCAGCGCGTACACGAGCGGCCCCGTGCCCAGGTTGAATTCCGGGATCACCACCACGTGCAAATTCGTCGTTTCATTGGCGATATCGGCCGTGCCATCCATCAGTACGGTTGCCGCCACGCCATGCATCTTGAGGTTATCGGTGCTCACCACGCCGCGCTTGATGCTGGCGTTGGCCGTGATGCCGTCGAAGGCCAGGCCTTCGGAAAACACGTCGTGGAAATCGAGTTTCAGCAAGCGGGGCAAGGCTTGCAGGCTGAGCACGCCCAACAGCTTGGCCGCGCCCGGATCCTGCTTGAGGAACTGGCCCGATTCCACGTTCATCTCGATCTGCCCCGACAAGGTGGGGATGTCGAGCGAATACGGCAAGCCGTTCCAGGCGATGTCGCCGCTCAGGCGGCCCTTGCCGCGGCGCACCGTGTCGGCAAAGCCGAAGCGGTCGAGCAGCTTGCCCGCATCGACGATATCGAGGCCGAAACGCAGGCTGGTCGTGCTTTGCCCATCCTTGATGACCCATTTGCCATTGCCGCTCAGGGCGCCATCGGGATTCGACAGTTGCAGCTTGCCCACGCGCCACTCGCGCCCGCCCGCCGCCATGGTGTTATAGGCCTGCAACTCCAGCCGGCCGATCTTCTTGTTGAACAGTTCAAATTGCTCGGCGACGATATCGAGCGAAGGAATCGACTGCGCGCCGTTCTTTCCCTCCAGCAAATTCTTCACGTCGTTGGCGGCCGACTCCGGAATGATCAGCGACGACAGGCGCGCCGTCATCTTGCCCAGGCCGGACGGCGTTTCCAGCCAGGTCACATAGCCTGACACTTGTTTTGCATCAATATTAGCTTGCCACACATCCTTCTGGTGCGTGGCGCCCACGACCACGTTTTCCAGCTTGCGCTCGCCCAGCATCAGTTCGCTGGCACGGGCGGCCATCATGTCCGGCACCACGTATTGCGCGATATCGGGGGCATCGTCGGCGGCGCCGCTGTCGGTGGGCGCCGAGCCGCTGCCGGCGATCTCGCTGCCGGCGGCGATCCAGCTGTCCACGTCCAGGGTTTTCATGTTGACGTTGAACATCATGCCGCTGTCCGGTTCCGGCGCCGGCACGTTCACGCCGATGCCGCCACGCACCAGGCGCCAGGCGTCCTTGCCCTGCTTCTGGCGCTGGTAACGCGCGGCAATGCCGGATCCCAGCGCGATGCGGATATCGTCCGTGCGCAGGCCCGCGCCGTTGGCCGCATTGCCCGTCAAGGTGAATTTCACGGGCAGGCTGTCGCCGGCCGGCTTCTTCAGGGGAGCGGGGAAATCCAGGCCCAGGCCCGTCAGCGGCGACTCCACATTGACCACCACCTGGTGGTCGCGCGCCGTGATCAAGCCGCTGTAGCGCGCGCCGCCATTCAAATGTTTCGCCAGGCGCTGCAGCACGGGCGCCGGATACGTCTTGCGCAAGCCGTCGATGGTCATGTTGCCGGCAATCTTGACCTGGATGGAACTGTCCGCCTGCGTGCCGCCCGAGATGGCCAGCGGCCCGCCCAGCAGGCTGCCGTTCAAGCCGTTCAGGTTGACGCCCTTTTCATTGAATTCGATCTTGCCCTGCGTACCCAATACGGGCGGCATGTCGTGGAACAGCACCACGTCGTTGCCCGCCAGCTGCAAGCTGCCCTGCACGGTCGATTCGAGCATGCGCTCGATCGGCAAGTGCAATTTGAGGGCCAGCCTGGCGTTGCCCGTCGCCGTCGTTTCATCCGTGAAATGCTCGATCCAGCCCAGCACGGGGCTGGCCGTCACGTACTTGAGGAATTCCTGCATGGGGCCGGCCGCGTTGCCTTCAATGTCGAGCAAGGTGTCGAACACAGTCAGGTCGGGGATCACGGCTTTGACATTCGTCAAGGCCACGCCGCCCGTGATGGCCGTGTCGCCGCGGATTTCCATACGCGCCCGTTCAAACACGAAACTGCCCTTGATCTTGTCCGCCTGCGGCCACAGGGGCGCCTTGCCTGCCAGCGGGCCGCTTTCCGCAAATTCGCCGGGCGCGTAGTTCAGGGTGCCATTCTCGAGCTTGCCGGCCACGCGGAAATCGCCCCGATTACGCTGGGCCGGCGTGTCGGCCTTGAAGGGGAAATGCTCGAGTTCGCCGCGCAGGCGCAGGCTGACATCGCGCGCCACGCCGCCTTCCAGCGCCCCCGTCAGCCAGTGGCGCAGGTGTTCGGGCGTTTGCAGCGGCAGGTAACGGCCGATGGTGTTGATCTGGAAATTGTCTATCGTGCCCGTCAAGTCGACCTGGCCCAGGTTCTTGCCGTCGAGCGGCATGCGGTGCGTGCCTTGCAAGGCGACGCGCAAGCCTTGCTGATTGAAGTCGAGCTTGTCCAGCTCGACTTGCAACATATTCTCCGCTTCAAACGTCCAGCGCGCCTGCATGGCGAATTGTTCGAACGGCATGGCCGGTTCGCTCAGGTACGATGGAAACTGCAGCACCAGGTCTTGCGCATCGATAGCGATGCTGCCACCCTTGTCGTTGGCGTCGATGGTGCCGCTGAGTTTGTCAAAGCCGGGAATGGCCGGTGCGGCCGCCTGCGCGGGGCTGCTCGCCGTCTTCGCCACGGCCAGGCGCGCCGGCTGCGCATTCAGGCCCAGGTCGATGAGCTTGCCGCGCAGCCGGTAGCTGGCAGGAGTCGCCATCTCGCCTTCCCATTGCGCCGAGAAATCCTGCAAACGCCCGCGCGGCGCCAGGGCGTCGAGGCGCTGGCGCTGCTGTTCGCCCAGCGGCAGCTTGTCGGCCAGCGCGGCCAGGGTTTGCAAATCGAGCGACTTGGCCGTGATTTCCGTGCGCGCCGGCTTGCGCTTGGTGGCGGCAATGAAACGCTCGGACAGGGTCGTGGGCGGCAGGCTGAGACCGTCGCGTGTTTCTACCGCGAAATTCGTCAACTCCACCTGATGGCCATTCGCGCCAAAGGTGGGCTTGCCGTCCGGCACCTGCGCCGACAGCTCTTCTTTTGCCGAAATACGCCCGCTGACCGACAGCAAGTCGAGCGGGGCGATATGCTCGCCCAGCTGTGCCTGCACATCCGTCAAGCCCACGTCGGCCGTGAAGCCGGCCAGGCGCGCGTGATCCAGGCTCAACCAGGCGCGCAAGGCGCCCTTGCCCTGGCTCAGCTCGAACGGGTAATCGAGGTAGCGGCGCCAGGCGGCCAGGTCGGCGTTTTTCAGGTCCGCATACAGCTCGCCCTTCCACATCGACACATCCGAGATGCGCGTGCTGAAAGGCGGATGCGTGAAGTGAGCGCGCACATCGATGGGTGCGGCCAGGCTGGCGGGCGGCGTGGCCTGCAAGCCCAGCCGGTGGCTGCGCCAGCGGTTGCGCAGCAGCAAGTTGACCTGGGTTAAAGCCAGCTCCGGCGTGCCGCGCGCTTCGTCCGTCCAGCGCACCTTGCCGTCGCGAATGATGATGTCATGCTGCGACAGCAGCCAGTCGGCGCCCTTGCCGTCGCTGCCCTGGCTGCTGTCGACGAGCACGCCAGCCACATACAGCTTGCCATCCATGCTGCGCCGCACGTCCAGGTCGGGCCGCGTGATTTCCAGGGTAGTGAAGCGCACGGAACCGAGCACGCTCCACCACGACACGGTCGCCGAAATGCTCGGCAGGCTCAGCGCCTGGCGCCCCGCCTGGTCGCGCAGGGTCACGTCGCCGAGGAAGAGATTCGGCCGCACGCCATGCCAGGAAGCATAAATGCGCGCGATACTGACAGGGTTGCCCAGCGCGCGGCTGGCCGCCCGCTCGATATCGCCTTTGTAATAGTCGATATTCGGCAAGATAGCGTAGCGCAGGAATAAAAACAGCACGGCGAAGGCGAAATACGCCAGCAGCACCAGTTTGATGGTAAAACCCAATACATGGTGGGTGGCCAGGTTGGCCATGCGATAGGCGGCACGCAGCCTCTGCCAGCGCAGGGCCAATGGCACATGTTCTGTCACGCTTGCTTCTGGCGGTTTTTGCATCAATAAGCTAATAAACTGGCCCGGCGTCAAATAATGGCAAAAATCGTCTGCATTCGTGGTGCGCGCCTGCATCCTTGCGCTTGCGTCTGAGCAAAGCCTCCCTTACCATCGTCCGGAAGAGCACGCACTACCGGCGGTATACGGCCAGCGGCACAATTTTACCGCATCCCCCGCCGTTCGCAGCCAAGTTAAACAAGAACATGCACGCAGCATCCACGAGACCCTTACCGATACCATGAGCACACAGCCTTTGATTTCCGCCTCCCGTTTCTACCAGCGCTGGCTGGACGCCGCCCCCGAGCGCGCCGCGCAGGTGGCGCAACTGGTGCGCGCGCCGCTGGACGGGCTCGACTTTGCCGCCGAGCTGGCCGCCCAGGCGAACGCCGCCACGCCGCCGCTGCCGCCAGAACGGGCCATGCGCCGCCTGCGCAACCTGCTCGTCTGCGGCCTGATCGCGCGCGATCTTGGCGGCCAGGCCGACTTGAACGAAGTCGTGACCGCCATGACGGGTTTTGCCGATTTCGCCATCCGCACGCATGTGGACGCCATCATGGCCGAGATGGTGGCCCTGCACGGCATGCCCGTCGGCGAGGAATCGGGCGAGGAACAAGCCTTGATGGTGCTGGCGATGGGCAAGCAGGGCGGCGGCGAGCTGAACGTCTCGTCGGACATCGACCTGATCTTTGTCTACCCGGAAGATGGCGATACGCAAGTCACCTTGCCGGGCCAGCGCAGCCTGTCCAACCACGAGTTTTTCATTCGCATGGGCAAGAAACTGATCGCCGCCCTGGCGGAGATCACGCAAGACGGTTTTACTTTCCGTGTAGATATGGCCCTGCGTCCGAACGGCAATTCCGGCCCGCTGGCCGCCAGCCTGGGCATGGTGGAACAGTACCTGATCGTGCAAGGGCGCGAATGGGAGCGCTACGCCTGGGTCAAGGCGCGCGCCGTGACGGGCAAGCCGGAAGACATCGCCGCGCTCGACGCCATCGTGCGCCCCTTCGTCTTCCGCCGCTACCTCGATTTCGGCGTCATCGATGCCATCCGTACCATGCATGGCCAGATCCGCGCCGAGGTCAACCGCCAGGAGCGGCTGCATCCGGACCGCAGCAACAACGTCAAGCTGGGCCGTGGCGGTATCCGCGAAATCGAGTTCCTCGCGCAAGTGTTTCAATTGATACGGGGCGGGCGCGACGCCGAGCTGCGCGAACGTTCCACGCGTGCCACCCTGCGCACGGTGGCAGACAAGGGGCTATTGGAGCCGGCCATCGTGGAACAATTGCTGGGTTCCTACACTTTCCTGCGCAACCTGGAACACCGGCTGCAGTATCTTGACGATGCGCAAACCCATACCTTGCCCGCGAACGAGGCCGACCGCCTCACCGTGGCGCAGATGATGGGTTTACCCGACACGCCCACCCTGCTGGCCCAGCTGGAAGCGCACCGCGTGTTTGTCGCCGGCCAGTTCGACGAAATGTTCAGCGACAAGAGCAGCGGCACGCCGCCGGCCGACACGGACATCGACCCGCAAACGTCGAACGACTGCGCCGCCTCGGACCAGCAGGAAGCCATCGAGGCGCGCTTCGCCGCCCTTGGTTTCCATGAACCGGCCGCCTGCGCGCGCCGCCTGCTGGCCACGTGGCAGGCGCCGCGGCTGCAATCCTTGCCCGAGGCGAGCCGCACGCGTTTAGTGGCCCTCGTCAATTCCGCCCTGCCCCTGATCACCGATTGCTCCGTGTCCAACGGCAACGCCAGCCAGCTGGCCACCCTGGGCCGCCTGCTCGATTTCCTGGAGGCCATCGCGCGCCGCTCGGCCTATCTGTCGCTGTTGACGGAATACCCGCATACGCTCGAGCGCGTCGTGCGCATGGTGTGCGCCAGCGGCTGGGCCGCCACCTTCCTCACGCAGCATCCGATACTGCTCGACGAGCTGCTCGATGAACGCATCCGCAATACGGTGCCTGACCCGGCCGCGCTGGCGCTGGACTTGCAACGCCAGCTCGACGACGCGCCCGGCGACACGGAGCGGCAGATGGATATCCTGCGCGAAACACACCACGCGCAGCTGTTCCAGTGCCTAGCGCAAGACCTGGCGGGCGACCTGAGCGTGGAGAAGCTGGCCGATTACCTGTCCCAGCTGGCCGACATCATCGTCGCCGCCACCGTGCAAGCCGTCTGGCAAACCTTGCCCACGCGCCACCGCGAGGTGCCGAAATTCGCCGTCATCGCGTACGGCAAGCTGGGCGGCAAGGAGCTGGGCTATGTCTCGGACCTCGACGTCATCTTCCTCTTCGACGACGACGACCAGGAAGCGCCCGGCCTGTACGCCAAGCTGGCGCAGCGCTTCATTACCTGGATGACCTCGCACACCTCGGCCGGCATTCTGTTCGATATCGACATCGCCCTGCGTCCCGACGGCGCCTCGGGCATGCTGGTTTCCAGCGTGCAAGCCTTCGAGCGCTACCAGGGCAGCGCGGCCTGGGTGTGGGAACACCAGGCGCTCACGCGCGCGCGCTTCTGCGCCGGCGATGTCGGCATCGGCAAGCATTTCGAGCGCATCCGCGACACGATCTTGCGCAAGGAAAGGCCGGAAAACGGCCCCCTCAAGGGCGAAGTGGTGGCCATGCGCAAGAAGATGCTGGACGCCCACCCGCCCCGCCCCGGTAACTTTGATCTGAAACAAGATCCGGGCGGCATGATCGACATCGAGTTCATGGTGCAATACCTGGTGCTCCAGCATGCGGCGCAGTACCCGCAGCTGACGGCCAACTCGGGCAATATCGCCCTGCTGCGCCTGTGCGGCGAACTGGGGTTGATCGACGCCCAGCTGGCCGCCCTGGTGGCCGACGCCTACCGCGCGCTGCGCAAGCTGCAGCACCAGCTGCGCCTGCAAGGACAGGACCTGGCCCGCGTGGAACCGGAAAGAGTGCGCGTGCATGCGGACCACGTCATGCGCCTGTGGCAAGCCATCTTCGGCGCCACCGCCTGAGGCCGGCCCGGGCATGCCGCTTCATTACCTGTCCCGCCTGAGCGGATCGGCGCGCGATACGCAAGCCAATCTGCAGCTGGGCTGCGTGCTGGCGCTGGTGGCCGGCGCCGTGAATGCGGGCGGCTTTCTTGCCATCGGCGGCTATACCTCGCACATGACGGGCATCGTCTCGGGCATGGCGGATGACTTGGCGCTGGGCAATATCACGCTGGCCCTGGCGGCGCTGGGCGCGTGGCTGGCCTTTGTCAGCGGCGCGGCCGTGACGGCCATCATGGTGAACTGGGGCAAGCGGCGGCGCCTGCACAGCCAGTTTGCCGCCAGCCTGCTGCTGGAAGCGGCCCTGTTATTGCTGTTCGGCTTGACGGGCAATTACCTGGCCACCATGCCCGACGTGCTGGGCCCCGTCACCATCTTGCTGCTGTGCTTTGTCATGGGTTTGCAAAACGCCATCATCACCAAGATTTCGGGCGCCGTCATCCGCACCACGCACGTGACGGGACTGTCCACCGACATCGGCATCGAACTGGGCAAGATGGCGTATTACAACCGGCGCCACCTGCCGGACCGGATGGTCAAGGTCAACCGCGGCAAGCTGAGAACCCACAGCCTGCTGATCGCCTGCTTCTTCATCGGCGGCGTCAGCGGCGCCCTGGCCTTCAAGCACATCGGCTTTCCTGCCGCCACCATCCTGCTCGCCGGCGTGCTGACCCTGCTGTCGGGCGTGCCCGTGCTGCGCGATTTGCGCCTGCTGTGGCGCTTTTACCGGCGCCGCCTGCACATCCTCCGTTAGCAAAAATATTTTTCTTTAAAGCAATAAAATACTGGTTTTAATGCTAATATTTTTCTGCGTCTGGCCGGTTCACCATGCCTGCCGTGGCGGCCTTTTGATTTGACACCCTACCGTTGTCCAATTGTGAAAGCGAGAAAAATGATTTCCATCAAAAAAGCCCTGTTTGTCTTTGCCACTGCCGTCGGCATCGCTGCCTCGTTTGCCAGTAACGCGACCGAACATGCACGCAGACCGCCGGATACGTGCACCTATCTCTTGAACAGCTGCTATCAGGGCAATAACAATGACTGCGAACTCTGGTACGCACAGTGCGCCAACGTCGACCCTGAGTAAGCGGACTAAAGCAACAGACGAAAAAAAACGCCCCGAAGGGCGTTTTTTTATGCGGTCAAAAGATTACTTGGCCGACATCAATGCAACGGTGGTGTCGAGCATGCGGTTCGAGAAACCCCACTCGTTGTCGTACCACGACGACACTTTTACCAGGCGGCCCGACACTTTGGTCAGGGTCGAATCGAAGTTCGACGACGCCGGGTTGTGGTTGAAGTCGATCGAGACCAGCGGTTCGGTCTGGTACGTCAGGATGCCTTCCAGGGCGCCTTTCGAAGCGGCCTTCATCAGCGCGTTGACTTCTTCCACGGTGGTGTCGCGCTTGGCGATGAAGGACAGGTCGACCAGCGACACGTTGATGGTCGGCACGCGGATGGCGAAACCGTCCAGCTTGCCATTCAGCTCAGGCAGCACCAGGCCCACGGCGGCAGCAGCGCCCGTCTTGGTCGGAATCATGCTCATGGTGGCCGAACGGGCGCGACGCAGGTCTTCATGCATCACGTCGGACAGCACCTGGTCGTTGGTGTAGGCGTGCACGGTGGTCATCAGGCCCGTTTCGATGCCGATGGCGTCGTTGAGCGGCTTGACCAGCGGTGCCAGGCAGTTGGTGGTGCACGAAGCGTTCGAGATGACGGTGTCCGTCGATTTCAGCACGGAGTGGTTCACGCCGAACACGACGGTCGCATCGACATCCTTGCCGCCTGGTGCCGAAATGATGACTTTTTTCGCGCCGCCCTTCAAGTGAGCCGAAGCTTTCTCTTTGGTGGTGAAGAAGCCCGTGCATTCCAGCACGACGTCCACGCCCAGCTCGCCCCATGGGATTTCAGCCGGGTTGCGCTGTGCGAATACGCGGATCGGATCGCCATTGACGATCATGTTGTCGCCTTCGACGGTGACCGTGCCCGGGAACTTGCCGTGCGCGGTGTCGTAGCGGGTCAGGTGGGCGTTCGATTTGGCATCGCCCAGGTCGTTGATGGCAACGATCTGGATATCCTGTTTCTTGCCGCCTTCGTAGAAAGCGCGCAATACATTACGGCCGATGCGGCCGTAGCCGTTGATTGCAACTTTGATCGTCATACTCTGCTCCTGATTAAAAAAAAAGGTATCAGCACAGCACCCCGGCCAGCACATGACCAGGGTCTGCTCAAAATCAATATTAGCCAGCGATAACGGCTTTAACCTTGGCTACGACATTCTCGACCGTGAAGCCGAAGTGCTTGAACAGCACGCCGGCCGGAGCCGATTCGCCAAACGTGTCGATACCGACCACGGCGCCTTCCAGGCCCACGTATTTGTACCAGAAGCTGGTCACGCCCGCTTCGATGGCCACGCGCGGCACGCCTTTCGTCAGCACGCTGGCCTTGTAGGCGGCGTCCTGGCGGTCGTACACGTCGGTCGACGGCATCGACACCACGCGCACGGCGATGCCTTCGGCAGCCAGCGCGCTGGCGGCGGCGACGGCCAGTTCCACTTCGGAACCGGTGGCGATCAGGATCGCCTTGGCATCGGCCACGTCGTTCAGCACATAGCCGCCGCGGTAGATGTTCTCGATCTGTTCGGCGCTACGCTCCTGGTACGGCAGGTTCTGGCGCGAGAAGATCAGGGTCGACGGACCATCCTTGCGGCGCACGGCGGCGCCCCAGGCAGCAGCCGACTCGACGGTGTCGCACGGACGCCAGTTGTCCAGGTTCGGGATCAAACGCATCGACGAGACGTGCTCGACCGATTGGTGCGTCGGGCCGTCTTCGCCCAGGCCGATCGAATCGTGGGTGAACACGAAGATCGAACGCAGTTTCATCAGCGCGGCCATGCGCAGCGCATTGCGGCTGTAGTCGGAGAACGTCAGGAACGTGGCGCCGAACGGAATGTAGCCGCCGTGCAAGGTAATGCCGTTCATGATGGCGCTCATGCCGAATTCGCGCACGCCATAGTTGATGTGGTTGCCAGGCTGGCCCGAACGCACGGCCACGCACTCTTTCCAGTTGGTCAGGTTCGAACCGGTCAGGTCGGCCGAGCCGCCCAGGAATTCCGGCAGGGACGACGCCAGCGCCTGGATGGCGTTCTGGCTGGCCTTGCGGGTGGCGATGTTTTCTTTCTTCTCGACGCAGGAAGCGATGGCGGCCGACAGCGCCGTTTCAAACGCGGCTGGCAAGTCGCCCTGCATGCGGCGGCTCAGTTCCGCGGCTTGCTGCGGGAATTCGCGGCCATAGGCGGCGAAACGCTCGTTCCAGTCCGCTTCCAGCAGGGCGCCTTGCTTCTTGGCATCCCAGGCTGCGTACACGTCGGCCGGCATCTCGAACGGGGCGGCATCCCAGCCGATGTATTCGCGTACGGCAGCGATTTCCTTGTCGCCCAGCGCGGCGCCGTGGACCTTGTCGCCGCCTTGCAGGTTCGGCGAACCCTTGCCGATGATGGTCTTGCAGCAGATCAAGGTTGGCTTGCTGGCCTTCTTGGCGGCGGCGATGGCGGCAGCCACGGCGGCAACATCGTGGCCGTCGACGGCGCGGATGACGTTCCAGCCGTACGCTTCGAAGCGGGCCGGGGTGTCGTCCGTAAACCAGCCTTCGACTTTGCCGTCGATGGAAATGCCGTTGTCATCGTACAGGGCGATCAGTTTGTTCAAGCCCAGGGTGCCGGCCAGCGCGCACACTTCGTGCGAAATACCTTCCATCAGGCAACCATCGCCCACGAACGCGTAGGTGTAGTGGTTGACGATATCGTAGCCAGGCTTGTTGAATTCAGCGGCCAGCAATTGCTCCGACAGGGCCATGCCGACGGCGTTGGCGATACCCTGGCCCAGCGGGCCGGTGGTCGTTTCCACGCCTGGCGTGACATCGACTTCCGGGTGGCCCGGGGTTTTCGAATGCATCTGGCGGAACGCCTTGATGTCATCCATCGACAGTTCGTAACCGGTCAGGTGCAGCAGCGCGTAGTGCAGCATCGAGCCGTGGCCGTTCGACAACAGGAAACGGTCGCGGTTCTGCCATTTTGGATTCGCGGGATTGTGGCGATAGTGACCGCTCCACAGGGCAACTGCAATCTCGGCCATGCCCATCGGCATGCCTGGATGGCCGGAGTTGGCCTTTTGTACAGCGTCCATTGCCAGTGCGCGGATCGCATTGGCCATTTTGGTAGTCGGGAGCGTAGTTGTCATGATGGTATGGGTCAGTCGCGAGTTTGGAATTCGTTTGCAACAGCACGGACAGGGAAGCCGGCTGCTTTCTGTGGTCAAGTATTTTACCAGACTGGGGGGCCGCAAATTAGAATTGCGGCGTACTGGCCCGCCAAATGGCTATACTTTGACGTCTTTCCACCCCACTTATACCCCCGTTGAGGATTTGCATGCCGCGTTTTTTCTGTCCCCAGCCGCTCGTTGCCGGCACCACCATCGCCCTGCCGGAGGCTGTCGCCCACCATATCCAGGTCGTGCGCCTGGCGCCGGGCGACCTGATCACCCTGTTCAATGGCGAAGGGGGCGAAGTGCAGGCGAGCCTGGTGACGGTCGCCAAGCGCAGCGTGACGGCTGAAATCCAGACGCACGTGGCGCGCGAAGCGGAGCTGCCGTATGCCGTGACCCTGGCGCAGGCCTTGCCGGAAGCGTCCAAAATGGACTGGATCATCGAAAAAGCCATCGAACTGGGCGCGGCGGGCATCGTGCCGCTGTCGGCGCAGCGCTGCGTCGTGCGCCTGTCCGCCGAGCGGGCCGAGAAAAAACTCGCGCATTGGCAAGGCATTATCGTTTCCGCTTCGGAACAATGCGGGCGCAACCGCCTGGCCCAGCTGGCGCCATTGCAGGATTTCAATCACTGGAGCCGCCAGCAAGATTTGCATAAACGCATCATTTTGACGCCGCGCGCGGAGCAGTCGCTGGCCGACTGGGCCCGCCACCAGCCGCCGCAGGCGATCACCGTGATGGTGGGCCCGGAAGGCGGCTTTTCGGAAGCGGAAGAAAAGGCAGCGCTGGCCGCCGGCGCCATCGGCCTGGCCATGGGCCCGCGCATCCTGCGCACGGAAACGGCAGGCCTGACGGCGCTGGCCACCCTGGCGGCATTGTGGGGCGGGATGTAAGAGGCCAGAAACCATATTGAAGGCAACGCCGGGGGCGTTCCCACGCCTGCCGTGGACATAGCCAAAAAAAATGCCGCCCCCTGTCTGACAGGGGGCGGCATTTTTACTGAAATCGTGTCTTTTGCAAGCCGCCGGCAAGCCGGCGGCCATCACACAATTAGAACTTCTTGTTGAACTCAGCGGTGAACTTCATCGAACGAGGTGCGGTGTAGCTCAGTACCGATTCATACAGAGCATAGCGTCCCTGGTTGGTGTTGTAACGCTCGACCACTTTTTGCGTGGTTTGCGTGTCGAACACATTGAAGATGTCCAGTTTCACAGACAGGCCTGGCACATACGCTGGTTTGTACGCCACGTTCAAGTCCAGGTTTTTGTCCCATGGCAGATTGCCCACGGCGCCACGTGGCGAAGGAACGTTCTGATTGCCAGTTGCACCGAAGCAATAGTGCGAAGCGGACTGATAGTTAAAGTCCTTATCTTCGACCGACTGCGTGTTCGGGTTGGTACCAACGCACGAACGTGGGCGGCCCGAAGCGAGCAAGGCGGCTGCACCCACGGTCCACTCTGGGGTCAGGTCGTAGAAGCCGTAAGCCTTGATCTGATGCTTACGATCATTTGGCAGGCGGCCATCCGCATAGCGCATCAGTGCTGCGTAATCCCAGGTCTGGGTAGCGGCAACGTCTGCCTGGCCAGTCGTGGTATCAGACAGCGTCTGACCTTCGGTATTGCCGCTGCTGCGCGACAGGGTGTAGTTGACCTTACCATACCAGCCGTTACGGTATGGATGCTCAGCAAACACATCAAGTGCAGCGTAAGTACGCTTGGCCTTGTCGAAGCCCAGGTCTTCCTTCGTCAGGTGGACGCGGGTGTAGTTGGACTGCGTACCTGCAAAGTCAACCAGGAAGTCATTTGCTTCGCCCGGGTTGAACGATGCGCAGTTAAAGCCGCCGTAGTTCGAAGTATCGATACCATTACGCTTGGCGTATTTAATGAGCACGCGGCCATCGCAGAAGTCATCGATCGTCGATTTCAGGGTACGGTAAGTAACCTTGGCACCGAAATTCAGGCTAGGGTTGTAGGCCTTTTCAAAGCCCAGGGTCAACTCATCCTGGAACGATGGTTTCATGTCCAGTGCAGCAACGGTTTTCGGATCTTTTGCTTGACCGAATTCATTGTTTGCAGACAAGACATCCGTCAACTGGGTCAAGCCCGTTGGCGCACCATGCGCATCCGTACCCGTGTAAGCGTAGTACTGGTTGGTGTTCAGCGAACCGTTTGCACCGCGCAGAGCGATCACGGTTGGCATTTGCAGGGTGTAACGGCCAGCGCTACCGAATACTTTGAACGATGCATCGCCATTCACGTCCCACACTGCTGCTACGCGTGGAGCGTATTGGTTCTTCATCTCAATATACTTGGTGCCGTCCTGGTTGGCATTGTAGAAGCCTTCGCGACGCAGACCTGCGGTCAGCAAGACGTCCTTCGTCACTTGCCAGCGATCTTCAATGTACTGAGCATCCTGACCAGCGAAAGCATTCGATACGGTCGAGGACAGGACACGCGACACATAAAAACCTTGCGATGCGAGCGGGCCCTTGCCTGCCAGCACGCCAACTTGGCCGCCAGGAACGTTAAATGGCTGAGTGGCATCCGGTGTCTTGCCGTACAACCACAGTACGCCACCGGCCAGGGCGTCGCCAGCGTCTGTCGAGGACATCTTGTTATTGTCCAGACCAGCACGCAGGGTATGGTTGCCAATCTTGTATTCCAAATCCAGACGCTTGGACGTTACGCGATCGATGGCACCATTGACTGGTTGATTGGTCGAGAACGGCTGGCCGCCCGTGTAGTTCAAGCCTTGCGCCTGATCCGCCTTTGCCGCACTCACTTGTGCCAGCGTTGGATCGTAGCCCGTAGGCTGATAGATATGCTTGGCACGCGACTGGCCATACAGGGCCGTGACGGTCAGGTTATCGGAAATGTTACCAACGTAGCGCGCAATGTTGGCTTCGCCGCCGTTCGGGTTGAATGGGCCGTATTCTTCGTGGGTAGACGAATTGACCTTGCTGCCGACGGCGCGGGTATCGTATTTGTACGAACGGAATTGCGTATCGGTCTCTGGCAAGTCACCGATCGTGGTGAACTCGATGCGATGATTATCGGAAATATTCCAGTCCAACTTACCGAAGTAGCGCTGCGTGGTGGTCTTGTAGTCGCGCCAGCCGTTACTATCGTTAGTCAGCGCGGTACGGCCGCCGAAGACGCCATTGCTTTCGGCGCGAGTTTGTTCCAGTGCAACGAAACCGAACAAGGTATCCTTGATCAGCGGACCACCAACATAGGCGGAGTACTGTTTTTGCTCGAATTCATTGTCTTCGCGGCGAATACGCAGGGTCCCGTCTGTTTGCGGGAACACGCCGGTATTGGCGTAGTACATGTCACGCGACTTGGCGCGCAACGACTTCGGTGCGATCGAGACCAGGGCACCGGCTTCCCAGGTGTTGGTACCGGATTTGGTCGTGACGTTGACCACGCCGCCAACCGAACGGCCAAATTCAACGCCGTAACCGCCCGTCAAAACCTGAGCCTGAGCGATCGCGCCAAATGGCAGTTCCATCGCGCCCAACTGCGACAGCGGGTTGGTTACCGGGAAACCGTTGATGTAGTAGGCATTTTCCGAAGCGCCGCCACCACCGAAGCTGGCTCCGGCGGGATAGGTCGGATCGCCACGGGTGGTATTCGGGGAGAGTTGAACGATTGCCTCGACGTTACGTGCGATCGGCAACTTGTCCAGCTCGCGCGCGGTGAAGGTCGCGCCATTGGTCGAGCTCGAGATATCGATGCGGTTGCGACGACCCGTCACTTGCACGGCCTGAACGCCGCCAGCAACAGGGAAAATCGCCTCGACGCCTTGACCGGCCAGCACTTCCAGCGACGTGGTGCCAACAACCGATTCGCCCTTCTTCAGCGTCACGGTATAGGTGCCGATAGGCAGACTCGTGGCACGGAATGCACCGTTTGCATCAACTGCCGTGGAACGCGTCTGGTTGGTACCATTGTTTTGCAACACGACGGTATCGCCAGCGCCGCTGCCGACCTTACCAAAAATACTACCTGCTGCGTTTGACTGCGCCATGACGGGAGCAACGACCATGGCGGACATGGCGCCGGCGCTGAAGGCCAGCGCCAGCGCACGAACTAAAACTGTTTTTCTCAACATGTGGTTTCCTAATTATTAGATTAAGCGTCTCTGGTAGAGTTGCTTGGTAAATTTTAAGCACTAAATCATGTTTAATACGTTTTTATTTCCGGTTTTAGTTTTTGATGATTTGACACTCTCCCACCACTGATATGGCAGGCTTCAGACAAAACAGGAAAAACCTACTTGCCTAAGCGATACATAAAACCATATGCGATTGTTCACTGTCAACATAGTAGGAAAATATGATGCAAAGATACAACAAAAATGAATGGCGCCGGACAATGGCAAATGCGTCCAAGATTGTGCGGCAATGCACCAATTTGATGCACTGCAAAAAAACGCATATTAATATGCGAAAAATTATTGTTTGAAAACACACGACGTTGCGCTCGCCTCACGCCCATGGCCAGAACGTGGAATACCTGCCATGGCGCTCCTGCAGCCCTTGAAACGCCGCCTTCCGAGCATGCGAAGCATGCGGGATGGCAGCAGACCTGTTGCAGATTGACAACACCCGATGGAATTGAACTATTCAAACCTGAAGTTTTCAATTACATTGTATGAATACTTCTCACGGAGTTATTTGCGTTTGAATATAAGTTATTAGACGCACCAACGATTATCAGTATCCGGAAATAGAATTTCCATATTCATTATCAGAATAAAAAAAATAAATAGAAACACACCCTGCATTCTCCCCTCCGAGAAATAAAAAATCAGCGCCATCAAAAAATCCATATCTGGGCAATCAGAACATATAACGCAATAACGCAATAACGCAATGCTCTTATTTCTCGATGAGAATCGCATGGAATAACATCTGCAGTTATTGCATACAATAATCTGGAATTAAAAACAGGTTTTGATGGCCGGTGCCGGCTCGCAGCTTCCCTCCCATGCGCGCATGGTTAAATGTGGCAACGCCAGCAGCACGCTGACCCGCCATGCCACGATGGCAGCCTTCCCGCGGCTGCGGAACATCCCCTCTCCCCGCATCGCTGCAGCACCTCTTGTCCATTCAACTTGGCAAGAAAATTCATAATTTGCCTATACATATTGATATTCAACTTCTTATCGCAGCTTCAAAAATCGTCCGATCAACAAGCATGTAATTTGATATCGCAACAACAGCGCACCGTGCACAAAATAGGCAATATCTAAAAACAGGCAACGGCCCCGGCCATCAAGCCTTCGGACAAAGTCAGTCTGTCGCATTGCCCATGCCTGCCGTGGCGGCGAAACGACAGGCTGGCGCACCAGAATGGTGCGCTGCGGAAGCGCGCTGTCGTGCCGCGCCATCGCGTCAGGCATCGGCGCGAACGCGGCGTCAGGAGACGCGCCGCTTCCCCTGCGGCACCCGGCCGCCGACAACGCCCATGCGACAGGAAAATGGCCCGATATCCGCCCAGGCCGCCATGCATTGCCCGCAAGAAGGAGTAAAATGCCGCCTTGCGCCGCGCCACGCGGCTGCCCACTCTCCGCTAGATACGGAGCCCTGCACTTTTCGGATAGACACCATGCTGCGACTCAACGAAGTAAAACTCCCTCTCGAACACGACGAAGCGGCCCTGCCCGCCGCCATCCTGGCGCGCCTGGGCATCGCTGCGGCCGATTTGCTCGGCTTTACCGTCTTCAAACGCAGCTATGACGCGCGCAAGCGCAGCGCCGTGGTGTTGATTTACTCGCTGCATGTGGACGTCAAGAATGAAGCGGCCGTGCTGGCGCGCCTGCAGCACGACGTGCACCTGATGCCCGCGCCCGACACCGACTACAAATTCGTCGCCGGCGGCGAACAGCTGGCTGGCCACACCAATGAACCGCGCCCCATCATCATCGGCACGGGTCCGTGCGGCCTGTTCGTGGCGCTGATCCTGGCGCAGATGGGCTTGCGCCCCCTCATCCTGGAACGGGGCAAGCAGGTGCGCGAACGCACGGTCGACACCTTCGGCTTCTGGCGCAAGCGCGAGCTCAATCCCGAATCGAACGTGCAGTTCGGCGAAGGCGGCGCCGGCACCTTCTCGGACGGCAAGCTGTACAGCCAGATCAAGGATCCCAAACACTACGGCCGCAAGGTCTTGACGGAATTCGTCAAGGCGGGCGCGCCCGAGGAAATCATGTATGTGAGCAAGCCACACATCGGCACCTTCCGCCTGGTCAAGATGGTGGAAGAAATGCGCGCGAATATCGAGCGGCTGGGCGGCGAATACCGTTTCAGCAGCAAAGTGGTCGACCTCGACATCGTGCCAGGTGCCGACGGCGGCCAGGTGCGCGGCGTGGTGCTGGACAATGGCGAAACCATCGCCAGCAACCACGTCGTGCTGGCCATCGGCCACAGCGCGCGCGACACCTTTGAAATGCTGCACAAGCGCGGCGTGTACATCGAAGCGAAACCGTTCTCGATCGGCTTCCGCGTGGAACACCCGCAATCCCTGATCGACAGCTGCCGCTTCGGCCCCAGCGCCGGCCACCCGATCCTGGGTGCGGCCGACTACAAGCTCGTGCACCATGCCAGCAATGGCCGCTCCGTCTACAGCTTCTGCATGTGCCCGGGCGGCACGGTGGTGGCGGCCGCCTCGGAACCGGGCCGCCTGGTGACGAACGGCATGAGCCAGTATTCGCGCAACGAGCGCAACGCCAACAGCGCCATCGTGGTCGGCATCACGCCGGCCGACTATCCGGGCGATCCGCTGGCCGGCATCGCCCTGCAGCGCGAACTGGAAGAGCGTGCATTTGCCTTGGGTGGCGGCAACTACGATGCTCCAGGGCAATTGGTCGGCGACTTCGTCGCTGGCCGCGCCTCGACGGAATTTGGCAGCGTGGTGCCGTCGTACAAGCCGGCCGTGCACCTGACGGACCTGGCGCCTTCGCTGCCCGAATACGCGATCACGGCGCTGCGTGAAGCGTTTCCGGCGTTCAACAAGCAAATCAAGGGCTATTACAAGGCCGACGCCGTGCTGACGGGCGTGGAAACGCGCACCTCGTCGCCGATCCGCATCAAGCGCCGCGACGACGACCTGCAAAGCCTGAACACGCGGGGCCTGTTCCCCGCCGGCGAAGGCGCCGGCTATGCGGGCGGCATCCTGTCGGCCGCCGTCGACGGCATCAAGGTGGCCGAGGCGGTGGCCCTGTCGATGGCGGCGCGCGGCTAGGCCACGCTGCCTCCGCCCTGCGGCGGGACGAAAAAAAACCGGCACCATGTGCCGGTTTTTTTATACCTGTACCTGACGATTAAAACTTGTACGAGGCATTCAGGTAGCCAGTACGGCCGCGCGGATCATAGTAGCGGTCGTCATAGCCGAATTGCTGGCCGCGGTTCGCGCCGGACGTCGATGGCACGAACGGGGGGCTCTTGTCGGTCAGGTTCAGCACGCCTGCGGTGAAAACCCAGCTCTTGCTGGGAGTCCAGACCGTCTGCCAGTCAAGCGTCGAATAGAACCCGACCCGCATCCGGATATCTTCCTGGCCCGTCACGGCGCCGGAAGCGTCGATCACGTCGACCGTCGTTTTCTGATCCTTGTAGCCGGACAGGAAGTTGACCGTCAGCGAATTGGCCCAGTTGCCCGTTTTCAGGGTGTTCGTCCACTGGCCGCGCGTGCGGAAAGTCACGGTGCCCAGTTCGGCATAGTTACCCAGCGCAGAATAATACTGACCACCGCGTTCCAGCTGTATATCCTCGCGCAACATCTGCGTCGCGTTCAACTGCGAGGTAAACAGGCCGATACCCGAGCGGTAACGGGCGCTGATATCGATATCGACGCCGGTGGCGAACGATTTGCCCAAGTTCTGGTTATCGGCCAGGAAGGCCAGGTAGGTCTTGCCCGTACCGACGTCCGTATTCACGCCCCACGATTTCGGATATGCCGCGGGATTGGCGAACACCAGCTGCTCGGTCAACTGGCCGAAGGAATCGCGGATCTGTACATGCCACAGGTCGGCGCCCAGGGTAATGGCGCTGATCGGCTCGTAGCGGAAGCCCAGGGTGGCCTGTTTCGACTTCTCTGGCTGCAAGTTGCGGTTGCCGCCGGCCAACTGATCGTACTGGTGGTTGCCTGGCTGGCATTGGGCATTGAGGCGCGTGGCAATCGCTTGCAGGGCCGGCGTACACGTGTACTTGTCGCTGGTAACGCCATAGCCGCGCTGCAAGGCGTTGACTTGTGGCACTGTCGGCGCATGGAAACCATTGCCAACGGAGCCGCGGATCAGCAAGGTGGGTGCCGGCGTCCACTTGAAGCTGGCCTTGGCCGTGGTGGCGCCGCCGAAGTCCGAGAATTCATCGAAACGCAGGGCCGCGCCCAGTTCCAGTTCCTTCAGCACCGGCGCGATAATTTCGCTGAACACGCCCTTCGACGTGCGACTGGCGCTGTACGGCTTGCTGCTGGCGGCATCGCCGAAACGCTGGTCGCACTCCAGTCCCGCCGCGCCGCCGCACAGGGTGCCCTTCACTGGGTCGGCCAGGATGCCCTGTGCAAACGGGCTCGGTTTGGAAGAGAATTCCTCGCGATTGATGTTGGCGCCCACGCCCAGCATCATGGCGCCGCCCGGCAAGCGTCGTATTTCCGTCGAACCATTCAAATTGATGGTTTGCAGGCGCGACGTGCCGCCATCCCAGTAGCCGGTGAAGGCGGCCGCCTTGATGGCTTCCTGCGCCGCAGCCGATTGCTTGCCCGGACCGACGAAGGGATCGAGTAAACCGCTCGATGTCAGGTTGCCGACGGCAATCGCGCCAGGATAACCGGAAATACTGCCTTTTACGCGGCTTTCCGAGAAGTTGTAGGAGGCATTGTAATCCCAGCCGGCGGCCACGCCGCGCGTGCCCACCACCACACTGGCGAAGTCGGCCGTATCCTTCGAGGTGCGCTGTCCCATGTCGAACAGGCGATAGGCCGCCACGCTGTCACCGGTAATACCGATCGGCAACAAATACTTGTCATGCAGCGGCGTTCCCTTATCGATGGAAATCTCGCCCGGCACGGGGGCGATACGCGAGGTCTGCTTGGTGCGCGACAAGAGTACGTCGGCATACACTTCGTGACCGGCGACTTTGAAGGTACCGGACGCCATGAAATTGTCGCGTTTGCGTTCCGGATAGATCTCCAGATCCTTAACAAAATCATAACCGCAGTAGTCATTCAAGCGCGGGGTGCCATCCGGGTCCGCATACGGTTCAAGCACGCGGAAAGTCTTGGCGGGGCAGGAGCCGTTGAGCTTTTGATAGGGACTGATCAACTGACCATTGTCATCAACGGCGTTGGCGGGAATCGGGCTGACCGAAAACTGCTGCTTCTGATAGCGTTTGCCGTTGGCCGAGAATTGCACCTTGCCCGTGTTGGCGAACGAGCGGTCGACCGAGGTCAACTTGTCGCGTTCATCGTGGCCAAAGGTCAGCACAACGTTGTAGCCATCGTCTTCCAGGTTGCCGAAGCCCTTGGTGGCACTGATACGTTTCTCACGCGCACCGTTCTTTGGCGCCGAATAGCCGATGGAGACGTCGCCTTCCGTCGTGTCGTGCTTGGTAATGAAGTTGACCACGCCGGCAATGGCGTCGGCGCCGTACAGGGCGGACGCGCCGTCGGTCAGCAGTTCAACCCGCTGAATGGCGGAAATCGGGATCGAGTTCAAGTCGAAACCGGCGGCAAAGCCAGTCAGGGTCTGACCGCCGAACTGGGCCAGGCGCTTGCCGTTCAGCAAGACGAGCGTACGCGTCTCACCCACGTTATGCACAGAAATACCGGAGAAACCGAAGGTGCTGCCGCCGACCGAGGAACTTTCGCTGGTGGCGCCCTGGGCGGAAGAGAGTTTCTTGACCAGGTCGGTGACCGAAGTGGCGCCCGAGGTGCGGATGGCTTCGGCGGTCAACACGGTGACGGGCAAGGCACCTTCGGCGGCGATGCGCTTGATCGACGAGCCGGTGACTTCCACGCGCTGTATCTGCGTATCTTGCGCCACCGCAGACTGCGAGGCAACGGACAAAGCCGCTGCCATGCCACCGGCACAGACAATGCGAACGGCACGGGAGATGACGGTTTCTTTAAGCATGACGAACCCTTTTCATTTTTGCATTATGTAAGCAACAAAGCTGCTATCCGGACTGCATCCACTCTCCTAAAGGCACTCTTCCTGCACCGCACGTTCGACAGTGTGCCAGCCCCGCTCCCGCATGAGGGAAGGCGAACCACGATGTCGGTACAACAGCCGAGGCCAGCCAACTGAAAGTTAGCTAGACAACTACATAGAATCACGGGGATATTCTTGGTGTCAACAGAACTCACGTCGCGTATGGCATACATACAACATTGTGAAAAAAATAGAAGTCAGGCAGGCATGCCACCCAAAGATAGCGTACAGAGCAGCCGTGGTCAGCTGGCCAGCGGCAGCCTGATCTGTATATGACAGCCGGGCGTGCTGTCGATGGCGCACACCTGGCCGCCCAATTGCTGCACGATGGTGTAGACGATGTGCATGCCCAGGCCGGAGCCGCCCTGGCCCCGCTTGGTGGTGAAGAACGGTTCGAACATGTGTTCGCGCACGGCCGGCGCCAGGCCGATGCCGTCGTCGGAAAAATCGAGCAGCAGCCAGCGCGCAGCCGCGTCGGTGTCATCCTCCTCGATGCGCGCGCGTATCGTGATGCGCCCCGGCCCGCCCTGCGGATAGCCATGGCGGGCGCTGTTCATCAGCAGGTTCGAGAGGATTTGCGACAGCTTGCCGGCCGCCAGGCGCACCTGGCAATCGGGGGCGATATCGAGTTCCACGCCCAGCGCCGCCTTGCGCAATTCCGGACTGTGGGCCGACACCAGGCCGTGCACATAGTCGTGCAGCGCCAGGTCGGCCACGTATTCGCTGACCTGGTCCACGGCCAGTTGCTTGAAATTGCCGATCAGGTCGGCGGCGCGCGCCAGGTTGCGCTCGATCAAGGCGGCCGCTCCCTTGAGCGACTCGGCAATGTCGATCAGTTCGGCACGGCTGACCTTGGCGCCGCCCAGCAGCTGCACCAGCTGGTCGGCATAGCTGCCCATGCTCGACGCGGCCGTCAGCGCCACGCCGATGGGCGTGTTGACTTCATGCGAGACACCGGCCACCAGCGAGCCGAGGGCCGCCATCTGCTCTTGCTCGATCAGGTTGGCCTGCGCCGCCAGCAGCGATTCGGTGCGCACGCGCACGATTTCTTCCAGCTGCTGGGTGCGCTCCTGGTGCTGCAGCTCGGCCGCGCCGCGGGCCGAGAAGATCGACAGCAGCAGCAGCGCCAGCAAGCGCTTGTTTTCATCGATGGGCCGCGTGTCGATGGCCGACAGGATGCCCAGCGTCTTGCCATCGGTGTCGATCAGCGGCATGCCGACATAGCTTTCCGCCTGCATGTCGACGAGGAGGGTATCGAATGGAAAGCGACGCTGGATATCGCTGCCATGAAAACACATGCTCTGGCACGTCACGTCCTGGCATGGCGTGTGCTGCAGGCTGTATTCGATATTCGGCTGGTAACCGTCGCCGCCCCACAGGGCGAGGGTGCGGATGCCTTCGCTGCCATCTTCCAGGCGCACCAGGCGTCCGGCGATCACATAGTGCACGTCGAGCGCTTCGGCCAGGTCCTTGACGAGGATGCGCAGGAAGTCGTCGCCCCGGGCGTGCGCCGTCGAGGCGGTAATCGAGCGCAGGGCCGCTTCCGCCAGGGTGCGCCGCTGCTCGGCATCGAACAGGGGTTCTTGCGAATTCACATCAAACAACGGAATACTCATGAATGCTCCTGCACGGCACCGGAAGCGCAGGCACACCTGCCGGCGCGGCGACTCTCAGCCATGGCCCGCCCCAGCGGACCTGCCGCGATTGTACCCCTGGCTATTGCTTAATAATACAGATACACAGGAATTTTTTACAGCCAGCCGGAACGCTTGAACAAGTAATACATATAACCGCAGACACAGCTCATCACTGCCACGGCGGCCGGATAGCCATAGTGCCAGTCCAGCTCAGGCATGAACTTGAAGTTCATGCCCCAGATACCGGCAAACGCCGTAAACACGGCGAAGATGGCCGCCCAGGCCGCCAGCTGCTTGTTCACTTCGCTCTCGTCGATGGCCACCATCGACAGATTCACCTGGATCGCCGTGCTGATGGTGTCGCGGATGGTGTCGAGCGTGCCATTGATGCGCGCCAGGTGGTCGTGCACGTCGCGGAAATACTCCTGGGTATCGTGGCACAGGGGCGGCACGCGCCCGCCGTGCAGCTTGCCCACCGCTTCCATCAGGGGAGCCACCACGTGGCGCAAGACCATGACCTTGCGCTTCAATTGATACAGCCGTTCGATATTGTCGCGCTCGGTGCCACGGTCGAAGATGCGGTCCTCGATCAGTTCCAGCTCCGATTCCAGCGCGTCGAGGACGGGAAAGTAACGGTCGACGACGGCGTCCATCAGCGCGTACAGCACGAAGGCCGAGCCCTGGCGCAGCAGATGCGGTTCGCGCTCGGCCCGCGCGCGCACGCCGAGGAAACCTTGCGAGCTGTTGCTGCGCGACGAAAGCACGTAATTGGCGCCCACGAAAATGTCGACTTCGCCCAGCACCAGTTCATTCTCGACCATTTCCACGGTTTTCACGACGGCAAACAGGGAATCGCCATATTCCTCGATCTTCGGGCGCTGGTGGCCCCGCTGCGCGTCTTCCACCGCCAGTTCGTGCAGGCAAAACTCGTGCTGCATCTGTTTCAGCTCGTCCGGCGTGGCGTCGAGCAGGGCGACCCAGACGAAACAATCGGGGCGCTCGACGTAATCGCTGATATCGTCGATCGGCAAGTCGGCCAGTTTTTTGCCATCCTGGTAGGCCACGCAGTTTATGAGCATGCTATTCCACAGTTCAAGTTAACACCGGACGAAACAGTCCGGCAGGCGCCAGCTTACCTTATCGCCTGCAGTGCGTGTTGTGGCGTGCGAAGGACGCCGCGTGGAAAAGCGGACGGGGGAGCCCCCGTCCTGACCTGCGTCAATCGTCCTTGGCGCCGTCGATGCCCAGTTCCGAGATCTTGCGGGTGATGGTGTTGCGGCCGATGCCCAGGCGCACGGCGGCGTCGTTCTTGCGCCCGTGCGTATGCTTGAGCGCCGTCTTGATCAGGGCCGACTCGAACTGGCGTCCCAGCACGGCCATGACTTCCTGCTGCCCCGCGCCCAGCATGCCGGCCGCCTGCAATTCCAGCAAACCGATCCAGCCCGGCGGCGCGCCGTTGGCGGGCGCGGCCGCCTCGAAGACCTGGCCGCCATGCACATGGGCAACGGCCGCCGGCGCAGGCTCGCCCGCCGCCGTGGCCGCGCCATCGCCCTGCCCCTGCGTCAATTCCAGCGGCAAATCCTTGATTTCCACCGTCTGGCCCGGCGCCATCACGGTGATCCAGTTGCACAGGTTTTCCAGCTGGCGCACATTGCCGGGCAAATCGAGGCTGCTGAGGAACTGCATCGTCGGCTCGCTCATGCGTTTGGCTTCCACGCCCAGCTGGCGTGCGCTTTGCACCAGGAAGTGGCGCACCAGGATGGGGATATCTTCGCGCCGCTCCCGCAAACTGGGCAGGCGCAAACGGATCACGTTCAGCCGGTGATACAAGTCTTCGCGGAACAGGCCGTCGCGCACGCGCTGTTCCAGGTTCTGGTGCGTGGCCGTAATCACGCGCACGTTCGCCTTCATGGGCTGGTGGCCGCCGACGCGGTAGAAATGCCCGTCGGACAACACGCGCAGGAGGCGAGTCTGCAGGTCGAACGGCATGTCGCCGATCTCGTCGAGGAACAGGGTGCCGTTCTCCGCTTGCTCGAAGCGGCCCCGGCGCGTCGTCTGGGCGCCCGTAAACGCCCCCCGTTCATGGCCGAACAGTTCCGATTCCAGCAAATCCTTCGGGATCGCCGCCGTGTTGAGGGCAATGAAAGGCTGCGCTGCGCGCGGGCTGTGCTTGTGCAGCGCGCGCGCCACCAGTTCCTTGCCGGAACCGGATTCGCCCGTGATGAGCACCGTCACGTTCGATTGCGACAGGCGGCCGATGGCGCGGAAGACTTCCTGCATGGCCGGCGCCTGGCCGAGGATTTCCGGCGTTTCCGACGGACCCGACTCGACGCTCGTCTCGCGCAGGCTTTCTTCCAGCGCGCGGCGGATCAGCTCGACTGCCTTGTCGATGTCGAAAGGCTTGGCCAGGTATTCGAAGGCGCCGCCCTGGAAGGCTGCGACGGCCGAATCGAGGTCGGAAAAGGCCGTGATGATGATGACAGGCAAGCCAGGAAAGCGCGACTTGACCGTCTGCAACAATTCCAGGCCGGAGGCGCCCGGCATGCGGATATCGGACACGAGCACTTGCGGCGTGTCAAATTCCAGTGCGGCGATGGCGTCGCGCGCATTGGCAAAACTCTTGGTGGCGAGATTTTCCCGCGCCAGGGCTTTTTCCAGCACCCAGCGGATTGATTCGTCGTCGTCAACTATCCAGATTGGCTTCATTAGTGTGTGCGTCCCGCAATGGATTTCATGGGTGGGATACCTCCTCGCTTATGGCAAGGGTAGAACGATCCTGAAATCGGTGTATCCAGGCCGGCTTTCGCACTCGATCACGCCCAGGTGCTGTTGCACGAAGGTTTGCGCCAAGGTCAGTCCCAGTCCGCTGCCGCCTTCCCTGCCCGACACCAGCGGGTAGAAAATCCGGTCGCGGATCTGGGGTGCGATGCCCGGTCCATTGTCAATGATATGCAAGTCTAATGCCAGGCCGTAACGGACCTTGGCCAGGGTCACCTGGCGCGCCACGCGCGTCTTGAAAATCAGCTCCGCATCGCCCGCCTCGATGCGCTCGGCCAGCGCCTGCGCCGCGTTGTGCGCGATGTTGAGCACGGTCTGTATCAATTGCTCCTTGTCGCCGCGAAACTCGGGGATCGAAGCGTCGTAATCGCGCGCAATGGTCAGGCCGCTGGGGAATTCGGCCAGGATCAGGCTGCGGACCCTTTCGCACACTTCGTGGATATTCACGTCGCCCACGATGTGCGGACGGCGGTGCGGCGCCAGCAGGCGGTCGACCAGGGTTTGCAGGCGGTCCGCTTCCTTGATGATGACTTGCGTGTATTCGCGCAGTTCGCTCAGGTGCAGGGCCGGCAATTCCAGTTCCAGCAGCTGGGCCGCGCCGCGGATGCCGCCCAGCGGGTTCTTGATTTCATGCGCCAGGTTGCGGATCAGCTCCTTGTTGACCTGGCTCTGGTCGAGGATGCGCTCCTCGCGGTCGAGCTTTAACTGCTGCACGTTCTCGCGCAGCTCGATCAGCACGCCGTCGCTCGGCGCGTCGAGCGCGCTGACGATGCTGTGCACGCGCAGCGGCTCGCGCCCCAGGCGCTCCAGGCTCAGGTCCTGGCGCAAGTCGGAAAACTTGTGTTCGAGCGCCTGCGCGCAAATGCCGGCCAGCTCCTCGGGATTGAGGAACAGCGCCGTCAGCTTTTGCCGCGACAGGGCCTTCAAGGAGCTTTCCAGCAGGTTTTCCGCCGCCGCGTTGGCGTAGCTGATGCGGCCGTCGCCATCGAGCAGGATCACGGCCGAGGCCAGCAAATCAAGGCCGGCCAGGTGGGCGGGACGGCTGGAATGGTTGTCTAGTGTCATGTGCTTTACCGGATATTCGCGATCTCGCGTTTCAGGGCCTCGACGTTTTGCTGTGTCCGGCTAATGTTGTCCTTCAACTGCGCCACTCTTTCCTGATATTTCGCGTAGTTACGCTCATTGCCCTGGCGCTCGGGCTGGCCGCCGTTAAATTCCAGGCGCTGCGCCGCCAGTTTCTGCTCTTCGCTGCGCAACTCGTCCTGCAGGATCTGGCGCCGGTCCAGGTCGCGCGCGCGCTGCTCCGCGCCATCGACCTTGGGAAACGCGCCGGCGGCAGGCGCCGCCGTGGCCGCCGCCTGCAGGGCGGGCCTGACAGGCGCACCGGCCAGCGGCGCCGTCCTGCGTGGCGGCTCCGTCATGGCGCCCGGCAAATCGAGCAACTGGCAATGTTTGCCAGCACTCCTGTCCGTGTATGTCTTGTGTCCTTGCGCATCGGCGCACACATACAGCTGCCCGTGCGCCTGTGCCGCCGCGCCCAGCAATCCTGCCATCAGCGCCATTCTGTAATGCTTGGTCAATCTTCACTCCTGTCGGCTCGTGCCGCATCGTTCCTGGGCCGACTATACAACACCGCACTGTCACCGCCTTGGCGCCTTGCATAAAAAAACGCGGGCAAGACCATCGCCTCACCCGCGTTTTTTATTCACTACCGGCACATTGCCGGCGTGGCGCCATTACAGCGAGTAGTACATGTCGAACTCGGCAGGATGCGTGGTCATGCGCATGCGCTGTACGTCCTGCATTTTCAGTTCCAGGTAAGCGTCGATCATGGAATCGCTGAACACGCCGCCACGGGTCAGGAACTCGCGGTCCTTGTCCAGGGCTTCCAGTGCTTCTTCCAGCGAAGCGCACACGGTCGGGATCAGTGCATCTTCTTCCGGCGGCAGATGGTACAGATCTTTCGAGGCGGCTTCGCCCGGATGGATCTTGTTGGCAACGCCGTCCAGGCCGGCCATCAGCAGTGCGGCGAAGCACAGGTACGGGTTCGCCAGTGGATCCGGGAAGCGCGCTTCGACGCGGCGGCCTTTTGGATTGGCCACGTGCGGAATACGGATCGAGGCGGAACGGTTTTTCGCCGAGTATGCCAGTTTCACTGGCGCTTCGTAGCCTGGTACCAGACGCTTGTACGAGTTGGTGCCCGGATTCGTGATCGCGTTCAGTGCCTTGGCGTGCTTGATGATGCCGCCGATGTAGTACAGGGCGAAATCGGACAGGCCGGCATAGCCGTCGCCAGCGAACAGGTTTTTGCCATCTTTCCATACGGATTGATGCACGTGCATGCCCGAACCGTTGTCGCCAACGATAGGTTTCGGCATGAAGGTGGCGGTCTTGCCATAGCTGTGCGCCACGTTCCACACCACGTATTTCAGGTTTTGCGTCCAGTCGGCGCGCTCGACCAGGGTCGAGAACTTGGTGCCGATTTCATTTTGACCGGCGCCGGCCACTTCGTGATGATGTACCTCAACCGGGATGCCCAGCGATTCCAGGATCAGGCACATTTCCGAACGCATGTCCTGGAAGCTGTCCACTGGTGGTACTGGGAAATAGCCGCCCTTGACGGTAGGACGGTGGCCGCTGTTGCCGCCTTCGATGTCCTTGCCGGTCGACCACGAACCTTCGTCCGAACCGATCTTGACGAAGCAGCCCGACATGTCGATCTTCCAGCGCACGCTGTCGAAGATGAAGAATTCCGGCTCAGGGCCGAAGTAGGCGGTGTCGCCCATGCCCGACGATTTCAGGTAGGCTTCGGCGCGTTTCGCGATCGAGCGCGGGTCGCGGTCGTAGCCCTTGCCGTCCGACGGTTCGATCACGTCACACTGCATGAACAGGGTCGTTTCTTCCATGAACGGGTCGATATTGGCCGTGTTTGGATCCGGCAGCAAGATCATGTCGGACGCTTCAATGCCTTTCCAGCCAGCGATCGAAGAACCGTCAAAGGCGTGGCCCGACTCGAATTTGTCCATGTCGAAGTGCGACACGGGAACCGTCACGTGCTGCTCTTTACCACGGGTATCGGCAAAGCGGAAATCAACGAATTTGACTTCGTTTTCTTCTACCATCTTCAAGACTTCTGCGGCTGTCATTGCCATGCGTATCTCCTAAATGAATGTGGGGTGAGCCGACCTTAGTGCGTCTGGGCTGATGAAGCGAAGCAAACATTGCGTGCCACCAAAACTCATAAGGATCATAGCAGATTCCATGCCAGCTCCCGGAGCCCCCTGGTGCCGGCAACAAAATTGCTGCCATCCCAGTGAAAGTTTTCCTGCCCGCGATTTTGACACGCGTTTGCGTCAAATCAAGAATGCACTAAGCAAGTGCAAAAAACGAATAACGCACCATTATCGTGCATTTTGTGCGAATTACCGAAAAATGCCTCCTTGTGGTGCATGCGCCGTGCACCACGGATTCCCGTTTGCGGGGCGCGGACGGCGCACTATAATCGTACACACACCTGCCCACTTTCATCGAGGACGCCATGACCACCGCCGCCGACATCCTGACCACCGCCCGCAGCCGGGCCAATGAAGGTACGCCGTATGCCGGCGCCGTCACGCCGCAGGAAGCGTATGACTTGCTGCAAGGCGATGCCGCCGTCAAGCTCATCGATGTGCGCACGACTGCCGAGCGCGACTGGGTGGGCCGCGTCGACATCGCCGATACCCAGCATGGTGCGGTGCAGTGGGCCACCTACCCGGGCGGCGTGCCGAATCCCGACTTCCTCGCGCAGCTGGCGGCCCAGGCCGGCAAGGACGAGGTACTGCTGTTCCTGTGCCGCTCCGGCGTGCGTTCGCGCCATGCGGCCAAGCTGGCGACCGAACACGGCTATATCAACTGCTTCGACATCCTCGAAGGTTTTGAAGGCGACAAGGACGCCGACGGCCACCGCAAGCAGATCGGCGGCTGGTGCAAGGCGGGCTTGCCGTGGCTGGGCGCCTGACGCTGGCCGCTTGACGCTGGCTGCCGAATTATCTGAACAGTGTTTGATCTGGCGGGCCACCATGCGGCCCGCCATCGGCTACAACCATCCATGCGCGCCCGCTTTTCTCAAGAGCGGCGCAGATTTACCTTGCGAGTATGTACCTTATATAGTACAACGTAGAGGTGCGTCATGGATGCTTCCGGCTTGCGGCAGATTACCCTGCGGTTCTATGCGAACGGCAATGGCGGCGAACCCGTGCGCGACTGGCTCAAATCCTTGCCCGTCGAAGAACGTCATGTGATCGGGCAAGACTTGATGCATGCGCAATGGCGCTGGCCCGTGGGCATGCCCTTGTGCCGCCACCTGGGGCAGGGCTTGTCGGAGGTGCGCAGCAGCTTGCCCGGCAACCGCATCGCGCGCGTGCTGATCTGCCATCACGGCGATTGCCTGGTGGCGCTGCACGGCTTTATCAAGAAAACCCGCGCCACGCCGGACGACGACCTGGCGCTGGCCCGCAAACGCCACAAGGAATTGACATGAACGCCACCGCTCCCCACCTCGGCAGCAGTCTCGACGACTTCCTCAAGGAAGAAGGCATCTTTGAGCAAACGCAAACCCGCGCCATCAAGGAAGTGATCGCCTGGCAACTGACGCAGGCGATGCAGGAACAATCGCTGTCGAAGACGCGCATGGCGGCGCTGCTGCAGACGAGCCGTTCGCAACTCGACCGCCTGCTCGATCCCGGCAGCGACGTGACGCTCTCCACCCTGGAGCGGGCCGCCGCGCTGCTCGGGCGCAAGCTGTCGATCACCCTCGTTTAAGCGGTTAAGCGCTCAGGCCGGCTCGCCCGCCTCCGCGGCCGGGTGCTCGCCCATCAGGGTCAATATGCGCTTGCGCACGAAATTGATGTGGCTGCGCAAGCCATACAGGCCATCGGCAAACGACAGGGGTATCGATATCTGGTTGACCATTTCCTCGATCTGGTCGAGCCGTTTCAATTGTTCCGCATACACGTGCGCGCGCCGGTCTTCCGGCACGTCTTCCAGCGCCTGCTCCACCGTGCGCAGCTGGCCATACCAGCGGTACACGCGCGAACGGATGCGCCACACGTACAGCGGCGGCACGACGCGCGACAGGGGCAGGATCAGGGCGCCCAGCGCTACCACCAGCACCCACATGCGGTCAAAGAAATTAGCCAGCCAGAAACTCATGTAACGCTGCAACACGGGCGCGCCATCCTTGTAGAATTTCAACGCTTCCGGCGCCACGGGAATTTCCGTGTAGCGCGCGGACGGGAACTGCCCCTGCTGCTGGAACCAGCCCGTGCCGCCATGGATGCCGGCCGCCGCCTGCACGAACAGGTCGACCAGGGCCGGATGCAAGTCTTCGCGCGCGACCAGGGTGGCCGTCGGCGCGATCAGGTGATAATCCTGCGCGGGAATGTTTTGCCCCAGGTCGACGATGCCACGCGGCAAAACGACATGCGTGAGGAAAGGCAGGCGCCGCGTGTACGCTTCCGCTTGCGAAAAATCAAACAGCTTGATGCCCGGCGTTTGCAGCAGCATCTGGATCAGCGGCGCTTCCGGCGCCGAGCTGAACACGAGACCGTCGATGCGCCCTTCCAGCAGTTCCACCGTGGCGGGCGTGTTCTGCAAGTCGCTCACCGTCAACTCCTTGGCTTCCACGCCATTCACGGACAGCAACTGCCGGAACAGGCCGGGCACGCCCGTGCCTTCCGGCCCCAGGTTGATCTTCATGCCCTTCAATTGCGTCAGCTCCGTCACGGCCTTGTCGTCGCGCATGAACAGCCAGACGGGTTCCGTAAACAGGCTGCCCAGGGAAATGAGGCCGTGGCGCTCGGCATCGTCGTGTTCCGTCGAGCCACTTTGCACGAAGGCGATATCGGTCTTGCCCGCGTTCAAGCGCTGCAGGTTTTCCTGCGAGCCCAGCGACGGCTGCAAGGTCACCTTGATGCCGTGCCTGGCCAGGGTGGCCGCGTACTTCTTGCCGAACTCTTCGTACGCGCTATTGTCCTGCCCTGTCGACAGGGTTACCTTGCGCGGCGGCGCCGGGTCGACCAGCCAGTAAGCGAGCGCGCAAAACGCGCCGACCAGCAGCAAGGTGGGACCGGCGGTGGCGAGGAAATCGCGCACGGAAAAGCGGCTGAACGCGAGGATTTTGGACATGTGGTGGCGCATAGGTTTCATGGGTGGCTACGATGCCAAGAAAAGCGCAACTATGCAAGGCACTTTCACATGCGCGGCGTGGTCATTTCCGCTACAGTGGCAGATCACTCATTCGCCCTTCGGAGCCCTGCATGCTGAAAATTCTTGGAAAAGCCGCCTCGATCAATGTCCGCAAAGTCTTGTGGACGTGCGAGGAACTCGACCTGCCGTACGAACGCGAAGACTGGGGCAGCGGCTTTCGCGCCACGGACGACCCGGCCTTCCTGGCCCTGAACCCGAACGCCATGGTGCCCGTGCTGCTCGATGGCGACCTGGTGCTGTGGGAATCGAATACGATATGCCGCTACCTGTGCGCGCAGGCGGGCCGCGACGACTTGCTGCCGAGTAATCCGCGTGCCCGCGCGGAAGTGGAAAAATGGATGGACTGGCAAATGGGCGACCTCAACAATAGCTGGCGCTACGCCTTCATGTCGCTGGTGCGCCACAGCCCGGCACACCAGGATGCGGCCCAGCTGGCGGCAGGTATTGCCGGATGGAACAAGATGATGGGCGTGCTGGAACAGCAGTTGCAGCGCACAGGCGCCTTCGTCTGCGGCGAGCAATTTACCTTGGCGGATATCGTGCTGGGCCTGTCCGTCAAGCGCTGGCTGATGGCGCCCATGCAGCGCCCCGAGTATCCGGCCATCGCCGCGTATCACGCGCGCCTGGAAGGTAAAACGGCCGTGTTTGCCGGTTAATCCAGTTCGATTGCCTCGACCGTGCCGCCGATGACGTAGCAATCGCCATCGCGGCGCACCTCCTCCAGGGTCGCCGGGTCGTCGTGCGCATACGTGCCGTCGACATCCACGCACCACACGTCGCCAAAGCGCAGCAGCTTCACGCCACAGCAGATGCGGTTGATGAAGTTGCCCGGCGTCTTCATCATCAATTCCCGCACCTCTCCCACCGTGATGGCGACTTTGCGCCAGATGTTGCCCTCCAGTTCATGATTCCTCGCGTACAACACGATGCGCACGCGCTGCACGCCCCGGGGTCCATATGCTTGCTCGAATGATACGAGCGCGCCATCGTCAAAGCGGTGATATTGCGCAAAGATCTGCTGTGTTCTTTCCATGGATTCTTTCTCCTCCATAAAAAAACCGGCCCATTCAGGCCGGCTTTTTAATGCAGCAACGATTTAATTCGTGCACTGCTTGGCCACGCCCTCGGCTGGCGCAGGCGGCTCGATCAGCGGCATCAGGCTCGGCGCCAGCGACACCAGCAGTTGCACGGGCAAGGCGCTGGTGAAATCGTAGTTCTTCGATTCCGGCCCGCGCACATACGCCGTCATGCTGCCATAGAAGCGCTCGCCGATATTGAAGACGAACGTGGCCGAACGGTTCACATAGCGCGACTCGATCAGGCGGCCACCGGCGCCATACACGTCGAAGCGCTGGTCGCCCGTGCCCGTCTTGCCGCCCATCGGGATCGGCACGCCGTCGGCGCCGACAAATGCCGTCTTCGCCCGTTTCGCCGTGCCGTCCGACACCACTTCGCGGATGGCCTTGGCGACTGCCTTGGCCACGTCCGGCGACAGCACTTGCTCCGCTTCCACCTTCGTGCCCCGCTTGACCATGGTGTCGTACGGCGTATTGGCGGCGAAATGCATGGAATCGATGCGCACGCTGGGTTTGCGCACGCCATCGTTGATGATGATGCCCATCAGCTCGGCCAGCGCGGCGGGACGGTCGGCCGACGCGCCCAGGGTGGTCGCATACGACGGCACGAGCGAATCGAACGGGTAACCCATCTTCTTCCACTGGCGGTGGATTTCCAGGAACCCTTCCACTTCCAGCAAGTTGGCGATGCGGCGGTCCTGCGCATGCTTGCGGTGCGTATTGAACAGCCATTTATACACTTCCTGGCGTTCCTTTTCGCTGGCCGCCACCATCTGCGACAGGGTGGAACCTTCGTGCTGGCGCAGATACGCCACCATCCACAGTTCCAGCGGATGCACATTGGCAAGGTATCCCCGGTCGGCCAGCGACCAGTTTTCCATCGCATACTGCTGGTACATCTTGGCCACGCGCTCGGGCGGTACTTCGTTTTGCGACGGTAAATTGGCGTTGAGGAAATCGCCGAATTCGGCGACGGTGCCCTTCGGATTGATGGTGCGGAAGATATTCGCCAGGCGTACGGGGGTCGGGCGGATACTGGCCAACAGGATCTTTTCCTGCTCGTCGACGCTCTTGCCGCGGTACTTCTGGTAGAAGCGGTGCAGGAATTCGCGCCCTTCCTTGTCGGCAAAACGGCTCAGGTACTGGGCCCGGCGCGGATCGTCCGCGTCCGCCAGCAGCGAGGCCGAGGAATCGGGACGCGAAAACATGTAATAGCGGGCCACGTCGCGCATCAGGCGCACGAACACCAGGTTGGTCGACTGGCGCAGCGCCTGCTGCACCGTCATGATGCGGCTGTCGTCGAGCTTGGAGAAGTTGCCGAAATGGTGCAAGCCACCGCCCGTGAAGAAGCCTTCGCCCGGGTTGCCCGAATATTTGCGTTCCATGGCGGCCGCCAGCATGGCGGGCAGGTTGCGCGCCTCGCCCAGCGGCAAAGGTTTCAGATAGGCAATTGCCCACTGCGACAGCATATCCTTCGGATCGACGGCAATCTTGCCCAACTCGGCGGCGCCCATGCCGCTGTAGCGCTGGTGCAACTGGTCGATGATGTCCATGTACGTCACCAGAGTGCGCAGCTTGGCCGTGGAACCCAGGTCCAGCTTGGCGCCTTCGTTGATGTCGAGCGGCTGGTCGTAGTTATCCGTCTGCACGCGCAGCAAGTTGGCTTGTTCGCCCTTTTGCAGCAAAGTAAAACTGTAGACCACATTGGCGGGGTCGCCATTGCCCAGCATGCCCTTGCCCGTCAAGCCGGCTGCTTTCGCCACTTCCGGGTCGCGCAGCTCGCGCAAGACCTTGGTGACGGCGTTTTGCGCCTGCGCATCGAGCGTGCTGACCACTTTCAGGTCGAGACGGTCGAGGTTGTACAAACGCGGATCGCCCAGCATGCTGGCCAGGTGGTTGCGCACGGCATTCGAGGCCTTGCGCGTGACGAACGAGGTCGACGCTTCCGATTGCACGCCCGAGGCCGTCGACGGGCGCAGCTTCTCGGCGATGGCCGCATTGCGCAGCTGCGGCGAGATCACGCCCGCTTGCGCCAGCAGGCGCAGATGACTGTTGGTCAATTCTTCCAGGTCGGCGCCGCCTGCCACCAGGTAATGCGAGGGACGGCGCTGCGCGATCAGCAGGCTCAGCGCCTGCTTGTAGGCGAGCGCACTGCCCGGCTGGTCCATATTACCTTTGAGCAAAGTTTTCACTTCGGCAAATGGACGGCCATACCAGACCCACATGCCGTCGCCGATGCCGTTGACCTCGCCAAAGCCGCTCTTTGCCGACAGCGGCACGGTATTGAGGTAATTGACGACGATCTTGCGCCGCGCTTCCATGGTATTTTCGCCATCCTGGTACGAGCGCAGGCTGGCCGACAGCATCTGCAGCAGCTTGTCCTGCATGGAACTGGTGCGGCCGTCTTCCGAATGGCGGTATTTTTCAATTTGCGTGGCCAGCGTGCTGCCGCCGCCGCCGCGGTGGCCGCCGAACAGGTTCAGCGCCTTGTCCAGAATCGCCTTGCTCAGGCGGTCCCATTCCACGGCCGGATTGCGCTCGGGCGTACCCGGATCGAGCAATTCGCGGTTTTCGATGAACAGCAGGCTTTGCACGAGCGCGGGCGGCGCTTCGGCGAAGCCGTCGAACATGCGCTCGGGATAGCTGGCCGCGAACAGGGGCGCGGCGCGGCAATCGAGGATGCTCAGGCCCGCGCGGTTTTTCTCGTGATACGTGGCAAAGATGCCCCGGTCGACCAGTTGCACCATCTTCGGCGACATGCGCGCCTGCGCCGTCACTTCATAGTCGCGCGCATTGAGCTTGCTAATAAAATCCGGCAAGCTGGCATAGCCGAGGCGCTCGTCATACGGGCCGTGCTGCGGATAGCGGATGGCGCCCGCCGGTGCGGGGCCGGGTTCGACCTTGAACGACAGCTGGCGGTCCAGGCGCGTGAAAAATTCCGCCTGCAGGGCCGACGTGCGCACTTCGCGCATGACGAACCAGGCCACGCCGGCAATCAGCGCCAGCAGGATGATGGCAAAGATGGGCCAGATGCGCGAACGGCGCTTCTTCGGCGGGCTCGCCGGCGGCGGCGCCTCGGCAGCTGGATCAGAGGGGGGCCGCTCTTGCGCGGCCAGATTGACGCCTGTGTCTTTCATGGGATGCTGGGGTAAGGTTGGGTTTGGACGGCGCGGGAAATGCGGCAGCGATACCGCTCCGCGCAGGGTAAGACGAGGGCCAGCCAGGGCCGGTCACAACAAAGCTTGCTTAACATGATGTCCATACCGGTAAATCGAAAAAACACGCTACTGCACAGGCAGGCGACCCCGCGTTTGACACGCAAGGCCCCTGTTCACCATTCCACCACATCGGCATGAAAACGACTGACGAGCGCGCACAAAAATCTTGCTTCATTGAAGATTTTCGCAAAAAAACAACGTCTTGGAATGTACGCTTGCGTACATAGATGCACGGCGGGCTGGACGCCGGCAAAAAAGCCGCCGGCGCCGGGCTGGCTGCATGTCAGATGGTGGTGTATTCCGCCTGCAAGGTATCGAGTGCGGCGCACATCTGTGCGAAGGCGGCCGCCGCTTGCGCCGGCTCGCCCTTGACGCCCAGTTCGATATGCCGGCGCGTCTGCGCGTCGCCCACGCTGGGTAAGCTGAAAACCTTAATCAACGGAAACTCCGCTTCCAGCCGCACCATCAGCGGCGTCAGCAGGGATTCGGCCGTTTCGTACACGAGCAAGGCATGTTCCGCGTGCGGCACCTGGTTAAACAGGTGCGCATAATGCGTGTCCAGCACCCATTCGATCATGGGCCAGGACATGATGGGAAAGCCGGGCACGAAGTAATGCTCGCGCACGGCAAAGCCGGCAATCTTGTTGTACGGGTTCGGAATCAGCTCGGCGCCTTCGACAAATTCCGCCATTTTCAGGCGGTGCAGGTTTTCCGGCGAGTTCAGGTCGGCCGGCGCGCCCGCCTCTACGCCCATTTCCGTGATGCGCTGCTGGATATTCTTCTTGCCCTGCGGATGCAGCACCAGCGGCAAACCCAGCGCATCGGCCGCCGCCTGGCGCGTATGGTCGTCCGGCGTGGCGCCGATGCCGCCAAAGCTGAAGACGATATCGCCGCTGGCAAAGCTGCGCTTGAGCAAGGCGACCAGGCGGGCAGGCTCGTCGCCCACGTATTCCGCCCAGCTCAGCTGCAATCCCCGCGCCTTGAGCATTTGCACCACTTTCGGGAAATGCTGGTCCGTGCGCTTGCCCGACAGGATTTCGTCGCCGATGATGATCAATCCGATAGCCATGAAGCTTCCTCGTAGAATTCGATAAAAATACTCAAGCGTCCGCTGGCGCCACGTCGGTCATGCCGCGTACGCCCCGCAAACGCGACAGTGCTTCCAGGCAGTAATACTGGAACCACAGCCCCGTAAAGATGAAGATCAGCACATACAGCCAGATGGCGAACGCCGCCAGGAAGGGGAAGAACACCACCGACATCGCGCCGCCCATCCACAGCAAGCCCGGCACGGCGCCGGCCGCGCCGGACACCATGCCGATGGCCAGCAGGGGCCAGCGCTGCGTGCGCATGATGGCGTGGCGCTCGTCCACGCTGGCGTAGTCGGCCATGGCGTCGTACGCCATCACGCGGTAGGTCAGCCAGCCCCACAGCACGGCTTGCCCCGCCAGGGCGGCCGGCGGAAACGCGTACAGGGGCAGCAGGATGACCCAGGCGACGATAAAGAGTAAAAACGTGGCCAGCGAAGTACCGACGCTGCCCAGCAGGCTGCCGCCATGCTTCTTTTCCAGTTGCGGAAAGTGCCGCCCGCCGATATGGCGGCCGATGGCCGGCATGGCGAACAGGCCCATGAAGATCAGCGCCGTCAGGATCATCAGCGGCAGCAGCATGAACATGGCGATCAGCGGCACGATCACGGCTTTCAGCACGCCCAGGCCGAAAGTGGTCAGCACCTGGCCGCTGGTGCGGAAGAAATCGTACTGCGTGAACAGCGCATGCAGGCTGTCGATCAGCGGCTGCAAGCCCACGTACAGCAAGCCGCCCCACAGCACCAGCGACAGGATGAACGGCGCCACGCTCAGCAGCAGTATCCTGCCATGCAATTGCGACAGGAAAGCACGGCCATACGAATTCAACACATTACGCATCAACGGCGTCCTTTTCGTTTAATTCTTGCAAATTCCACCATGCGACGCAGGCCCAGCCATTGCTGCTGCCAGAAACCGCGGCCATAGTTGCGCCCCGGCCGGCCGACACCGTTGCTGTCGATGCGGGCCAGCTGGTCGCGCACGCCCGTGCGCGCATAGCCCGCCGAGAAATTCGCGGTGCCCAGCAGCATATCCCAAATCGGCAAGACCACGCCGAAGTTGCAACCACCCATGCTGCCCTTGCCTTTCGACTCGTGCCCCACGCCGATCGCGTGATGCGTGCGGTGGAAACGGGGCGAGATCAAGAGCCGCTCGCCGATGCGACCGAAGTGTATCCTCACATTCGCATGCTGCAAGCTTTGCAAAATGCGCGAAATCGACACCAGCAGCACATACTGGCCCGGCGGCACGCCAATGCCGAGCGCCACCAGCGCCATCACCACGTCGCGCAGGAAGTCATCGAGCAAGTGATTGCGGTCATCGCTCCACAAATTCATGTTTTGCTGGCTGTGATGCAGGCTGTGCAAGCCCCACCACCAGCCGAAATGGTGCGAGGCCCGGTGGTAGCAATAATCGACGAAGTCCAGTATCACAAAATAAATGATAAAACTGAGTAAGGGGCTGATGCCGGGCAACAGCGATTCCAGGTTCAATGGATGAATATTGTCGAAGCGCAAGGCGCCTGCCAGTGCATCCATCAGCGGATCGAGCGTGAAGAACACCACGACGGAAAACAGGCCGATGCGGTGCAGCACCGTATAGATAAAATCGTTCCAGCGGGCGCGCGGGTCCGTCATCTTTTGCGCGGGAATCAAGGCTTCGAGCGGACGCAGCACGAGAAACAGCAGCACCAGTTCGCACAGGCCGATCAGCAGCCACTCCGTGCCCTCGAACGCTTCTTCCGTGAATTCGCCAAAGCCCAGGTGATATACGAGCGGGTTCACCACCGTCTGGAACAGCCATCCTTGCGCCGCGCCAAAGGCGTCGACCACAGCATCGATGACGGGCGTAACGAAGCTGACGATGTCGGCGGCGATCATGGCTGGCCCTTCTTCTGCGCATAGGCAGGGTGCTCGCGCAGGGTGGCAAAGCAGAAACCTTTGTCTTGCAGGCCGGAAATCAAGGCGTCCAGGTTGGCCGGTGCCCATGCATCCTTGCGCGACCAGATGCCCATGTGCGCAATGAAAATATCGCCGCTGCGCAAGTTCGCCAGGGCTTTCTTCAGCAGCGTGGCGTTTGGATACTTATCGCTGGGTAATTCATCGCCCGAATAGCCGGCCGGCGCCCAGCCCGCGTGCTGGTAGCCGCAGGCGCTGCCGGCCGCCAGGGTGCGCGGCGACGTGTAGCCGCCCGGCGCGCGCCAGAACGGGTCGAGCTTGCGCCCGGTCAGCTCCTGGAAGCGCGTATCGACGCGGCGCAATTCTTCGCAGAACTGCTGATCCGTGAATGACGCCAGCTTGCCGCCATCCTTGCCGAACTGGGGCTTGACCTGGATCAAGCCGTTGGCCAGATCCTTCTTCCAGTACACGTGGTCAAACGTATGCGTGCCAAACGCATGGCCTTCGGCCACGCGGGCTTTCCAGTACGGCGCCCACGAGGCATCGAGCGAATAGTCGCCGCGCGTGGTCTTTTCATTGGCCAGGAAGAAGGTTGCCTTCACATGGCGTTTATTCAGCACGTCGGCGATCAGCTGCGCTTGCGACTGGCTGCCCGTGTCAAACGTCATGTAGATGGTGCCCTTGCAGGCGGCTGGCGCTAAAGATGCAGCTGGAGATGCGGCTGGGGCAGCAGATACGGCGGCAGGTACGGCAGCAGGTGTGGCGGCATGCGCGGGCGACAGCATGGCGTTGGCGCACAGCAGCATGGCGGGCGCGTGGCCCGCGAAAATGAAGCGTTTCATCATCACCGGCTCATCACATGCGCGGCGAGTGGGTGGCGAAGTACACGCCATGGGGCGAGCGGCCCACCGGGATGGTCTTGATCACCTTGCGCGTGGTAAGGTCGATCACGGCCACTTTCTTGATCCAGCGCAACGTTACCCACATGGTCTTGCCGTCCGGCGTGATTTCCATGCAATCGGGGCCGCCCGGCACATTGATGGTGCCCACGTTTTCCAGGGTTTGCTGGTCGATGATGTTAATGGTGTTCGACACGCGGTTCGAGACAAACGTCATGCGGTTGTCGCCCAGCGCGCGGAAATTGTGCGTGCCGGCGCCCGCCTTGATGCGCTTGACGGTCTTTTGCGTGCGCCAGTCGATCACTTCCACGTAATCGCTGCCCATGATGCCCACCAGCAAATGCTTGCCATCGGGCGTCATCGTGATGCCGGCCGGCGCCGGGCCGACAGGCATGGTCCATTTCACCGTTTGCGTGGCCAGGTCGATGGCGCTGACCTGGTTGCTGCCCTGCTGCGTAATGAAAGCCATGGTGCTGTCGGCCGTGAACGCCATGTGGCTGGGCAGTTTTGGCAGCGGGATGCGCTTGGCCAGGGTCAGGTTCTTGCCGTCGTAGCGGTACAGGTCGATGCGGTCCAGGCGCAAGGAGTTCGAGATGAACCATTTCTGGTCCGGCGAAAAGCCGATCTGGTACGGGTCGAGGATGTTGCTGATGCGGCGCTGGATCTGGCCCGACACAGGGTCGAGGAAGATCAGCTCGTTGCCGACGGAACTGGCGACGATCAGCGACTTGCCGTCCGGCGTTTCCATCAGATGGTGCGGTTCCTTGCCGACGGCAAAGGTGGACAGGGGAGCATAGGTTTTCTGGTCCAGCAGTTGCACCGTAGCATCACGGGAATTGAGCACCACCACCACTTCGGCTTGCGCCGTCGATATTGCGGAAACCAGGCACAGCGAGGAAAAAACAAGGCGGCGTAGACTGCGGAACATGGCAAAAATCACTGTTAAATACAAAACATGCATTTTACGTGGAACACTGTATTTATTGTGTGAAATCCCCCCTTAAATGCTGCCGGCAGCCACACATCGCCGTAATTTCCGTTTTTTCCCCGTGCCAGGCCTGGAATGGCGCTTTGCAACTCATTGCTCTACAATCTGAAGCTTTCATCGCCTACACAAGGATAATCATGACCACCACCACTACCGCTTCCGGCCTGCAATACATCGACACCACCGTTGGCGAAGGCGCTGAAGCGCAAGCCGGCAACAATGTTGTCGTGCATTACACGGGCTGGCTGCAAAACGACGACGGCAGCGCCGGCGCGAAATTTGACTCGAGCAAGGACCGCAACGATCCATTCGAATTCCCGCTGGGTGCCGGCCGCGTCATTCAAGGCTGGGACGAAGGCGTGCAAGGCATGAAAGTGGGCGGCAAGCGCCAGCTGATCATCCCGGCAGCACTGGGCTATGGCGCACGCGGCGCCGGCGGCGTGATTCCTCCGAACGCCACCCTGATTTTCGACGTCGAACTGCTGGGCGTATAAGCACCGACTCCGCAGCGCTCAAGCGACTGTACCGACGCCGCCCCTGTTCACTCAGCGGCGGCGTTTTTGTTTTGAGTGTGTCCTCTAATGCACGGCGCGCTTTTTTCACTATGATGTCAGGCACTGCAGCACGCACGGTGGCCACTCCGCCGGGCCTGCCGCACTTTTCCAGCGATTCCATCAGCACACAGGAGCCATCATGAGTTTACAAGAGCAATTCGAACAAGCGCAGCTCGATTCCAAGACCCTGTCCGAGCGTCCGGACAATATGACCTTGTTGAAAATCTACGCCTTGTTCAAGCAAGCGTCGAGCGGCGACGCCACGGGCGAGCGTCCTGGCATGACCGATTTCGTCAACCGCGCCAAGTTCGACGCCTGGGCGGCCCTGGCCGGCACCTCGAAGGAAGAGGCGCAACAGCAATACATCGACCTGATCGAAGACTTGAAGGATTAAACCTGAAAACGCCTGTTTTGCAGAGAAATGGGCCGAAAACGGCTGAAAACTCACCAAAAACCACAAAAACAGGCTGAAAATGCAAAAGTGGCTACCAAATCGGTAGCCACTTTTTTTACGCCTGTCTCAGCCGCAAACTTACTTTTTCGCCGCCGCCAGCGCTTGCGCGATCCAGCCGTCAAACGTCTGCTGGTGGAACTTGATCCAGCCAGCCGTATGACGGGCGATATCGGCTTGCGTGTTTTCGCCGCGGCGCATGCGCTCGTTCTGCGCATTGATGTCCGCCACGGGCAATTGCATCACTTCGAACAGCTTGGCCGCGGCCGGATTCTTCTCCGCCCAGGCCTTGTTCGACACGATGCGCGCCGTGTTGACGGCAAAGCCGTAGTCGCTGCCATCGTCGAGGCGGGTATTCACCTTGTCCGGATTGGCCGAGAACGGCACTTTCAGCCAGACCACGTCCTTGCCCGGCACCAGCACGCCGCTGACCCAGTACGGCGTCCACGTGTAATACAGGATCGGTTCGCCACGCTTGTAGCGGCCCAGGGTGTCGGCGATCAGGGCCGCATAGCTGCCCTGCACGTGGGTCACCGTCTTGCGCAATTTATACGCATCCATGTGGTTCTCGATCAGCGCTTCGCAGCCCCAGCCGGGGTTGCAACCGGTCAAGTCGGCCTTGCCATCGCCATCATGGTCGAACAGCTTGGCCAGGTTGGGATCGCGCAACTGGTCGATATTCGTGATGTTGTACTTTTCCGCCGTCACCTTGTCGATCAGATAACCTTGCGCGGCAGGCCCCGCATACTGGCCCGTGCGCGACAGCTTGGCGTCGCCGCCCGCATTGTTATAGAAATCCTTGTGCATCGGGTCCCAGTGCACGGCCATGAAGGTGGCGTCACCGTTGGCAATGGCGATATGCGCCGTCGGATATTCCACTTCCTTGATGGGCTGCACTTCGTAGCCCAGCTTTTCCAGGGCCTTGTCGACCAGCATGGTCTGGAAGGTTTCTTCCGCGATCGAGCTTTGCAGCGGTTGCACCTTGACGCCCTTGCCGGGCAGCGCATCGGCAGCGGCGGCCGGCGTCTGCGCCATGGCCAGGCTGGTGGTCAGGGCCATGGCGGCGATCGCCAGGGCGGAAAACAGCTGGAACTTGCGTTGCGATTTTTGCGTCACTTTGAAATTGTCGATTTGATGCATGTGTATCCTTTATTGTGCGTTGGCCAGCGTTACTTGCTGTTCAACATTATTTTTCTCCGCATTGCCGCGCACCAGGCGCAGCACGAAACCGGCAGGACCCGTCTGGTACCAGTGGCGCACGCCGCGGCGTGGCTGGCCCATCGCTTGCGTCAAGCGGTCCAGGGTGATGGCCAGCAGCACGATGCCCAGGCCGCCCACGGTGGCCAGGCCCATGTCCAGGCGGCCGATGCCGCGCAATACCATCTGGCCCAAGCCGCCGACGGCGATCATCGAGGCGATCACGACCATCGACAGCGACAGCATCAGCGACTGGTTGATACCGGCCATGATCGATGGCATGGCCAGCGGGAATTGCACGCGGGTCAGCAACTGCCACGGCGAGGCGCCATAGGCGCGGGCCGCTTCGATCAGGTCGGGACGCACCTGGCGGATGCCGAGGTTGGTCAGACGCACCAGCGGCGGCAGGGCAAAGATGATCGTCACGATCACGCCAGGCGCATTACCGATACCAAACAGCATTACCACGGGCACTAGGTAGACAAACGCGGGCGTCGTCTGCATGGCATCCAGCAGGGGGCGCAGGATATTCTGTGCGCGGTCGCTGCTGGCAAGGAAGATGCCCAACGGCAAGCCGATGGCCAGGCAGAACGCCAGCGACGTCAAGACCAGCGACAGGGTCGTCATGGCTTCCGGCCAGATGCCCAGCATCGACACCACCAGCAGCGCCAGCACGGTGCCGATGGCCAGGGTGCGGCTGGTAAATTGCCAAGCCAGCAAGCCGATGATGGCGATCACCGTCAGCGACGGGGCGGCCAGCAGCACGCCTTCCACGCCGGACAGCACACTGTCGATCGGCGCGCGCACGGCCTGGAAGAAGGGACGGAAATGCGCGACGACCCAGCCCAGGCCCTGGTTGATCCAGCTTTCCAGCGGCAGCGAGCCGTCGAAAATCTGCGTCAGGTGAAAGCCGGACGCATGTTCCGGCTGCACGGCAGGCGCGGCGGCGTCCAGCCAGGCGGTGCTGGCGTCGGTAGGCGGCGTCAGCGCCCAGGGATTGATTTGAGCGGCCTGTTCAACAACAGGTTCTACTGCGGAAACGGTGCTTGGGTTCATGCTTGTCCTTTCTGTTGTTGTTCGGCTATGGCTGGCGTGTCGCGGTCGAGGAACTTCAGCAAGGTTGTCTTGCTGATGGCGCCGCGGAAGCTGCCGTCATTGGCCACCACAGGGACGGCGTAAGGCAGTTGCGCCACCTGGCCGAACAGGCCGGCGACTGGCTCATCTGCATTGATGGTCTGCACGTCGGGCAGATAGGCATGCGCCAGGCCCAGCGGACCGACATGGCCGTCGAGCGCACTGCGCAGCGAATCGGCCGAGACGACGCCGAGAAACTTGCGCTGCGGATTGACGACGTAGGCAAACGCGCGATCCTGCTCTTCCAGCATCGACAGCGCGGCGCGCGAGCCGCGGCTCGGCGACTCGGACACGACGATCTGGCTCTTGCGGGCGATATCGCTGGCCTTGAAGACAGCCGCCGCATCGACGCCGCGCACGAAGTTGCGCACGTAATCGTTGGCAGGCTTGCGCAGGATTTCTTCCGGCGTGCCCACTTGCACCACGTGGCCGTCTTTCATGATGGCAACGCGGTCGCCGATGCGCATGGCTTCGTCGAGGTCATGCGAAATGAAGACGATGGTGCGGCGCTTGATTTGCTGCAAGCGCAGCAGTTCCGATTGCATTTCCGTACGGATAATCGGATCGAGCGCGGAAAACGCTTCATCCATCAACAGAATCGATGGATCGCAGGCCAGCGCACGGGCCAGGCCCACGCGCTGCTGCATGCCGCCCGACAATTCGTCGGGATAGCTGGCGCCGTAGCCGTCCAGGCCCACTTGTTCCAGCGCTTGCTGGGCCAGCGCATGGCGCTCGGCCTTGGGCATGCCGGCCAGTTCCATGCCGAAGGCAGTGTTGTCGAGCACGGTAATTTGCGGCAGCAGCGCGAACGACTGGAACACCATGCTGATGTCCTTGCGGCGCAGGGCGCGCAGCTGGGCGTCCGGCAAGGTATTGATGTCGTTGCCGTCGATCAAGATGCGGCCGGCGGTCGGCTCGATCAGGCGGTTCAGCATGCGCACCAGGGTCGACTTGCCCGAACCGGACAGGCCCATGATGACGAAGATCTCGCCCGCTTCAATGGTAAAGGTGGCGTCGAAAACGCCGATGGTGCAGTCGGTCTGGGCCAGGATATCCTGCTTGCTGGCGCCCTGATGGACGAGTTCAAGTGCTTCTTCTGGCTTGTCGCCGAACACTTTGAACACATGGTCGATAATAATTTGTTTTGCCACGATGTGGTTCTCCCTCGATTTGACGAATGGAATGAAACCCAGCAAGCTGCCAGCTTGCGGCGGGAATCAGCAAACCCTGTTGCGTCGGCTACGCCACGGCGCAAAAGCGCACGGGAGCGACAGGAAACAGGGGGTGACACGCATGTGACCAGCGGATGGCCAAAGCCGGTGCCGGGGTGCCGTGTGCGTGCTAAAAGAGGCTGTGGTTCAGGACTTTTAACAACGCTAGCGCCATGCAAATACATGGCACCAAATGTATTTGACCGAAAAAAAATCGACCAAGCTACTTTTAACTGGATGCGGGTGTAAAACCCAATGAATTATTCACCACTCAGCGAGTGGGGAGTACTGCGAAGCAGATGGTGAAACGCGGTGTAGCTGTTGTAAATATGACTCAAGTATAACGCAAAAAGCCGCCAAAGTCCAATGGCTTTCCAAATAGAAATGTGCTAGCAATGTTCGCCAGCGTACAGTCAGACGTGAAAAAGGCGAAAAGCGACGTGTTTTCATCGTCTTTTCGCCCATCGCTGCGACGCGTTTTCTAGCACCAAACATGGCGCCAGACAAGCGGATCAAACTGGCTCGGTAAACACCTTGCGCATCTTTTCGGCGATCTTGCCTTCAATCGTGGAAGCGAAGGCGCTGAGCATGAAGCCCAGCTTGATTTGCAGTTGCGCCTGCTCTTTTTCCAGGGTCAGCGAACCATCGACGCCGCTGCGCTCGAAGCGCAGCACATCGCCATCCCAGGCGCAGGCCAGGTCATATTCCTGGGCCAGCTTGTCGGCCACTTGCTGCGCCGCTTCGCGCGCCTTTGCTGCTGTCAGCTTATGTTGCTGAACTATATTTATATCCGCCATCAAACGATCCTTTTATTATAAAAACGGGTGCCATACGGCCAGCATCATACCAGCCGCCACGCGGCAGCCGCAGCCATGGGGAACGGCGGCACACGGAAAAAACCGCGCTTTCTTGCGCCGCACTTGCGCCGCATCAAACCGCAACCACCGAAGCAGGCCGACTATCTCCATTCCAGTTGCGAGTGTCTTGGAGAGCTACCATGGACCAGAAAGTCATCGTGCCGGTCGAAGCCGTGCTGACCAAATGCGTGTCCTTGCCTGTCGGCTACGTCCCTACCCCCTCGGCGCCCTACCGCCTGCACCGCAAGAATGCGCAACTGACTCTGCAGCCGGGTCCGCCCCGCCTGACGGACGCCGCGGTCCGCAACCTGGCCGCCGTTCCCGTCGGTTCGCGCGTGCTGATCTGGAAGCAAGACCCGTCCGTGAGCGAGCTGGGCACGCGCAAGGCCTTCCTGCCCGGCCTGATACTGCAAGGTCCGCGCGACGCACGCATCACCTTTGGCGAGCCGGGCATCGCCCAGGTCAGCCCGAACGCCTTTGGCGACTTCATCGTCTCGCCCAACACCGACCAGTTCGACGCCGTGCACACCTTTGCCATCGTGCGCATGACGCTCACCATGTACCAGCGCGCGATGGCCAGCAACAACACGGCGCCGCCCCTGCCCTGGCAATGGAATAGCGCCAGCAACACGGCACCGCTGCGCGTGTTCCCGCACGGCTTGCCCAATGTTATGAATGCCTATTACAGCCGCAGCGACAAGGCCCTCAAGTTCGGCGACTTCATTCCCAGCGGCGCCACCGAGCGCGTCTACACCTGCCGCTCGCTCGACATCGTCTCGCATGAAACCGGGCACGCCATCCTCGATGGCCTCAAGCCGAATTGGCTGCTCAACAATAATCCACCGCAGACGGGCGGCTTGCACGAATCGTTCGGCGACCTGACGGCCATCTTCCTGGCCCTGTCGCAGCTGGACCAGGTCGAGGCCGTGATCGCGCAAACCAAGTCCGACCTGCACGACAAAACCTTCCTGGCCGACCTGGCGGAACAGTTCGGCCTGGCGCTGGGCCGGCCGAACGGCTTGCGCAATGCCGATAACGACATCAAATTGTCGGAGGCCGGCACGGAAGTGCACGCCATCTCGCAAGTGTTTACAGGCGCTATCTACGACATCCTGGCCGACATCTTTGCCCACGAACGCCAGCCCCAGCTGGAAGATGACGCGGCCGTGCTGCACCGTTGCGGCGACTACCTGCGCAGCCTGGTCTTGCGCGCCCTGGTGGCGTCCCCCGACCAGGCGGCCACGTACGCCGACGTGGCCGGTCATATGCTGACCCTGGCGCAAGCCGACGGCTTTACCAGCTACCTCGATTTCATCCGCAACAGCTTTACCGTGCGCGAAGTGCTCAAGGACAATGCCATGACGGAGGATGGACAAATGACCTTTGCCCCCGATGTCATCGACGAAGCGGGCGCCGTGCAAGACAGGCGCGCCTGCTGCGGTACCATGAACCATGCGGAATACAGCGAATCGGATCAATTGCTGGAAGCGGAGCGCGAAGCACTGGCGGCCTGGTGCCGCAGTTACGCCCCCCGGTAAGCGCCCCGCGCCGCAAGCCCGCCAGCGGTCAGCCGCAGGCGATGGCATGCCGCATCATCACCACCACCACCGTCCCCAAGAAGGAGCAGCATGAAAATTTCAGCCCGCAGCAGCGGCGGCTTTGCCGGCCTGAGCGAACAGTACGACATCGATACGCAAGCCCACCCGGCCGGCCCCGGGCTGGAAGCGGCACTGGCCAGCAGCGGTTTTTTCACGCACCCGCAGGGCACGGGCGAACAGGTGGGCGCCGATATTCCCCATTGGCAAATCACCGTCGAGGCACCGGCCGCGCGCCGCACCATCACGTTTGCCGAAGATGGCAGTGCTGAAAATGCACGTTGGCAACAGTTGCTGACGCAAATACGCGCCAGCGCCTGATTGTTCCGGCACTTATTTTTACCGATCTTGATTTGGGTAAAACAAAAACACCACACGGCGAGCGCCCGCCTCGCCCGTCCTGCTCCCTGCAGCATCGGGCGACTGTCGCTTTCTTGCCGCGTTCTTCATGGTAACGTCCCGGATAGTCGCTGAATTGCACGCTCTGCGCGGCAACGGCGCTGCCAAAAAATGAATTTGCTTATATGTATTGTATATAAGCGGGATTTGTGAGAAATAGCGAATTGCCTTAAAATACAATGCTTTGCTTTAGTATGCGCCGCCGAGGTTCCTGCAGGCGCTACAGCACCTCCCCCCAAATTGATAGGACTGTTATGACCCACGTTGTCACCGAATCCTGCATCGCCTGTCGCTATACCGACTGCGTCGATGTCTGCCCGGTAGATTGTTTCCGGGAAGGCCCGAACTTCCTGGCAATCGATCCGGACGAATGTATTGACTGCGCAGTCTGCGTGGCAGAGTGCCCGGTGAACGCGATTTTCGCGGAAGAAGACGTGCCGGGCGACCAGCAAGCCTTCATCAAGATCAACGTCGACCTGGCCCGTAACTGGCCTTCGATCACCAAGACGAAGGCTGCCTTGCCGGAAGCCGAGCAATACAAGGACGTCAAGGACAAGCTCGACATGCTGGTGCGCTAAGCGCACGGCACTTGCCGCGGCGTTTCCGGCGGAGACACTGTTCTCCGCAGGGGCGTGGCGGTGAAAAAATGTACAAAAAGCAGCGGAAACGCTGCTTTTTTTGCTTTTAGAGCATCGTTGCAGGTCTATCCACGCAAGTGTGGCGCGCTGTCACACCAAAGCGCAAACTGTGGACCTATGCGCGGTAATGCACATTTTGTCCTCAACAAATATCGTAAAATTGGATTATGATATTTGAGCCGATATTGGCGCTTGGAATTAAACAAGGACTATATATGCTTTACCAACTGCACGAACTGCAACGCTCCTTCCTCACTCCGGTGATGCAATGGGCAGACATGTCCTCCAAGTTATTTACCAACCCGGTTTCTCCACTGGCCCACACCCCGTTTTCGCAACGCATCGCAGCCGGCTACGAGCTGATGTACCGCCTTGGCAAAGACTACGAAAAACCACAATTCGACATCAAATCCGTTCTCGTCCAAGGCGAGAACGTCGACATCCGCGAACACGTTGTCGTGACAAAACCGTTTTGCCGCCTGATTCACTTCAAAAAAGAAGCCACTGGCTTGCAACAGCCCAAAGTTTTGCTGGTTGCCCCCCTGTCCGGTCACCACTCGACCCTGCTGCGCGATACCGTGCGCGGCTTGCTGGCCGAGCACGATGTCTACATCACCGACTGGACGGACGCGCGCATGGTACCGCTGACGGAGGGCCCGTTCCACCTGGACGACTACATTTATTATGTGCAGGAATTCATCCGCCTGCTGGCGCCTGACTTGCACGTCATTTCCGTCTGTCAACCGACCGTGCCCGTGCTGGCTGCCATCTCGCTGATGGCGACGGCCAAAGATCCGCACATGCCGAAAACCATGACGATGATGGGCGGCCCGATCGACCCGCGCCGTTCACCCACGCAAGTGAACAACCTGGCGACGGAAAAGAAATTCTCGTGGTTTGAAAACACCGTGATCTACGCGGTGCCGCCGAACTACCCAGGTTTTGGCCGCAAGGTGTATCCGGGCTTCCTGCAGCACGCCGGCTTCATCGCCATGAACCCGGGCCGTCACGCGCAAAGCCACCGCGAGTTCTACATGCACCTGGTGACGGGCGACGACGAGCCGGCGGAAGGCCATCGCCAGTTCTACAACGAGTACAACGCCGTGCTGGACATGCCGGCCGAGTACTACCTGGAAACCATTAAAACGGTTTTCCAGGAATTCAGCCTGCCGATGGGCACGTGGAAAGTGGGCGGCCAGCTGGTGCGTCCGCAAGACATCACGAATGTGGCGCTGTTCACCGTAGAAGGCGAGCTGGACGACATTTCCGGCGCCGGCCAGACGCAGGCGGCGCATGACCTGTGTTCCGGCATCCCTGCCGAGATGCAGCAGGATTTCGTGGCGCCAAAATGTGGCCATTATGGCATTTTCTCGGGCCGCCGCTGGCGCGAAATCATTTGCCCGAAAATCGGCGAATTCATCCAGAAACATTCCTGATCCGCAGTATTTCAGGCAAAACGGCACGCCAGGCTACCCTGGCGTGCCGTTTTTTTTATGCCCCGCTCATGCGCGTGACGTTTCGACCTTCACCGTCGGGCGCGTATTGACAAAGATTTGCTCGACTCGCGGCTCGCCCGGCCCCGGCTTCTTCATCGCATAGCCATTCACGGGCTGCGAGCGGTTCACCCACAGCGCGTAATACAAATGGTCGGCGCGCGGATCTTCCGTGTTCGGGTGGATCAGTATCGTCAGGCCCAGGCTATTGAGTTGCAGCCACGGCACGATGACGGGCAGCAAGTCATTCGTGAAGCCAAAGTAAAACGACGGCGTCACGTGCGGGCCGCGCGGCTCCAGGTTCCAGTCGCCCAGTTCGATCTGGAAACGCTCGGCCGCCCACTTGCGTATCAGCGCCGCCTTTTGGTAACTGTCTTCGTCAAAATAGATATGCGCGTGATAACTCTCGATATCCGTGTAGGCACGTGGCTTTGCCGGCAAGGTTTCCTCGCCGGGCCGCACGCTGACGGGGCGCGGCGTGGGCGCCGTGTCCGTATGCTCGCCCCACGGGCTTTTGCCCGGTGCAGGTTTGGCGCGTTTGACGGCGCCATCCTGCGCCAGGGCCGTGCCGGCCAGGCCCGAAGCGGCCAATGCCGCCACGAGTCCCCCGCCGCGCAAGACCGTGCGGCGCTGCGGCGAGAGGAGATTGGCCCATTCCAGGTCGATGGCCGCGTGTTGAGTATTGTCTGACATAGGATTTCCTGTTCTTGATGATAAATATGGAGAGAAGGCAGATCAAAAGTGAACGGTGGCGCGGGCATAGTAATAACCGCCCAGTACGCCCAACGGTCCCGAGTTGTCGTACGCGCCCGTGTACTGCGCCAGATTCGCGGCGCTGCGCGCGTCCCGCGGCACCTGGCCCGGTTTCTGGTCGAAGACATTGTTGGCGCCCACCGTCACGTTGATGCGCTTGCTGATGTCGTAGCCGACGCTGACATCCGTCACGAAGGCGGCCTTCAGTTGGTAATCGCCGCCCGTGATGGCGTTCAGGCGCTTGAGCTTGCCGTAGCGCGTCTCGCGCACGTTGAACGTCCAGCCCGCCTTTTCATACGCCAGGGTGACGATTTCCTTGTCGCGCGGCGCCCGGTACAGCAAGTCGTACTCGGCCGATTTACTCAGGGTGCCGATATTCGGCAAGCCTTGCAGCACCGTCGGCAAGGCCGCCTTGCCGACCAGGCTCGTGTGGTTGATATTCGCGGCCGCCGTCCAGCGCAACTTGCCGTCGGCCAGGCGCAAGACATCCTCGGCCGTCAAATCGATGCCGCGCGTGCGCGTGTCGCCCACGTTGGCAAAGTAATGCGCGACGAGGCCATTGCCCACCGTCAAACCCGCCGAGCGCAGCAGGTTTTCGATCACGCTCGCTTGCGCCGCCGTCAGTGGCCGGCCGCTGCCGTCGAGCGCCACGCCCGAGCTGCGGTCGATGCCGATGTTCGACGACACGCCCAGGCGGTCGCGGACCTTGATTTGATACGCGTCAACGGCCAGGCGCAGGGTAGGCGTAGGATTGAAGGTCAGCCCGGCCGACAGATTCGTCGATTTTTCCGGTTTCAGCGCTTGCGCACCCAGTGCCCGCGCTGCGGCCGAGTTCGGCTGCGCCAGGGTATACGGCACACCCGCATGGTCGGAGGTGTTCGAATACGATTGCGTCACCAAGCTCGGCGCATGGAAACCATTGCTGACGGTGCCGCGTACGGCCACCGTGGGCGTGACGTCATAGCGGGCGGACAAACGGCCCGTCGTCTTGCTGCCGAAATCGGAATATTTCTCGGCGCGCAGTGCCGTGTCGAGCAGCAATTGCGGCGTCAGTTTCGCGCCCAGGCCGACATACGCCGCATAGCTGTGGCGCGCCGTGTCCGAGGCGTCGACGGGCAGGTAGCCGGCCAGCGCCGATGAGCCACTGCCCTGCCAGGAAGCGGGTTCGCCCGGACTGCGTTGCTGCGTTTCATGCGAATACTCGAGACCGACGCTCAGGTCGGCCGGCTCGCTCAAGCCCAGCGGCACGGGACGGCGCGCGTCGGCGTTGGTGGTCGAGCGGCTGTAGCGCTGATTGCCGATGGTGAAATCCGTCTTGCCACCTGGATAGCTCAGCGAATAATTGGCCGAGTTTTCCACGCCCACGTCGATATCGTCGCGTCCGTAAGTACTGCTGATATCCCAGTTCCAGCCCGCCGTCTCGCCCTTGACGCCGCCCGTCAGGGAAAAATCGTTTTCGCTCGTCGTTTCATACGGCGTGAAGCCGTCGGGATACACGGACAGCAAGCCTTTGTTGTTATTAAAAATGGTATTGGGCAGACGGAAATTCTGCGCCGAGCGGGCATTGCGGTGCGCATACGTGCCAAAGCCATACAGTTGCACCTCGTTCGACACGTCATAGCCGAAGTTGGCGCTGAGCGAAGCGGTCGTGCTTTGCGGCACGCCCGTATTGCGCCACGGATTGCTGTTGCGGCTTGCTTCTGCCGGGTTCGGCGAGGCGCCGGCCGGCAAGCTGTTATTCGGCCCCAATTTCACCAGCTGGCCATCGCTGTTGCGCACGGCCGGATACGACAGATAGCCGGGATTCAGTCCGAAATTGCGCACGGCGATGCCCTGGCGCTGGACTTCGGCGCCGAAGTGGGCAAAGCCGTGTTCGCCCAGGCGCGTGCCGCCATCGATGCGCACGGAACCGTTCGTGCCGTCGCCGTCGTAGGTGGAGCCGAGTTGCGTGCTGAAGCTGCCCTTGTCATCCGCTTTCAGGATGATGTTGATGACGCCGGCGATGGCGTCGGAACCGTAGATGGCCGAGGCGCCATCGCGCAGGATTTCCACACGGGCAATGGCGCCCGTGGGTATCAGGGCCAGGTCGGTGGCGACGGAACCGGGAAAACCATCCTCGTTGACGATGGCCGTCGTATGCCGGCGCTTGCCATTGACCAATACCAGGGTATGCGACGGGTCGAGGTTGCGCAATTGACCGGCACGCACGATGCTGCCCAGGTCCGGCTGCACGCGGGCCGGCAAGTTGAACGACGGCAAGGCCGTATCCAGCGCATCGAGCAAGTTCAGCTTGCCCGTGGCCTGCAATTGCTGCGCGCTGATCACGTCGATGGGGGCGGCGCTGTTGGCCACCGTGCGGCCCGTGCCGCGCGCGCCCGTGACGATGACGGTGTCATACGGCGCGGCGGCCAGTGCGCCAGCGCCATCCGGCGCGGCCTGCGCGTGGAGCACGCCAGGCGCCCCCAGCAGCAGTACGGCCACGGAGACGGCGTGCGCCAGTTGCTGCAAACGCGGGGCGGGGTCATGCTTGTGAATCGGTTCCAGCATACGAAAACATCCTTTCAAAGTCGTCAACACAGTGGCTGCAGACTAAAGGATGGACAAACAAACAAGAACGAATGGTTTCGTATTTAGATATTTCGTTTTGGCAACTAACAACAGCGGCGGCACGCCGTGTCAGGGAGTCGCCGGGGCGGTCGCCAGGCTCTGGTCGAGCCGCTTCCAGTAATCGCGTTCCAGCCGGGCCGTATCGATATCGCGCGCCGCCTCGTTGAAGCGTTTTTGCCACGCCGCCCCCCCGGCATCGCGCTGGAAGCACACATGCACGGGACGCTCCTTGAAGACGGTATCGATGACGGCGATGCGTTCGCGCTCGGCCTTGCTGAAGTTGCGCCCCATCAACAAGTGCTGCAGGACATGGCGCTCGATGACGATCACGCGGTAACGCTTGATGAACAGTTTCTTCAGATTCGTCGCGTCGTTCAAACCCTCTTCCGTCTTCAGCTCGCCACGCGCCACCATGCCATCGAACTGTTCCCCATTCGAGTAGCCGGCCACGGTGCCGATGCGCAGCTTGCCCAGGTCGGCGAGGCTGGCGCCAGGCACGCCGTCCTCCTTCAGGTAGGCCAGCACACCCTGCGTGTTACCAACCGGAACAGAAAAGTGGCAGAGTTTTTCCCGTTCCGGCGTGCGCCACACGGCCAGAAACCCGGCATAGCGGGAACTGGCCAAGCCAAACTGCATGGCGCGCTTCCAGGGAAAATAGTCATACTTGACCGTATAGCCGAGACGCTCGAAAACGGCGCTGACCATGGCGCCCGACATGCCGTCGGCCGGCAGGCTGCGGGAAATAAAAGGCGGCCAGTCTTCCGCCGCGAAGCGGACGATGCGCGAACTGGCAGCGCCCGGCGCCGCCATGGGGGAACTAGCCTGCCCGTGTGCAAGGGCAAGTGCAGAGTGCATGAACAAACAGAAGGGCAAACCAACTGTCCGGAGGAAACGCATGTTTGGCTCCTATGGCCTGGCGCACCTTGCAATGCAGGCGCGGCAACAGGACTGGCGGTCGGCTTTTTTGATCACTGGTTTGATAAAAATCATGCTCCCACAAAAAAAAGAAATTGCAAAGTTGTTTATTTGCACTTTGACATTCCCAGGGGAAATAAAATACGATTGCGGCGCGCCTGCAACAGGCTGTCATGCCGCCGGCTATCCCCTCTTGCGCAACAGGTTTTTACTTGTGCGCGCGCCGGATGGCCGATAATGGCGTTTTACCGTGGAAGATGACCGTGCCGCACCCTGCCCCTCCCTCACTTGCCGACCAGATCGAAGACTTGCTGCCGCAAACGCAATGCACCAAATGCGGCTACAACGGTTGCCGCCCGTATGCGGAAGCGATTGCCGCCGGCAGCGCCGACATCAACCAGTGCCCACCGGGCGGTGCGCAAGGCATCGTGCGCCTGGCCGGCTTGCTGGGCAAAAAAGTCATCCCGCTCAATCCCGTCAACGGCCTCGAACGTCCGCGATCTGTCGCCTATATCGACGAATCGCTGTGTATCGGCTGTACCCTGTGCATCCAGGCTTGCCCGGTGGACGCCATCGTCGGCGCCGCCAAGCAGATGCATACGGTGGTGACAAGCCTGTGCACGGGTTGCGACTTGTGCGTGGCGCCCTGCCCCGTCGACTGCATCGTCATGTACCCGGTCAGCGGCGACGCCACGGGCTGGGATGCCTGGAGCCAGACAGAAGCAGACGACGCGCGCGCGCGCCACGATTTCCGCACGCAGCGCCTGCGCCGCGAAACGGAGGAAAACGAAGCGCGCCTGGCCGCCAAGGCCGTCGCCAAGATGCGCGAAGTGACGCAGGAAGTGCCCGTCACGCCCGATGAACAGGCGGAAAAGGAACGCAAGAGCGCCATCATCGCCGCGGCCATGGAGCGCGCGCGCGCCAAGGCCGCTGCCGCCAGCACGGATACCCCCCAGCCAGCCCCCACCACCCCGAAAAAAGACGCATGAACGCCGCCAAACGCCTGGAAATCTTTACGCGCTTTCGCGCCGCCAATCCTTCCCCGAAAACGGAACTCGACTACACGACGCCGTTCGAGCTGCTGATCGCCGTGCTGCTGTCGGCACAGGCGACGGACGTGTCCGTCAACAAGGCGACCCGCTTGCTGTATCCGGTCGCCAATACGCCAGCCACGATACTGGCCCTGGGCGTGGACGAGCTGGCCAGCTACATCCGCACCATCGGCCTGTTCCGCACCAAGGCGAAGAACGTCATCGCCACCTGCCAGATCCTGCTCGAGCAGCACGGCGGCGAAGTGCCGCGCGACCGCGCCTCGCTGGAAGCCTTGCCCGGCGTGGGCCGCAAGACGGCGAACGTGGTCATGAACACGGCGTTTGGCGAACCGACGATGGCCGTGGACACGCATATCTTCCGCGTCTCGAACCGCACCGGCATCGCGCCGGGCAAGAATGTCGATATCGTCGAGCAAAAACTGCTGAAATTCATCCCCAAGGAATTCCTGCACGACGCCCACCACTGGCTCATCCTGCACGGCCGCTACACGTGCACGGCGCGCAAGCCCCAATGCTGGAACTGCATGATTGCCGACCTGTGCGATTACAAGGACAAGTCGCCGATGCCGGCCGTGGTCTGACAACACACCTTTACGAACGGCGACACCATGTTGCAAACGACACTAGATACCCTGGTTTGCCCCGCCTGCCGACAGCCCCTGCAAAGCAACACGCCAGCCGGGGCGTCGGCACCGTTGCTGGAAGCGATATTGAGCTGTCCGGCGTGCGCGATTACCGTTCCCGTCGTGCAAGGCTTTGTGCTCTTTACGGAAGCACGGCAAGGCGGCGATGCCCACATGCTGCCGGCACTGCGTGCCCAGCTGACGCCCAGCGCCGACTATCTGTCCTTCATGCACCGCCGCCATGTGCGCCGCATTCCCGACCGCTACGCCGCCTTTCAACCCTTCAATGAATCCACCCGCGCCTTTTATGCCTTGCTGGGCCTGATCAGGGAGCATTTGCAACCTGGCGACCTCATTCTCGACACCTGGGGCCGAACGGGCTGGAGTGGCGAAATGCTGGCTGCGGCGTTTCCCCAGCAACATGTCATTTCTGTATGGGAAGGCAACTTCGATGTGCTCGGCTACATGGGATATGCGCACTGGTTGCCCGCTGGACAGCGCGCGCCCAACCATGACATTATTTTCTTGCCGCCGGGTAGTCCCATGCCTTTTCGCGACGGCACGTTCGCGCTGATTCATGGCCTTGATTCACTGCATCGCTATGCGCCACTGACCTTCGCCGGCGACATGCTGCGCATCGCCCGCAGCGATGCGCCGATCATCTTCCCGCATGTACACATGGCCAATAGCCAGCCCACGCCGTACTTCGAGCGCGGCGGCAACATTATTCACGGCCGTTGCTACCAGCAGCGCTTTGATGCTGCGCAAGCACGCGGCGAACGCAAGACGCTGGTGATGTCGGAGGTAACCCTGTTCGACGCCATCGGACAGTTGCATGGCGAACCGGACACTGCACACTACAACGGCGTCGTGGCGCTGGTGCCTCCCGCATGGGAAGGGGCGCCCCTGCGCCAGGCCGATCTCGACCTGGCATTGCCCTCATCGCGCGCCGTCGTCAATGCCTTGCTGCGGCTCGACAGCTTGAACGGCTGGTGTGTGCCCGATACCGATGCGCTGGGTGGCTTGATGCAAGATTTGCTGGTGCGCCATCCTTGTTATGCGGAACGCCTGGCGCGCCTCGGACCACGACAACTGAGCGCTGAAGAATTGCAGATCCTGTTCCAGCTGGGCCAGCTACGTACCCTGGAGCAAGTGGCGCAGCGCCTGCGCCTGCCAGTGGAATACGTTTGCCAGCAAGCCAGAAACATGGTCGATATGGAACTGCTGCAGATGGCCCCCATCAGCAGCGCCATGGCACGCTTGCAATCGTACTATGCCAGCCAGATCGTGCGTCCGCTGCCACAGGAAGAAACCTTTGAGTATCTGTGGCAATTACTGCCCACGCTGTACCAGCAGCGCCCGCTCCTGCTGTGCGGCATGGACGACAGCGCCTTTGGCTGGGCCGAAGTCGAGCTACTCGTGCCCGCGTTGCAACGGGGCTTGCTGGCGATGGGCGTGCGGGCAGGTGACCGCGTCGCCATGCTGTGTGCCCACCACCCTGAAGCGGTACTGCTCAGCTGGGCCTGCTGGCGCATCGGCGCTGTCGTGGTTCCCTTGCGCAAGGAATTGACGGACACGCCCGCCTTGCTGCAACCCTTGCTGGAACGCATTGCTCCCGCCCTGCTGGTACTGGATCATCCCCGTCACAGCGCCGCCGCTTTGGCAAGCTGCCCGGCGCTGCTGCTCGACGATATCGGCCAGGAAGCGGCGGCGGTCTTGCCGCCAGATTGCGCATTGCCTGAATTATCAGCCTTGCTGGAAGGCTGGATGGAGCTGCCGCCGACGCCGGAGCTGCCCGGACAGGCCGTCCACCCCGACGATCCTGCCGTGATCCTGTTTACTTCTGGCAGTACTGGCATCCCCAAGGGCGTCGTCCACAGCCAGCGCGCCCTCATGCAGAGCGGCCAGCTGGCGGCGACGGAATTTGGCTGGCATGATGGCGACATCCTGCTGTCGCTGGGCGACTGCCACACCATGAGCGGCTTGCGCAACCCCATGGTCGCCGCCCTGTTTGCCGGTGCCAGCGTGTATCTGGCCGATGAAAGCGAACGGGGCAATGTCGGCAAGACCTTGCAAGCGGCCCAGCGCCATGGCGTGACCGTCCTGGCGACAGGTCCCGCCTGGCTAGCCATGCTGCAGTTGCTGCCGGCCCACCTGACCCTGCACCCGGCCAGCTTGCGGCAAATCATTTCCACGGGCGCGCCCCTGCAAACGTCGCTGCACACGGCCTTGAGCGAGCGCATGCGGCTCGCCATCATCGATTATTACGGACTGACTGAAACGGGGGGGCTGTGCATGCTGTTCCAGCACGCGCCCGGTGCCACGCAAGCTTGCGGCCGCGCCGTCGGCGCCATCGTGCAAATCTGCGATGACAGGGGCATGCCGCTCGGGAAAGGACAAACAGGGGAATTGCGCGTGCACAGCAACCAGCTCATGCTGGAATACTGGCGCGATCCGGCGCAAACGGCGTCCATCGCCCGCGATGGCTGGATCTTCACTGGCGATATCGCCAGCCACGATGGCCTCGGCAACATTACCTTGCTGGGCCGGCACGACGACCAGCTCAAGAACGAATATGGCGACATCGTCCACCCTGCCCCGCTGGAACGGGCGATGTGCAGCTATCCACACGTCAGGGAAGCCGCCATCACCGCAGGACCACGGGGACTGATCGGCATGCTGGTGGTCGACGGCGGCTTCGAATTACCCGCTTTTGTCGCCTATTGCCGCCAGCACGCGCAAATCGAGGCATTCCCCCGTGACCTGCGCATCCAGGCAGCGTTACCGTACACGGCCGCAGGAAAACTCGACCGCCGCGCACTGGCCCATTCAATCACACCATAACAGATACGCTCACCATGTTTCAGACTCGTCCCACACCTGCGAATACGCCATTCCTGATCGGCCCCAAGTCTTTGTCGCATAGCCATCTGGAGGAACAAATCCTGCAAGTGGCTGCCCGGCTGATCAGCAGCGAACTGCACAATAAACGCGTGCTGCTGATGGTGCGCGACGATCTGGCCTATGCGCCCTTGTTGCTCGGCTGCATGCGGGCCGGCGCGATTCCCCTGCTGCTCGATCCGGGAACCTCGGTGCGGCAAGTCAGGGATTTACTGCAGCATACGCATATCGATGGCGTCATTGCCGATGCGGACGCCATCGACCTGTGGCGCGCCGAGGGTGTCCCTCTGCCGGCGCAGCAGATACGCGTCGGCACTGTCCAGGCCAAGGGTTTGCTGCTGAACAAGCTGCTGGGGCGGCGGGCGCCAGCCGACCTGGACAACTGGCCTGGCCTGCTGTCCGCTCCCGCACCGGCACCGTTGCCGCCGGCAAGACAGGAGGGGCCTGCCTATGTCGTGTTCACCTCCGGCAGTACGGCCCGTCCGAAAGGCGTGGAAATGCACTGGCCCGCCCTGCTCGCGCATTTGCGGACGATCGGCGAACATTACGCGCTGACGCCCGCATCACGCCTGCTGAACCTGATGCCGCTATCGCATGCCGATGGCCTGGTGCAAGGCGTGCTGCTGGCTTATCAACGCGGCTGTACCCTGGTGCGTCCTGCGCCATTCAGCATTGTCGCCATCGAGAGCATCCTGATTGCGATCTACCGCGAACAAGTCACGCACCTGATCGCCGCGCCCACGGCATTGGCCCTGATGCAGCAATATGGCGCCCACCTGGCGGAAAACTTCGAGAATGGCCATTTCCGCTTCGCCGTTTCCTGCAGCGCCCCCTTGAGCGCGGCTACCTGGACCAGCTTCAGCCAATGTTTCAATGTAAAGCTCATCAATACCTACGGCTTGAGCGAAACGGGAACCTGCGGACTATATGCGGGACCGGACGCGGCCAGCCACAAGATCGGCAGCGTGGGCATGCCGCGCGACATGCTGGCAAAAATCTTGCGGGACGATGGCAGCGAGGCCGGCTGCGACGAGGCCGGAGAACTGTGCCTGCAAGGTGCCAACCTGATGCAGGGCTACCTGGACAATCCGCAAGCGACCGCTGCCGTCCTGCGCAATGGCTGGCTGCATACGGGTGACCTGGCACGGCGCGACAGCGATGGCGTGTACTGGATCACGGGGCGCATCAAGGACGTGATCATTTGCGGCGGCTACAATCTGTCGCCGGAAGCCATCAATGGCGTACTGATGCAACACCCGGCCGTACTGGAAGCGGCGACCGTCGCCTTGCCTGACCCGACGTGGGGCGAAATCCCCGTCGCCTGCGTAGTATTGCGCCCTGGCATGGAGGCGGACAACCAGCAACTGCTGCTGCATTGCGCCCAACATCTGGGTGCACACGAATTGCCGAAACGCATTAGTTTTACCGGCCAATTGCCGCGCACGCCGTCAGGCAAGGTCATCACGGCACAGTTGCAGCACGCGCTATCGCTTGCGCCCAAGGAAGCAAGCGCCCAGGGCAATCAGCAGGCAGACATTTTTGCGCTGGCCGCGGACCTGTTCAATTTACCGGCAAGTGCGCTGAAGGGGGATTCAGGCCCCGCCAATACGCCAGGCTGGGATTCGCTGGCACATATCAACTTCGTGATCGGCCTGGAAACGCTGTTCAAGGTGCGTCTGAGTCCATCGGATGTGGTGCATATGGAAACCATGGACGCCACCGTGCAACTGATCAAGCGGCTGACGCGCTGAGATGGCGAACGCACTTCCTCTGCGCATCTGGCCATACAGTGCGGCGCTGGCAGCTGGCGTGGTCGGACTATGCATACTGCTGCGTCATGTGCCCGGCCCACGCTACGACAATACGATTGCAGGCCAGACGAAAACGTTTCTCGACGCGCCCAGGCCAGAAGGGAAATGGCGCGTGCTGGCGCTGGGTTCGTCCCTGCTCCATGCCGCCACCCCGCAAACAGCCAATGTGCAGCGTGCCGAGCTGCCGGACATCGCCTGGATGCGGATGACGAAAGGCGGCGCAGGTATCGGCTATTTGCAATCGAGCCTCGCCACCCTTGGCAGCCGCCCACCGGAGGTGCTGGTCCTCGAACAGAACCTGTTCTTGCCAGATGATGGCAACGCGACAATGGATCAACTACGCGAAGATGTCTGGCACTGGGGCAAGCAAGCTGCTTCATTGCTCACCGCTGGCAAACTTGCCTCGCCACCGCGATACTGGGAGCGCAATGATCAGGAACTTGCATTTACCTGCGGCCCGGAGCTGAAGAAATTAAGCGCGTCACAAATACGGCAGCATGCTGCCGAACTACAAAATCTGTATCGACAGGGCACCTTCGATGCTGCACTGATCAACAACATTGCCACGCTGGCGCAACGGGGCGTGCGGGTAATACTGCTCGATGTGAGGCGATCATTGCTGATTGAACAACAGACGGCGCAACAAAAGACAGACTGGCAGCGGCGCTTGCAAGCATTGCTGCCTGCGAGCCAAAACATCATCTATCTAGCCTCGCCCGCACTCACCGAACAAAACCTTTATTGCGACGCCAGCCATCTGAACACGCAAGGCGCGCGTCAGTTCGCTCCCTGGTGGCAAACCCAGTTACGGCAGTTGCGGGACAGGGGTTGACATGGTGTGGCTGACAATTTTTGGCATGCTGTGCATGCTTGTTCTGGTCGTGCTTTACTGGCGTTTGCCAGTGGCCTGGCGCCCCTGGCTGCTGGTGGCCACAGGCGGCGCGCTGCTATGGCATGATGGCTGGGCCAGCATGGCGGCCTGGGGTGCATTGCTGGCATGGCTGGCCTTCATCTGCGGCCCCCGATGGCGGCGCCCAGCCCTGATGCAGACGCTGGGCCTGACGGGTGTCTTGCTCGCCTTTCTGGCTTACCAGTACGCGAAAGCCGGCCATGGCATGGCCGCCTACCTGGGCTACGCCTTCGTCTCGCTGAAAGCCTGGCACCTGATCGCCGAGCATGGCGGCGGCATCGCGCGCGATGGCCGCGCCGGCACGACCCTGGGCTATCTGCTCTTCCCGCCCACCCTGGCCGTCGGCCCGATCCAGCGTTACGATGCCTTCCGCATGGAACTACTGCGCGCGCGCTGGGACAGCCAACTCGCCTCGCAAGCATTGCAGCGCATGCTGTACGGTTATTGCAAAGTGGTTTTGTTGGCGGGATACATACTCACTTTCAAGCTCAACAACCTGAACCTGTCGACCGGTTACGCCTGGCTCGATGCCTATCTGCCCTTGCTCGGTTATGGCTTGAACCTGTACTGGCAATTCTCGGGCTATTGTGATATTGCCATCGGCTTCGCCGCGCTGCTGGGCATGCGCGTACCGGAAAACTTCCATTTCCCCTTTGCTGCCCGTAATCTGCCCGATTTCTGGCGCCGCTGGCACATCACGGTGTCGGAATGGTGCCGTGATTTCGTTTTCCGGCCCATCCTGACGCGCACGCGACAATACCTGTTTGCCAGCCTGGGCAGCATGATCGTGCTGGGCTTGTGGCATGAACTGTCGCCGCGCTACCTCGCCTGGGGTCTGTTTCACGGTGCCGGCCTGGCCATCGTCCATCTGTGGGGCAAGCACATGCCATGGGCGGAGCAGTTGCGCCGCTATGCCCTGTGGCGTGTCTTCAGCTGGTTTTTGACCTTGCAATTTGTCATACTGAGCTTCGCGCTGACGTCGACGCCGGACCTGCAAACGGCCTGGTCTTGCCTGACGGTGCTGTTCGCACCACTGTTACCTGGGAGTTAAGGTGTACCAATTTCTCTTGCGCTACCTGCCAGCGCCGCTCGTGCACGGGCTCTTCACGCTATGGTATGGGGGACTGCTGCTGCTGCTGTGGCTGAAATGGCCTCTGGCGCTGGGAATGGGATTTCGTTACGGGCAACTGTAGGCCGGGACCGATGCAGGCATCGGCCCCGTTATCGCTTACAGCAACACCATATTGTCGCGGTGGATCAGCTCATGGCCTTCCATGTAACCGAGAATGGCTTCGATTTCGGTGGACGGCTTGCGCATGATGCGGCGCGCTTCGCCGCTCGTGTAGTTGGACAGGCCGCGCGCCACGGGCACGCCATCGACGTCGACGCAGGTGATCACGGCGCCGCGGCCGAACTCGCCGTTCACGCCCGTCACGCCGATCGGCAGCAGGGACTTGCCTTCCTGGCGCAGCTTTTGCACGGCGCCCGCGTCCAGCACGACGGCGCCGGCCGTGTGCAGATGATCGGCCATCCACTGCTTACGCGCCGTCAATTGCCCCGTTTGTGCTCGCAACTCCGTGCCGATCGCTTCGCCCTGGGCGAGGCGGCTGAGCACGTCGCTGTCGCGGCCCCAGGCGATGATGGTGTGGGCGCCGGACTTGGCGGCGCGCTTGGCAGCGAGGATTTTCGTCAGCATGCCGCCACGGCCCAGGCTGCTGCCGGCGCCGCCGGCCATCGCTTCCAGGGCCGGATCGCCGGCGATGCCTTGCGTGATCAGGTAGGCGGTCGGGTCCTTGCGCGGGTCGGCCGAGAACAGGCCGTGCTGGTCCGTCAGGATGACGAGCGCATCGGCTTCGATCAGGTTGGCGACCAGGGCGCCCAGGGTATCGTTGTCGCCGAACTTGATTTCATCGGTGACGACGGTGTCGTTTTCATTGATGATCGGCACCACGCCCAGGCGCAGCAGGGTCGTCAGGGTGGAGCGGGCATTCAGGTAGCGTTCGCGGTCGGCCAGGTCGGCGTGCGTGAGCAGCACTTGCGCCGTGCCGAGGCTGTGGGCACGGAAGCTGCTTTCATAGATTTGCGCCAGGCCCATCTGGCCGACGGCGGCGCAGGCCTGCAATTCGTGGATATCGGTGGGGCGCTGCTCGAAACCGAGGCGCAGCATGCCTTCGGCGATGGCGCCGGAACTGACGAGCACCACTTCCTTGCCCAGGGCGCGCAAGCCGGAAATCTGCGCAGCCCAGCGCGCGATGGCGGCATGGTCGAGCCCGCGGCCATCGTTGGTGACCAGCGAAGAGCCGACTTTGATGATGATACGGGTAGCTTTTTGAATCACGGAATCCATGGGGCGGCGCTCTTCACTTAATAGACGTCAGCGCGCAGGACGCAGCAGCAGCAAGGCCAGCCCCGCCGTCAGCTCCATTGCGCACATGAACAACACAAAACCCTGGGGCAAGCCGAAGCTGATGGCCGCGAACAGACGGCCGGCGGGCTGCGCCAGGACCAACATTGCTGTGATATCGCCGAGCACAGGCGGTTCGCCCTGCCGTGCCGCGAACAGTGCCAGGAGCGCGGTAGCGCCCCAGACACCGACATGCGTGGCGTAGAACTGGCTGTAGCCATTGACGCCATTGAGGAAGATGCCCATGCCGGCCGCCATTTCATCGGCGAACAACAGGCAGGCGACCGCGCTCAGCCCGTAAGCATACGCGATCAGATGCAATACACGGCGCTGCCACGCTTGCTTGCGCGCTGGCGCGGCAGCGGCCGTCTGTACCGACATCAGGGTAAAGCCTTAGTCGAGGATCTTGAAACGCGGATCATCCGGGTCGATCGACGAGATACCGCGTGCTTCTTCGGTCATCTGCGTTTCTTCGGCACGGCTTTCGCTGTGTTTCTTCGCTTCCAGATGCTGGTAAATCGCATTCACCAGTTCCGGGCAACCTTGATGGTTCAGCGCGGAAATCTCGAAGACGGGACCTTTCCAGGCGAAACGCTTGAGGAAGTCCTTGACGATCTTCTTGCGCTCTTCTTCCGGCACCATGTCGAGCTTGTTCAACACCAGCCAGCGCGGCTTGTCGACCAGCGACTCGTCGTACTTCTTCAATTCCTTCACCAGCGCCTTGGCTTCCTTGACAGGATCGACGTTGGTTTCGAACGGCGCCAGGTCGACGATGTGCAACAGCAGACCCGTACGCTGCAAGTGACGCAGGAATTGATGGCCCAGGCCCGCGCCTTCGGAAGCGCCTTCGATCAAGCCGGGAATATCGGCGATCACAAAGCTCTTCTCGTGCGACACGCGCACCACGCCCAGGTTCGGGTGCAGGGTGGTAAATGGATAATCGGCAATTTTCGGGCGCGCGTTCGAGACGGCCGAAATGAAGGTCGACTTGCCGGCGTTCGGCATGCCCAGCAGGCCCACGTCGGCCAGAACTTTCAGTTCCAGGCGCAGTTCGCGGCGTTCGCCTTCCTTGCCCTCGCCTTTTTGGCGTGGCGCGCGGTTGGTCGAGGACTTGAAGTGGATATTGCCCCAGCCGCCTTCGCCGCCCTTGGCCAGCAATTCGATCTGGCCGTGTTCGGTCAAATCGGCCAGGATTTCGCCGCTCGCGTTGTCGATGATCAAGGTGCCCACAGGCATGCGCAGGTGGATGTCATCCGCGCCCTTGCCATAGCAATCTGCGCCACGGCCAGGCTCGCCATTGCGAGCCTTGTGCATTTTGGAGAAACGGAAATCGACGAGCGTGTTGATATTGCGGTCGGCGACAGCCCAGATGGACCCGCCCTTGCCGCCATCGCCGCCATCGGGACCGCCGAAAGGCCGGAATTTTTCACGGCAGAAAGATGCGCAGCCGTTGCCGCCATCGCCCGCGATGACTTCGATTTTTGCTTCGTCGATAAACTTCATAATTTTGCCGCCATAAAACTAAAAAGGCTCTACCTTGGGCAGAGCCTTTCGATTGAAGGCTTGCGCCTTACATCATGCGATCATGGCGGAGCGAACTGGCGCTCCGCGATGAATTACGCTGGTACTGCTTCGTTTGGTACAACGGTCACGAATTGCTTCGAGCCAGCACCTTTGACAACGAACTTCACTTTGCCCGCGATCAGCGCGAACAACGTGTGGTCCTTGCCCATGCCTACGCCTTCGCCGGCGCGCACTGGGGTGCCGCGTTGACGAATGATGATGCCGCCAGCATTGATAGCTTGGCCGCCGTAGACTTTAACGCCCAGACGTTTTGATTCTGAATCACGGCCGTTTCGCGTTGTGCCGCCGCCTTTTTTATGTGCCATTTAAGACTCCTTGATAGCTGATTAATTCAAACAGCGGCGATTAGCCGTTGATCGAAACGATTTGGATTTCGGTAAAATTCTGGCGATGGCCTTGATGCTTTTGGTAGTGCTTACGACGACGCATCTTGAAAATTTTGACCTTATCATGGCGACCATGCGCCACAACCGTAACCAGTACCGTTGCACCTTCGACCAACGGAGCACCAAACTTGATGCTGTCGCCCGCGCCTACTGCGAGCACTTGATCGATGGTGATTTCGGAACCAATGTCTGCCGGTATCTGTTCTACTTTAAGTTTTTCGCCAGCGACAACTTTGTATTGTTTGCCACCGGTTTTTATGACCGCGTACATGATTTGAAACCTCATCAAATGTTGAAAGAATTTGTCCCACTGCCATGAAAAGCAAGCCGTGCACAACAGGGGGAATCAGCGATTATACACGGACTGAGAAATTGCGTCAAAAAGTATTCACAAAGCTTGACGATCGTGGTATGTCGACAACCTGACCATCATGTCAGGCTTGCGCCAGGCGGACAGCAAAACGCGCGCCAGTGCCAAGCAGATCAATCAATTGCTCTACAGTCATAGGCAAACGTCACGCACGCGCAAGCCTTGTCGTATAATCGCGGCACCCACAATCTAATGCAGGTTCGCCTTGTCTGACGCTAACAAACACGTTAACCAAAACACCATCGTGCAAACGATTGCCGCCGATATGGACGCAGTCAATACGGTGATCCGCCAAAAGTTGCACTCCGATGTGATTCTGATCAACCAGATCGCTGAATACATCATCAGCGCAGGCGGCAAACGCATCCGTCCCGTGCTGATCTTGCTGGTGGCCAATGCCCACGCCTATCGCGGCACGGCGCACCATGAACTGGCCGCCGTGGTCGAATTCATCCATACCGCCACCCTGCTGCACGACGACGTCGTCGACGAATCGTCGATGCGCCGCGGACGCCAGACGGCCAACGCCCTGTTCGGCAATGCCGCCTCGGTGCTGGTGGGCGATTTCCTGCACTCGCGCTCGTTCCAGCTGATGGTCTCGCTGAATAATATGCGCGTCATGCAAATCCTGTCCGACGCCACCAACGTGATCGCCGAAGGCGAAGTGCTGCAGTTGCTGAACATGCACGATCCGGACGTGACGCAAGACAGCTACCTGAACGTCATCCGCTCGAAGACGGCCAAGCTGTTCGAAGCGTCGGCGCAACTGGGCGCCCTGATCGCCGGCGCCAGCGAAGACGATATCGAAGCGGCTGCCGAATACGGCCGCTCGCTGGGCACGGCTTTCCAGCTGATCGACGACGTGCTCGACTATGCAGGCGACGCTGCCGAAATCGGCAAGAACGTGGGCGACGACTTGCGCGAAGGCAAACCGACCATGCCGCTGATCTGGCTGATGGAAAACGGTACGCCAGAGCAACGCGAACTGGTGCGCAGCTGCATCGAGCAAGGCGACGAACAGCATTTCGACGCCGTCCTGACGGCCATCACCAGCAGCGGCGCCCTCGACTACACGCGCAAGCAGGCGGAAATCGCCGGCCAGCGCGCCGCCGATGCCATCGCCGGCTGGCCGGACAGCGTCTACAAGCAATCTATGCTGCAACTGTGCTCGTTTGCCGTGGACCGCAATCACTGATCGCGATTTGCGCTACAGCAAAGACAACGGCGCCGATGGCGCCGTTTTTTATGCACTGTCGAAAAGCTAGGTGCGCTCGTGCTCCATTGCCGCGCCCGCCAATTCCTGCACGATGGCCGGCGCCGCTTCCAGCCGCTCGCTGTAGCGGCTGCCCAGGTAATCGCGGCGGTCACGCACCAGCAGGGTGAATTTGTACAGTTCCTCCATCACGTCGACCAGGCGCTCGTAGTACGGCGACGGCTTCATGCGGCCGTCATCGTCGAATTCCTGGTATGCCTTGGCAACGGAAGACTGGTTCGGAATGGTGACCATGCGCATCCAGCGTCCCAGCACACGCAAGCCGTTGACGGCGTTGAACGATTGCGAACCACCGGACACTTGCATCACAGCAAGGGTTCGCCCCTGCGTGGGCCGTACGCTGCCCGTTTCCAACGGCAGCCAGTCGATCTGCGACTTAAAGACACCCGTGACGGCGCCGTGCCGCTCGGGGCTGCACCATACCTGCCCTTCCGACCACAGCGACAGCGCGCGCAACTCTTGCACTTTCGGATGCTCGGGCGACACGCTGTCGACCATGGGCAAGCCGTGCGGGTCGAACACGCGCGTGTCGGCGCCGAAGTGGCGCAGGATGCGTTCCGCCTCCAGGGTCAGCAGCTTGCTGTACGAGCGTTCGCGCAAGGAACCGTACAGCAGCAAGATGCGCGGCGCGTGGGTGGACACGCTGGCCGGCGCCAGCTTGTCCAGGTCCGGCACGTCCAGGTGCGCGGCGCTGATGTTCGGCAACTCGTTGGCAAGGTCTGCCATCTCAGGCCACCGGCTTGCCGTCGGCGCCCACCACGGCCTGGCCGTCTTCCTTGGCAAACGCGCCCTGCTGCGGCAGCGGCAGGATTTCCAGCACTTTTTCCGAAGGCCGGCACAGGCGCACGCCCAGTTCCGTGACGACGATGGGGCGGTTGATCAAGATAGGATGGGCTTGCATAGCGTCGAGCAAGGCCGCATCGGGCAAATCCGGATTGGCCAGGCCCAGCTCGTCGTACAGGGCGCCCTTGTCGCGCATGACGGCGCGTACGGTCAGGCCGGCGCGGGCGATCAGGTCGACCAATTCCTCGCGCGAAGGCGGATGCTTGACGTAATCGATGATGACGGGTTCGACGCCCGTGTTGCGGATCAGGGCCAGGGTATTGCGCGAGGTGCCGCACGCCGTGTTGTGATAAATCGTGATCGTCATGTCGTGATGTCCTTCAGTAAATGTGGTTCGCTGACGCAGCAAGGCGCGCCAGCGCAGCAGTTCTCGGTCAAAAAGGCCAGCAAGCCGTTCATGCCCGCATAGTTGGCCGCATAGATGATGGAACGGCCCGCCTTGCTTGCCGTTACCAAATTGGCGTGCGCCAATTCTTTCAAGTGAAACGACAGCGACGAGGGCGCGATGGCCAGCGCTTCGGCGATTTTCGTCGCCGCCATGCCTTGCGGCCCCGCTTGCACCAGCAGGCGGAACACGGCCAGCCGCGATTCCTGTGCCAGCGCGGCCAGGGCCACGATGGCGGAAGTACTCGTCAGCGGTGTCGCTCCGCTCGCTATTTGCTGTGTATTTTCCATATTTCAATAATAGTCGAATTATTGAATCTTTTCAAGCCACACGCCTTGGCTACCTATCTTACGTAACCTAGCGCACCGACTGTCATGGCCTATCGGTCTACCTTGATGAAAAATCACTGCGATCGGCATCCCATGACACGCTCGACACCCCTGAAAATCCTCGGCTGGAGCCTGGCCGCCCTGCTGGCCCTGGTCGCCGTCGTGGTCATCTTTGTACTGACCTTCGACTGGAACCGCGCGCGCCCCTACATCAACGAGAAGGTGTCGGAAAGCACGGGCCGCACCTTCGTCATCGGCGGCGATTTGCAGGTGAAATGGAAACAAGGGCTGAAAACGGAGCCCGGCTGGCGCCGCTACGTGCCGCGGCCCATCATCAGCGCGCAGGACGTGCGCATGAGCAACCCGGACTGGGCCACGGCCGGCCCGCAACTGGCCAGCGCGCAACGCATCGACGTGGCCATCCATCCACTGCCCCTGTTGCAACATAAGCTGGTGCTGACGGACCTGGCGCTCGAGGCGCCAAACATTGCCCTGCAACGGCGCGCCGACGGCAGCAACAGCTGGACCTTGAAGGACAATGGCCCGTCGGCATGGGACGTGGAAATCCAGCGCATGGCCTTCGGCAACGGCACCATCCGCTATCTGGACGAAGGCATCGCGCTGGACGTGCGCGCCAAGGTCAGCTCGACGGCCCCCGACGCCACGCCGGGCGATGCGCCAGGCAACGCGCCCGTGCAGAAATACGGCATCGAATTCACCCTGGGCGGCAGCTACCGCAAGGCGCCCGTGACGGGCGGCGGCAAGGCGGGCGCCGTGCTGTCCTTGACCGATGACAACACCGTCTATCCCGTGCAGGCACATGCCGTGCTGGGCAAGAACAAGGCCAGCATCGACGGCACCCTGACGGACCCGCGCTCCTTGTCCGGCATCGATTTGCAGCTGAGCCTCGCCGGCGCCAGCATGGCCGACCTGTATCCGCTGACGGGCGTGCTGCTGCCGGAAACGCCGGACTACACCACCAAGGGACGCTTGCTGGGCAAGAAAGACGGCGCCACCTGGAACTGGACCTATCAAGACTTCAAGGGCACGGTGGGCCAGAGCGACCTGGCCGGCACCCTGCAATACTTGCCGCGCCAGCCGCGTCCCCTGCTGCGCGGCGAAGTGACGTCGCAGCAATTGCGCCTGGAAGACCTGGGTCCCACCATCGGCGCCGACAGCAATGCGCAGAAACAGGCGCGCGGCAAGGCACCCGTGCAGCCGGACAACAAAGCCTTGCCCGTGGAACAGTTCAACACGGCCAAATGGAATGCGCTCGATGCCGACGTGAAATTCACGGGCAAGAAACTGGTGCGCACGCATGACATTCCGTTCAACGATATCGTCGCCCATATCCACATGAAAGACAAGGTGTTGAGTTTGACGCCGCTCAACTTCGGCATGGCCGGTGGCGACATCACCTCGAATATCACGCTCGACGGCCGTCAAAAGACCATCGCCGCGCAAGCCAAGGTGGCGGCGCGTCACCTCAAAATTCGCGAACTGTTTCCCAAGCTGCAATCGATGCAAGCGAGTTTCGGCGAAGTGTATGGCGACGCGGCGCTGACGGGCCACGGCAACTCCGTCTCGGCCATGCTGGCCAGCGCGAATGGCGAACTGGCGACCACCGTCAGCGAAGGCTCCGTCAGCCAATTCATGCTGGAACTGGCCGGCCTGAACCTGGCCAACGCCGTCTTCGTCAAAATCTTTGGCGACAAGCAAGTGCACCTCAATTGCATGGCCAGCGACTTCGCCGTCACGAATGGCCAGGCCGACGTGCGCCGCTTCGTGCTCGATACGGACACGGCCGTCGTGAATGTCACGGGCAACGTCAACCTGGCAAGAGAAACCCTGGACCTCGACGTGCGCCCACGCACCAAGGGCGCCCGCATCATCACCCTGCGCACGCCGCTGTACGCGAAAGGCACGTTCAAGAACCCGGACGTGGGCCCGCAAAAAGGCCCGCTGGCCCTGAAAGCGGGCGCCGCCGTGGCCCTGGCCACCGTCGTCACGCCGCTGGCCGCCCTGCTGCCACTCGTCAACGTCGACAAGGCCCCCGACACGGACTGCGCCGCCGTCATGGCGCAAGCAAACGCCACCCGCAAGGCCCCCGCCTCGCCGGCGACGAACGCGCCAGCCAAGAAAGTGAGCGAAGCGGACATCAGGAAGGCCCAGCAGGAAAAGAAATAGACCTTGATGCAACCGCTTGAAAGCCACCCCGCCATCTGCTGTAATGAAGGAAAGCGGGGTGTGGCTCAGCCTGGTAGAGCGCTGCGTTCGGGACGCAGAGGCCGGAGGTTCGAATCCTCTCACCCCGACCAGCCCTTTCTCCTTACTGCGCCTGCATCAACTGCTTGCACCTTGACCTGCGCGTTGGTGTCTTGCCGAGAAGTATGATACTAATTACATCATTAGTATCCTGATCACTTTCCGCGCAAGGGCCTGACCGATGTCTTTCCTGATAGTTCTGGCCGCACTGGCCTTCCTGATGCTGGCCGCCTACCGCGGCTACAGCGTAATCCTGTTTGCGCCCGTCGCCGCGCTGGGTGCCGTGCTGCTCACCGATCCGTCCGCCGTGCCGGCTGTCTTCAGCGGTATCTTCATGGAAAAGATGGTGGGCTTTATCAAGCTGTATTTCCCCGTCTTTTTGCTCGGCGCCGTGTTCGGCAAACTCATCGAGCTGTCCGGTTTTTCCCAGTCCATCGTCGTGGCGGCCATTCGCTATATCGGCAGCTCGCGCGCGAATGCCGTGATCGTTGCCGTGTGCGCGGCCCTGACGTACGGCGGCGTGTCGCTGTTCGTGGTGGTGTTCGCCGTGTATCCGTTTGCGGCCGAGCTGTATCGCCAGAGCAATATCCCCAAGCGGCTGATGCCGGGCGCCATCGCCCTGGGCGCGTTCTCGTTCACCATGGATACCTTGCCCGGCACGCCGCAGATCCAGAACATCATCCCCACCACCTTTTTCAATACGACGGGCTGGGCCGCGCCGTGGCTGGGCACCATCGGCGCCGTGCTGACGGTGATCATGGGGCTGGCTTTCCTCGAATGGCGCCGCCGTTCCGTCATGGCGACGGGCGAAGGCTATGGGGCCGAGGCCGAAAAGGCCAAGGCCGACGTGGGCGACCTGCCCCATCCGCTACTGTCGGTAGCGCCCCTGGTGCTGGTGGGGGTGGCCAACTTTGCGCTGACCCGGCTGATTCCCCACTGGTACGGTGCCAGCTACTCGCTCACCGCCGAGGCGTTGCCAGGGCTGCATGCGCCCGTGACCACGTCGATCGCGTCCGTGACAGGTATCTGGGCCGTGGAAGGCGCCTTGTTGCTGGGAATTTTGCTCGTGTGCGCAACGGCTTTCGGGCGCATCCGCGCCGCCTTTGCGGAAGGCACCAAGGCGGCCGTGGGCGGCGCCTTGCTGGCGGCCATGAATACGGCCTCCGAATATGGCTTTGGCGGCGTCATCGCCGCCCTGCCCGGCTTTCTTGCCGTCAGCAACACCTTGCGCAGCGTACCCGATCCGCTCGTCAACGCGGCCGTGTCTGTGACGACCCTGGCCGGCATTACGGGTTCGGCCTCGGGCGGGATGAGCATCGCGCTGGCCGCCATGTCGGACAGTTTCATCCAGGCCGCTCAGCAGGCGCATATTCCGCTGGAAGTCATGCACCGCGTGGTGGCCATGGCCAGCGGCGGCATGGATACCTTGCCGCACAATGGCGCCGTGATCACCCTGCTGGCCGTCACGGGCCTCACGCACCGCCAGTCCTACCGCGACATTTTCGGCATCACCGTCATCAAGACGGTGGCCGTGTTCCTCGTCATTGCCCTGTATTACCTGACGGGGCTGGTCTGACCTAGAGCCGTGACGACGATGCCGGCTTCGCCACGGCTTGCGCCGGCTTGAACAGATGGCTGATACCCATGGTCAGCAGCGGACCGGCCAGCGCCAGGTAGGAACTGTCGACGCCGTAGGGATTGCCTGCCAGAAACCAGCCGATGGTGGCGATCACGGAGACGATCACGCCGACAAAGGCGCCGCGCGGCGTGCCGAATTTCGGCGCATAGAAAGCCATCAGCACCAGCACGGCCAGGGTGGCGCGCAGGGCCTTGCCGAGGAAGGCGATCATCAGCAGCTTTTCCGCATACAGCGCCAGCACCAGCGGCAGCAAGCCGGCCACGACGATGGCGATGCGCAGGAACATCAGCGATTTCGCGTCGTTCTTCGCCTTGTTGTACCAGGGATCATAAAAATCCTTCATGGCCAGGGTGGCCGATGCCAGGGTGGTGGCGGAAATGCCGCCGAACAGGGCGCCGGCCAGGCCGACGATCATGATGCTGGCGGAAAACGCCGGCATGTGGGCGATCAGGGTCGGGAAGGCGTCGATCGACTTCATGCCCGGATACAACACGGCGCTGCACATGCCGATCAGCGCGGCCATCAGGCCGAACGGAATCATCAACGAAGACACGTAATAGCAGGCGCGCTTGGCCACGGCCGGGTTATCCGTGCTGACGAGGGCCTGGATCACGTATTGCGTGGCGAAGATGGAACCGATGCCGCCGATCATCCACGCGATGATCTGGCCCCAGCCGATCTCGACCCAGTTGAACATCTTGGCCGGCAGCTGCGCCTGCAGCGCGCCGATGCCGCCGGTTGCTTCCAGCGCATACGCCAGCGCCAGGATCACGCCCAGGTACTTGACGATGGAGTGGGCGAAATTGGTGTACACCACCGAGCGCATGCCGCCCAGACTGACATAGATCACGGTGATGGCACCCACCAGCAGGATGGCCACCGTCTTGTTGATGTGCAGCACGGCCGCCAGCACGGCGCCACCGCTCGCATACAGGGCCACGGCAACGATGCTCAGCGCGACGATGGTAAGGATGGATGCCGCATAGCGCACGGGTTCGCCGTACGTCTGCGCCAGGATGCCGGAAATCGTCGATTGCCCGCTTTCCTTGTATTTTTTCACCAGCACGATGGCCAGCAGCAAAAATCCCAGCGACAGCGCCACCAGGTTCCAGGCGGCGGAAATGCCCAGTTCATAGCCCTTCTGGGCCGTACCGATGCTGACGGAACTACCGATGAATTCCGACAATAGCAGCGCGCCGATCAGGTAAGCGGGATAGTTGCGTCCGCCCGCCGTCATGCCCTCGGCGCTGTTGGCATGCTTGCGCACGCTATACGTAATGTACGACATGAGGGCGAAATAGCCCACCGTGACCGCCGCGATGATGATCAATCTGTTTTCCATCTGTCTACTCCAAGTTTGCTTTTTTTCTTATTATTTTTTCAAAAAAGCTTCCCCTGCCGCGTGCCGGTCTTTGCCGGTGGCGGTGCTCAGGGGCAAAGCGAAATCTTACCCTGCCGGCGACGATACAAAGGCGTGCAGCTGCGCCGTGAAGGCTGGCGCCGCCTCGACATTCGACAAATGCGACGCGGGCACCTGGGCCAGCTGTGCACCTGCCACCTGCCGCTGCAGCCAGCGCGCATCGTCCACCGTGGTGACGGGATCGTGCTCGCCGGCGATGACCAGGGTCGGCACCGCAATCGTGGCCACCTGCGCGCGCAAGTCCGCCTGTGCCAGCGCTGCGCAGCAGGCCGCGTAGCCTTCGGCATCCTGCCCGCGCAAGGTGGCGATCATGCGCGCCACCGTGGCCGCTTCACGCGCGATGAAGGCTGACGTAAACCAGCGCGCGGCGGCGCCATCGGCCACCGTGGCCATGCCGTCGCGGCGCACCTGCGCCGCGCGCGTCAGCCAGGCGTCGGCCGTGCCGATGCGCGCCGCCGTATTCGCCAGCACGAGCTTCGTCAAGCGCTGCGGCTGGTGAATGCCCAGCCACTGGCCCGTCAAGCCGCCCATGGAAATGCCGCAGAACGCGGCACGGGCGATATCCAGGTGGTCGAGCAGCGCCACCACGTCCAGGCCCAGGCGCTCGATGCCGAACGGCGCGCCGCCGCTGGCCGAGCGGCCATGGCCGCGCGTATCGTAGCGCACGACATAGAAGTCGCTGGCCAGATCCGCCGCCTGGACATCCCACATGGACAGGTCCGTGCCCAGGGAATTCGACAATACCAAGCACGGTTTGCTCCGCTCGCCGTCGGTGCGGTAATGCAGCAGCGTATCTTCCCCGTTCCAGGTGGTCACGACAATTCCGGTATCCCTCTGTTTCATCGCATGTATCCTTTGCTCCGCGGGTCAGGCATCGCCGTCGCGCACCGACGACGGGTGACGGCACAGCGGCATCACGTCGATCTGCATGTAGGGAAACAAGGGCAGCGAAGTGAGCAAGTTGTGCAGCTCGTCCACGCTGTCCACGTCGAAGACGCTGATGTTGGCGTACTGCCCGGCGATGCGCCACAGGTGGCGCCACTTGCCCTCGTGCTGCAAGCGCTGCGCCAGTTCCTTTTCCGTCTGTTTCAGTTGCGCCGCCTGCTCGGCGGGCATGCTCAATGGCAGGTTCACATTCATGCGTACATGGAATAACATGGTGTCTCCTTAAGATTTTTATAGGCACTTACAACGCCTAACAAAACCGTAGCGAGCGGAAGAGAGTTGCGGTCGAGAAGCGCAGCTGTACGAAGGTACAGTGAGCATCGCAGACCGTAAATCACGACGCGCAGTAGGTTTTGATAGGCGTCTTCAGGCGCGCTGCATGGCGCGCAGTTTGTCCATATCGATCTCGACGCCCAGGCCCGGCCCCGTCGGCACCTGCAGCATGAAGTCGCGGTACACGAGCGGTTCGCGCAAGACTTCCTGCGTCAGCAGCAGTGGCCCGAACAGCTCCGTGCCCCAGGCCAGTTCGGCAAAGGTCGAGCAGACGTGGGCCGTCGCGGCCGTGCCGACGCCGCCTTCGAGCATAGTGCCGCCGTACAGGCCGACGCCGGCCAGGCGTGCCACGGTGGCCACTTCCAGCGCCGGCAGCAAGCCGCCCGACTGCGTGATCTTCACCGCGTACACGTCAGCCGCATCGGCCTGGGCCAGCGCCAGCGCGTCGGCGGGACCGTGCAAGGCTTCGTCGGCCATGATGGCCACGTCGAAGCGCTGCGTCAGGCGCGCCAGCGCGGCGCGGTTGCCCGCCTTGACGGGCTGCTCGATCAAGTCGATGCCGCCCGCTTCCAGCGCGGCGATGCCGCGCACGGCGTCCGTCTCGCTCCAGGCCTGGTTGACGTCGACGCGCACGCTGGCCCGTTCGCCCAGCGCCCGCTTGATTTCCAGCACGTGGGCCACGTCGTCCATCACGTCGCGCAAGCCGATCTTCAGCTTGAAGATGCGGTGGCGGCGCAATTCCAGCATTTTTTCCCCTTCGGCGATATCGCGCGCGGTATCGCCGCTGGCCAGCACCCAGGCCACGGGCAGCGCATCGCGCACGCGGCCGCCCAGCAATTCCGACAGCGGCACATTCAGGCGGCGCGCCTGCGCGTCCAGCAGGGCCGTCTCGATCGCGCACTTGGCGAAGCGGTTGCCCTGGATGACCTTGCGCACCCTGGCCATCGCCTTGGCCACTTCGCTCGCTTCCATGCCGACCAGCAGCGGCGCGATGTAGGTATCGATATTCGTCTTGATGCTTTCCGGGCTTTCGCCGCCGTAGCTCAAGCCGCCGATGGTGGTCGCCTCGCCCCAGCCCGTGATGCCGTCGGCGCAGCGCAGCCGTACCAGCACCAGGGTTTGCGTATTCATGGTGGCGACGGACAGCTTGTGCGGACGGATGGTTGGCACATCGACCAAGTAGGTCTCGATATTTTGAATCATATTTATTCCGTATAATTCTGTGGAGTGGAGACACGATATTCCCCGAATGTCTCCACGTCCAACACCGAGTTGGTATCAAACCTATACCTGAAAGGTATGAAGATGGAATTACGGCACTTGCGCTACTTCGTGGCGGTGGCAGAGGAAAGGAACTTCACGCGGGCCGCTGCGCGCCTGCATATCGCGCAGCCGCCACTGAGCCGGCAGATGCAGCAGCTGGAAGAAACCCTGGGCGTGGCGCTGATCGAGAAAGGCTCGCGACCCTTGCGGCTGACGGAAGCGGGCGAGTTTTTTCTCGCCCACGCGCGCCCGCTGCTCGACCAGGTGCGCGACCTGAAGGCGATGACCCAGCGCATCGGCAAGCTGGAACGCACGCTGTCGATCGGCTTCGTCGCCTCGACCCTGTATGGGGAATTGCCCGACGTCGTGCACCGCTATTGCGAGCGCCATCCCGAGGTCGACGTGACCCTGCATGAAATGACGACGGTGGAGCAAATCAAGGCCCTGAAGGAAGGCCGCATCGACGTGGGTTTCGGGCGCCTGAAAAGCGAAGACCCCAGCATCCGCCGCATCCTGCTGCGCGAGGAGCGCCTGGTGGTGGCCCTGCCACCCGGCCACCGGCTGGCCAAGGGGGAAGGCGGATTGCGCCTGACGGACCTGGTGCACGAAACCCTGCTCGTGTACCCGAAAGCGCCGCGCCCCAGCTTTGCCGACCAGGTGCTGGCCATGTTCAGCGAAGGCAATGTCACGCCCGGCCCCGTCACGGAAGTGCGCGAACTGCAGATTTCCATGGGACTGGTCGCGGCCGGCCAGGGCATTTCCATCGTGCCAGAAAGCGTGCAGGCCATGCATCACCGGAACGTCGTGTACCGCAAGCTGGACGACAAGCACGCGTTCTCGCCCATTTTATTCAGCATGCGGCACATGGACCGCTCGCCCGAGCTGGACAACCTCCTCGCCGCCGTGTACTCGATCTACGATGAACACGGCATCGCGCACGTCAAGGAAAGCCTGTAGCCCTCAGGCAGACAGCGGCGCGTCGGCCAGCAATGCCGAACGCAGCGCGCGGATGCGCAGTTCCGTGAAATAGCCGCCCGCCTCGTTGTAGCGCAGGTAGTGGCGGCCGCAATTGAGGCAGCGGGCCACCTGGCTCAGATTAGCGGGATAGTAGCGCGGCGCGATGGGCGCATCGACGCTGTCGTAGCGCGTGCCGTGCGGGTGATACTCGTCAAACGTCGGTTCTTCGTACGGATCTTCGCGCAGGGTGCCGATTTCTTCAAACCGGTCCAGCTCCAGCGAGGTGGGCAGGCGCTGCCAGGCGTCCAACGGAACGGCGCAGCAGCTGCATTTCTGGGTAACCGCGGCCGACGCGGCGGCCAGTGCGGACAAGGCGGGGAAATCGATGAATACCATGGTTCAGCCTATGCAAGGGGCGGCCCATGGCAACGAGCCTGGCCGCGCCCCTTATTCTAGCGCAGCCACATCCGGCCGACACGCGGCCCACATTTTGCCAGGCCCAGCTCCAGCAGCATCAGCAGGCCGCCGGAGATGAGCAGCAGCGGCATCAGCGCACACATGCCCGCCGCCGTCATCCAGGCCAGCGTGGAAAGCGAGGTCCAGGCGCCGGGCAGCAGCTTGGGTAAACCCAGCGAGCCCGGCAAGCGCCGCTTGAAAAACATCACCCAGCCCGACACGAGCGAGAACAGCACGCTGGCGCCGAACAGCAGCAGCAAGGCCTGGTTCCACCAGCCGAATTCGCCGCGATGAAACGGGATGCCGATGGCCGTCGCCTTGCCGAACGCCGTCTGCGCCTCCCACCCCGCATAGTACAAAGGCTTGCCGCTGTAGGCGTCGAATTGCAGGTCGAAGCGCAAGGTAGGCTGACTGCGGTCGGCCATGGTGGCGCGCCACACATCGTCCTGGCTGACGGGCGCCGTCAATTGCACGGCGATGGCGGGCGCATGGCTGCGCGCCACCTGCCACGCATCCTGCCAGTCGAGCGGGGCGCCCTCCTCCGTTGAGTGCAGGCCGCGTGGCACGGGCGGCGGCGCCTGGCCGCTGACGTCGCGCAGCGCGCGGATGCGCCCGCCCGCCTGCTGGCTCCACGTCAGCCCCGTCGTCAGGATGACGACACTGACGATGCCGAGCGCCACGCCGAGAAAAGCATGCCACTGGCGCCAGCCATTGCGCCCGCGCGCACCCCGCTTCGGCAAGCCCGATTGCGCGCCGCGCGGCCACCACAGGACCACACCCGTCACCAGCATCACCATCAGCCAGCTGGCCGCCAGCTCGATCACCCAGCGCCAGCCATCGTTTTGCAGCAGACGCGAATGCAGCTTTTTCGCCCAGTTGCCGATGCGTTCACTGCTGGCCAGGCGGCCCAGCACACGCGCATCATAGGGGTTCACATACACGACGACGGCTTGCGCGGGCAGGCCGAACTTCGGCCTGGCGGGCGTGGCCGGCGCGGCATGTCCGCCATGGCCCGCATGTTCATCCTGCGCGCCGCCGGGCGGCGCGAACGCCACCTGCACCGCGTCATCCTGCTGAAACGGCGGCACCACATGCTGCACCGCCCAGCCACGCGGCGCCGCCCGTTCGGCCGCCGCCACGGCGGCATCCAGCGGCAGCATGGCACCCTGCGGCGCCACATGGTCGAGGTGCTGGTACAGCCTTGCCTCGATCTGCGGCGTGAATACGTACAAAATGCCCGTCAGGGTGGCCACCAGGGCAAACGGTGAAGCGATCAGCGCGGCCCAGAAGTGGATGCGCCAATACAGGCTTTTGCGCCGTGCGATGAGAAAAGTTGCGTCGTCCATGGCCATCCTCACAGTGCGTTGAAGGTATAGGCCAGGCCCAGCATCACGCTGCGCGGCGCGCCGGGCGTGTACTGGTTCTGGCTGTTCGGCGCATAGCTGCCCGTGCCCGCATAACTGCTGCTGGCCGAATCGGCATAGCGTTTATCTGCCAGGTTGCGCACCTGCGCCCACGCTTCCAGCCCGCGCGCGAGCTGGTAACTGGCGCGCAGGTTCAGCAAGGCGTGCCCCTTGTACTCCACCGTGTTGGCATTGTTCATCCAGTAGCGCCCCTGGTGCACGGCTTCGAGCGCGATACGCGCGCCGGCCACGGGCTTGTAGCCGATCTCGATCGAGGTGATATCGCGCGGCGCCTGCGGCATGGTGCGGCCGCTGTAATCGAGAGTGGAGGACACCTGGTAGCGCAGGTAGCGGTGGCGCGCGATGGCCGTGGCGAAGCGCGCGTCGAACGGGCCACTGTCGTAGTTCAGGCCCAGCTCCAGGCCTTCGCTGCGCGTGCGCCCCGCATTGCGGTTTTCGCTGTTGCCGGGCGAGAGCGTGTAGCTGACGATGGTATCGCGCCCGTCGAGCCGGTACAGGGCCGTATCGAGTTTCAAACGACCCTGCAAAAAGGCCCAGCGCAAGCCCAGTTCATAGTTGTTGTAGACGGACGGCTGCAAGTCGGCGATGCCCGTCTTGCCATACAGTTGGCTCACCTCGGGCGGCGTAAAGCCCTGGCTGACGTTCGCATACGCGCTGCCCGCATGGCCGAGGGCGTAGGTGGTGCCCAGCTTCGGGCTCACGTGCGAAAAGCTGCGCGACTCGTCGGGCGCGCCATAATTGACGCTGCCGCCGGGCGCCAGCCTGTTATGGTAATCGTAGCGGATGGCGTCCGAACGGCCGCCCAGCACCACGCGCGTGCCCGCCAGCGGAGAAAATTCCCATTGCGCGAAAACGGCAGTATTGAGGATATCCGTCTGGTAGTCGCGCACGCCCTGCGGATTGCTGGCATTGGCCAGCGTGTAGCGCAGGTAGCGGCCCGTGGCGGCATCGCGCACGATGGACAGGTTATCGCTGACAAAGGGATTGTCGCTCTTGTCCACATACACGCCGGCGATCAGGCGCGAACGCAGCCAGGCGAATTCCTGCTGGTGCTTCACGTCCAGCCCCAGCGAATCAACATGGTTATTGTTGATGACGCCCTTGCACAGCATGCCTGCGCAGCTGCCGATGGAATACGCGGGAACCTGCCCATGGTCGTTCTTGCGTGTAAACACGGTGACGGTGCTCGTGCCATTGGCCGTCGTCGCGCCCTCCCACGCCAGATTCATGCGCGTGGTCTTGTCCTTGCGGTAGGTAAACGTGTTCAGGCTCTTGCCGGGGTCATTGCGGTAGTCGTTCTCGAACAGGCTGCCCGTCATCGCCGCATCGAGATCCGTGTGGACGATGGTGGCGCGCAGCTGCGAGGTGGAACTGAGCGCATAGTCGGCGCGCAGCGAGAACGAATCCTTGTCGCCGTAGCTGTACTCTTGCCAGTTGTCGCGCGAACGGCGCGAACTGTAGTGGGAAAAGCGCAGTCCCAGCGGCCCCCAGGTATCGCTGGCGGAAGTGTCGTAGCGGGTGTAGCCGCCCACGTTATCGCGCCGCACGCCCACGCTTGCCGTGGGTGTCACGCTGGCGCCGGCCGTGAGGAAATTGACGGCGCCGCCGACGGCATTGCTGCCGTACAGCGACGAGGCGGCGCCCTTCACCACTTCCACGCCACTGGCGCCCGCCATGTTCATCTCGTTGAGCGAATTGTGGTTGAAGACGCCCAGCGGGCGGATGGGAATGCCGTCTTCCAGGTACTGGTAGACGGCATTCGTGCCGATGGGCTGGCGGATGCTCATGCTGTGCTGTTCGTTGCCCAGGTCATTCCAGTACACGCCGGCGATGCGGTTGAGGATATCGCCCATGGTCTTGGGCTTGTCGCGTTCCAGGGTTGTGGCATTGACGACGCCGATGGCCTGTGGCGTCTCGGACAGCCACGCTTGCGCGCGCGAACCGGAAACGACGACAGTGTCGATGGCGTGGTCAAGTTGCTGCGCCCGCGCGCAGGGGTAAGCCACGGTGATGGCCGCGGCCAGCACCAACAGTTTCTTGTTCATGTGATTCTCGTTTAAGTGTGCGGATGCGGCGTGCCCCACCGCAAGGCGGACAGCGCCAACATTGAAAATGCAAGGACTTAGACGAGTGCGGGCGGCGCGCGCGATTGCGCGGTGGACCAGATGAACAGCGGAGACGGCGACTGGTAGTACAGGGCCGGGAAAATGGCCGTGCCGCCGGCGACGGGCAGCGGCAGCACGGGACTGGGCGGCAAGCCCACGGAACCCGCATGCGTGGAACAGAAGGCGCAATGCTCCATCTGCATGGCCTTGCCGCCGGACTTGCCGTCGGCGCCGCCATCATCGTCGACCTGGACGAAACGGATGCCGGCCACCGAGCAGATTTCCGCCCAGCCGGAGCCGGACTCCTGCTTGGCATTGGCGACGGCCTGGGAAACCGATGGCGCGAGCGCCGCCAGCAGGATCGCGAAACAGGCGATCCAGGCGGCAAAGCGGCGCGTGAACAAGGTCATTCCCATGGCCGCATTTTACCAGCGGCCGCCGGGACTGGGTAGCGGAAAGCGGCTCAGGCGGCCGGACAGGCGGCGTTGCCGTTGTCAAAAGCGCGCACCACGCTCGCCGTATCGGCGGCGATGCGGTTCACGGCGCGGCGGTGACCGAGCACCAGTTCATCGTAGCCGGTGCCCACCTTTTCATTGGCTATCGTGCGGCAAGTCACTACTTTGCTGGTGGCCAGCTGGCGCACGCTCCACACGGCGTCGATCAGCGCATATTGGCCCATCACGGACTCGAAACGCTGCACATTGGTGCTGATGCGGTACACGGGCAAGTTGTCCGGATGCGGCGTGCGGAACACGTCGATGGCGCCCAGGTCGTTCGTCACGGCCGTCGACAGGGCCTGGCCGATCTCGCCGGCCAACGGCCCCGCCCAGCGCTGCTGCTCCAGCAATTCGATGCGCCCCGATGGCGCCGTCACGACAAACTGGTTACGGCTCACCTGCTGCGGCACGCTGACGGCCAGCACCTCGACATAGTATTTGACGGGTTTGGCCGGCTGCGCGTCGGCGCCGCCGCTGAGCGTATAGAAATGCTCGGGCTGGGGCGTGGAGCAGGCGCCCAGCAAGATGGCTGTCATCAAAAGCGCAAAAATTGGCTGCTTCATTTTTTCTCATCTCCTTTTTTACCGCGGATCAGGGACTCTGGGTGGCGTTCCAGGTAATCCGACAGGGCATTGAGCGATTGCAGGGTTTGCGTCAGCTGCTGCAAGGCCTGGCGCACGTCCGACTGCAGCGGCGAATCCTTTTGCAGCACCTGTTCGGCCGTGCCGAAGGTCTGTTTCGCCGCCGTCAAGGTATCGCGCATTTCCGGCACCACCTGGCCATCGAGCTGCTTGAACAGGGTATTGGCCTGCTTGATGGTGGCGTTCAGATTATTGCCGATCTCCGCATACGGTACCTGATCGAGCTTGCGGGCGATGCTGGCGATCTGCGTCTGCAATTCGTCGAGCGTGTTCGGCACGGTCGGCACTTCCAGCGGATACTTGTTCGCGTCGAGCACCACCTTCGGCGCTTTCGGGAAGAAGTCCAGCGCGATGTACAGCTGGCTGGTCAGCAGGTTGCCCGTGCGTAGCTGGGCGCGCAAGCCACGGCTGACCATGCGTTCGAGCAGCTGGTGGCCGGCCGAACCTTCCTCATCGTCGACAGCGGCCTTGAAGCGCATGCCCAGGCGGGCCGGGTACAGATTGACGGTGACGGGCATGCGGAAGTTCTTCTTCACGGGATCGAACTCGATGCCGACCGAACGCACCTCGCCCAGCACGATGCCGCGGAAGTCCACCGTGGCGCCGGGCTGCAAGCCGCGCAGGGACTGGTCGAAATAGAACACGGTGGTGATGGCCTGGCCATCGGGTTCGCGCATGGCGCTGGCCTCATCGGCCGCCAGGCGGAAATTGGTATTGGCCGGTGCCGGCTCTTCGGGCTTGCGGCCATTTTCCGCCTCGAAGGCGATGCCGCCCACCAGCATGGCCGCCAGGGACTGGGTGTTCAGCTTGAAGCCGTTCGAATCGAGGCGCACATCGACGCCGCTGGCATGCCACCAGCGCGCGTTCTTGCCGACGAACTGGTCGTACGGCGCGTTCACGAAGACGGACATGGTGATGCCGTTGCCATCCTTGTCCAGCGCAAAGCTGACCACCTTGCCCACGCGCAGGCGGTGGAAGAACAGGGGTGAACCCACGTCGACGGAGCCGAGGCTTTCCGCATGCAGGGTGTACAGCTTGCCCTTCTGGTCGCCGGCCACGGCGGGCGGACTTTCCATGCCGATGAAGTTGTCTTTCTTCGCTTCCGACTTGCCCGTGTCGACGCCGATGTAGGCGCCCGACAGCAAGGTGCCCAGCCCCGTCACGCCGCTGGCGCCGATCTGCGGGCGCACCACCCAGAAACGCGAATCGGCGGTAGCGAAGCGGCGCGCTTCCTTGCTCATGTCGATCGTCACCAGCACCTTGCTCAAGTCCTCGCCCAGTGTGATGGCGCGCACCTGGCCGATATCGACATCCTTGTACTTGACCTTGGTCTTGCCAGGCTCGAGTCCTTCGGCGCTCTTGAAGCTGACCGTCACCGTAGGCCCCTGGTCGAGGATGGACTTGGCGGCCAGGCCGGCGCCGATCAGCGCGGCCAGCAGCGGGATGAGCCATACCAGCGACGGCAGCCAGCGGCTGCCCTGTTCCACATCAGGCTCCGGCAATGGGCGGCCGCCCGCTTCGGCAAGGTCGCCTGCTTCTTTGTCAGACATGCTGTTCTCCAATCACTGTATTGTTTCCGGTATTTGTCACCACCACGGGTTCTTCCTCGCCGGGCACCTGCCCGTCGACGGGGTCCCAGATCAGGCGCGGGTCGAACTGCATCGCCGCCAGCATGGTCAGCACCACCACGGCGCCAAAGGCCAGCGCACCAGGACCGGCCGTGATCACGGCCAGCGACTTGAAGCGCACCAGCGCCACCGTCAGGGTGACGACAAAGATGTCGAGCATGGACCAGCGGCCGATGAATTCGACCATGCGGTACAAGATGGTGCGCTGGCGCGGCCGCCAGCGCGAACGCCGCTGCGCGGTGAATGCCAGCAGCGCCAGCACGCCCAGCTTCAGCATCGGCACGACCACGCTGGCGATGAAAATGATGATGGCCAGACCTTTCGAGCCGCTGGTCCAGAACAGCACCACGCCGCTCATGATGGTGTCGTCCTGCGCGCCGAACAGCGATTGCGTCACCATCACGGGCAGCAGGTTGGCAGGAATGTAGAGGATCATGGCGGCGGTCAGCAAGGCCCAGGTGCGGTTGATGCTGTCCGGTTTGCGCACGTGCAGGGCCGTGCCGCAGCGCACGCAAGCCAGGTGCCTGCCCTTGCCCAGCGGCGGCGCCACCAGGCCGCAGGCATGGCAGGGCAGCACCTTCTCGCCCGGTGCGAAGGCCTTGTAGCGGATGCCGGGCAGCGCTTGCCGCGTCAGGTTGTCGCCCAGGTTCCACAGGGCCTTGGGGTCGAACGAGACGACGATGGCCAGCATCAGGGTCAGCGCGCCAAACGCGAACAGCCCCGGTTGCGGCAGCACCGTGGCCAGGCTGGTCATCTTGACGACGGTGATCAGGATGCCGATCATCAGCACCTCCGTCATGCCCCATTCGCGCGCCGTCTGCACGGCGCGCAGCACGCGGTTAAAGCCGGGCACCTTGACGCCGCCGCGCAGGCCCAGCGCCACGTACAGCAGGGAACCGAGTTCGATGGCGGGAAAGAGGATGGTAAACAGGAAGACCATCGTCGCCACGATGTGCATCTGCTCGGACCACAGCACGCGGATGGAACCGAGCAAGGTGGCGCTGGAAGTGAGGCCATTGACGTCGAGTTCGACGATAGGGAAAAACTGGGCGATCAGGAAGACAAAAGCGGCGCCCAGAGTGAGCGCCACCACCTTGGTCAATTCGGCCGATGCGCCCTGCGCATGCGCGCCGCGATACAGCACCGAGCGGCAACGGATGCAGCGCGCCTTTTCGCGGGGACGCAGCGGACGTTTGCGGTACAGCACGCCGCAGTCATGACAACTAATCAGGTCGTATCGGTGCACAGTGTGAAGTTTGCCGGCGCCTGAAGCGCGACTATCCCATGTCAATGCCAGCCATCATGACAGAGTTGGCATTTTTCTGCACTACAGCATTATTCTTTTCCACGCTCCCGCAGCAGCGCCTCCACGGCGCGGCCGATTTGCAGCACTGTATCGTCGACGCCCGCCAGGCCGCAAATACCCAGCCCCACGGGCAGCTCGCCGTCGGCGTGGCAAGGCAGCGACAGCGCGCAGCCGTCGAGGAAGTTGATCACGCTGGCGTTGCGCAGCACCAGGCCATTCGTGGCAAAGAAGGTGGCGTCATCCGCTTCCAGCGGCGCGACTTCCGGCGCCTGGATGGCCACGCTGGGCATCAGCCAGGCGTCGAACGGCGCCAGGCGCCGCCGGGCGACGCCGATCAGGCGCGCGCGCGCATCGAGCAGGTCGATGTAGTCGGCCGCGCCCTGCTGCTGACCGCGGCGGATGCGCGCCGCCACGCGCTGGTCGTACTGTGCACCCTTCTCTTCAAGTAATATCCTGTGCCAGTGCCAGGCTTCCGCCGCCACCAGCCCGCCGCCGCCATTGATCGTCGGCAGCTCCAGCAATTCGGGGAAATCGAACTGTTCTACCTGCGCGCCAGCTTGCCGCAGCTTGTCCAGGGCAGCATCGAAAGCCTGCTGCACCTGCGGCGCCACATGCGTACCGACATAGTCCAGGGTAAAGCCAAAGCGCAAGCCTTTCAGTGCTGGCGCCTGCGCGCTGATGTCATGGCCCGACAGCGCTGCGTACAAAATGGCGCAGCAATCGACACTGTGCGCGATGGGCCCGGCCGAATCGAGGGAGCGCGACAGCGGCACCGTGCCGGTCAGCGGCACGGAAGCGGCCGTCGGCTTGAAGCCCGTCAAGCCGCAAAAAGCGGACGGGATGCGGATCGAGCCGCCCGTGTCCGTGCCCAGCGCTCCCGCAGCCATCCCCAGCGCCACCGTCACGGCGCCGCCCGAGGTGGAGCCGCCCGCCACGCGCGCGCGGTCGTGCGGATTGCGCGGCGTGCCGTAATGGGGATTCAAGCCCAGGCCGGAGAATGCGAATTCGCTCATGTTGGTGCGGCCCAGCAGGATGGCGCCAGCCGCGCGCAGACGCGCCACGGCGCCGGCATCCACAACGGCGGGCGGGGCGTCAGCCAGCGCCAGCGAGGCGGCGCTGCTGACCTGCCCCCTGACGTCGAACAGGTCCTTGATGGACAGGGGAATGCCTGCCAGCAGCGAAGGCATCCAGCCTGCCGCGCGCGCCGCATCGCTGGCACGGGCCTCGGCCAGCGCCTGTTCGCCATCGAGGCTGACATAGGCATGGCCGCCCTGCGCCCTGTGCGCCTCGGCGCGCGCCAGCATGCGCTGCGTCAATTCCACGCTGGTGATGCGACCGGCGGCCAAGTCGGCGGCCAGTTCACGGATGGTCTTGGTCATTGCGTTATCCTTCCACGGGCAGGGTTTGCACGGCATAGCGGTGCTGCAGGCGGCGCTGCAAGGCTGGATCATACAGCTCCAGCTCGAAGGCGTCGCCGTGGCCCATTTCACCGATGATGGGCTGCGTGCCACAAAACATGGCGCTGCCCACGGGCAGAGTCGCCTGCCCCGTGTAGCGCAGGATCAGGTCTTCCGGTGACAGCATGCGCGTCACGGGGCCATCCTGGTACAGGGCCGGCACGCCGGCGCGCTCGCGCCAGGAGCGCATCTGCAGCTGGTCCCAGTGGTCCGCCACATCGGCATAGCGCCACAAGGTGTCGCCCACGGGCTTGCCGCACATCTGCTTCGACACCGTCACGCCATAGCTTTCCACCTTGCGGTCCGTATGGTCGGAGCCGATGCCCACCAGCAGGCCGTATTCGGTGGAGAACAGCACGAATTCGGCCTCGCCGGACGAATCGCGGCCCGGCACTTCGATGGCGGCATCGCTGGACAGCAGCGCCGCCGCCACGCGGTAAAAGGTCGGCACGCTTTTCGGGCGCGCCACGCCGATGGCTTCCAGTTCGGCGATATGGTGTTCGACCATCGCCAGGTCGCGGCCCGTCCAGCCAGCGATGATCAGGTTGTCGATGTCGAAGGTGACGGGGCCGTGGCCCGCCAGGTTGAAGGTATGGGTAGTCATGGTATCTCTTTACTCCTCAAGAGGGCCGCGGCCCGTTTCTCTGGCTGCGAAGACGGCGGCACCGGTGATCAGCAGGGCCGCCGCTACATACAGCGAGACGGCCATGGTGCTGTTGTACGAGCGGTACAGGCTGGCGATGACGAGCGGTGCAAAGCCGCCGCCGATGACGCCGGCCAAGGTATAGGCCAGCGAGGAACCCGCATAGCGCACCTTGGTGGGGAATTGCTCGATGACGAAGGCCGCTTGCGGGCCGTACATGATGGCGTGGATGACCAGGCCTACGACAACGGCCGTGACGATGGCGGCCGGACTGGCCGTGTCGAGCAGGGTGAAGAAGGCAAACGCCCACACGAGTCCCAGCACGGCGCCCAGCGCATATACGGGTCGGCGGCCGATCTTGTCCGACAGCGCGCCAAACACGGGCACCGACAGCGCATTGCAGGCCGTGCCGATCATGATGGCGGTCAGCGCCAGCGTCGACGACAGGTGCAGTACCGTCGTCACATACGTCAGGGTGAACACCACCACCAGCGCATACAGCACGTCCGAGCCGATGCGCACGCCGCCGGCGATCAGCAAACGGCGCCAGTAGAGGCGCAGCACGTCGCCGATCGGCGCTTCCGCCTTCGCATCCTTCTGGTCAAGTTCCTTGAACAGCGGCGTTTCCTCGATGCCGCTGCGTATCCACATGCCGAAGGCCACCAGCAACAGGCTGGCGATGAACGGCATGCGCCAGCCCCAGTCCATGAACGCTTCATGCGGCAGCAGGTAGGTGATCAAACCGATGCAGCCAGTGGCCAGCAAGGTGCCGAACGACGGCCCCACCTGCGTCCACGAAGCGTTGCGGCCCCGTTTGTCCGGCGCGCCGTGTTCGACGGAAATCAGCACGGCGCCCGCCCATTCGCCACCCAGCGCGATGCCCTGCACGAAGCGCAGGGCCACCAGCAGGACCGGGCTCCAGATGCCAGCCGTCGCATACGTGGGCAAGAGGCCCATCAAGCCAGTCGTCACGCCCATCAGCATCAGGGTCACCACCAGTACCCAGCGGCGTCCCAGCTTGTCGCCCAGGTGGCCGAAGATCACGCCGCCGATGGGACGCGAGATATAGCCGACGGCGTACGTGGAAAAGGCCAAGATGGTGCCCGTCAGCGGATCGAAAGAAGGGAAAAACAGGTGGTTGAAGATCAACGCCGCCATGGTGTTGTAGACGGTGAAGTCATACCATTCCAGGGTCGTTCCGACCATGCTGGCCGTGGCCAGGCGTCCCGTTTTTGGCTTGTCGCCCGGTGCCTGGGCCGCCGGATGCGCAGCGTTTGCCGTTGTATATGTGGTCATTGCCTACCTCTCTCGTCAGTTTTATTGCAGGTCCGGCGCAGGATGCTTTGCCCTGCGCCGTGGCCCGTGTCTCGTGTTATCAGTGCCGGCAAGATGCGCGTGCGTGTCAGGCCGCGTGCAGGTCGGCCTCGCGCAACTGCCAGGACAGTTGCAGGATGGCCGTCTGTTCGCCGTCGAGGCCCAGCGCCGCGCTGGCGGCATTGGCGGCGGCCATGGCGGCGCTTTCCGACGATGCGTCGATCAGGAAGATCGGGTCGAGCACGCGGCCCTCCTTCTGCTCCGCCGGCAGGGGGCCGGACAGGTTCGCGTCGGGCGTCAGCAAGCGAGTGGCAATCACGCCATCGATCTGCAGCAATGTCGCCCCCAGCGCGGCCATGGCGGCCACGGCTTGCGCATCCTGACCGATCGCCGACGCGCCCAGGCGCAACACCGCCAGCCAGGCGCCCGTACCCATGCCCGTTTCCGCCTCGATGGCGCAGACGCGGCGCATCGGGTCCACCATGCGCTGCAGATTCGTCACCGACCATGGCGTCTGCTGGCCGAAAGCCTTGAAGTAGTCGGGCGTCTGGAAGGCGCCCAGCGAATCGGTGCGGTACAGGCCCAGGTATTTGCGGGGACCGCGCACGCTCTGGTAGCGCGTGCCGCTGACAAAACCGGGAATGCGCACGCGCTCTTCCACGTGTTCGCGGTCATACCAGCGGTTGAAATCGCGTTCGTGTTCCGGGTCGGCGCTGGTCCAGACAAACAGGATGCCGGGCAAGGTGGGGGAGGTCGTCATGATGGTTCCGTTCTGCGTGATGGGTGGTATGCCAGCCCAGAATAGGTGGCACGCCATCACTTGGCAAACGGGTTATTCTGAACGTGACTGATAAGTTTTTCTTATGGGTCGCGGTGACAACAGCAATTTAATTCTCACGTCCGCGCACCGGCGCCATACTCTTCGCCCAGCCCCAGGGTGAACCTGGCCGCCTCCTCGCATGCCAGCATGGCCACCAATTGAATCGCTTCCGTGGTGAGGTCTTCGCTGTAACTGATGACGATGCGCTGCGGCGCCAGACTGCTGGTACAGGGAATCAGGGCGATGTGGCCCTGCTCGATTTCCTCGCGCAGGGGTGCCAGCGGCAGCACGGCGATGCCGAAACCCGCTTTGACCAGCCGCACGATGGCGGAAATCGAACTGACGCAATGTACCCTGCCCAGCTGCACGCCCTCGTCCTGGCACAGCGCTTTTAATGCGGAATGGGGTTGCGAGCCCCGGTTCATGGTGATGATCGGATGCTGCGCCAATTGCGCCACCGTGAACGGCTTTCTCGTGTCGGGCCAGTCGGCAGCCCTGCCCGCCCAGCCCATGGCGATGGCACCGCTGCCCGTGCTGCGGAGATGGTCGCCCGTCAGCATGTCCGTCTGCAGCGCGATATCGAGCTCGCCCTGCTGCAACTGTTCGTGCAGGCGGCGCGTCGATTCCGACGTCAGTTGAATCTCGATGCCCGGATAGCGCTCCTGCACCCGCTGCAGGAACGGAATCAGCCAGGTATGCACGATGGTTTCGATGACGCCGATGCGCACTTCGCCCGTGATGTGCGCGGGCGAGGAATTGGCCGCATACATGTCGCGGCACAGTTCCAGCATGCGCTCGGCGTACACGAGCAGGTTGCGCCCGGCGAAGGTCAGGCGGATTTCACGCGCGTCGCGGTCGAACAGACGCGTGCCGAAATCCTGCTCCAGCGAGGCGATGCGGTTCGAGATGGCCGCCTGCGTGATGTGCAGCTTGTCGGCCGCCGTGCGGAAGCTGCCCAGCCGCGCAGCCCAGACAAACGCTTCGAGAAAACGGGTATTCAATGGGGCTCTTCTTCACAGTTTGAATGTCCGCCCCATTGTAAGCCAAAGTCAGCGACCTTATTTCTGCGCCAGGAAGTCCAGCAGGGTCAGGGCGACGATCTTGCTGGCCTTGCGCAAATCGTCGAGCGCCAGGCGCTCGTCGGCCTTCTTCGCATTCGATTCGGGCACCGTGCGCGGACCGGCGCCATACAGCACGGCGGGGATACCCCGCTCGCCATACAGACGCGCATCCGCATACAGGGGCGTGCCGACGGCGGGAATCGTTTCGCCGAGGATGGCTTGCGCATTTTTCTGCAGGCTGCCCACCAGCTGTTCGGAACCGGGCAAGGGGCGCAGCGCGTGCGAGAGCAGCAGGCGGCGAATTTCGAGGCGGATGCCGGGCTCGCCCCGTACGGCGTCCTCGATCAGCGCGCGCACCTGCGCTTCCACCGCCACAGGGTCTTCTTCCGGAATCATGCGGCGGTCCATCTTCATGACCACCTTGCCCGGCACCACATTGGTATTCGTGCCGCCGTCGATGCGCCCCACCAGCATGGTGGGCGAATCGATGCCCGCCACTGCGGATTTGATCTTTTTCAGCTCCGGCAACTGGCCGTAGATAGCGTTGAGGATCTTGTTGGCCGCCTGCAGCGCGTCGTGTCCCGTCTCCGGCATGGAGCCGTGGCCCGACTTGCCGTGCACGGTGATTTCCAGCTGCAGGCAGGCGTTGTGGGCGGTGACGATGCCGTAGCTGAAACCGGCGGCGATGACGAAATCGGGCTTCGTCAGCTGCTGCTCCAGCAGCCAGCCCGGCCCCAGCAAGCCGCCGAATTCCTCGTCGTACGTAAAATGCAGCTCAAGCTGGCCCTTCAAGGGAATGCCCAGCGCCTCGAGCGCGCGCGCGGCAAACACATAGGTGGCGAAATCGCCCTTCGACACGGCCGTCGCGCGGCCGTAGATATAGCCGTCGTCGATCTGGCCGCCATACGGCGGGTACGTCCAGTTGTCGCCAGGCGGCACCACGTCGCCATGCGCATTCAGGGCCACCGTCGGCCCGCCCGCGGCATACGGCCGGCGCACGATCAGGTTGGTGATGCTTTGCATGCCGTACGCTTCCACCTGCGCCGCTGGCACCGCGTGCTTTTCCGCCTGCCAGCCATACGCCTGCAGCAGCTGCGCCACCAGGTCCGCATGGGGCGCGTTATTGCCGGGCGGCGTATCCGTCGGCTGCTGCACCACCTTCTGCAAAAAGGCGACTTCCTCGTCGAAGTGTTCGTCGATCCAGGCCGTGATTCGTTCTGCGTGCGTTGTCATTTTGCTCCTTGCATGGTCTGTTGCAGCCAGGCGCCCAGCTCACTGCGCTCGGCGTCCGTCATATTGGTCAGGTTCCCGATCGGCATGGCCTTCAGTTCAATGGCCTGCTTGTAGATCTGCGCCGCGTGCTGGCGGATTTCGACTTCATTATCCAGCATCATGCCGGCCGGCGCCGTGGCAAAGCCCGGTTGCGTGGGCTGGGCCGAATGGCAGGTGGCGCAGCGCTGGGCGATGATGGCATGCACGGCCTTGAACTGCGCGGCAGGGTCCACCGCCGGCGCGGCCGCCACGGCCACGGGCGCCTTGGGCGCGATGGCCACTGCGACGGCCACCAGCAAGGCCACGCCCAGGGCCGGATAGCGCCACTCGACGCGGCCCTTGTGGCGCAGGTTGAAGAAGTGGCGGATGAAGACGCCGGCCGCCATGATCAGCGCCAGCACCAGCCAGGCGTGATCGTTGCGGTAGGTCATCGCGTAGTGGTTGCTGATCATGATGAACAGCACCGGCAACGTAAAATAATTGTTATGCACGCTGCGCTGCTTGGCCTTCAAACCGTGCTTGGGATCGGGCAGCTTGCCGGCGGCCATGGCTTCGACCATCTTGCGCTGGCCGGGAATGATCAGCATCAGTACATTGGCCACCATGATGGTGCCGATCATGGCGCCCACGTGGATGTAGGCGGCGCGCCCGCTGAGCAAGTGCGTGAGCACATATGCGGCGCCGACGATCAGGGCAAACACCGTCACGCCGAACCACAGCTCGTATTGCGCCAGCTTTGATCGGCACAGCAGGTCGTACACGGCCCAGCCGATGACGAGGGTGGCGATGCCGATGCCGATCGCCTGGCCGCTGCTGATGTCGGCCACGGATTTGTCGATCATCATGGCCTGGGCATTGAAGTAGTAGGCAATCGTCAGCAGCGCAAAGCCGGACAGCCAGGTCGAATACGCTTCCCACTTGAACCAGTGCAGTTCCTTCGGCAGTTCCGCGGGCGCCACCAGGTATTTTTGGGGGTTATAGAAGCCGCCGCCGTGCACGGCCCACAATTCTCCCGACACGCCTTTCTTTGCCAGCTCCGAGCCGGGCGCGGGCGGGCGGATCGAGTTGTCGAGCCAGACAAAATAAAAGGAAGCGCCGATCCAGGCGATGCCCGTGATGACGTGCAGCCAGCGGACGATCAGGTTCAGCCACTCCAGGCCGTACGGAATCAGGTAGGCAAATACTTCCATAAATTTCCTCTAGTCAGACCGAACCAATATTCGTGCCAATCTACACAAGATAAACGGATTTACCGCCCATCACATGAAAAATATCGTATATTTGACATATTCAAATCGATATACAACAGAGCCGCCGCCACATGTCCAGCCTGCCGCAACACCTCGACCTGCACTTGATCCGCATCCTCTACCTGCTGCTGGTGGAAAAGAATGTCTCGCGCGTGGCGCTCAAACTCAATCAGCCGCAGCCCTCGATTTCCGCCTCCCTGCGCAAGCTGCGCGAACTGACGGGCGACCCGCTGCTGGTGCGCGGCGCGCGCGGCATGGTGCCGACCCAGCATGGCGAAAGCCTGCTCAATCCGGCCAAGCGCATCCTCGACCAGACAGAAAGCCTGTTCGTCAAGAAGACGCCGTTCGTGGCGCAGGAAGAGGCGCGCACCTTTCATATCGCCGCGCCCGACTACCTGGATAGCCAGTTCCTGCCCAACGTGGTGGCCCTGCTGCGCCGCGGTTCACCGAAAAGTCGCGTCGTGCTGCACAGCCTGGGGCCGGGCATCGACCATATCCGCCAACTGTCCGACGGGGGCCTGGACCTGGTGATCGCCAACTGGGATGAGCCGCCCGCGCATCTGCACATCTCGAAGCTGTTCGAAGATCCCATCATCTGCGCCATGCATGCGGAAAACGCCTATGCGCGGCGCACGGCCAGCGACGCCATGACCCTCGACGACTATCTGAGCCTGCCCCACGTGGCGCCGTCGCAGATGATGCCCGGCTACCACGGCGTGATCGATTCCTTCCTCGAACGGCAAAACCTGCAACGCAATGTGGTGGTGGAGTCGGCATATTTCGGCCTGATCCCCTACATGCTGACGCAGACGGATCTGGTGCTGACCACGGGCCGGCAATTCATGCGCTTCTATGAAAAGACGCTGCCGTTGAAAACGTATACCGTGCCTCTGAAATTCCCGCCCATGCGTTTTTACCAGCTGTGGCACCAGCGCGTGCACCAGGCGCCCGAACACAAATGGCTGCGCGACCAGGTCAGCGCGGCCGCCAAGGCGCTGGTGCAGCGATAGCCGCTATCAGCACGCGCATATAATGGAGACAGGAACGGGCGCTATCATCACCGCTTGCATGATCGGAAAACCATGACCACCCTTTCAGACCTGAGCGCCGGCAGCACGGCAGACTTTATCGCACGGCTGCACGGCATCTATGAACATTCGCCCTGGATCGCCCAGCGCGCAGCGCCCGCCCGGCCATTTTCCAGCCTGACGGCACTCAAGACGGAGCTGCAGCGCGTGCTGGCGCAAGCTTCGCCGGAAGAGCAGCTGGGGCTGATACGCGCCCACCCTGAGCTGGCTGGCAAGGCCGCCATCGCAGGGCAATTGACGGCGGAATCGACGCGCGAGCAGGCCAAGTCCGGCCTGAACCTGTGCAGCGCCGACGAATTCGCCACCCTGCAGCGCCTGAACGACGACTACAACGCCAAGTTCGGCTTTCCCTTCATCCTGGCCGTCAAGGGCCCGACGGGCGAAGGCTTGACGCGCCAGGACATCATCGCCACGTTTGCGCGGCGCCTGAAGAACCGACGCGCCGATGAACTGGCCGAATCGTTGCGGCAGATCAAGCGCATCGCCGAGCTGCGCCTGAACGACCTGTTCGACGTGCGCCTGGACTTCGGTCCGACCATCATGCAGCAGGCAGAAACCCTGGCCGGCTGGAGCGACAGCGATTACAACCTGACCTGCGCCTACCTGACGCCGGCGCACCAGAAAACGGCAGCACAGCTGGCCGACTGGATGCGGGACGCGGGCATGCAGGTGCACATCGACGCCGTCGGCAACGTGGTCGGGTGCTATCTGTCCGATGCGCCTGACGCAAAAACCCTGATGACGGGATCGCATTACGACACGGTGCGCAACGGCGGCAAGTACGATGGCCGCTTGGGCATCGTGCTGCCGATCGCCATCGTGCGCCACCTGCACGAACAGGGCGAAAAGCTGCCGTTTCACTTCGAGATTGTCGGCTTCGCCGAGGAGGAAGGCGTGCGCTTCAAGAGCACGTTTTTGGGCAGCACGGCCGTCACGGGCAAGTTCGACGTATCGCTGCTGGAACAACTGGATGCGGATGGCGTGAGCATGCGCGACGCGCTGGCCGCCGCCGGCCACGAAGTGAGCGCCATCGGCGCCAGCGCGCGCGATCCAGCCGACTTGCTCGGCTATGTGGAAGTGCATATCGAGCAGGGTCCCGTGCTGCTGGAGCGAGACCTGCCGCTGGGGATCGTCACGGCGATCGCCGGCAGCTCGCGCTACCTGCTCAATCTTGGCGGCGTGGCCAGCCACGCAGGCACCACGCCCATGACCATGCGCAAGGATGCAGCCAGTGCAGCGGCCGAAATCATCCTGCTGGTGGAACGGCGCTGCAACCAGGGCGAAGCGCTGGTGGGCACCGTGGGGCAGCTGCACGTGCCCAACGGCTCCGTCAACGTGATCGCCGGCGCCTGCACCCTGTCGCTCGACATCCGCGCGGCCGTTGATGCCGTGCGCCAGGCAGCCGTCGACGATATTCTCGATGGCATCGCCGCCATCTGTGCGCGGCGCCAGATAGACTACCAGCTGGAACTGCTGCTGTCGGCGCGTGCCGCACCGTGTGCGCCATGGCTGATGGCGCAGCTGGCGCAAGCCGTGGAATCGGTTGGCGTCGAACCATACGCGCTGCTGTCGGGCGCCGGCCACGACGCCATGGCCATGGCTGCCATCACCGACGTGGCCATGCTGTTTACCCGTTGCGGCAATGGCGGCATCAGCCACAACCCGCTGGAAACCATGACGGCCGACGACGCCGACATCGCGGCGCGCGCCCTGCTGGCGTTTTTGCGCAGCTTCCAGCCCAAGCCGTAAGACTACACGGCCACGGCCCGCTCCAGCATCGCGTGCAGCAGCACGTTGCAGCCCGCTTCCAGGTGCTCGGGCTTGGCGTCCTCGATTTCATTGTGGCTGATGCCGTCCTTGCACGGCACGAAGATCATGCCGGCTGGCGCCAGCCGGGCCGCATAGATGGCATCGTGGCCGGCGCCGGACACCACGTCCATCACCGTGTAGCCCAGCTTTTCAGTGGCGTTGCGCACGGCGCCCACGCAGTCGGGGTGAAATGGGCATGGCGGGTAATAGGAAACCCGCTCAAGAGAGATATCCAGTCCCGTACCGGTGCGCGTGGCGTCGATAAAGGCCGTGATTTCGCCATGCATGGTGTTGAGCAGTTCGTCGTTCACGTTACGCAGGTCGATGCTGAATTTGACTTCGCCGGGGATCACGTTGCGGCTGTTCGGGAAGACCTGCACCATGCCCACCGTGCCGCGCCCATACGGCGGATAGCGGTTGGCAATGGCGACGACTTCCTGCATGATGGTGGTGGCTACCTGCAGCGCATCCTTGCGCAAGCCCATGGGCGTGGGGCCCGCATGCGCTTCCATGCCCGTCACCACGCAGTCGTACCACGACAGCCCCATCACGGCCGGCACCACGCCGATCACCTTGTCCGCGTCTTCCAGCACAGGACCCTGCTCGATATGCGTCTCGAAGTAGGCGCCGATGGGATGGTCGCCCGGCACCTGGTCGCCACGATAGCCGATGCGCGCCAGCTCCTCGCCCACCGTTTTGCCTTCCGTGTCTTTCGCCGCGTAGGCGGTTTCGAGCGAAAAGGCGCCGCAGAACACGCCCGAGCCCATCATCACGGGCACGAAGCGCGAGCCTTCCTCGTTGGTCCAGAAAGCCACTTCGATGGGGGCCTGCGTCTTGATTTTCAGATCGTTCAGGGTACGCACCACTTCCAGGCCCGCCAGCACGCCGTAATTGCCATCGAACTTGCCGCCCGTGGGCTGCGTGTCGATGTGGCTGCCCGTCATCACGGGCGGCAGGGTATTGTCCACGCCGTCGCGGCGCATGAAGACATTGCCGATCTGGTCGATGGTGATGCTCATGCCCGCCTCACGGCCCCATCCCACCACCAGGTCGCGCCCCTGCTTGTCCAGGTCCGTCAGGGCCAGGCGCTTGACGCCGCCCTTCGCCGTCGCGCCGATCTGCGCCAGTTCCATCAGGGCTGCCCACAGGCGCTCGCCATTGATACGCAATTCATCCATCGTCGACTCCTTATGCGGTGGTGGCGGAAAACGCGGGCCGCTCAACATAGCGCCCTGCCCCTTCCGCCGCCATCAGTTCACCCTGGTGGAAGACCACCTTGCCGGCGGCAATCGTGGTGCGGGGAATGCCGCGCACGGCGCGCCCTTCGAAGACATTGAAGCCTCCCTTGGCGAACTGCGTGGCGGCGGAAATGGTGCGCGTGCCCTGCGGGTCCCACAGCACGATGTCGGCGTCGCTGCCAACGGCGATGACGCCCTTGCGCGGATACATATTGAATATCTGCGCCGCATTGGTCGACGACACCTTGACGAACTCGGACGGCGTCAGCATGCCGGAATTGACGCCCGCATCCCACACCACGGCCATGCGTTCCTCGACGCCGCCGCAACCGTTCGGGATGCGCGTGAAGTCGTCCTTGCCCGCCGCCTTCTGCTCGGCGCAAAAGGTGCAGTGGTCCGTGGCCGTCGTGTGCAGGTTACCGCTTTGCAGGCCGTGCCACAGGGCCGCCTGATGGTGTTTGCCGCGGAACGGCGGGCTCATGACGTGGCCCGCGACGAAATCGAAATCGTCGCCCTGGTAGACGCTGTCGTCGATCACCAGGTGGCCCGCCAACGCTTCGCCATACACGCGCTGACCATTCGCGCGCGCCCGCGTGATGGCGTCCAGCGACTCGGCGCACGAGACGTGCACAATGTACACGGGGGTATTCAAGACATTGGCGATGGCGATGGCGCGGTTGGCCGCTTCCGCCTCCACGGCAGGCGGGCGCGACAGCGGGTGCGCCTGCGGCCCGGCAATCCCCTTCTTGAGCAGGGCTTGCTGCAACTGGAAAACCAGTTCGCCGTTTTCCGCATGCACGGTGGGCAGTGCTCCCAGTTCAAGCGAACGTGTAAAACTTTTCACCAGGGTTTCATCGTCGGCCATGATGGCGTTTTTATACGCCATGAAATGCTTGAAGCTGTTCACGCCATGTTCGCGCACCAGCACTCCCATCTCTTCATGTACCTGCTCGCTCCACCAGGTGATCGCCACGTGGAAGGTGTAGTCGCCGGCCGCCTTGGCCGACCACTCGCGCCACTGGTGATACGCCTCGATCAGTGACTGCTTCGGTGCGGGGATGACGAAATCCATGATGGTGGTGGTGCCGCCCGCCAGGCCCGCCGCCGTGCCCGTGAAAAAATCGTCGGACGTCACGGTGCCCATGAAGGGCAGATTCATGTGCGTGTGGGTGTCTATTCCGCCCGGCATCACATACAGGCCGCCCGCATCGATCACCGTGGCGCCGACCGGCACCGGCAGGTTCTCGCCGACGGCGGCAATCGTGTCGCCCTCGATCAGCACATCGGCGCGGAAGGCGCGGTCGGCGTTGACGACAGTACCGCCACGTATCAGTGTAGTCATCTTGTCTCCTTGAGTGATTACGACTGCGGCGCCTGCTGCACTCTCTCCGCCGCCTTGCCCTTCATCATGGCGCCGTAAACGACGGCGGCAATGGCCACGCCCACGAACCAGGCGTAGGTGTAGATGGTTTTAAAACCTTCGGCCACGCCGGGAAACGCCGTGGGGAAGGCCGCGTTCAAAAAGCCCGGGATGTTCGGCAGCACGGCAATGACAAAGGCGATCAACGCCGCCATGTTCCAGCCATTGCCATACGAGTAGACACCGTCGTCGCGGTACAGCTGTTTGACGTCCAGCTGCGTCTTGCGTACAAAGTAGTAGTCGACGATGAGGATGCCGGCGATGGGGCCCAGCAGGGCCGAATAGCCGATCAGCCAGGTGAAGATATAGCCCTGCGTCGATTCGAGCACCTTCCACGGCATCATGACGATGGCGATGAAGGCCGTGATGTAGCCGCCCATCTTGTACGAAATCTGTTTCGGTGCCAGCGAAGAAAAATCGTAGGCGGGGCCAACCAGGTTGGCCGCCAGGTTGACGCTGACCGTGTCGATCAGCAGGATGATCAGGGCGATCAGCACGGCGGCGCCCGTCATGCGGCTGGCCAGGTCGACGGGATCCCAGATGGCCTTGCCGTACATGACGACGGAGCCTGCCGTGACGATCACGGCCAGCATGGCCAGCAATCCCATCGGCACGGGCAGGCCGATCGACTGGCCGATCACCTGGTCGCGCTGCGTCTTGGCGAAGCGAGTGAAGTCGGGAATGTTCAAGGCCAGGGTGGCCCAGAAGCCCACCATGGCCGTCAACGATGGCCAGAAGACGCTCCAGAACTGGCCCGCCTTTTTGCCGCCGGGGATGAATTGCGATGGCTGATCCAGCAGGCTGGCTACGCCGCCGGCCTTGCTGTGCACCCAGTACAGCAGCACGAAGCAGATGAGGATTTTCAAGGGCGCCGTGTAGGTTTCCAGCTTGCGGATCGACTCCATGCCATGCAGGATGTAATAGAACTGGATGGCCCAGAAAGCCAGGAAGCACAGCAACTGGCTGCCATTGATGCCCAGGCCCGCAATCTTCTCGCCGCCCAGCTCATGGCCCGCCAGCACGCCCATCAGGGTGTAGATCATCTGCCCGCCGAACCAGGTCTGGATGCCATACCAGCCGCAGGCGACGACGGCGCGCATCAGGGCCGGAAGACGCGCGCCCATGGTGCCGAACGAGGCGCGCGCCAGCACGGCATACGGGATACCGTACTTGGTACCCGCATGGCCGATCAGCAGCATGGGCAAGAGCACGATGGCGTTGGCGAGAAAAACCGTGAGCACGGCCTGGTAACCGGACATGCCGCTGTCGATCAAGCTGGCCGACAGGGTGTAGGCGGGAATGCACATCACCATGCCGACCCACAGCGCGGCGAAGTGATACCAGCGCCAGGTGCGCTGTGCCGCCGTGGTGGGCGCCAGGTCTTCATTCCAGAGTTGCGTGTTGCCTGAATAGTCGTGGTTCACAGGTATGCTCCATCGGTTGGGAGAGGATCGGTTTTATAGAAACGGCTCGACTTTTAAGTCAACCTAGCTTACCGCAAAGCCCGGCCGCTGTTTACAAATAAAACGCACGCAAAAAACGTGCCCTACGCCGTTTCCGCCAACGCCCGTGGATTCCTGGGATCCTGCGTCCAGTTCATGTATGGCTTGCCCGTGACCTGCGGCACCATCGTGATGCAGCCCTGCACCGGGCAGGTGATTTCGCACAGGTTGCAGCCCACGCATTCCTCCTTGATCACCTCATACGTGCGCGTGCCGGCAGCGTCGATCAGCTGCGCAATCGACTGGTGCGAGGTGTCTTCGCAAGCCACGTAGCACTTGCCGCACTTGATGCAATCGTCCTGATTGATCTGCGCGATGACCTGGTAATTCATGTCCAGGTATTTCCAGTCCGTCGTATTGGCCACGGCCTTGCCGGAAAAGTCGCTGATGCGCTCATATCCCTTCTCGTCCATCCAGCGCGACAAGCCATCCTTCATCTCTTCGACGATGCGGAAACCATGCAGCATGGCTGCAGTGCACACCTGCACGCAGCCGGCGCCCAGGGCAATGAATTCGGCCGCGTCGCGCCAGTTGCCGATGCCGCCGATGCCGGAAATGGGCAAGCCCCGCGTCTGCGGATCGCGGGCGATTTCCGCCACCATGTTCAGCGCGATGGGTTTCACGGCCGCTCCGCAATAGCCGCCGTGCGTGCTGGCGCCTCCCACGATGGGCAAGGCCACCATGCGGTCCAGGTCCAGCGAGGTAATCGAGTTGATGGTGTTTATCAGCGAGACGGCGTCCGCACCGCCCGCCTTGGCCGCGCGCGCCGGCATGCGCACGTCCGTGATGTTGGGCGTGAGCTTGACGATGACGGGGAGTTTGCTGTGCTTCTTGCACCAGGCGGTGACCATCTGCACGTACTCGGGCACCTGGCCCACGGCCGCACCCATGCCCCGCTCGGGCATGCCGTGCGGGCAGCCGAAATTGAGCTCGATGCCATCCGCGCCTGTCGCCTCCACCTTGGGCAGGATGTCGGCCCAGTAGTGCTCTTCACACGGCAGCATCAGGGAGACGATCATGGCGCGGTCGGGCCAATCCTTTTTCACCTGCGTGATTTCGCGCAGGTTGATCTCCAGCGAGCGGTCGGTAATGAGTTCGATGTTATTGAAGCCGACCACTTCGCGGTTCTTGCCGTACAGAGCGGAATAGCGCGACGAGACGTTGACGGCGGCAGGGTCTTCACCGAGCGTTTTCCACACGACGCCGCCCCATCCCGCCTCAAAGGCGCGCACCACGTTGTAGGCCTTGTCGGTCGGCGGCGCGGACGCCAGCCAGAAGGGATTCGGCGCCTTGATGCCGCAAAATTCGATGCTGAGATCAGCCATTATGCAGCCTCCACTTTGGAAAGAAGATCGTGATGGATGGCCAGTGCGGCCAGCTTGCCATGCTGGACGGCTTGCACCGTCAAGTCCTGTCCCGGCGCCACGCAGTCGCCGCCCGCGTAGATCCCCGGCAGCACCGTGCGAAAACCTGCGTCGACGGCGATCTTGTCGCCTTCGCGTTGCAACAGCGCCGCCATCGGGTCATGCAGCACGTCGGGGTCGAGGCTCTGGCCGATGGCCTTGAAAATGGCGTCGGCCGCCACGTCGAAAGTTTCGCCCGTACCAGTCAAACGCGTGCCCTGCATGCGGGTTTTCTCGAAGCGCATGCCGGCCACATGGCCGCCAGCGTCAAGCAGCACCTGCTGCGGCTGGGCCCACGTCAGCATGCGCACCTGGTTGGCCTTGGCGATTTCCTGTTCATGATGCGTGGCCGTCATGGCGTCGAAGCCGCGGCGGTAGACGAGGGTGACTTCCTCTGCGCCCAGCCTTTGAATCTGCACGGCCATGTCGATGGCCGTATTGCCGGCGCCAATCACAATCGCGCGTTTCGGCACGGGCAGTGCGGCCAGGTCGTCGGCCTGACGCAGCGCGCTGATGTAATCGACGGCGGCCAGCAAGCCAGGAGCGTCCTCGCCCGTCAAGCCCAGCTTGCGGCTGGCGCCCAGGCCCAGGCCCAGGAAGACGGCGTCGTATTGCGCGTGCAAGTCGCGCAGCTGCAGGTTCTCGCCCAGCACCTGGCGACATCGGATTTCGATGCCGCCGATGTCCAGCAGAAAGTCGATTTCCTTTTGCGCGAAATCGTCCGTCAGCTTGTACTTGGCGATGCCGTATTCATTCAAGCCGCCCGCCTTGCCTTCCTTTTCAAAGATCACCACGTCGTGTCCCAGCATGGCCAGGCGGTGCGCGCACGACAGGCCGCCAGGGCCCGCACCGACGATGGCAATTGTCTTGCCCGTGCTTGCCGCCCGTTTGAACGGGTGCGCCGCGAACTGCATATGATCGACGGCGTAGCGCTGCAAGAGGCCGATCTTGACGGGCTGGCCTTCCGCGTCGTGGTTGCGCACGCAGACGTCTTCGCAGAGGATTTCCGTCGGGCAGACGCGGGCGCAGCTGCCGCCCAGGATGTTCTGTTTCAGGATGCCGGCGGCGGCGCCGTTGATGTTCTTGTCGTGGATATTGCGGATGAAGCTGGCCACGTCGATTGCCGACGGACAGATGCGGCTGCACGGCGCGTCGTAGCAGTACAGGCAACGGGCGCTTTCGATGGCGGCCTGGCGCGCGCTCAAAGGAGGCGCCAGGTCCGTGAAATGGCCCGCCAGTTCCTCGTTGGGCAGGGCGGGATGCGGCAAATAGCTCAGGGACTCGATCATCGCGTTTTCCTTCTTTGATCCTGCGGTGGATTTTCAGTGTGAAACCGTCACTTCATCTGGGGAAAAGCAAATTCCACACCAGCGCTTGCCGTATTCGGCCAGCGCTGCATCACGGCCTTGTGACGCGTGTAGAAACGCACGCCTTCGGGACCATAGGCGTGGTGGTCGCCGAACATGCTGCGCTTCCAGCCGCCAAAGCTGTTGAAGGCCATCGGCACGGGCAAGGGGATATTGACGCCCACCATGCCGACCTGGATCTGTCGCACGAATTCGCGCGCCACGCCGCCGTCGCGCGTGTAGATGGCCACGCCGTTGCCATACTCGTTGGCGTTGATCAGCTCCACCGCATGCACCACGTCTGGGCAGCGGAGCACGCACAGCACGGGGCCAAAAATCTCTTCCTTGTAGATGCTCATGTCGCGCGTGACGTGGTCAAATAAAGTGCCGCCCACAAAAAAGCCGTTCTCGCGGCCCGGCACCACATGGTTGCGCCCATCGACGACCAGGGTCGCGCCCTGCTCCACGCCCGAGGCGATCAGTTTTTCGATGCGCTGCTTGGCGGCCAGCGACACGACGGGTCCCATTTCCGCCCCCTCTGCCATGCCGTCGCGCACTTTCAGTGCGGCCGTGCGCGTTGCCAGTGCATCGATCAATTTGTCGCCCGCGTCGCCCACGGCCACGACCACGGAAATGGCCATGCAACGCTCGCCCGCCGAACCGTAGGCAGCGCCGATCAAGGCGTCGACCGTCATGTCCATGTCCGCATCGGGCATCACCACCATGTGGTTTTTCGCGCCGCCCAGCGCTTGCACGCGCTTGCCGCTGGCACTGCCGCGCGCATAGATGTATTCGGCGATCGGCGTGGAACCGACAAAGCTGATCGCCTGCACGACAGGATGATCGAGCAAGGCGTCGACCGTCACCTTGTCGCCCTGTACCACGTTGAAGACGCCGTCGGGCAAGCCCGCCTCCTTCAGCAGTTTGGCGTGCAGCAGGGATGCCGACGGATCGCGCTCCGACGGTTTCAGGACGAAGGTATTGCCGCAGGCGATGGCGACGGGGAACATCCACATCGGCACCATCACGGGAAAATTGAATGGCGTGATGCCGGCCACCACGCCCAGCGCCTGGCGCATGGACCAGGCGTCGATGCCGCGCGAAATCTGGTCCGTGAATTCACCCTTTAACAATTGCGGGATGCCGACGGCAAATTCCACCATCTCGATGCCGCGCGCCACTTCGCCCTGCGCATCCGCGAAAGTCTTGCCGTGCTCGCGCGTGAGCATGGCGGCAAAGTCGTCCGTGTGCTGCTGGCACAGCTGCAGGTAGCGGAACAGCACGCGCGCACGCGTCAAGGGCGGCGTTGCAGACCAGGAAGGAAAGGCGGCGGCGGCCGCCTGCACGGCCGCATCCACGTCTTCCACGATGCCCAGCGCCACCCGGGCCACGGGTACGCCCAGGGCCGGGTTATACACGTCGCCATAGCGGCCACTATTCGTGTCGACTTTGGCGCCGTTGATGAAGTGGGTGATGGTGTCGAGATCGTTCATGGTGTTCCTTAGTCGAGATTTTTGAGTACCTTGGCCAGCTTGCCAAACAGCTCGTCGACATGCTGTTTTTCCAGCACCAGCGGCGGCGACAGGGCGATGATGTCGCCCGTCGTGCGTATCAGCACGCCGTCGGCGAAGGCTTGTTTGAAGGCGCTGAAGGCGCGCGCACCGGGTTTGCCGGCGATGGGATCGAGCTCGATGCCGGCGATGAGGCCAATGCTGCGCAGGTCGATCACGTGCGGCAAGCCTTTCAGCGAGTGCACGGCGTCGCTCCAATATGCCTGCATCGCTTTCGCGTGGCCGAGAATGTCCTGTTCCTCGAACACTTGCAGGGTCGCCAGCGAGGCGGCGCAAGCCAGCGGGTGACCGGAATACGTGTAACCGTGGAACAGTTCGATGCCGGCCGGCGCATCCATGAAGGCGTCGTGGATATACTTTTTGCTGAAGACGGCCCCCATCGGCACCATGCCGTTGGTCAGGCCCTTGGCCGTCGTCATCAGGTCAGGCTCGACATCGAAATAATCAGCCGCGAACGGCGTCGTCATGCGGCCAAAACCCGTGATGACTTCATCGAAAATCAAGAGGATGCCGTGCTTGGTGCACAGCTCACGCAAGCGTTTCAGATAGCCTTTCGGCGGAATCAGCACGCCCGTGGAGCCGGCCACCGGTTCGACGATGACGGCGGCAATCGTCGAGGCGTCGTGCAGAGCGACGATGCGTTCCAGTTCATCGGCCAGGTGGGTGCCGTATTCGGGCTCGCCCACCGTATAGGCGTTCTTGTCCAGGTTATGCGTGTGCGGCAAATGGTCCACGCCGGGCAACAGCGGGCCAAAGGTCTTGCGGTTGCCGCCGATGCCGCCCACGGAAATGCCGCCGAATCCCACGCCGTGGTAACCGCGTTCGCGGCCGATCAAGCGGGTGCGTGCGCCCTCGCCGCGCGCCCGGTGATAGGCCAGCGCGATCTTCAAGGCAGTGTCGACGGCTTCGGAACCGGAGTTGGTGTAGAAGACATGGCCAAATTTATGCCCCGTGTAGTCCATCAGTTTTTCCGCCAGGTCGAAGGCGGCCGGATGGCCCATCTGGAAGGTGGGCGCGAAGTCGAGCTGGCCCACCATGTCGCGGATGGCGCCGACGATTTTTGGCTGCGCATGGCCGCAGGGCACGCACCACAGGCCGGCCGTGCCATCGAGGATGCTATTGCCATCGACGTCCTTGTAGTACATGCCTTCGGCCGACACGAGCAAGCGCGGATTGGCCTTGAAATCACGGTTGTTCGTAAACGGCATCCAGAATGCCGACATCGATTCCGGCCTTGTTTCGTTCATGACCTTCTCCTTGGGATGGGTTGGCGCGGGGCCAGGATCGTTTTTGACGAAGCGTAAAATAATTTACCAGTTGGCAAAAAGCTGATGTAATAATAGACAGGCCATCCCCAATGGCACAGATACACAAACGGCAAAGTATCCCAACCGTACAGGTCGGAAAATCAGTACAGTTTTGTGCAAGGCAGCATAAGGAGCCACCGTGAAGCACAGCGACAGCGCAGACGATGCCCCCGAACAGACCAGCGGCTGGCCCGTGCTGGACATCGACCGCCAGAAAAAGGGCGGCCTCGTCGAGCAAATCGTCATCGCCATCAGCGTCATGGTAGGCAGTCGCACCCTGCGCATCGGCACGCGCATGCCGTCCGTGCGCCAGTTCGCCCGCTGCAATGGCGTGTCGACGTTTACCGTCGTCGAATCGTATGACCGCCTGGTCAACCTGGGCTTGCTGTCGTCGCGCCGCGGCTCCGGCTATTTCGTCGCACGCCACGATATCGCCGCCTCGCCGCAGACGGCCGTACACGCGAGTCCCACCGCCATCGACGCCCTCACGCCGGACCTGTATTCGGGCGTGTCCGACGCCCTGCCCGTGGGCGCGGGCTGGCTGCCGCCCGAAATGTATGGCGAAGCGACCGTGCTCGACGCCGTGCGCCAGGCCATGCGCATTCCCGCCAGCCGGCTGCGCGGCTATGGCCATCCGCTGGGCTTTCCTTCGCTGCGCCAGCACCTGGCGACAAGCCTGTCGGAAGAGCTGTTCCAGGTGGAGCCGGACCAGGTTTTGCTGACGCATGGCGCCACGCACGCTTTTGACCTGGTCCTGCGCAGCCTGACCAAGCCGGGTGACACGGTGCTGGTGGAAGACCCAGGCTACAGCAATCTGCAGTCGCTGATCCGCCACCACGGCTGCATCCCCGTGGGCATTGCGCGCGGCGAGGCGGGCCTGGACCTCGATGCGCTGGCCAGCGAGGCTGCGCGCACGCAGCCCAAGTTGATGTTTGTCAACACGGTGCTGCAAAATCCGCTCGGCACCTCGCTCAGCCAGGCGCAGGCGCACCGTTTGCTGGCACTGGCCGAGCAATTCGATTTCTGGCTGGTGGAAGACGATATCTACCGCGAACTGGCGGCGCGCGGCGACGCGTCGCTGGCGGCCATGGATGGCTTGCGCCGCGTGATCCGCGTGGGCAGTTTTTCCAAGACCCTGTCGCCCGTGCTGCGCGTCGGCTCCATCTGCGCCTCGCCTTCGCTGGTGGCCGAACTGGTGCGCGTGAAAATGCTGGCGGGCCTGACGACGTCGGAAATCAACGAGCGCGCCGTCTACCACGCCATCTCCGCGCGGCCCTACAAGCGCATGGTGGAAAGGCTGGTGGCGCAGCTCGATGCGGCCCGCGAGCGCAGCATCGATTGCCTGGCGCAGGCGGGCATGGCGCCCGTGGCGCGTCCGCGCGGCGGCATGTTCGTCAGCGCTGGCTGGCCCGATGTGCAAACGCCGGAGTGGAATGGCAAGATCATCGCCGACATGGCCTTGAAGGCCGGCATCCTGCTGTCGCCAAACGAATTTTTCATGCTGCGCGCGCCCGAGACGGTGTGGTTCCGCTTCAACGTGGCCTACACCGATACCCCCGTGCTGCAAGCCTTCCTGCAATCGATCCGTCCACGCTAAAGAATCCGCCATGGCCAGCGACAAATCCCCTGCCCTTTCCGTGAAAAATGCCGGCGGCCGGCGCCTGCAAAACCGCGACCGCCTGGAGGCGGATATCCTGGAACAAGCCGTACGGGTGTTCGCGGAAAGCGGCTATGAGGGCGCATCGATCGCCACCATCGCCGAGCGGGCCGGCCTGTCGAAGCAAAACCTGATGTATTACTTCCCATCCAAGCAGCTGCTGTACCAGCGCGTGCTCGACGACGTGCTCGACGACTGGCTGACGCGCATGGAATCGCTGGCCAATGAACACGACGAGCCGCGCGACGTGCTGCGCGCGTACATCGGCGCCAAACTGCGTTTTTCGCGCGAACAGCCGTGGGCTTCGCGCGTATATGCGCTGGAAGTGATCAATGGCGCGCCCCTGTACGGCGCGCAGATACGCGACCGGGTCGTGCCCCTGCTGCGCAAGGATATCGCCGTCTTCGAAGCCTGGATCGCCGCCGGCAGGATCGCGCCCGTCAACGCCACGCACCTGATGTTCGCCATCTGGGCCATGACGCAATCGTATGCGGATTTTTCAGCGCAGATGGCCCTGGTGCTGGAGCGCAAGCAGCTCACGCGCAAGGATTACGAGGATGCCGAAATCCTGCTTACGCACATGGTGCTGGCGGCCATCGCCCTGCCCAGGACTGTGCCCGGCACGTGATGAAATTTCCAATGAACAATCTGACAGTGATAGCATGGCGCGCTGAAGCGTTTGCAATGGCGGCGCAATATCGACAGGATAAGGAACAGGCATGAAACAATGGTCATCGGCGCGCACCGCGTCATTGCTGGGCAAAGCTGCCTGCGCGGCGCTGCTGGCAGTGGCGGGCGCGGCACAGGCGCAGACAGTCGGCATGATAGATAACCAGCCGCTGAGCGAAACCTGGCTCAACGCGGGCTTTTATTCGTATCATTTCCAGCGCGACAAGAACCTGAACGACAGCAATCCGGGCCTGGGCGCCGAGTACCGCTTTTCCACCATCGCCTCGGTCACGGCCGGCCGCTTCTACAATAGCGACCGCGCCTATTCGAACTACCTGGGCGTGTACTACCAGCCCATCAAGGTGGGCCCGCTGCGCGTCGGCGCCGTCGTTGGCGGCTTCAGCGGCTATCCGAAGATGCGCGATGGCGGCTGGTTCCCGGCCCTGGTGCCTACCATCAGCTATGAATACCAGCGCGTGGGCGTCAATATCGCCATCGTGCCATCCTACAAGGATCGCCTGTATGGCGCCCTCAGTTTCCAGCTGAAACTCAAGGTGTTTGAATAACCGTTTGTCCCGACCTGTCGCCGTTCGGTCCGCCATTCCTGCCATTCGTCGCATACGCGATGTCTGACAGCGGGGTTTTGCCTATAGTGGATTCATCGCCAGCTTGCATACGCAGCGGCACCCACACGACAGGAGAACGGCATGAAAGACCTCAATTCGGCACCGGGCAGCACTTCCTTCAGCGCTTTCTGGAGCGAGCTGTGCGCTTACACGCGCCAGGGCATGGCCGCCCTGCGCGCCATGTCCTGGCCCATGCTGCTGGCATGCTGCCTGGGCCTGGCGTTCCTGATCACCATCTTGCCGCTGGCCATCATGCTGTTTGCCCTCGTCATGCTGCTGAGATGGGCAAGCAACAGCGATGACATGGACGCGGACACGAAGGCAGCGAACTCTTCGCAGTCGCCGCAATAAAAATTTTCGCAGTAGCAAGAGTACAATGATTATTCTATGGCACTATGGATGGGCGCGGCACTGACGGGCATCAAACCCCTCCCGATGGATGGTATTGAGACGGAACGCTACGCAAGATTAACAATCGAAGCTACTCCCCCACAGCCATAGGAGTTTTCTGATGACCTCGACTGCAAAAGCCACAACCGGCACGACCATTCCATGCCTGCGCTACCGCGACGCGCCCGCCGCCATCGAATGGCTGTGCAAGGCGCTCGGCTTTGAAAAACAATTGATTGTACCTGACGGAAACGGCGGCGTCGCCCATGCGCAACTGAGCTTTGGCAATGGCATGGTCATGGTGGCGCCGGCCATCGACAGCGACTATGGTCGCCTGATGAAACTGCCCGGTGACGTCGGTGGCGCGAACACGCAAAACTGTTACCTGGTCGTCAGCGATGCCGATGCCGTCTACCGCAGCGCGCGCGAAGCGGGCGCCGAAATCGTGCTCGACATCAAGGATGAAGATTACGGCGGACGGGGCTTTACCTGCCGCGACCCGGAAGGCCATATCTGGAGCCTGGGCACCTACGATCCATGGTAAGACGGAGAACAATGATTATCAGTACCCTCGCCGCCGCCAGCCTTGCGCTGATCGGCGGTTTCCTGTCCGCTCCCGTCCTCGTCGACGAGCACCTCAACCGCGTCCATCCTCCATCCGGCAAGGCGCCGTCGGCAGCCACTGTGGCCCTGCACCAGAGCCTGTGGATCGCCGACCTGCATGCGGACAGCCTGCTGTGGCAACGCAACCTGAACCGCGACAGCCAGCGCGGCCATGTCGACTTCCCCCGCCTGCAGCGGGCCAACGTGGCGCTGCAAGCCTTTTCCGTCGTCACCAAGACGCCGCGCAAGATGAATATCGAGCGCAATGGCAGCGACACGGACAACATCACGGCCCTGGTGGTGGCGCAAGGCTTGCCGCCTGCCACCTGGAACAGCCTGCTGGCGCGCGCCACCTATCAGGCCGACGAGCTGCGCCAGCAGGCGGCCAAGAGCCAGGGCAAGGTCCGGGTCATCGGCAGCCGCGCCCAGCTGCGCAGCTTCATCGCCGCGCGAGAGCAAGATCCCACCCTGCTGGCCGGCTGGCTGACGCTAGAAGGCGCGCATGCGCTCGAAGGCAAGCTGGATAATCTCGATACCCTGTACCGGGCCGGCTACCGCATGGCCGCGCCCACGCACTTCTTCGATACGGAACTGTCCGGCTCCCAGCACGGCTTGAAGAAAGGCGGCTTGACGCCGCTGGGCAAGCAATGGCTGCGCGCCATGGAGCAACGCAAGATGATTGTCGACCTGGCGCACGCCTCGCCGGCCACCATCGACGACGTATTGACGATGGCGAAACGCCCCGTAATGGTGTCGCACACGGGCGTGCGCGGCACTTGCGCCAACGGGCGCAACCTCAGCGACGCACAACTGAAACGCATCGCCGCCCAAGGTGGCCTGGTGGGCATCGGTTTCTGGAATACGGCCGTCTGCGGCAAGGACGTGGCGTCCATCGCGCGCGCCATCAAGTACACGGTAAAACTGATCGGTGCCGAACACGTGGCCTATGGTTCGGACTTCGACGGCGCCGTCACCACGGCCATCGATGCGACGGGCTTGCCGCGCCTGACGCAGGCCCTGCTCGACGCAGGCTTGTCGGAAGCGCAGATCCGCCGCGTGGCGGGCGAAAACGTGCGCGACTTTTTACTGAAAAACCTGCCGGACGATGACGCCTAGGCTAGCCTAGCGCCTGGACCAGGGCCTGGTCCAGCACCTGGCGCGGCCGGATGCGTATCAGCTTGCGGTACAGCGGCGGCATCGACTCGCACAGCGCCAGCAGCGCGTCTTCCGCCATGGCGGGTCGCACGTACTGGAATTGCGCCGGATTATTCTCCGGCAGTGCCCCCTCCATGGTGGAGCCGTAGGCGCCCAGGGTCATGAAACTGGCGGCGCTGTCGTCCGGGCCGATGGCCAGCACGAAGGTACCGTGCTTGGGGTGGCCCAGGTAGCTTTTGAATTCTTCCTGCAGCGCCGGCGCCGCATTCGCCATCAATTCAAAGCGCAGCTGCGCGTACTGGCGCGTGCATTCCATGAACGGCGTGCGGATGGCCGATTGCGCCACGTTTCCCGGCATGCACAGCAGCAGGTTGCCAAAGGAATCGAGCAAGGCGGCCGCGTCGCCTTGGCCGCCATCGCGCACATCCTGCTCCATGGCCGCCTGCAGGAATGGCGCCAGGCCCGCATCGGGCACGTGCGGGTCGCAACGGTAAGTGAGGGCATCGGGATAGCGGCGGCGCAGGGCGCGCACCACGGCATGCTCGGATGGCAAGGTGGCAGGATCACGCAGTTGCACGTCGTCGCCGGCGTTCAGCAGCTGCATCACCTGCGCCGATGTCGACTCGAACACGAGCGAGCACAGTGCCTGCGTCGCCTCGTGGATGCTCTTGCCGATGAAAAAAGATTTGGGCGTGGCGCCGGAAGGCAGGCGCGCATACTCGGTGGCGCCGCGCACGGCCGGATAGCAAAAGCTGCGGCCGGCCTGCACCTGCAACGGCGCCGGCAAGGCCGTAAACGTGGCGCTACCATCGTAATTGATGCCCGCCTTGACATCGGGCGCGGCCACCACCACGTTGAAACCGGCCGCCAGAATCGCCCCCGTGCACATGCAGCAGGGGTCGAGCGAGGTGACGATAGTCAGTTCCCCTGGCGGCGGCAAGGGCGTGCCCTTGGCCCGCTCGGCGAAATACCAGTCCACCAGCTGGCGTTCGCCATGCGCCGTGGGGTCAAACACCAGGCCCTGGCGCACGACGTTGTTGTGCATCGATTGCAGCACGTTGCCGGCGCCATCGAGCAGCACGCCGCCCACGCCGAAGGTGCCCTGCGTCTTGGCCGCCATGGCTTCGGCCGCGGCAATCGCCACGGCGGCCTGGATGTCGATCGTCTTGTTCAAGCGGATCCTGTTACTTCATGTCCAGGTCGGAATTGCCGAAGCCATGCGGCAGCAACCAGCCCGCCGTCACTTCCATGACATCGTTTTTCAAGTTCGTCAGGATCACCGGCAAGTCGGCGCCGCCCATCTCGAACATCACCTGACGGCAGGCGCCACATGGCGAAATCGGTTCCGCCGTGTCGCCCGTGACGGCCAGCTTGGCGAAGTCACCCGGTTTGCAGCCATGCGCGATGGCGCTGAAAAACGCCGTGCGCTCGGCGCAATTGCACAGGCCATAGGCGGCGTTTTCCACGTTACAGCCACGGAAGACGCGGCCATCCTTGCACAGCAGCGCCGCGCCCACCTTGAAACGCGAGTAGGGTGCGTAGGCCAGTTCACGGCCCGCATTGGCTTCGGCGATCAGTTCTTGGTTGTTCATTTTTTCTGCAATACCCTTGAATTCATAAGACTGGGCTCAGACCACCGCCGGCACATAGCTCAGCGCTATCGCAAGCGGGGGTCTGCCCCTGGTTTTCAACTACGGACGAATGGTACGGTAAATCACGGGATTGGCCGCCAGCGCCACCGTGCCGATAGCATACGCGTCCCGGATTTCCTTGACGGCTTGCTGCGCCGCCGCTTCCGTGCGCGCGTGCACCATGGCCAGCGGCTGGCCGACAGCAACCGGCTCGCCCAGGCCGACCAGGTCCGTCAGGCCGACGGCGAAATCGATGCTGTCCGTCGGACGGCGACGGCCGCCGCCCAAGGCGACCACGGCCAGGCCGATGGCGCGGCAATCACGCACGTTGGCGTAACCGGACGACAGCGCAGGCGCCGGTACGATGAACGGCGCCTGTTCCAAGTGCTTGTCCGGATGTTCGACCAGGTCGGCCGGGCCGCCCAGTGCGGACACCATGCGCGCAAAGCGCTCGGCCGCTTCGCCCGAATCGAGGGCCGCCATCAATTTCACGCGCGCCTCTTCTTCGGTGGCGGCCAGGCCGCCCAGCACCAGCATCTCGGCGCACAGCGCCAGGGTGACTTCATGCAGGCGCGCGGGACGCGAACGGCCCGTCAGGTAATCCATGGCGCCACGCACTTCCAGCGCATTGCCGGCGTACGGCGCCAGCGACTCGTTCATGTCCGTCAAAATCGCCGACGTCTGCATGCCCGCGCCATTGCCGACGGCGACGATGCTTTCGGCCAGCTCCACCGACTTGTCGTAGGTCGGCATGAAGGCGCCCGTGCCCACTTTCACGTCCATCACCAGCGCGTCCAGCCCGGCCGACAGTTTCTTCGACAGGATGGAGCCGGTAATCATGGCCACCGATTCCACCGTGGCGGTGACGTCGCGGATGCTGTAGAAACGCTTGTCGGCCGGTGCCAGCTGCGCCGTCTGGCCGATGATGGCCACGCCAACTTCCTTGACCACCTTGCGGAACAGTTCATTGTCCGGCACCGTGCAATAGCCTGGAATGGCGTCGAACTTGTCCAGGGTGCCGCCCGTGTGTCCCAGGCCGCGGCCCGAGATCATCGGCACGTAGCCGCCGCACGCGGCGACTATGGGGCCCAGCAGCAGGGAGACGACATCGCCCACGCCGCCCGTCGAATGCTTGTCGACGATGGGGCCCGGCAAGTTCAGCGAACGCCAGTCCAGCACCTGGCCGGAATCGCGCATGGCCAGGGTAAACGCCACGCGCTCGTCCATGTTCATGTCGTTGAAATAGACGGCCATGCCCAGCGCCGCGATCTGGCCTTCGCTGACGCTGCCGTCAGTAATGCCGCGCACGAAAAACTGGATTTCCTCGGCGCTCAGCACGCCTTTGTCGCGTTTCTTGCGAATGATTTCCTGGGTTAACAACATGGAATAACTCCAATCATGAGATCTGGGGTCAGTCCCTGCGGATCTGACCCCAGCTTTGTAACGCTAGCTACCTATCAGACGCCGTAAGGAATCCACACGTTTTTCACTTGCGACGCATGCGCCAGCACGGCACGGCCGCCGCTTTGCGCGGCGCTGTACCAGTCGCGGCCCTTCGCGCCGCCTACCCAGGTGCGCTTCAGGGTGCCGGCCGACAGGCGCTCGACTTCCGCACAGCCTTCCGCCGAACCGTCATGGCGCCAGACGGCGTCGATGTCGGCGTGCGTGGCCAGGGTGCGCGCCAGTTCATCGGCGTTGCCGCTGATGATGTTGACGATGCCGCCAGGCAAGTCGGACGTGTCGAACACCTGGTACAGGTCCAGCGCGGAGAGCGGATGCGCTTCCGACGGCACCACCACCACGCGGTTGCCCAGCGCGATGGCCGGCGCCACCAGCGAAATGAAGCCCAGCAAAGGCGCTTCATTCGGGCAGACGATGCCGATCACGCCGACCGCTTCATTGAGCGCCACGGTGATTCCCTTGGTTGGCGGCTGGTGCGCCAGGCCGTCATACTTGTCGGCCCAGGCGGCGTAGTAGAACAGGCGTTCGATCGATGCCTGCACTTCCTTCTCCGGGTTCTTGCTGCCCGTCATGGCGGCGATGCGGGCGGCGAATTCGTCGGCGCGCGCAGCGAGGTTTTCGGCGATGTAGTACAGCACTTGCGCGCGGTTGTGCGCCGTGGCGCTGGTCCAGCCGGACGCTTTATGGGCCGCTTCGACGGCATTGCGGATGTCCTTGCGGCTGCCCACGCCCACTTCGGCCAGCAGGGCGCCATTCGCGCCGAACACGGGGGTGCTGTAGGCGCTGTCAGGGCGCGCCTGCTTGCCGCCGATGTACATCTTGGCCGTGCGGTCGATGGCGAACGGATCGGCTGCAGCCGGCTTTGCCGCCGCCTTGGCCTTCGCTTCCACCACCGGCAAGGCCGGACGCGCATCTTCGGCCAGGGCCGTCATGTATTCCAGCATGCCTTCGCGGCCGCCTTCGCGGCCAAAGCCCGATTCGCGGTAACCGCCGAAGCCGCACGCCGCATCGAACTGGTTGGCGCTGTTGATCCACACCACTCCAGCCTTGATGGCAGGCGCGATGTCCAGCGCCAGGCTGATCGACTCGGTCCACACGCTGGCGGCCAGGCCGTACACCGTGTTGTTCGCCAGTTGCACCGCTTCAGGCGGCGTGCGGAAGCTCATCGCCACCAGCACGGGGCCGAAGATTTCAGCTTGCGCCACGGCGGCGGAAGTAGACGCGCCCGTGATCAGGGTCGGCGGGAACCACGAACCGTCCGCCGGCAATTCGCACGCCGGTTGCCATACGTCGCAGCCTTCGGCACGGGCAGAATCGACCAACGCGGCGATGCGCTGGCGCTGCACGGGATCGACCAGCGCGCCCACGTCCATCGATTTGTCCAGGGGCGAACCGAGACGCAGGTTTTCCATGCGGGCGCGTACCTTGTTCAAGAAGCGCTCCTGGATCGATTCCTGCACCAGCAGGCGCGAACCGGCGCAGCAGACTTGTCCCTGGTTGAACCAGATCGAGTCGACCAGGCCTTCCACGGCGCCGTCCAGGTCCGCGTCTTCGAAGACGATGAACGGCGACTTGCCGCCCAATTCGAGGGACAGCTTCTTGCCGCTGCCGGCCGTCGCCTCGCGAATCAGGCGGCCCACTTCCGTGGAACCCGTAAACGCGATCTTGTCGACGCCCGGATGGTTGACGATGGCCGAGCCCACGCGGCCGTCGCCCGTGACGATATTGACCACGCCGGCCGGCACGCCCGCCTGCACGCACAGTTCGGCGAACAGCATGGCGGTCAGCGACGTGAATTCGGCCGGCTTGAAGACGACCGTGTTACCGGCCGCCAGGGCCGGGGCGATTTTCCACGACAACATCAGCAGGGGGAAATTCCACGGCACGATCTGGCCCACCACGCCCACGGCGCGGTAGTCGGCGAATTCTTCCGACTGCAGCTGCGCCCAGCCAGCGTGATGATAGAAATGGCGCGCGGCCAGCGGCAAGTCGATATCGCGCGTTTCGCGGATGGTCTTGCCGTTGTCCAGGGTTTCCAGCACGGCGAACAGGCGCGAATGCTTTTGCAGCAGACGGGCCAGCGCGTACATGACTTTCGCGCGGCCGTGGCCACCCATGCCCTGCCATACGGGCAGCGCGCGGCGCGCCGCTTCCACGGCGCGTTCCACGTCAGCATCGGTGGCTTGCGTCAGCTCGGCCAGTTGCGTGCCGTCGGCAGGGTTGGTCGAGGCGAACAGCTCGGCCGGCTCGCTCCAGGCATTGTCGATGAACAGACCGAATTTGCGCTGGTGGCCAGCTAGCCACGCCTGCGCTTCTTTTTGACTTTCGGGAGCAGGGCCGTAGTCCATAGTATTGAGAATCTCGTTAATTGTTGGCATGACGATTGTTCTTTAAGGTTGTGCGTGACGATGATTGGCCGAGTAGCTGCCGGTGACGTAGTGCTCGAGCTGGCGCTCGATATCGGTCAGCAGGCTGGAAGCACCGATGCGGAACAGGTGCGGCTGCAGCCATTCGTTGCCCAATTCTTCCTTCATCAGGGTCAGGTATTGCAGCGCGCTCTTGGCCGAGCTGACGCCGCCGGCCGGCTTGAAGCCCACCTGGAAACCCGTCTGCTCGTGGTATTCGCGGATCGTGCGCACCATCGTCAGGGCCACGGGGATGGTCGCGTTCACGCCCTCCTTGCCGGTGGAAGTCTTGATGAAATCGGCGCCGGCCATCATGCAGACCCACGACGCCTTGGCCACGTTTTCCATGGTCAGCAAGTCGCCCGTGGCGAGAATCGCCTTCACGTGCGCTTCGCCGCAAGCCTTGCGGTAGGCCAGCATTTCGTCGTACAGCACTTGCCAGTTGCCGTTCAGGACGTGCTGGCGCGTGATGACGATATCGATTTCCGAGGCGCCCGCGGCGACCGAAAGTTCGATCTCGCGCAGCTTCGTTTCCATGCTCGTCAAGCCAGCGGGGAAACCCGTCGACACGGCGGCGATGGGCAAGCGGCCCTGGATGACTTTCACGGCCGGCTGAATCATCTCGTGGTACACGCACACGGCGCCGGTGCTCAGTTCCGTCAAGCCCAACGCGTCCATCAGGTCGGCGCGCAGCGGGCGCATGGCCTTCATGCACAGGCGTTCCACGCGGCCCGGCGTATCGTCGCCGCCCAGGGTGGTCAGGTCGATCATCTGGATGGCTTTCACCAGCCAGGCGGCCTGGTATTCCTTTTTCACCGTACGGCGGTTCGCCAGGCTGGCCGCGCGGCGGTCCGTCGCGGCGCGGTTGACGCGGATCTGGTTGATCCAGCCCAGATCGAGGCCAACGGCCTCGTTACGCTTGAATTCGGGGTGCATGAGTGTCATAACAAGCTGGTTCCATTAGCAAGTGGTGGTACGCCAAGGTGCTTGGCGAGGGTTTGGCCAATATCGGAGAACGTCTCGGAAATGCCCAGTGCGCGCGGGGCGACGCCGGGGCCGAAGAAGATCATCGGAATGTGTTCGCGGGTGTGGTCGGAGCCGTGCCAGGTGGGGTCGCAGCCATGGTCGGCGGTGATCACGACCAGGTCGCCTTCCTTCAGCTTGGCCATGAATTCCGGCAGGCGCGCATCCATTTCGCGCAGCGCGTCGGCATAGCCTTCGGTGTTGCGGCGGTGGCCGAAAGCCTGGTCGAAATCGACGAAGTTCACAAAAGTGAGCGACTTGTCCTGCACTTCATCGGCCGTCTTCAACAGCGCTTCGAACAGCGCCATGTTGTCGACGCCCTTCACGACGCGCGAAATGCCCTGGGTGGCGAAAATGTCGCTGATCTTGCCCAGGCCGACGACTTCGCCGCCCGCATCCTTGACGTGGTCGAGCAGGGTCTTGCTTGGCGGCGCGACGGCGTAGTCGTGGCGGTTGGACGTGCGCGTGTAGTTGCCGTTGCTGCCCGTGAACGGGCGGGCGATGACGCGGCCGATGTTGTACGGTTCGACCAGCTTGAAGGCCATTTCGCACACCTGGTACAGGCGTTCGAGGCCGAACGATTCTTCGTGCGCGGCGATCTGCATCACCGAGTCGCCCGAGGTATAGATAATCAGCTTGCCGGTGGCGACGTGCTCGTCGCCATGCTTGTTGATGATGTCCGTGCCCGAGGCATGGCAGTCGCCGAGGAAGCCCGGCACGCCGGACATGGCTTTCAGCTTGTCGGTCAGGTCGGCCGGGAACGATGGCGTCGTGCGGGGGAAGTAGCCCCAGTCGAATTCGACGGGCACACCGGCGATTTCCCAGTGGCCGCTCTGCGTGTCCTTGCCGGTGGAACGCTCGCGCGCCGCGCCGTAGGCGCCGGTGAAACCGTCGCGCCGGTCGAAGCCCGTGGCCCATTCACCGCTGGCCAGGTGCGCCGCGGCGCCCAGGCCCAGGCGCTCCATGTTCGGGAGTTTCAAGGTCTTGCCGCTTTTGGCGACAGTGCTGGCAATATGGCCAAAGGTATTGGCACCTGCGTCGCCATACTTGGCGGCGTCTGGCGTCGCGCCAAGGCCGAAGGAATCAAGCAGGAGGATAAATGCGCGTGACATGATAAGGCTCGCTTTAGGAGTGATGCGAAGATGATGCGAACAGTGTAGGCCGGATTTTCCCGGCCTGCCGCGCGGCAGCGCCGGTGGCCGGCGCGCCGCTACTGCATAAAAAAGTGCTTAGGCTTGCGGTTTTTCAGCGACTTTGGAGAGGAAAGCCAGGATCAGCTTGACCAGGTCTTTGGCGCCGATGGCCGCGTATTTCAGGGTCTGTTCGTGCGACAGGGCGAATGGCGACATGCCTTCGGCCAGGTTGGTGATGACGGACACGCCCACCACTTTCAGGTCGCAATGGCGGGCCGACACCACTTCCGGCACCACCGACATGCCGACCGTGTCGGCGCCCAGGCGGGCCATCATGCGGATTTCCGCGGCCGTCTCGAAGTTCGGGCCAGGATAGGCGACGAAAACGCCTTCGTGCAGGGTGATGCCGTTCGAGGCAGCCGTGTCCGCGACCAGCTTGCGCAAGTCCGCATCGTAGGCGTTGGCCATGCTGAAGAAGCGCGGGCCGAAGCGGTCGTCGTTCGGGCCGACCATCGGCGTGCCTGGCAACAGGTTGATGTGGTCGCTGATGGCGACCAGGCTGCCGGCGTCCACTTCCGGGCGCAGGGAACCGGCGGCGTTGGTGACGAACAGCATTTCGCAGCCCAGCAGTTTCAGGGTGCGGATGGCGCTCGTCATGACGCCCATGCCATAGCCTTCATAGAAGTGGCCACGGCCCTTCATGCAGACGACGGCGACGCCCGACAGGGTGCCGACCACCAGTTCGCCGGCGTGGCCGTGCACGGTGCTGATCGGGAAGCCTGGCAATTCGTCAAAGCTGATGCTGACGGCGTCCGTCATCTGCTCGGCCAACACACCCAGGCCGGAGCCGAGGATCATCGCCACGCGCGGCTTGAAATTTGCAGGAGCGCGGGCACGGATGATTTCGGCGGCGTGGAAAGGGCTGTTGTTCGACATGGTTATCCTCTGATTGACTAATGATGATGGGTTGCTGCCTGCGCGGCCGTGCCCGATGAAGGACTGCGGCCCAGGTATCGGCTAAGTATGGTGTTACAGGTATATCGAAATGCGTATTGCCACTATTTGCCGCCACTATGCATCAAACGGAATATGTATGGCAAATACCATTTTTCTTGCCCATTTATACAATTCAAATATAAATGGCCGACATTATAGTCCAGGCAAGCCCAGACCTGCCATGCCCCGAAAATGCATGCATACAAGCTCCATACGACCGCTTTTCGCGCACGCCTGACACGGGCTGGACATGGGCTTGACACATCAAATACAAATGTTTACAGTAAAAGACAAATGTTTAAACCTTTAGCGAAAACCTTGTGACCGACACCAATAAAAAAGACCAGCTGTACACGTTGATCCGCAACAACCCCTTCATCTCGCAGCAAGACCTGGCGAGCGAACTGGGCTTGTCGCGCTCGGCCGTCGCCGGCCACATCGCCGGTTTGATCCGCGAGCGACGCCTGCTGGGACGCGCCTACGTGCTGCCCGACAGCCGCCCCGTGCTGTGCATAGGCGCCGCTAACCTCGACCGCAAGATGCGCACGCTGGCGACCTTGCAGATGGGCACCTCGAATCCCGTGCGCTCGGAAGAAGTGTTTGGCGGCGTCGGCCGCAACATCGCGGAAAACCTGGCCCGCCTGTCCATTCCCGTCGCCCTGCTGACGGCGCTGGGCGACGATGCGGCCGGCCACGCGCTGCAGACGCACGCGGAAGACGCAGGCATCGACATGCGCGGCAGCTTGCATTTGAGCAACACCAGCAGCGGCACCTATACGGCCGTGCTCGACGAACATGGCGAAATGCTGCTGGCGATGGCCAATATGCAACTCTACGAACAGCTGACACCCGCCTTTTTGCACAGCCGCCAGCCGCAGCGCGCCGCCGCCGCACTCACCGTCTGCGACCTGAACCTTGGCCACGACAGCGTGCAGGCGCTGCTGGCCGACGCGCGCCAGGACGCCGCCCATGCGACGCCGCTGGTCATCGTCGCCGTCTCGCAGCCGAAGATGGCGCACCTGCCGCAAGACCTGACGGGCTTGCATTTGCTGATCCTCAACCGTGGCGAACTGGAAACGCGCGTAGCGCGGGCCTTGCCCACGGCGTTCGAAGTGCGCGCCGCCTGCCGCGAAGTGCAGCGCCAGGGCGCGCGCCAGGTGATCGTCACCTGCGGCGGCGAAGGCGTGTATTTCACGGACGGCGACGGCGTGGACGCGCCTGTCGTGCACCTGGCCGCGCGCGAAGTGGATGCCGTCGACGTGACGGGCGCCGGCGACGCGTTTTCCGCCGCCGTCTGCTGGTCGCTCTACCACGACAGCAGCGATTTGAAACTGGCATGCCGGCGCGGCCTGAAACTGGCCGCCATGACCCTGGAATCGGCGGCCACCGTCTCCCCCCAGATTTCCGCCGGCGCGCTCGACAACATTGACGACGCCGACCTGGCGCCGCCCCCCCCTACCCTCTTTCAACAGGATTAACATGACTCAATTACAGAATTTCCTCTTGTTCTCGCAAGAAGTGCTCGACGCGCGCGCCGCCGGCAAGGCCATCGTGGCGCTGGAATCGACCATCATTTCGCACGGCATGCCGTATCCGCAAAACGTGGAAATGGCGCGCGAAGTGGAGCAAATCATCCGTGACGGCGGCGCCGTGCCGGCCACCATCGCCATCATCGGCGGCAAGATCTGCGTGGGCTTGTCGCCCGAGCAACTGGAATTGCTGGGCACCTCGCCCGACGCCATGAAAGTCAGCCGCCGCGACCTGCCGTTCGTCCTGTCGCAGGGTAAACTGGGTGCCACCACCGTGGCCGCCACCATGATCTGCGCGGAACTGGCGGGTATTTCCGTGTTCGTCACGGGCGGCATCGGCGGCGTGCACCGCGGCGCCGAAACGAGCTTCGACATTTCCGCCGACTTGCAGGAACTGGCGCAAACGTCCGTCGCCGTCGTCTGCGCAGGCGTGAAATCCATCCTCGACATCGGCCTGACCCTGGAATACCTGGAAACCCATGGCGTGCCCGTCATCAGCGTGGGCCAGGAAGGCTTCCCCGCCTTCTTCACGCGCGAAAGCGGTTTCAAGGCCGATTTCCGCCTCGATACGGCCGCCGAACAGGCTGCCTTCATCGGCACCAAGTGGCAACTGGGCTTGAAAGGCGGCGTGATCGTCAGCAACCCCGTGCCGGCCGCGCAAGCCATGCCCAAGGAAGAAATCGACGCCATCACCACGCAGGCGCTGCAGGAAGCGGACGCGGGCGGCGTGAAGGGCAAGCAAGTCACGCCATTCCTCTTGTCGCGCATCAAGCAGCTGACGGATGGCCGCAGCCTGGCGACGAATATCGCCCTGGTCAAGCACAATGCCCAGGTCGGTACGGCGCTGGCCATTGCCATGCAGGCAGTCGTGGCACGATAATAGGACTGCTGTAAAGAAAGCGCGCATGCCGGCATCCAGGTCTGCGCGCCGTTCCATCGCCTAGCACCACGCAACGCCAAGGAAAGCATGTCCATCGATCTGAAACAGTTAAAGTATTTTCTTGCCGTTGCCGAGGAGAAAAGCTTCAGCCGCGCCGCCGAGCGCCTGCATATCTCGCAGCCGCCCCTGAGCCAGCAGATCATGAAACTGGAAAGCGAACTGGGCGTACGCCTGTTTGCGCGCACCACGCGCACGTTCGAACTGACCGTGGCGGGCAAGGCGCTGATGAACGAGGCGGCCGACCTGCTGGCCAAGATGCGCATGACCATCGACACCATCCGCCAGATCGACCGCGGCGAAGTGGGCCGCTTGCGCGTGGGCATCGTCGGCTCTGCCATGTGGGGCCCCATTCCCAGCCTGCTGGAAGAATTCCAGACCAAATTTCCCCGCGTCAGCTGGACCATCCATGAATTTGGTCCCACGGTGCAATACGAAGCCTTGCGCGCCAAGCAGATCGATGTGGGCTTCTGGCGCGAACCCAAGCTCAACGACGACGACTTGCGTCACGACAATTTACGCCAGGAACTGTGTTTCCGCGAAAACGTCTGCGTGGCCGTCAATGAACACCACCCGCTGGCAAAAAACACGTCCATCGAACTGATCGACATCGCCCACGAACCGATGCTGACCCTGAACCTCGACAAATCCGCGTTTCCCCGCTATCTGGTGCAATGTTGCATCAATGCCGGCTTCGAACCAGTGATCTTCCAGGAAGCGAGCGAGCCGCAAACCCTGCTGGCCATGGTGGGCGCGGGCCTGGGCGTGACCCTGGTGCCGGAAACGACGAGCCGCATCGGCTGGCCCGGCGTGGTGTTTCTGCCGATCAAGACCAATCCGCCGTCGGCCAACCTGTATATCAGCTACACCACGCTGGACGACGCGCCCGTCGTGCGGGCCTTCCTGAATATCCTGAATCCCCCCGCCGCCTGAAGCCGCAATTTATATGGCTTTCATATAAATAACTAAACAAAAACGTATTTGTCATACATATCTGGCATGATGCATAGTGATTCGGACGCCCATCGCGGCGCCGGTCCCGTGCTTGCCCTGCCCGTCAACTGACGGCGCATCCCAGCCCGCTCCGGCAGCCCCCTTCGATGTTGTACGTATAAAAGACACGGGGTCGACTGTTGCATGAGCATCACATTGTCGACATAAAAGCAGTCAAGGCCAGCAATGATCTTGTGCAATACAGTGCAATGTTGATAAGGAATTATCACCTCGTGCATCAAAAACAGGCTAAATCGGCCCCAAATTATATGTTTCACCTATAAAAAATATACAATATCGATCTTCCAGGAGCCAATTCATGAAACTTACACAATTTAGTTTGACGATCGCAGCCGTATTTCTGACTGCTCAAGCGTCCGCGGCTACCCCAAAACTGGGTGTCGTGTATGACGCGGGCGGCAAGTTCGACAAGTCGTTCAACCAATCCGCTTTCGAAGGCGCCTCGCGCTTCAAAAAAGACACGGGCATTTCCTTCATCGAAGTGCAAGCCTCCAGCGATACGCAAGCCGAGCAAGTCATGCGTGGCCTGGCCCGCAAGAAACTCGACATGATCGCGGCCATCGGCTTTGCGCAAACGCAAGCCGTGCAAAAGGTCGCCAAGGAATTTCCGAACGTAAAATTCGTGCTGATCGACGGCCAGGCCGCCGGCAGCAACGTCAATTCCGTCGTCTTCAAGGAAGAAGAAGGCTCCTACCTGGTGGGCGTGGCCGCAGCCATGGCCAGCAAGAGCAAGAAGGTCGGCTTCATCGGTGGCATCGATATTCCCCTGATCCGCAACTTCGCCTGCGGCTACGCGCAAGGCGTCAAGGCCGTCAACACGAAAGCGGAAATCACGCAAAACATGGTCGGCACCACGTCCGGCGCCTGGAATGACCCGGCCAAGGGCGGCGAACTGGCCCGCTCGCAATTCGAACGCGGCGTCGATGTCGTCTTCGCCGTCGCTGGCGGCAGCGGCATGGGTACCCTGCAAATGGCCAAGGAAAAAGGCAAGCTGGCCATCGGCGTCGATTCGAACCAGAATCATCTGTATCCAGGCAGCATCCTGACCTCGATGGTCAAGCGCGTCGACAACACCGTCTACGACAGCTTCATGGAAGTCAAGAACGGCACCTGGAAGGGCGGCGTCAGCTATAAAGGCTTGAAAGAAGGCGGCGTGGATTGGGCGCTCGACGCGAACAACCGCAAGCTGATTACGCCGGAAATCGAAAAGCGCGTGTTGGGTGCGCGTAAGGACATTATCGATGGCAAGATCAAAGTGATCGATTACCGCGTCGGCAGCAGCTGCCCGGTTTAATTTTTCTCCGTATCTTTTAGCGCGCCGCCGGGGCCAGTCTCCGCGCGGCGCGTTTCCATGAAACTATCCAGTTATGAACCTATGCAGCCAGCAGTAGAATTTCGCAGCATTTCCAAGCAGTTTGGACATGTGAAGGCGAACGCCGACGTCAGCTTCTCCATCGCCAAGGGCAGTATCCACGGCCTGGTGGGGGAAAACGGCGCCGGCAAATCGACCTTGATGAGCATCCTGTACGGGTATTACCGTGCCGACGGCGGGGAAATCTTGCTCGACGGAAAAGTACAACCGATCCGCAACAGCCAGGAAGCGATCAACCTCGGCATCGGCATGGTGCACCAGCACTTCATGCTGGTCGAGAACTTCACCGTCCTCGACAATATCATGCTGGGCACGGAAGGCGGTTTTCGCCTGGCCAGCCACCGCACGGAAGCGGAAGCCAAATTGCGCGAGATTTGCGCCCGCTACCGCCTCGATGTCGACCCGCTGGCGAAGGTCGAAGACCTCTCCGTCGGTGCGCAGCAGCGCGTGGAAATCCTCAAGCAGATTTACCGCAGCGCCAATATCCTGATCCTCGACGAGCCAACAGCCGTGCTGACGGCCCAGGAAACGGCTTCGCTGTTTGAAATCTTGCGCCTGTTCAAGGAACAAGGCAAGACCATCATCTTGATCACGCACAAGCTGCAAGAGATCCTGGAAATCACCGACAACGTCACCGTCATGCGCGGCGGCACGGTGGTGGGCGCCGTGGCGACCGCCGGCACCTCGAAAGAGGAACTGGCCAACATGATGGTCGGCCGCCCCATCCAGAGCCACTTGCCCCGCGCACCGTACAATCCGGGCGCCACGGTGCTGGAAGTTGACGGTTTGCAACTTGCCGACGACCAGCAAGTCAAATTGCTGGCCGACATAGGTTTTAATCTGCGTGCCGGCGAAATCGTCGCCATCGCGGGGGTGTCGGGCAATGGCCAGAGCGAACTGCTGGAAATCCTGTCCGGCATGCGTTTACCGACGTCGGGCAAGCTGCGCTTCCTGGACAAGGACTTGCCGTTTGCCAAGCGCCACGATGCCGACGGCTTGCCGCTGACCTTCCGCGAACTGGGTATCGCCCACATTCCGGAAGACCGCTTGCGCGATGGCGTGGTGAAAAATTTTTCCGTCATGCAAAACACCATCCTCGGTTACCAGGACCACCTGAAAAACCGCTGGGGCTTGTTCAACTTCAAGGCCATCGGCGCCCGCTGCGCGCAATTGCTGAAAACCTTCGACGTGCGTCCGGCCAATCCGGACTTGCGCATCGGCTTGTTGTCGGGCGGTAACCAGCAAAAGGTGGTGATCGCGCGCGAAGTGCTGGCCAAGCCGAAACTGATGCTGGTGGGCCAGCCCACGCGCGGCGTCGACATCGGCACCATCGAAAGCATCCATACGCAATTGCTGGCCCTGCGCGACGCGGGCGTGGCGATCCTGCTGGTGTCCGTCGAACTGGAAGAAGTGCGGGCGCTGGCCGACCGCATCCTCGTCATGTGCGGCGGACGCATCACCGGCGAACTGAAAATTGAAGAATTCGATACCACCCGCATCGGTCTGTTGATGGGGGGAATGCATAAATCATGAATAACGACTTGCCACGCTGGGCGACAGCCTTTGTCATGCCCATGTTAAACCTGCTGTCGGCCTTGCTGGTCGCGGCCCTGGTGATTTATATGCTGGGCGAAGACCCGGCCGAATCGCTGTCGATCCTCGTCCACAGCGCCATCCTCAATCCGGAAGGCTTGAGCTACACCCTGTTCTACGCCAGCACCTTCATCTTCACGGGCCTGTCGGTCTCGGTGGCGATGCAGGCTGGCCTGTTCAATATCGGTTCCGAAGGCCAGATGTATATTGGCGGCCTGGGCCTCACTGTCGCCATGCTGGCCTTCGACCAGACCCTGCCCGCCTGGCTGCTGATTCCGGCCGCCATGATCGGCGCGGCCCTGTTCGGCGCGCTGTGGGGTTTCCTGCCCGGCTACCTGCAAGCGAAGCGCGGCAGCCATATCGTCGTCACCACCATCATGTTCAACTTCATCGCCGCCAGCCTGATGAACTTCGTGATCGTGAAGTACCTGATCCCGCCAGGCGAACAGAACACGGCCAGCCGCGTGTTTGCGGAAAGCGGCGAAATGCCGCGCCTGTCCACCTGGTTCCCGTCGCTGGGCGACACCCCGCTGAACATCAGCTTTATCCTGGCGATCGCCGCGCTGGTGATCTACGGCGTGATGGTCTGGCGCTCGTCGTGGGGCTTCAAGCTGCGCGCCACGGGCCTCAACAAGCATGCGGCCCACTATGCGGGCGTGTCGATCAGCAAGATGATCATCATCGTCATGCTGATCTCCGGCGCGCTGGCGGGCTTGGGTTCCGTCAATTCCATCATGGGTTCGACGCATTATCTGTCGCTCAATTTCGTCGGCGGCGCCGGCTTCATCGGCATCGCCATCGCATTGATGGGCCGCCAGCATCCGGTCGGCATCTTCCTGTCAGCCGTGCTGTTCGGCGCCCTGATACAGGGTGGTTTCGACTTGTCGCTGGAAAAGCCGAATATCCCGACGGAAACTTTCATTTTCATCCAGGGCTTGATCATCCTGTTCTGCGGCGCCATGGAAAACTTCTACGCACCGGCCATTTCCGCCCTGCTCAAGCGCACCAAAGGCTAACACCATGACACTCGACGACTTTCAATTCGCCAGCATCCTGGTATCGACCGTGCGCAATGCGCCCGTCCTGATCTTTGCCGCCATGGCCGGCCTGTTTGCCGAACGCAGCGGCATGATCGACATCGGCCTGGAAGGCAAGATCCTGGCCAGCGCCTTCGCTTCCGCTGCAGTGGCCTACACGACGCAAAACCCGTATTACGGCATGGCTGCCGGCATGCTCGTCTGCGTCGCCCTGGCCCTGCTGCAAGCGTATGTCAGCATCACGCAAAAGGGCAACCAGCTGGTAGCCGGCATGGCGATCAATATCGCCATGAGCGGACTGACGTTTGTTCTGGCGCAATTCTTCTTCCAGCAAGGTGGCCGCACGCCCGACCTCGGTTCGGCGCGGCTGTTCGACGTGGTCTTGCCGGGTACGCAATACGTGGAACACATCCCCTTCATCGGCTGGGTGTACGCCCACCTGATCGGCGGCCATTCCATCCTCGTCTACGTGGCATTCCTGCTGATTCCGCTCGTGCACTGGCTGCTGTACCACACGCGCTTCGGCCTGCGCCTGCGCGCCTGCGGCGAAAACCCGCACGCGGCCGACTCGGCCGGCGTCAGCGTGGAAGCGACGCGCTACCTGGCCATGCTGGTGGCCGGCATCCTGTGCTCGTTCTCGGGCGCATATCTTGCCATCGTGCAAAGCGGCTTCTTCCTGCGCGACATGTCGGCCGGCGCCGGGTACCTGGCCCTGACGGCCATGGTGTTCGGCAACTGGCGTCCCGTCTACACCTTCCTCGGCTGCCTGATGTTCGGCTTCTTTGCCGCCATCCAGATCCAGATTGAAGGCGTGGACTTGCCCGTCGTGGGCCGCATCCCCGGCTCGCTGATCCAGATGGTGCCGTACGTGGTCACCGTGATCGTGCTGGCGGGCTTGATGGCGAAATCCATCGCGCCGAAGGCCATCGGTATCCCGTTCGTCAAATCGCGTTAATCGCCCACAACACCGGAAAGCGATCACGCTTTCCGGTGCATTTTCCATCCTGCCTCGTTCTGAGAGCTCAGGAACACAAGTGTCGTTCCATACCTGGCGTGCGGTCCTTAAACCTGGGCACCATCCTTCTCGAATAATGATTCATGAACTTGCCCTGCAACCAGGTGGACGACACGGCTCGCCATTTTGATGGTTTCCGGTCGGTGCGCCACCATGATACGTGTCAGGTTCATCTTGTTTATCGCCAGATTGACCTTGTATTCATTTGCAATGTCGAGATGACTGGTAGCTTCGTCGAGCGCCAATATTTTGGGTTGCTTATACAATGCTCTGGCCAGCAAAATACGCTGTTTCTGCCCTCCTGACAAACTGCTGCCCATATCACCGACCAGTGTTTGATATCCCATGGGCATTCTCGCTATTTCTTCATGTATGGCAGCAAGTTTCGCGCACTCTTCGACCGCAGCATACGACATGCTCGTATCAAAAAAACTGATGTTCTCCATGATGGATCCGGCAAGCAACACATCGTCTTGCATCACGGTGCCCACCAGTGTTCGATAGGCCCTCAGCCCGATCTTCTGAATTGGAATATTGTCGATCAGCACTTCACCAGATGACGGCAACAGCAGACCAGTGATGATTTTGCACATGGTTGTCTTCCCGCAGCCACTTGCTCCAACCAAGGCGACACTTTGGCCGGCCGGTATGTGCAAGTTAACGTCCTTCAAGACCCATGGTTCACCTTCTGCGTAGCGGAAACTCACATTTTTCAATGTAATGGCGGGTTGAATGCCCGTTGTATCCAGCTCGAAATCCATTTCAGGCTCCACCGGTTCGAGCACAATATCGGCCAGACGCTCTGCATGCATACCTAGCATTCTGAAGTTGACAAAGACATCGATCAAGCTGAAGACACGACTGGAAAATGTGCTGGAATAACTGACGAAGGCCATGAGCATACCCACCGTCATGCTCCCCCCCATGACGGCCATTGCGCCCAAATAAAGCAGACTCAACCCTTGTACTCCAGAAATCAAACCATTGCCAACCTTGAATACAATGCCAAGTTTTTGGGTCTTGATATCTCTATTGATAACATCAAGTTTTAAATTACGCCAATATGCGCCACGTTCGGATTCACGTCCGAATAGCTTCAACGGAGTGATTGCACGTATGGTTTCCAGAAAGTGCGTATTTTCTTTTGAAGAAAGTAGAATCCTCTCCAAAGAAGCTTCGCGCAGGGGTTGATAAAATACCCACCGCAACAGTGCGTAACATAATGCGGCGATGACAACGATCGCTGTCAAACGTGGGCTATACATGATCATGATGATCAGGGCAAACGAGGCCATCAACCCATCGATAACACTTTCAACAAAAATATTGGTCAACGTAGATTGAATCGCACTCATGCTCGAAAAACGCGACACTACATCACCGACATGCCTTTTTTCAAAATAGGAAATGGGCAGCCGTGTCAGGTGGGCGAACACTCTATTCCCCCATTGAAAACCAATGTCTATGCTCCAACGCATCAGAAACCAGCTGCGGGCCAGTCCAATCGCAGTCTGCGTCAACAGTAGTAAGGAAAAGCCAAGAACCAGAATTTGCAAAAGATCTTTATCACCAGCAACTATCACTTCGTCAATCACAAATTGGTTGAAAAGTGGCATTACAATCGCAAATAATTCAAGTGTAATTGCGAGTAAGAAAATTTGTATCAAAGCCCGACGCAAACCGGAAATTCTTCCAGTCAATGCACGAATGGAGATCTTTTTCTCTTCCTGCTTTACTTCAAACGCATCGTTTGGCGTCAATTCCAGGGCTACGCCAGTGAAATTCTTCGACACCTCATCTATCGAAACAACTCTTTCCCCAATTGCAGGATCAATGATTTTTATAAGCAATTTACCGAAAAATTTTCGTTTGACACTTTTCAAAACGACAAAATGATTCAAATTCCAATGCAAAATGGCGGGACATTTCAGTTCTGCAAGCTGATCCAACTCCAAGCGCAGGGGACGCGCAGCCATGTGCATCGCTCCCGCATATCGTACGAGTTGCGCTAAGGTTGTCCCCTTCAGGCTTATCGAAAACTTTCGGCGCAACTCAGGCAAGCCGACGTGATAGCCAAAATAATTACAAATCATGGCCAGACTAGCAATGCCACATTCGCTTTTTTCAGTTTGGAGTATAGTTTTCATCAAGTCTATATTTTCGTTTGGCTGCTTCTTTATGATGATTAACCATTCAAACGTGTCAACAATGGTTCAGCGATCCACTCCCATATCTGCCGTTTGTCCTGAATAATGTCCGCTTCCAGCGCCATACCTGGTCGCAAGGACTGCCTCTTCCCATTAACCAGGATATAGGAACGTGCCAGCCTTACCTTAATGCGGTAAAGAGCTTCATTGCTGTTAGAACCTGGTAAGCTCCTTTCCGAGTTACTTAAAATTGTGCTGGCCAGGTTCACTGGTAATTCACTTGGAGCAAACGGCGTGTTGCTGACACCTGTAATGACGCCAGTCTGAAGGCCGAATTTTTGATAAGGGTACGCTTGCAGGCGCATTAATACATCCTGTCCGACGGCAACAAAACCAGTTGTCCGGCTCGGAGCATACAAGTGGACTTCAAGTCCGTCCGCATCTGTCTGTGGTTCGGTGGCATCGGGTACGAGTGTCGCAAGTGCCTGCCCACCACTCACGGTCTGTCCTGCCTGATAGGTAATCGTGGTAATTGTCCCGCTGCTGGGGGCGGTGATGAAATTTAATTTTCGATTCTCATTCTCTGCCGCCTCCTGACTAATACTGGCAACAGCACGATCCAATTGCACTAGTTGACCGGTGAGCTCTCCCGCCAGATTCGTACGCTCTGCATCCAAAGCGTAATTCCTGGCTGCCTGCTGAGCCTTTGTTCGCTGCAGACTGCTCAATCGACTTGAGTAATCAATCAACTCTACCTGCTTCTGCTGAACTTGCGCGTCGGAGACATAGCCACTACGCTGCAACGTTTCGTACTTCGCAACGCTTGACTTCGCCAACTCTTCACGTCGTCCCGCCAGCTCCAATTCCACGTTCAATTGACTAATTTCACTGGCTAAAATTCGCTGCCGTTCGTCAATTTGCTGGCCTTTTTCCTTTATTCTCGTAATAAGAACGCGTCGTTCCGCATCCAGCGTCTGACGTCGGACCGCCAACTGTTGCGCGATCAACCCGGTGATTTCCCCATCACCCGCCTGCCGGGCTGTTGACAATTCAAACAGAGGATCGCCGATCTGTACATGCTGCCCTTCCTTCACAAAATTTTTTGTCAGAACACCTGCAGCAAGTGCGGCAATTCCAAGGCTGCCACCCTGAGGAACAATAATACCCACGACGCGATTTTTTTTTGTAAAGCTACCAAAAGAAATAAACAGAATCAGCAACAGGCCTACGATAAAAGCAATCCCCGCCACCAGCCAGCGTGAAACGGGCTGCGCTAGACTGATGGCTCCGGCCCACTGGCTGCTTCTCGATAGGTGAACTTCCGGTCGGAACAATGGAAGCGGTTGCGATTCCTCATTTTTTGCGGGTGGCACTGTGGCGTCTATCTTCGTTTCCAGAGGCATGTCATGTATGTTCATTGATACCTATACCTTGAAGTCCATTCCCGGACATAAAGCGAATTTCTGATGAGGTTAAACATGCATAAAGCCTGACGGTATTATTTCTGTTCACTCATACTGCGCAGTAAGACATGTATGTGTCTGAGATACATGACCATATTGTTATGTGATCATCAAGCTATCTCACATGGTTAATTCGACAATAAAAATTGTCGACTTTTAGTAGCTTATCCACGGCTGTTTTGACACAGTTTTCCTCACACTATCAACGGATCAACGGAAAATAATTGTAGCCGATTTTTTTCCACTTCAATTGAATTCTATTGATTTTTCTAAAAAATCAACTTACATTAGATCAGCGTCAGATGAAACAACGCCATGATGCAACGTGAAAATAATTCATATTTTTAACGTGCACCATGATTCTATCCAAATATTTCGTTTTGATATGTTTCTTAACGAATACCCTCCATATTGGAGAAAACTTTCCAGTTCATCCTGGAATGTCAATTCATCTTTGAAAGGCAGTATTCATGCGTATTTTAAATATTCAAGAATTAGAAGCCGTTGCCGGTGCCGGCTCTAGCGACGAAGGCTGGTGGGATTTGACGGAAGATGAACGCCAACGCATCCTGGCCGATGAAGCAGCAGCAGAAGCTGCACAAAATCGCCTGCCCGATTATCAAGCCGGTGCAGGTGGCGGTGCTGGAGACACTGGCGGCGGCGGCTACTCTGATGGCAGCTATTACAGGGATTTGTGGGATATGCAGTTTTAAATTATCATCATCAATCTGAGAAGTAAATATTTATAGATGCAGGAATGGAAGGAAGGGATAAATACCCTCCTTCCGCTTCACAAAACAAGCAATAAAATTAACATTATTTGATATGTAATTTTAAATTCAATATTTTCATGATAAATAATTTTTTAGAAAATATTCTACCAAAATCTTCTTTTGTTGAATTTTCCGCACAAAAACTCACCTCGGCGAAAATAGTCTGGAGCAATCCTTACGGAATATCGCCACCGGACCTTGATGAACATGCTTTTTATATTCCTATTGATGGTGATCATCCCTCTGCCTCGTCTGCGAAAGACATCAAGCTATTTCTTGGCGAAAGATATGGCGGCGTAGGTGTAACTTCAAATGGGGGGGGAGCCCGATGTGGCTTGAGAAACAGCATTCAAATTAAAGGAATAGGCAAAAATCCCTTGGCAGGAAGTGCCACGTCTTTCTGGCATTCCTATGGTGGCGAATCTCTGGCCGGCGGGATCAGGGAAGCCATCTGGAGCGAGATAAGCCACAGCGCGCTACCTCACGGCGCCGTCAGGATACACGGCCTCATTGATACCGGCACCCGGGTTCCAGCCTTTTCGTCAGCGGAAGGGACTTCAGAAACAACCCGTCGAGGACTTACTATCCGTGAAGCGGCACTGAGACCCGGCCATTTTGTCCGATCACTTTACTTTTCGCGCCATGATGAGGCGAGATATGGCATGGCGTCGGATGCAGAAAGAACCCGCGCCGCAGTAGTGGCCTTGGCGCAAGCAAGTGACGCAGCCCCTTTCCTGAGCAATTCAAACCACCAGCTGAATAGCTTGCTAATCGCGATGGTTGAACGTTTTGCCGATCAACATGCGGCAGCAACGGCAAAACGCCTGTCACATGGCTTGCAATCTCCGTCCAACATGTGCATGGATGGACGTTGGATTGATTTTGGCACTGCATCAAGCGTTTCAGATTATGGGAAGATCATAGTCGCCAAACATGGGGTTCCTTTTGGCGAAGATAGTCAAATTAAAAATACTATCAATGAAATAGTTCTTTCCATCCAAAGGTATTTGCCTAACGAGAAGAAGAGATTCTTGGTTCCCCCAAACGATATTCTTTCCATTTTCTCAAAAAAGCTTTCTGATAGCATTCAGCTGGAATTTTTAAAACTAACTGGCATACCCGCATGGGATTTACTATCCATTGACAATCATCTAACAAAATCTGCTTTTTCTTGTTTTAAAAAAATAATACTCAAGGGAAATTCCGAACCGTTCAAGCTGTATCCTGCTTGCGCCGGGCAAGATGCTTTCATGCCAGAGAAAATGGGCAGTTACAGCCTGAACTCTTTAATTCGATTGATCAGCCTATGCAAAAATAAACAACAAGCTGAAATTTCTCTTTCCCAAGAATTAAATGACATCCGCCTGCTACATGAATTCATAGATTCATATTGGAATCTGCGTGATGCCTGTCTATTCAAAAAAAATCCTGCCGAAAGAAATTCCGCTCACCTTTTTATCAAGATTAATTCACTCAGGATAAATCAGGGAACCCCGGATTTATACAGGCATACACTCGACAGAACAATCGATATGCATGTTGCATCTGGCCTGGATAGCAAAGATTTCATCAATAACATCATCAATAAAAACAAAATCTCTCTATCCGACCCAATAGACGGAAATATAGACTTAAGCGCATGGATTGGCAAGGGTTCAATCTTCTCGGAGACTATGGCTCCCTTACTCGTGAAAAATGTCGATCAAGAAAATAAATTAATCAATTATTTTCAAAATCGCACATCCAATGACGATGAAAAAAATTTGATGAAAAAATTATGCGAAACAGTTTTTTGAGAGTGTATGACAGACCTGCACAGAAGATACAAGAAACAGCTGAAATTCTAGGCCACATCATTATCATCATGAAGAACAACCCTGCCCATGCTAATAGGGAAATTTCTTATTTATCAAACAACTTACTCAATGCAATATTGCAGAAAAATATAAAAATTTACTTCAATATTGAAGGATTTCCCGTTGGGTATATTGCATGGGCATACCTGGACAGTTCAACAGAACTACGCATCATGAAAACAAACAATGCCAATATCAGCGCGGAAGAGTGGAATTGTGGAAATTCATTATGGATCATGGATTTTCTGGCGCCGTCTGGAAATTTAATGTATATATTAAATGATTTACGCGATGATGTTTTCCTTGCCGAGAAAAAAATTCGTTACTTCAGAATAAGGAACGAAGAACGAATTTACAAAGAAATAACCCGAAATAGAAAAAATTACTTTTTCCTCGCACCGTCGCGTGGAATCGGATCCTGTACTTGCGGGAAGTCTGACTGCCCTGCATTCAAAAATCTTATTTAGCTAGAACTGTGCATTTCCAAAAGTTTTTCCAATGAGAAATATACGGGTATGTCCAAATGGCAGGCCATGCTGACCATCTGTTCCGCCCCCTGTGATGGCCCACCGATGCGCAGCACGGCATCGCAATGGCTCAATAAACGCGTCGCATGCGCGTGGAATAATTCCTCATACACGGCATCGCCCACCCGGGTAGAACCGGCCAGCGCCAGCATGGGCAAGGCCAGCCATTCACCGAGCACGGGCATGTGTCCCTTGGCATACAGCGGCAGGCAGACGGCTTGCATGGCGTCCACATTGCGCTGCATCAAGACGGGGTCGTCGCCCGTGCCGGAACGATACGGGCCAGCTACTAAAATCTGCAAGCCCCGTCGCATCTCTTGCGCTGGTGGCATCAAGTGCAACTGCGCATGCTGCAGCAGCATGATGGTCTTGCCGTCGCAGATGCGGCCATCGGCCACCATCTGCAGCGCTTGCGCCAAGGGCAGTTCCAGCACTTCGATGTCTTCCCCCTCGTGCGCCAGGCCGCCGCCGTCGCCGATGCGGCTGGCCGGATCGTACTCGGCGACAAAGAAATGCAGGCGCTCCGTCACGGAACCGGGGCTCATGAAAGCCTCGAACACTTTATGCACGGCGCCCACCGCATAGCCCGTTTCTTCTTCCACCTCGGCGCGGATGCGCTGTTCCGCGCTGGCCTCTTCCAGCAAGCCGGCCGCCGATTCGATGAGGAAACCGTCGTGGCCTTCGCGGTAGGTGGGAAAGCGGAACTGGCGGATCAAAATCACCGTGCGCTTGACTTTGTTGTAGAGCAAGATGGTGGCGCCATCGCCCCGGTCATAGGTTTCCCGCGTCTGCGTCTGCCACTGCCCATCGCGGCGCAGATAGTCGAACGTGGTTTTCTGCAATAAATACCAGTCGTGCGACAGGGTCTGCACGCCGTGGATGCGGACCCGTTCCTGCTTGCTATTTTCTTCACGCATAGTGTCTCCTTGTGCTTGTATATGCTTGCCTTTGCCGACTTTATCATGCAAACTCGTGTAATATCAAGAAAATACAAGAAAAATCATGCTGACACATCAACGCAAACAATACCTGCTGGACTTGCTCCAGCGCGAAGGGCAGATCGTCGCCAAGGCCGTCAGCGATAGCCTGGGCTTGTCGGAAGACACGATACGCCGCGACCTGCGCGAACTGGCGAAAGAGGGTTTATTGGAGCGCGTACACGGCGGCGCCCTGCCCTTGCTGCCCCGTTCGCCCGCATTAGCGCCGTTCGCGGGGCGCGAACAGCTTTCGCTGGAAGCCAAGCCCGCCATCGGCCGCGCGGCGGGCGCCATGATACAAACGGGACAAGTGGTGTTTCTCGATGGCGGCACGACTGCCGTGCAACTGGCGCGCCAGCTGCCGCGCGACTTGCGCGCCACCATCGTCACGCACAGCCCTTCGATTGCCGTCGAACTGGTGAATCACCCCGGCGTCGAGGTCCTGATGCTGGGCGGGCGCCTGTACAAGCACTCGATCGTGGGTGTCGGTGCGGCCACCGTGGAAGCCATCGGCCGCATCCGCGCCGACCTGTATTTCATGGGTGTGTCCAGCCTGCATCCGCAAGCGGGCATCACTACGGGGGATCATGAAGAAGCGTGCGTGAAACGCGCGCTCAGCGAAGCGTCCAGCCGCACTGTCGTGCTGGCTTCGCCGGAAAAGTTCAATACGGCCTCGCCGTTTCAAATCGTCCCCTTGAGCCAGGTCAACGACATCATAGTGCACCGCGACGTGGAAGACGCCCTGGTCGCGCCCTACCGCGAGATGGGAATCAGCATCACCCTGGCATGAAAAAAGCGGCCCTCAGGCCGCTCTCGCATGACACTTTACTGCGGCCAGATCGCCTGCAGCACGGCGGCCAGACGATAGCCCGCCTCGATCAGCTGCTGCTTCGCCAGCGCCGAGCTGGGCACGGGATAATTGTCCGGCACGGTCAAATTCCACACGTTGTAGACATCGCCCTTGCGGCTGGTCTGCTGCGTGGCCGGGCCGGCCACCACGTCCGTGAAGGCAATCTTTGACGCCGCCAGCGAGGCATCGGCCCATTGATACGGCCAGGTGGCGGGGTCGCCAGTATTGCCGCTGACCACGGGCGCGCTGGCGATCACGGTGCGCGCGAACTGCTGCGGCGTGCGCGTGCTCAGGCGGCGCATGGCGTAATCGACGACGGTCGTGTCCCAATATGAATGCAGGGGCTTGGTGGGCGACTTCGGATACGCGCTGGAGGGCTTGGCCGCGCCATCCTCAACCGGCAGCGGCGCGGGAATCACGGCATCGGACAGCGCCGTCATCTTCGCATCGTCGAGCAGTAAGTCATTGCCGCCGCGCGCATTGAAAATGGTGACATCGTCAATCTGCGCCTGCGTGGCGGGCACGAAAAACTGGCCATCCTTGCCGACAAACGCATTGCCCACATGCAATGGCTGGTGGATATCGCCCACCAGGTGTGTGATCAAAATCAACGCTTCGCGCTGGCTGAAGCCGTGCGGATTGCTGGCCGCATCATCCTTGCCTTGCAACACCAGGATCGCCTGCTTGAGCGTCTGCACGATATCGACATCGGCCGTGCCCACGCCATGGTCGTGGTAATGCGCGTTCTGGAACGGCACGTTCGTGTAATGGTATTCGCCATGCTTGGGGTTCGCCGCGACATAGGTCAACATTTCGGGCGATTGCGGACCGCAATATGTGCCCTTCACGCAATCGGGCCAGTTGGCGATCTTTTCCAGGCTTTCGCCCCGCAACAGCAATTTCTCCAGCCGCGCCTGCGCCGCGCTACCCTTGAGCAATTGATCGGCGATGGCGCCCACGGCGCGGTGGCCGTCGTTGCCCCAGGCCAGCGCATTGCCGGAGGAGAAAGCCGCACCCAGCGCCAGCACGGTCAACAGTTTTTTCATGTTCACTCCTTGCCTTGCGGCGCCGCCTTGGCCGGCTTCGGATATTGCTTGTTGATATCGATAGGCTGGGCATACGCCGAGCTCCACGTCTGCTCATGCAGCGCGGCAATACGCTGCGCCATGGCATCGTTGCGCAGCACCACTTCCAGGTTGCGCGACAGGTCGAAATAGCCGCCCGCCCAGTTGCTCGTGCCGACCCAGGCCAGCTTGCCGTCGATGCTCATGGTCTTGCTGTGGATCACGCGCGCAAACGGGATGAAACCCGTCGACGCCGTGGGTATCGTCACGATGCGGATTTCCACGTTCGGCACCAGGGCCAGGCTTTTCAAGTAAGCGATGGCGGGCGCTTCCGTGTTCCAGGCGGACACCATCAGCTTGATCTTCACGCCACGCTGGGCAGCCGCGCGCACGGCATTGTCGATCACGGCGTAATACGGCCGCGTGCGGTTCGGGCCGTAGGACAGGGGGGCATAGTCGAGCAGCTGGATGCGCACTTCGCTTTTCGCTTCCGCCAGCAAGGCGGGCAAGCCCGTTTCCGAGTCCCCCACGCCGGCCGGGTTGTAGGCATTCGGGCTGGCCAGCAGGAAGGCGTTTTGCGCGTAGTTGGCAGGCACGATCTTGCTGTTGAGCACCGTGGCGCGGCTGCCTTGCGACGTCAATGCCTGGGCTTGCCAATCCTGCTCGAAAATCGCTTGCACCTGGCTCACCATGGCCGGGTCCGTGATCTTCAAGCCCGTCTCATGGATGTGCTCGAACGAGCGCCAGTCGAAATTCTGGCTGCCGATGTATGCCACCTGGCCATCGACGGCCAGGTATTTCGCGTGCACGATGCCATTGCCCGTGATTTTATTGAAATCGATGAGGCGCAAGTCCAGGTTCGGTATCGCCTTGATCCGGTCGATGGTGGCCGCTTCCGACAGGCCCACGCCCTTCTGGTCCAGCAGGAAGCGGATTTTCACGCCGCGCTGGCCCGCGGCCGTCAGGCTCGCCAGCACTTTTTCAAAGGCCGTGCCCGGCTTGCTGACGGCATAGAACTGGGCGATGACGATTTCTTTCTTGGCCGAATCAAACAGCTCGCTCCACACGGTGACGGGCTCGCGCAGGTCAGGATTGGTCAAGCTCGTTTCCACGGGCGAGGTGTGTACCAGCTCAAAGCCGGGAATCGTGAAATCGGCGTGGGCCGTGCCCGCGAACAGACTGGAGAGAACGACAGAAACAAATAAGCGACGCATGGTTATTCCTTGTAATGTTATTTGACGCGCACGATGCGGCCGGCCGCCGTGGCGCTGCCAGTCGGCTTGCCGGCGCGCGCGCGGTCGATCAGGTAATTGCTGAAGGCGTCGATGTCGCGCACGCCCGTGTCCAGGCGGCGCGTGCCGGCCGCCAGCACGGTGAAGCGGTCGCCGCCGCCGGCCAGGAAACTGTTGGCGGCGACTCGGTATTGTTGATTGTCTTCAAGAGGAATGCCATTCAGCATGATGCTGCCAGGCAGCACGCGCCGACCTTGCGGCCGCGTGCTATCCCAACGGTAGCTAAAACCTTGGGACACTTGCAGCAGATTGCCCTCGCCGGCCTCTTCGCCCGGCCATTGCTGCTCGAGCAAGGTACGGATTTGCGCGCCGGAAAGACTCACGACAATCAGGGTATTGCCAAACGGCACCACGGCCTGGTTCTGGCCCACGTTCGTCATCAGGTCGGCGCCCGCTTCCAGGTCCTTGCGGATGCCGCCATTGTTCATCAGGCCAATTTGCGCGCCGGCTGCGCGCGCGCCGAACAGAGTGCTGTCGGCCACCAGGTCGCCCAGCGGGGAAGCGCCGCCGCCCTTGGTGCTGCGGCCCACGGTGGGCACGGCGATGGCGGCCACGGGACGCGACAATTCGGCCGCGCTGCGCTGCTTCACCGATTCCAGGTAGGCTGCCACGGCCGGGTCCGGCTCATACATGCCTGGCAGCATGACCACGTTTTGCGCACTGGCATCGATCAGCGCATTCTTGACGGGATCGACCTTGAGCTTGATGCGCGTCAACATGTGTCCGCCCATCTGCGCTTGCGTCACCAGGCGGCCATCGACACGGCACAGATAACCCTGGTGCGAATGGCCGCTGATAACCAGCTGAATCGCCGGGTCGAGACGTTTCACCACATCGACCACTTCGCCCTTCAGCTGGCTGCAATCTGGCTGGTCGACGGCTTCCTTGGTCTCGCCGCCCTGGTGCAGCAGCACGACGAACACGCCCACACCCTGCGCGCGCAGTTGCGGCAAGGTGGCGTTGATGGCATCCGCTTCATCACCGAATTGCAAACCGGAAATGCCGGCAGCCGTCACCACGGACGGCGTATCTTTCAGCACGGCGCCGATCAAGCCCACCTTGACGCCATGCGCCTCTTCGATGCGGTAGGCGGGCAGCAAGGACTTGCCCGTCTGCGTGTCGATGACATTGGCCGCCATATAGGTATAGCTGGCGCCCTTGAAATCGGGTGTGAACTTGCATGCCTTGTCGGCGCGCGACGAGTCGCAACCGCCGCGCTGCTGGCGCAACAGTTCCGCCTTGCCCTGGTCAAATTCATGGTTGCCGACGGAACTGGCCTTCATGCCCAGCATGTTCATGGCGACGATGCTCGGTTCGTCGGCCCACAGCGCCGACATGGCGGGGCTGGCGCCGACCAAATCGCCATTGCCGACAAAAATCAGCTGCGCGTCTTCGCGCCGCCACGCCGTCAATGCGCCGGACAAGGTATCGATGCCACCGGCCTGCACCGTCTTGCGCTCGGCATCAGCGACGCTCGTGTAGCTAAATTTGCTGCGGTCGAGATTGCCGTGAAAATCGTTCAGGGCGACCAGGTTGATATCGACGGGCGCCGCGGGGTGCGTGGCGCAACCGGTCATCAACAGGGCAAGCATGAGCAGACGTGGCAACCTCGATGGAGGCCGGTGAAGGGAAAGGGATGGGATCATGCGGAGACTCCTGGACGGGGCGGCGCCAATGGCAAAGACGGTGAAAGATCCTTACCCATAAAAAAAACAGGCCCGAAGGCCTGTACTCTTGCTATCTCAGCCTGGTTGATACAACTCGACGCCGCCCTAACGGGCAGCGCGGAGTTGACAGCCATGCTTAGAAGTCGACGCGCAAGGTGACCGACGCGAAGCGCGGTGCACCCATGTAGTAGGTTGGTGCGCGACCTGCGAACGTACCGGCAGCCGTAACGATATCATTGGCGCCAATACCCGTACCGGAACTTGGGTTGCGGTACTCGCGGTTCAACAAATTCGATACGTTCAGGGTCAGCTTAGGATTCTTGAACATGCCGAAAGTTGGCAACTGATATGCCGCATCCAGGTCAACCAGGGTGTACGCTGGCACTTCCTCGTCGTTCACCAGCGTAGCGTATTGCGAGGCGGTGTAACGGGCTTTTACGCGAACATACCAGGCGTTGGTTTCATAAGAGGCGCTCAAGCCGGCTTTCAGCTTAGGCGACAGGGAGAAATTCTTGCCAGCGGTTGGTGCATAACCAACAATGGTTTTGCCATTGACGGTTTTGGCGACCACGGCCAGATCATCTTCCATCTTGGTCTTCAGGTAGCCGAGCGAACCATAAACCGACCAGCCGTTGATCGGCGTGTTGCCGACTTCCAGCTCAATACCTTTGTTACGCACTTTGCCTACGTTGGTCGTCAGGCTGGTCAGTGTGTTTGGATCGATTGCGGTTGCCTGGCGATCTTTGAAGTCCGTGTAGAAAGCGGTCAGCGAGGTCGAAATATCCTTGGTTTGATGACGGTAGCCAACGTCCAGGCTCCACGACACTTCAGGCTTGACGTCCTTGACGATGGTGGCAACACCATTCGTCACAGTCACGTACGGCGGATTGTTCGGTGCCAGCACGAAGTTGTTCGGCGCACGCATGTTCTTCGCCAGGCTGGCAAAGATCTGGTCGTCGTTGGTAACACGGTAACGCGCGCCCAATTGTGGCAACACGTCCGAGTACGTCTTCGACACGTTGTACGTGGTTTGCGAATTGCTGCCTTCGCTGGCGTTATTGGTGAAATCACGCTTGATGTATGGAGCGCGCACACCGATGTTAAGGTTCAGCTTGTTGTCCATCAACGTGATGGTATCTTGCAAGAACGCCTGGTAAGCCGTGCTGATCGTCTCCCAATCGCGGTTTTGATACAAGGTACCGTCCGGACGGGTAATCAGGTTGTTGCGCAGCCAGATATCCGGTGCGGAGCCATCTGCATTGACCAGTTGGCCAGGTGCCGTTTGACGGTGATTCGCACGCTCGTACCAGATGCCACCCAGAATCTGGTGATCGCCCACGTTATACGTGATCGAAGTCGTGACGCCAGGACGATGAGTACGGGTCAGACTGCCGCGATAGATCGATACGGTGTCGAGGCTGTCGCCGTCGCCGTTCACATCCTTGCTGGCGGCGATCTTGCCGGTGACAGGATTGAGGAAGCCGCCGGCTTCTTTCAGCGTATTTTGCTGCACGCCGCCAGTGCCGAAACCATACCAGTAGTAAGGCACGACTTTCAGATCCAGATCTTCGGCCAGGCGGAATTTACCGATCGCCGACGCGATGACGTTCTCGAATGGGTTCAGGGCCAGCTTGTAGTAAGCGGCTGGCTGGCCGGTGCCTGCCTGTGGACCGGAAGCGCTTGCCTTGCCTGGGCTGAGTGCAGCCTGGCCAGCATAAGTGGAGCTGTAATCAGCGTCGTAACCTTCGGTGGCCAGCTCTTTCAGCGTAAGCGAGCGGAAGTTGTTATTAATCGCGCGGTTATAACCGATAGAAGCGTGAATGTAATTGAAACGGTTCCAGTCGTAATTGAAGCCAACGTCAACGTGAGTACGATCGGCTTTGCCCTTGCCTTTCCATTTATCCGCTTGCGCATTCGACACCGACATGAATGCCTTCGCTTTGTCATTGGCAAAACGGCCGGTATCGACACGCACATACGACTTTGCCAGATTCAACTGGCCCAGGGTTTGCATGACGCGTACACGGAATTTATCTTCTGGATCGCAGGTAGTAATACCAAAGTTACCGCCAGTTGCACCCACTTGTGGAGAATCAACGTCGGTCGAGCCTTGGGTCACAAATTGCGAGCAGGTGTTTTCCTGGTCTACATATTCTTGTGGAAATACAGCGAAGTTACCGGAGTCATTCACTGGCACGCCATTCACCGTCGCGCCGATTTGATCGCTGTTGAAACCGCGCATGGCCAAGCCGCCACCAAACAGACCAGTCGCATCGTAGCCATAGGTGTTCACCGATGGCAACAGAGTCAGGGCATCGTATGCATTGCCGGTTGGACGCTGTTTTGCCAACTCCTCGGCCGTCACGGTACTGCGTGCCTTTGGCGCATCTTCCTGCACCATCAAGCCCATACCAACTTTTTTCCCGGTAACGGTCACCGTCGATGGCGATACCGTGCCTTCAGCACTTTGCGCATGCGCAGTGGAGATGCCGAAGCAAGCCAGCTGGCATGCCACTGCGATCATACTTAGTCGCAATTTTGGTTGTTGAATGAACTGCATTTGAACCCCCTAGAGTGTGTTGTAACTTACAAGATTTTGACTTGCTTATATTGTGGTGAAACACGGAAACTATCCAACTAGACACGGCAGTATAAAGATCGAATATTTCAAATCCGTTACACGGATATGACCGCAATGTGACAGGAGCCGCTAGACATCCTGAATTGTCACAAAAGCGATATCAAAAATGACTTATTCAATTCTTCGCCGTCCAACTATGCATTAAGGTCTGTAGGCTGACAAATACGTTTTTTTTTAATGATTTATATATAAAAAATATAAATCACCGCTGGAAGCCGCATTTTTTGTATCAACCGAGCAAGCTCACCTCATCGGGGCGAAATTATAGATGAGCGGCAAGACTTGGAAATTGTTTCAGAAAATAATTGCAAGAAAGCACTATCAGCGCGTCATTTTGTGTCGTAAAGGCACAACAAAAAGGGGAAAAAGAGGGGATTGTAACTATGAAGAACAGCAGATTACGCGACCGCTAGTTGCGGTCGCGTGGCAAGCAGGAGAGGTGAAATACTTTTACGGCTTTACAACAGTTGCTTTTCGATCACTATTTGCAATCAGGGCCTCGAAACGGGTAAAACGGGCATCGAGTGCTTTCAGCAAGCGTTGCTTGTCCGCTTCCACCAAAAACGAATACCGCAAGCTGTTGTAGGACAGCTTTTTCATTTCCGCATAATCGGTCTTGTACTGGCTGGCAAACAGCACGTATTCATTCGACAAGGTATTGCGCGATACGCCCGCATCATCGGTGGAAATCACGAACGGCACGCCATACTTGCGGTACAGGGTGATCGGATGCGCCTGACCCTTGATGCCGAGAATGTAATCGTTGCTGGTCAGGTTCACTTCCACAGGGATGCCCCGTTCGCGCATTTTTTGCATGGTCGCCAGCGCATTGTGCTCGTAGGCGATATCCATGCCATGACCGATACGGTCGGCGCCCGCCACATCGACGGCTTCGGCGATATGGAAAGCCATGCCTTCCGGCGGCACCATGCCCAGCGCCAGCTCACCGGCGTGCAGGGCGATCTTGACGTTCGGATATTTTGCCTTGAGGAACTTGAACATTTCCATGTGCAGGCTGTAGTCGCGCATCGACACGTTCACGCTTTCCTGGCCCACGATGTTCACGCCCACCAGCAAGGGATTCAGGCTCGCTGCCTTGAACGCGGCCACCATCGAGGAAAAAACTTGCGATGGCGACAGGAAACGCAGCACATACGCCTGGTAACGCATGGTGAAGTGCGCATCGTCGATGCCGGCGCTGCTGGCGTTGACGTTGTCGTTGTAGGCGGTGATGCTTTTCTGGAAGCCGGCATCCTGCTCCAGGCTGCCTGTCCAGTTGGCCAGCAGCGCTTGCAGCGCGGCCGGCTGCAAGCCCGGCTCCAGCACTTGCTGGTCGAACTGCGCGCTTTGCACGAATGGCGACAGCTCGAAAATCGTTTCGATGTAGCTGAGGTTTTCCGCGATGGCGCGCTGCTTCAGGGTTTTCAGGCCATCGGCCGTGTTCGTGGATGCCACGGGGCCGAAATAGCCAAAGGTATCGAAGAAGGTACGGTCCGGCGGCGTCTGGATGGCGCCGTGATTATAGAAATCCTTGGTCGACCAGCGCTGCAGCAATTCCGCATACAGGCCCGCATCGGCAAACACTTCCGTGGACGACAGGCAGGCGCGCTGCGCGGCCGGCTTGGCGCGCTCGGCCGCCACGACGTCCTTGTTGCTTTCGATGCGGTAGGTCGTCTTGTTGACGCAATAGTTTTCCTTGTCGACCCAGTCGAGGAATTGCTCGGCGTAAATGGCGCCCGAGTAATGGTGATGCAAGTCACCGCCCTTGGGCATCATGGAAAAGAACAGGCTCAACTCGGCTGTCTTCGGCTGCGCACCGGCAACCAGGGCGGCAAAATGGCGCGCGGTAGCCGCTTCATTGGAAGACGGGGCGGCCTGCGCCGTGCCGGTCAAGGCCAGCGCGGCGCCAAGCGCCAGGCCAGTGAGTTTCTTGTGCATTCGCGTTCTCGCTCAGGATAATTCGTATGGAACAACGGGTAGGTCAGCCCTGCCCTCGCACATGCACGCATCGGCCGCCTGAATAGGTGGCGGCCACAGCGCGGTCGTCGCCCAGCAGCGCAAAGGCAAACAGCAATTCCTCCAGGCTTTGACAGCCGGCAGTGCGGCGCTCGAGCAGCGGCGTCGATTGCTTGTCGAGCACAATAAAATCCGCTTCCGTGCCTGCCGCGAAATTGCCCAGGGTGCCTTCCAGTTGCATGGCCCGTGCAGCGCCCAAGGTCGCCAGATAAAACATGCGCAAGGCGGGCAGATAGCTGCCTTTCAAGCGTGCTACTTTATAGGCTTCGTTCATTGTTTGCAACATCGAGAACGAGGTGCCGCCCCCCACGTCGGTGGCCAGCGACAGCAGCACCCGCGCCGCATCGGCCCGCTCGAAATCAAACAGGCCGCTGCCCAAGAACAGGTTTGATGTAGGACAAATGGCGGCCGCCGACGACGTCTCCGCCATGCGCGCGCGGTCACGCTCGTCGAGCCAGATGCAATGGCCAAACATGGCGCGCGGACGCAGCATGCCGTACTGGTCATACACATCGAGATAGCTGCGCGCCTGCGGATGCAATTCGCGCACCCAGCGGCATTCATCCGCGTTTTCCGACACGTGCGTCTGCAAATACGTATCCGGATAGGCGCGCGCCAGCTCACCCGCCAGGTGCATCTGTTCATTTGTCGAGGTCGGCACGAAACGGGGCGTGATCGCGTACAACGAACGGCCGTGCTTGTGCCAGCGCTGGATCAGTTCTTCGCTTTCGCGCGCACCCGACTCGGCCGTGTCGCGCAGAAACTCGGGGCAATTGCGGTCCATCATGACCTTGCCCGCCACCATGCGCAAGCCGCGCGCCTCGCTGGCGCCAAAGAAGGCATCGACCGATTGCGGATGCACGCTGCCATACACCATGGCCGTCGTGGTGCCGCAGCGCAGCAGTTCATCGAGGAAAAACTCGGCCACATCGCGCGCATGTTGAGGATTCTCAAACGCGCGTTCGGTGGGGAAAGTATACGTTTCCAGCCACGGCAGCAAACCGGGAGCGGGCGAGGCGATCATTTCCGTCTGCGGGAAGTGCAGATGGGTATCGATGAAACCCGGCACGATCAGCTTGCCGCGGTAATCGACGATCTCGGTGCCGGGCGGCAAAGTCGCTTGCAGCTGCGCATAATCGCCGGCGGCCACGACCTTGCCATCGGCCACGATCAGCAAGCCATCCGCATGCCAGGCGTGCGCCTCCTCGCTAAAGGCGGGATCTGCGTGGAAGTGCAGCAAGCTGGCACGGTAAGCTTGCAATGTAGCAGGAACAATCGGCATGACTTCTTTCTATAACGGGTGAATGGCGGCGCGTTTCTCGCGTCGCGGTGGCGCGCTGGCAGAGGCCAGCCGCAGCGGTGCGGCCAGGGCGGCCGCGGCCGCTTCCTCCCACACCATGAGTAGTTGACAGGCAACGGACGCGGCAATCACGGCCGGCGCCTTGTTGCGAATACCGGGCATGCCGATCGGACATACCATGGCGGCAATGCGCGCGTCGGGCACGCCGCGCGCCTGCAGGCGGTGCTCGAACTGCTTGCGTTTCGTGTGCGAACCGATCAAGCCGAACCAGCCCGCATCCTCGCGCTCCATGATGGCTTGCGTCAAGCGCTGATCGAGCGCATGGCTATGCGTCATGACGAGAAAACTGCCGCCCGGCGGCGCCATGGCGACAAATTCCTCGGGCATATCGGTCGCGGCGATGCGCACATTATCCGGTAGTTGCACGGGAAACATGTCTTCCCGTTCATCCACCCAGGTGATATTGCAAGGCAAGTGGGCCAGCGCGCGCACGATGGCGGCGCCCACATGGCCGGCGCCAAACAAGGTCAAATGGGCGCGTGGTGCCAGGCAGGGATCGACCAGCCAGCGCCGGCCCTTGCCATCCTGGGCGACATGGGTACTGCGTTCGCGCGAAAACGTGTCGGGCGCCTGTGCGCCTGTGCCGGCGATCAGGTGACCGGCAGCATCGAACAGCGCCGACGCGGCTACACCGTCGAGCGCCGTCAAACGCCAGCTGTCTTGCTGGCGACGTTCGCGCAAGGCGGCCAGCAATTCTTTCAGGCTGGCATCGACATATTCGAATGCCAGGTGGACGACGCCGCCGCAGCATTGTCCCAGGCTGGGGCCCAGTGCAAAACGCTCGAGCCGCGCATGGGTCTCGCCCGTTGCCAGCATGGTCTTGGCGATTTCCACGGCGCGCAATTCCAGGTGGCCGCCACCGATGGTGTCCACCTGGCCATCGAGGGTCACGCGCATCTTCGCCCCCGCCTCGCGCGGTCCGGAACCTTCCACCAGGGCAACCGTCACCAGCACGGATGCCTGCGTGTCGTTCTCCATCGCTGTCAGCCAGTCGCTCATGCTGTACTCCTAGGCACCGGCATGCGCCGCTTGCACGGCCATGACCGCCTTGAGGATTTCCTCGCTGGTGGCGGGGGCATTCAGCGGTGGCTGCACGGCGTGATGGCCCACGCTGGAAATGGCGTCGCGGATGGCGAAGAACACGGAAAACGGCAACAGCAGCGGCGGTTCGCCCACGGCCTTGGAACGGTGGATGCTGTCTTCCACATTGCGATTCTGAAACAGTTTCACACGGAAATCTTCCGGACAATCGGAAATGCCAGGAATTTTGTACGTCGATGGCGCGTGCGTCATCAACTTACCCGCCGCATTCCACCACAGCTGTTCCGTCGTCAGCCAACCCATGCCCTGGATAAATGCCCCCTCCACTTGACCCAGATCAATCGCGGGATTCAATGACTGGCCCGCATCGTACAAGGCGTCCGCACGCAGCAATTTCCATTCGCCCGTCAGGGTATCGACCACCACTTCGGCCACAGCCGCGCCATACGCGTAATACGAAAACGGATGGCCCGTCATCGTCTTCGCATCCCACGACAGGCCGGGCGTGGCATAGAAACCGTCCGACCACAGTTGTACGCGGGCCAGATACGCCTTCTGTACCAGTTCGGCAAACGCGACGACATGGCCATGCACGTGGATATGGTTGTCAAAGAAGCGCACAGCAGCAACGTCGCCGCCGTACAGTTTGACCGCGTAATCGGCCAGGCGTTCACGGATCTGGCGCGCCGCATCCTGCGCCGCCTTGCCGTTCAGGTCGGCGCCGGTGGACGCCGCCGTGGCCGACGTGTTCGCCACCTTGCTGGTATCGGTGGCCGTGGCCCGCACGCGGTCCAGGTCCAGGCCCAGCTCGTGGGCCACCACCTGCATGACCTTGGTATTGATGCCCTGCCCCATTTCCGTGCCGCCATGGTTGACCAGCACGGAGCCATCCACGTACACGTGCACGAGGGCGCCGGCCTGGTTCAGATGCGTGACGTTGAAAGCGATGCCGAATTTCAAGGGCGTGAAGGCCAGGCCCTTCTTCAGGACCGGGCTGGCCTCGTTGTAGGCATCGATGGCGCGGCGGCGCGCCCGGTAATCGCTGCTCTCTTCCAGTTCGGCAACGAGTTCATGGATCACGTTGTCGACGATCTTCTGCCCGTAGGGCGTGACGTTGCGTCCCTCGGCATCGTTGCGGCCATAGAAATTGAGCAGGCGGATATCGAGCGCATCGCGTTGCAAGTGGCGGGCGATTTCATCGATGACGTACTCGATGGCAATGGCGCCCTGCGGCCCGCCAAAGCCCCGGAATGCCGTGTTCGATTGGGTATTCGTCTTGCCGCAGGCGGCGCGGATGTCCACGTCGGACAGGTAATATGTATTGTCGAAGTGACAGACGGCGCGCGTGGCGACGGGGCCGGACAAGTCGGCCGAATAGCCCGCGCGCGTGGTCATGTCGACCTTGGCGGCAAGGATGCGGCCTTCGTCGTCGTAGCCCACTTCGTACTCATAGTAAAAACAGTGGCGCTTGCCCGTCACCAGCATGTCGTCGTCGCGGTCGGCGCGCAATTTCACGGGACGCTTCAGTTTGGCCGCCGCAATCGATGACGCCGCTGCCCACAGGGCCGATTGCGATTCCTTGCCACCGAAACCGCCACCCATGCGCCGGCACTCGACCGTGATGTTGTGCGAATGCACGCCCAGCGCATGCGCCACCACGTGCTGCATCTCGCTCGGATGCTGGGTCGAACACAGCACCAGCATGCCTTGCGCTTCCTTCGGGATGGCGTAGGAAATCTGTCCTTCCAGATAAAACTGTTCCTGGCCGCCCACGTAGAGCTGGCCCTTGACCACATGCGGCGCGCCTTCGAACGCGGCCTGGTAATTGCCGCGCGTCAGCTGCATCGGCGGCAGCACATACGATTGCGCGGCCTTGGCCGCTTGCGGCGTCATGATCGCGGGCAATTCTTCATATGACACTTGCGCCAGACGGGCGGCGCGGCGCGCATGGTCATGCGTATCAGCCACAACGATGAAGATGGGCTGGCCCACGTATTGCACCAGATCAAAAGCCAGGATGGGATCGTCGTGGATAATGGGACCGCAATCATTCGTGCCGGGAATATCCTGCGCCGTATAGACGGCGACGACACCGCCAGCGGCGCGCACGGCCGACAAATCCATGGTCGTAATGCGCGCGTGCGGCTTTTGCGACAGCCCCAGCGCCGCATGCAAGGTGCCCTGCAGTTCGGCGATATCGTCCGTGTAAGTGGCTTGTCCCAGCACATGCAATTGTGCCGATTCATGCGGGCTGGGCTTGCCCACGGCGGCCCAGGCAGCCGCTTGCAGTTCGGGCGTGGCAGGATGGTTCATGCTGGTCCTTTCAGGCGCGGCAAGCGTAGGCGTTGACGGCCGTGCGCAACAAGGGCGCAGCGGGACGTGTTTCCAGCCAGAAGCGGCGCAGCAGGTTTTGCGCCGTCGTCATGCGGTAAGTGTTCGAGGCGCGCATGTCGGACAGGGGCGCGTAATCGTCGGCCAGCAAGCGCATGGCGATGACGAGGTTGTCTTCCGTCCACGCCTGTCCACGCAAAAATGCTTCCGTTTGCGCGGCGCGCTGCGGCGTGGCCGCCATGCCGCCAAAGGCGATGCGCGCATCGACGATACGTTCGCCATCGAGCTGGAACGCGAAGGCGGCGCACACGGCCGAAATATCCTGGTCGAAGCGCTTGGCCAGTTTATACGTACGAAATTGCACGTCGGCACGCGGCAAGGGCACGCGCACGGCTTCGACGAATTCGCCTGGCTGCAAATCTTTCTTTTGGTACCCCAGATAGAAGTTTTCCAGCGGCATGATGCGCTGGCCGGCAGGGCCGCGCAGCACGATCTCGCTGCCCAGCGCAATCAGCCACGGCATCGAGTCGCCGATGGGAGAACCATTGGCCACATTGCCGCCCAGGGTACCCGCGTTACGAATCGGCAAGGAGGCAAAGCGCTGCCACAGTTCCGACAATTCCTCCGGGTAATGCTGGCACAGCGCCCCGTAAGCATCGTTCAGGCTGGCGCCAGCGCCGATGTGCAGCTTGCCGTCGTCCGCGGAGATGGTTTTCAGCGCAGCCACGTGGCCCAGATAAATGATCTCGCCCAGGTCGCGCAATTGCTTGGTCACCCACAAGCCCACGTCGGTGGAACCGGCCAGCAGGCAGGCTTGCGGCTTTTCCGCGCGCAACGCCACCAATTCATCGATGCTGCGCGGCGCGTGGAAGTGCTGGCCGCCATGTTCATACGTATGCAGGCTGCCGCGCTGCAGCGCCTGCAATTGCTCCCTCAAGGCATCGCGATCGAACGTGACGTGCGGCAATTCCCCCATGCGCCTGGCGGCATCGATGATGGGCCGGTAACCGGTGCAGCGGCACAGATTGCCCGACAGGGTGTCGTCGATTTCGCAGCGCGTGGGCGTCTCGCCGTTTTTTTTCAGATACATGCCCCACAAGGACATGACAAAACCGGGCGTGCAAAAACCGCACTGGGATCCGTGGCACTCGACCATCGCCTGCTGCACCGGGTGCAGGGCGCCATCCGGCTGCTGCAAGTCTTCCACGGAAAACAGGGCCTTGCCATCGAGGGTGGGCGTGAGCTGGATGCAGGCGTTGACGGCCTTCATCTCGACCTGGCCATCGACCAGGCTGCCGATGACGACGGTGCAGGCGCCGCAATCGCCTTCGGCGCAGCCTTCCTTGGTGCCAGTGCAATGCAAATCCTCGCGCAGGTGCTGCAACACAGTCTGCGTAGGGGCGGCGTTGCGTACTTCCTGTACGGCACCACGGTAATAAAAGCGGATCGGTTCTGACATGCTGGCCTCGGTATAGTCCCAGTATAGGAGATTAACACCGGCATATGGGACAACTATATGCAAAGACTGATTTTACTTATCATCCAATATCAATACCCATCAAGCAGCATAGGGATGCGTCGTATGCCAGTGCTCAGCGATATCGATGCGGCGCGTGATCCACACCTGCTCATGGCCCTGTACATAGTCGAGGAAGCGCGCCAGCGCCGCGGCCCGTCCCGGACGTCCCACCAGGCGGCAATGCAAGCCCACCGACAACATCTTCGGCTGATTCAAGCCGTTCGGATCGCCTTCCGCATACAACACATCGAAGGCATCCTTCAGATAATCGAAAAATTGCGTGCCCGAATTAAAGCCTTGCATGGCGGCAAAGCGCATGTCGTTCGTGTCCAGGGTGTAAGGCACGATCAGCTGCGGCTGCACGGCCGGCATGCCGGCGGCATCCGTGTACGCCACTTTTTCCCAGAATGGCAGATCGTCGCCATAGTAATCGGCGTCGTAGCGGAAACCGCCATGCTCGACCACCAGTTTGCGCGTATTGGGCGAATCGCGCCCCGTGTACCAGCCTTGCGGGGCGGAACCCGTCAATTCGCGGATGATCTGCACGGCTTCGCGCATGTGTTCGCGCTCCGTTGCTTCATCCATGTTTTGGTAGGAAATCCAGCGCAAGCCATGACAGGCGATTTCATGCCCCAGTTGCTGGAACGCGGCCACCGCCTCCGGATTGCGTTTCAAGGCCATCGATACGCCGAATACGGTCAGCGGCAGGCGCCGATCCTCGAACATGCGCAGCAAGCGCCATAATCCGGCACGCGAGCCGTATTCGTAGATCGACTCCATGCTCAGGTGGCGCGCGGGAAAAGCGGTCGCACCGATCATTTCCGATAAAAAGGTTTCCGAGGCGGGATCGCCATGCAGCACGCTGTTTTCCGCCCCTTCCTCGTAATTGAGAACGAATTGCAGGGCGATGCGGGCCTGGCCCGGCCATTGCGGATGCGGGGGCGTGCGGCCATAGCCGATCAAGTCGCGTGGATAATCTTCGTAATTGTTCATGCGGAGGCGCGCCTATAGGAGGACAATGTTGGCTATATGCCCAATCATATAGCCAGGCGCAGTCACCGGTATATGATTTGCACGATAAGCACATTCACTCACCCTATATACAGGATAGCAAATGGGAAAACTCAGCACGCATGTACTCGATATCGCCCACGGCAGGCCGGGAGCCGGCGTCAAGGTGGCCCTGTTTTCAGTCGCGCCGGAAGGAAAAGTGCTATTGAAGATGGATATGACCAATAGCGATGGCCGCTGCAGCACGCCTTTGCTGGAAGGCGAGAGCATGAAAGCGGGTCAATATGAACTGGTGTTTAACGCAGGCGACTATTTCGCCGCCCAGGGAGTGGAACTGCCTTCGCCCCGCTTCATCGATCTGGTCACCCTGGCCTTCGGCATTGCGCATACGGACGAGAACTACCACGTGCCGCTGGTAGTGTCGCCGTGGTCGTATTCGACCTATCGTGGAAGTTAAGCGACGTTACATGACAAAGGCAGCGCGCAGCGCTGCTTTTTTTACGCCTGCCTGCTGACAAAACCACCAGACGAAAAAAAACCCGCCAATTGCTTGACGGGTTTTCTTCTACTGCGAATAACAAGCCTGACGATAACCTACTTTCACACTGGTTGCAGCACTATCATCGGCGCAAAGTTGTTTCACGGTCCTGTTCGGGATGGGAAGGGGTGGGACCAACTTGCTATGGTCA